>JARWZO010000019.1 GCA_029866325.1 Fluviicola sp. | reverse complement strand
CGTAACACCTCTTCCCTCAGCACCAACAATCACGGCAGGTGGTTCAACTACCTTCTGCGCGGGTGGAAGTGTAGTATTGACTTCGTCATCCGCAACCGGAAACCTTTGGTCTACAGGAGCAACAACTCAATCCATCACGGTTTCAACTGCTGGAACATATACTGTTGCCGTAACAAGTGGTGGTTGTACATCAGCTAGCTCAACTGGAACAACTGTTACCGTCACACCGCTTCCCTCAGCGCCAACAATCACAGCCGGTGGTTCAACTACCTTCTGTGCAGGTGGAAGTGTTGTCTTAACTTCGTCATCCGCAACCGGAAACCTTTGGTCTAATGGTGCAACTACCCAATCGATTACTGCTACAACAAGTGGGAATTATACGGTTACGCGTTCAAGTGGAGGTTGTACATCAGCGCCATCAGCAGCAACAACCGTCATCGTAACACCTCTTCCCTCAGCACCAACAATCACGGCAGGTGGTTCAACTACCTTCTGCGCGGGTGGAAGTGTAGTATTGACTTCGTCATCCGCAACCGGAAACCTTTGGTCGACAGGGGCAACAACGCAATCCATCACGGTTTCAACTGCTGGAACATATACTGTTGCCGTAACAAATGGTGGCTGTACATCAGCTAGCTCAACTGGAACAACTGTTACCGTCACACCGCTTCCCTCAGCGCCAACAATCACAGCCGGTGGTTCAACTACCTTCTGTGCAGGTGGAAGTGTTGTCTTGACTTCGTCATCCGCAACCGGAAACCTTTGGTCGAATGGTGCAACTACCCAATCGATTACTGTTACAACAAGTGGGAATTATACGGTTACACGCACAAGTGGAGGTTGTACATCAGCGCCATCAACGGCAACAACCGTCACCGTAACACCTCTTCCATCAACACCAACAATCACGGCAGGTGGTTCAACCACTTTCTGTGCAGGTGGAAGTGTTGTATTGACTTCGTCATCCGCAACCGGAAACCTTTGGTCGACAGGGGCAACAACTCAATCGATTACTGTTACAACAAGTGGGAATTATACGGTTACGCGTTCAAGCGGAGGTTGTACATCTGCGTCATCAACGGCAACAACCGTCACCGTAACACCTCTTCCCTCAGCACCAACAATCACAGCAGGTGGTTCAACTACTTTCTGCGCTGGTGGAAGTGTTGTCTTGACTTCGTCATCAGCAACCGGAAACCTTTGGTCTACAGGAGCAACAACGCAATCCATCACGGTTTCAACTGCTGGAACATATACTGTTGCCGTAACAAGTGGTGGCTGTACATCAGCTAGTTCAACTGGAACAACTGTTACAGTCACACCGCTTCCCTCAGCGCCAACAATCACAGCCGGTGGTTCAACTACCTTCTGCGCAGGTGGAAGTGTAGTATTGACCTCGTCATCCGCAACCGGAAACCTTTGGTCGACAGGGGCAACAACGCAATCCATCACGGTTTCAACTGCTGGAACATATACTGTTGCCGTAACAAATGGTGGCTGTACATCAGCTAGTTCAGCAGGAACAACTGTTACCGTCACACCGCTTCCATCAGCACCAACAATCACGGCAGGTGGTTCAACTACCTTCTGCGCGGGTGGAAGTGTTGTATTGACTTCGTCATCAGCAACCGGAAACCTTTGGTCTAATGGTTCAACATCACAATCGATTACTGTTAGTTCCACAGGAAATCATGACGTAATATATACAGATGGAAACGGATGTTCTTCGATGTCGTCATCCACCATATCTGTAACAGTAAATCCAACACCGGCAGCGCCAACCATTAGTGCAAGTGGTGTTACAACGTTTTGTGAAGGAAACTCTGTTGAATTAACGTCATCTGCCATCAATGGAAATACGTGGTCAAATGGTTCAACATCACAATCGATAACTGTTAGTTCCACAGGAAATCACGACGTACTTTATACAGATGGAAACGGATGTTCTTCGTTGTTGTCATCCACCACATCTGTTACTGTAAATCCAACACCGGTAGCGCCAACCATTAGTGCGAGTGGAGCTACAACGTTTTGTGAAGGAAACTCCGTTGAGTTAACATCGTCTGCCATCAACGGAAATATGTGGTCAAATGGTTCAACATCACAATCGATAACTGTTAGTTCCACAGGAAATCACGACGTACTTTATACAGATGGAAACGGATGTTCTTCTTTGTCGTCATCCACCACATCTGTTACTGTAAATCCATTGCCAGAAGTAACATTAACTGTTCCTGATTTGCTTTGTTTTGAATCCAATTTGACTAGTTTAAATGGAGGTATTCCATTAGGTGGTATTTATTCAGGATTGGGAATTAATGGAAGTACATTCGATCCGCAAATTGCTGGAATAGGGCAACATGAAATTACGTACACCTTTAGTAATTCGAATGGCTGTTCTAATAGCGAAACACAAATGATAGAAGTTCAATCGTGTTTGAGTTTGCAAAATAGTGAAATTGAATTGTTTAGAATATATCCAAATCCAGCATTTGAATTTGTGTTGATTGAAGGAACAGATCCATTAGTCAAGTTAAACGTTGAGGTGTATGATGCGAATGGTCGTTTGGTTTTCGTAGCTAAAGAGGTTAATAGCCCAACCGAAATAAGTGTTAGAGGTTGGGCAAGAGGAGTTTATGATTTTGTTGTAAAAACAAAATCGACATCAATCACTAAAAAGGTTGTTATTGAATAAATAACGAGAACATCATTAATAGATTGAAGACCGTCTCAAAAGTAGTTTTGAGGCGGTTTACTATTTAACCTGAGTTCGGGATAAGAATACCCGTCAGAAATTCATAAAATGTTCAGATGTAAGGCGTATTTCTTAGGGATGGCGAGTCATCGCTAAGAAATACAACGAAGCAGATGAATGTTTTTCGAGCAGAAGACGGCTATTTCTAAGCGATCTGACTGAATTCTTATCCCGAACTCACGTTATTTATTAAACTCAGGTTATTTGCTCCTTTGATACTTCTAATTACAGAGAATGGGTATAGAAAAAGACTAGATCCAGTAATTAAAAAATCAAATTCCATGTAACTTTTTTTACTAAAGTGCTAACGAAATATTTCCAAGAAATGATCTCATCAACATTAATTTGTTCAAAAACAGCACTTTTTTAGCAAAGCTCTTGCATCCTAAGAATTTCTCTCTATCTTTGCACCCCTCAAAGTGTGTTCTTTGGGGTGAAAGTATATTTATTAACAAACAAAATTTGAGTACTGTATGCCAACTATCCAACAGTTAGTGCGCAAGGGAAGGACTGCGGTTGTTAAGAAGTCAAAGTCAGCGGCTTTGGATTCTTGCCCGCAGCGCAAAGGAGTATGTGTGCGTGTGTACACCACTACACCTAAGAAGCCGAACTCAGCTATGCGTAAAGTAGCGCGTGTTCGTCTTACCAACGGTAAAGAGGTAAATGCCTACATCGGTGGTGAAGGTCACAACTTACAAGAACACTCATTGGTTCTTGTGCGTGGTGGAAGGGTTAAAGATTTACCAGGGGTTCGTTACCACATCGTTCGTGGTGCTGAAGATACAGCTGGTGTTGAAGGCCGTTCACAACGTCGTTCTAAGTATGGAACAAAACGTCCAAAAGCTAAGAAATAATAAAACTTTGAAGAGATGAGAAGAAGAAAAGCGAAAAAAATTGCCATCCTCCCGGATCCAAAGTTTAACGACGTTACAGTAACGAAGTTTGTAAACAACTTGATGTATTCCGGTAAAAAGAACCTGGCATTTAAGATTTTCTACGATGCAATTGAAATCGTAGACAAAAAATTAGAAGAACAAGAAGCATTGGAAGTGTTCAAAAAAGCACTAGATAACGTTACTCCATCTGTGGAGGTGCGTTCTCGTCGTGTTGGTGGAGCTACTTTCCAAATTCCTACTCCGGTTCGTGAAGGACGTAAACAATCATTGGCCATGAAATGGTTGATTGGTTACGCACGTAAACGTAACGAGAAATCAATGGCAGGTAAATTGGCCTCTGAAATTATTGCTGCTTCAAAAGAAGAAGGTGCTGCTTTCAAAAAGAAAGAAGATACACTTCGTATGGCTGAAGCGAATAAAGCATTCTCACATTTTAGATTCTAATAGTCATGGCAAGAGATCTTAAATTCACAAGAAATATTGGTATTGCAGCTCACATCGATGCTGGAAAAACAACCACTACCGAACGTATTCTTTACTATGCTGGTGTAAACCACAAAATTGGTGAAGTTCACGACGGTGGTGCTACCATGGACTGGATGGAGCAAGAGCAAGAACGTGGTATCACCATTACTTCTGCTGCTACAACAGTTAACTGGAAATACAGAAATCAAAATTACCACATCAATATCATTGATACCCCGGGACACGTTGACTTTACAGTTGAGGTGAATCGTTCGTTACGTGTATTGGATGGTTTGGTATTCTTATTCTCTGCTGTTGATGGTGTTGAGCCTCAATCAGAGACTAACTGGCGTTTGGCTAACAATTACAATGTTCCACGCATCGGTTTCGTTAACAAAATGGACCGTTCTGGAGCTGACTTTTTGAATGTTTGTCGTCAGGTAAAAGAAATGTTGGGTAGCCACGCGTTACCTTTGCAAATCAATATCGGTGATGAAGATAACTTCAGAGGTGTTGTTGACTTGATCAACTTTAAAGGGATCGAGTGGAATGAGCACGATATGGGTATGACTTTCCAGGAAGTTGAAATCCCTGCTGATATCATTGACGAAGCACGTCGCTTAAGAAGTGAATTGTTGGAAGCTGTTGCTGAGTTCGATGAAACGTTGATGGAGAAATTCTTCGAAGACGAAAATTCATTGACTGAGCGTGAGATTTTGACTGCATTACGTGCGGCTACAATTTCAGGAAAAGTAGTTCCGATGATGTGTGGTTCATCTTTCAAAAACAAAGGTGTTCAAGCAATGTTGGATATGGTAATGGAAATTCTTCCTTCTCCATTGGATAATGGTTCTATTATTGGAACTAACCCAAAAACAGATGAAGAAGAAGAGCGTTTACCTTCTTACGATGCTCCGTTTGCTGCATTGGCATTTAAAATTGCAACCGATCCTTTCGTAGGTCGTTTGTGCTTTATCCGTGCATACTCAGGTGTTCTTCCTGCAGGTTCTTATGTTTACAACACGCGTTCAGACAATAAAGAACGTATCTCTCGTATCTTCCAGATGCACGCTAACAAGCAAAATCAAATTGATGAGCTTGGTGCAGGTGATATCGGAGCGGTTGTAGGATTTAAAGATATCCGTACAGGTGATACATTGTGTGCAGAAGGTCATCCGATCATTTTGGAATCAATGAACTTTCCTGAGCCGGTTATCGGTATCGCTATTGAGCCTAAAACTCAAGCTGATTCTGACCGTTTGTCAACTGGTTTGAACAAATTGTCTGAAGAAGATCCGACTTTCCGTGTAAACACAGATGAAGAGACAGGACAAACAATCATTTCAGGAATGGGTGAGCTTCACTTGGAGATCATCGTTGACCGTTTGAAACGTGAGTTTAAAGTAGAGGTAAATCAAGGTGCACCACAGGTGTCTTACCGTGAGGATATCACTGCTCTTGTTGATCACCGTGAGGTTTACAAAAAACAATCGGGTGGTCGTGGTAAATTTGCCGATATTTTGGTGAAAATTTCTCCACAAACGGATTCTGAAAAAACTGGTTTGGAATTCATTAACTCAATCAAAGGTGGTAACATTCCTCGTGAATTTATCCCTTCTGTTGAGAAAGGTTTCAAAGAATCCATGAAAAATGGTGTCTTGGCAGGTTTCCCTGTTGAAGCGATGAAAGTAGAGTTGATTGATGGTTCATTCCACGCGGTCGATTCAGATTCATTGTCGTTCGAGATGGCTGCTAAAATGGCTTACCGTTCAGCATTGAAACAAGCAAAACCGATCTTGTTGGAACCAATCATGAAAATTGAAGTCGTGTGTCCGGAAGAAAACATGGGTGATATCGTTGGTGACTTGAACCGTCGTCGTGGTATGATGCGTGGAATGGATGACAAACACGGATCGAAAGTCGTTAAGGCTGATGTTCCATTGTCTGAAATGTTCGGTTACGTAACACAATTGCGTACCATGTCATCAGGTCGTGCTACTTCTTCTATGGAATTCTCTCACTTTGCAGAGGCTCCTAAGAATGTTGCTGAGGACGTTATATCAAAAGTTAATGGAAAAGTTTCCGCTTAATACATAAGTAATGAGCCAAAAGATTAGAATTAAATTAAAATCATACGACCACAACTTAGTTGATAAGTCGGCTGAGAAAATCGTGAAAACCGTAAAGGCTACGGGAGCGGTAGTAAGTGGACCAATTCCACTTCCGACACACAAACGTATTTACACTGTATTGCGTTCTCCACACGTTAACAAAAAAGCGCGTGAGCAGTTCGAATTGTGTTCTTACAAGCGTTTGTTGGATATCTACAGTTCTTCTTCAAAAACAGTAGATGCGTTAATGCGATTGGAACTTCCGAGTGGAGTTGATGTAGAAATTAAAGTGTGATGAAATGTCCGGTGGGGGCGCGATTCATCACGCCCCCAAATGGAATTTACATCACTTTAATAATTTATAATTTATAATTAGTAAAGTATGCCTGGAATTATTGGTAGAAAAATCGGAATGACTAGCGTCTACAGTGCCGAGGGTAAGGCAACACCATGCACGGTAATAGAAGCTGGTCCTTGTGTAGTAACTCAGGTTAAAACACAAGAGAAAGACGGGTATGAGGCCATTCAATTAGGATTCGGAGAGCGTAAAGAAAAAAACACGCCGAATGCATTGAAAGGTCACTTCAAAAAAGCGAACACAACACCGAAATCTCGTTTGGTAGAGTTCAAAGGTTTTGATAGCGCACTTAGTCTCGGAGATATTGTTAACGTAGAGTTGTTCGAAGAGGGCGAATACGTTGGTGTAGTAGGAACTTCCAAAGGAAAAGGTTTCCAAGGGGTTGTGAAACGTCACGGATTTGGCGGGGTTGGACAAGCTACACACGGTCAACACAACCGTCTGCGTGCACCGGGTTCAATCGGAGCATGTTCTTATCCTGCACGTGTATTCAAAGGAATGCGTATGGCAGGTCAGATGGGTAACAAACGTGTGAAGATGGAAAACCTACAGGTTTTGAAAGTAATGACTGACAGAAACCTGCTTATTGTAAAAGGATCAATCCCTGGTTCTAAAGGTTCAACCGTAACAATTGAGAAATAATGGAAGTAAAAGTAATTGACAGCAAAGGAAAGGCTACTTCCAAAAAAGTATCCTTGTCGGATGAGATCTTCGGTATTGAGCCGAATGATCACGCGATTTACTTAGACGTTAAGCAACACTTGGCAAATCGTCGTCAAGGAACGCACAAGTCGAAAGAAAGAGCAGAGATCGCTGGATCTACCAGAAAAATTAAGAAGCAAAAAGGTACCGGTGGTGCTCGTGCAGGTAGTGTGAAATCCGGTACTCGTATTGGTGGTGGTCGTATCTTCGGTCCACGTCCACGCAACTACCACTTCAAATTAAATATCAAGTTGAAACGTTTAGCTCGTAAGTCAGCATTTGCTTACAAAGCGAAAATGGATTCAATCATGATCTTAGAAGACGTAGCTTTGGCAACACCGAAAACAGCAGAATTCAAATCGTTATTGACCAACTTGAACTTGGCAAACGAAAAAGTGTTGATGATCGTAGGAGCAGGAAACGATAACGTTTACTTGTCTTCCCGCAACTTGCAACGCGTGAAAGTAGTACCTGCTGATTCCGTTAATACGTATGATGTATTGAATGCGAAAAAAGTAGTGCTTACCGAAAGTTCAATTTCAGTAATCGAAAAGATTCTAAACTAATTGCAATGAAAAGTATTATTAAAAAGCCAATCATCACCGAGAAAGCAACTGAAGCTACTGAAAAGAGCAACAGTTTCTCATTCGTTGTTGAGAGAACGGCTAATAAGCTCGAAATTAAAAGTGCCGTCGAAAAGATGTACGGAGTTAACGTTGTTAATGTACGCACACTCACTTATGGCGGTGGTAAATCCTCTACAAAATTTACGAATAGAGGTGTCGTTGAGCAACCAAGTAAAGTATGGAAAAAAGCCATCATTACTGTTGCTGCAGGAGAAACGATTGATTTGTTTAACTAATTTTTTAACAAGAAACTGATGGGTCTTAGAAAATTTCAGCCTACAACTCCAGGGCAAAGACACAAGATCAACAGTACTTACTCGGAAGTCACTACGAACGTTCCTGAAAAGAGCCTCGTAACTGGTAGTATTGGTAAGTCTGGTGGTCGGAACAACGATGGTCGTATGACCATGCGTTACATGGGTGGTGGTCACAAGCAGAAGTACCGTATCATCGATTTCAAACGCGACAAGCAAGACATTCCTGCTGTTGTGAAACAAATCGAATATGATCCGAACCGTACTGCTCGTATCGCATTGCTTTATTATGTGGATGGTGAGAAACGATACATTATCGCACCTGAAGGATTAAAAGTTGGCGATAAAGTAGTAGCGGGAAAAACTGCGACACCAAACGTAGGTAACGCACTATTTTTATCCGACGTTCCACTAGGAACGGTTATCCACAACATTGAGTTGCACCCTGGAAAAGGTGGTGCTATCGCTCGTGGTGCTGGAACGTATGCGCAATTGAACGCTCGTGATGGTCGCTATGCAATCATCAAAATGCCTTCTGGTGAAACACGTATGATCCTGGTAACTTGTATGGCTACTATCGGTGCTGTCTCTAACGGAGAGCATTCATTAGTCGTTTCAGGGAAAGCAGGTCGCTCTCGCTGGTTAGGTCGTCGTCCTCGCGTTCGTGGTGTGGTAATGAATCCAGTCGATCACCCGATGGGTGGTGGTGAAGGTAGAAATGCCGGAGGTCTTCCACGTTCACGTAACGGTATGCCTGCTAAAGGGTATAAGACACGTTCTAAGAAGAAGTATTCAGATAAGTTCATCATCGAAAGAAGAAAGAAATAAGGTATGAGTCGTTCGTTGAAAAAACCGCCGTTCGTTCACTACAAGTTGTCAAAACGTGTGGATGACGCGCAAGCAAATGGAAGCAAATCAGTTATTAAAACCTGGTCACGCGCTTCATGTATCACTCCTGACTTCGTCGGGTTGACATTTGCCGTACATAACGGGAATAAGTTTATTCCTGTATTCGTTACAGAGAACATGGTAGGTCACAAATTGGGAGAATTCTCTCCAACGCGTAACTTCCGTGGTCATGGTGGTAACAAAAAGGATAAAAAAAGATAGTTAAAATTCAAGTGACATGGGCGCTAGAAAAAGATTAAGAGCTGACAAACTAAAAGAGGAGAAGAGCCTTACTGCAATCGCGCAGTTGAATAACTCTTCTGTCTCTCCACGCAAAATGAGATTGGTTGCGGATCTTGTACGCGGTGTTGAAGTCAACAAAGCTCTAAACATATTGCAACACAATGCAAAAGATGCTTCGTTGAGCTTATCCAAATTATTGCGTTCTGCAATTGCAAACTGGGAAGCGAAAAACGAAGGGAAAAGCATTGAAGATGAAAAATTAGTGGTAGAGACTATTGAAGTTGGAAGCGCTGGTATGTTAAAACGTATCCAGACTGCTCCTCAAGGTAGAGCTTACCGAGTTCGTAAACGGTCTAACCACGTTACTATCGTTGTCGGTTCAAAAGACGGCGTTAGCAGCACAAATTAATTGAAGGAAAATGGGACAAAAAACGAATCCAATAGGTAATAGACTAGGTTTCATCCACGGATGGGAATCTAACTGGTACGGTGGAGATGACTACCGCGATAAAATCGTTGAAGACGATAAAATCCGTAAGTATCTGCACGCCCGTTTATCCAGAGCAAGCATTGCGAAAATCATCATCGAGCGTACCCTCAAGCTCGTTACTGTTACAATCAACACGGCTCGTCCGGGTGTGATTATCGGTAAAGGTGGTCAGGAAGTCGACAAATTGAAAGAGGAGTTGAAAAAATTGACGAAAAAAGAAATCCAAATCAACATCTTCGAGGTGAAACGTCCTGAATTGGATGCTCGTTTGGTGGCGGATGGAATCGCTCGTCAGTTGGAAGCTCGCATTTCTTTCCGTCGTGCAATTAAGATGTCTATCGGTTCTACCATGCGAATGGGTGCCGAAGGTATCAAAGTGAAAATTTCAGGTCGTTTGAACGGTGCAGAGATGGCCCGTTCGGAAATGTACAAAGATGGACGTACTCCGTTACATACGTTCAGAGCAGATATCGATTACGCAGTAGGCGAGGCATTGACTACTTACGGTTTGATCGGTATCAAAGTATGGATCTGTAAAGGTGAAGTTTACGGTCGTCGTGATCTTTCTCCAAATGTCGGAATGGCTGCTCAAGGCGCTAAAGGTGGTGCTCCATCTGGTGACCGTGATCGCGGAAACCGTCGTCCTGGTGGAAAAGACAATCGTGGTGGTGCAAACCGCGGCGGTGGTGACAACCGTAAAAAGAAGTAATTACCATTTAAAATTTTCGAAAGATGTTATCTCCAAAGAGAACCAAATTTAGAAGAGTACAAAAGGGTCGTAACCGTGGTGAAGCTCAACGTGGCGCAACTATCGCGTTCGGTTCATTTGGACTAAAAACGTTGGAGCCAGGATGGATTACATCACGCCAAATCGAAGCTTCTCGTATCGCGGTAACGCGTTACATGAAACGTGAAGGTAAGGTGTGGATCCGTATCTTCCCAGACAAACCGGTAACAGCTAAACCAGCTGAGGTACGTATGGGTAAAGGTAAAGGTGCTCCAAGCCACTGGGTGGCAGTCGTAAGACCAGGTCGTATTATGTTTGAAGCTGATGGCGTTCCGTACGAAATCGCGAAAGAAGCATTGCGCTTGGCAGCACAGAAACTTCCTGTAAAATGTAAGTTTGTCGTGCGTAACGATTATGTTATACCTGGTAAATAATTGAAGCCATGAAACAACAAGAAATTAGTAAACTTTCAGTTGAAGACTTGAAAACACGTTTGGTGAACTCATCAGAAACGTTAACAAAAATGAAGATCGGACATGCAGTGACTCCACTCGAAAATCCAATCCAAATTCGTGACGTTCGCCGAACTATTGCTCGTTTGAATACTGAATTGAAAAAACGTGAGACTCAGTCAGCCTAAGGCTTGACGAGTCCAGTAAAAGAAGCTTGAAATGGAAAAGCGTAATTTAAGAAAAGAGCGTGTCGGGACTGTGACTAGCGATAAGATGGAAAAATCAATCGTTGTTGCTGTTGAACGTAAAGTAAAACACCCGAAGTACGGTAAGTTTGTGAAAAAAACTACTAAATTTGTCGCCCACGATGAAAACAACGATTGCCATATTGGTGATACTGTGAAAATCATGGAGACCCGTCCCTTGTCAAAGAACAAGAACTGGAGATTAGTAGAAATTATTGAAAGAGCAAAATAATTTATTGTAATGATACAATCAGAATCAAGACTTGCAGTTGCTGACAATTCAGGTGCGAAAGAAGTATTGGTCATCCGTGTTTTGGGTGGTACAAAACGTCGTTACGCATCGGTTGGAGACAAAATTGTCGTAGCTGTTAAGAGCGCAATGCCCTCTGGTGCCGTGAAAAAAGGATCGGTCGCTAAGGCGGTTATTGTAAGAACACGTAAGGAGGTTCGCCGACCAGACGGTTCTTACATTCGTTTCGATGATAACGCTTGCGTTATCTTGAATCAGGCGGGGGAGATGAGAGGAACCCGTATTTTTGGACCCGTAGCTCGCGAGCTTCGTGAAAACAATTACATGAAAATTGTTTCACTTGCTCCCGAAGTACTTTAATCAGTTAGTCATGCAAAAGAAATTACACATCAAAATTGGCGACACTGTTAAAGTACTAAGCGGTGAGTCAAACGGACAGGAAGGAACTGTCCTTACGATTGATAGAACAAAAGAACGTGCTACCGTTGGAGGTGTGAATGTTGTAAAACGTCACACGAAGCCTAGTGCTTCGGAACCTCAGGGTGGAATCATCGAGAAAGAAGGTACAATTCATATCTCTAACTTGATGGTAGTCATTAAAGGACAAGCTTCTAGAACCGGTCGTAAGTTGAACGAGAAAGGAAAGTTAGTACGTTATTCTAAAAAATCTGGAGAGGAGATCAAGTAATGAGTTATTCACCAAGACTAAAAGATCAGTACCGTGCAGAGATTATTCCTGCATTGGTTGAGAAATTTGGGTACAAAACAGTAATGCGCGTACCTAGATTGCAGAAGATCGTTATCAGCCAGGGATTGGGTGATGCGGTTGCTGACAAAAAAATCATTGACCATGCTATCGCAGATGTTTCACGCATCGCAGGGCAAAAAGCAGTGGCAACGAATTCTAAAAAAGACGTTTCAAACTTCAAATTGCGTAAAGGAATGCCTATCGGTACGAAAGTTACGCTTCGCGGAGATAAAATGTACGACTTCTTAGATCGTTTCATTTCCATCGCTTTGCCACGTACTCGTGACTTCCGAGGTATTAATGCCAAAGGATTTGACGGACGCGGAAACTTTAACTTAGGTGTTAAAGAACACATCATTTTCCCGGAGATCGACATCGATAAGGTGAACAAGATCTTAGGAATGGATATCACATTTGTTACATCAGCTGAGAGCGACGAAGAAGGAAGAGCATTGTTAGATGCATTCGGATTCCCGTTCATTAAAAAATAAGTAAGATGGCTAAGGAATCAATGAAAGCGCGTGAGCGCAAAAGAGAAAAAATGGTAGCTAAGTTCGCCGCAAAACGTGCCGAATTGAAAGCTGCCGGTGATTGGGATGCTTTGCAACAATTGCCAGCGAATTCTTCTAAAGTTCGTTTGCACAACCGTTGTGGTTTGACTGGTCGTCCTCGTGGTTATATGCGTCAGTTTGGTATTTCACGTGTTACTTTCCGTGAAATGGCCTTGGCTGGTAAAATCCCGGGTGTTAAAAAAGCAAGTTGGTAAAAGTCTTCGTCAGTTGACGGATTGAAACTCTACCAAGTAATTAATAAAGAAAAAAGGACATGTATACAGATCCTATTGCAGATTATCTGACACGAATTCGTAATGCAAGCGCAGCTCGTTTGAAAATGGTTGAAATTCCTGGTTCAAACGTGAAACGCGCAATGACTGCGATCTTATTTGATCAAGGTTATATCGCGAATTACAAATTCGAAGACGATGACAAACAAGGAGTGATTAAAATCGCTTTGAAGTACAACCCATCTACTAAAGTTCCGGCGATCACTAAGATCCAACGAGCTTCTCGTCCGGGACTTCGTAAATATAGTGCCTCAGCTGAAATGCCACGTGTATTGAATGGTTTGGGTATCGCTATCGTTTCTACTTCAAGAGGTGTGATCACAGACAAAGAAGCAAGAAAAGAAAACGTAGGTGGAGAAGTTCTCTGCTACGTATATTAATTTGAAACAATTCACAAGTAATGTCAAGGATAGGTAAATCCCCAGTAACAATCCCGAGTGGAGTTGAAGTAAAAGTGGAAGGAAGCACAGTTTCCGTGAAAGGACCGAAAGGACAGTTACAACAAGAACTTGATTCTTGTGTAACCATCAACATCGAAGGTTCCGAAATCACTTTTACCCGCGCGTCTGATGCGCCAGATCATAGAGCAAAGCATGGTTTATACCGTTCTTTGATTAACAACATGATTGTAGGTGTTTCCGAAGGGTACAAAAAGGAAATGGAGGTAATTGGTGTAGGTTATCGTGCTACTGCAACAGGTCAACTGTTGGAGTTGTCATTAGGATACTCTCACCCTATTGCTATCGAACTTCCGAAAGAAATTAAGGTATCTGCAGATACTCAAAAAGGTAAAGCTCCGGTTGTGACTCTTGAGTCATACGATAAGCAACTTTTGGGTCAGGTAGCCGCCAAGATACGTTCCCTTCGTAAACCTGAACCCTACAAAGGAAAAGGTATTCGCTTCATGGGCGAAGAGATTAGAAGAAAAGCTGGTAAATCTGCAGGTAAAAAATAATTTTAGAAGTTATGGCATTTAGTAAATTAAACAGAAGAGCAAAAATTAAGCGAAGAATCAGAAAGAAAATTTCTGGTACAGCTCAGTTGCCTCGTTTGTCTGTATATCGTTCCAATAAGCAAATCTATGCTCAGTTGATCGATGATACAAACGGAGTTACTCTGGTCGCAGCATCTTCATACAACAACAAAGCAGCCGATAAGAAAAATAAAATCGATCAAGCAGCTGTTGTAGGAAAAGAAATCGCTGAAAAAGCAGTGAAAGCTGGCGTTGAGTCAGTAGTGTTTGATCGTAACGGTTATTTGTACCACGGTCGCGTTAAATCATTAGCCGATTCAGCAAGAGAAGGCGGACTTAAATTTTAAGAGTAATGGCAGCACAAGCATTAAATAGAGTTAAAGCCTCAGAAATTGAGCTTAAAGATAAATTGGTATCTGTAAACCGTGTGACCAAAGTAACAAAAGGTGGTCGTACATTCAGTTTTTCAGCTATCGTTGTGGTAGGTGATGAGCACGGTATCGTAGGTCATGGTCTTGGTAAAGCAAAGGAAGTAACCGAAGCAATTACTAAAGGTATTGACGACGCGAAGAAAAACCTGATCAAGGTTCCGATCTTAAGAGGAACTGTTCCTCACGCACAAAAAGGAAAATTCGGTGGAGCACAAGTATTGTTGAAGCCAGCTACAGAAGGTACAGGTGTAATCGCAGGTGGTGCGATGCGTGCAGTATTAGAGTCAGTAGGTGTTCACAATGTATTAGCGAAATCTCAAGGTTCATCTAACCCACACAACGTGGTAAAAGCAACCATGGATGCATTGGCAAACATGCGTGATGCAGTTACAGTTGCACGTCAGCGTGGAATTAGTTTGGATAAAGTGTTTAACGGTTAATCTTAAATAGTATGGCAACAATTAAAATTCAACAGGTTCGCAGTGCTATCAAACGTCCGGCTCGTCAAAAACGAACCATTCAGGCGTTGGGATTCCGCAAGTTGAACCAAATAGTAGAGAAAGAAGCAACACCACAGATTCTTGGTATGATCAAGAAGGTCGAGCATTTGATCAAAGTGGTAGAATAATACTAAAATCGAATTGACTATGAATTTAAATAGTTTAACCCCTGCCAAAGGATCGGTTCTTTCAGAGAAAAGAATCGCTCGTGGACAAGGATCTGGTCACGGTGGAACATCTACACGTGGTCACAAAGGAGCTAAATCGCGCTCAGGTTATTCAACAAAAATTGGTTTTGAAGGAGGTCAGATGCCGTTACAACGTCGTGTGCCTAAATTCGGATTCAAGAACATTAACCGCGTTGAGTATAAAGCAATTAATTTAGATGCTATTCAATCGCTTGCTGAGCGTAAGAATATCACTGATATTACACCGGAGGTGTTACGTGAAAACGGTTTGATTTCTCGCAATGACTTAGTAAAAGTATTGGGTCGCGGTGAATTAAAAGCGAAAGTAAATGTAACCGCTCACAAGTTTTCAAGCACTGCAAAATCAGGAATTGAAGCTCAAGGTGGTAATGTTTCAGAAATCTAATTAACTTTGCCGACATTTTTTCTATGAAACGGTTTATACAAAACATAAAGAATATCTGGAAGGTTGAAGAATTGAGAAAGCGTATTATCTTAACGCTTTCTCTTATTCTTGTTTACCGTATCGGATCTTTTATCGTTCTTCCAGGTGTGAATTATGAAGCACTAACCTCCGCTCAAAAAGAGGCAGGTGGTGCAGGAACGTTAGAAACGTTATTATCATTGTTCTCCGGAGGAGGTTTCACCAACGCATCCATTATGGGGTTGGGAATCATGCCGTATATCAGTGCGTCAATCATCATGCAACTATTAGGTATGGCCGTTCCGGCAGTACAGAAAATGCAAAATGAAGGCGAATCTGGTCGTAAGCAAATCAATAACTACACTCGAATTTTGACTATCATTATCTGTGCGGCTCAGGCACCTAGTTACCTGACGTTGTATATCGGTCAAAAAGGTGCGTTGCCTGTTGATGCAGGTTCGCTTTGGTGGGCTCAATCCATTATTGTAATGGTTGCGGGTTCAATGTTTGCGGTTTGGTTGGGTGAACGTATTACCGACAAAGGAATCGGAAACGGTATTTCATTGTTGATCACAGTAGGTATCTTGGCGCGTCTGCCTCAGTCTTTCCTTTCGGAAGTGGCAATGAGACAACCGTTATTGATCGTATTGGAGATCGTAGTGTTTATGCTGATTGTGGTGGGAACCATTCTGATTGTGCAAGGTGTGCGTAAAATTCCGCTCAATACAGCCAAAAGAGTTGTTGGAGCGCGAGCTGCAGATGCGCAGGGAGCTAGAAGCTACTTGCCATTGAAGGTGAACGCATCAGGTGTAATGCCAATTATCTTTGCTCAAGCAATTATGACCATTCCGGTAATGATCTTTAGTGGAGGTGGTGTTCCTGGTGAAAAGCCAAGCTGGTTCCAAACTAACTTGAGTGATATTTACGGATTAACGTATAATCTATTATTGGGCTTGTTGATTGTTGTGTTCACGTATTTCTATACGGCCATCATGATCAATCCTCGTAAAATGGCTGATGACTTGAAACGAAACGGTGGGTTTATACCTGGTGTTCGTCCGGGTGAAGAAACAGCGAACTTCATTGATACATTGGTGTCGCGAATTACATTGCCGGGTTCATTGTTCCTGGCGATTATTGCGATCCTTCCATCCATTGCTCATGCTGCAGGTATTACCTCAGGATTTGAAATGTTCTTTGGAGGTACATCATTGTTGATCATGGTGGGAGTTGTTTTGGATACACTTCAGCAAATTGAATCTTACCTGTTGAATCGTCACATGGACGGTTTGATGGAAGGTACGCGAGTTCGCGGACGAAGAGCAGCTAACGAATTATCAGGTTTTTAGATTATGGCTAAGCAAAGCTCAATTGAACAAGATGGTACGATCATCGAAGCATTATCAAATGCGATGTTTCGGGTAGAATTAGAGAACGGACACATCATTACAGCCCACATTTCGGGTAAAATGAGAATGTTCTACATCAAAATCCTTCCCGGAGATCGTGTGAAAGTAGAGATGTCACCGTACGATTTAACAAAAGGACGTATTTCCTTCCGTTACAAGTAAGGAAACCAGAATAAATAATAGGAACATGAAAGTAAGAGCTTCAGTAAAGAAACGTTCTGTAGATTGCAAGATCGTTAAACGAAAAGGAAGAGTTTACGTGATTAACAAGAAGAATCCTAAACTTAAACAAAGACAAGGGTAAATTATGGCACGTATTGCAGGTATAGATCTACCAAAAAACAAACGAGGTGTAATCGGATTGACTTACATCTACGGAATTGGTCGTAGCACGGCCAAAAAAATCTTGACTTCTAATGATATTGATGAAAATATCAAAGTTCAAGACTGGACAGACGACCAAATTTCATTAATCCGTACAGGATTGGCTGAAATTAAGGTTGAAGGACAATTGCGCTCCGAAGTTCAATTAAACATTAAACGTTTAATGGATATCGGTTGCACACGTGGAATTCGTCACCGTGCGGGTCTTCCGTTGAGAGGTCAACGAACCAAGAACAACTCTCGTACGAGAAAAGGTAAGAGAAAAACAGTTGCTAACAAGAAAAAAGCAGCTAAATAATCGTTAGTAAAATGGCAAAGTCAAACAAGAAGAATACCAAAAAAGTCAAAGTAGAGGCATTGGGTCAAGCGCATATTAATGCTTCCTTCAACAATGTAATTATCTCTTTGACTAACAACGCTGGGCAAGTTATTTCTTGGTCATCAGCGGGAAAAATGGGTTTCAGAGGATCTAAAAAGAACACGCCTTATGCAGCGCAAGTTGCAGCAGAAGACGCCTCTAAAGAAGCGCATGACTTCGGATTGCGTAGAGTGAAAGTTTTCGTGAAAGGCCCAGGTGGCGGTCGTGAATCAGCAATACGTTCCATTCACAATAGCGGTATCGAAGTAGTCGAAATCGTTGATGTGACTCCGTTACCTCACAATGGATGTCGTCCTCCAAAAAGACGTCGCGTTTAATTTGTAATAATCAAAAAGGGGAATCAGGTTATCGAAGGAAAAGCCTTAATTCATAATCCCCCTTTAATTTAACTTTAATATGGCAAGATATACAGGTCCTAAGACCAAAATCGCACGTCGTTTTCGTGAACCGATTTTTGGACCGGACAAAGCATTAGACAGAAGACAGTATGGCCCAGGTCAGCACGGTCCGAACAAACGCAGAGGTGGTAAGCAGTCAGAGTACGCTATCCAACTTGCTGAAAAACAAAAAGCAAAATATACCTATGGTATCTTAGAGCGTCAATTCGCTAATTTGTTCGAAAAAGCATCTCGAATGAAAGGTATTACAGGTGAAGTATTGTTACAATTGTGTGAATCACGATTGGATAATACGGTTTACCGCTTAGGTATCGCACCTACAAGACGTGCAGCTCGTCAATTAGTAACTCACAAACACATCGTAGTAAACGGAGAGGTGGTAAACATTCCATCTTACACGTTGCGTATTGGTGATGTTGTTAGTGTGCGTGAAAAATCAAAATCGTTGGAGGCAATTACGTCTTCTTTGACCGCTTCTAATAAGCGTTACGATTGGTTAGATTGGAATCCTTCTCAACAAGCTGGAAAGTTATTGAGTATTCCATCTCGCGAAATGATCCCTGAAAACATCAAGGAGCAATTAATCGTCGAATTGTACTCTAAGTAAGCCGATGCGTTAGCATCAAGATTTTGGAGTCTGTTAGACTCCTTAGGAAATTTATTAATATTGAATCACAGCCAAAGGGTTTGATTGACTTTCTTCAATCCTTCAAACCGCGCAACTGTGAAACAAGTAAAAAGAAGAATAGATAATGGCAATTTTAGATTTTCAAAAGCCTGATAAGGTAATTATGATCCAGTCGGATGAGCGCAAAGGACAATTTGAGTTCCGCCCGCTTGAACCTGGATATGGAATCACTGTAGGAAACGCATTACGTCGTATCTTACTTTCTTCATTAGAAGGTTACGCCATTTCTTCAGTGCGTATTGAAGGTGTTGACCATGAGTTCGCAACATTGAAGGGTGTCGTTGAAGACGTTACCGAAATCGTTTTGAACTTAAAACAAGTTCGCTTCAAACAACAGATTGAAGGAACAGACAACGAATCAGTTGTTGTTTCAATTTCTGGTCAGGATAAACTGACAGCCGGTGATCTTGGTAAATTTACATCTGCATTCCAAGTGCTTAATCCTGATTTGGTAATCTGTAACATGGAGTCTTCAGTGAAATTGGAGATCGAATTAACGATTGTCAAAGGAAGAGGTTACTTGCCAGCTGAAGAAAATAAATCAGGAAACGCAGCATTCGGAACAATCTTTATTGACTCCATTTTCACACCTATCGTTAATGTAAAATACACGATTGAAAACTATCGTGTTGAACAAAAAACAGATTATGAGAAATTGGTTCTTGAAGTAACAACCGATGGTTCTATTCATCCGAAAGATGCATTGAAAGAAGCAGCTAAAATTCTGATTCATCACTTTATGTTATTCTCCGATGAGCGTATCACGTTGGATAGCGAAGTGAAATCTGAAACAGAAGAGTTTGACGAAACTTCATTGCACATGCGTCAATTACTTAAAACAAAATTGGTAGATATGGATCTTTCCGTACGTGCCTTGAATTGTTTGAAAGCTGCAGACGTTGAAACTCTTGGTGACTTGGTTTCATACAACAAAAATGACTTGTTGAAGTTCCGTAACTTCGGTAAGAAATCATTGACGGAGTTAGAAGACCTTGTTGATGCCAAAGGGTTAAACTTCGGAATGAACGTAGCAAAATACAAATTAGATAAAGACTAGTATCGCAATTAAAGTTAATAATCTCGTGATAGGTGGCTGGAATGATGCGATAGTAGTTCCAGCTAACCGTTACTTACGAAATTTAAAAAAATGAGACACGGTAAAAAATTCAATCATCTCGGTAGACAAACAGCGCACAGAGCTGCAATGTTGTCTAACATGGCTTGTTCGTTGATCGAACACAAACGTATTAACACAACCATTGCAAAAGCAAAAGCTTTGCGTGTATATGTTGAGCCGATTTTGACGAAATCAAAAGACGATACAACACATGCTCGTCGTACAGCTTTTTCTTACTTAAAAAGTAAAGAAGCAGTAACGGAATTGTTCCGTACAGTTGCTCCAAAAATTGCTGACCGTCCGGGAGGATACACACGTATCATCCGTACAGGCTACCGTTTGGGAGATAACGCTGAAATGTGTTTGATCGAGTTGGTTGACTTCAACGAATTGATGTTGAGCGAAACAACTAAGAAAGCAACTACTCGTCGTTCACGTCGTGGTGGATCAAGTACTGCTGCTAAAACTACAACAGCTCCCGCTGATGAAACGGCAACAGAAGAAGCTACACCTGAAGCAGTAGTGGTTGAAGAAACAACTGCTGAAGTTGTTGAGGAAACTCCAGCTGCGGAAGTGGTAGAAGAAGCACCGGTTGCTGAAGAAGCAGCTCCTGAAGCAGAAGTTGCACCTGAAGCGACAGAAGAACCGTCTGCCGACGAAGAAGAAAAAAAAGATGATCAGTAATGATCAATGATAATTGAAAAAGGGTCTTGTCGTTTATCGGTAAGACCCTTTTTTTATGCACACAAGGATAAGGATTGAGTTTAATATTCTAATTTTGCAAAAAAAATCACAGCATGGAAGAACGTAAACCTGCTGTACTTGTTCTGGAAGACGGAACGGTTTTTTACGGTAAAGCAACCGGAAAAACAGGTACAACAACGGGGGAAATAGCCTTTAATACAGGAATGACGGGTTATCAGGAAGTATTTACAGATCCGTCTTATTACGGACAAATTCTGATAATGACAACCGCACATATCGGAAACTATGGTGTGCATCCCGAAGAAAAAGAATCTTCTTCTGTGAAAATAGCTGGTCTGGTAACAAAAAAGTTTGCCGAAGTGTATTCACGCCCCTCAGGTGTTTCCAACTTAGACGACTACCTGATCAACAATGAACGTGTTGGTATTACTGATATTGATACACGTGCTTTGGTTCGTCATATCCGTCATAAAGGCGCTATGAATGCTATTATTTCTTCAGAAAATATTGATGAAGCGGCATTAAAAGCACAGGTGAAGGAAATTCCGAGTATGGAAGGACTTGAACTTTCATCAAAGGTGACAACAAAGGAAGCTTATGAAGCTGGAAATCCTGATGCGCCTTACCGCGTTGCATTGGTAGATTTCGGCGTAAAACAAAATATTGTTCGTTGTTTGGTAGATCGTGACTGTTTTGTTCGCGTATTTCCGATGAGAACCACTCTCGCAGAAATGCTTTCATTTAATCCAGACGGATTTATGCTTTCCAACGGACCAGGCGATCCTTCGGCTATGCCCGAAGAAGTTGCTTTGGTGAAAGCCATCGTTGATAGCGGAAAACCAGTGTTCGGAATTTGTTTGGGACACCAGATTCTTGGGTTGAGTCAAGGGTTGAAAACAGAAAAAATGTTCAATGGTCACCGTGGAATTAATCACCCGATAAAAAACTTGCTTACAGGGAAAGGTGAAATTACTTCTCAAAATCACGGTTTTGTGATTACTAAAGAAAGTGTGACTGCCAATGAGGCAATCGTTGTAACACATCAACATCTCAACGACCATACAATTGCAGGAATCGCTTTAAAGGGGAAGCCAGTGTTTTCGGTACAATATCACCCTGAAGCTTCTGCAGGTCCGCACGATTCAAGGTATTTATTCGATCAGTTTATCACTAATATGAAACAGAAATAAGATGAGTTACATTTCACGTATTGTTGGCCGACAAATTTTGGATTCGCGTGGTAATCCAACCGTAGAAGTAGATGTTCACACAATTAATGGCGTTATCGGAAGAGCTGCTGTTCCTTCAGGTGCATCCACAGGTGTACATGAGGCAGTTGAATTGAGAGATGGTGACAACAAGTTTTACCTAGGTAAAGGTGTCTTGAAAGCGGTAGAAAATGTCAATACCATTATCAATGAAGAATTGATGGGGATGGACATTTTCGATCAAAAAGCCATCGATACGTACCTCATTCAATTAGATGGAACGGAGAACAAATCAAAATTGGGGGCCAATGCTATTTTAGGTGTTTCACTCGCTGTGGCAAAAGCGGCAGCTCAAGAAGCAGGTTTGAGCCTTTATCGTTATGTAGGAGGTGTTGGAGCTGTTACAATGCCGGTTCCGATGATGAATATTTTGAACGGAGGTTCACACGCTGATAACAAAATCGATATTCAAGAATTTATGGTGATGCCGTTCGGAGCCTCTTCTTTTTCGGAAGGATTGCGTTGGGGAACGGAGATTTTCCACCACTTGAAAAGTGTCTTGAAATCACAGGGAATGTCTACAAATGTAGGTGACGAAGGTGGTTTTGCGCCAAGCCTAGGTTCCAACGAGGAGGCCATTCAAGTTGTTCTTCAAGCCATTGAAAAAGCAGGATTCAAACCAGGACATGATGTGTACATTGCGCTTGACGCAGCCTCATCTGAGTTTTACAATGCCGAAAAAGGATTGTACTTGTTCGAATCGACCGGTGAATCGCGTACGTCAGCTGAAATGGTAGACTATTGGGCTGATTGGTGCAAGCAATACCCGATTGCGTCCATCGAAGACGGTTTGGCCGAAGATGATTGGAATGGCTGGAAAATGGCGACTGATCAATTGGGGACGAAGGTACAATTGGTAGGAGACGATTTATTCGTTACCAATACCAAGCGTTTGGCCCAAGGAATTGAGCAGGGAGTAGCCAACTCGATTTTGGTAAAAGTAAATCAAATCGGTTCTTTAACGGAAACAATAGAATCTGTTCAATTAGCCACAAGAAACAGCTATACTTCCGTAATGAGTCACCGAAGTGGTGAAACTGAGGATAATACAATCGCCGATTTGGCAGTGGCGTTAAATTGCGGACAGATTAAAACAGGTTCAGCTTCACGAAGTGATCGCATGGCCAAGTATAATCAGCTATTACGGATCGAAGAAGAGTTAGGAGAAACGGCTTATTACCCTGGGAAATCGTTTCGATTTATCTAGAATAACATAGAATTGGTAGTGATAGGAGGGCAAGATTGCCCTCCTATTTTTATTTAACACAATGTGAAGATTTTGTAAATTTGCCTTAATACTGAGATAAACGTTGTAACTTGTAGACAACCTTCTACATTAATATACGTTTAATAGCCAAACACATTGTTACTTATGAAATACTTGATTGTTATTATTTGTTTTTTCGGACTATCATTTGGTTCGAATGCACAAGAGAGCAGCCAGACTCCGAAATACTTTGCACAATGCATGCTTGATATAAATGACGAGCCTGCTTTTCGCGCATTGGAAGAATCATTACGCAGCAATCCTTATGTGAGCGTTGTGCGTTTGGATTGGCCTACTAAGAGAGCTTTTTTGGTGACCAAAGATTTAACATCATTTACACAAACCGAATTTTCTTCGTGGCTTGGCGAGTATGCCGATCAGGCTACCTGCATTCAAGTTGGTTTGCATGGTGTTGATCAAGTAAATCCATACCCATTCACTAACTGCGAAAACCACTAAATATGAGAACACAACTACTTTTTCTTTTTTGTTGCGTATTAACGGTGATTTCTTGGGCACAGCCGAATGACTGTACTGATGCGGTTCCGGGATGTACTACTCCAAGTTTCCCTATTGAGCCGAATAACCCTGCAACAAACATTATCGACTTTACATCGGGAAGTATTTCCAATCCTTCAATGAACCCGAACGGAGGTAACTCAGGGTGTTTATTGAGTGGTGAAACCAGTTCTACCTTTATTACCATTAATGTGGTGAGCAGCGGAACATTGGAATGGTCTATGATTGGTGTTGATGCCGGTGGAACTCCTACAAATTCCGGCTGTTTTGATTGGATTATGTGGCCGAATGTTGGTGGAAATGCCTGTGCCGGAATCAATGGAAACACCCTTCCTCCGGTAGCCTGCAACTGGAATGGAAGTTGTAACGGAAATACAGGTATGTCGTCCGCAGGAAATCTTCCTCCGAATGGATCATGGACAAGCTACGAAGCGCCACTAGTTGTTACAGCAGGTCAATCATTTGTATTATGCTTGTCGAACTATAGTGGTTTGAGTGGTAATGTTAATTTGGATTTCGGTGGAACGGCAACCGTTTCGTGTGATCCGGCTGCGGGTAATCAAACTATTTGTTTAGGATCTTCTGCAAATGTCGTGATCAATACTGGCGGCCTTCCTTCACCGACTTATGAATGGTTGGTAACCAATGGTGTGCCGAATGTGAATGCCGGTCCTAACGTTACTGTAACACCTGTTGTTACGACTACTTACCAAGTAGAGATTGAACAAGCTTCTATTCCCGGAACGCCTTACTTCATCGATACAATTTCGTTTACTATAACGGTTGTTCCTCCGCCTACTCCAAATGCAGGGCCTGACCAAACAGTTTGTTTAGGATCACCAATCTACTTGAGTGGCACACCAAGTTCGGCCTCTAACACGGCTAACTGGCAGGCAATTGTCCCTCCTGGATTATCTCCTCCGGCAACGGCGACTTTTTCTCCGAATTTCAGTAATATGAACCCTACAGTTACCGTAAGTCAACCGGGAACGTATAAGTTTATCTTACGTGAAACAAGTACCGTTTGCGGAACTTTCCGGGATACACTTACAGTAGTAGTTTCACAAATGACTGCAACTGCGGCACAAACAAGCCCAAGTTGTGCAGGAATCGCCGATGGACAAATTACCATCACAGCTAGTGGAGCGACAGAATATAGCTTCAACAATGGAGCCACATGGATTGCATCCAATACACAAGCTGGCTTTGCTGCGGGTCCTTATACTGTATGTGCCAGAAATGCACTTGGTTGCCAAATATGTATTCCTGTTACAGTTATTGATCCTGCACCAGTTGTGGTGAGCGTTTCAAATGATACACTTATTTGTGAAAACGGTACTGCTTCGTTGGTTGCTTCTGCTATCGGTGGTCTTACATACACTTTTAACTGGTCGCATTCAGCTTCATTGTTGCCAAATCAACCTGTTTCGCCAAGCGTTAACACTACTTATACAGTGGTAGCTGTAAACGAAAACGGTTGTTCTTCATTACCGGCAACAATTGATGTAACAATTCGCCCGCCATTAAGTGCAGTGATCACACCTACGCAATCGGTTTGTCCTGGTTATCCGGCAACGATTACAGTAAATGGAAGCGGCGGAATAGGTCAACCTTATAACTATACTTGGTCTACAGGTTTTGTTCAAAACGGTGTTTCATCATCAATCACAGAATCTCCTACGGTAACTACTGTTTACACGGTAACGGTAGATGATGCTTGCGAATCAACACCATTTGTGATCAATACACAAATTACAGCACTTCCTGTACCGGTTCCTTTAATTGCTGTTGATGAACCTGTTAAATGTGAGCCAGCGTTGTTTATATTGACCAATCAAACAGATCCTGCAATGTCGGCTGCAACATACTGGAGAATCAGTGACGGACAAGAGTTCTTTAACACCGATCTGATCAATCCTGAAGCGCTTTATGCAGGAACCTATGATGTACAATTGATCGTGACTTCTCCGGACGGATGTATCGATTCAACAACGTTTATTAACTTCCTGAATGTACATGCAAAACCGATTGCCGATTTCAAATGGAGTCCTGATCCGGTAACGATGTTCAATACAGTAGTGTCATTGACCAACTATTCTATCGGAGCTGATACTTACGAGTGGACAGTAAACGGCGGAACTCCGGGATCTTCAACCAACGTAGATATGGTAACTGTTTTCCCTGACGGATTAACAGGATACTATGATGTAACACTTATCTCGACCTCTTATTTGGGTTGCAAGGATACGGCAACCAGAACAATTCCTGTAATGCCGGAGGTGTTGATTTACGTTCCGAATTCCTTTACTCCTGATGGTGACGAATTTAACCAGACATGGGCAATTACCATGGAAGGTGTTGATCGTTACAATTTCGAAGTAAACGTATTCAATCGTTGGGGAGAGATGGTATGGGAATCACATGATATCGATGCCGAATGGGATGGAACTTATCATGGCGAAATCGTGAAAAACGGTTCGTATACATGGGTTATTCGTGCAAAAGATATTCTGTCGGATAAAAAATTGGTTTATCAGGGAACAGTGACAGTCACCCGATAACGATCTTCTATTTAAGAACAAGGGCTGTTGGTTTCGACAGCCCTTTTTTGTGGACTCATTTTTCGGTTAAAGGCTTTCTGATGCTGAATTTCGTGTTAATTTTGAGGAAAATTGTTCATCATGACAGTATCCGAATTCCAACAGGCGATTCAAGAAGGTATTCCAACAGCTATTCCAGCTAAAAAAGCGGTTGATCCTGCGGTAAATCACGCACCTAAGCGTAAGGAAATTCTATCGACTGAAGAAAAGAAACTGGCGCTTCAAAACGCACTGCGCTACTTTCCAAAAGAACAGCATCAGGAATTGATCGTTGACTTTTTGGAAGAGTTGGAGACTGTTGGACGAATTTACATGCACCGTTACAGACCTGATTACACGATCTATGCCCGACCTATTTCGGATTATCCCGGAAAATCGGAACAAGCAAAAGCTATTATGCTAATGATACAGAACAACCTGGATCATGCAGTGGCTCAACATCCGCACGAATTGATTACGTATGGTGGAAACGGAGCTGTTTTTCAAAACTGGATTCAGTATCGTTTGTGCATGAAATACTTGTCGGAAATGACCGATGAACAAACCTTGGTAATGTATTCCGGACATCCAATGGGGCTTTTTCCTTCTCACAAAGATGCGCCGCGGGTGGTAGTAACCAACGGAATGATGATCCCGAATTATTCTAAACCGGATGATTGGGAAAAATTCAACGCACTCGGTGTGACTCAATACGGTCAAATGACTGCCGGTTCTTATATGTACATTGGTCCGCAAGGAATTGTACACGGTACCACGATTACGGTATTGAACGGCTTTCGCAAAATAAAAAAGGAACCTACAGGAGCGCTCTTTGTAACTTCAGGACTCGGAGGAATGTCTGGAGCACAACCGAAAGCAGGTACGATTGCAGGATGCATTACGGTATGCGCCGAAGTGAATCCGAAGATCACACGTATACGACATGAGCAAGGTTGGGTGAATGAGATTATTGAAGATTTGGATCAATTGGTGATTCGTGTTCGAGAGGCTCAAGCCCGAAAAGAAGTGGTTTCCATTGCTTATTTGGGGAATATCGTTTCCGTTTGGGAGAAATTCGACTCGGAAGGATTGCACATTGATTTGGGATCTGACCAAACTTCTTTGCACAATCCATGGGCAGGAGGGTATTATCCGGTGGATCTCAGTTTTGAGGAATCGAACCGATTAATGGCCGAAGAACCTGAATTGTTCAAACAAAAAGTACAATCAACCTTGATTCGTCACGCTGCAGCGATCAATCGACATACAGCAAAAGGCACCTATTTCTTTGATTATGGAAATGCGTTTTTATTGGAAGCCTCACGTGCCGGAGCTGAGATCATGGCCGATAATGGAATTGATTTCAGGTATCCTTCGTACGTGCAAGATATCATGGGGCCAATGTGTTTCGACTATGGATTCGGGCCGTTCAGATGGGTTTGTGCTTCAGGGAAACCGGAGGATTTAGCTGCTACAGATAAAATCGCTTGCGATGTATTGGAAGAAATGATGAAAAGCAGTCCTGCTGAAATTCAGCAACAAATGGCTGACAATATTCAATGGATCAAAGGTGCAAAGGAAAATAAACTGGTTGTAGGCTCTCAGGCGCGCATTTTGTATGCAGATGCAGAAGGACGTATGAAAATCGCGGCGGCGTTTAATCAAGCCATTGCAGATGGGGAAATAGGACCTGTTGTGCTTGGCCGTGACCACCATGATGTTTCCGGAACCGATTCACCTTACCGCGAGACCTCTAATATTTATGACGGTTCACGCTTTACTGCCGATATGGCGATACAAAACGTGATTGGCGATTCTTTTCGCGGTGCAACGTGGGTTTCCATCCATAACGGTGGTGGTGTAGGTTGGGGCGAAGTGATTAACGGCGGCTTCGGAATGCTGCTAGATGGCTCACAAGACGCTCACAGACGCCTTACAATGATGTTGCACTGGGATGTGAACAACGGAATAGCCCGACGCAATTGGGCACGTAATGAAGGTGCTATTTTCGCAATTAAACGTGCCATGGAGCAAGAGCCGCGATTAAAGGTGACTATTCCTGAATTGGTTGATGAATCGGTACTGGCTTCGGTGTTTGCGGAATTATCAAAATGAGTAGATCTCCAACTGATTTTTTAATCTCTGTGCAACGAATGCAGGCACAAGTTGACTTTTTGATTAGCAGAGGTGAGGCTGAAGATTTTGAATCTTTTAATGACAGCCTGGATCGACTGAAAAATAATTGGTTAACCGAATACAACTTTTTGTCATTAGAATTAAGAAGCAGGATAGTTGACTTAAGTGGTTTGAAAGTTGAAGAAAAACAACGAAAACATTCATGGTGGAGTGGGATCAATGCCTTTGGAATTAATGCTTCTCAGCAATTCACTGTAGATGAATTACGTGAAGACATTCGCCTATTGCGCGGTCAGTTGGCTTCTATTGAGTTTCTTTTTAAGTCAACAATTGAATAATGAATAAAGACGATCAATTCAAATTAGGATTCTTCATAAAACAACAATGCCTCCCGGTTTTCAGGAGGCATTTTTATTAGGTATCTGATTTATTTTTCTTTTGTATCAATAAACACATGTTCTTTTTGAAGGATTGCAACTAGCAAGTAATAAAAAGAAGCTCTGTGTTTGTTGGAATTCGATCCGCCCATTGCTCCACAAACCTGTTGAATAGCAGCATCCAGCGCGGGACGATCTTCCAATCCTAATTTGCCGATTAGAAATTCGTTTTTGACAGTTTCCATTTCTTCTGGCTGACCACAGGCAACCAATGATGAATCTTCATTGTGAATGGATGGACCAAGGTGTTTGGCAATAGCATGATACAATTCCGGGTGATGCGTGAATCCCATCTCATTCAACTCGGATGTAAAGCGCTCATAAGCTTCTTCGTAAGTAGACATATTATTGGTTTTTAAGTGAATAATCTAGTTATAATGTCTTTGAGGTGAACAAGATAGTAATCATTTTTTAAAATGAAAACAAACGAAAAACATTTGTTAGTTAGCCAACTTAAAAGAAGGATTTTGAATAAAAGAAAACGAAATTTTTTTAAAGGACTTTTACTTCCACCCGTCTGTTGGCCTGCTCTTCGTAAGCAAATTTTGCGTCCGGGTAAATAGGTTTGGTGTTTCCGAGACCAACAGATGTCAAACGACTTTTGTCTATACCGTTTTCAACGAGGTAATTGACAACGCGTTTCGCTCGAGCTTCGGAAAGTTTTTGACCGGCAAAGGTGTTTTCTCCGCTGGCGTGAACATGACCTTGAATTTCTACTTTAACGGCAGAGTTGAGCGCAAGGAAATCTTTAAGTCGACGTAGTTTTGTTTCCGAAGTTGATAAAAATTCGCTGGATCCGGGAATAAACTCGATCTCGTCGATCTGCATACTTTTCCCTTCACCCAATGGTTCCATCCACACCACAATTTCGTTGTCAGAGTTGGCAGAAACGGGTTCTTCGCGGTCTACAAAGAAATAGCCTTCCGCATCAATTTTCAATTGAATTTTACCGGAGCGATCAACAGAAATGTAAAAATCGGAACCGCTGTAAAGCGCCTGAATGTCTTTGATTCCGGTAATTGCAAGATTCGCCAGTACAGGATTTCCTGTTTCAACATCACGAATCAGGATATTGAGTGCAGGATCGCTAGGTTGTTTGCGCAGATCTACAATTTTGCTGTTTTCTCCTTGCCCGGGTTCTTTCATTTCACCGTCGGTAGGTTCAAAAGCTACGTGCAATTCGAGTGTTGGTTTTTCTTTCGGAATATTAAGAAAACACAGCATGATGTGCTTTCCTGCAATCATATCGATTGGATAAAGTGTGTTGTCAGACGTAACTAAATCTAAGCCCACATGTTGATCTTTAGACAAAATCAACCGACGTATTTCAGCTTTTCCTTTGTAAATGTCTTCGCAGATATCTTTGGTTTCATTTTCGAAAATGATCATTTGCAAAGGTCCCATTGTGGCGTCGGCCGTGAGGGTGAAACGACCGTTGTATGGAGCAATGAATGAACACCAAAGTGAATTTTTCTCCTGAACATTTGACAAGGATGGATATGCTGCCAAGTCTTTGATAGCGCCACCTTTACTAGTGAATTGCAAGGAGTAACTTCCGGGTTGCAAAATATTGGATGCTCCAGCGCAATCCGATATGGCATCGGAAATACTCGGTTGAGTCTCTTCTTGAGAAAAGACAACCGTTTGCACAAGTAGTAACGAAATGAGCAACAGAAGTTTCATCGTGGGCACAAAAATACAGTTTTTACTAGAATAGCAGGCAATTCTGCTCGATTCTTTCAGCTTCCTAACTAACTTTGTGCCAGTTTTCTTGATAAGGAAATAATGCTGATTACAAAAGGTGAAAAATAATAGTTGAACGGATGGAGTCGTTGTACGATAGAATTGGCAGGGAGCGTCTGCATTTATTGGTAAATAGGTTTTATGAGCGTGTTTTCAGTTCTCCGGTAATTGGTATGTTGTTTCAAACCGATAAAGAAACGGTCAAAGAAAAGCAGGAAGCCTTTTTAACTCAGTTTTTGGGCGGACCACAGCTTTACACAGAGACTTACGGGCATCCCCGAATGCGCATGCGTCACCTTCCGCATCGAATTACTCCTGAAGCTGGCGAAGAATGGCTTCGCTGCATGAAAGCCGCTATTGATTCTTTGGATATGGAAGATGAGCTTAAAATGGCGCTCTACAGCTGTTTTCCGCCTGTTGCGAAGCACATGGTTAATTCTTGATATTGCTTAGGCTCAATTTTCCTTTGCTGGAAACACGAACGATCAATTGTTCCGTTTCGGGATAAACCTGATCTACTAACAAGTCGGTCATTTTTCCAGTGATCACAAATCCTTCTTTTTCGATGTACAGTGATTTATTGAGTTCGCTTAGCAATAAATCCAGTTGTGGTTTGAGGTCTTGTTTGCTGTTTTTGCTGATTTCTTCTAGAATACGATCAGAAAACAACCATTCGGCGGTTTTAAGTAAGGTACTTTTGGTTTCGATATCAAAATCGACTTCCGTGAGTTCAATTTGCTGTAGTAGTGCATTGAATTCGGGTTTTCCTGTGATGTACAAGACTCCTTTTTGATCGCCTGAAAAGCCAACTTTAAAAATGAGTTGCTGATTGTTGGCGCCTGCAATAAGAACACTGTCAAGAATAATTTCACGCTTTTTAATGACTAGTTTGGTGCCGCTAATGTAGCGGTTCATGATCACCGAAAGGGAATCGTAACGCAGATGCAAATCTGCAGTCAGTTTTAAGGTATCGTTTGGAACAGATTCGGTTAGCTTTAATGGCGGAAGCGGGTTGGTGTGTTCTTCGGGTTTGTTGCTGAAAAACATTGGTTTCGCTTCCATGACTAGCGAAGTATTGAGAATGTTGTTCCGAATTGTTGGCTTTGTAAGCTGAAGTGAGGTCGGTTGTAATTGCACAAAACCATATCCGGGAATTTCGATAGCGGTAACTGCTTGATTCCACAAATCCGAAGCTTCTTTTTTAAAGGAAATAGCAGCCGTTTGTTTGTCAATGTCGGTGGCCAGTTTTACCAATTCTTTTCTAACTTCTTTCACCAATTCATCGGTAATATCGTACTCGATGAAACTCACTTCACATGGATCGAGTGCTTTGAGTTGTGTCAGTTTTGTTGTCGTACGAATGCCGTAATCACTTGTCAGGTTGAATTGTGAATGGTATTGCAATTTCATACGTCTCATCGGTTCATCATACCCACAACTGAAATAAAGACGGGGAATGATGCAATGCGGCTCGTCTGAAAATATGGATGCACATTCCGGACAATAGTTGAGTTTAAGACGGTATTTTCCGGAAACATTGATATCGACTGTGCTGTCATTGATCGTCAGATTCATCGGATCGCGTTCAAAATGATAGCTGTAGGAAACACCGCTGCATTGTTGTTCGCCTCCATCAAATTTGTAATCAACTTGTTCATCGGCCAATTTGTAGTAACTACTGATGTCAACGGAAATAGGTAACACGATTGTTGAAACAGGTTGTTCGGGCAACGGGGCTTTTTGTTCACTAACAACAGGTGCAATAGGTGCAATGGGTTTAGGAGTTCGGCAACCAATTAGAGCACTTAAAAGAAGAAGTAAAATCAGGTGGACTTTCATTCGGTTTTTTGCTTATATAATCGGCCTTTTTGAACAGTCATCAACTGAAAGGAATCAACCTTCCATATTACATTTTCTTCATCTGGTTCACTTGAACTTTCACGTTTGTCGTCACTTGTGTAACAACTGAGTTCGTAATCGATGTAATTTCCATTATAGGTTGTGGAAACAATATAAAACATTCCATCAACTGTGTAATTAGCATAAAAGGTATTCCCAATGCGTGTTTCTGTTATAAAAATGCCGTCTTTTTCGTCGAGTATGAAGTGTATATCGTCATTGAACACGGAATCTTTTATGAGGTCGTAGTCTTTTACCTGTCCCACGCTGCCATCAGGGCCTAAGTAACGAACCGTATTTGTCCAGCGGCCATTCTTTCCTGTTGCTTGCAAGATCAATTCAAATTGAACGGAATCAACCGGACGATTCGGGAAACATAGATGCAATTGTCCACGATAAGCTCCCAGGTGTTGATCAAGGAAGTCCTGCCCGAATAATGGGAGGCTCAAAGTGATCAATAATAGGCTAATCAGACGATTCATTGAGTTGTGTTTGTACGAAGGTAGTGAAACTAGTGTAACCTCAATACAATTTTATATATTGTTCAAACACCTATTCTGTGTTCTTAATTTGGCAATAACAATACAGTTCTAGTTGACTAATCCATCGAGGTTGGTACTCGTAAAATCGCTTCGCTAAAGACGAATCACATTTGGAATTGAATTCTGAAACTAAATTTGAAATCAGAACAAATTGTTTGATCAAAAATAACAGTAATCAATTTTAGTTGTTCAATACGATTCCCCGATACAATTGTTTTTAACTCCTATTAAATGCAATTATCACCATTAGATTCGGTATTTTTATTGTGAATGTTGAGTAATAAAAAAATACACATATTGATTCAAGTTATCATTTGGATTATTTACCTGTTTTTGCCTTTTTTTGTAATTGATCAACCAATTGAAATCATAAAAAGCGATGACGCTTATGTTGTTTCTTACGTTATTTCAAGTTGTTTTTCCATCCTTTTCTTTTATTACAATTATTTATATGCGATTCCGCGGTTTGCTTTTCAAAAGAAAATAGGAATGTATTTACTATCAATTTTTTTGTTTACTCTTTTAGTAATAATTGCAGTTAAAACAGTAAATACTGTGTTTTCTATACAATTTAATACGAAGCCAATAATAAATTCATTCTTTTTTGTGAATTATCACTTTCGGTTTGTTCTTATTTTTGGTGTGTCTTTTGGCTTGAGTTTTTACAAGCGCCACGTAACAATGGAAACAAATCGAGTTTTAGCAGAATTGCAATTATTGAAAGCTCAGATTGATCCGCATTTTCTTTTTAACACACTTAATGTTATTTACGCACAAGCACTTATGAAGTCCAACGAAACAGCTGATAATGTTGCGAAAATAGCTGGAATTATGCGTTATGTCATAACAGATGTCGGGGAAGACAAAGTTCCATTAGTTAATGAATTAAACTACTTGAAAAATTATTTGGATTTGCAAGAGGCACGATTGACAACTAAAACGAATTTAATTTTTGAAGTAATTGGTGAAACTACTGATAAAAAGATCGAACCATTTTTATTTATTTCGTTTATTGAGAATGCCTTCAAATACGGTGTGAGTACAGAACTAGAAACAACCATCTGGATCAAAATTGAAATAAGAAATGGACAACTGATTTTAACCACCAAAAATGACAAGATTAAATCTCCAAATAATATTAGTGAGTCAACAAATACAGGAATAAAGACCACAAAAAAGCGTCTAGAGTTATCTTATCCAAATGCTCATCAATTAGAAATTGTAGATTCACTAAGTCATTTTGAAGTTCATCTTAATATCATCTTATCATGATTAATTGTATCGCAATAGATGATGAACCATTTGCACTTGAGGTTATTAAAACTTGGTGCGAAAAAATACCATTTATTCACTTAGAGAAAACATTTACCCAACTATCACAAGCAAAATTATACTTGCGCAGATTTCCCGTCGATCTACTTTTTTTGGATATTCAAATGCCCGATGCAAATGGTATTGATTTCTATAAAACACTGAATCCTGAATTAATGGTTGTTTTCACTACCGCCTTTAGTCAATATGCGGTTGAAGGATTTAATGTTTCAGCCTTAGATTATGTATTAAAACCGATTGAATTCCCTCGTTTTTTAGACGCTTGTACAAAGGCTAAAAAACAGTTTGAATTGTTACAAAACTCGAATCAAGAAGCACGAAATTACTTGTATGTAAGATCAGAATATGCACTCGTTAAAATTTCATTTTCTGAGATACTTTATTTTGAAACAATGGATGATTACATCCGAATTCATATTCTGGGGAAAAAATCAATTCTTACTTTGATGAGTATGAAAAAACTGATCGAAAAACTACCTGTTTCTGAATTCATTCGTGTTCATCGATCATTCGTTGTTCCATTAACTAAAATTGAATCAGTACGTGGAAAATCAATTTCTTTAGGTGTAACAGAAATTCCTATTGGATCGAGTTATGAAAAGGATTTTTTTAAAGCATATATCAAACAAAATTTTTAAAACGGACAAGTATTATTCATCAATGGGAAATCACCTTCTTTGTTGATTTCATTCTTATAAGCCATTTTGGCTACAATTTCGTTCGATTACCTCGAGTTTTGCCCCTCAGTTCGGGGCATTCTCGTCTTCAAAAGCTATGCTTCTTCTTTCACCAGAGTCGCCAGCCATGGCTCCAAAATTTGCCTCATCTCGCTCAAAATGGCTTAATAATTTATCTTATCAAACAATTTTAAACAGGCTCTGAAAGAAACCTACCTATTCCAATTGTCGATTATTAATCGGATAGTAATGCATTGTAAATGCTCAAAACCGATACAATTTACTTCTTCACCGACACCATTTTTAGTTTAGTAATCAATACTGCAACTTCGTGGAATACCAATAGTGAATAGAATGCATATCAATAAAAATATTGCAATTAGCGAAACTGGATTTGTCTTTAATCCATTAAGTGGAGATTCATTTAGTACAAATCAAGTAGGACAAGCCATTCTAAGAATATTGCAACTAGGAATTAGTCAGGGGGAAATAGTCAGCCAATTAGTAGACGAATTTAGTGTTGATAGACAAACTGTTGAAAAAGACCTGACTGATTTCTTGTTGATGCTCCGGAATTACCAAATTCTAATGGATGATGATAAAGCGTAAAATTACGATAGGAGTTACTGGTCTCAATAACATTGACTCACCCGGTCCTGGAATTCCAGTAATCAGAGCATTACGAGAGAGTGATTTGTTTGATGTAAGAATCATTGGATTGAGTTACGATACCTTGGAACCAGGATTATATATGCATGATTTGGTTGATAAATCCTATCAGATTCCCATACCTTCATCGGGCACAGAGATATTATTAGAACGATTAGTATTCATTCATAAGATTGAGAAGTTAGATGTTATAATACCTAATTTCGATGCAGAGTTGCATAGTTTTATTAAACTATCAAACATACTGAATCAAGCTTATAACATTGCAACATTTTTGCCATCACAAGAGCAGTTTGAATCGCGACACAAATCCGTTTTGTTTGAATTTGGAGAAACCAATGAGGTAAAAGTTCCATTTGCCAAAATGATTTTCTCTACAGCTGAAATTTATAACATAGAAGAGGAGTTGACTTACCCATTAGTTGTTAAAGGAAAGTATTACGATGCATCTATAGCAGCTACTCCTGAGCAAGCTGTATCCTATTTTCATAAGATTTCTGCTAAATGGGGATTGCCAATTATTTTGCAGGAATTTATCACTGGCAACGAAGTAAATGTAACTGCAATTGGTGACGGAAAAGGCAATTGTATAGGAGCAATTCCTATGCGTAAACTCTATATAACGGATAAAGGTAAAGCATGGGCAGGCATTGCCTTAGAAGATGAAGAATTAGTGCAGATAGCCCGTACTGTTATTTCCAATTCAAAATGGAGAGGTGGTTGCGAATTGGAATTCATAAAAACCAAAGAAGGCGACTATTATTTATTAGAAATGAACCCGCGTTTTCCAGCATGGGTTTACTTAGCTGTTGGATGTGGGCAAAACCATCCTGAAGCCTTAGTACGCATGGCATTAGGTGAAACGGTCATTCCCTATACTAAATATGATGTTGGGAAAATGTTTGTGCGTTACAGTTACGACCAAATCGTTCCATTAAGTGAATTTGAAAAAATAGCCACCACTGGAGAATTATAAGTCAAAATTTTTAGATATGACAAAACTAGCATACGAAAGACCTGTAATAACGAAGTTAAATACAGGCTCTATGAATAAATTCGGTACACGCACCGAATATACACCAGTAACCCAAATTGACGGAGTTCCTGTGAAAAAGTTAATTGCGGATTATGGATCTCCCTGTTTTGTGATTTCTGAACGAACCATTCGTGATCGGTATAAAAACGCGTTACGTGCATTCAAATCGCGTTATCCCAAAGTACAATTTGCCTGGAGTTATAAAACCAATTATCTTAATGCAGTCTGCAATACCTATCATTCTGAGGGATCATGGGCTGAAGTAGTTTCGATTTTTGAATACGAAAAAGCACTAAGGAACGGAGTTCCGGGTACTAAAATAATTTTTAATGGCCCAGATAAAACCGAAAGTGATTTGCGAAGAGCTATTGAGCATAATTCGATGATTCATATTGATCATTTCGATGAACTTTACTTATTGGCAGAAATACTCCAAGAATCAAAACAAAAAGCGCGGGTTGCCATACGTGTCAATATGGATACGGGTATTTACCCAATTTGGGATCGTTTTGGATTTAATTATGAAGATGGATCTGCTTGGAGTGCAATCAATAAAATCTTTGTTCACCCAGAAATGGAATTAGTTGGCTTGCATTGTCACATAGGTACATATATGTTGAGTACAAACGCTTATGCAATTGCAACCGGAAAATTGTGTGATTTAGTGGTGAGTATCAAACGCAGTTATAACAAACAAATAGAATACATTGATCTTGGCGGTGGCTTTGCATCTGCCAACACTTTGAAAGGCTCTTATTTACAAGGTGGAGATATTATTCCTTCAATGGACGATTACGCAGAATCAATCACATCAACCATTTTGAATTTTGGTTTCAAACCTGATGAATTACCAATACTTTTTTTAGAAACAGGGAGAGCATTGGTAGATGATGCTGCTTATTTATTAGGTTCAGTCATTGCTATCAAACGTTTAAGTGATGGCAGAAGGGCAACAATTATGGATTTTGGTGTCAATTTATTGTTTACTGCTTTTTGGTATGATCATCGGATTTCTCCTGCGCAGGAACTGTCTGCACAAACAGAAGATATGGTCATGTACGGTCCTTTATGCATGAATATTGATGTGGTACGAGAAAGCATCAATTTACCCTTACTCAATAAAGGAGATCAGGTGGTTGTGCACCGTGTTGGAGCTTATAATATGACACAATGGATGCAGTTTATCCAAATGCGACCAAAAGTGGTCATGATCGGTATGGATGGTTCACCACATATTGTTCGAGAAAATGAGTCGCTAGATACCATGCTTCGATACGAAAAAGTGCCAAAACATCTGTTGAATTTTAAATTATAATAACCAGTGAGAAGTCATCTGCTATATTGGGGGAATAGCATTTTTAATAGTTATGCACAACTGTTTTTTTCATTAAACAGGTTGTTAGCTGTCATTATTATGGCAGTTACATTTATTGATCCATACCTAGGCATTTGCGGGTTAAGCGCTGTTGTTTTGATAACTATTTTTGCTCTTGTTTTCAGTTTGTCTCTCCAAGAAATTGAAAAAGGAGTATATGGTTTTAACTCGCTTTTGCTTGGGTTAGCATTGGGATTCGAATATAAATTCAACGGTGCATTTGCAATATTGTTCTTTAGTGCAGTCTTGTTATTACTATTTCATACACTTTGGTTGGCAACTATTTTAGGGAAATATAAACTTCCATTTTTGAGTTTGCCTTTCCTGTTCACCTATTGGTGTGTTTATTTAGCAGCGGGTTCTTTTTCATTAGTCGAATTACAAGAACAATATGTCTATACAGCAAATAATGAGGCACTTGATTCAGTGTCATCTATTTACGTGTTTGCACATAGTTTGGATAACTTAGCTCTTCCCGAAGTTATTTACAGTTTTTTTAAAACTTTATCAGCCACCTTTTTTCAAAGTTCAATTCTAGCTGGAATTATAATTGCATGTGGTTTACTATACTTCTCCAGAATTGCTTTTTTACTTTCATTTCTTGGGTTTATTACAGCATTTGTTGTCTTTGATTTGTTGGGCATTCCAACTGAACTATTAACTGAACATTTGATAGGGAGTAATTTTATTTTCTTGTATATCGCACTAGGAGCATTTTATTTAGTTCCAAATAAATGGAATTATGTAGCGCTGATACTGCTAACTCCTATTGTATGTATGATGCATATTAGTCTTGGAAAAGCATTAGCTGTATTTCAGTTAAAGGCTTATACGCTCTCCTTTAGTCTTCTGACAATATTATGCCTCTTTTTCCTGCATCATCGATTGCTTCATCGTTTTTTACATTTGGCTGGAATCCAATATTATTCGGCAGAAAAAACCATTTACAAGCATGTGTCAGCTACTCAAAGATTTAAAAATGCCCATTTAGCGAAAATAACGCTTCCATTTTGGGGTGAGTGGAAAGTGAGCCAAGGCTATGATGGCACAATTACGCATTTAGGGGAATGGAGTAAGGCATTGGATTTTGTGATTGTCAATCATGAAGACCAAACTTACGAATTCCCAGGAACTTCGTGTGAAGATTTTTTTTGTTACAATAAACCAGTACTCGCGCCAAGCGACGGATATATTTTTGACATCATAGATCATTTGGATGATAATGAAATAAATGAAGTTGACATGCGCAATAATTGGGGAAACACACTCATATTGAATCATCAAAACGGACTGTTTTCTCAGCTTTCTCATTTAAAAAAAGATAGTATAAAAGTGCGAGTTGGTGAATTTGTAAAACGAGGAACTGTATTAGCAACATGCGGTAATTCAGGCCGCTCTCCTGAACCTCATGTGCATTTTCAACTTCAACTTACACCTAATGTTGGTGAAAAACCAATTCCATATCCATTTGCTTATTTTCTAGATCAAACAGAAGATAAAAGGGTTTTAAGATCATTTGAAGTGCCAATAGAAAACACTCGAATCTCGAATGTTGAAACAACTGAATTATTACTTAAAAGTTATGATTTTCAGCCAGGCAGAACGCTACGAATGATGAACATAAAAACGTCAAAATCGATCGAATGGAAAATTGCAACGGATGATTTAAACAGAACATTCATTCACTGCGCAACAACGAAATCAACACTTTGGTTTTTTAATGATGGTATTTTATTCTGTTGTTATGATTTTGAAGGAAGTCAACAATCACTTTTGTTCGATTTTTACCTTGCAAATTATCGCGTTTTGTTGGGGTGTTATTCAGACATTTCACTTACTGATACTTATCCATTAATGCATTTCAGCAATAAATTCCTGCTAGTTATTCAAGATATTATTGCTCCATTTTACCTGTTTATAAAAGCTGAATACAAAGCCGAATGTGTGGAGTTTGACAGCCCTCATTCTCCGAAAACAATCTTGTATCGTACGAAGGCTGTAGGTAAAGTATTTAATCAAAAAATAAAAGAACGAACATTTGAAATACTGTTTGACAATAAAAAGATGCATCAATTTAAAGTTTATAAAAACGATATTACACACAGCTATTTATGCGAATTATATTAGTCATCATCGTGTTTCTTGTTAACGGATTCTCAATTGCTCAAACCAATTGGAATTATGCAGAAATAGATAGCTTAACCTATCAACAATATGTTCGAAAGGATTATAAGCAATTGCAGAAAACAGCAAAAGCAGCATTAAACAACGAAATTGATTTTTACTACTTGAGGATGCGGTTAGGAATTTCCTTTTACGAGCAAAATAACTTCGACAAAGCCCAAATTCATTTTAGTAGAGCGTATGAAATGAACCCTGCAGATTCTGTTGTTCAAGAATACTTGTATTATACCTACATAAACAGTTTACGAACCGAAGATGCGTATGATTTAGCCTCAAAATTCAATTTGCGTATGCAACAAAAAGTGGGATTCAAAAAAATCAAAGCGCTTGATGTCGCGAGTACAATGGATGTTGTCGGAGTGACTTTAGGCATGTCTTTAAACGATCAAATTTCCCTAAGTGAAGGCGTTAATTTTTTAGGAAATGCACTTTATGTAGAGAATAATGTTCAAGGAAACAATTTGATAGCAAATGTATATTTGAAAAATCGGTTGTTGAATCGACTTTCAGTGTTTAATAGTTTCACTGGTTATTCTATTGAATCTGTAGGAATTGTACAATCGAAATTCACACAAGAGAAAAGAGATTCCTATACAACAAATACATTTCAATACAATGTTGGAGCAAACTATGTTTTCCCAAAAAATTGGACTGTTGGAGGTTCATTTGGTTATTACTATGAAAATGGAACCTTTCTAACGGCGAAACTTAATTCCTCCACATTCGCTATATCTTATAGTAATGTCAATGTTACCAATAATGCCTTTTCTGGAATAGTATATGGAAGTAAACGTATCAGAAATTTGAGTGTTGGAATAACAGGATCATGGGCTAATCTGGGTGGTTTTCAACAAGTACAACTTGAAGGTGCTATTGGTTGGTATCCATTTGGCAACACGAAATTATATACAGTTAGTTCGTATTCGTGGCTAAATAATGATGGCACCAATCAATCCATTCTTTCGCAAAAAATAGGAGGAATGATCTTTAAAAATTTATGGTATGAAGTAAAGGTTAGTTATGGTAATCATTCAAATTATTTAACTGAAGCTGGAATATTTGCCTTCAATACGATTGAACCAATTTTGTTTCTTGGCGAGGCGAATTTAAGGCTCACATTTGGTCGATTTAGTATTATACCTTCTTATACCATCCAACAAAGAGAAAGTTCTTATTCTCGCTATCTAACCTCAACAAATAGCGAATTGGTGACCGCAAATTATTTCAATCATTTGATCAAAACAACACTGCAATGGAAATTTTAAAAACACTCTTATTTGTATGCTTTTTTGTAGGTACAAATTCTTCTTTTGCGCAAACACAGGAAGAACTTCAAGCAGCTTTTACCAAAAGTTACAAGTTAGAACAAGAGAAAAAATTCGGTGACGCAATAAAGGAATTGCTAGCTATCTACAAAGAGAGTTCTTACGAAATCAATCTTCGAATAGGCTGGTTATATTATGCAATGGCTAGTTATGATAAATCAATAAGTTATTACAAAAAAGCGATACAATTGATGCCCGTTGCTACTGAGCCATTGTGGGGTGTTGTAGGGCCGTATAGTGCGAAAGAAGACTGGATAAATGTTGAGAAAACGTATAAATCGATTTTAAAATTAGATCCTAAAAATAGTATTGCCAATTACCACATGGGATCGATTTACTATTACAGAAAGAACTACACTATTGCTAAGAAATACTATGATGTCTCGTTAAATCTTAATCCGTTTGACTATAATATTCTATTGATGAGTGGTTGGACAAATTATTTTCTTGGAAACATGAGTGAGGCAAAAGTGCTTTTCAATAAAGTTCTACTTAATCACCCAGGTGATGCTTCTGCAACTGAAGGATTGAGTTTGATAAAATAACCTGATACTCTGAGTTAAAATAAATGAAAAAAATCTCTTAACCGATACATTTCAGCCAATTACCGATCATTTTTGGCATCTCCTGTTTTCCAAATTACTTTTCATTAATGAATGATATCATTGACTAAATGATTAATTATTAAAACTACAGAAAATGAACATGTTGAAAACAATTGGATTTGTATGCTTTTTTGCAGGAACAAATCAACTCGTGGCTCAAACACCAACAGAACTTCAAAGTGCTTTTAAGAAGAGTTATGCGTTGGAACAGGAAAATAACTACGGTAACGCAACGAAGGAACTGTTAACAGTTTATACTGAAGATTCCTACGAATTAAATCTTCGAATCGGATGGCTATACTTTTTAGCAACCGATTACGTACAATCCATCAACTATTATACAAAGGCAATTCAATTAAAGCCAGACGCAACTGAGCCTCTTTGGGGTATTGCGGGAGTTTATGGCGAGAAACAGGATTGGGTGACTCTTGAGAAAATCTATCTAAGCATTTTAAAATTAGATGTGAATAATAGTTTTGCTCATTACTACTTAGGATCAATTTATTATTATAGAAAAAATTATACAACAGCAAAAACACACTTCGATGAGTCTTTGGCACTCAATCCATTTGATTATGATATTTTACTCATGAGTGCATGGACAAATTATTTTTTAGGAAAAACAAGCGAAGCATCCTTGTTATTCAATAAAGTCCTCCTCAACTATCCTGATGATACAGCAGCTACTGAAGGGTTGAGTTTGATCAAGTAGATTAATAAGAGTTGATTACCGAGACAATTCACTCAATCACCGAGTTTTATTTTAATTGCTTTGGGATGCAACTAGATTTGAAAAAAAAATCAGATGAAGATTATTAAATTGTTTTTTCTCTTGCTGTTTTTCTCCTCGAAAACTACAGCTCAAACAAATTGGATCATGAGCGGAACAATAACAGACTCGCTATCTGGAGAAACAATTATTGGCGCAACGGTTGCAATAAAAGAGAATCCAATTATAGGTACGGCAAGCAATGACTATGGCTTTTATTCTTTATCATTGCTTGAAGGATCTTTTACAATAGTAATCAGTGCTTTTGGTTATCATAAAGAGGAGGTAAGTATTGATTTCAAGCAAGATAAATTTCTTGATATTCAACTGCTACCTGAGGGTAAAATGATAGGTGAAGTAGAAATTAATGCAACTCGATCCAATGACAATGTTACTTCCTACGAAATGGGAGTTGAGCGACTGGATTTGAATCAAATAAAGAAAATTCCGGTCCTTTTTGGGGAACAAGATATAGTGAAAACACTTCAGCTGTTGCCAGGTGTAAAGTCTTTGGGTGAAGGAAATGGTGGACTGTATGTTAGAGGAGGAGATAATTCTCAAAATTTAATATTACTCGACGAGGCTGCCGTTTACAATGTGAATCACTTATTGGGTTTCTTTTCAACGTTTAATAGTGATGCCATAAAAGATGTGACACTTTATAAAGGAACAGCACCTTCAGAATATGGAGGGCGCATTTCTTCCGTATTGGACATTAAAATGAAAGAGGGTAACAACCAGAAATTCCATGTTGGTGGTGGAATTGGATTGATAGCTTCGAGACTTAATATTGAAGGTCCAATTGTAAAAGATAAAAGCTCTTTTCTGATTTCAGGGCGACGTACTTACGCTGACCTTTTTTTAAAACTATCTTCCAATGATGCAGTAAAAAGCAATAAACTGTATTTCTACGACCTCAATGCGAAATTCAATTATAAATTCAATAGTAAAAATCACCTGTATGTTTCAGGTTATTTTGGGCGTGATGTAATCAGTTTTGCAGATAGATTTGGGATTAACTGGGGAAATGCAACTGGAACAGTGCGGTGGAATCATATTTGGGGAAGTAAACTCTTTAGCAATACCTCTTTGATTTATTCTGATTACGACTATGAGGTGAAAATCATGCGTGATGTTGATGAATTTAGTCTAAATTCTATTATTAAAAATTGGAACATCAAACAAGAGTTTCAATACTTCCGAAACGATAAAAGCACTTTTAACTTTGGGGTTAATAGCATCTATCATGTTATCACTCCAGGGCAAGTAACAACTTCCGGTGACTCTGATATTATTCCAATAGAATTGCAAGATCGTCAAGCATTAGAAAACGCACTCTATTTCTCAAACGAGCGTAAAATCGGAACACGTTGGAATATGAATTATGGTTTAAGATTAACGTCTTTTAGTGTACTTGGAGCAGGTGATTTTTATTCCTATACTGATGGAGAAATTAGTGATACGGCAAGTTATAAATCAGGAGAAATTGTAAAAACGTATGTAAACTTGGAACCACGTTTCAACTTAAGTTATATACTCAATGAAAAGTCATCGGTAAAAGTTTCCTATACAAGAAACACACAAAATTTACACTTGATTACCAATTCAACATCTTCAACCCCAACTGACATTTGGATTTCCTCAAGTAATAATGTGAAGCCCGAAATAGGTGATCAGATTTCAGCTGGATACTTTCGGAATTTTTCCAATGATCAATACCAATTTAGCACAGAAGTTTATTATAAAGCCATGCAAAATCAATTGGATTTGAAAAACGGTGCTGAAATTCGAGCAAATGAACACATTGAAAACGAATTGTTAGTTGGAAAAGGACGTGCTTATGGACTAGAACTACTTCTAAAGAAAAAGACCGGAAAGTTTACAGGATGGGTTGGCTACACGCTTTCCCGAACCGAAAAACAAATTGAAGGAATCAACGATGGAAACTGGTATGCTGCTCGGCAAGATGCAACACATGATATCTCTCTTGTGGGCATTTTTGATATCACTAAAAAATGGTCAATTTCAGCTACTTGGGTTTTTAATACTGGAAATGCCGTGACTTTTCCGAGTGGGAAATATGAACTCAATGGCAATGTAGAATTTTACTATACTGAGCGCAATGGTTATCGAATGCCAACCTATCACAGACTCGATTTAGGAGCAACCAGGTATTTAAAGAAATCGGAGAAGTTTGAAAGCAGTTTAAGCTTTTCAATTTATAATGCTTATGGTCGAAAAAATGCTTATACCATTGATTTCGAAGAAGACCCAAACGACGCCACAAAAACAAAGGCAGTGATGACATATCTATTCACTTTTGTCCCATCAATTACCTATAATTTTAAATTTTAATACCATGAAAAAATCAATTTTTATTTTAATAGTTGTATTGTCCGTTTCGATTTCTTGTTCTAAAAGAGGTCGTAAAAGAGGTGATGCCTGCATTAGTCCAAGTCAAACAACACTAACAATCAACTCGAATCTTGTGATTTCAAATTGTGGTGATGAAATCCCATCTGATTATGTTGAAACGAGTCTTGATTGGGGTGATGGCACAATTACAGATGGTCAAACCGGAACGCATAGCTATTCCACAGTGGGTGTTTATACTGTTCGCTTATTGTTGAATGGTGATTGGGCTGCAGATGTTCAAGACATAGAACCAAGTAAAGTTGAATTAACAATTACTGTTCAATGATGATATTTATGGAAAAAAGTAAGTGTTTAATAGTGGCTTTTCTTCTGTTTACCATTTCATCCTGCACCAAAGATATTGATTTAAACTTAAATGATTCTGATCCACAGATTGTTGTTGAAGGAAGCATAACCAATGATGGAGAATCGACTGTTATTAAGTTAACAAAGACAGTCAATTTTGATGAAAGCAACGTATTCCCAGCCGTGGAAAATGCAATTGTTTCTATCATTGACGACTTAGGAAATAGTGTAATATTAACAGAAACAAGTCCCGGCACTTATACTTCAAGTCTCTATACCGGTTCTAGTGGCAGAACCTATTATTTAACAATTGAAGCAGAGGGTAAAGTATTGACTTCAGTGTGTCACCTAACAACTGCTGTTAGTTTTGAAACCTTGACAGTTAATGAAGTTTCGTCTTCTGGCGGTGGTCCTGGTGGTGGAAATATGACAGGTTATGAGGTGTTGGTTGCCTATTCAGATCCCGTTGGTGTTAATAATTTTTACCGATTTGTAGAGTATGTGAATGGCGAAAATAAAGGAGATATTTTTATTTATGACGATCGATTATCAGACGGATTAACAGTTGAAAATAGTTTGATTAAGTTCAATCGTAATTTAAATTCAGGAGATACTCTTCGTATAGAAATGCAGTGCATTGACAAAGCTATTTACACTTACTTTAATAGTTTTGAAAATTTAACTGGAGGCCCGCAAAGTTCTAGTACACCAGCAAATCCATATTCCAATATTAACGGGAGTGAGTTAGGTTATTTTAGTGCACATACGACTGAAGTAAAGGAATTTATTGTGCCATAATATTGCTTCTTCTTCTGGTTTTTTTTAAAGAATCAGCTAGATAAATCCAAGTTGACTTTTAAGTTTAACACCTTTAAAAAAGAAAGTCAATCAGTGCAAAGCGAAAAAGAGGATGACCATATTTGGAACATCCTCTTTTTTATTATTTCATTCAGAAGCAATTTACGCCATTTTAGCGATTAATCCTTTATCCAATGCATCTAAAAATTCTTCAGTGTAAACATAGTGATCGCCGTGATTGACTTTGTTCCCGTGAACACAAACAGCCAAATCTTTGGTCATAATACCCGATTCAACCGTTTCGATGCAAACACGCTCTAATGTTTCGCAGAAATCGATTAATTCTTGGTTGCCATCCAATTTTCCACGGAATGCCAAGCCACGTGTCCATGCAAAAATCGAAGCGATTGGGTTGGTTGATGTTTTCTTACCGGCTTGGTGATCGCGGTAGTGACGTGTCACTGTTCCGTGAGCAGCTTCGGCTTCCATGATTTTTCCATCAGGAGTAATCAATACGGAAGTCATTAAACCTAATGAACCGAATCCTTGAGCTACGGTATCCGATTGTACGTCGCCATCGTAGTTTTTACAAGCCCACACGAAGTTTCCGTTCCATTTCAAGGCCGAAGCAACCATGTCATCGATCAAACGGTGCTCGTAGGTAATTCCCGCAGCATCAAATTGCGCTTTGAACTCATTTTGGAAAATGGTTTCGAAAATATCTTTGAAACGACCATCGTATTTTTTCAAAATGGTATTCTTGGTAGAAAGGTACAACGGCCATTTTTTGGTCAACGCCATGTTGAAACAGCTGCGTGCAAATCCTTCAATCGATTCGTCGGTATTGTACATGGCCATACCAACACCATCGCCTTTGAAATTGTAAACTTCGAAGTTTTGTACTTCACCTCCGTCTTCCGGTGTAAACGTCATTGTCAACTTCCCTTTTCCTTTGAATACAGCATCCGTAGCGCGGTATTGATCGCCGAAAGCATGACGACCAACAATAATAGGCGCAGTCCAGTTTGTTACCAGACGAGGTACGTTTTGCATCACAATCGGCTCACGGAAAACGGTTCCGTCCAAAATGTTACGAATGGTTCCGTTTGGTGATTTCCACATCGATTTCAGACTGAATTCCTGAACACGTTGCTCATCCGGAGTAATGGTAGCGCACTTGATACCTACTTGGTATTGTTTAATCGCTTCAGCAGCGTCTATCGTGATTTGGTCATTCGTTTCATCTCTTTTCTCGATGCCAAGGTCATAATATTTGATATCCAGATCCAAGTATGGAAGAATGAGTTTGTCTTTGATGAATTTCCAAATGATACGTGTCATTTCGTCACCATCCAATTCTACAACAGGGTTTGCTACTTTAATTTTAGACATGCGATTGTATTAAAAGAGTATATAATATTCATGCACAAAGTTAATGACCTCAATCGAATTTCCAAACCTCAAAAAAGTGGATTTTCAGATAGAAAAAAACCACGAATTCAGTATGTTTGTAAAAATTAATGAAAATGAAGCATTTAGTTTTAATGGCTGGTTTTCTGGCAGTTTCGCTTAGCTTGGTAGCTCAAGATTTAACCATTATTGACACAAAATTAGAGAATGGAATGTATCGTTCTCATGTGAAATTTGCGCGTGATATTGATTACGCTTCCGAATCAATCTTTGAAATGAAGAATGCAAATGGCGATTTGTTTTTTGGGAATATACCTTTTGATCCGTACGACAAATTAGCTAAAGGAAGCACAAAGGAAGTCTATTTTGAAACTTCAGGTCCTGCAATTGCTACTTCAACAAAAATAATGAAGTTAGGTACCACGCCGACTTTAGAGGCTTATGATCGTTTCAATGCGTCGTTTTCGACAGCTTTTCTTGGCGATGTAGGTTATTATTCGTCGACTTACGAACCGATAAAAGGTGCTGTTAAAGTAGGAGATAAATTGGTGGCTAAAGATGAAGATGGAAGAACCATGCAAGTGACAATAAGTGCAATTGAACTCACTCCAAATCAGGGTAACGCGACCAAAATCAATTCCATTGATGAGCGATTTAAAATGGGCGATCAGTTTTCGTTGACATTTTTCTTTACAACTGATAGTAATAGAGGACCGGGAGGAAAGTTTACGCTTGCAGCAGGAAGTGCGTCCTCACAGGCAACACAAACCACAGAAGTTGCCTTTAAAGGTGAACGAGAAGTGATGAAAAAAGATGTTGTTCTCACAGATGGTAAGATAAAAATCACCTTAAACACATTGATCAAGTACAATCCGAAACAAGCAGACAATCCTGTTTTTAAAATCGATGAAACTCTTGACTACTATATCTTGGATGTGACGGTTGAAAATATTTCGAAAGCAGAAATCGATGCTGGAACATATATGATTCACCTCAATTTGTATGATGCTGCCGGAATCAATTCGGATGATCACGGAAGGTTGTTTAAAAACACCGATTCGGAGGCAAAGACTGAAATTGATGTTGTTGACAAACAAATTCTTGGCGGAACAAGTTCAATACGTTATGCCACTGTTCTAGTAATGTATAGCGAACAAGATTCGGGATATAGCCAGCAGGAATGCGACGCGGCATATAACAAATTACAACCCGGACAAAAAGTGCATTGTTCTTCGTTAAAAGCAATCGGAGTGCCTAAAACCTATAAGCCAACGGAAATTGGGTTTTGGTTCGATGACATCAAAAAAACGGTAAAAGCGAAGTTGTAGAATGGATTAACGACGCTCTAAAAACGCCATCATCTGCTGCAATGCCCGTCCACGGTGACTGAGTGCGTTTTTTTCTTCGCTAGTCATTTCGGCAAAGGTTTTTGAATAACCGATGGGCTGAAAAATCGGATCATAACCGAAACCTTGTGTTCCGCGTTTTTCAGTGAGGATTGTTCCGTCTACTCGACCTCTGAAAACGTGCATTTCGCCACCGATCCACAATGCAATAACGGTAATGAAATAAGCACTTCGGTCAGAATTTCCTTCCAATTTCGAAAGAATTAAATCCATGTTGGCATCGGCGTTTTTGGCTTCTCCGGCATAACGGGCTGAGTAAACTCCCGGTTCACCGTTCAAACCCGAAGTCACCAATCCGGTGTCGTCTGCAAAACAAGCTGAAATCTGCTTGTCAGCTAAGAATTGTGCTTTTAAACGCGCGTTGCCCTCTATCGTCTCAGCTGTTTCCGGAATCTCATCATGAAAACCGATGTCGGCTAATGATAGCAATTCATACCCTGCGGGTAATAACTGACGAATTTCCGTGATTTTATGTTCGTTTGCCGAAGCGAAAATGAGTTGCATGTTTTTCGAGTCTGTTTAGTTGATTACTTGTTGAATACAGGTTAAATATTGAGATCTATTGGCATTGATCGAATACAATTCTTCCACGCGTTTACGCGCTTCGGTTCCCAGTTGTTTGCGTAGTTGAGCATCCTTGAGTAGCCGGATCAATCGTTCTTTCCAGGCAGCTTCATCGTTGACCAAAAAACCCGAAACACCGTCTTCAATGACACGGAAGTTAGCACCAATAGCGGTTGCCACTGTCGGAATTTCCAGAGCCATGTATTGCAAAGCTTTCAATCCACTTTTTCCAAGTACCCATTCTTCATCCGGCAACGGATAAATCCCGATATCGAATGTGTTGAGCTCTGCTACTTCCGTTTCTTCCTTCCATGGAATGGCTTGTACGGTTAAACCATCGATGTGAAATTGCGCGTCACCGATTACTTTCAGCACGAAAGGAATTTCAGCATTGACGGCTTTCAAGACGTTTTCCAACAAATACACATACTTCGATGTACTGTGACTTCCGCTCCAGCCAATGATCAACGGAACGTTGTGTTTTTCAACCGGAAGATAGGTTTCCGTATTGATGGTGGATGAAATATCGGTAGTGGAGGTGTTGTATTGTCGTACAAAATTGTCGAGATGCGGGGTACACGTAATGACATGCTGCGCTTTCTGCATCAACAGAATCGGTTTCTTTCTACCTTTCAGCGAAGCGATGAAACCGTTTGCGGCGCTTTTATTTTCTTTCAGGTAAACCAAATCGTCGATGTCGTAGAGCACATGTTTGGTTCTGGCTGTAAGCAAGCGCTCAAATAGTGGGAAACCGAAAGGCGTTACCCACAAATGCACATAAACGGCATCGTACTTTCGGCAACGAATCAGGTCGCGCGTGCGGCGTAAATAACCGCGGAAGGTGTGCCATGCTTTGAGGTGAAGTTTTCCGGGTTTATAGACGATTTTCCAAAAAGCTTCCGACATAAACGGACTCACTTCGAGCTCGAAACCTTCGCTGCGTAAAAAATCATAATACTGCTCAAACTTCAAGCGCTGACTTGGGGCGCAATGTTCAGGGTACGGACACAGAATGAGTATTTTTTTGTCGGATTTCATTTTAGGGACGCATAAATGGCTTCCAACTGCAAAGTTAACACCTCAGATGAGAAATGCTGTGCTACGTGCAATTTTCCGTTGGTACTGAATTGTTGGCGTAGTTCACTCGATTCCAATAGCTTTTTCATGGCGTTAAACATTGCAAGTGTATCGCCTCGTTCTACCAATAATCCGTTCCAACCATCAACTACCATTTCGTCGGTTCCGCCTACATTGGTTGCTATGAGTGGAATGCCGAAATACAACGCTTCCATTGAAACCCGCGATAGTGATTCGGAATCGGAAAAGTTGAGCATGATGTCGGCTTGAGAAATAGGCTGTGCTATATCGGCTGAACCCAAACCGAAGGTAACGTGTTTGTCAATTCCGTGTGTAATGGCCCATTGATGCAGTTCTTCGCGGTAAACTTTATTTTTCTCTAGCCCAAAATCGCTTCCTTCAAAGTGTATAGTGATGTCTGTTCGATTGGTTGTATCGATGAGTTGTTTGAATGCAATCAATGCATGATTCTGCCCTTTTCCAACGGTGAAATTGGCCAGATATAACAAGCGCATCGGTGTTTTGTCGGAAGGATCGTAAGTGAAATTCACTTCATGAGGCGGCAATGAATCATAGAACACTTCGCTTTTCGGAGTGTCGGCAAACAAACGCGCATTGGCTTTTGAAACCGGTAGGATTTTATCGGATCGTCGTTTGTGTTTACGCACCCAAAACTGATACAGGCGCAACGGAAACGACTCGGGCATACGGCGAATATGCGTAATGACTTTCACTTTCACGAAACGTTTGGTAACGATCCCAACCAAATTGTACAAATCGTTCACCTGAACAAGTTCGATCTGATGTTGTTTGATGATTTTTCGCAGTCGCCATGCATTGCCGATCAATCGAAACGGGTATTGTAGGTTGCGCCCCATGTTTCGACTGATTTCAATAAACGGAAGTGTATCGACTTCATAACCGTGCGACCGGATTAATTCAGCTGTTGTTCCTTCTACGGGAACTACAAACCGAAAGGTGTGAGTGGATCGTAATGGTTCCACAGATTCCAAAATCGCGTTGAGCGCACCGGTAGTACCAATGCTGTTATCGATGATCAGAATGTTCATACAATTCCGCGATTGGTAAGTTCGTTCATCAATGTCACCATACGTTGTTTCCAGGTATGATGAGCCAAGGCGTCGGTATAGGCATTGGTGCGCAATTTCAGTTGTAAATCCGATCGGTCAAGGTAAAACAAGAGCTTGTCTTTGAATTCTTCGGGTGAACTATACAACAAAATGTTTTCGCCATCAATAAAAAATTCTTGTGCGGCCAATTGATTTTCAACCAGCTGAATATTGCCGCTACCCTGAACTTCAAATGTTCGTACATTCAAGCCTTCAATCGATTGTTTGTGGTGAATATTGATGTTGATTTTTGAGGAATTGTACAATTGATTCACCTGCTCAATCGGAATCTGTTGTGTGTGATTGATGGCACGAACCGATTCATAAGCCGAACGCTGAAAATCGCCAATAATTAACGCGTTTTTGGTTTCGCTGACCACTGAATGCAACAATTCATCGCGATTGGGATAATAGGAACCGACGAATGAAAAATCAAATTTTCGCGCCATGTTCGACGGGAAAAAGCGCGCCGGGTTAAAGCCTAAATGAAGGGTAGAGCACTTGTTGTTCAGCGCAGAAGCCTGTGCTACCGTATCGGTCGGTTCAAAAAAGAAAACATGATCAAAATGTACCAATTTCGGCTGAACGGCAGGGTAATAGTTGATGCCATCCATGAACCAAAGGGCTTTGGGTGATTTTATTTCAGAAAGTGTTGTTTCGGTAACCGTTTTCGCTCCGATAAACAGCACCAAATCGTAGTTGTTTTTTTTAACCAATTGAAGCACCAAACGGTTGTAATGTGAGATCGATTGGTTCACAAATACGTTGAACTTGAACTTAGCCGGAAGAATGCCGAATTTCAGCTTTTTGGGAAAATCGGCTTTGGTATTGAATGGTCCATGAATGTTATGCGGCAGAAAATCAACCGAATGACCTAGCTCGAGCAGTGCGTCACGCACGTCCGCATCATAGCCATGAAAGGAATTTCCGGTTAGGAGAATCTTCATTTCAACAATCCTTTTTCGGCCATAGTAGCCAATGATTGTTCAAACGCATCGCTTTTTTCGGGTTTTTGTTCTTGCACCCAACTTGCGAAAGCGGCAACACCCGTTTTGAAATCTGTTTTTGGTGTATAACCTAGTATTTCCGTTGCTTTCCGAATATCGGCTGCGTTGTGACGAATGTCGCCTATTCTGAAATTTCCGGTCACAGAAATGGGTGAATTGGTTCCGTAAAGTGTTTGTAAGGTTTGGGCAACTTCCATTACTGTAGTTGGCGTTCCTGTGCCGATATTGAATGCTTCATTGATCGGTTGCGGATGTTCAATTCCCAAGACCGTAGCATTTACTACATCATCGATGTACACAAAATCGCGCGATTCAAGGCCATCTTCGAAAATATTTACGGCTTGATTGTTAAGCAATAAATTCGAGAAAATGGACAAGATTCCGGTATACGGATTGGTGAGCGATTGGCCAGGACCATACACATTTTGATAACGATAAGCGATAGCATCAATTCCCAAAGCTCCACAAACGGTAAGTACCAATTGCTCTTGTACCTGTTTGGTAATGCCATAAACAGAAGTGGGATGAATTTTCGATGTTTCATCCGTGAGTTTCATTTGCAATGGTTTTCCGGTATCCTGATCAATCGGGTCGAACACACCTTTGAGCATATCCTGTTCGTTCCGCTGTGCAGGATAAACGAGGTTTCCGGCTTCGTTGGTATACGTTCCTTCTCCGTAAATAGCCCGCGACGAAGCTACGATCACTTTTTTTACCGAATGTGTGGTATTGGTCAGCAAATCGAGCATTAATGAAGTTCCGCCAATGTTTACCGCGGAATAATGTTCAATTTGATACATCGATTGTCCGGTGCCGGTTTCGGCTGCCAAATGTACAATCACATCCACAGTTGGGAGCACTTTGAGCCAGTCTTCGCGTTTGCACACATCGCCCACTACTAGCTTTACTTCTTTTGGAAGTTGTTTCACCAAAAAAGAATGGATGCCATCTTTGTGAATTTGCGGTGAAATGGTGTCGAGCAAGGTGATCTGATGTGCTTTGTTAATCAGCGCTTTGCTGAGATTGCTGCCAATAAAACCTGCGCCACCTGTGATTAATATGTGCATTGTAGTTGTTTGCTGTTGAAATCTGCATGCAAAATAAGCCAAATATTGCTAGTATTCACTATGAAATCGTGTTGAATGAGCTATTTTTTACACCGAAAAAACCAATTCAAATTCGAACGAAAGTTGTTGAAATGATTCTTTTGCGAATACTTTTCTACTTTTATACCGATGCACGTTATGTTATTCGGGTTATTCAAACAATGAGGAAAAAAGTATATGAAGATTCGGTTGTTTTTCTTTCGATTGCTGAACGGTTCCAAATTCGGACAGTATAATGGTCACATTCACCGACCGTTGAAAATTCAGGGACACGCTTTTATCCACATTGAAGCAGGTGTTTTTGTGCATGACCTCACTTGGTTGGGAGCCTACAAAATCGGAAATCAAATTCCTGAATTGCGTCTGAAAGAAGGCGTTTGTGTGGGGCATTTCAATCACTTTTCCTGTGCTGAAAAAATCATCCTTGAAAAGAACGTGCTCACAGCTGATAAAGTTTTCATTACCGACAACACCCATGCATTTGAAGATATTCACCAACCGATCAATTTTCAGCCGATCAAAGTGATTCGTCCGGTGGTGATTGGTGAAGGTGCCTGGATTGGCGAAAACGTGAGCATTTTGGGCTGCTCGGTGGGAAAGAACAGTATTATCGGAGCCAATTCTGTGGTGACAAAAGACATTCCCGACTATTGTGTGGCGGTAGGAAATCCGGCAAGGGTAATCAAACGGTACGATTTGGAAAAGAAGGAATGGATTCCTGTTGGTTAATTGGTAATCAAGTGCGTGTTTTTCTTATCCAAACATCAAGGCGTAAACCAGTACCTGTCATTCGTTGAATCGGAGAAAGTAATTGATCTATTTTGTGTACCGGCAAACTTGTTTTTGCTTCTATTTTGGCTATTTCGTAGCCGTTTTTCACTGCATTTTTCAAGAATGATTTTTTGTTGAACTCATACAGATGAAAAGGAATGTGCATAGGTGATGTATTGGTGACAAAATCACGCAGCATACATTTATAAATGAGGTTCATTGCTTTTGCCGAAAGCCAGTTAGCATTTGGTATACAAATAAACATCAAGCCACCTGGTTTTAGCCAGTTCAACGTTTGTTGGATTGCTTTGTCGGGATCGTATACATGTTCCAGAACATTCAAAAAACTGATGTAATCAAACGTATTTTCAGGATAAGATGCATCTTCTAACGAACTGAGTTGAAATTTATCCGAATCAAATCCTGTCCATTCAATCGCTTTATGATAAAAACTTGGCGAAGGCTCCAGACCGTAGACGTCAAATCCGTGTTTTTTTAGTGCGAGCATTGTTTGACCGATTCCTGAACCAATATCTAATGCGGTTTTATGCTGAAACGGAGCGTTTAAATTTTGTAAAACACCATATTGATCAATGGCTTCTTTTTGATTGTCTAAATCTTCCAGCTTGTCTAAGTGATTCCAATACTCGTTAACGTCGAGATCGTAATTTTGATGGATAGAATCAGGAATTGGCAGGGGGGAGTTATAAATCAAACCACATTGCTTGCATTTTCTTACAGCTATTGAAATACCTGTTTTCCTTTGGTTTTAAGTCCAACCGATTTGTTTAAACGAAACCCCATGGTTTTGCTTTCTTCTGCCAATGCCCCGCACATGTTACACGTCACAACATCAACAAAAGTATACCTTACTGATTTCTTGTTTTGATCGTTTGCCGCCATTACCGGTTTTGATTCTAAGATTCAAGTTATCACTATTCGCTAACAAGTAGTGCTATAAATTCGACATAAATATAAAACCTTCTTAGCATTTTAGGGTTTACAAAAGTGGTACACTAAAAAAATTAGCTATCGGTTTTTTGAAATGGTTGAAGAAATACCCGAAGCTTCGATTGGTCAAACGCCTCGAAAAACACCAGAGGTTCAAATGTCTTCTCTGATTTGATTTCTTCCAAATCAATTGATTCTTCCAAGTCAATCAAACGGACGTTCGGCAAATCAAACAAATCATATCCGCCTTCGTAATAACCGGTTTTCAGTAAGTAAACGTGCAATCCTTTTTGAATGGCTTGGTAAGCAACAGTCGAGTAAATAATGAAAGTGGCGCAGGATTGATCGAGTAACTGACTGATGTTTTGCTCGTTGAGAATCACTTCCACATTTGCGTGAGTTCGAAACGCGGTTTTTGCTTCTTCGCAACGATCCGATTCTGCCGAATGCAACTTGAACACAATGCGGTAATCCGAAGTGTCGTTTTGATCAATAAAACGTAGAATATACTGTTTGATCAAATCATGGTTCACCGGATCTGACACAAACAGAATGGTAGTACGTTCTGTGACTTCAAGATTCAACTTGCTGCTATTGTAGAAATAATCAGAACCGATAGTAACAAAAGTTGGCGGATAAAAAATACGTTCTTTCCATTCTTCCGAATTCACCAATAAATAGTGTGGCAACGAATCAAGATGCGTGTAGTCAATTTGTGGATTGTAAGAATAATAAATATCTGCTTTGTTGAGCGGACTATGTTGTATTTCAATTGTTTCAATTCCCAATTGATTGGCAGCTGAAATAAAACCTTTTGCGCCTCCGGTAAAAAAAAGACCTGTTGGTTGCTTTTTGCGCAATAGCCGTTTGGCAAAATTTACTTCGGCTCGATATTCCAATATGGTTGTTTGAATCAAGTCATCCCAATTTTCACCGAGCGAATTCGGGAAGTGTTTTGAAATCACTGAAGAAACCACAAACGTTTTCCCCGGTTTAAAGTGCCGTTTTGCGTAGCGCTTACGGTAGGTAAACAAATGGTATGTTTGGTAGCGATGACGCAATCGTGTGATGTCAGTTTGCGCATTTTTAAAGGTCTCTACAGCCAGGGCATCCGATTTCAACACTTCGAATAACTCATCGGCTACAGCGTCATACGATTTTCCGGTTTTCGGGTTTGCGAACCGAGATATTTTCAAAAACAACCACTTGCGTTTTGGTGTGAAAAAGTAAAAGTTTAGTTCGTTGATCCCTAACCACCACATCCAACTGATGAGTTTTTTTACTTTTTGAATAGTGGAACGTTGTTGAGTAGTACCCGCTGAAACAATTGGCTTTTCATTTACGAAATAGGTGTAAAATAATTTCTCAGCAACTTTTGCGCGCACAATGTCCCAATAAAACAAGTCATCTTGTTGGAGTTGAAACACCTGTTCTTCCTGCTCAAACGCATGTAGTTTGGCAATAAAATCGAGTACGCTATTTGTTGGCTGTTTTTCCACGCGATTAGAAATAAATGTTGAATCGGTGAATAACAAAGGTAATCAGAACCACTGCAATTGTCGACGCAAGTAAAATAAGCCCCATTTTCATATATGCTTTCCGATTTCCCATATAAGAGAAAATGACAACACATCCGATTGCCGTAACAACTGTTTTGATCAGGATCATACCGTCAATGCCATAGATCGGAACCAATGGAAACCCCAAAGCTGCATAGAGACCAAGCATGAAAATGGAGATATACATGGTTTTTATGGTTTTTGATCCGGAAACCAAAATAGTCAAGAGCAACATTGAAATCGATTTCAGGTAAAAATACGGCGACATTTTGATGCCTACTTCAACCGAATCGTAATACTTGGCATTGGTCAGATAAAATACAATGAATCCCGAAACAAGCATCAGACTTACAGTGGCTACCACCAATAGAAAGTTGTACTTGATCGAAAAGGAACTCAGGCGTTCATGTTCCCGCTGATGGATCCAACCAATCATGGAAGGCTCGTAAACACGTATGAGCGAAATAAAGATGAAGTAGACAATGGTATTGATTTGGTTGGCCAATCCAAACAAGCCTAATTCTTGTGTAGTGCTGTATTCTTCAATGAAAATGCGATCTAAAAAGTCCATGCTCAACGTAGCAATTGCATAAGGAATGAGCGGTGCAGAAAACGCTAGGGCTTTTTTGATCAATGAGCGATCAATGCGAAAACGAAACGAATAAAAAACCGCAAGAATGAGTAATGCAACCAACCCGCTTGCCAACATTCCCACCGAATAACCGATGATCCGGCCTTCAGCATCGTGCAGAAAATAAACAACTACCAGCAACGAAAACAGAATGGCGAATACCGATTGAAACACTGAAAATAAGAAGTAATAAAACGGTTTGTTTTCGATTCGGTAAACGATGAGCAAAAACTGCGAAAACCCCATGAAGAGGTTCGAAATAAGAATGTAAAAGATGTAAGGGAAGAAATTGATCTGTTCAAACAACCTGTGAAAGCACAAGAATCCGATTAAGAGAAATAAGAGCGTGCTGATGATAGACCAAACAAACGAAAAGGTGAGGAGTGATTGCAGTAATTCTTTTCGGCTGTAAGTGGCTTTTGTAGCTTCGATGAGAAAATAACTATGCAAATCAAGCACAATAAATGCGGCAATGAAACTGTTGAATGTCAACGCGAAGCTCCAAATCCCAAATTCTGAAGGATCCATGTAGCTCGTAAAAGAGCGCAGCGTAATCACACCAATAAGAGCACCGATAAAGCTCGCTGAAGAAAAGAAGAGGAAGTTTTTGACTTTTTCCTGCTTCAGAAGTGCTGTTAACCGGTCAATCATTTTGTGTTCTCCTAATTGCTCAATGAAGCAAATTGGGGTGTAATTCCTTTTTCAGTTAGGAATGCTACAAAATCGAGGAGTTTGTAATCGGCATATTTTCTACCGATGGCTTGTACTCCAAACGGTAAGCCGTTGTGTTGAAATTGCGGAATCGAAAGTGTTGGCAAACCACACATGGTCCAAATTAAACACGTATCAGGCGGATCGATCGCAATTCCAAATTCAGGTGCGTGACCTGCTGTTGAAAGTGTTATCAATACATCTACGTCTTGAAACAAGCTGTCCATTTCTGCTGTTAATGCGCCTTGATTCGCAATAGCAGCATGATAAGATTCCGGAGAAATAGCATTTCCTTCAGCAACAATTTCGTACATCACAGGACTCATCAACGTTTTCTTTTCAAATTCGTGTTTGAAATAATAAGAAAGTGCCTTGTGATAAATGGTTTCCTGCACCGAATGTGCTTGTTCAAATAAAGGGCTAAACGCGGGGCTCACCACTTCAACATCGGTCAATGAATTCAATTTCTCCACAAAATCAGAGAAAGCTTTTAATGCGAAATCGGTGTAACCGGCTGCAACCGAATGTTGTTCCAATACAATTCCGACTTTCCATTTAGCGCCGTTTTTTTGTTGAAAGGAAGGGTTTTCCAATCGGTTGTTCACGTAAGGATAATCCAGCCCTTTCACGCGCATTACATCAAACAACCTGCGACAATCGTCCGTATTTGTTCCAAATAGACCAACCGTATCCAACGTATCGGTAGTTTTCAGCATCCCTGTTCGCGGCAACGTACCGAAAGTGGGTTTGAAACCGAATACACCGCAGTAACTTGCCGGACGAATAATCGAACCGGCCGTTTGTGTACCGATTGCCAACGGAACCATTCCCGCAGCCACTGCCGCCGCCGATCCACTGGATGATGTTCCCGGAGAATAAGCCGTATTCCAAGGATTTCGGGTTTCATTCGGCGTGTGAACAGCAAATTCGGCTGTTACGGTTTTTCCGGCAGAAAGACCACCATGAAATTTAATGTTGTGCACCACGCGCGCGTCGTTTCCGGGAGTAAATCCTTTCCAGATAGGACTACCCATTTCGGTTGGCATGTCGATGGTGTTGAAAATATCTTTGATTCCAACGGGAACGCCTAATAAATCAGCAAAAGCCGGATTGGCATTCGCGATGGCTTCGTCAACGTTTTTGAGCCAATGGTCTTCATTCACATATTGCCACGCATGAATGGTTGATTCGTTGGCGTTTACGCGATCAATGAAGTGTTTGTTCCACGCAATCAGGTCCAATTCACCTGCTTTGTGCAAACGCAATAGTTCGTTGATGGACAAGTTGTTATACATGTCTGTGGGTCGTTTTTAGAATAAATTACAGCTTTCGCACGCATTACTGAGATCTCCGCCCATTACTTTCAGGCGGTGTTCTTTCATCACTTTGAAGAATTCCTCTTCCGAAATCCCTGTGCGTTCCAGGTACCAATCCAAAATTTCCGGACGAACGGTATCGTATTGTTTGATGAGGTCGAAACCTTCTTCACGCGTCAATAGTCCGCTGCGTACATCACGACTGGCCTGATCGGTTGTGCGACCGAAACCGCGTTTAAGATATTTGGTATAATCGTGCAAACCGGCCATTTTGCATTCAACGCTTTTGTAGCGTTTGTAGGTTCCTTCGATTTTATCTTCGCGCCAGCCGTATTGATCACGGATAAATTCCATCTGACGCTCGTCGTCCCAGAAAATGTAGTCACCCAAGTGAATTCCTTCGATGCCAACACGATCGATATCGTCGTAATGCGGCAATACCCATGGCTGTACTTCTTCGATTGTAATGTCTTTTCCTACCAATTCTTCGGCGTAAAAACGAGCTGAAATACGGGTGAAATAATCGCGGTCGAATTTGATAGGATTGTCGTAAGTAGCTCTACCATCGCTTTCAGAAACCGATTCGCCCCATACCAATAACGGAATTTCGTACATCACGGCTGCTTTCAAAGGAAAAGCTCCAACTCCAGCATGACAATGCCAGCAAGAGTCTCCGATTTTGTACAACGATTCACGCGCTAGTTTGTTGATGGTTTTGTGATTGGGTGAAAACATGATGTGATCCACATTAAATGCTTCCAGTGCCAATTGCAGGTTGAATTTACCCGTTTCGGTGTACCAATTGTGGCTAAACGTAACCGCCAAACAACGCATTTTGTACTTCTGTGTGAGGATGTACAGTTGAAACATACTGTCTTTTCCACCACTGATAGGCACAATCACATCGTAGCCGCTTTTGCTTTTACCGCGGTGCGATTCCAGAATCTTCGCCAATTGTTGTTCGCGTTCCACCCAATTGATATGGATTTTCATTTCTGACGAACGGCAAGGCTGACAAATACCCATTTCATCAAAACCTAAGCCCTCTGCCGTTGCGGGTAAACAACAACGTGTGCAGTATTGTACACCGGGTAATAAGGGTTGACCGTTTAATTCCATGTAATTAGTTCTTATTTATTAATCCAAACTCGAGGATATCGATGTATTTTCCGTTGTTAAAAATAGCTTCTTTTCGCACACCTTCTTGTGTCATTCCTAACTTTATTGCCAATTGCTGCATTCCCTTGTTCTCTGAAGATGTTCCGCAATGGATGCGATGCAGGTTAAGCGACTGAAATGCGTGGGCGATTAACTTTTGACCGGCCTCAAACATCACGCCTTTGCCCCAAAATTCTTTTTCGCCCAGTAGAAAGGCAATCTCTGCATTACGATCAACCCAATTGATTTGCTGTAAGCTGATATTGCCGATGTGCAAACCGTTTTCTTTGTCAATTACCGCAAGAATGAGCTGATTGGTTGTGAGTGAACTACTGGTCACATAACTGCGCAGTGTTTCGGGCGTTTGCGGGAAACGACCATGCGAATTGTGTTCCACCACCTCCTGATCATTCAGCCAGCGCTGGTAATTGCCATCTACATCTTCTACGGAAAGTGTGCGCAGGTAGTAGTTTGTTGTCTCCAGAAAAAGTATTCCGTTGTTCATACACTACAAGGATAAGCAATTCTTCAATTCTTCTAACGAAGAAAAACGCGTGGCAATCGATTTAAATTGGTCATAATAGGCATCGTTTTCGGTCAAAGCGTAGCGATAAACAGGCTTTCGGAGAGCAGAGGCTTCCCACAAAAAATTGGATAAAAATCCGATAATAGCTGTTGAATGAAACATCAGTTCCAAGTTATCAACCCGGTTGGCTGTTTCAAGAACCAATCGTTGTGATGTTGCTTCCCCAATCAATGTGTTCAATTGTTCCACCGGTTGCAACGGATGCGTTTTCACAATGAGAAATACCTCCGAATGTTGATTCAGTAGTTGCAGTAATTCATCTAAAACCGTGAACTCGTTGAATCCGAAATCGGATAATTGATGGCGCAATGAAATCGGATCGGGAGCGTAAGTTAATATGGTTGTGACCGATTCAGGGATGCTGTACAATTTACGGAATTGTTCATTGCTCATCTGACTTTTCCAATACAACCGAATGAAATGGAAATAAGGGTTTTCACTTACCACCAGCTTTTCATTCGGAATTCCTGCTTCGGTTGCAAGCTGAATCAACTGCGGATCAATTACAAAAATCACATCCGGAAAAACGAAGGCATTACTCAACGAAAATCGCTTGGAAAGATTGGTCCAATGATCAATAAACGAAGCTGTGAAAATGGGGTATTCTTGTGCCTTTTTAAGCAGATTTACTTCAAAAACGTGCGATGAATCGGGGTGTGAGGTTCCGGTAAATAGCCAATCCAAGTCGGAAAGATTCACGTCAACCGCATCATTAACGATTGTTACTTCGGTATTCCAATCTGCATAAAATGAATAAGATTTATTGGAAATCAACTGAATGGCATCCATTCCATGAATGTTCGTTAAAATCCAATGCAGTGCCAAACAGGCCTTTGCTCCCGCCGGATCGCTAAACGCAATGAGTCCTTTGCCTTTTTTTGTGGCAAGTAACTCAACGCAATTCATCCTTGTTTTCAAAGATTTTGGCAATTGCATCAATGACATCCTGCATGTCGGCCTTTGTCATTCCCGGGCGCATGTATTCGTGCGAGAACAATTGCTCGAAATGCATTGATTCCGCCACCGGACATAGTCCTTTCGCATAACTGACCTCGTGTGGATACAATTCCGGTTTAAACGCCCAAGCCGCTTTTTGTTGGTAAATCGGGGCGAGGTAAAGCGGTTTCACATAACCACATCCGATCAGCGGAGCCGTTTCACGTAAAATAGCTGAAGGAAGCTCTGCGTTCAGTGCAGCTACAAAGGCATTTCGTTCTATGCCGGCAATCGTTTTATCAAAAACAATCGGGTAGGTGTAATAACAATGTACATTTCCTTCCGGTTGTTTGGGCTGTAATTTTAATGCTGGAAATTGAGCCAGTTGTTCATCAAAAAAAGTAACGTTTTCCAATCGTTGTTTCAGTAAGGAAGGTAACTTTTTGAGTTGTTCAATCCCAATGGCAGCTTCTACTTCCGTCATGCGGTAATTGTAACCGATCATGTTGGTTAAATCGGCTGTCTCGGTAGGTCCTACAATGTTTTCGGCATGGTTGCGAATCATTTGACAACGGAATGCCAAAGCATCATCATTGGTTACCATCACACCACCTTCGCCCGTATGAATGTGTTTGTGATAGTTCAAACTAAAAATACCGATATCGCCAAATGTGCCTACGTATTGGTTCTTGTATTTGCCCATCGGTGCTTGCGCACAATCTTCAATCACACGCAGATTGTGTTGTTTGGCTAATTGCATAATGCGCGTCATATCAGCCGGATGTCCCATAATGTGGACAATCAAAATGGCTTTGGTGCGTGGAGTAATGTTAGCCTCTATACTCACAGGATCCATGCAGAACGTTACCGGATCTATGTCAGCAAAAATGGGAATGCCACCATAAACAAGCGGAGCAATAGCACTGGCGCTCATGGAATAAGGCGAAACAATCACTTCATCACCGGGTTGAATTCCAATAGCTCCCATCGCTGCAAAAAGTCCGGATGTATTAGAGTTGACCGAAATAGCATGTTTGCAACCCAATTGCTCTTTCCATGCGTTTTCAAATGCACGAACGGTTGGTCCGCCAAAAAAATCATCGGTCCAAGCACCTAAGTATTGTGAGAGATTTCCACTGTCGAGTACCTTGGCGACGGCCTGTTTTTCTTCTTCGCCTATGGTATTGTAGGCCGGAAATAAGGTTGTTCTGATCGGTGTTCCACCGTTGATAGCAAGTTTCGCCATTATGTATGATGTTCGTTCAAAAGTAATAGTAAGTGCCGATTCAACTCCAGACTTTCCTGAAAGTTATCAGTCATCGTCGGTGTATTGATCAGTTTTTCGAGGTGTTCAATCACCGGAATCATGTAATTGTGAATGGCATTGTTTGCAGAATAAACAACTGACCCGGTTCCATTGTTTTCTTCAATGCGAATCGTGTTTCCACCATCCAGTATCAGTAAGCGCTTGGTTTGAAAGGTAACTGTAATATCAAAAATAGCATTTGTTGTGTTTGGATGCCCAATCAGTTCTAGCAAATAGCCGTCTTGCGGAATAATACATGAGGTAGTTGGATCATCGTTGAACACGTCGTAAACCATCTCAAGGATGTTGGAATTTTGAAATTGAAAACGGGTAGCGAGCAGAAATTGCAAAATATCCAAACCATGACTAGCATTATTCAATAATCCTTTTTTATAGTTGAACCGGATAGATTGAATAGATTCTTCCGAAATGTATTCATGTAACCGTTTTTTCAACTCACCATAAGCAGGCTGGAATCGTCGAATGTAATTCACCATCACTTTTGAAGAACCGTTCTTGTAGGCTACTTCAAGTTCCGCAAGCTCATTGGCTTTTGTTGAAATGGGTTTTTCGCAAACAATAACAGGCACTTTGGCTGTTAAAGCCTTGCTTAGAAATGTGAAATGAGTAGGGGTGGAGGTTGCAATACAAACCACATCAAACCGACTGAAATTCACGTCTTCGAGCGCTGATAGTTGTTCAAATCCATAGCGTCGACCTACCATAGAAAGGTGTTGGGAGTTTGTATCGAACAGCGAAATCTGCCAATCGGTATGCAAGCTAAATGCTTTGGCATACGTGAGCACCTGGTCGTTGTCAAAATCATAGAACGCACCCATGTTTCCGCAACCGAGCAAGAGTATTTTCATCGCAATTCAGGGTGTAAATAACCGAATTTTATCTCCGCCATGCGCCAATCGTCTTCTGTATTGATATCCTGTACTTCTGTTTCGGGAATCTCCAATCCAACGGTATTGTCGGTAAACAATTTTTTGTGTTGTAAAAATCCTGCGACCTGAAAACAATAAAACTGACCGCTGTCGTGATAAGAAGACGGTAATTGTTGCGAATGAAAGCCTTGGTATTCGTCCCAATTAAACGACACCCGCGATTGGTCATCCATTTTAAACGATTTCAGGATTGGAAAGCTGAATGCCGTAATCGGTAAGACAGTATCAGCGTTACTTTTTTCCAGCAATGCACATGCTTCTTTGAGTCGATCAGCGGTTACAAAAGGCGCTGTAGGATACAAACAACAAGCAAGATCAAATTCCGAACCTACGGAACGATACTGCAACAAAACTTCCTCCAACACATCAACTGTATTCGAAGTGTCGTTTGAAGTTGCCTCAGAACGCATGAATGGAACCGTTGCGCCGTATTCGCGCGCAATTGTAGCTATTTCTTCATCGTCGGTTGATACCATTACTTCATCGAAAATGCCCGATTGCAGCGCTGCTTCGATTGAATAGGCAATAATTGGTTTGCCGAAGAAGGGTTTAATGTTTTTCTTGAAGATGCGTTTACTGCCGCCGCGAGCTGTGATGATGGCTATTTTTTTCATTCGGCATCTAGTATTGCGTCGTGCGTGAAACGACTTCCTTTTTCGAGGTTTTGAGCGGCTTTTTCACCTAATATTTCGTTGTAAAATCGGGGATGCATTCCAAATCCGGGTCGCACGGAACGAATGTTTTTTTCAGTGAATGCTTCACCTGCCTGTATATCTTCTGCTACATATAACGAACGCGAAAATGCCTTGCCCGATTGTTGTTTTTCAGTGAGTTCGTAAGTAGCTGTTCCTAACGATTTTTCTGCATCGCGAACAGCAGTCACCATAGCTGTAAATTCGGCTACATCAAGGGAAAAAGACGCATCCGGTCCGCCAAGTGTTCGATCAAGTATAAAATGTTTTTCAATCACAGTTGCGCCTAATGCTACCGAAACAACGGGCAATGTAATTCCTAAGGTGTGATCAGACAATCCTATTTTTACATTAAAATCCGTAGCGAATTGTTGCATGAGCCGCATATTCGCCTCTGCAATTGGCGCCGGATACGATGAGGTACATTTCAATAACGTAATGTCATTGTTACCCACTTTTCGGCAAGCTTCCAGTGCGCGCTCAATGTCTTCCCGTTCCGCAATTCCGGTAGAAATAATCATTGGTTTCCCTTTGCTTGCCGTGTATTCGATCAATGGAATATCAGTGATTTCAAACGAAGCGATTTTGTAGATCGGGCAATTGAGCGATTCCAATAAATCAACAGCTGTTTTATCAAAAGGCGAGGAGAAGCAAACCAATCCTTCCGCTTTTGCAACTGCAAACAATTCTTCGTGCCATTCCCATGGAGTATAGGCTTCCTGATAAAGATCGTAGAGTTTTCGGCCATCCCAGATTGTTCCCTGCTGAATGAGAAAGTCGTTTTTATCGGAATCGAGCGTAATGGTATCGGCAGTGTACGTTTGCAATTTCACAGCATTGGCGCCTGTTTTTTTTGCGGCCCGAATGGTTTCGATTGCAATGGATAAATCTTGCTGATGATTGGCAGAAATCTCTGCTATGATAAAGACTTGGTCGCGATCCCAATGCATGTTGTAGTTTGTTTTTGGTAGGTATAAAAGTAGGAATTTATTGGGAACACGGGTAAGGAATGGGTCGGGAATTTGAGTGGTGGATTTGGGGCGGAGTTTCGCGAGGAAATTTCCAAATTGCACATTTGGCAAATTTGGAAATTTGCGAATTTTCACGGAGAAAATGGCGAAATTTTAAAATTCTAGCCATTTAAAAATGGCCGGTTTTACTCCGCATGAGGATTAAACAAGTCCATTTTTACGGGCTTACTGAAGGGGCTTCTATCTTTTAATCTTATCCTTTCACCTTTCTTAGCTTCACCAAAAAACTCGCCACACCACCCACATCCACTTTTTGCTCTTCCCCGAATCCTGCTTTGACAAACGCCTTATACGAGGCCAGGTTATCCGTTTTGATATAGGCATGAATTTCATTATCCGGAAACGACTCAAAATAATACCGCGATGCTTCCTTGAGCATTGGTGCTCCCAATCCCATTCCTCTAAAAGCAGGATCAACTGTAATTCCTATGGTTGCCGTACTTCCTTCGGTTTCAAAACGTACATGACCTACTGGTTCTCCAATTTCGTTTTCAACCACTAAAAACAGCGACTGATCTTGTTGCAATTTGGCAGTAAACCACTTCGTATGATTCTCCAAACTCACCGGATTTGAATCAAATGATTGTTTCAACGCTTCCGGATCGTTTTTCCAATGCCAAAACAATTCCAAATCGGCTATGGTCGCGGTTCTTATTCTAAGTTCCATACAATTCAGTTATGAGTGCGCGTATACGTTCGGGCGATCTGCCATCAAACCAGTTTTGTTGGTTGGCAACTTGCGTTTGCCAGTAGTTGCGATTTGCCCATTTCCGGGCAATGAATGGAATTTCGTTTGTTAATGAATTCGTTGTGCGGATCCCGTAAGCAAGGTTGTTTTTTGTCAAGGTTTCAAACAATTGCTCTTGATTGGAAGCAGTTAAAACTACAATCAGCGGGATACCAACACAGATACTTTCATTGGCAATGTTACTGGCCGAAACAATCGCCAAATCATGGTTTTCCAAAGCATTAATTACCTTCGCAGATGATGCGTTTTCAAGGAAATTCACAGTGAAAGGAAGTGCGCTTGATAATTCCTTTAGCGAAACAATGTGCGGATTGAGTGAACTCGCCAAGACGGTAACGCTTTCAATCGAGAAAATCGTGGAAAGAGCAAGCAAAACAGTCGATGATAAATTCAGAGGATCGCTGGCGCCAAGGCTTACAAAAACATGCTTCAAGCCTGTTTCATGTTGTTTAGGCTGAAAGGTTTTTTCTAAAAATTCCGGTCGAAGCAGGGTGTAATTGCGACCGATGCATACTTTCGTGTAGTCTTCTTTTTTGTACGAGTTTTCGCTCACTCCATCAGCGGTGTTGATTACAACATCGGCAAAGTAATGAAACGAACACAAATCATCGATGTAAAGAAATCGCCAATTGCTCTTGTGAAGGGCCTTCTGAAAGTCTGTATCAAAGGAATAACCGTCAAGTACACCAACCGTTTCAACAAAGTGAGCGCGGGTTGAGGTAATTGTCTCGAGCGATAAATCAGGAATTTCGATCAATTCAAAGCCATGTGTTTCGATCAATTTAAGCGTGATTTGATCGGCTTTTGCAACGAAAAACACACAGCGAAACTCGTTGATCAACATCGCAGCAACCGATAAACAACGGTACAAATGTCCCATGCCTATTTGTGCATTGACTTCGGGAATAAGTACGACTGTTCGTTGCTTGGTCATAGAATTGTCTTACAAATACTTGCGAAAAACACCTTTGATCACTTTACCAATCAGGATTCCTTCGGTTCCATTGGAGAGTGCTTTTTTGTAGACTTCCAATGAAGCTTCGAATGCTTTGGCAAAGTAGTAGATATCGTCTTCGGTATGTGTATGACATGGCACGAAAATGCCTTGAAATAACACGCCTCGAGCAATCATTTCCTGTAAAAAGAGTGTTCTAAATTCGGGTGATGCGTTCTTGGATGCATCAAAAAATGCAAATCCAACCATCCACGGACATGGAATAACTTGTACAAACTCGTTGAGTTCGTGCTTTGAAACCAATTGCTGACAAAGCGCAATCAATTCATTTCCTTTTTGCAGGTTTTTCGCCACCACATCTTCTGTTTCAAAAACGCGAATGGTTTCAATTGCGGCAGCCATGGTGTGTGTTTCACCACCGTGAGTAGTAGAAATCAGGAATACTTTTTCGGCGCCTTCGTTGCGAATACCACCCAATTCCATGACTTCTTTTTTTCCGGTGAGTGCGCAAAACGAAAAGCCATTAGCAATTCCTTTTCCCCAGGTTGCCATATCTGGTTCCAGATTGTACTTCGTTACACTACCGGGAAATGCCGTTTTAAAACCGGTAATCATTTCGTCGATGATGAACAAAGCCCCGTGTTGATGTGCCAATTCAATTGCTTCGCGAAGAAAAGCTTCCGGTTTGCGCTCGCAATTACAGTTACCACAAGAAAGTTTTTCGGGTTCGGTAATCACACAGGCAATTTGATCGGGATATTGTTCAAACAATGCTTTTAACGAATTCAAATCACAAGATTTAAACGTCACCGAAAACGCCCCTATTTCTTTTGGAATTCCTTGATTACAAGGCGTAGTTCCGATAAACCAATCGTCGTAACTATAAAACGGATGATCGCTTGGAAATGCCACCAGTTTTCTTCCTGTTTTAGCGCGCGACAATTTCACGGCAGCCGTTGTTACAACAGAACCGTTTTTGGCAAATTTGATCATGTCGTGCTGCGGAACCAGTTTCAAAAAGGTTTCAGCCATGGTTTGTTCCAGCAAAGCCGGACGTTGAAAATTTACCCCGTTTTGTAATTCAGCTGAAACGGCATCAACCACTTGCTGGTAAGCGTGTCCTAAACTCACAGAGGTCAATCCCATGGAGCAATCCAGAAATTCATTACCGTCAACATCCCACACCTGACTACCTTTTCCATGGGTAATAGCCGCCGGTGAGCGTTCAGGAAACTGATCGTCTCCTTTGGAATAAGTATGAGCTCCACCGGGAATCAAATCGTGAATCTTACTGCGGTATACATCCGATTGCGTGAAATCGGTAATGTTGCGTAAGGTAATACCTTGAAATTTACTATTCATATATCCTTCGTTTCGAAACAAATGGCTGTTGAGTTGGCTCACTTCCGGATGCGCAATCAGGTATTCGCAATAGTCTGAATACGGGCAATCGGTTCCCAGCTCTTGTACCACTTGTTTGATCAATTCATAATCGTGTTGTTCGTCAACCGTAAGACGAAGTTGTGTGTAATTCGGTTCGTTTCCATGCCAGCCAATCACACTGTTTTTTGTGCGAATGTAAGGTGTTACATGTTCGCGATCGCTGGCAGAAACAGCATGTTGCCAAGCATCTTGTAATGCGGGAGCGGTAAAAACTTCTACATCCATTCCATCGGGAAATGGTCCGTTGATGACATTGGAATAATAACTTAACTTATGCTCAATACAGTAACGAACGGTTTCGTCAATAATTGCAGGGTCAATCAACGGGCAATCTGATGTCAGGCGCACGATGTAATCAGCGTCTAATCCAATCTGAGCATGGTAAAATCGATCCAATACATCCGTTGTGCTTCCTTGATAGACACCAACGGAAAGTTTGTGAGCAAGATCAAGAAGCGGCTCGATTCCTTGTTCATGAGTAGTTGCTACTATCCATTTATTGACCAATAAAGAACGTTTTGCGCGCTGAATATGAAGCTCAAACAAGCTCAGATTGCCTTGAACAGGCAATAAAATTTTACCGGGCAATCGGGTTGAACCGATCCGCGCTTGTGTAAAGCCAATTACGCGTGCCATATTGCCGGGTTTAATAAGTGAGGCGCTTCCACAACAATGGCTTTTAGTTCATCAAATAAGGAATCGGGAACCGAAGCCATCGTTGCGCGCAAGTTGTTTTCTAATTGCGAAACGGTTTCAACACCAATTACTACCTGGTCGATCAGCGGGTTGTTGATCACAAAGTTCAAGGCAACTGTTTCCATATCAAATGCCGATTCACGAACCAACCGGTGCAGTTGCATTAATGCGGGTTTTAAGGGTTGTAATACCGCAGGAAGTTCATTCGGCGACTTAAAATACAAGCCTTGCAAAAAAGATGAGCGTGTGTGAATTTCGACCTTCAATGCTTTTAGCTGTTCAAAATACGGTTCAAATTTCCTATCAAGCAGACTGTAAGGGACTTGCACCAACTGTGGGATGATTCCCATGTCGAGCAGACGCAGCAATTCTTCGGGGTGGTAGAGTGAAACACCAATTTTCTGAATGTTTTCTGTTGATTGGAGTTCTTGCAAATAGTTCCAAAGAACGGGCGATTTCAACAGAATAGCTGCATTATGTGCCAAATAACCGTAAAGTGAAGTGCGGTTTAAATGTTGACACGAAACGCTGAATTGCGCTTGAAGTTCTGCAATAGTTGCAACAACCGGAAATTTTGAAACGATGTTGAAATCGTGTGTTGCCAATTTCCCCAACCGTTCTTCGGCATTTCCATAAGCAGTTGCGGTGTCTAAATAGCGGATTCCGTTTGAAAAAGCTGTATCGAGGAGTTGTGAGAGATCCTTATCCGACGGCACACCAATGGGATTGTTGATGCCATAAGGCAAGCCGAATTGCACCGTTCCCAAGGCTAGTTTATTCATTTTCTCGCTGGATTGAACAATGCCATTCGTAGCACATTGCACCATTTATTGTCATAAAAACCATGTTCTTTGTATACACCTTCCAGTCCGAAACCCAATTTTTCATAGAGTTTTACGGCCATGGCGTTTTCTTCAACCACGCCCAATGAAATTTTTCGCAAGTAGTTGGTTTCAAAACAGTAATTGATGACCAATTCTGATGCTTCGCGAGCAAAACCTTTTCCCCAACTATTTTTATCGCCAATCAGAATACCGTATTCAGCTGTTCCGTGACGTTGATTTACCGGATCTATTTTAATGTTTCCAATGTGCTTTGATGTTGCTTTGTCAATAATGGCCCAAAACAAGATCTGCTGTTTGTCTACTTTGATCAAATAATCTTTCAGATCATCCAATTCATAACCACCCGAACTTTCCAAGTAACGTGAAACTTCAGCATCGTTGAGCCAGTTGAGGTATTCCTGCGAAAGAAAAGCAGAACTCAGCGGTTCCAGTATTAATCGATCTGAAATAAGAACAGGCGCTTTCATAACTGGTAATAACGATCAATTTCAGCGATGACGTACGTTTGTTCATCAGCCGTTAATGTTGGAAACATCGGTAAACTGAGGCAACGATTGTAATACGTTTCCGCATGTGGGAAATCGCCCTCTTTCCAACCGAATTGCTGGTAATAAGGCATCAAATGAGCGGGGAAATAATGTATTTGAGCAAAAATGCCTTTTGTACGAAGGTAATTGTATAAGCCTAAACGATCAGTTACTTCTATCACATACAAGTGATAGGCATGTGCTGGGTCGTAACCGGATTGACCGCTGATATACGATTTTCCTGCAAATGCATTCGCGTAACGTTGGGCTATTTGTCGTCGTTTTTCCAATCCGGCATCTGCACGTTTGAGTTGTGATAACCCAAGTGCAGCTTGAAAATCTGTCAACCGATAGTTGAAACCCAATTCCTGCATTTCCATGTACCAAAGCGGGTAATCCATACTTTCCGGAATACCGGTTGCCAAAGCGGGTGAATTGGAAAATTGTTCGGTATTACGCGTTATTCCGTGTGTTCGTAATTGCAACAAACGGTCGTAAATGGCTTTGTTATCTGTGGTGATCATTCCTCCTTCGCCACACGCTATGTGTTTGACAGGATGGAACGAAAAAATGGAAACATCGGCAAATTTACCGTTACCACATCGTTGTTGCTTGTTGGTTGAGTCGGTAAAAAAGCCTCCGGGAGCATGGCAGGCATCTTCAATGATCCAGCAGTTATACTGATCTGCTAGCGCGCGAAATGCTTCCAGATTGACGGCTTTTCCTGCAAAATCAACCACAATTATTCCTTGAACGGTTCCGGTAGGTTCGTTTTCCAGAATGCGCTTCACAGATGCCAAATTGATGAGGTAAGTCATCGGATCAATATCGGCGAATAAAACAGTTCCGTCGCAATAGCGCACACAATTGGCCGATGCGGCAAACGTAATGGGAGTGGTGATCACACGGCTGTTTTCGGAAACTTCCAATGCCATACAACTCAAGTGCAAAGCGGCTGTTCCGTTGGAAACCGCTACAGCATAGGTGCTTCCCACATAAAGAGCGAAATCAGCTTCAAACCGAGCAATTGTCGGACCTTGCGTTAAAAAATCGCCGGTTAGAACTGCCGCAACCGCAGCAAGATCCTCTTCCGAAATGTATTGTTTGCCGTAAGGAATGGAATGTTGGGTCATAGTTCGGGACTAAACTCAGGGTCAATGTGCAATCTAATCTTCTCACGCAAGCCGGCTACCGTATCCCAATCTTTGTTGTCGTTGGAGGTATAATTGAACCCGACAGGCACTTTTTTGGCACCGAATTGGTCAATGTAATCTGCCAGATCAAAGGCCGGAACCTGTGGTAAAATCACATAATATTTCCCTAAATCATACGTCGAAAATGCGTCTGAGGAAGTAATCATCTCTTCGTGAATCTTCTCACCGGGTCTTATTCCTGTGACTTTTATCGGGCAGTTCGGCGCTACCGCTTCGGCGACATCCGTAATGCGATAAGAAGGAATTTTGGGCACAAACAATTCGCCACCCCAAGCTGTTTCCAATGCATGAAGAACCATGTCAACACCTTCTTCCAATGAAATATTGAAACGCGTCATGGAAGTATCGGTCACCGGTAAAAAACCTTCGTGACGTTTTTTCAAAAAGAAGGGAATGACCGAGCCGTTGGAACCCATTACATTGCCATAACGCACAACAGAAAAGGCGATGTTTTTAGTTCCTTTAATGTTATTGGCAGCGATGAATAACTTATCAGAAGTAAGCTTGGTAGCGCCGTAGAGATTAATTGGTGCGCAGGCTTTGTCTGTTGAAAGTGCAACCACTTGTGTAACATTTGTTTCCAGACAAGCTCTAATCACATTTTCGGCACCGCCAATATTGGTTTTCACACATTCATCCGGATTGTACTCTGCAATGTGAACATGTTTCATAGCAGCGGCGTGAATCACACAATCGATGCCGTTCATGGCACGTTTCAGACGCTCGTAATCGCGCACATCACCTATGAAATAACGGATAGCCGGATATTGATGATCTGGATAATCCTGCGCCATCAGGAATTGTTTTTGCTCGTCGCGTGAATACACCACCAGACGCTTTACATCGGGCCAGCGTTCTAAAATTGTTTTAACTAATTCTTTTCCCAGAGAACCTGTTCCGCCGGTAATTAGAATGGATTTGTTCGAAAGCATGTAGTTTTTTTAGTGTAACTCGTCAATCGTTGTTGGGCGATTGAACGATAAAAATACAAAAATTGCCGACCTATGGAATGCGTTCTTCCGATTTAGATTTACTTATTCGTTCCTGATGGATCACATAGATCATAATAAATACAAAGATGGCGGTTAGTGGTACTTTAAATCGGGAAAGTGCGCCAAAATTATAGGAGGTAATTCCGATTGAAAAAGCAAAAAAGAGGCAAAAAACCAATCCCCCGATCAAAAAAGGATTTTTGAATAAATGCTTAAAAAATCGCAGCCTGACCTTTAGAAACATCCAGACAACCAGCAAGATCATACACATACTTTCAAAGCTGTTAAGTAGCACCAGTGCAGAGCCCGATTCCCAAGGATAGGGACGGAATAGACTCACATTAATGGCTGCCGGAACTTTTTTCAATAACCCAATTTCGGTGTATTCCATTTCACCTAAGTTATAAGCTGATCCGCCCAATTGGGTGTGCCATGTATGAAACCCTCTGATTTTGCTGAATAGGTTTTCGGTGTTGTATTCCTGATTGTTCTGGATCATGTAATTGATTCCTAAATAACCCGACGCAACCATAATGACAATAATGATAGGGACTGTAAGATATTTGACAACCGTGTTTTTGATAGTTGATGCGGTGAAAAACAACAGTGTAATCAATATCCAAGGGGCAAAACTGATGATAATATATGCTTTAAGATTCAGGGTGATGTAAACGATAAATGGAATAAACAATAAGTGGAACAGGCGCCACTTTCGTTCATATAGAATCGTGTAAAAAATGGAACAAAGGAATGCGAAACAAGTAAATGTAATGGTGTCTTTGAGCAAACCACTTGTCCAGATGAGGGAGGTAGGAATCAGAAAATTGATTCCGAAAACCAATCCCATTCTATTGGGAAGAATTTTGTTCATCAACTGAAACAACTGAAACGAACCGAAAAATGATAGCAGCGACATGAGGAATGTAACACCCAGATAGGAATTGAAACCTAGAAAAATGAAGGGAGAAGTGAGTTTAACCATGAACCATTCTTCTGCAGTGTGACTGTAGAAAATTATTTTGTTGGCGTTTCGTAAAACGGGTTGTGCTTCTTCATGATTCAGACTCAGTAATTTAAAATATGTTCCCGGCTCAGAAGCTAATAGTTCATTCAATGTGGAAGTGCTTCGAAAGTATTCTATCGAATCTCCGCCGCCATAATAATAAATGTAAATCAAAGCGAAACTTAGTCCACCAAATACTTTGAGTAAATAACCCCGCACAAGGTAAGGTGATCCTGGGAAATTGGAAGTACGTTGGTATAAATACATGAGTAAACCTACTGTAACTGCCAAAAAAAGCCATATTCCCCAATCGATTATATCCAGTTGAATCATCTGCCTTCGAAGATACACATTTTATGAACGAATGATCATTTCAAGTCAATAGGGCTTTAACGATGATGATATGGTTCGCCTTTTAAAATGGTCATTGCCCGGTAAATTTGTTCCACAAAAAACAAACGAATCATTTGGTGCGAAAAGGTCATTTTGGAAAGTGAAAGCTGACCATTTGCCCGCTGGTAAATTTCATCACTAAAGCCATAAGGTCCACCAATCAGAAAAAAAAGTTGCTTTCCACCACGGTTAAATTGCTCCTGTAGAAAGTCGGCAAAAGCTATCGAATCGTAATTCTTGCCTTTTTCGTCCAATAAAATCACGGTTTCTTTCGGCCCGATTTTCTCCAAAAACTGCAAGCCTTCTTTGTGTTTGATCTGTTGCTCACTCAAACTTTTGGCGTTTTTGATATCAGGAAGCACTTGCAATTCTACCGAAATGTAATTGGATAAACGTTTTAAGTATTCGCGTTCACCCTCTTCTAAAAAGGATTTCCCCGTTTTTCCAATACACAGAATCTTGATTTGCATAAACAAATGTACATCAATCAGACTGAAAGGCTTTTCTCCGTTTTGAAAAAATCACTTTCCACCAAAAGGCGCAACCACCTGTAAACACCAATGGTAGTAGTGGAATCATGTAGCGATCTTCATTGGCGCGTTGCACATAGAACAAGTAAAAACAATAAATCAAAACGCTCAGTGCAAGCCATCTCAAATCGGTATTCTTCCCGAAAAGCAACAAGAATGTTCCCAAAAACAACATGTTCAACAGAATCACGCAAAACCATCGGAGTGCTTCTACAATTGGGTTTCCACGATAATGTAATTGGAATAGTTCTAAATTCAGCTGACTTTTTTTGAATTGTTCCTTTGCCGAAATGAGTGGTGTACGAATATGGTACTGAAACCGATTTTCACGCGCCAATTTTTCAGCTAGTGCATCAAACTGAACGCATAATTGTTTTTCATCTGCTGTTTCACCCTTCAATGTTCCGGTTGCCATTTTCTGTAGCACGATCTGATTGACCGCATGGTATTTTTCCAACAATTGGTGCAATTCTGCTGCTGATATTGGAATTGATCGTTCGCGAACGTAGATTTCCAATGTCGCAAGACTTCGTGCAGTAGAATCACCACCCCAACACGAACCGGCAATGCTGTGTATGATCTCGGGACGCGTTTCCCACACCCTGAAAACATTGCTTAGTGAAGCGTGGGCGGGTCTGAATAAGGATTGATTAGTGGCGTGGTAGATTGGATGTGGATTGCCCCATGTGCCTATGTAACCTGCTTTTCTGGTTTCCCAACCCACAATTGCCAACAGTGAAAGACCTAGTATCAACGGATTTTTCCAATTGGAGAAGGAAATGAGTTCAGCTCTTTTTTTCCAAAGAAAAACAATAAAAACCGGAGCTAAAAGCAATAGAACAGGTCTCAAAAACCAGGTGCATGTCAATAGGGAAATAACCCAAAAGACACTGTTCCGTTGCTCGTTGAACCGTACACTGAGTAACAAAAGCATGATTGAAGGACTGATTGCTTCTGTGATTTGATAACTCAAGAATCCCCAGAAACAGGGCGTTAAAGCGTACAGATAAGCTAAGTAATAACTTGTTTTTTCGGGAACGAAGTATCGCAATAGAGCAGGTAAGCGGTAAAGTGCAATACAGTGGATCAACAGAAAAAAAACAAAAGTTGCAATAGCCGATTTGGACCCGAACACTCCGTAGAACACTCCATGAATAATCCCCATTAGCGGTGGACGTTGCACGTAAGATGATGCTCCAATCGAGTTGTCTTTCCACGTTCCGTTTTTGATCCAATTTTCAACCGGAGCCAAATAGGAGGCATCATCTGCCGTTTGGTGAATGCCTTGAGGAAGATCGCTTACCCAGCCATTTAACAGATGCAGACAAGCCGCAACTATAAAACCGATTACAGCCACCAAAAGAGCCTTTTTGTTGAGGGAACGCATGTGGAAAAATACAAAAATCCTGTCAATCGAACTTTTAGCGGTTATGAGACGTTTCCCGGAGATAAATCTACGCATCAAGTAGATTATTTTTAACAATTTTTAAAAAACGATTAACTTAGGCATCGTTTTTGCTTATCCTTTTTCAGAAAAACAAAAAGCTATGGGACTTATATATACACTTTTGTCGATAATGATGTTCAATTTAAACATTGGATCAGAGGCTATTCCTTACGCTTCAATCGAATCGGCGTTTGCTTCGGGCGATGCTACCAAGATTGTAAGTTACGGTAAAGACCGCATGATTGTGAATGTAATTGATAAAGAAGGTGTGTTTTCACAGTCGCAGGCTGCACAGGTGCTCAAAGAGTTTTTCGGTAAAAAGCCCGCCTCATCATTCAAATTCACTTTCAAAGGAAAAGAAACCGATGATGGCTGTTTTGCAATAGGTGCTTATGTTTCAAAGTCTGAAAATTTCAGAATCACCATCAAATGGAAGAAAAGCGGCAGTGATTTCAAAATAGAGAGTATTGCCATAGAAAAAACCTGACCTAAACAGGCACTTAGCTTTCAAAGGATTCTGTACTTTTGAAACATGATACAATCCATCATTCAAACAGCTTTACAAGAAGATATCGGAGACGGAGATCATTCGTCTTTGGCGTGCATTCCTGCTGATGCCATGGGCGAAGCCAAATTATTGGTAAAAGACTCGGGTATTTTGGCCGGAGTTGATTTGGCTCGTCTTATTTGTGAAACGTATGATCCTTCGTTGCAATTTGAAGAACTGCTCCATGATGGCGAAGCGGTTTCTCCCGGACAAATAGCCTTTTACATTCGCGGAAAAGCACAATCCATTCTGGCTGTAGAACGAACATTGCTCAACTTCATGCAACGTATGAGCGGTATTGCTACGGTTACCAATCAATTGGTGAGGTTGTTAGACGGAACGGCAACTCGACTGCTCGACACGCGTAAAACTACTCCCGGTATTCGTTATATGGAAAAATGGGCAGTGCGCATCGGCGGAGGCGTGAATCATCGGTTTGCGTTGTATGATATGATCATGCTCAAAGACAATCACGTTGATTTTGCCGGTGGAATTCAACAGGCCATCGAACGAACCCAGCTTTACCTTAAAGCAACCGGAAAAGAACTGAAGGTTGAAATAGAAGTGCGAAATTTGGATGAACTGGAACAGGTGTTGGCTATCGGAAAAGTAGACAGAATCATGTTGGATAATTTCACTCCCGAGTTGTTAAAGGAGGCGGTTCAGCGTATTGGTGGTCGTTATGAAACCGAAGCTTCCGGTGGAATTACGAAAGAAACACTAAGATCTTTTGCCGAAACCGGGGTGGACTTTATTTCCGTTGGAGCACTTACGCATAGTTTCAAAAGTTTGGATTTGAGTTTGAAAGCAAATTTTTAAGGTTTTTGATGTTGGATTTTTGATGTTTGATGGGGCTTTCCTTAAAAATAAGTTTTTCCTTCTTTAGAATTACCTCCCCCTTTCAAAATCTCTATATAAAAGGAGAAACCGATTTTTTTTAGAAGATTAAACATCAAGCATCAAGCATCAAAAATCCAACATCAAAAATCCAACATCTTTTCACCTCCTCACCACAAACTCCTGAAACAAACTCTTCCCCCTTACTTGTACCTTTAGTGTAGCTCCACCTGTCGTATTCAGGTGTTTTTTAGGAATCGTAACCACAGTTGTTCGCGATTGTCCGGCTTCAATGGTAGGAATCTCGGTCAGCGCAAGCCATGAACCGGTTTCCTGTTGAACAAATACGGTATACCTATTCTTCTCTGTACCTACATTAAACAAGGATATGGATCCAATCAATTGATCACCTTTTCCTTTTTTCGGAGTCCACTTAGAAGTGAATTCATTTGGATAGAGCGAGCTTGTTAACGCCACTCTGTATTGCGGATGAAATCGCCAAACGCGTTTGAATGTATCCAATTTTTCCACAAAAATATCCCAGGTTATTTCTCCTTTGGGAGTAACCTCAAAAATGCGGTGAATGGCTCCCATATTTACGAGGTAATTGCCATTGCTCAACTCTTCCACATTACCTAATTTCAAGCTTTTTCCATTACAAAGGCTGTCGAAATCAAACTTAAAACGAAACAACTCTTCTCCTTTCGGAACATTGTTTTCACCTAGAGAAAAAACCACAAGACTCGATACTACAGCCGGATCTTTGATCGAATCATTATTGATCACAGCCATCGATCCGTTGTTTAATACCGTTGCATCATGCTGAAGACGAAACAATTCTTTTCCATAGTGATTGGGCAATCCGGAATCGTGACCACCGTATAGTTCCACCACTTTTTTGGTTGTTTTGTCAATTTTCAGCACCCAATTAGCGTCTCTGAATCCGGCATAAACAAAATTGCCAACCACGCTAAAGGCATTGAGATGAGTCGCCAGATTAAATCCGCCATCTTCTTTTAAGCGTAATTTCAATAAATCATCCGTAAAAAAATCTTTTGCATGCCATTGCCATACTACTTTTCCCGCCGGATTGTATTCAATGATTGTTCCTATTTCATATCGGGAAGTGTCTTTTTCTCCTTCCAATACACGGCGTTGTTTTTCATTTCCCAATACCATGTAATTACCTGAAGGCAGCTTTTGAAGGTCATGATGGTAATCTTCTTTTCCCTGATGTGAAACCGCCCCATCATTCGGGGCTTTCCACAAAATACGGCCTGTTAAATCAAATTCGTAGGCGTTTGAATCGATAATGGCTAAAAATGTGCCTTCGTCGGTGAGTTTCAGATCGCGCAACCCACTGTTGGGTGACATCATTGGAAGATCGGGCAAATACCAGACAATTTCTTCATCACGATTGATAACAAGACCTGCATAATCGAGAATCAATAACTCATCTCCACGTGTAAGTGAGTTGTTGGTGACTTCTTTGAACCGAACGAATTTTTTTCCGGTTCTGAAATGCTCTTCAATGCTAAATATGCGCTCTGCGGAACTGTAAATCTCTTTTTTTTGGGTGTTTTTTCCGATAACCTGCCACAGGTAACTTTCTCCGAAGACAAGTTCGTCTACAATTTGTTTATTGGCCTTTGTGGTGAAAATGGTTTTTTCGCCGGAACTTTTTTCCGTTAGAATCAACTCATAACTTACAACCTGATCAACCCATGGAAACTCAAAGCACACGGAAGAATAATTCAGATGAGCATTGTCAGCGGGTGAGAATTGAGCAAAGGTTGCCGTGGCGCAAAAAAGACTCAAAAAAAACCAATTGATTATAGCGAAACGGGGAGTTAACATTCCTTCCTTTTACTTAATTTTAGAGCCAAAGTACAGAAATTTATTTGTTGAACAAATGACCGGTTTTCGATTCTCTTATTTGTTATTGGTATTGCTTTTCGGAGTGACCGTTTTCGTTGTTTCATGTGATCCGGATTCAGGTGAAAAAGTGGCAAAAGTAGAGGAGCCTGAAGAAGATGAATTAGCTACTGTATATCTCGCACCGGATACTTCAGCTATTCCGAATGACGAATTTGGTGAATTGGTCCGATATGGAAGAGATTTGGTGAAAAACACAGCGTATTACCTTGGTCCGAATGGCGTGAAAGGAAGATACCTCGGCAACAAAATGAATTGTACCAACTGCCACCTCGATGCCGGAACACGACCTTATGGACTGAATTTCCTGAGTACACATGGTCGCTATCCGCAATATCGGGCTCGCGAAAACCGTATTCTCAGTCTCGCTGAACGGGTTAATAATTGCATCGAACGTCCGCATAATGGTATTCCAATGCCACTCGACTCTAGGGAAATGACCGCAATTATTTCATACATCAAGTGGTTGGGTGAAGGTATTCCGGTGAACGGGCGAGTAGAAGGAGATAAGGGGCTTGAGTTGAAACTTCCTGATTTTCAATTGGATGTAAATCATGGGAAAACGGTTTACAAGCAGGAATGTGCGCGCTGCCATGGTGAAAACGGTGAAGGAAAAATGTTTGCCAATAACATCACTTATGAATATCCGCCATTGTGGGGGAAAGATTCTTATCAGCCGGGATCGAGTTTGTACAGAGTGATTAAAGCGGCTCAATTTATCAAAGCAAACATGCCGTATGATCAAGTAAATTGGCAAAAGATGAAGCTTTCTGACAGAGATGCGCTCGACGTGGCTGCTTATGTGAATAGTGAACAACATACACGACCACTTAAAGAAGGATTGGATTATCCGGATATCAAAACCAAGCCAATCGATTATCCGTTTGGTCCCTACAACGATACATTCTCAGAAACGCAGCACAAATACGGCCCATATCAACCGATCATCGATTACCGAAAGAAAAAAGGATTGTACATCAATTACTGATCCAGCAATTCGTCGTCACGATCTTTGCTCGACTGAAAAGGATTGTAAAAGTTAGCAATGGCTGAAATGGCCATTCCTGCGATCAATATATAGGATGAGTTGGGGAAATAATACATTTTCATCAAAAAGCCGATAAACATAATCAGACTTCCGATCCAAAACAACACATTGAAATCTCCTTTGTAGGCTTCCATGCGCGATGTCACAAGACCAAGTATCAATGCAATTCCGCCCGATACTAAAAAAGCGATTTGAATCAAGTCGCGGTATCCATAGGTTTTATTGAGGAGCATCAACAAGGCACACACAAAAGAAAATGCAAACAGCAAATTCGAAAGTTGTTTTACGTTTATGAACATCGGCACAATCTTTTGATGAAAATACGATTTTTTAGCGTGAATGATTACCCAATAATGTTTCCGATGAATTCAAGTAGTATTCAACGTAACGTTTTGACTTCAAACAGGCCTTTACCAAAGGATAATCGAGTGCCAGATGCGCAAGAATTGCTGCAGAAATCACGCATCCTGTACCATGTTTGCCAACTGCGTTTACCTTTTTCGGATTGAAGGGATAACAATTTCCATTTGCGTACAATCGGTCTTTACCTGGGGTGGAAGCGTGTCCGCCTTTGAGGTAGAGCATTTTTACACCCGTTGCTACTTCTTCCGGATCACGGGTTCCGAAAAGCAATTCGTATTCGGGTAAATTAGGAGTGATGCAACTGATCAAGGGTAATAATTCAGGTAACTTTTCCGAAAAGCGATCTGTTGACAAATCACCACCCGCTGTCGGTTTCAGAATAGGATCCCAAATGATAAACGGATTTTTCACATGCTGATGAATGACGCCAAGAACCAAGAGTAAAACTTCGGCGTTTTCGATCAATCCGATTTTAAAATAACGAACCGGATAGCGCTTTAAAAGCATAATTAATTGCGCCGTTAATTGATCCTGATTGATCCAATTGGTGGCGGAATATTTATCTTCCGTTTGCACGGTATTGGCTGTAAGCACGCTTAATCCCTGAACATGAATTTGCTCAAATGTTTTGCAGTCGGCTACCAAACCGGCTCCACCTGAGGGATCAAATCCTGCGACGGTTAAACAATACGGTCTTTTGCGCGACATGACTTAAACTACGGGCGTTTCAAATTCCATAACCTTTGGGTTCACACACAAGAGCTCAATCATTTTTTCAACCCGTGGTGTAATTTCTTTGGTAATGATAATGCGCTGACATTTAGGAAGACTTTCTGCCAATCGGTAAACAAATGCAGCTGTGGTTGGTGTATTTCCTACAATAGAAGCCTCATCAATGATGAATAAACTCAGCTGATTCATGTGAATACCGTTTTGGTGGTAAAGATCGATCACGCGCTTCGGATTTCCGATAATGATGTCAGCTCCGTCGAAAATATTATTGCGCTCCAGGATCATATTTCCCTTATCGTGCCCTAATTCAACGGCAATTTCGGTGCGTCTGGTCCATTCGGTGAGTTGTTTGTGCAATGCATGTACACTATCAATTGAAGGAGAAAGGATCAATACACGTGGCGAACCTTCAAATGCTTTTGGGGCTTTCATCACCGAAACAAAAGCAATGCCTGTTGATGGATCATTGGATCTGTCGGTTAAAATGACTGCATCGCCGCCTTGCTTTACACGTGCAACCAATGCCGATTGCATGTCGTTGAGTTCGGAAACACCTAATTCTGTTAGTGTTCCTTCAAGAAGCGTGTTCAGCTGTTCCAGTGTCATATTTCGGGTGTCAATTTGGCTCAAAGATACACATACTCGTTCTAAAAGTGCAGGAATAGTTCCTCCAACTCTTTTACGGGATCAGGAGCCTGCCAAACAGTGCCTAAAACTGCTATGTGCTGAAAACCGCGATTGCGCACTTCTGTGAGTCTTGTTTGATCAATTCCGCCCAAAGCAACTGCTTTTCCCCTGAAATCAGCCGTTTCCTCAGCAATATTCCAGTTTTCTGAAGTGGAATATCCTGCTTTTGAAATACTTGGAAAAACGGGCGAACAAAAGAAATAACGATACTGATCACCTTCTTTTAAGGCAGTTTGTAGTTCATGAAAAGAAGTGGAGATAGCATTAATGCCCATTGGTTCTCGCAAACGATCCATTTCTGTGACATGAATCCCTCCCAAATCGTAAACTTCCGCCAATTGGTGATGTTGATGAATCACAACGCGGGAATGATAAGTCGAATCGATGTTTTGCAACAATTGTTCAAATTCATTTACCGTTGAATCGGGTTTCCGCAGGTGTATACGCAAACCTGGCTCTTCCAGCATTCTGTTGAGTAAAAGCGATTCGTTGCCGATGAAAGCGGGTGTTGTGAAGAGAATGATCATCGTTGAAAAAAAGAACGGGTGTGAAAGAATTCCACACCCGCATTTCATTTATTATTTCAATTTCTCCGGCTCCAAGTATACATCTGCGCCCCGATCAATAAATTCTTTCGACATGTCTTCCATACCTTTTTTTAAGGCTTCTTCTTCGGCAATTCCTTGCGCTTTGGCGTAATCACGGACATCCTGAGTGATTTTCATCGAGCAGAAATGCGGTCCGCACATCGAGCAGAAATGTGCTACTTTGGCGTTATCCGAAGGAAGTGTTTCGTCGTGGTATTCGCGCGCTGTGTCAGGATCAAGGGATAAGTTGAATTGATCTTCCCAGCGGAATTCGAAACGCGCTTTACTCAAGGCATTATCCCTGTGTTGCGATCCGGGATGTCCTTTCGCCAAATCTGCCGCGTGCGCAGCAAGTTTGTAAGTAATCACACCGTCTTTTACGTCTTTTTTATTCGGCAAACCAAGATGTTCTTTCGGTGTAACGTAGCACAACATTGCGCATCCGAACCAGCCGATCATTGCTGCGCCGATTCCGGAAGTAATGTGGTCGTAACCTGGCGCTATATCGGTTGTTAAAGGTCCAAGCGTGTAGAAAGGCGCCTCGTGACATTCTTTCAGCTGTTTGTCCATGTTTTCTTTGATGAGGTGCATCGGAACGTGTCCCGGACCTTCAATCATAACTTGTACATCGTGTTTCCAGGCAATTTTGGTCAATTCACCAAGGGTTTCCAATTCACCAAACTGAGCGGCATCATTGGCGTCTGCAATCGATCCCGGGCGTAAGCCATCACCCAACGAAAAGGCAACGTCGTAGGCTTTCATGATCTCACAAATTTCCTCGAAATGGGTGTACAGGAAGTTTTCTTTGTGATGTGCCAAACACCATTTTGCCATAATTGATCCTCCGCGAGAAACAATTCCTGTAAGACGTTTGGCGGTTAATGGCACATAACGAAGCAATACTCCGGCATGAATGGTGAAATAATCCACTCCTTGCTCGGCTTGCTCGATCAATGTATCTTTGAAAATCTCCCAAGTAAGATCTTCGGCTTTTCCGTTTACTTTCTCCAATGCCTGATAAATCGGAACGGTTCCAATCGGAACGGGAGAGTTGCGTAAAATCCATTCGCGGGTTTCGTGAATGTTCTTTCCGGTTGAAAGATCCATGATCGTATCTGCACCCCAACGACAAGCCCAAACCGCTTTTTCTACTTCTTCTTCTATGGAAGATGAAACGGCCGAATTACCGATGTTAGCGTTGATTTTTACCAAAAAGTTACGTCCGATAATCATCGGTTCGCTTTCCGGGTGATTGATGTTGTTGGGAATGATAGCTCTTCCTGCTGCAATTTCGTCGCGGACAAACTCAGGAGTAATCATTCCTTTCGGCGTGTTAGCTCCAAAACTTTCACCCGCATGTTGTGCGCTTATTTCCTGAATTTCATCGATTCGTTGGTTTTCACGAATGGCAATGTATTCCATTTCCGGAGTAATGATTCCTTGTCGGGCATAATGCAGTTGCGTCACATTTTTACCGGCTTTAGCACGATAAGGCTGTGTTGTATGATTAAAACGCAATTCATCTAATGAAGGATCGTTCAATCGTTTGATACCGTATTCGGAAGAAATGGAAGGTAATTGTTCCACGTCACCACGATCAATGATCCATTGTTCACGCAAGCGCGCAAGCCCTTTTTTCACATCGATTTCGGCATTTTCATCCGTATATGGTCCGGAAGTGTCATAAACGGTTACCGGCGCGTTGATTTCCTTGGTGAATTCACCATCAGAAAACATTGGTTTTGATTCTGTGAGCTCAATTTCACGCATTGCAACCTGAATATTGTGCAGTTTACCCGGTACAAAGATTTTTCGCGAAGCAGGAAAAGGCACACGCGTTATAGTGTTTTCTGTTGGTAACGTTTCTTTTTTCATCGTTTCAATTTTTTGATTCCGTCCGCCGCGGCGGATCGTCGGGATTCGTTTTTCGAAATTCGTTGCTTATCCTCCAGCAGCTGCAGTAATGACTAAAATAACATCATGCTCGTTCAATTGTTTATTAGCCCATTGCGAACGCTGAATCACACGGTCATTAATCGCAACAGCGATCCCGGTTTTAGCTAAAAGTGCTTTCTCTTCCAACAAATCGTATAAGTTGGAGGCGGGTGTTTCAATGTGCTGATCGTTGAATTGTAACTGCATAACTCCTTGTAATCAGAACGATAGGAGCGCAAACCGGCTGCTCACTTTTCCTTACGTCGGTATCATCCGCCTCAAGTTCAAAGGGTAATTCTCAGTTTCGCCAATGGTGGGAAACACCCCTAAAGTTCAACCCCAAAACTACGAAAAATGAACCTTGTGTCAACCACTTTGGCGATTTTTAGGAAATAAAAAAACGCCCTCACGAATGAAGGCGTCTCAAAATCAAAAGAGGTGGTTGTATTTTTAGAATACGATCACACGGTTTGTTGAACGCATCGTTCCTTTTACGGCGTTAACGAAATAACATCCTTTGGCAACATTCATCGGAATTAATACCGTTTGTGTTCCGTTGGAAGCCGCTACTTGAGTAACAGAAATCAACGCACCGTTAATATCCACCACTTGCAATTCCATGTTTTCTGAAGATCCATTAACCTGAACGGCTATTTCAGAACCTGCAGCAACCGGATTCGGGGCTATTGACACACCCAAGCTTTCGCCATTTTCGTCAATACTCAACGTTCCTGAGATGTTGAAATTATCAAAGTAGAAATTGCTCGATTTATCTGACGCAATAAACTCAAATCGGAAACGCAATTTCGAATCCTGAGCAGTTGTAGCGTAAGTAAACGTTTGAGTTTTCCACTCGGCGTCTAAAGTAGGAGCAAAATCGTTGTTTCCTACGTAACCCGCTGAAATGATTTCTTCATCCGCCAATGTAGCGTTTGAACGTAATTGCCATGTTTGTCCGCAATCGCGTGATGTGTATACTTTTACTTGCTCGGTTACATCTACCAAAGTAGTTGCTTTTGTACCATAGGAGTAGTCAAATGAAACGGATACGTTTGATGTATTTGATAAATTATATGAAGGCGAGATCAGGTAATCTTTTGAATTCCCTAATCGATCATAGTAGAACCAGTCGTCGGTAAAAGCCGCAGCATTGCTTACATCTTTGTAATTATTGAGTTTGAAACCTCTTGAATTGCCACGACCGGCTCCGTTAATCAATTGGAATTGTGCCCAGTTGTTTTCCGGATTTTGTGTGTGCCACCATCCTGCAGATCCGCTTTCGAAATCTTCGTTGTACGGTCCGGTAAATTCCGGCCAGTTGGCACTTGCATAAATCATGTTTGGAAAATCCATCGTATCTGAACCATTTGCATTTGAAACAATCAATGACACTGAATAATATCCGTCTTGATTGTACACAACTGTTGGGTTTGCAGCGGTTGAAGTAGCAGGTGTTCCGCCAGGGAATGACCACGCATAATTGGTTACTGTCGCTCTCCAGGATGCGTCATCGAAATTCACCTGATCACCTACACATACCATGCGTTTATCCGATGAAAAATCAGCTACTGGAATGCAGGTAGGTGCGGGATCTTGATCTACTCCTGTTAGTGTCAGGTTTGCTTCCGTATATAAGTTGTTTCTTCCACTGGTTTCCTGCAACAATACGTTGTGCATGAATGTGGCTTGATCTTCGGTAAACATAGTTGAGCATTGACTGTATTCCATGAAGTTTTGTACGTTCTCCACAATGTTGGTGTCGCAGTCTTTGTCATTAAGCGGACAAACTCCAAAGTGACCTTTTGTAATAGGAGTATCTAAAACATCATCATCTCCGCAAGCTATTTCAGGATCATTGTTATCTCCCCAAGTATGCGACAAACCAAGGTAATGTCCGATTTCATGTGTCAATGTTCGTCCGTCGGCACCAACAGCTGTTCCTGTAGTTCCTATTTGCGAATGAAGCATGATGACGCCGTCACGGAAAAAGCCACCGCCAACGGTTGCAGTTGGATAGAAGGAATAGCCGAGTAAGCCAGGTTCTTCAAAAGATTTCACCACCCAAATATTAAGGTATTCTGAACGATTCCATTGGCTCAGTTTAGAGAAATCATCTCCATTGTCAGTCAAATGGGTGTAAATGTGTTCAATACCATTGGTACAATTTCCGTACGGATCTAATCGCGCTAAGCGAAACTCAATTTCAGCATCACCTGCAATGGGCTTGAAAATGGGCACTGTTTGAGAAGTGTCGGCGTTCAGTTTACGGAAATCTTCATTGAGAATCACCATCTCTTGTTCCACCTGAGCATCACTGATGTTTTCAGGGCCGTACTGATGCATAATGTGAAAGACCACAGGTATGATGATCAATTGTCGTTTTTTACCGTTGGCTTCTTCGCGTACTTCCAAGTATTTATTCATCAAAAGTTCGCGATCCAATTTCAATTGCGGATTTTCCGCATACAATTTCTTCAAATGTTCACTGGCACCGCATGGCTGACCTTGCGCAATTGCAGACATACTTGTGAACATACCGAGTGAAGTAAATCCGTATAACAGTAATTTTTTAAACATATCGTTGGGTTTTATAGATTATTCAAAACTATCAGAAATGTAAGGCTTTACAACCGTTAATACGCGCGCGTTGAGTGAGGTGTGTTAGCTATTTAGTTTACGAAAAGAGGTTGTTTAAATTGGCATATTTCATCGGTTCAAGAAACATGTTTTGATACAACAAAAAAAAACGCCCTCGCAAAGCAAGAGGCGTCTTCGAATTATTTTAAAGAGAATGTTTAGAAAACAATCACGCGATTGGTAGATTTTACGCTTCCTTTAATTGCATTCAGGAAATAACATCCTTTAGCAACGTTCATAGGAATCATTACCGTTTGTGTACCGTTTGAAGCAGGTACTTTGGTGATTGAAATCAAGGCACCATTCACGTCAACAACTTGCAGCTCCATGTCTTCTGAACTTCCAGTAACTTGTACAGCAACTTCAGAACCTGCAGCAACTGGGTTTGGCGCAATTGATACACCGATGCTTTCTCCGTTTTCTTCAATAGCCAACGTACCGGAAATATTGAAGTTGTCGAAGTAGAAATTGCTTGATTTGTCTGAAGCAATAAACTCAAAACGGAAGCGCAATTTTGTATCCTGTGCTGTTGTAGAATAGGTAAACGTTTGTGTTTTCCATTGTACATCTTCTGTAGGAGTGAAGTCAGTGCTTCCAACATAACCAACTGTAATCACTTCTTCTGCAGAAAGTGTTGCATTCGAACGAATTTGCCATGTTTCACCGCAATCTCTTGAGGTATATACTTTCACTTCTTCTGTGATATCAGCCAAAGCTGTAGCCTTTGTACCATAAGCATAATCAAATGAAACGGATACGTTAGAAGTATTTGCTAAATTGAATGAAGGAGAGATCAGGTAATCTTTTGAGTTACCCAAACGATCATAGTAGAACCAGTCATCTGTGAATGCAACAGCATTGCTCACATCTTTAAAGTTGTTCAATTTAAATCCTTTGGATTGACCTTTACCAACACCAGGAATCAAATTGAAACTTGCCCAGTTATCTTCCGGATTTTGTGTGTGCCACCATCCAGCTGAACCACCCTCGAAATCCTCACTGTAAGGACCAACAAACTCTGGCCAAGCAGCACTGATGTACATCATGTTGGTAAATGTTTTGGTATCTGAACCAGCTGCATTGGAAACCGTTAATGTTACGGAGTAGTAACCATCTTGGTTGTAAACCACTGCCGGGTTGGCAGCTGTTGATGTAGATGGTGTTCCACCAGGGAAAGACCATGAATAGCTAGTAATTCCAGCTCTCCAAGAAGCATCTGTAAAATTAACAACATCACCAACACACGTCATGCGTTTGTCGGCAGAGAAATCGGCAACAGGAGTACAAAGCGGTGGAGGTAAAACATCCGTGCCAGTAACAGTAAGATTCGAATCTGCGTAAAGATTGTTACGACCACCTGTTTCTTGTGCCAAAACGTTGTGCATGAAATCAGATTGATCTAAGGTAAACATGTGTGAACAGTAACTGTACTCCATGTAGTTTTGGGTGTTTTCAATAACACCCGGAACACATGTTGTATCAGCCAAGTCAAATGCTGTACAACTATTGTGGCCTTTTGTGATCGGTGTATCATCTACATCATCATCACCACAAGCAACCGTAGGGTCGTTTGTACTTCCCCATGTGTGCGCCAAACCTAAGTAGTGACCGATTTCGTGCGTTAATGCACGAGATGAATAAGGATTACTTGTACCGATACTTCCAACATAATCGTTCAAGATGATAATACCATCTCTAAAGAATGAACCACCGGTTGTAGCTGTAGGATAGTATGCGTAACCTGCAACACCCGCTTCTCCAATCGTATTTACAACCCAAACATTTAGGTAGTTTGCACGATTCCATTGATTCAACTTTGAGTAATCATCACCGGCATTTGACTGATGCGAGTAGATGTGCTCAATTCCGTTGGTACAATTTCCGTAAGGATCAATAGCGGCCAAACGAAACTCAATCATGCAATCGGCAATCAATGTATCAAAAGCCGGAACTACCAGACTAGTATCGGCATTTAATTTGCGGTAATCCTCATTCAAAATATCCATTTGGTCATAAACCTGAGCATCAGAGATATTCTCGGATCCGTATTCATGTACAATATGGAAAACAATCGGAATGATATAAATCTGACGTTTTTTTCCGTTGACTACTCTTGTTTCTTTGTATTGATTTATCAGGTGACGGTAATCTAACTCCATTTGCGGATCTTCAGCATACAATTTTTTCAATTGGCTTTGCAGACCGCACTTGAAATTACTTTCCTGAGCATTAACCTGCACCGTGGTCATTAACCCAAATGCTGCTAAAACTCCTAATAGTATTTGTTTGCGCATGTTTAGAAATTTAATTTATTCAACAATAATACCCGTTCAAAATAGCGTCAAAGGATGGATATCCATTCAACACAATCATTAATCGACCAGTACATGTGAGAAAAAAGGAGGCTTTGTTACATGGTTTAAAATACTGACAGTCAATAAATTGAGTCTGAAAGTTAATTTTAATCTTTTTTAACACACTCGTAGCACAGGGTAAATATACGTACAAAAATAGACAAGCACCAAATCGAATGCACCTTGTTGATTAAAGCGTATCTGTTATAGAGTAAACGGTTTTATCATATTCGAACAATCGATGAAAGGTTTGTCTGTGAAGCTGATAAGCTTGCGGAACCATTATGAATAGCCTTTTTTAACTTAGTGTTAAGAGTGTGCTTTTTCAGAATTCTTATCCTCAACTCACGTTACATAAATTAAACGCGCTTTTTCATTGTCCAATAAAAGCATGTTATGTACCTTTGTTCAAACTTTTAGGGGTGCTTGTTGCTTTAAGCAAAGGCTGAGAAAAACCCTCATAACCTGATACAGGTAATACTGACGAAGGGAAAAAGTGTTGAATCTCAATGGTTCCTCCTGAAAGTGTAATTGATAGTGATACCATGAAGTTACCGCGAATCCAATATATTACACATCCTGATGAAAATTTTGACGAACTTACCTGGGTTCATCGCTTGCATGAGAATGGGGTGAATTGGATTCAATTGCGCATCAAAGAAGAAGATTTTGTCCAACGTTTCCCTCTCAAGCATTTTTTGGCAACGTTTCATGAGATCGCAGATAAAATGCGTGCCGTAACCGAAGCGTTGGGAATGTTACTCACGATCAATGATGAAGTCGAAGTGGCTCGATTCAGTAATGCCGACGGATTGCACATTGGTCAGGAAGATATCATGCCAAATGAAGCATTGGAGCAACTCCATACGAGACGGGTTTTAGGGGGTACAGTAAACTCAATCAGCGAAATAGAGCGATTTAATGGCATAGAAATGAGTTATTTCGGAGTAGGGCCTTTTCGTTCTACCACCACCAAGGCAACCCTAAAACCGTTGTTGGGGCTGGAAGGTTATCAAGCGATTATTGACTACCTGAAAGCTGAAAATAGGAATGTTCCTGTTTATGCAATCGGCGGAATTTTAGCTTCTGATGTGGATAGTATTTTGGCAACCGGAGTATATGGCATTGCCGTTTCCGGAGCCTTTTTTAATGAAAAACACCGTTCGGAATCGATCCGGGCATTTGTTGATAAAATAGAAGCGTATGAGCTTGCAGTTGGGAGATAGAATATTTACATCACGTTTGTTTACCGGAACCGGTAAATTCAGTGCCAACGATTTGATGGAACAAGCGCTTTTGGCGAGTGGTTCTGAATTGATTACCGTTGCGCTAAAGCGCGTAAAACATAGTTTGGATGATGATATCCTGAAACGGGTTCAACATCCACATCAGCACTTGTTGCCCAATACTTCCGGAGCTAGAACGGCGAAAGAGGCCGTTTTTGCTGCACAATTGTCGCGTGAGGCGTTTCAAACCAATTGGCTGAAGTTGGAAATTCACCCCGATCCTAAATACCTGATGCCCGATCCGATTGAAACTCTGCTTGCTGCAGAAGAATTGGTAAAGGAAGGGTTCGTTGTATTGCCTTATATTCACGCTGATCCTGTTTTGTGTAAACGATTGGAGGATGTTGGTGTGGCTGCAGTGATGCCTCTCGGCGCTGCTATCGGTTCCAATCAAGGGTTGCAAACCAAAGCTTTTTTGCGCATGATTATCGAACAATCTTCGGTGCCAGTTATTGTTGATGCCGGAATCGGCGCGCCTTCTCATGCAGCTGAAGCCATGGAAATGGGGGCTGATGCCGTGCTAGTAAATACAGCCATCGCTGTTTCGGGAGATCCTGTGGGCATGGCTCGTGCATTTAAAATGGCGGTAGAAGCTGGTCGTTTGGCTTATGAATCAACACTTGCAACTCCCCAAACATCGGCTATCGCAAGTAGCCCGTTAACCGGCTTTTTAAATGAAATCTGATCGTTCTTTTCTGGATGTCTTTGACCAACTTGATTGGGAAACGACCAAGCGATCAATTTACGGAAAAACCGAAGTTGATGTGCGGCGTGCCTTGTCAAATAAGGTAAGAACCCTGGAAGATTTTAAAGCACTGATTTCGCCTGCGGCAGCTCCTTTTTTAGAGGAGATGGCTCAGAAAAGTCATGAACTGACCCTGCGCCGATTCGGTAAAGTGATCAATATGTACATTCCGCTTTATTTATCGAATGAATGTCAGAATATTTGCACTTACTGCGGATTTAGCCTCGATGTGGATATTGCACGGAAAACACTGACCGATGCCGAAATTCATGCCGAAGCACGTATTGTGAAAGAAAAAGGCTACGATCACTTATTGCTTGTTACGGGCGAGGCGAATAAAACCGTTGGATTACCTTATTTCAGAAACGCAATAGGTTTATTGAAACCTTATTTCTCACAAATTTCTATGGAAGTGCAGCCATTGGATGAGGCAGACTATAAAACGCTGATTGATGACGGTCTTTATGCAGTATTGGTTTATCAGGAAACATACCACAAAGCCGATTATAAATTGCATCATCCGAAAGGCAAAAAATCGAATTTCAATTACCGCTTGGATACTCCGGATAGACTTGGAAGAGCAGGCGTTCATAAAATAGGACTGGGGGTTCTTTTCGGGTTGGAAGATTGGCGAACTGATACGTTTTTCTGCGCAGCGCACCTTGATTATCTCGAGAAAACCTATTGGAAAACGAAGTATGCTGTTTCGTTTCCGCGACTGCGACCATGTGCAGGTGGAGTGGAATTGAAATCAGTAATGTCGGATCGAGATTTGGTGCAACTCATTTGTGCCTATCGTTTGTTCAATCAAGAAGTAGAATTATCTATGTCAACGCGAGAATCAGCCGTGTTTAGAGACCACGTTATTCAATTGGGAATTACCTCCATTTCAGCCGAATCGAAAACGGATCCGGGTGGTTATGCATCGCCGAATATGAGTTTGGAACAATTCGAAATCGATGATACACGATCAACGGAAGATTTTACCGAAGTTATGAAAGCAAAGGGGTATGAACCTGTTTTTAAAGATTGGGATTGGGCATTGACGCATCGTTCCGAATAAATGAACGGAGATCGAGCAAAAAGTCTATATCTTCTTCAATTTTATTTCCAATCACAATCACATTTGCCCCCGCTTGCTGCATTTCAGAAACGGCTTCTACCGAACGAATTCCACCTCCTACAATTACCGGAGAAGGCAATGTGGCCTTGATTTCTTTCACAAGGGCTGTTGGAACATGCTGATTGGCGCCACTTCCAGCATCGAAGTATATCAGGCGTTGTCCCATCAAATGTCCCGCAATAGCCGTTTGTCTAGCAATAGATAATTGCTCACGTGGAATAGGAGTGGTCTGGCTCACATAAGCAACAGACGTCAATTTTCCGCCATCTATTAATATATATCCGGTTGGAATTACTTCCAAGTTCATTCCCAACACCTCTTCGGCGCATTGCACATGATGACCTATCAGAAAATCGGGATTACGGCCGGAAATCAAATTCAAAAATAACAAGGCGTCCGCTTCAGCCGAAAGCTGGTGACTCGCTCCGGGAAATAACAATACCGGAATTTCGCTGTGTTGCTTGATAATACTCACCACACGTTCGATATCTTTTCTGTGAACAGTGCTTCCTCCAACAAAGAAAAAATGAATCCCCGCAAAATCGGCTTTTCGCACAAGTTCGATTAGCGGCGATTTATCAACGCTTTTTTCCGGATCAATGAGTAAGGCAATTTGACCGGTCTGTTTACTTATCTGCTCTAATACTGTCAATTTGATGCGATTTTTCTTTGCTTGAATTGCAAGTTATTAAATATTGTTTAAATGACTGATAAATTAGTTCATACTCGTGCAAAACATCGTATTGATGAATCGTGCCGAAAAAACGCTCACCCTCTTTTCTGATAATCAAATCACTGCTGAAAAGAACACCTTTTCTGTCGGCCAATTTAAACAGTGTTTCTTTAAAAGACCAAAGCAATGACATATCAAAGACATTGGTGGTGTCGAAATGCTCTTTTTCCGAAGTATGAATGAATTTGTGATGAAGCAGTTGCGCTTTTTCACGGATCGATTCCACATCCAGTCCTACGTTGAACGCGGTTGAGTGTGCCAATGCAACCAAACCATGCGTGTGTGAAAGCGATATGAATCCTAAATCTTCTATATAAGGTGAACCGAATTCATTGTAATAAATTTGTTTACAACCGAAGATGGATGTGCGCAGTGATCGCGATGCGGCAAACTCTAATCGTTTTGCCTGGTGACCGATGGAATTAAATTTGACAATTTCTTCGGCTGTTAAATCAGTTAAATATGTATCAGCCTTATTTTCATCCACTTCCATTAAATAAATGGAAAAGTCACTTTGCGTAATAATTTGGACACATGACATAGCGCGAAAATAATCATTGTGGCCTGATTGAAAACGTAGACTTGTATAAAATGACTGAAAATAGCCACTTCTGACGCTTTTCGTGGAATCTTATTGTTATACATTTGTTAATGTAAGTTAAGTAAAAAACGAAGTGATTTCTTTTTTAAGAAATGTTAACACATCGATTTTTTCTATATTTACGGGCTTTGTTACAAACTTAAAGGTGTAAAATTAAACTGTACTTATGTTACGAAAACTCAACTTGTTGCTTGCAAGTATCTTGTTGACAGTGTCTTACGGTTATTCCCAGTCTGGATTGGGAACTATTCGTGGTACCATTGTAGACAAAGAAAGCAAGGAGGCGCTCTACGGATGTATTGTCGCTATCAAACAAAATGGAACAGTTAAAGGGAATGCATCCACCGATTTCGATGGTAAATTTCAAATTAACTCCATTACACCTGGATCGTATGATGTCGAAATCAGCAATCCGGGTGAAGGTTATCAGCCGTCGGTTACCACAGGTGTAATCGTTTCGTCTGATAGGATTACATTCTTAGATGATTTGGTTCTCGGAAAACCAGTCGGGGAGATTGAAGAAGTAATAGTTGTGGCCTACAGGGTGCCACTCATTCAGCGAGATGGTGGTCCTTCCGGTGGAACGGTAACGCGTGATGATATTGCTCACTTGGCTGTTCGTTCTGCAGCAGGGGTTGCTTCTACCATTGGTGGTGTAAATACCAATGAGGGTAGTGGTGAAATCTCGGTGCGTGGTTCGCGTTCAGATGGTACTTATTTCTACATTGACGGTATTAAGGTGCGTGGTTCGTCCAACCTTCCTAAATCGGCAATTGAAGAGGTGACTGTGATCACTGGTGGTCTTCCTGCCAACTATGGTGATGCAACAGGTGGTATCATCTCTGTAACAACAAGAGGTCCATCGGCGAAATATTTTGGTTCGTTAGAAGCGGTAACTTCAGGGTTCTACTTTAAAGGTAGTGATCCGGATGGTTATGACGGAAAAGTAATCGGTTTGGATAAATTCGGTTATAACCTCTTAGAAGGCTTGATTTCCGGTCCGCTTTGGATGCAGAAAGATTCTACAGGAAAAAAGACAAAACCTCGTTTAGGATTCTTCCTTTCAGCCAACTATACAGATGAATTGGACAACCGACCATTAAATGGTGGTAGCTACCGTGTTAAAAAAGAGGTGCGTGATGCATTGCTTGCTAATCCGTTGAGTCCAACATCTACCGGAACAGGAACATTCCATAATTCAAGTTTCTTGCGTAAAGATGATTTTGAAAAGGTAGACTGGCGCATGAATGCTCGTAACACAACACTTTCTTCTTCAGCAAAAATTGATGTGAATACTGGCCCATCCGTTAACCTTACCTTCGGTGGTTCATTGAACTATAACTATGGTAATGCCTACTCTTATTCAAACTCCTTGTTGAACTTTACAAACTTCGGACGTACCAATAACCTTGACTGGCGTGTGTATGGTCGTTTCACGCAACGATTCTCCAACAGAGAAGAAGGAAACAGTTCTAAAATCAAATCAGCGTTTTATTCCATCATGGTCGATTTCTCGAAATCGAAATCAGAAGCGTTTGATCCAAAACATAAATTCAACCTCTTTAACTATGGTCACGTGGGTAAATTCGTAACAACACGTAATCCATCTTATGAGTTTGACGGTAAAACGTTGCAATATGTACACAATGGTTTCCGCGATGAATTGGTAACATTTACACCATCCGAAACCAATTCTGCACTTGCTGCAATTACTTCTCAGTATTATAATATCTATGCTGGTGACCCGGAAGGCAATTACGAGAACCTTTTGCAAATCCAACAAGGTAATGCCTTGAGAAATGGTGACGTTCCACAATCAGTTTATGGAATTTGGAGTAACATTGGTACACCATACAACTATTTCCAAAAAACAGAGAATGATCAATTCCGTGTTACTGGTTCTGGTTCGGTGAATATTGGTGATCACTCAATCTCACTTGGTTTTGAATACGAACAACGTTGGGATAGAGGTTGGACAGCCGGGAACAGCGGTCCGATCGGTATCTGGGAGGTTGCACGTCAATACACGAACTTCCATATTTCTGAGTTGGATGTAAACCAATTTACCGTTGAAGATTTGGGTTCATTCCAACGAGTGACTTATGAACGTCTTAATTCTGGATACGCTTATACTTCCGGTACTGGTCAGTATGGTGGTGCTAAGAATAGTGACAATCAAACATTCTTCGATTATAACCTACGTAATAAATTAGGTTTAAATCCTGCAGGAAACGATTTCATTGATATCGATCAATACGATCCGAATTTATACAATTTCGACATGTTCTCTCCGGATGAGTTATTTAACGGAGGTAATAACTTTGTTGAATATTGGGGGTATGATCATACTGGTAAAAAAGTTCGTGGAAACACAGACATCGACAAATACTTTAATGAGTACGATGAAAACGGAAACTATAAACGTTTCGTAGGAGCATTCCAACCGGTTTATATTTCTGGTTATGCAATGGATAAGTTTGCCTTCAATGACATTGTATTCAACGTAGGTGTACGTGTGGATGTATTTGATGCGAACCAACCTGTTTTGAAAGACAAGTATTTGTTATATACAGCAAACAATGTTTCGGAGGCACGCGCCAAAGCGACTTCAGATCCAAATACCTATGACTGGGTTGTTATTCCTGAGTCTATTTCAGATGAGGCAACTGTTTACGTAAATGATGTAAATAATCCAACTCAGATTAATGGATTCCGCGAAGGTGATACTTGGTATGATGCAAATGGTATTGTTACGGAAGACCCGAAAACAATTCGTGGAGCTGCCGGTATTTCACCTTGGTTGAAAACACCTGGTGCTGCGGCTACACAAACAATCTCTTCTGATGCGTTTGAAGATTACAAACCGCAAATCAATGTGATGCCGCGTATCGCATTCTCATTCCCGATTTCAGATGAGGCGTCTTTCTTTGCTCACTATGATGTATTGACAAAGCGTCCTACAACAGCTGCTCGTTTTAATCCGATCGATTACCAATTCATCGAATCGCGTTCAAATGTGGTAAACAACCCGAACTTGTTGCCTGAAAAAACAGTTGATTACGAGCTTGGTTTCCAACAGGTATTGACAAGAACATCTTCATTGAAGATTTCAGCGTTCTACCGTGAGCAGCGTAACAACGTTCAGTTGATCAACGTATTTGAGGCATATCCGAATACATACAAAACATTCGGTAACCGTGACTTCGGTACAGTAAAAGGTCTTACTGTTTCGTATGATATGCGTCGTACAGGAAACATCCGTATGACTGCTGCGTATACATTGCAGTTTGCTGACGGTACCGGTTCTGATGCAACATCTGCTGCTGGTTTGATCAATGCAGGACTTCCTAACTTGAGAAACATCTTCCCTTACTCGTATGACCAACGTCACGCTTTCGCGATCACCTTAGATTATCGTTATGGTGAAGGTGCTGATTACAATGGTCCAATGATTGGCGATGTGAAAATCTTGGAAAATACAGGTTTGAATATCTTGACAAACATCTATTCAGGAAATCCTTACTCGGCTCAAAACGATATCACAGGTGAAGGATTACTTTCTCCAAATACAGCTGGTATCACGGGTTCTACAAACGGTTCTCGTCTACCTTGGCAGTATCGTTTGGATATCCAATTAGACCGTACTATCAACATCGATTTTGGTAAAGAAGGAAAGAAAAAAACAACTTTCTTGAATATTTACATTCGTGCTACCAACCTTTTGAACCAAATGAACGTTCTTGGTGTTTACAGAGCTACAGGTAACTGGAACGATGATGGATATCTTGCGGCAGCGCAATACCAACAGTCAATTCAAAACCAATTGGATGAGCAGTCTTTCAGAGATTATTACGCTATGAAAGTTCAAAATCCTTTTAATATTAGTTCTCCAAGAACAATTCGCTTAGGGGTTAAGTTTGATTTCTAAGACAATAAATGAACTTGTATGAAACGAAAAATTAATTTTATAACGCTAGGAGTTGCGATGTTAACCATGAGCTCGGTCTTTGGTTACAATGAAAACTTCGGTAAGAGCAAATCGGGGATTCAGGATAAACCTGTATCTCAGACGCGTGGAGCCAATTGTGCTCCTGCAAACTACCGTCTCACGATGGATTTCAACGATGTCAGTTGCCAATTGGAAACGGGGGGGCTTTTGTTCCTTGACCGTGCTAATGGTGTTGCCACTTATCGTGTTCCTAAAACAGGTGATGCAACTGCTATCTATGCAGCTTCACTTTGGATGGGGGGTACAGATGTAAACGGTCAGCTGAAGTTAGCTGCGGTTACATTCCGTCAGGATGGTAATGACTTCTGGCCTGGTCCGCTTACCACAAATGCCGGTTCGGGTAATTACGACCCATTGGTGCCGCAAGGTGACAACACTACACATGATTACGGTGATGCCAACATTGACCCAGCTGTGTGTGCTACTTACGACAATATCTTTTCGATCCGAAAAGCTGAAGTAGTTGCATTTATTACTTGGTGGGAATGTAATAATCCGAATCCGTTCAATCCTAATTTTGAAGGATGTGAGGAAGTAGATGCTCCGGATAACGAAGTATTGGCACGCATCAATGCATGGCCGGGTAATGGAAATATTACCTTGGATCAAGATCCGTTCCTAGCTCCTTATTATGACCGTGATGGGGATTTATTCTACGATCCTGAACAAGGCGATTACCCTTGGTATGATGACATCATGGGGCGTGATGATATCGAGTGTGGTGTTGACCGTCGTATTTCTTTGTTCGGTGATGATACACACTGGTGGGTATTCAACGACAAAGGAAACATTCACACTGAGTCAGGAAGTCAGCCAATCGGTATGGAAATCAGAGCGCAAGCGTTCTCTTTTGCAACTGATGATGAGATCAACAAAATGACGTTCTACAACTACGAGTTGATTAACCGTGGTACACAAACATTGTTCAATACTTATTTTGCACAGTATATAGATGCTGACTTAGGGAACTATAACGATGATTACGTTGGTTGTGATGTTACTAGAGGTCTTGGTTACATCTACAATGGTGACTTAAATGACGAAACACAATCAGGTAGAACCGGTTACGGACAAAATCCTCCATCACTTGGAATCGACTTCTTCGAAGGTCCTTATCAAGATGCTGATGGTAGAGATAATGTTGGTCCTGTTACAGATCCTGTTACGGGTATTATAACTCATCCAACAGTTGCAGCAGCAATCGCAGATACAGGTATTGTTTACAAAGGTTTGGGTATCGGTTATGGTGATGGAATTGCTGATAATGAGCGTTTCGGTATGCGTTTGTTCAAATACTATACAAGTAATGCTGCTCAATCTCAGTCGGATCCTAGCAGTGCCGCACAGTTTTATAACTATATGCAAGGTCTTTGGCGTTTTGGTGACGAATCATACTATGGAGGTACTGGATTTACTCCGTCTTCCGGTGTAACGACCATTCAAGCAAACTATATGTTCCCTGGTGATTCCGATTCATTGTTTTGGGGAACAGGAGGTATCGACCCTGGATTTGATTGGTCAGAATTTGACCCTCAAGGAAATGGTGGGGCTAGTAACCCTGCAGGTGACCGTCGTTTCGTTCAGTCTGCCGGTCCTTTTACATTGCGTCCGGGTGCGGTAAACAACATTACTGTTGGTATCGTGTTTGCACGTAGTAACGAAGGAAGTATCTTTGCTTCGGTAGAAGCATTGAAGCGCGCCGATACAAAGGCTCAGGCTTTGTTTGATAACTGTTTCCGTATTTTGGAACCACCTCACGCTCCGGTTTTAACTATTCAAGAGTTGAACAATGAGTTGATCCTAATGTTGGACAATCCATCACAATCAAATAATAAAGGCGAGCAGTATATTGAGGAAGATAAGATCAACATCGACCCTAGTTTCACAGACCGTTTCTACCGTTTCGAAGGGTATCAAATCTTCCAAATGATCAATGATGAAGCAACTGTTGCTGATATCAGTGACGCAACAAAAGCGCGTTTGGTAGCACAATGTGATGTTAAAAATGGAGTAGATCGTTTGGTAAACTTTGAGTTTGATGAAGAACTTGGATTCTCTATTCCTGTTGAAAAAGTAGACGGTGAAGACAATGGTATTCGTCATACGTTCCGTCTTACGGAAGATTTATTCGCGACCGGATCAAGAACCTTGGTGAATCATAAAACCTACTACTACATTGCAGTAGCTTACGGTTACAACAACTTCAAGGATTATGACCCGAATGACCAAACGAAATTGGATGGTCAGAAATTGCCTTACTTACGTTCTCGTATCAATGCAGACGGAACACCATTGTTAGCCTTGCCTGCTGTACCTCATAATCCAGCTCCTGAGTTGGGTGGTACAGTTCAAAATGCAACGTATGGTCAAACACCGCGCATTACACGTTTAGATGGATTCGGTAACGGAAACAATGCGTTGGAATTGACAACTGCATCGACTAACGAAATCCTTTCTACCGGTTATATGGAAGATCCGGAATACGATTACGGAGGTGGACCAATCAATGTTAAAGTTGTAGATCCATTGAACCTAGTAGGTGGATACTTCCAGTGTTTATTCAGAGAGCCGGAATCAGGAAATACGGATATCGATTCATCTGACTGGGTAATTTACCGTTATGATCAAAAAGGTGGTAGTATTATTGACTCGGCAACTTCTGAGACGACTATTGCACAAGACAACGAGCAGATCATTCCAAAATGGGGAGTTTCGGTTCAGATTTTCCAAAATCAGCACTATGTTCCTTCTGGTTCTGGTAATGAAGCGGCTAAGTTTGCTGATCCAATCTCATCTTCTTATGAATTCGCAGATTCATCTAAACGTTGGTTATCTTTTGTGCCGGATGATGCACAAACATTCCCTACAAACTGGATTCGTACAGGAACTTATTCTCCTGATCAAACTACAGAATGTGATCCGCTTCCGGATGATTATTTGAATCCTTGCTGTTATACAGATGAGGTTGGAAAAGACCCGAAGGAGCAATATAGTAAATTGCTTGGAGGTGGTATGGCACCGCATCGTGTGACCGGTTACCAATGTGACTTCATGCCGTTGGCTTATCCTGCAAGTTTCGTTTCTTTCTCTGGTTCAAGAGCAAGAGCGAGTATTTCTTTCCTTCCAAGTGTTGATGTAGTTATCACAAGTGATAAGTCTAAATGGACTCGTTGCTGTATCGTTGAGCTAGGACGTGATCAAAACTTGAATGTTGGTGGTGGTAAACCGGGCGAATTACGCAAATCTCCTTCCGTTGATAAAAACGGTAGAAAATTAGGTGATGCAGGTTACAATGCAAGTGAGGTAACTCAAACTCAAGGTATGGGCTGGTTCCCAGGTTATGCAATTGACCTTGAAACAGGTGCTCGTTTGCACATGGCGTTTGGTGAAAACTCATTCCTTGGTGGTGAAAATGGTGCAGATATGATCTGGAACCCTACATCTAATATAGTAGACAACAACGGTACTCCTGTAATGGGTGGTCAGCATCCGATCTATATCTACGGTTACAAAGTTGGTTACGGAAGTTTCTCAACACCATCACTTTACTACGATGGAACAAATGACTGGGTTTACGATCAGTATGCTACTGCAACTACAAGCGCTTACGGTGATTTGTTCGAAAGCCTTACATGGGTTATCAATCCTGTTCTGTCTGAAGGACGCGAATTAATGGAAACGGATGTTACAATCAAAGCTCGCGTAAATAAAGAATACAAAAACTGGATAGCTACTGGCGATAACGGCGGTAGACCAATGTACGGTTGGAGCATGGATGACATCAAAACAACTACTGCAAGTCAGGAACAATTGGCTAGCGTGTTAGACATCATCAATGTAGTACCGAATCCTTATTATGCATTCTCTCAATACGAGCGTACCCGTTTGGATAACCGTGTGAAAATCACAAACCTTCCAGACCAATGTACGGTTACCATTTACAACGTGAGCGGTAAGTTGATTCGTAGCTACAAGAAGGACAATCAAGTGACTTCCATTGATTGGGATTTGAAGAACGCAAAAGGCATTCCGATTTCGAGCGGTGTTTACATTATCCATGTAGATGTGCCGGGTGTCGGAGAGAAAATTGTGAAGTTCTTCGGTGGAATGAGACAGATCGATTTGGAGAATATTTAATCTTTACTTCATTAAGCAAAGACTATGAAAAGAATGAATAAAATCTTAAAATATACGGTAGTTGCCGGAGCAGTATTGAGCTGCTCCGGACTCTTCGCCGGAAATGAAGATCGTGTCGGTTCTGCTGGCGCTTCTCAATTGCTTATCAATCCATGGGCGCGAAGTGGTGCTATCGGTGATGCCGGTTTCTCTCACGTGAACGGATTGGAAGCAACATTTACTAACGTTGCCGGATTGGCATTTACGGACAAAACACAAATCAAATTTGACTATACCAATTGGTTGGGAAATGCAGGTATTGGTTTGAGCAGTGCAGGTATTGCACAACGGGTTTCCGAATCAAGCGTAATTGCTGTTTCTATTCAATCATTCAATTTCGGTGATATCGACGTAACAACAGTTGATCTTCCTGAAGGTGGAATTGGTGTGTTTAGTCCTCGTATGAACGTTTTCAATCTAGGATACGCGCGTAGTTTCTCTTCCAGTATCTATGGTGGTGTTAACTTCAAAGTAATCAGTGAGAACATTTCTAACCTGAAAGCAAACGGAATTGCATTTGATGCAGGTATCCGTTATGTGACCGGTGAGCAAGACCAAATTAAATTCGGAATTGCATTGAAAAATGTTGGTCCGGTTATGCGTTACAAAGGTGATGGTTTGTCTACTGAAATCAATTATTTGAATGACGGTAATATTGCTACGCTAGAACAACGCTCAGCAACTTATGAATTGCCTTCATTGTTGAACATTGGTGGATCTTACGATTTCATCTTTAACGAAAACAACAAGTTGATAGCAGCTTTAGGTTTCTCGGCCAATTCATTTCAGTACGATCAATACCGTATCGGTTTGGATTATGGAATGACTACAGAAAAGGCGGCGTTTAACGTGCGTGCAGGTTATGTTATCGAGCGTAAAATGTTTGATGTAGACAATCAGGCAAACGCAATGTCGGGCTTAACAGCAGGTTTTTCGGCCGATGCGCTGGTAGGTAAAAACAAATCTGCTTTGGGGCTTCAATATGCAATGCGCTTAGCAGGTAAATTTGGAGTTGTTCATACATTTGGTGTAACAATCAGTTTGAAATAATACCAGAAAACGTTATATTTGCTTAACAGGAGAGTCCAATGGGCTCTCTTGTTGTTATATATAGCCGAACAAAAGTTAATTGATATGTCAGAATTCGCTTATTATACAGAAGAAGGGTTAAAGAAATTAAAGGACGAGTTGTACGATATGAAATCGGTGCAGCGCCCAATGATTTCCGAACAAATAGCAGAGGCTAGAGACAAAGGTGATTTATCTGAAAACGCTGAATACGACGCAGCAAAAGAAGCACAAGGTCTGTTGGAGATGAAAATTTCCAAAATGGAAGAATTGCTTTCGAAAGCACGTGTTATTGACAACTCAACGATTGATAATTCCAAAGCCTTTATTCTATCTACTGTTTCCATTAAGAACGTTTCCAACGGAATGGAAATGCAGTATACCTTGGTTGCTGAAAGTGAGGCTGATTTGAAAGCAAAAAAGATTTCAGTTGATTCGCCTATTGGTAGAGGTTTGTTAGGTAAGAAAGTTGGTGAAATCGCCGATATTCAAACACCTAACGGAATAATGCAATTTGAAATAGTAGAAATCACACGTTAATGGCAACACTCTTTTCGCGAATAGTAGCCGGTGAGATCCCGTGTCATAAAGTAGCAGAGAACGACCGTTTTTTGGCTTTTCTGGACATTCTTCCGCTGAGAAAGGGACATGTATTGGTGATCCCGAAAACGGAGATTGATTACATTTTCGATATGGAGGACGATTTACTGGGAGAAATGATGGTGTTTTCCAAAATAGTGGCCCATAAGATAAAAGCAGTATTTCCCTGCAAGAAGATCGGTGTGTCAGTGATTGGTTTAGAAGTGCCTCATGCGCACATTCACCTCATTCCGATGAATCAGGTTAGTGACATGAATTTCGCTCAGGAAAAGCTTTCATTGAGCCCCGAAGAACTAGGCGAAATAGCTGAACTTATCAGGCAAGCATAAAACCAGCAACAGAATTGTTATGAAGAATCTCCGAAACGAGATTCTTTTTTGTTTTTATGAGTTTATCTGTTGAAGTGCAGTGGAGTTTTTTGGGATTAATGATTTCAAGCATAATGAACTCATCAACTCACAAACTTATTTTTTTCCCGTTGGCTTTTTCTTCGGCTTTGGCTTGCTGGTGGCATACTTATCCTCCTTTGAAACAGTAATTCGCTTTTTGAGAATGTAGTGCTGACAGTTTTTGTAAACGTTTAGCGTAACGGTATAGGTTCCCGACTTTTTGTAGTAGTGCTTCGGATTTGCTTTGCGCGATGTGCCGCCGTCACCGAAATCCCACTTAATATCAGGGCAATTTTTGGTTTTGTTGGTAATCGTAATGTTGGTCCACACTTCTGCAATGTTGAAGTTGAGTACAGGTGGAATCTCCAATGCCGGATGTTGAATCGTATCCAAGTTATAAATGGCCATGTTATTCAGCACAACTTTTTCTGCAACGCGTTCAATGGGTGAAACAACTGATAAACTGACCCGTTCTGGAGCAGTTCCTCCACTAGGACTTTCCTTGAAAACACTTGCGTAAAAGGTACAGGCAGCGATAAAACTTCCACTTGGATTCGGGTGCTCTTTATCAGGGACGTATAAATTTATTTCAGGATGCAATTCACGGACTTGCTGCCATACCATGCCTACGGGAGCTATCGGAAATTTAAACACACGACTCATCTGAAAATAGCCTCGCTTGACATTCTCCTGCATTTTTTCGTACGTATTATTTCTTTCTTCAAGTTCATATCCATCTGCGTAACCCCATGTCATGTAAAAATAAATACTGGCGCATGGATTGTATCGTTGAATACTGTCGATCAGTATTCGGGCATAAGGAATGGTTTCCGTAGCGACGGTAGCAGAATCTTGCGCTAATTCGCGGCTAAATCCTTGAATAAATACAACGTCCCACTTGCGTGATTTGATTTTCTTAAAGGTCGATTGGCGCTCTGTGTGCTCTTTCAACGTACTCCCGCTCACAGCAATGGAATCGGCGTATACATTTTTACCTTTCGATTTTGCGAGGTGCTCAAAAATCTTAGGCATGTTGTTGTAATGCGTGTAGCTGTTTCCGATAAAAACAACATTGAGCTGCTGCGTGTGAGCAGTTTGGATACAGATTAAAAAAGCTAAAAATGATAGAATGCGTTTCATTGGTGATCTGCTATGCTGATTTCGGACGTTTCCAAGGTAAAACTGTCGCTAAAATTTTGTTATATATGGCTCGAAGCGGGTCGATGTAACGAGTAAAGACAATGAACAAAATGATAAACAATATTGCCCCCAAAGCAGCCTCATAAGGTGTCAAACTCTGGCTAAACAACCGATTTAAACCGAGTCCGGTAATAGCGCCATATAATACAATCATGTGTACGATGTAGATAGAAAGCGTATTCTGCCCGATTTTCAAAAACAGGTTTTGCTTTACTTCACCGATCAGTTTTTCTACAATCATTAATAATCCGAGTACCATAAATACCATGCCTACTTTGTACATGATCCAGTTCATGGTAATGTTTTTGAATTTGATGTCTCCCAAAACCGATGATACCAGCCAATCTACCGTACCAAGTATCTGATCGGTGAGAAAAAAACAAAGCGCACCGATTGCAATGAAAATGAAAGCAAATCGCCAGCGTTGAACATGTTTGCCAAAATCGTGGAGCCAGCACCCAATCATCGCTCCAATCATGGTAAAGCCCATATTGGGAACAATAGGGAAAATAGCTCGATTGCTCGGGCCATGGAGCATGTTTTGAACAAATTCAGGAGCGTTTTTGGGCCAGCCTTCTCCCGGAGCCAAGGCATTGAGTTCCATCCCGAAAAAGAAAAGTGTCATACCTGCCACTAGAAAATAAATCCATAACGGAATGCGCTTAATGAGTTTATAGAGTCCGAAAATCAATAGAATCATTCCAATTCCCATTCCGATACATTGGAGTACGTGAAAGGCATTCGGTTGCAATAAATATCCCCAAAACAGCAATTCTACTGCCCGCACGGCACCTTTTCTAACGCGAATGTTTTTGGAGTAAGCAACATGCCGATCCATAAGCATCAGGTAAACGAAAATCAACCCGGTTACAGTAAGGAAGATCGGAGAAGTGAATCCGCGGATAAACAACCATGTTGCATAAACCGGATGATTGGGATCAATGTATGCCGGATCAAGCGAATCGTGCACAAAATGCCCTTCAAGCATTAGCAAAATGGCGATAGAACGCGCCATATCAATAAATTTTAAGCGAGGGCGTTTTGGAGAAACTACGGTCGTTACTTCAGACATGCATTAACAGTTATGCCACAAAGATAACGTTTTGTGTTGATGCAGTTAAAAACCTTAAAAAGAGTAATCAATCAATGTTTGTCGGTAAACACTCAACGTCCGAACGGATTTTCAATTTCTTCCCAACCTCTTTTCACCGTAGTACGTTCTTCATAGTAACCTGAAACAAATAAGAGATTCCCGATGTTGATCGATCAATTGAGAAGCTCACCTATCAGTCTAAGAAAACGATTATGAGAAAGATATTACAACTTGTAACAACGGGTGCATTCCTGTTGTCGGTCACCGCTGTGCTCGGTTACAACGATGATCATGGAAAGAGCAAATCAGGAATTTCAAACAAACCGGTTGCTCAAACACGTGGTGCTAACTGCGCTCCGGCCAACTATCGGCTTACGATGGATTTTAACGATGTCAGTTGCCAATTGGAAACCGGAGGGCTATTGTTTTTAGATCGTGCCAATAACGTTGCGACCTATAAAGTACCCAAGACAGGAGATGCAACGGCTATTTATGCAGCATCATTGTGGATTGGAGGAACGGACACAAACGGTCAGTTAAAATTGGCTGCCGTAAAATTCAGATCGGATGGAAATGATTTCTGGCCCGGTCCGTTGACGGTTGATTCCGGCAGTGGTAATTATAACCCATTGCTTCCTCAGGGAGATGGTGCGCGACGTGATTACGGCGATGCCAATGTGGATCCGCAGGTTTGTGCCACTTACGACAATATTTTCACCATTCGCAAGGCCGAAGTGATTGCTTTTATTCGATGGTGGGAGTGTAATAATCCAAACATTAACAATCCTGATTTTGAAGATTGTGAAGATATCGAAGTGCCCAATAATGAGATCATGGCTCGAATCAATGCCTGGCCGGGGAATGGAAATACGACCTTGAATCAAGATCCTTTTCTGGCGCCGTATTTTGATCGTGACCAAGATTTAATTTATGATCCTAATGATGGTGACTATCCATGGTATGATGACATTTTGGGACACGATGACATTGAATGTGGCATAGACCGAAGAATTTCATTGTTTGGTGACGAAACACATTGGTGGATCTTCAACGATAAAGGAAACATTCACACCGAATCGGGAGGGCCGGGAATCGGAATGGAAATCAGGGCGCAGGCGTTTTCATTTGCAACCGATGATGAGATCAACAAAATGACCTTCTTCAACTATGAGTTGATTAACCGCGGAACACAAACCTTGTACAACACCTACTTTTCTCAATACGCCGATGTGGATTTGGGTGGAAACGCAGATGATTATGCCGGCTGTGATGTGAGTCGTGGTTTGGGATATGTTTACAACGGTGACTTAAACGATGAAACACAATCAGGTAGAATTGGCTATGGAGAAAATCCGCCTGCTATCGGAATCGACTTTTTTGAAGGACCATACCAAGATCCTGACGGAATCGACAATCCGTTGATTACCACAGGTGATTCGTCATTGCGAACCCAAACGGCTATTGCTGCCGGTGGTATCGTTTATCCGGGATTGGGAATCGGTTACGGAGATAGCATTGTGGACAACGAACGTTTCGGGATGCGCCGGTTTGTTTACTACACAGGAAATGGCCCCGTTGCGCAATCAGATCCTGAAAGTGCGTTGCAATACTACAATTACATGCAAGGATTGTGGCGTTTTGGCGATGAAATGGTGTATGGAGGTACAGGAATTGCTTCCTCGCCAGGGGCACTTGCTACGCCTGCAAATTATATGTTCCCGGCTGATTCCGATCCGTTTGCTTGGGGAACGCAAGGTGCAGATCCGGGAGCTAATTTTGACTGGTCGGAAGTTGATCCGACCGGAGACAATGGTGCTAGTACACAACCCGGTGATCGACGTTTTGTGCAATCCGCAGGACCGTTTACATTGCGTCCGGGAGCAGTGAACAACATTACTGTAGGAATCGTGTTTGCCCGCAGCAACGAAGGAAGTCTTTTCGCTTCCGTTGAAGCATTAAAAACTGCTGATACCAAAGCTCAGGCATTGTTTGACAACTGTTTTCGAATTACGGAACCTCCTCATGCACCGGTGTTGACTATTCAGGAATTGAACAATGAATTGATTTTGATGTTAGACAATCCGAAAGGAACGTCAAACAATTACCAACAAACACCCGAAGATTACATTGAAGAGGATAAAATCAATATCGATCCGAGTTATACCGACCGTTTTTACCGCTTTGAAGGATATCAGATCTTTCAATTGCTAAACGACGAAGTTTCGGTGACCGATTTGGAAGACGAAACCAAAGCGCGTTTAGTAGCCCAATGTGATGTGAAAAACGGAGTAGGTCGTTTGGTTAATTTTGAATTCGACGAGGAGTTAGGCTTTTCTATTCCGGTTGAAAAAGTGGACGGTTCAGATGAAGGAATCAAACATACCTTCCGCATCACCGAAGACTTATTTGCCAGCGGCTCACGAACCCTTGTGAATCATAAAAACTATTATTACCTCGCAGTAGCCTACGGTTACAACAACTACAAGGTTTACGACCCGAATGATGCCACAAAACTCGACGGTCAGAAAAAACCGTACCTGCGTTCGCGCATCAATGTTGATGGAACACCTTTGTTGGCGGCAGTAGCTGTGCCTCACAATCCTTCACCGGAATGGGGTGGAACAATTCAATCGGCAACTTATGGTCAAACACCGCGCATTACACGACTCGACGGTTTCGGAAACGGAAACAATGCCTTGCGACTAACAGCGGCATCCGAAAATGAAATTGTTTCTACCGGTTACATGGAAGATCCTGAATACGATTATGGCGGCGGTCCGATCAACATCAAAGTAATCGATCCGCTGAATTTGGCCGGAGGATATTTCCAGTGCAAATTCCTTGATTATTCTAATATTGACACGGCAAGTTGGGTGATTTACCGCTACGACCAAAAGGGTGGGAACTTGATTGATATGGTGAGTTCTGAAACCACCATTGAGATGGACAACGAGCAACTGATCCCAAAATGGGGAATTTCGGTACAGATTTACCAGAAACAATATTATTTTGCTAGTGGGGGTGGTGGTAATGAGGCCGCACGTTATACAGAACCCATTTCATCTTCGTATGAATTTTCCGATTCGTCGAAACGTTGGTTGCGATTCGTTCAAGACGATGCAGCGTTGTTTCCGACCAATTGGATCAGAACAGGAACGTATTCACCGGATCAAGCTACGGAATGTGATCCTTTGCCACCGGATTATTTGAATCCGTGCTGTTATACCGACGAGGTTGGAAAAGATCCGAAAGAGCAGTACAGCAAATTGTTGGGTGGTGGAATAGCACCACATCGTGTAACGGGTTACCAATGTGATTTTATGCCGTTGGCGTATCCGAGTAGTTTTGCTTCTTATTCAGGATCGCGGGCAAGAGCCAGTATTTCGTTCTTACCAAGCATCAAATTGGTCATTAGCAATGATCCGTCAAAATGGACACGCTGCGTGGTGGTAGAATTAGGCCGCGATCCAAACCTGAATGTTGGTGGAGGTAAACCGGGGGAATTGCGGAAATCGCCATCGGTAGATAAGGCAGGGCGTAAATCAGGTGATCCGGGATACAACGCCAGCGAAGTAACCCAAACAATGGGGATGAGTTGGTTCCCCGGCTATGCCATTGATTTGGAAACCGGAGCGCGCTTGCACTTGGCATTTGGTGAAAATTCGTTTCTGGGTGGTGAAAACGGAGCCGATATGAAATGGAATCCGACTGAAACGATCGTTGACAACAACGGAATACCTGTGATGGGCGGGCAACATCCGATTTATGTTTACGGAACCGAAGTTGGTAACGGCTCTTTTTTCACACCTGCCCCTTATTACGACGGAGTGAATGATTGGGTTTACGATCAATACACAACGGCTACAACAGCATCTTACGGTGATTTGTTTGAAAGTTTGATGTGGATTGCCAATCCGATTTTGAGCCCTGGGCATGATTTGCGTGAAACCGATGTAACGATCAATGTACATGTGAACCGCGAATACAAAAATCGTGTTGCAACGAACTTAAACGGCGGAAAACCGATGTACGGCTGGAGCATGGACGATATCAAGACCACCACCGGAAGTCAGGAAGAACTGACAAGTGTGTTAGACATCATCAATGTGGTTCCGAACCCGTATTATGCGTTTTCAGAATACGAGCGTTCGCGTTTGGACAATCGGGTGAAAATCACGAATCTTCCGGATCAATGTACGGTGACCATTTACAATGTGAGTGGTAAGTTGATCAGAACGTTTAAAAAGGACAATCAAGTCACATCAATCGATTGGGATTTAAAAAACAACAAAGGAATCCCTATTTCGAGCGGCGTTTATATCATTCACGTGGAAGTGCCCGGTGTAGGAGAAAAGATAGTGAAGTTCTTTGGCGGCATGCGCCAGGTGGATTTGGAGAATATCTAGATGGGTCAGATTACAGATTGGCAGATTGCAGATTAGATGCAGTCTGTCAATCTGCAATCTGTAATCTGCCAATCTGTGATCTAATTAGTTCCTTCGCCGAGAATCATCACCCGAATCGGCTTTTCAAATCCTTCGAAATACAAATCCATTGGCAATGAAAAAATACCAACCGGAAGAGGCTTTGCCGGAGAAATGGTAATCTCGCATCGTTTAGAAACACCAATCAGCGGATTAAAACGTGCTGTGAACAATGAATCGCGCACCTCAATTTTTTGGATTGTCAACGGATTTTCACTGGTGTTGTAAACCGAAAATGTCTTATTCAGCGAAGCAGTCGTACTGATTTTTCCCAAAACAATGGAAGTTGGTTCAACATCCACTAAAAAGAACAAGCTATCGGTGTCAAGGTAACTGACACTTTGAATTTCGATCTTCCGTTCGCGGGCAGCTGCTCGTGAGAAAACCGAGTTTTTCAAGTCATTCGGATTGTCACTGGTGATTTGGTCAGCGGTGTATTCCCCGAAAGGCACACCCACTACTTCCAGCATACCGCCGTTGAGTGCCGTTCCATCCAGATACGGAGCAAAAGCACCGTTGTCGCAAATACGCAAATGATTTACCAATGAAGCAATTCGTCGCTTGGTAAGATTGACATTGTATTCGGTTTTTGCCAACGGACTTGCAAAACCACGCACGCTGATCCGGATGCGGAATCCTTTTTGCAATTCTTCGAGCAACAGCGTTTTGAAAAGCGACAAGTCTTTGACACCCTGATCCACGTACTCGGTAAAAAAACTTTCGATGTCTTCTTCTGCTTCCGTCACACGATCACCCGACAGTCCTTTAGAGTATTCCTTTTTGTATTCGGGAAGCATTGCGGTATAATCGGTATAGCTGTCGGTATAGTTGACTTTGGTTGTTGGCTCATGCGAGCGCGGGTTGGGAACGTCGTTATGAAAATACAGTGTCACCGGCAATCGTTTGTTGAGGTCGATGAGTGTTTCACGCTTGGTTTCCGGAATAATGACAACAGGCGGTGCATAAGCGAAAATGTCGCTGCAACAAGTTGGGTTTTTTGCATATTCCACGCCCAAACGGTTACTGGAAACAAATATAGAATCGCCTTTTTCAAAGTAATACAAATCATTTGCCGGACTGTTGAACGGAAGTCCTACATTGACCACTTCGGCAAAACTACCGTTGATCATCGGTGAAAAATGAACATCGTAACCACCGAAACCGTCCCACCACGACGAAGCGAAGTAGAGTTTCTGTTCCTTTGAATCGTACCAAGGTGCCAGTTCATTGTCAATGGTATTGACTTTGGGAACAGCGCGTACTTTCCCAAATTGATTTCCATCGTTTTTAATCGTAGAGAAATACAAATCCATCCCGCCTTTTCCGTCTTCTTTATTGGAAGCAAAAAACAACACTTCTTCTTTTTCAAACAGCGCAATGGATGGCATCGTGGTATTGGCATTCGGTTCGTTGATGATCTCACCCAATAATTCGGGTTTCGACCATTTACCGTTACTGTATCGAGAAACGGCTATACGGCAGTTGAATTGCATTTCGTCGCCTGTACACTGGCTGAAATAAAAGCGTTTTCCATCGAGACTGAATGTGCCGTTTCCGGCGTGAAATCCTGCTTGCGAAAGCGCTAGAATCCGTTCGGCTTGCAATGAAACAGTAGTAGAATCGTGAATTGGAAAGGTATACAATTGATTGGTGTAACTTGGGTCGTAGATTTCCTGATTTCCACCCACTGAATCGGCCCGAAGCGAAGAAAAAAGAAACAGAGAATCAACAAACCCGTGACCGAACTCGGAGTTGACAGTGTTTAATCCTTCGGGAAGAGTGAGCGTGTTGATCTCAAACGTATCTTTTAAAGCCGACTGTGCCCACAAACACGATTCCAGTTCGCGCTTGGTTTTGAGGTATGTATAGTCCTTTTTGTCTTTAGCGTATTTCTTTTTGGCACGTTTAAACAACTCGATTGCCTGAGCGTAATTTCCGTTTTGTTTTTCCATCAACGCCCAATACAAGAGGCTATACGGATAAATGGCCGCTTCTTCCTTGTTGTAGACTTTTTCGTAGTAATAAGAAGCTTTGCGGTAATCTTTGTAAGCACGCAGGGTTTCGGCATATTTCCAGAGAATGCTCACCGAATTGGAATCGATTTCCATCGCCTTTTCGTAATACGTCAAGGCATAGATGTAATCGCCTTTTTGGTATTGTTGATCGGCAAATTCGAGGTATTTCCCCAATTCATTTTGAGCAATGCTTCCCCAGGAAAGCAGCGAAAACAAACCAATCAGATATAGTCTGGACATACGCGGTGAATGGTGTTTTTCGGTTTGAACCGGGTAATGATGTAATGAGCTGATAACTCCAAACCACCACGAAGGTTACTAGCAGGTGTGAGTTTTGAAATATTGGTATCGTAACTCAAGGCTACCGACCAGTTTTGGATGGCAACTCCTGCACGAACAATGATCGCATCCCGACTGCGGAACCAAATTCCACCGTCAACAGCGCGGTATGTTCCTAGGCGATTGACCAAGGTATAACGCCCTTGTCCGCCAAGCAACAACTCGCGGTATTTGCCCTGCAGGTTAAACGAAAATCCGGGCAAAATGGACCAATCGGCATTGATCGGACGCTCGTAAATGGCAAACACACTTAGGCGTCTGTCGCGGAGTATTTTTTGGCCGTAAAATCCCTGATTGGGTCTGTTGAGGTTAAATCCTGCTATCCCCGCGGTCAGTTTCTCATTAGCTGATCTGTTCCAGGAATAAACCGCTCCGGTAGCCGCAGAGATATTGGTGCGGGCATCGTTGGCAAAGGTTTCCTGACTTGGAAGTGTCGGGTCGAAATTAATGCCATTGAATTGATTATCGAAGTAAAACTGATTCATATTTACTTGCCGATGATTCATTCCGAATTGCAAACCAACCGAAAGGCAATGTATGGAATCGGAGCTTAATTTCAGTTGTTTGGCAACCGAACCTTGCAGCTCGATGGTTTTAAACGTTCCATCACCAACCTGATCGTAGAACAATAATAATCCTCCGCTCAAATCTTTGGCTTTCCATTTGGCGTCGCCGGCTATGGCAAAGGTTGAAAACGGAACGCTAACTTGGCGCCACTGGTCTTTGTAGTTGGCGGTAATACGAATATCACCTACGAATAGACCGGTATTCCCTGGATTTTGATAAAGCGGTTGGCGGTTTACATGCGACCAGTGAATATCCTGTCCAATTCCGAAAAAAGGAACTGTCAGTAACAGGAAACAATACAACCATGCGTTTTTCACCGGGTAAGTTTGAGTATCAAATATAGGTAAAACGTAATTGCGAAGGAAGAAGTGACAATGATTTGGAATAAATATGACTTGTTCCGTAATCTAGTTGGTGGGTATCGGCTAGCCGATACGTTATGTTTCCCACAGATGCACAGATCTGGCTCGCCTAACGGTCTCGCTTGATTATTGAATATCTAACACATAATACATGCGCTGTCAGCCTGAGGCTGAAGCGCATAAAAATCTGTGTATCTGTGGGAGTCAATTATACAACTCATGGAAATATAGATGTGGCAGCGTGGCGGAGGAAATTCTACTACTGCTAAGAATACCTTTTGCGGGGATCGCTCAACCAAGAGAGCCGTTTACACCTTAAGTCGGCCGTTTTTGAAACACGCACTTGTTTCTTTCAAATGACAACGGTATTTTTGATACGAAACACATTTAAAACCCAAAAGTCATGAAGTCAAAAAGTTGGATGAAACCGTTGCGTCTGATCGCGGTGATCGGTTTGTTTTTTGTGGGCGCATCTTTTCAGCGCGACCAAGTTATTTCAGGAGATTTGGCTTTTTTGATTGGTGAGTACGATTATATTTGCTCGTATGATAATGGCAAAAAAATAGAACCGACTGAAGTTTCCGGCACATACACCTTAAAAATCACACGGAAAAGCGAAATGTTTGTTTATAAAAATGGTAAGAAGCTCGATAAATATGAGTTCTCAAATACGCAACTTCCTGTTTTGGATGAATATGAATACGTGATGTTCAACAAAAAAGAACAAAACTATCCGCTGTTCTACAAAGGCGATACAGTAGTGATGCATATTTCACCGATAGAATACAACGACAATTATTTCCGCAAGCGAAAATGATCCCGTTTCACTTGTAAATGAAGCTTTTCCGTTCCTTACGGATGAAGAAGAAATCGGATCAGATTTTTCAAGCCTACCATTTTTGCTGGATGAAAATTTGAACGGTCTGATTGTGATTATCGTTTTGAATTAAGTAATTTGGGCAATTGATTGTCTAATACTACTAAGCAAGTGTAAAACTATGCGATTTTTCAGCCCTGATACATCCTTCTTTTCCGAATACACGGATCGTGGTAAATACCTGCTTACCTGGCGCTTGTCAATCATTTTTTCATTGGTTTTTGCGCTGTTGTCATTTTCATTGATTACCATTCACCCAATTGCTTTCATAATATACTTTGCTGCGCTATTGATAGCCGTAGGAGGATTGATTTACCTATACAAAACCAAGCGATATGAACACCTTTTTTGGTCTTATTCTATCGGCGGATCTTCATTGATTGCCGTGTCTTTTTTTACAGAAACGAATACCATTCACATTGCTGAATTAATTTGGGTGGTTTCGATCATTATCTTTTCGTTTATTGGATTGAACCGCAGAGTTGGATTGTTCTTTCTTCTTATAAACAGTTTGTCAGTCATCACACATTTAGCCTATTTTTTAAATGGAACTTCACCGATTAATCGTCCTGCTACTTGGATTGAGTCGATTGGTGTACTAATAGAAATTGCACTTGGATTGTTTATGATCGGTTATCTGTTGCACCAATATTTATTGTTTCAAACGTATGCCGAAAAGCAACTAATCATTGCCAACCAAGAGCTTGGGGAGCAAAATCAGATCATTCTGAAACGGAATGAAGAAAATGCTACGTTAGTAAAGGAAATTCACCACCGCGTAAAAAACAACCTGCAAATCATTATCAGTTTGCTGCGTATGCACGGCGAAGAAGTGAAATCAAAAGAAACCAAACGCCATTTTGCCGAAGCAGTGAACCGGATCATGAGCATGTCGCTGATTCACCAGAAATTGTACCAAGAAAAGGAGCTGTCGACCATTGATTTTGAGGGGTATTTGCGTGATTTATCAAGTGAGATTATGACCTCTTTCGGAAAAGAACACAAAGAAAGCAACTGTTATTTTGAGTCGGATGTGAAGCGAATCGGGCTGAAAACGGTAGTTCCGCTTGGATTATTGATCAATGAATTAATGACCAACTCGTTGAAACATGCGTTCGATGGCACTGAAAAAAGAGAAATCTCTATTCGAATCAAACAATTAGACTTAAACCGTTTGTTATTGGAATTTAGTGATACCGGTAGCTGGAAAGCAAAACCGGAAGATAGTGAAGGTTTCGGATTGGAATTGATCGATTTGTTGACTCAACAATTAGAAGGTTCTTATGAACGTACGGATAGCAACTATCGTTTCGAGTTGTGTAACTTGGATCATTAACGCGATTGATACCTTGCTTTCGGATCAACGGATTGTTGAAACGTAACGACTATCAAGTCGCCTGAGTTCAAACCGCTTACAAATGCTGAATTAGAATCACTTTGTTCGATCTGAACTGATTTTTCCTGAATTTTGCCATTTCTGAATACCTGAATTGATTCACCTTTCAGCGCGCTTAGCGGTACTTTTGCGCCTGCTGTACGCTTTGCTTTCGGAATCACCAGTTGCACTTTCATTCCATGAAAAAGTGGACGTTTTCGAAACAATTTCAGGTCGAACCAGTAGTGCATTTTTTCTGTTTTTCCATTAATGAGGCCATTGCGTGATTTGTAAATGGCATTTCCGATAGTGTCACCCTGAACGGTACAAACCAAAGGTGATTGTTCCGAAAAGGTATTGAGCTGGATAGTTCCAATATCGCCTTTCACACGAAGCGCTTCTTCTTTGGCGATAGTTGCAATGACTTTTCCTGCTTTCAGTTGATTTTCGGGTTGTTCCGAAATGGCGATCACCATACCATTAAACGGGGCGATGTAAAAATAATTGGCCATATTCGTTTCCATTTCCTGAAGGCGGTAATAATCGGTCAAACAACCTTTCTCGGTAAACAGGTAGCGTTCTTTGGAAGTTTTGAAAGCGGGGAGAGTCGGCGTAAGGAATTGTGGTTTCAGCTCTTCCATAAACCGTACCCACTTGTTTTTTTCACTGGGAAATTGTGTTTCGATTTCCGGCATAAGTTGCACCAAATGAGTTGCCAGTTCGGTTTTTACCCGACTCAATGCAGCAAAAGCTTCTTTGTTGTTGATTTGATACAGCAACTGTCCTTTTTTGAAATGCGATCCTTCTTCCAGCGTCAGCTCACCTTTTTCCAGTTTTCCGCTTACGGCAAATGCCACTTTTACAACTGTTGGTGATTCAAGGGTTGCATCCGCGATTGCGTCGGAAACAATGGTTTCTTTTGTAATTTGTTCAGTGTCAATTACAATTGGCTGCGTTGATTGTCCGGACTCAGAAGGATTATTACAACTGCAAACAACAGCCCCGGCCAGCGCACAGGCGATAATTCCGAAAAGGGGTGAGTACAGTTTCATAAAAAAGATGCAGTTGTTCAAATGTATACATTTCAAATGGTGCATCGTTCAATTAGTTACAAAACACAGGAATGTTAATTTCTGGAAAAACAACCAATTCTGCTTCGTTGAAGCTGTTGATAACTTAGTTAACATTTCAGTAATACACAGCTAATTGACTGGTATAATTGCATCTATCTTTGTAAGAACGATATTGCAATTAAGCCTATGCTAGGATCATTATTGAAAAAGAAATTATCAGACAATCAGTTAGCTAACGTTTTCATGAATGGAATTCTGGAGATGGTAGAGAATGGTTTTGGAGAAGTTGCTCAATTGATCAACGAAGACCCTGCATTCATTACTTCGCCAAATATTCAGGAAGAAAAAAACGGTCAGTTTTCAATGGTTGTTATGGTAGCCAATCTTTCGTGCTTGGAAAGTACGTTTGAGGTGGAACAAGCTGTGCGTGTAGAGCAGTTGATTTTTGATAAGCTTGGGAAAATGATGCAGGCATCAGCTGCCGAAGCCGAAGAAACGGTGCGCGAATATCAGAAATTCATGCTCCGGATCAATCATCCGTCAAAAAACATGGTGTATGCTATGTCAAAAGCGGTTTTTCACAAATACAACCTCAACGATTATCAGGATGAATATTTCCGCAGAATGCAAGCTCCGAACCCGCTTTTCCTAAAGCGTATGGATGCTATTGTGGGGAATTTCCTGTGGGATTGGGATGCTTTTTTCAAGAAATACAGAATTGAAGATTAAACTTCGATGACAACCCTATAGAAAAACGATCCGCCTCAGGCGGATCGTTTTTTTTGTGGGATATTTTTTGTGATGTTGATCATTGTGGGTTCGCGATTCATCGCGAACTTGTATTTTGTAATAATGGTCATTATTGCAAAATAAGGCGCGGGATGCGTCCCGCGCCTACAGCAGCAACAACAATAATATCACTATCAATTTGTTTTTTTCATGGCGAAAACCTCTTTCTTGGGTTTTCCCTTTTCTTTTCCGGAAATGATAGCGATTACCGAATCACCTTTGTGGGTATAGGTAATCATTTGCGGGAAATCGTGTTTTGGATTTTCGAACACCAATTCTGTATCGGATGATTTTGTTAGCTTAAACGGTACCGGACCTTGATCGCCTTCGGAGATAGAAACAATGTAATTCAGAACACCATCTTTCTCGATTAACTCAACACTTTCATTGAAAACAGTATCACCATTGATTTCGAAATAAGAAGTACCGATGTACAATGAATCGTTTTTCTTTTCCCAGACTTCAGATAAATTTCCCTGATCTGAATTGTTTTCCCAACGTCCTAATAACCACGAAGCTTGTTTGTGGCCTTCGTAAGCGGGTTTGTTAGTTGATTCAGTTGATTCGGAGGTCGATTGTTCATCCGCACACGCGGCAAGCAGGGCAATGATTGTAAAAGAGAATACGATTTTTTTCATGCTTAAATTTTTAGCAAAAGTGCGAATCGGTTTTGGTAGAAAATTGTAAAAACGCGTCGTTGTTTAATCGAGGTTGAAAAAACGAACCATTTCCAAGTTTTTCGAGAAATATTGTTTGGGATTGAGTCCCGTTAAATCGTGAAAATCCTTGATAAAATGAGCCTGATCGTAAAAACCACCTTCGTAAGCAATAACGGTGAAATTACTAAAATCACGTTTTTCGATCAACTGAAGGGCATAATTGAATCGAATAATGCGGGCAAACAACTTTGGTGAAAGTCCCACACTTTGCTGAAATCTGCGTTCCAATGCCCTTTTGCCAATTGCTTGTTGTTGCGTAAGTTCATCTACACTCGTAATACCCGATTGTTCAATGATTGAACCAACACAGTTCTCAACGATTGCATCAACCTGTTCCTGATTCAATTGACCAAGGAGAAACGTTTCCATGATCGAAATACGTTGTTCAGTAGTATCGGCTTTAAGCAAATCGCGTTCAAGCTGAATAGCTTTCTCTCCCCAAGCTTGCGTTGTTGGTGCCGTAAGGTCGGTAATTTTAGATACGCTGAAAGGAACAAACGGACGTAAACCGGCAGGATGAAAGCGCGCGCTGAAAACACCTACTTTACCGGTTGGTTGTAGCTCAAAGTAGCGTTTCAACTGACCATGAAAGAAACTTCGGGGTTGAACAACTGCGTTTCCAGCATCATCATATTTCTTAAATAAATCGCGGTAATGGAGAATAAGTTCGATGTTGCCATCGGGGAAAATCCGATCACGTTCATGTGTTTCATCATCGCTTTCCAATGACCAAAAACATTTTACAAAAGGTGCCAACGCAGCTGACGGAGGATATTCGTGGTATTCCATAGACGGAAGAAAGATACAAATTTATTTTTCCTCGTTTATTCGAAATAAGAAAGCGGTTTTCAACGCCTCGTAATCACTCACGGGAACAATAGTCACCAACGTGCTTTCCGGTAATCCTGCAGCTGGAGTGGTGATAATCGGAATGCCCATAGCTAGTGCTTTTAAAAGCAAACGCGGTTGGTGTTCAATCGTTGTCGGGTAAACGATCAATCTTACATTTTCCAACTTGGTAAACGATTTAATGTCAACGTTTTCCCAAAACCCTTCTCGCTCGGTTGCTTTCCCCAAAACGGTTACTGAAAGATCGAGTTCCTGCGCCAATTGTTTCATTGAATAGGCCCCTTTTCTGCCCAATGCCGAAGCTGGAAACAGGATTTCGGTTCCGGATGACGCTTTTGCATCCGTTTTAGGAAGTTGCCAATCGAGTAAAACCGTTTTGTTGGTAAAAACAGAAGCGATGGCTCGATGAGGTGTTATGATTTTTCGAGCTTGATTGAGGGCTGATTGCTCTTGATTTACAAGTGATTCGGGAGCTCTGAAATCATTTAACGTAGCGCTTTCCGGATGTAAATTGTGCGCTTCATCCAATTGCCGGTGAAGGTTTTCTATCGGTAAACGCGTCATGAGTACGTCAAATGTTCGACCACCAAAGATGCCACTTTGCCAAGCAGCTGGGAGTAAATTCTGCGAAATAACTATGTGCGTGCAATCAACCGGTATGGATTGCACCAATTTTCGGGCAAGAAGATCATCGGCTTTTAATGCTGCCTGAAACGGATTTTGTTTGCGTTTGGCTGCTATGCGCAGTTGAATGGAACGCTTCAATGCTGCGAAGTTGGTATTCTTTACCAAGCGACCTGAACCATTTTTCCAACGGTATCGGGCAGATTTGATGAGTCGACTATTGTGAACCGAAAGTGCAAAGTAGTCAGTAGCTTTTGCATTTTCAGCGATGTAAGCATCAAATTCCGGCCAAGCTTCATCCAATAAATAAGCGGTAGTTCCGCTACGTTCTTCGACCTCTTTTCCTGTCGGATGTTTGAAGCAGGATGTGTTTCCGCACGAGAAACAATCGTTGATGGAAGCTACGGCTTGTGAGACAAAAGCATTGTCGCTTTCGTTTATGGATTTCTCCATGCTTTTGAACTGTACAATCAATTCCGTTGCTGTCAGTTCGGCTTCTATTCTGAATGCATATTCCGACTTAAAACGCAGGTCGATGTAGTTCCATTTTACAGTTGCATCGCGGTTTTGTTCTGCCAGTGAACCTTTCACAACTTTGGTGTGTTTGTGGCGTTCTACAATCTCAAAATGCGCATTGAGGGCTGCATCATATAACGCGTTTGACAGTTGACACAAACCGCCTGCTTTGGTGGGAATAATACAGCCTTCTCTGATTTCTCGACCAATAACGTATTGCTTTCCCCAATTCGGATTTCCGATGTGTTTCCAAAAACTAAAAATGCTATTGGCGGGTACTTCCAGTCCGTTAATTTGTCGAACGGCGATGCGTAAGTTTTCTATTTTTCCGGCAGTGAGAATCCAGTTTTGTGTGTTGTCGTACCGGTTCCATAGTTCGGTATGCGAAGCGGCAATTACGGGCGCATTTTTCAACGAAGTTCCACCGTGTTGTTTTTGGCTACCTGATACGAAATTGGCAAGACTGCGTTTAAGAATCAATCCCCACATCTTGGAACGAAACACGAATGATTGCTTCAGGCTGTGTTGTTCGATTAATTCTTGGTCTGCCATTGATTGCATTAATGCGGATTCAAAAACAAGGTTACGGATTTTAGGTGATTAATTCAATAGTTTGGTTGTCTTGTTGTTGGAAGAGAGTATAGGCTAAAATCGAACGGAATGTCAGCAGGATTGTACTGAGGTTTTTATACATTTATAGCATGAAACAATTAATCATCATTGGATTATTTCTGCTCTGCAGCGGAACTCTTTTTTCTCAAACCGAAAGCACCTGCACATGGAAGTTTCCTCAATCAGTGGCGGTATCGAAAAACCCTGAAATACCTGATTATACGGTATCCATTTTATGCAGTTGCGCGGTAAAGAAAACCAACGTGAAGGTCTACAGTCGTTGGGGAATCGAGGTTTACGAATCTGAATACTTAACGCATGTTTGGAGTGGGAAGCCTACCGAAGCAGGTGTTTATACGATTATTGTTACCGGTGAATACAGTAATGGTGAGGCCTTCACTCAAAAAGGAAGCGTGAATTATTATCATTAGCCTTATTTTTCAATCTAAAGACAATGCTGATTGGAACTCAGATATTTAAAAAAAGCACGATTAGGAATAGAATGATTGGCAAAATAGCTAGTCCGGCCATTGTCCAAAGTGCAATTTTTAAGGCAAGCATTGCGGGAGTAAAAACCCAGGAAATCAAGAAAACGCAAATACCGATAAAGATGATCAAGATCATCAAGAAAAAGAAAAAAACCGACGCCATTTCAATTTCTGATGGAAACGAGCTTTTTGCTTTTTGTGAAGTGGAAATGCCATGCTGCTCTTTTGCTTGAGTGTTGCGCTTCACAGTCTCTAATTCATTTGTTTTCTGAAAAAACAACTTTGGGCTGTTAATTGGGGTATGCGTTTTTATTAGTTGAGTAGAATCTAATGCAGTTCCTGCTAAGTCATAGGAAGAATACCCAAGGCTATCGCTCGTAGTTGAAATGTCTTTTTTTTCAGCTGCATTAAAGGATTCAGATTTTACCGATATTGGTCGACTATCTGTTTGAAAGTGTTTGTTTTTTGAAGTTGAATGCATCCTGAAATAATACTTGCTCATATCGCATGACTGCAAGGCAATTGTGGCAAACAGTGCCATAACGAATAGTTTCAGAAAACGGTCATGTTTCACAGTAGTATGTTTGGTGTTGATGAACGAATGTAAGTCAAAAAAATCTTACTTGCTCATATCAACATAAACCACAGCTTTGGTTTCAAAGAACTCCTCCGAAAAGAATGTGTTCAACGGATGAAGTTTTAGTGATTGTTTAACGGGAGCCAATTCTTCGGTCAAATCGCCACCTTTGAGGTACAAAATACCATTTTTAAGCGGGTTGTTGTGTTGTTTCAGGAATTTACCTTTGGTCCATGGAAGAAAAGCCGACATGGCTGTTACAGCGCGACTTACAATGAAATCGAATTGTTCCTTGATGTCTTCTGCACGAGCATGTGTAGCGCGCACATTGGTTAATCCAAGCGCCTGAGCAACTTCATTCACCACTTTGATCTTTTTTCCAATGGAATCAACCAAGTGGAATTGCACTTCGGGGAACAGAATGGCCAATGGAATTCCGGGGAAACCGCCGCCGGTTCCGATATCGAGTACGGATGAACCCGGAGTAAAGGTCATTATTTTGGCAATTCCGAGAGAGTGCAGTACATGCCGCTCATAGAAATCATCCATATCCTTGCGGGAAATCACATTGATTTGTGCATTCCACTCTTCGTAGAGCGGTTTCAGTTGTGCAAACTGCGCGTGTTGTTTTTCCGTTAATTCGGGAAAATAACGTTCGATCAATTCCATCTTTCAGGAATTAACCTTCGATCAATTTACCCAAGGCGTTGTCGAAGATATCTTTCGCTTCGGAAATGAATCCGAAATGCTCGTCATCGACCATCATTTTTCCTTTGGTAACGTGTCCGAGTAAGGTATAGCTTACACCACTTCCCATCATGAATTCGATGAATTCTTCTTCGGTTTCTTCCGGAACACTTACCACAACACGACTTTGAGCTTCACCAAACAAGAAGGCATCTTCACGTACTTCAGAATCGGTGACGATATCAAATCCAAGACCGCGTGGCATCGACATTTCCACCAACGAAACAAACAATCCGCCATCGGCGCAATCGTGAGCTGCATTGATCAATTCCATAGCGATCAACCCTTTTACAGCTTCCTGCAAATCAAATTCTTTGTCTAAGTCGAAATGCGGAGCCGGTGAAGCTTCAATTCCATGGTAAGTCACCAAGTATTCTGACGAAGAAATATCATTAACCGTATCACCCAAAATAAAAATCAAATCGCCTTTTTGTTTGAAATCGAGCGACATGATTTTTGTTTTATCCGGAATCACACCAATCATACCGATCGTTGGAGTAGGGAATACCGGAATTTCTTTTCCACCGATGTTTGATTGGTTGTAGAAGGAAACATTTCCGCCTGTTACCGGCGTTTCAAACTTCAAGCATGCTTTCGACATTCCTTTGATGGCGCCAACAAACTGCCAGTAAGATTCAGGATTGTAAGGATTTCCGAAGTTCAAACAGTTGGTAATTGCACTTGGAATACCACCCGAAACCACGATATTACGTGCTGCTTCCGAAACGGCAATCGCAGTTCCGACCTCGGGATCAGCATTGACGTAGCGTGAGTTGCAATCTACCGTCATGGCTAATGCTTTTTCTGTTCCTTTCAGGTGCACAATTCCTGCATCTGTAGGTCGGTTGGTCGACATGGTTTTGGTTCCAACCATGGAATCGTATTGTTCGTAAACCCAACGTTTTGAAGCGATATTCGGCTGGCTCAACAAGTGGAAAGCCACTTTTTTCAAGTCTTCCGGTTGTTTTACACTATCGATGTTGAATTTCTTGTATTCTTGATAATAAGCAGGTTCTGAATACTCGCGCTGGTATTGCGGAGCTCCACCACCCAAGACCAACGATTCGGCAGGAACATCGCCTACCAATTCACCGTTCATGTAGTAGCGAACACGACCATCGTCTGTTACCGTTCCAATTTCTTCGGCATGCAAATCCCACTTATCGAAAATGCCTTTTACCACATCTTCTTTTCCTTTTTGAATGACCACCAACATGCGTTCTTGTGATTCGGAAAGTAAGATTTCGTAAGGCAACATATTATCCTGACGAGTTGGAACACGGTCGAGGTGAATTTCCATTCCCACACCACCGCCGGCGCTCATTTCACAAGTTGAACAGGTAATTCCTGCAGCTCCCATGTCTTGCATACCAACAATTGCATCGGTCATCGACAATTCCATCGTTGCTTCCAATAATAATTTCTCCATGAACGGATCGCCCACTTGCACCGATGGTAAATCATTAGCGGATTCTTCGGTAATATCTTTCGACGCAAAGGCGGCACCTGCAATTCCGTCTTTACCTGTGGCAGAACCTACAATGTAAACCGGATTTCCGGGACCTTTCGCTTTAGCTGAAATCACTTTTTTCGTATCGATGATACCTGCAGAAAAGGCATTTACCAATGGGTTTTGGTTGTATGATTTATCGAAAAATACCTCGCCACCCACAATCGGAATACCGAATGCATTTCCGTAATCACCGATTCCTTTCACAACACCTTTCACTAGCCATTTGGTGCGATCTTCTTTGATGTCACCGAAACGCAATGAGTTCAATTGCGCTACCGGACGAGCTCCCATGGTGAAAATATCGCGGTTAATACCTCCAACTCCGGTTGCAGCGCCTTGGTAAGGTTCCAATGCACTCGGGTGATTGTGTGATTCGATTTTGAATACGCAACCTATACCGTCGCCCAAATCAACCAATCCGGCATTTTCTTCTCCGGCTTTCACCAGCATGTGCGGACCGTCTTTCGGCAATTGTTTCAACCAGAAAATAGAATTTTTATACGAACAGTGTTCAGACCACATTACGGAGTAAACGGCTGTTTCTGTGAAATTCGGTGTGCGACCTAAAATCTCCTGAATCATTTCAAATTCATCGGTACGTAAACCTAGTTCTAATGCTTGTTCTACTGTTGCTACTTGTTGAAGTGTGCTACTCATCGGTAAAGAATGTTTGCGCAAAGTTAATTATTCCGTTCAACCTAGTTGGCCGAGTTTTCCTGTTTTTTGAACAATGGGACTTTTTTGTGAATGAAAGCTTGCCAAGATGATCTGTGGGAGATGTTTTTGGAAATACTACCTTTCAAAATATAGGTTAAAAAAAGCCATTTTATGATAAAAATCAACATTTAGCCTGATGAAAGTTCTATCTTTCACGATGCCATAGAACGAACTTTGGTTAGCACAAAAACACGTCACTATGGAAGCAACTATTCAAACTATTTTGGTCCCTACGGATTTGTCCGATAAGGTTTCAAATGCAATCGATTTCGCGGTGGAAATCGCTAAAAAAGCAAACGCTAAATTGATCCTTTTTCATACGTATTACATCCCAACAGTAGTCACCGATGTTTCGGTGGTTATGCCATCAATTCTTGAAGTTGAAACCGGTATACGTGAAGAAATGGAGAAGCTTCAGGCAGATGTAGCTCATCGTTTGGGCGACCCATCAAAGGTTTCGTACACGTTTCTTCCAGGATTCCCGAAAGATGAGATTAAGCGTTTTGCGAAAGAATGTTTTGCCGATTTGATTGTCATGGGAATGCAGGGCGAAGGGTTTATTGATGAACATTTATTCGGAAGTGTTACCGTTTCCGTTATGCGAACAGCTCCATGTATGGTTTTGTCTATTGGAGCAAAAACCGATTTCAAAGAGATCAAACAGATTGCACTGGCCTGTGATTACCGAACAATTGAGCATCCTGAAAAAGTGTTTGCTCCGTTTAAAGCGTTGGTGAAGTTGCTGGATGCACATGTTTACATTTTGCATATTGCCGATAATCCGCTGGAAGTTCCAACTCCCGATCAGGCGGTTGTAGGTGTTGCCATTGATCACGCTCTGGAAGGAGTGAGTCATACATTTCATCAATATCAGGATGCTGAAGTGGTGCATGGATTGAATGAATTTATTGATAAATACAAGATTGATTTGCTTACCATGGTACCACATGAACACACCTTTTTGCATAATTTGATAATTGGCTCTGAAACCAAACGGATGGCTTTTCGTGGAAACGCACCGATGTTGATCGTTCAGATTTGATCAGACATTCAGTTAGAGCAAATTTTAACTTAAAAAACTTGATTAACAACTGATTAAAATCAGGAAACAAGCGTCCGGCGAATGTCGCTGGGACGGATCAAATGAATAACACACACACGATTATGGATACCTTATTTAAAACAATCCTGGTACCGACGGATTTTTCTGACAGTGCTACCAGTGCGGTACATTATGCGGCTCAATTGGCGAAGAAAACACACGCCAAAATAGTGCTCCTTCATGCGTATTATGTTCCCGATCTTGTAACCGACGTTACCTTTATGATGCCATCGGCTGCTGATTTGGAAGTAACGTATAAAAACACCTTGAAGCACCTAAAAGCGGATATTCATGCAACGTACGGAAAAGAGATTACAGTTGAAATGGTTACCGTAAAGGGCGGTCCGGTTGAAGAAATAGAACAATACATGAAGGATCACCGGGTTGATTTATTGGTGATGGGAATGAAAGGTGCGAGTTACCTGGATGAGCGTTTGTTTGGCAGCGCTGTTACCAAAATCATGCACTTGGCAACTTGTCCGGTAGTGGTTATTGAAAAAGATATCATTTTTCAACCGATCAAGAAAATTGTTTTGGCCTGTGATTATGTGCGTGTACAGCATTTAAATGATCAGTTGAGTCCGCTTGTTCACCTAGCTGAATTATTCAAAGCACATGTGTTGATTTTAAACGTTACGCCACATGAACATTCAATGACGTCTGTTGACGAGGCCATTGCCGGAGTGCATTTGGATCATGTATTGGCAAATGTTGCGCATACCTTTCATCAAATTGAACACGCTGATATTGTAGCTGGAATAAACGCGTTTGCACATGAGCGAAAAGCTGATATGGTGGTGATGATGCCACGTAATCATTCTTTGCTGGAACGCTTGTTTAGCGAGCCGAATACCAAACAAATGGCTTTCCATGCAGAATTGCCGCTTTTAACCATTCATGAAGACTTAGAGCCTGTTTAAATTTGTTCTGATTTCATTCTTATAAGCCATTTTGGCTACAATTTCGTTCGATTTTTTCCCCAGAGTCGCCCTCTATGGCTCCAAAATCTGCCTCATTTCGCTCAAAATGACTTAATAATTTATCTTATCAAACAATTTTAAACAGGCTCTTAGTATGAAACTGATTATAAAAGACGAAAACACACTGCAATCGCTTCAGGAAGCGTTTAGTGCCGAATTTCCCTATTTGAAAATTGAATTTTTTTCAAAACTCCATAAACCCGGAACCGCTTCAGGATTGAAGTTTAAATTGGATGCAACTAAAACCATTGGAGAGTGCAGGACAATTCATACAGAGGGTGACTGGGAAATAACGCCGGAAATGACCGTAAATGAATTAGAACAAGGACTTGGTTCGGTTTACGGTTTAGGTGCGCAGGTGTTCCGAAAAACAGCCAATAATAATTGGATAGAAACAATCAATACCGATGGTTGGTCGCTTAAGGAGCATAACGCCGAATCTGAGGCGCTGCTTCAGGTAAGAAAAGACCGATTGGGGTAATTCTGACTAAAAACACCTTAAAGCAAGAGGCTGTCTGATTCGTAAGACAGCCTCTTTTAGTATATACGTGAAGTGGTTTTCCGTTTATTCCGATTTGATCGGCTTTTTGAGTCCGTAATTGGAAAGTGCGTTCATGAACAAGTGACTAAGCGCCAGGTTGTATGCTGCCGGTTGGCCGTTTACCTTATTCTTAAAGTCAGAAGTACCATGACAATCGAAGCAATTCATAGAACCGCTGTTGATGCTTTTAGAGCTTTGATTTTGAACGAAGGTTTCCATTGAGATATTGCCGATTGCTCTAGATCCGCGCAGCGAGGCATTGGTCAGGCTTCCGATATTGCCATCACCCGGTTGGAAATTGGAATCGTCAGGATCATTGAGCCAAATAGAACCTTTGTAAAAATACATAGACCAAGGTCCGGTATCGTTGCTCAACTGCGCCTTTACACTTTTGTTTAATGCAACAATATTGGCGTTATTGCTCAAGTCTCTTGAAGAAGGCACAGCGCTATTGTTGTAGCTTTGAGGCATTCCCAATTTATAGAAATTGAAAATATTGGTGAATCCAACCGCACTCTTTGCATTGTTGTTCATAGGGCAATTATTGGCAGTAGTATTTGCGTTGTAAAACACAAAGTCATTTTTACTTAATACTTGATTTGTGTTGGAGTTACTCCAATCATAATCCGGTGCCAGACCTTCATGCTCAAACGTTGCCCAAACCAATTCCGGATGCTTGTCAACTCTTCCTACAATGTGCATTCCGATCAGCGCTACTTGAACGGGTTTACCGTTTAAAGTAGCTGTGCTGATGTAATAATCCTGGATTGTTCCTTTTGGAATACCTGAGGTAAGCACCCATGAAGCCTTGATTTCGATGCATCCAACCGGATAGTTTAAGGTATCCAAACCTTTTGCTTTTAAATTATTCAAGTTCTTTTTGAAAACAGGAAGCATCCTTGTTTGGAAAGCATACATTGAATCATTCAAGTAGATAGAGTAATGAACAGCACGGTTGTTTTTATCGTAAAGCGTTCCTCCAGACCCAGCTTGACTGCTATCAATCAGATTTAGTTGTTTCCCCATTTTGTTTAAATCATTATCCACTTGGATTAAATCTTCAAACGGGGCAAGTTTTTTATCAGACCGTGTAAGCGACAAAAATTTTTGCCACGACCAAAGGTGGAAATCACAATCGGTAGTGGTTGACGTATCAGAGAAAGGTCCATAATCGCTCGGAGCCGCAGTTGTAGGTCCTTTAAACCAGCTCGCCGGAGCGGTAACGCAATCGGGGTCGGGTGCAACGGTTCCGGTTTCTTGCGTAGTTACATCCGTTGTTGAACTTCCTTCGCCACCGCAATTTGCCAGCAGCGCAATCGTTCCGCCCAATAAAAGACATAGATAGAATACATTTTTTTTCATCAGTGAAGTATTTTTTGGTTTCGAAACAAACCTATAGAAATCTTCATTGATAGAACCACGTATAAATACCTGTTTTTCTAAAAAGAAAAAAACGGTTAATGGTAAAAGCTATAGGAGTCGATTTATAATCGAATTGAGGTTAATACGTTAGAATTTCATTTAACCCTAAGTGAATTTGCTGAAGTTCCCTTTTAGAAATGCTGCCCATCTTCCGAATCAATCGTTCTTTGGAAATAGAGCGAATGTGAAATGTCAGGATTTCGGAAGGTAATTCCAGGTTATTGGTGTTTGAAGGTGTCAACACAACATTTCCTTTGTAGTTCTTCACTTTTGATGTAAGCGGACAACAAATCACCACATTGAGATAGGTGTTCATCAAATTGCCACTAATGATTACCACTGGGCGCATACCGGCTTGTTCGCTTCCTTTGATAGGATTTAAATCGACATACCAAATTTCGCCTTGTTTCATTCTTTGTCCAATTGATTCAAGTATTCGATCATGCCTTCTTCAGCTAGTAACAGCGTGTCTTCATCTTCCGAAAGCAATTTGTACGAACGTATATATTCAGCCCTGTTTAATTGCTCAAGATAAATGCGTAATGCCTTTTCGATGAGCTTATTTTTGGGTAATGACAATTGTTTTGCCTTTTCGGAAAGCTGTTGTAAGAGGTCGTCGGGGAGTGTGCTGGTGAATGTACTCATGATTTATACGTATAAAACGTAAATATAAATAATGTGTATGATTTATACAACTATCGTGTTGGTTCTTCCTTGTTTTGTTAGCAAACCTGTGGATTAAACTTCCCGAATTCTCTCCGTGTTTCTGAAATAGTGCTTACTTTCGGAGCACAATGGTCATTTTTCTCCTCTTATTGATCGGCGCCTGGATACTTTGGAAGCGCACTACCGACGGTTTGTTGAAATACGACCTATTGATTGCTTGGGCGATCAAATTGACCGTAAGTTGGTTGTTTTTGGTGGTCTATTCCGAATATTACGGTTCGGGAACCTTAACCGCCGATCCGGAAGCTTTTATGCGTGAAAGCGCCTTGCTCAATCAGGTGGCACATGAATCGTTTGCCGATTACCTACGTTTTTTAGCCGGAATGGAAACCCAATCCATGATTGATCATTACTTAAGTGCAACAACTCATTGGAGTAGCGGTAACCTGACATTGATCAATGATTCCAAGAATGTCATTCGGGTCAATAGCTTGCTTTATTTCCTTTCAAACGGCAATGTATACTTGCATGTCGTTGTTTTCGGATTTTTATCCTTATTGGGGTTTCGTGAATTGTACCTAACATTTTCAACCGCTATTTCTTTTCCGAAACGCCGTTTTTGGTACGCCTTGATTTTGTTTCCGAGTTTGGTTTTCTGGACGGGAAGCATGCTCAAAGAGCCCTTGATGATTTTGGGTTTGTGTTTGGTTATCAGAGCTTGGTTCGGTGATCTTGGGAATGCCGGACGTATCTGGCGTTGGGGCTTGGGATTACTCTTACTAATTGCCTTTAAACCATACGTATTGTTATGTCTGTTGCCGGCAATCGCATTGTATATAGTAACGGTGAAAGTGTTTAAAAAACGCATTTGGCTCGCCTTTTCGGTGATGTTTGTGGTTTTTATCGGAGCACTGACTCTTATGCCTGCTCCACGCGAAAAAGGAGTGTTTTACCTGACGCGTAAACAGTTTGATTTCATCAACATCGGTAAAGGAGGAATTCATGCTTATGCAGACAGTTGTTTTTATTTCTTTCGCCCCGATCAGTTTCAGTATTTGAACATCAACGAAGATGATTCTTCTGTGTTTTTAAAGCGACCGCTCCATGCTAAAAAAGTGGCGCTGGGAAAAGCGCTTCCGTTTGAAGATGTAACATTGCAACCCAATAAAAAAGCATGGTTTATGTACTTCCGATCAAACGGTTGTACAAGTTATATTCCCGTCACGTTTATTCGTTCATCGTCTACTCAACTGGTGAAAAATATTCCGGAAGCATTTACCAATGCTGCTTTTCGTCCGTTTTTCGGTGATCCGGGTGGTTGGTTAAAATACTTTGCCATTGTGGAAACCATTGTGTTATTCGGTTGGGTGCTTTATGCATTCAGTTTTTGGAAATCGGCAAGTAATCAAACCAAACTAAAGGTTGTTTCCTTGATGTTGTTTGCCATTTGTTTACTGCTTTTAATCGGGTGGATTACACCTGTGCTGGGCGCAATGGTGAGATACCGTATTCCTGCTTACCTGGCTATTTTTGTAGCTGCAGCCTTACTTTTTAAAAAAACAAAACCAACAGAAACATGGGAAAAGTTGCCCTCATAACAGGCGCTACTGCCGGCTTTGGCGAAGCTACTGCGATTCGATTTGCTAATGAAGGATGGGACTTGATCCTTACCGGACGAAGATTGGATCGCTTGAAAAACTTGCAACAACAATTAAAAACGGCTTCCAACCGCGTTGAAATTCTGAACTTCGATGTTCGGAACGAAACGGAAGTTATTGCTGCAATCAGTTCGCTTAGTGAAGATCTGGTTGGCGATTTAACCGTTTTAGTAAATAACGCCGGCTTGGCTGTTGGTCGTGGTCCGATGGATGAAGCCGTAACCGATGATTGGGAGCGCATGATTGATACCAATATCAAAGGATTATTGTATGTATCGAAAGCCGTTATTCCACTTTTGAAAGCCAATGGTTCCGGGCACATTGTTAACTTGGCGAGTATCGCCGGAAAAGAGGTGTATGCCGGCGGAAATGTGTACTGTGCAACCAAACATGCCGTAGATGCACTTTCGCGTTCCATGCGCTTAGATTTGGTGAATTTCGGAATCAAAGTAAGTAATATTGCTCCCGGAGCTGCTGAAACTGAGTTTTCCATTGTACGTTTCAAAGGTGACGAAGAAACCGCGAATAGCGTATATAGAGGATTTGAGCCGTTAAAAGCACAAGACATCGCCGATGCCATTTTCTATGTGTGCAATTGTCCGCCGCATGTAACAATCAGCGATTTGGTAATCATGCCAACCGCTCAAGCAAGTTCTACTGTTTTTAATAAAAAAATTGATTAGTCTTAATCATACCACTAAACGATTTTAGTAAAATCAAAAATTCGTAACACATAACCTTCTATTAATCGGCTATTTAGCTTGCGGACAGCGCCAATTCAAGGAAGCGACGTAAGAAAAATGGCTGTTTCGTTGTGTTTTGTCAAAAGCGCTAAAACGCACAGCGATTGCCAAATCTGCTGTGTGTTGCGTTTCAGATCCCGATCTGACACTTTTGACCTTAAAACACAGAAAGAGCCATTTTTTACGAGCGGCTTAGAATGGCGCAAAAGGATGTTTTGCTTACTTTTTCAGCCTTGGCAAAAAGTAAGAGAAAATTGTGGTACGTTTGAGACCGATCAATAAAAAAATATGATATGAAGTGTTTTTTACCACTCCTACTTGCATTGAGCTTGGTTTCCTGTATGAAAGGAAAATCAGTTGATTTGGTGATCCACAATGCACGCATCCACACCATGAACAACGAAAATTCCATCGAGGAAGCCATGGCGATAAAGGATGGTAAAATAGTTGAAGTTGGCCCTGAGCGACAAATTCTGAATAAATACAGTGCCGACGAATACATTGATGCCGGAAAGAAAGATGTTTTCCCAGGATTAACAGATGCGCACGGACACATGATGAGTTATGCCCGACAATTGCTTTCGGTTGATTTGGTAGGCTGTAAATCGTTTAGCGAATTGGTGGTTCGGGTTGAAAAATACAGCCAGGCACATCCTTCAGGCTTTATTCTCGGTCGCGGTTGGGATCAGTCATTGTGGGGAACGGATGTATTGCCAACCAATGAGCGTTTAACAGAATTGTTCCCGAATATCCCCGTATTACTTCATCGAATTGACGGTCATGCTGCTTTAGTAAATCAAAAAGCGTTGGACATGGCCGGAATCACTCCAGAAACGAACGTTACCGGAGGAAGCATTGCCGTTACAGAAGGTCGTTGTACCGGATTATTACTCGACAACGCCATTGAATTGGTATCAAAACGCTTTCCTGATTTCCCGAAAAAGGATTTGGCTACCAGTTTACAAACTGTACAACAGGAATTATTGCAATACGGAATCACAGGTGTACACGAAGCCGGTGTTGAGCAAAAAGATTATCAGTTGCTGAAACGCTTGGTGGATCAGAATAAACTGCATTTGGATTTGTATGTAATGCTTTATGCTACAGAAGAAAACATTGCCTTCGCGAAGAAAAGTGGCAAGATCAAACACAAAAATTTGATCGTTCGTTCCTTTAAAGTAATGGGGGATGGAGCGCTTGGTTCACATGGTGCATTGTTGAAACAACCGTATACAGACGATGTGCATTCGCATGGATTATTAACGACCTCTGCCGAAGATTTACAGCGCATTGCCTTGATGGCTGAATCGATCGGTTATCAGGTAAACATTCATGCTATTGGCGATTCAACCAACCGATTGGTATTGGACTTACTGGTGCAGATTCGCGAGCGTAATGCAGATCACCGCTGGCGCATCGAACACGCGCAGGTAGTTGACCTGAACGATTTTGAGTTATTCGCCACAACAGGAGCTTTTCCATCCGTACAACCCACGCACGCAGTGAGCGATCAGCGTTGGGCAGAACAACGTTTGGGGACTGATCGTTTGAAAGGAGCTTACGCCTATAAAACATTATTGAATCAAACCGGTATGCTGGCGCTGGGAACCGATTTTCCGGTAGAATTGACCAATCCGTATTTGACAATCCAAGCGGCGGTAAATCGCACCAATGCCGACGGTGAGCCGATTGGTGGCTTTTTGCCCGAAGAAGCGCTTACAGAAGAAGAGTGCTTACGCGGAATGACCATTTGGCCTGCTTATGCCAGTTTTCAGGAATCACGCATCGGAACATTGGAAAAAGGAAAAGAAGCAACGTTTGTCATTTTGGCTTTTCCGTTCCGCATTCGCACCGAGTTTGAATCGAATTATGCGTTTAAGGTATTTATTCGCGGTCGGGAACGATATACATCCGAGTGACACATTGTATGTAAGCTCGGGACGCTTCCCGAGCCTTTTTTGTTTTGTGATTTACACAAAACAAAAAAGGCTCGTCGGCAAACGAACCTTTTTAACAAACCAAAAATCGTTAGACGATCAAACGCAAACCAAAATCGTATTTCACTTTCCAACTAGTTGACCGACTTGCGCTTGATCGCATTTTAGAAAACTATTTTCCCACAGCATAAAAATACATCGGTGCAGATGATTGTTATGAAGTAAAAAAACAAATCGCGCTTTTCAATGAATATTTCGACATCTTTGGCTAATTTTTAATACATATATTGTGAGGACTATAGAGACGGATATGAATCAAGTGAAGCGGTTATTCGATATTCCATATCATCAGTTAAGTGCTTTCCCCAATAAAGGAATGTTTGTAACTAAAACAGACGGTGAGTGGATTCCTATGTCAACACAGTCATTTCTACAGCAAGTCAATGCGTTATCGCGCGGATTGGTAGCCTTAGGTGTGACTCCGGGACAAAAAGTGGCCATTGTTTCGCCCAACAGGGTGGAATGGAATTTAATGGATATTGCCATCTTACAAATTGGTGGAGTTGTCGTTCCGGTTTATCCGAATATTTCAGTTGCTGACTACAAACATATCTTTAATGATGCCGGTATTCGATTCGGTTTTGTAGGTACAAAAGAACTCTATGACAAGATCTGGGGGATCCGCGAACAGATTCCGTCATTGGAAGCACTTTTTTGCTTTGATGAGGTAGATGGTTTACCGTATTACAGTTCGATTGTCGAGCAAGGCGAAAACATTTCAACCGCTCAAATTACAGCGCTGAAAGCCAATGTCCGTAATGAAGATTTGGCAACCATTATTTATACGTCGGGCACAACCGGTAATCCGAAAGGAGTAATGTTGTCGCACAATAACCTGATCTCAAATGTGTTGGCTTGTGCTTATGCCATTCCCGCAGATCAGCATTCCAATGTATTGACCTTTTTGCCTGCATGCCATGTGTACGAACGCATGCTGCACTATCTTTATATGTATCAAGGTTCATCCATTCACTTTGCCGAATCGATGGATACAATCGGTGACAATATCCGTGAAGTAAAACCCGAGGTATTTACAGCGGTTCCGCGCTTGCTGGAAAAAGTGTTTGATCGCATTATGGCCAAAGGCTACGAATTAAGGGGTATCAAACGTTTCTTGTTTTTCTGGGCCATTCGTGTAGCTGAACAATACGATGTAAAAGGCAAGTCGGCGTGGTATAAGTTCAAATTGGCAATCGCACGCAAATTGATTTTCTCGAAATGGAAAGAAGCGCTTGGTGGTCGTGTGAGAGCTGTAGCTTCCGGTAGTGCAGCATTGCAACCGCGATTGGCGCAAATTTTCCTAGCTGCGGGTATTAATGTATTAGAAGGTTACGGACTCACGGAAACATCGCCGGTAATCTCTGTGAACTGCCTCAAGCGCGGTATTCGCATCGGTACGGTGGGTCCGCTGATTGAAGGTGTGAAAGTAAAACTGGCCGAAGACGGTGAGATTTTGGTAAAAGGTCCTAATGTGATGATGGGGTACTACAATCTTCCCGACAAAACTGCAGAAGTAATCGATCAGCAAGGTTGGTTCCATACTGGCGATATTGGAACGTGGGTCGATGAGCAATTCTTGAAAATTACGGATCGTAAAAAAGAGATCTTCAAAACATCGGGTGGAAAATACATTGTGCCTCAGGCGATGGAGAATAAATTCAAAGAATCGCGCTTCATTGAACAAATGATGGTGGTTGGTGAAAACCAAAAATTTCCGGGAGCGCTTATCGTTCCTACCAAAGCAGCAATTGTTGATTGGGCAAAAACGCATGGTGTGAATGCCGATGTTCCATACGGTGAATTATTGTGCACACAAGAGATTCGTGGCTTATTGCAGAAAGAAGTAGATAAATACAACGAGCTTTACGGAAGCTGGGAAAAGATCAAAAGGTTCGCATTACTTGAACATGAATTTGCCATTGAAACAGGTGAATTGACGCCGACATTGAAACTCAAACGCAAAATTATCCTCGAGAAATACCAATCGTTGGTGGATGGGTTTTATGTTGGAGAGGAATCTTAAAAAGATGTTCGATGCTTGATTTTTGATGTTGAATTACGGACTTCCGAAGAAGTAAAGCTTATCATCTGTACTCAGTGTTATCTCAGAAGATGTAAAATTACGGATCATGCCAAAGGCGGACGCAGTGTTTGATAGGATTCCGTTTGGTGGTTTTGAGAGTTAATAGCGGTTTAATTAGTTCAAGCTTTGTTTCAAGGATTCAAAAGCTTAGGAAAGCCTCATCAAAAATCCAACATCAAAACATCAAGCATCCTAAATGGCGTCCTTCGTTTGCTCCATCATCTGTGCCAAGAAATCACGTGCGCGAAACAACTGCGCTTTTACGGTTCCAAGCGGAAGGTTCAATTCTTCGGCAATTTCTTCGTAACTCAATTCTTCAAAATACCGTTTCTCAATCAACTCACGATAGCGTGGTTTCAATTTGCTTACCAGCTGACGCATGTGCTTCACTTTCTGGTTGTGAATGATCGTTTCTTCCGGGTCGCGGGTTTGAGACTTGGCATCAATGCGAATACTTTCACCGTCTTCGTTGGTGTAACCCGTATCCATCGAAGTGAGTTTGATGCGTTTTTTGCGGATAAAATCGATGCAGTTATTCGATGCGATTTTAAACAACCATGTACTAAAAGCGAAACTTGGGGAATATTGATCCAGTCGACTAAACGCCTTTCCGAAAGCTTCAATGGTCAAATCATCTGCGTCGTCTGAGTTACGCACCATTTTCATCATCATGAAGTAGATCGACTCCCGATAACGCTCCATCAGCGAGGCAAATGCCGCCTGATCGCCATTACGAGCGGCATCAACCAATACAAGGTCGAATTTTGCTTTATCGGATAAATGCTCACCTACTTCCATTTCGAAGATCCTTTTTGAAGCGTTGAATAATAAAAAAACGGAGTGATGAGCACATACAACAAGTCTAAAAATGGCAGTAGAGCTATGAATCCTGTCGATCTGAGACGTTGAAAACATTTACCCAACAACCACCACTTAATTACAAAAACCAGTCCAAAACCGATTCCAGCATGTAGTCTCCATTCCGGTTGAAGCATCAAAATAACAAAGGAAAGCACTAGTAATAACATAGTGAACGGATAGATTCCTAACAATAGCTTCTTGAAAACCTTGTATCGGGGCGAAGTGCTGTAGTGGCGAGCCTTTTGCATGACGAATGTTTCCCAGGTTGTTTTGGCATCGCTGTACATATAGCTATCCGAAGTCAGTTGAATGGTGTAATTCCGTTTTTTTGCCGCTTCCTGAATAAATAAATCATCGTCGCCGGAAGAAACCGCGTAGTGCGATTTGAACCCGTTGGTTGAGTTGAAAACCGTTTTTGTGTATGCCATATTTCGACCGACTCCCATGTAAGGCGCGCGCATCAATGCCATACTAAAATAATGCACGGCAATCATTGTGGTGTCGAAGCGAATGATTTTGTTCAGAAATCCGGGTTCTGTTTTGTAAGGACCGTAACCTAACACAATTTCTTTTTTCTCAGAAAATTTTTCTGCCATTCGGCGCAACCATTGGTCACTAGCAGGACTGCAATCGGCATCAGTAAGCACCAAATGCTCGTGTTGTGCTTTTTTGATTCCGAGAGTGAGTGGTAGTTTTTTGCTAGCTAACAGGTGTTTGCTTTTCTCTAATTCCATCACCACCAGATTTTTGTAATCGCGCTGAAGAGCACTGAGTAGGTGACGAGAATCGTCTATCGATTGATGATTTACCACAACTACTTCAAATTGCGGATAATCTTGTGCCAGAATCTTCGGAAGGTTTTCAAACAAATTATCCGATTCATTGCGCGCGGCGATCACCACCGAGAGCGGAGGCAATTGCGGATTGGGTGGAGCAGTTTTCTTAAAAGCCAGTCTTCCGAAGAACAAAATGACATAAAGTAGCTGCAGAAAAACGACCCCGGCGAATATCCAAAAGGTGTAAAAGGCAAACGGGTCCTGTAATTCCGGTATAATCTTCATGAAAAACGCTTCTAAAACCACAAAGATGGGGCGCTTTCTGAAATCCACTTATCTTTGCAACGTTTATTTTTCAACACATTTATGCACTTTGAGCTAAAGCACACAGATCCGCAGTCAAAAGCACGGGCAGGAATGCTCCATACGGATCATGGCACCATTGAAACACCCATTTTTATGCCGGTCGGTACACAAGGTACCGTGAAAGGTGTGCACCAACAAGAATTGCGCGACGATGTGAATGCGCAAATTATTCTCGGAAACACTTATCATTTGTATATGCGGCCGGGAATGGATGTAATGGAAGCTGCCGGAGGATTGCATCAATTCATGGGTTGGGAACGCCCGATTTTGACCGATAGCGGCGGTTATCAGGTTTATTCACTGGCAGGATCACGAAAAATTACTGAAGAAGGTGTTCGTTTTCAATCGCACATCAACGGAAGTTATCATTTCTTTTCGCCAGAATACGCTATTGACATTCAACGAACCATCGGTGCCGATATCATCATGGCATTTGATGAGTGTACGCCCTATCCGTGCGATTACGATTACGCACAACGTTCCATGCACATGACCCATCGCTGGTTGAAACGCTGCATTGCGCAGATGGACAAAACCGAACCCAAGTACGGACACAATCAGATGCTGTTTCCAATCGTTCAGGGAAGTGTTTACCCCGACTTACGCAAGCAATCAGCGGAGTTTATTGCCGAACAAGGTGCTGTTGGAAATGCCATCGGTGGATTGTCGGTTGGTGAACCGGATGAAGATTTATACAGCATGACCGATTTGGTGTGTTCTATTTTACCAACTGAAAAACCGCGTTACCTCATGGGAGTGGGAACACCCGTAAATATTCTCGAAGCCATTGCATTGGGAGTTGATATGTTCGATTGTGTGATGCCCTCTCGCAATGCTCGCCACGGAATGTTGTTTACCTCAGAAGGTACGATCAACATTAAAAACGAAAAGTGGAAAATGGATTTTTCGCCAATTGATCCTGCCGGAACGGCTTATGTTGATCAGGTTTATACCAAAGCTTACTTGCATCATTTGGTAAAAGCCAAGGAGAATTTAGCCATACAAATTGCTACGATTCATAATTTAGCCTTTTATTTAGCGTTGGTAAAAGAGGCGCGACGTCGTATTTTGGATGGAACTTTCCGAACCTGGAAAGACGAACAAGTACAAAAGCTCGGACGCAGAATATAAACGGAAAACAGGCTCATGCTGAAAATTTTAGATCGATACATCATTCGCAAATTCCTCACAACCTTCTTCTTTATGATGGGTGTGATCATGTTGCTTGCAATGGTATTTGATCTGGCTGAGCGTTTACAGGAATTCATTGATAATGAAGCGCCGATGTCGGCAATTATTACCGATTATTACCTCAATTTCCTCGTTTATTACGGTAATACATTCTCTTCGCTGATCGTGTTTATTTCCGTGATTTGGTTCACTGCAAAAATGGCGCAGGAAACCGAGATCATCCCGATGCTCAACAGTGGCAGGCCTTTCATTCGAATATTGCGACCTTACATGATAGGAGCTACTGTGCTTACAATGATGTCATTCGCGCTCAATCATTTTGTAATTCCGCGATCCAACAAAGTGCGACTCGATTTTGAAGAACGTTACTACCGTGATCGTTTGGCGATTGAAAATTATCAGGCCGAATTTCCTGGAAATGAGTTTGTGCATTTCAGCGTGTTTATTGACGAAGCCAAACAAATCAATGATTTGGAAATTCAGAAATTCAACGAAGACGGAGAACAGATTCGCTTTTTCAGAGCGCGTTCGGCCAAAGGATTCCCGGGAACCAATAGATGGCAACTGACCGATTATTACATCAGGATCGTTACACCACCAACAGAAGTCATCAATGAAATCGGTGAAAAGGAATTGAAATTTGTGAATGATACCATTGTGGAAGGTCATTTTAAAGATACCATCTTCAATTTTCGGATCGATGAAATGGCGCAGCGTGAAAACATTGCCGAAGCCATGACTTATACGGAATTAACGAACTTCATTGAAAAGGAAAAGAAAAAGGGAAACCCCATGGTTCCTACGTTTGAGATCGAATTGCATCAGCGGACATCGTATCCGTTTGCCACTTATGTTCTCACCTTAATCGGTGTTTCGGTTTCCAGCAGAAAGAAACGCGGTGGAATCGGAATCAACATTGCGATCGGTTTGGTGTTTGTATTTGTTTACATCTTCGCGATGAAAGTCACCACAGTAGCCGCCATAAAAGTCGGTTTTCCGCCTGTTGCCGCCGTTTGGATTCCGAATGTGATGTTTGGAATCATTGCTTATTTCCTTTATCGTGTAGCGCCTAAATGAGTTCCATGAAAGCATATCTGTTTCTTTTTTCACTGGTGTTTGGAAACTCAATGATTGGTCGAACACAAGTCGTAAACATCGAAAACAAACGCATTTACGACGATACTGCGGGTTGGAGCGGAAGTTTAGATGCCGGATTTTCAGCCATTCAAAACAACAAACTGTTTTATTCGGCCAATTTCAGACCGAAAGTGCAATACAAAAGCCGCAAGCATTATTACCTCTTGTTGTCTGATTTGGTCTATACAGGAGGAAAGGGGCAAGTGTATGCCAATTCAGGAATGTCGCATTTTCGTTATGCGTATCGTTTGTTCAACAGTCCGTGGAAATGGGAATCGTATGCACAGGTGCAATACAACCAGTTGCTGAACCAGAAAGTACGCTCATTGGTTGGAACAGGCATTCGCTGGAAGTTTCTGGATACCAATAACATTCGCTGTTTTGTGGGAACCTCCACCTTTTACGAATACGAAGAATTGCAATCGGATGGTGTGATCAACGAAGACTTGCGCTGGAGTAATTACCTGTCGTGGTTCATCGAAAGCAAAAAGGGATTTTCGTTTACGGCAGCTACTTATGCGCAACCGCTTTGGACTGACCTCAATGATATTCGCGTTGCCGGACAGTACACCTTGGGTTTTCACATTCTCAAGCGCCTTGATATTCGCATGGAATACAATTTTTTCTACGATAGCCGACCGCCAATTGGTGTACGAAAAATGGTGTTTAGTTCATCGGCAGGTTTTCGGGTGCGGTTGGGGGAGTGATTTCGTATTTATTGGTCAATGAGGGAGTTATCTGTTATGGGAAATCTATCCGCGTCACTATTTCCTTTGTGTTTTCTAAAAACCAGAATCAGTATGAGGAGTATAATACTTGTGAGAAATAAGCCGACTACTCCGAAAAAGCTACCAAGGAAGTTGTTGTTGTATTTATCATAAAACCAGTTGGTTAGATTGTTGGATAAGAAAGATGAGATTCCCAATGTGCAACCTATGACTGTACAGATGTATTTCTGATTGGTGAAACGTTGAAGAATGGAATATCCGGATATTGAAAATAAGAGTTCTCCTAAGCCAAGTAAAATTGGTACGACCAGCATGTTTATTGATGAATATCCAAATATCTGAAATAACAATATGGCAGCACCCGTTATAAATGCTCCTAACATGTACTTTATAGCTGGTTTTATTGAAACGAAATACCAGATAACACTTAAAATTGCTGCTATAATCATTACAATAACCATATTTTCTATCGCACTTTCTGGATCGAATTGTTGCTGAGAAAAATAATTGGTTCCTGTTGAATAAGCGAACCAGTAAAAAGTACAGGCAACGATAATACCGATTATCGCCCAAAAGCTTAGCGTTTTGGAAAATTGATTTTTCTCTGATGGCGGTACAGGGTAGCTTTGTTCTTTATAAAAGAGTGTCAATACGAGTCCTGAGATGGATAATATTCCAGCTACAATGAATGATAAATGATAAGAAATAGTATCTGTAAATGGAAATAAAAGAAATGGACCAAGAAATGCACCAGCATTAATCATTAAGTAATTGATAGATAATGCACCATCTGTTTTTGTTCGTCTGCCATTATAGATTCGTAACAAGTGGGCGATGTTCGCAGGTGAGTATAATCCACTTCCGATTGTGATGAGCAATAAGCCTGCGTAAAGTGATGTATTTGTGTTTATCACAAGCGTAAAGCACCCTAAAGATTGCAGCAGCATTCCCAACATAGCGGTTCGTTTAATACCAAGTAAGAAATCTGCCACCAATCCTCCAAGCGGTCTCATTAATTGATTTGCAGTGATGAAAATTGCATATAATGAAAGTGCTTGTTCTTCTTTCCAGTTTAAGCTATCACTAATCAGGTACATCAATAATAAAGAACGAACGCCATAAAAAGATATCCGTTCGATAAAAACAGATAATAAACTATAAGTAGTCTGAGAAGCAAGTTGAGCAGTTGTTAACATTTGGTTTTTTTTCGAAAGTAATAAACCGATGCCAACAACTGCTCATTTCCTAAACTTGATTTTTATTTAGCAGCTACAAGCTGATTCTTCATTCGCTTATGATAATAAACATGCGAAAGCACTATGATTCCAAAAAATACTAGGGGAGCAACGCTATCTCCTACAGGATCACCAACACTTAAGTGAAGAATAAACGCTGAGATCAATGTGATTCCGAAACCTGCGTAGGCCCATTCTTTGATGTTTCCTTTAAAGAAAGGAAGAATCAAGACCAAAGCCCCTAAGAGCTTGGCTACGCCGAGTTCAATGCGAAACGCGTCCTGAAAACCGAGTTTGTCAAAATTGGCTTTTATTTCCGGAGAAATAAAATACATTGTTGCCGAAAGGCTCATCATGGCTGCAAATAGTCCGGTTGAGATCCAATAAATAATGTTGTCTTTTTTCATGAGTTTGAATTTTTGAGCAAAGCTATCGGATGGATAGTTTACTTTTGCCATTGATTTCCTTTTAGAAACTAGTTTCCTTGAAGAAACTAACTTAGAGATACAGGTATCAAAACCTATTTTTGTAAAGAGAAAGTTGAATTATGAAAAAAGAAAAGCAAGAGCGGTCAGAAGCCTGTAATCATACCCTATTGGCTATTCGCGATACAATGGAATTGCTTTCGGGTAAATGGAAAGTTCAAATCATAGGCACGTTGATCATGACTGAAAAGTTGAAATTCATGGATTTGAAACGAACAGTTGGTGGAATTGGTGCTAAAATGCTTTCAAAAGAATTACAGGAATTGGAAATCAATCAACTGGTAAAACGCACAGTTTGCAATACAAAACCCATTACAGTAGAATATGAAATTACCGAATATGGAAAATCATTGCAAAAAGTAATCTATGAAATTGGCGCTTGGGGAGTGCAACATAGAAAACATTTATTCAATTCAACAAGCGAGTATGTTTTGTTAAATGAAAAAGAAGATACAACGGGAGTATTCCAAACTTGTTGAACCAGGGAGTTGAGTGATCTCATTCTAGCGGGTTATTTCACCCACATCAGTTTCTCACGCTCCACTTTCAAGCGCATAAAACCGAAAACCACCGTCAATAAATGTCCTTTGATTTCTTCTACCGTTCCCGATTGTTTGGTTTCGATCATTTTCACTGTTGAACCCAACACAATCTTATCGCGCTGGTAAGGATCTTTTTCAACAACACCCGGTTTTTGTTTTTTCGGTTTTTTTATTGGAATACCGGCTTGCTTTACCAACTCCTCCTTGCGTTTACTTTCCTCGATTTTCGATTTTTCGACCAACAAATATTTTCGCACATCTTCCAATAGTGGATTGTTGCTGTCTTTTTTGCGCGATTTCGTTTGATAACGATCAATGAATTGCTTCATCTTTTTCCCCGAATTGAGGTACAAGTTATTTTTTTCGATCACATCTTGCTGCGCGCGCATGCGTTCTTCGAAGCGTTCTTTTTTCTGAATGTAATCCAACCGAGCGGCTTCAGCCAATTCTTGCGCTTCAATGTGCGCTTTGTTCAGTTGTTCCAGATACGATTTCTCACGATTTAATTCATGCAGCAATCGGTCCATGTTTACTTTGCTGTCGTCGAGTTTTCCTTTGGCTTCTTCAATTAAATTCATCGGAATGCCATTCATTTGCGCGACTTCAAACGTAAATGAACTTCCCGGCTGCCCCATTGAAAAACGGTAAAGCGGTTCCAGTGTTTCAGTATCGAATAGCATGCAACCGTTTACGGCTTGCGGCAAACGATCTGCTTTGAGTTTGATGTTGGCGTAATGTGTAGTGATGACCGCGTAACTCTTGCGTTTGTACAATTCCTCGAAAAACACTTCCGCCAGCGCGCCTCCCAATTCAGGATCAGAACCCGTACCGAATTCGTCCAATAAGAGCAAGGTTCGTTTGTTTGAAACCTTTAGGAAATATTTCATTCGCTTGAGGCGATACGAATAGGTACTCAACTCGTTTTCGATGGATTGATTATCACCAATATCGGTCAACACCTGCTGAAAAAAACACAATTGGCTGTTTTCATGCACCGGAACCAGTAATCCTGCCTGAAGCATCACTTGCAACAAACCAATTGTTTTCAGCGTGATTGATTTTCCACCGGCATTCGGACCGGAAATCACCAACATTCTGCCGTTTTGGTCTAAAATCAAACTCTGAGGAAGTGTCGGTTTTCCGGCCAGTTTATTGGTTTTCCATAAAATAGGATGGAAAGCATCAATTAATTCGATTCGTGTATGACGCACAATGCCCGGTAGCACCGCGTTTAATTCCAGCGCTAGTTTTGTTTTGGCGTTGATGAAATCCAATTCGGTCAACAGAATCTGGTACGCTTCAATCAACGGTAAATGATGGGCAATTTCGCGGGTCAGTTCCTGTAAAATGCGAAAAATCTCCTTGCGCTCATCATCAAGCGAAAGTTCCAATTCGTTATTGAGCGGCACATTTACAGCAGGTTCTATAAAGGTCAAACTTCCTGTTTTGGAAGAACCCACCACCGATCCGCCAATTTTGCGTTTGTGGCTCGACATCACCGTCAATACGCGTCGTTCATTCACAAATGCTTCCTTGGTTTCGCCCAGCATACCTTCTTTGAGCCATTTGCGCATTTCCTTGTCGAAATTGCGGTTGATTTGGTTGCGCAAAACCCCGATTTGTTGTCGGATTCGAGCTAGTTCAGGAGAAGCGTCATCTTTGATCTGACCTTTGCGATCGAATACTTTTTCGATGCTATCAATCAGTTCGCGGGTATGATAAACATTGGTGAGTAAGGCTGTCAATTCCGGGAAATCCTGCGAACGTTTATCAAAGAAATGAAGCAAGGAATTCACCAAATCAGAAGCGCGAACAATGCGCACAAATCCTTCCTGCTGCAACACGGCATTTTTGATAGGAAGCAGCCTGATTTCGGGCAATAGCTCATCAAAATCCAATGAAGGAAATGACTCGCCATCGGTACGAATGGTCTTAAATTCGGCTACACGTAGCAATGCTTGTTCCACCAACGGAAAATCATTCGACGGCTCAAGATCGGCCAATCGTTGTTGTGCTGTTTCTCCAATACTATAAGCTGTCAACCATTCGCGAATCTGTACAAATTCCAGATCATGCAAGGTTTGCCGGTCAAAACCATTCATGGGTGTAAAATTAATGCTAAATCTTGATCCGAAGTGACTGATAAAGGAAGTCTGTTTTGGATCGGTACTTTTCAATTTTACATTTTCAGTTTTGAATTTCATCGCTATATTTATCCTCAAATCAATGATCCATGAAAATTCTATCCTTTAACGTAAACGGAATCCGCGCCATAGCAGGAAAATCATTTTTAACCGACATGCAAGTCATGGGTATGGACATGATCTGTCTGCAAGAAACCAAAGCCACTGTAGAACAGGTCAAAGAAACCGTTGCTCCTTTGGGCTATACTTACGTGTATGCCAACGAAGCGGAACGAAAAGGATATTCAGGAACAGCCATTTTATCGAAGACGGAGCCAATCAGTATTACCTTCGATATGGGAATCGCCGAACACGATAAAGAAGGTCGGGTTATTTGTGCGGAATACGCCAATTTTTACCTGATTACGGTATATACTCCAAATTCGGGAAGTGAATTGTTGCGCTTAGGTTACCGCCAAACGTGGGACGCCGATTTCCTGAAATACCTCAAAGGACTGGAAGCTAAAAAACCGGTGATCGTTTGTGGCGATTTGAACGTGGCGCATAAATCCATCGACTTAGCTCGCCCGAAAGCCAATTACAACAAATCGGCCGGACACATGCAGGAAGAAATGGACGGAATGGACAATTATCTTGCCTCCGGATTAATTGATTCTTTCAGAGCCAAAAATGGAGATGAGGTGAAATATTCTTGGTGGAGTTACCGTGGTGGCGCTCGTGAGAAGAATATCGGCTGGAGAATCGATTACTTTTTGGTCAGTGAATCGTTCCTCGGTCAGGTGAAATCGGCCACGATTCACAACGAAATTCATGGTTCCGACCACTGTCCGGTGGGATTGGAGTTGGCTGTTTGATTTCCATTAATTCACCGTTTATTCGTGGTGAAAAATAAAATCAATTAAATCTTGTTCAGGAAAAATCAAATAACACACATACCGATCGGTATTTACTGTATCTTTACCCAAAATCAAACCCGGTGAAAGAGGCAGATCAAACAACGGAAGAATACATTTTGGATCGTGTGGCTCCGCTTTTCAATAGAAAAGGCTACATCGGTACCAGTCTTTCGGATATCACCGAAGTCACTCAACTTACCAAAGGCGCCATATACTGCAACTTCAAAAATAAAGAAGATTTGGCGCTGAAAGCATTCTACAAAAACATTGAATTTGTGCTGAGTCCGATGGCGGAAGGAATTCGTTCGGCAACCAATGCCATTGATAAGTTGTATGCCATCACCGGATTTTACCGAACTTATTTTGAGTGGAGCAAAGTTCGTGGCGGTTGTCCGATCTTAAATGTTGGTGTTGACGCCCAGCATGTGAATCCGCAATTGTACAAAGCTGCCAAAGAAACCGCCGCTCAATTGATCGGTAACCTGATTCGAATCATTGAAAAGGGAATTGAGCACCAACAAGTGAAACCTGAGACAAATGCCGCTCTGTTGGCCGGAAATATCTATGCCATGATCGAAGGTGGCGTTTACCTTTCCATGCTCAACGACGATCCGAATTATTTACAGAATATCTTAAATATCATCGATGAGATGATCGAACAACTGAAATTAAACTAGCATTTTTTTACTCATTCAGATACCGATTGGTATGTAATAAAACAACTCATGGAAAAAAAACCAACATCACGCGTAAAGATCAGATTCCAGGACTGCGATCCGTTTAATCACCTCAATAACGGTCGTTTTTTGGACTATTTTTTCAATGCCCGTGAAGATCATTTGACCGAACATTACAACCTCGATATTTTCACTCAACTGAAAAAAACCGGATGCGCTTGGGTGGTTGCTTCGAACCAAATCGCTTATCTGAAACCTGCAATGGTGGCTGAAGAAGTGATCATTGAAACCAAATTGATCGATTATTCCGAACGCGCACTAACGGCCGAAATGCTTATGTGGAACACGGATCAAACGCACCTGAAAGCAGTGTTGTGGGTGAAATTTTCCTACTTCGAATTTGCTACTCAAAAATCGGCAGTGCATTCCGATGAATTGATTGAATTATTCCAAAAGGTAGTGGTTCCGGTAGAATCGACGGTTTTTGAAACCCGAATCGGAGAAATCATGCAATTGGTAAAATCAGGGAATCCGGTATAATGTTAAAAACCTGTTCATTTCATCTTCGTAACTAAAAAACAATATTTCGTTCCTTCATGGATGTACGATATTGTATCTTTGCAGAATGGATGAACAACAATCAGGCAACAACACGCGTCGCGTAGGCGCACGAACCAAAAACACCATTCTTCCGTTAGCGGCTGATATGGGGCGTATTCCGCCGCATGCAACCGATTTGGAACAGGCGGTTTTAGGAGCCATGATGTTGGAAAAGAATGCGGTAACCGATACCATCGATATGTTGTCGACCGAAAGTTTCTACGATCCGAAACACCAATACATTTACGGAGTTATCCGTGAGTTATTCGGAACATCCAATCCGATTGACCTACTTACCGTAACCCACAAGCTAAAAGACAAGGGGGAATTGGAAGTGGCCGGTGGTGCCGTTTACATATCGTCGCTCACACAGCGTGTTGCTTCTTCGGCACACGTTGAATACCACGCTCGTATCATTGCGCAAAAGCACATTCAGCGCGAGATTATTCGCATGTGTTCTGAAACCTTACGTGATGCTTACGAAGAAACGACCGACGTTTTTGAATTGCTAACCAAGGCCGAAGGGCAATTGTTCGGTATTGCCGAAAACAACATGAAAAAATCCATTTCGACCATGCAATCGGTGGTAATGGAGGCGATCAACGAGATTGAACAAGCGGCCAAAAACAGCGACGGTTTATCAGGCGTTCCAACCGGATTCCGCAAACTGGATGAATTGACATCTGGCTGGCAACGTTCAGATATGATCGTAATCGCAGCTCGTCCTGCCATGGGTAAAACGGCTTTCGTATTGTCAATGGCGCGCAACACAGCGGTCGATTTTAATATGGGAGTAGCAGTATTCTCTTTGGAGATGTCGTCGGTACAATTGGTGAAACGTTTGATTTCAAGCGAATCGCGAATCAGTGCCGAAAAACTCCGAAAAGGAAAACTGGAAGAACATGAATTTCAACAACTTTATACACGTATTACGAAGCTTTCCACAGCTCCTATATACATTGATGACACACCCGGTTTGTCGGTATTCGACTTGCGGGCAAAATGCCGTCGTTTGAAAATGCAGTACGACATTCAGATGGTGATCATCGATTACTTGCAGCTGATGTCGGCCGGTGGTGGAAAAGGCGTCGGGAATCGCGAGCAGGAAATTTCAACGATCTCACGTTCCATCAAAGAAATTGCCAAAGAATTAAACATACCTATCATTGCACTTTCGCAGTTGAGTCGCTCGGTTGAAACGCGTGGTGGAGACAAACGACCAATGCTTTCCGATCTACGTGAATCGGGAGCGATTGAGCAAGATGCCGATATCGTAGGTTTCCTTTACCGTCCGGAATACTATGGATTGATGCAAGATGAAGACGGATCTTCCAATCAGGGAGTAGGTGAGGTGATCATCGCCAAACACCGTAACGGTGCGCTCGATTCTGTACGTCTGCGCTTTGTTGGACAATACGCACGATTCGAGAATTTCGAAGATGTGGTAGAAAACAACCAGGATTTTAATCCGGCTTCACTCAATGCAGGTATGACAGCTAGTCGTGATTTTGATATGCCAACCCGCACTATTACGTTGGGAAGTAACATGAACAACATCGAAGACGATTTCATTCAGGGGGATTCTACGCCATTTTAACGAGGTTCTTAAAGAATCTTAAACCAATTCAGGCTTCATTTTTGCATAGAATTATTTCGTAATTTTATAAGAATTAAATCAATCATGAGAATTTTTCTGGTTTTCGCCTTTCTGATCTGTGTCAAATCGACTTTCGCGAGTGCTATTTTGGTACCCATGGATGAACGTCAGACCAATCACCTCAAAGCTTACGGTGTTTCTTATTGGGTGCTCAACAATGATGTGGTAATGGAATGGCTGCTCAATTATCGCGGCGGTTCGTTTTTATTCCCGCACTTGCAAGCCATTGAAGAAGAGTTGATTATTCGCGGAGTGAGTTACGAAGTTATTGCTGATGGTCAAGCAAATGCCATTCGTTCACAAATTGCCAATCCTGAAACCAATATGGAGGTTGTGCAATTGGAGAAAGCTCCCAAAATTGCCGTTTACACACCTTCGAGTGCACTTCCGTGGGATGATGCCGTTACGATGGTACTTGAATATGCCGAAATTCCGTACGATAAAATTTACGATTCATCCATTGTGATGGGCGTGCTCCCGAAATACGATTGGCTGCATTTGCACCACGAAGATTTTACCGGACAATATGGTAAATTCTACGCTGCCAGTAGGAATGAAACATGGTACCGTAATCAGGTAGCCGACTTAGAAGGATTGGCGAAAACACTCGGTTTTGAGAAAGTGTCGCAAATGAAACTGGCAGTAGCCAACAACATCAAAAACTTTGTTGCCGGCGGTGGATTTTTGTTTACCATGTGTAGCGGAACCGATAGTTTTGATATTGCTTTGGCGGCACATGAAACCGATATTTGTGAGCGGATGTTTGATGGTGATGGGGCAGATCCCAAAGCGCAGGATAAACTCGATTATTCTAAAACACTTGCTTTTGAGCAGTTTCAATTGGTACGCGATCCGATGACGTACGAATATTCTACCATCGATGGAACCGAATTGCACCGAATTCCCGAAAGTCAGGATAAATTCACCTTGTTTGAGTTTTCAGCCAAATGGGATGTCGTTCCTACGATGTTGACGCAATGTCATACGGATGTGATCAACGGGTTCATGGGACAAACAACCGACTTCAAAAAAGACCAGATCAAATCGAACGTATTGATTTTGGGAGAGAATAAAGAACTGAAAACGGCGCGTTATGTGCATGGTGAATTAGGTCAGGGCACGTGGACGTTCTACGGTGGTCATGATCCGGAAGATTATCAACACCGCGTGGGCGATCCACCAACCGATCTAAGCCTTCATCCCAATTCACCGGGATATCGATTGATCCTTAACAACATCCTTTTTCCTGCTGCCAAAAAGAAAAAGCAAAAAACATAATTGATAAGTCGGAAAACAGTATAATCTTTCTACTAATTAAATCAGATATTCGTGACTGAGATATCTTTTTTTTCCTAAAATATACATTGCGGACTGCGCCAATTCTTGGAAGCGAAGTAAGAAAAAAGGCTGTTTCGTTGTGTTTTGTCAAAAGCGCTAAAACGCACAGCGATTGCCAAATCTGCTGTGTGTTGCGTTCCAGATCCTGATCTGACACTTTTGACCTTAAAACACAGAAAGAGCCATTTTTCACGAGCGGCTTAGAATGGCGCGAAAGGATGTTTTGCTTACTTTTTCAGCCTTGGCAAAAAGTAAGAAAGATGAATTTATTTGACTCCACAAATTGTGGTAAAGTTAATACCACTCAAAAAGAAATATTTCAAGTCAGGTTTCCAATTTAGATTCTTTTTTCAAAAAAAGCTTTCCATCAGGCAACGCACGATTATTCGTAGCATATAAGTTGCGTGATGTGTGTGTTGTGTTGATTGAAAGTAACCGATTAGAATGTAATAGGTGATATTAGAATATGCATGCGCTATTGGTAAGAATCAAAAATGTGGAAATATGCAGTTCGAAATGGGTTAAAACAAGGGGTTAAGGCTTCCAAGATTCAGAAGTAATTTATCGGATAAAAGGCAATTGTGAAAGAATAAACAAGAGTCTTAATCACTAAATTGCCGAAACATCAAACACCAACTTCTTGTTTACAAACAAACATAGCAGAGAAAAAGCGATAGAGCAAAAACGCCCGGAAAATTTCGAGCGGTTATACAATACACACAAATCAATGGTGTATGGTATTGCGTTACGCTATCTCCGTTGCAAGGATGATGCGAATGATGTGGTACAAGAAACCTTTATTAGTGCCTACACAAACTACGAACAATACGATGAAAGCAAACCTATTGGTCCCTGGATTAAACGGATTGCGATTAATGCGGCACTAATGTATATACGGAAAAATTATCGGTTCAAACTCATTGAAAATGAGCGAGAGTTGGATAGTGCACATGCTCCGGTTGACGATGAAAAAGAAGAAGGTACATTTACACAACAAGATTTGATCGCCATTCTTCATGAACTGCCAAACGGTTACCGAACAGTGTTTAACTTATACGCAATAGATGGTCTTACACACCAGGAAATTGCGGATTATATGGAAATAACAGAAAGTACGTCGCGATCACAATTGCTGAAAGCACGCAAAATGATTAAAGGAATATTGGAACAAAAAATGAGTGTGCGCTATGCAAGAGCATGATGAGATAGATGGGATGTTTAAAAGCGGGTTAGAGAACTTCAAACCCGATGCTTCTCATTTGAGTTATGGTGCTTTGGCGACCGCAATCGCCGCAAAAACGGCAGTTACAACTGCAACAACTGTTGCTAAAACAGGCTTCTTTGCCAAATGGGGAATCACCATGTATTTCGGTCTTGCTACTGTGGTGACAGGTACAGGTGTAGCAATAGTCTATGCGCCTGATCATGTTGCGGTCGAAACAAACAACAAGGTTATTTTGGCTGCTTCTGCCGAATTGAAAGATGAACTTCAACTTCTAGGGGAATCTCCATTAATTGATTCGACTATTCTTAGTGAAGGAGAACTTGCCGGTACTTCTGTTGAAGAATTGCCCGCTTCCACACAGTCGTTTAATGAAGTAAAATCTTCTTTCAATACTCCTGTTCTTTCCCGACAAAAAGAAACTTTTGTTCCGAAACAAGAAATGATTCAATATGGTAATTCGACCGGTAAACCTGAGCTGATTGCCCAGCAAGAGTCGTTTTCTCCCATCGGATTATCGAAAGAGTCAAAACAACGAAAAGCAACACCTATTCGCTCAGCTGTGTTAACTGAAAGCATGACTGAATTACCGCTCAAGAACAAAAAATCTGTTCCGATGCTCACGGTACAATCGTTGCCAAATTCAACGGATAGTTTACTTGCATCAACTGAAATACCGGTTGGAAAAGTTGAAGAGACAATTGTTGAACCGGCAATCGACAGTTCCGGAAATACATTGAGTAGGGTAAAAACGCGTCCACCGGTTGTATGGCCACAAAGTAAATTCAGCCTTAAAGCCGGATTAGGGTATGTTCCGCTTAAAACAGAACTGATAGAAAATGAAAATGATGGTATTACAGACTCCATTCCTGCATTAGCATATTACTATTTCGGTGATAAAGTGATCTTGAGACCAACCGTCAATAACGAGTTTACAACAACGTTTAGTTTTCAGAAGCGCTTGAAAAACAACATGCAATTGGGGGTTGGAGCAACTTATCTTCAAGGTGGCTGGGACGCATTTGTCGATTATTCACAAGAGTATTGGATTGACAACGGTGTGGGAATCCTGATTTACCAAAATGATACAACCAGAATCGGTGAATACAACTTTGATTACCGCAGTTTCAGCTTGAACCTCTTCACGGGATACGATTTTGTCTTTAATGAACAGTGGATGATTTCAACCTCGTTTGGTTTTGGGTTGAATCAGTTATTTATGACCAAAGATTATCTGTCTTATTCGTCAAATGACATATCAAGAATCAACCGAAGCGATTTTGTAGTGCACGGTTTCGGGGCGGCAGACTTAACGTATCGTGTCAATAATCTCGGATTCAGTGTCGGAGCTTCCATCAATGGCAGAACAAATCTCGCAAAAGCCATCGATGGACAAGAGTTTCACAATAGCGTTTCCTTTGGGTTAAATGCCGGAATTCATTATTTCTTAACCAACAAAATCCGCTAAGGAGTAGTTGCCATGGTTGCGTATTTCTGGGCGTTGACACCATCACCCAATCGTTGGTAGGTCATGGCTAAAAACTGCATCACTTGTTTGTTGTTCGGATTGATTGCGAGTAGTTCTAAAAAGGTAACTATTGCTTGGTCAAATTGACCCGAAGCACCAAAAGAATTGCCCAAATTCAGCAACAACTCTTCGTTTTTGGGGTAACGCTTCAATCCATTTTTGAAGACAGGAATTGCCTTTTCGTACTGTTTCATGTTGAAAAATGCCGTTCCCATAAAACTGTAATTTCCTGCAGTGGCTTGTTTCGTTGAAATGAGGATTTTGTAACGAACCACAGCGCTGTCAAATTGATTGTTCTTGAAAAACGCATCGGCAAGATTTGCAGCAATGGTAGCATCCTGCGGATTTAGTTTCAGTGCTTTTCTAGAATGGTCAATTGATTTCGGATAATCTTTCAAACGATAGTAACACACACCCAAATTCACATGTGATCCTCTATCACTAGAATCAATCGCCAAGGCTCGTTCAAACGCATCCGCAATTTCAGGTAATTGCGATTGTTGTAGGTTGATATCTTCAGGCAATTGCGCCATTAAAAGAGCTCCGTAATTAAAATGAACACGAGCGCTATTAGGAGCATTGGCAACATCGGCGGCAAACAATGTTTCATTAGAAGCCCAATCTTTGTTGCGTTGAAAGGAAAAAATACCAGCTAAAAACGCGATAAATGCAATGCCGTAAAAAGCACTAGTGCGCGAAGCATTGGCTTCCGTTTGTTTGAAAAGCAGGTACAAACCAACCACAACAACAATGCAAATTCCCAATACCGGAGCAAACAACAAACGATCTCCCATCGTAGCGCCGATAAATGTAAACACGTTTGTAACCAACGAAATGGTGATCAGGAAATACAACAATCCGAAACTAATTGCGGGGTGTTTTTTCCAGTTGCGGTAAATGAGATAGCCCATTCCAATCAAAACAACCAGCGTTAGTAAAACAATCGGAGAACCAACGCTCTCACATGGGATTTCGTTGTAGGAATAATCGTAACTCATGTTTGCCGGAACAAACGCTTTCAGTAAATAACGGCCCAGAATGGCAATTCCTGTAGCAACTTGCGATGCCGAATCAGGACAACCGACTACCGAATTATCGAGGTAAGTGTAAGTTATCCGTTCATGAACCGACGATTGAATAATCCATTGATGAACTGCCAACCAGGCTACCGAAATAGCCACAATTGGTAGAAACAATCGTGCAATTTGCAACACTTTTTGCTGACGGAACAACAAGAAATAAAGTCCCATAACGGGTAAAAACAAAATACCTGCTTCTTTCGACAATAAACAAAGCAAGAACAATCCTGCAGCCATCAAACGATGCTTCCACAATTTCAATTCACTGGTAATCACCACCCGGAATGTGAGCACGAAAAACAAAAAACACAAAATCTCATCACGACTTTTGATGTTTGCCACCACTTCGGTATGAATAGGGTGAACCGCAAACAACAGCGCAATACAACAAGGAATCCAAAGTGTATATTGCTTGAAAATCAGACGTAATAGTTTGTACAACGCACCTATGGTGATTGCGTAAAGCAATACATTGATGAAATGATGAAGAAACGGGTTGTTGGGTGAAATGCCCCATTCAACAGCAAATAGTACCAATGATAGCGGACGATACAAACCACCATTTGATTCCCAATATCCTTCCCAATAGAAGGTTGTCATGATCTTGGAAATTCCCGAAAAACCTTCCTGTACAAACTTGTTTTGTTCAATAACGGCTTGATCATCGAGCACGAATCCGTGGGTGAGCGTGTTCGAAAACAAGATAAAAGCAATCGTGCACAACACCCAGAAAATCCGTTTATCCAAAACAGTTTCTGATAATGGTGGAATCGAAACAACAGTGCTGGGTTTGGATGTCGGTTTTGCAGTGCTCTTTTTCTGTTTGTGGGTTGCCATTCGCGATCAGTATAATGTCGTTCAAATCTAATCAAATTTAGAGCCTGTTTAAAATTCTTTTTTGAGAATGATTATGCATATTTTCAAGCGAAAAGAGGCGCATTTTGCAGGCATAATGGCGTGATTACGACGAAAAATGTAACGAATTTGTAGCTGAAAAGATGCGGAATCGAATTAAAATGGGAAATTTAAAGAGGCTCTCTTATCTTTGCAGCAACTTTTTACATTTAAACGACATAGCATGCAACTGTGGAATACATTTAGTAAAGAGGAATTGGAACAACAACTCAGAGCCGAGGGTCATGCTTTTGTGACCATTTCGTTCTACCATTATGTTCAAATTCCCAACCCTCAACTTTTTAGAGATTACCTCTACCAATTACTGCAAAACCTGCAAGTTGTTGGGAGAATTTACGTGGCCAACGAAGGCATTAACGCGCAAATTTCCGTTCCAACCGACAATTACATTCGTTTTCAAAACGATTTATATTCCATCGAATTTCTCAATGGCGTTCGCCTGAACAAAGCGGTAGAAGAACCCGGTGAAGTATTCCCGTTCCTGAAATTGAAAGTGAAGGTGCGCAACAAAATTCTAGCCGATGGTTTGACGGACGAAACCTTCGATGTCACCAACAAAGGAATTCATTTGAATGCCGAAGAATTTAATAAGTTGACCAACGATCCGAATACCATTTTGGTCGATTTCCGGAACCATTATGAGCACGAAGTAGGGCATTTCAAAGATGCGATCTTGCCCGATGTAGATACGTTTCGTGAGTCGTTGCCGATCATCGAAGACTTATACCTGAAAGGAAACGAAGATAAAAACGTTGTGATGTATTGCACCGGAGGAATTCGCTGTGAAAAAGCTTCGGCTTGGTACAAGCACCGTGGTTTTAAAAATGTACACCAACTCGAAGGCGGAATCATTAAATACGCGAATGAATGCCGCGAAAAAGGATTAGAGAACAAATTTTTGGGTAAAAACTTCGTGTTTGATGAACGTCGTGGCGAACGCATTACCGATGAAATTATTTCAAAATGTCACCAGTGTGGCGAACCTGCCGATACGCACACCAATTGTGTAAACGAAGCATGTCATTTGTTGTTTATTCAGTGCGATAGTTGCAAGGAAAAGATGGATAATTGTTGTTCGCAAGAATGTGTAGACATTTTTCATTTGCCGCTTGAAGAACAAAAAGAGTTGCGAAAAGGGCTCAACAACAGCAACCGCATTTTCAAGAAAGGTCGTGGAAGTCAGCTTGCCTTTAAGGTGAATCGCGAAAAACAAGTATCTTTCGACCAACAATAAAATCGTACAACGTGAACCTTGGCATTGACTGGACAGTTTCATCACAACTGATTGACGGATATTCGACACCGAATTTATACGGATTGCTCTTTGTTTCCGGACTAATCATCGGTTATTTCGTTATCAAACGCATGTTTAAGTATGAACATGTTCCGGAGATGATTTTGGATAAATTGCTGATCTATGTGGTGTTGGCAACCATTATTGGTGCGCGTTTGGGACATGTGTTGTTTTATGGTCCGTGGTGGAATACCTATGGTCCTGATGGAACAGTGCTTCAGGAAGGATATTTTGATAACCCCATGAGTATTTTCAAAGTGTGGGAAGGCGGTTTGGCAAGTCATGGAGCTGCAATTGTCATTTTATTGACACTTTATTACTTCTCACGAAAAATTGCCAAACGTCCCATGTTTTGGATCCTAGATCGCATTGTTGCACCAATAGCCATTGCGGGTTGCTGTATCCGCTTGGGGAATCTCGTAAACCACGAAATCATCGGCATACCAACCGACATGCCATGGGGATTCAAATTCATGAATGAAGGAAATGAATATTTGGTCGATGGCGAACATGTATACCGTCATCCGGCGCAATTATACGAAGCAATGACCTACATCTTTACCTTTTCGGTATTGCTTTACATGTATTGGAAAACCAAGGCGAAAGAAATGCCTGGACGTATTTTCGGCGCATTCATGGTGCTGATCTGGCTAGCGCGCTTTCTGATCGAATTCATCAAAGAAGGTCAATCTGCATTCGATGAAACAAAACCGTTGTTTAATACCGGACAGTTGTTAAGTATCCCGTTTGTGTTGATTGGCGTTTATTTGTTGATTCGCAAAGTTCCACAAAAGGAAATTGACCGAATGAAGGATTCGGGATTTCCGCCAATTCCGCAGAAATAATTGTCGCAGGCGCGGGACACATCCCGCGCTGTTTCAAATATGTATATGTTTTAAACAAAAATCCCGAACGATTAATCGTTCGGGATTTTTTGAATAGTAAATATTCTATTACATCATTCAAACGTATATTTCAATTCTTCCTCCCAACCGTCAATTTTCAGGAAGATCTCACTGCCTTTCTCTTGTTTGTAAGCCAGATTTTTGATATCAAATACAAGGTCTTTCATGATCATAGCTTTGCACAAATCTTGTTCGCCGGAATGAATCAAATACACAGTGCGGTGCGGTGGCAATGATTTGGAGATTGCTTCATCACCAACCAAGCTAAACGAGTGTTCTTTGCAGCCTCCCGAATAAGAAATGCTCAGCATCAATTTATTTCCTTTAATACTGGCGCTTGTAATCTTCGTTTGATTGGTGCTCATTTCTGATTTACCAACAGTTGCTGTAAGTCGTTTTTCCGTTTTCATCTCAATGGTCTGTCCTGTTCCGTCTCCGGCAATTTTCTTGGTTCCACATGCCAATAGCATCAACACACTCATGGAAAGAAGGATTGTTTTCATGTTCGTTGTTTTGGTTTTACACAAATATAAACATCTTCGTCAATGATCGTAAAGGCAAGTTTTGTACCAACATTTAGTGTAACCAAGTTTTTGACGTAACTTTGCACGCTCTTTCAACAGAAAGCAGGCATATTTGAAAAGCATTCCGGCAATGAAAACCAAAACACTTCGTAAAAATAAAGTCAATGTAGTAACGCTTGGTTGCGCTAAAAACACCTTCGATTCGGAAGTGTTGATGGCACAATTAAAGGCCAATAAGTTTGATGTAGAACATGAATCAACGCAAGATGATGCGTCTATTGTGATCATCAATACTTGCGGATTCATCGACAACGCCAAGCAAGAATCCATTGATACCATTCTGCGCTATGCCGATGCGAAAAACGAAGGTTTGGTGGATAAAGTGTATGTTACCGGTTGTCTTTCTGAGCGTTACAAAGACGATTTGGAAGTGGAAATTCCTGAAGTAGATGCCTTTTTCGGAACACGTGATTTGCCACGTTTATTGAAAACACTCAAAGCGGATTACAAACACGAGTTGGTGGGTGAACGTTTGCTTACCACTCCGGCACATTATGCTTACTTCAAGATTGCTGAGGGCTGCGACCGTCCGTGTTCGTTTTGTGCCATTCCGCTGATGCGTGGAAAACACGTTTCTACACCGATGGATCAATTGCTTACTTCGGCTAAATCATTGGCCGCCGGTGGTGTAAAAGAAATTCTCCTGATCGCTCAAGATTTGACGTATTACGGACTCGATATTTACAAAAAACGCAACCTCGCCGAATTGGTTGACCGCCTTTCGGATGTAGAAGGAATCGATTGGATTCGCTTACATTATGCATTCCCGTCCGGTTTCCCGATGGATGTATTGGATGTGATGAACAATCGTTCAAACGTTTGCAACTACCTCGATATGCCGTTGCAACACGGTTCTACCAAAATACTGCAATCAATGCGTCGTGGAATTACCCGCGAAAAAACGGAAAACCTGGTAGAAGAAATTCGCCAAAAAGTACCGGGAATAGCCATGCGTACCACGTTGATTGCCGGTTATCCGGGAGAAACGCAAGCCGATTTCAATGAAATGTACAGCTTTGTAGAACGCACACGCTTTGACCGTTTGGGCATTTTTACCTATTCACACGAAGAAAATACCCATGCTTTTTCACTCAACGATGATGTTACCGATGAGGTGAAACGTCAACGCGCCGATGAAATCATGGAATTGCAATCAGGCATCAGTTATGAGTTGAATCAGGCAAAAGTCGGGAATAATTACAAAGTGTTGTTCGACCGCGCTGAAGGCGATTATTTTATCGGGCGTTCCGAATTTGATTCGCCAGAGGTTGATAATGAAGTTCTTGTTAAGAAATCGGAGGGCTTTGTGCGAATCGGTGATTTTGCTAACGTACAAATCACCTCGGCAGACCACTATGATCTTTACGGAAAGCTGATAGACTAAAGGAAGTTAGTTTTTTTTTCGACCAATGGGTCAATTGAGCGCCCAAGCAACGCATTTGGATAGATTAACGTCTTAAGCTGTTGAGAGAAATATTTCTTTACAACACTTATTACTATTTAATACATCCATTCCTATGAAGAAAAGATTACTATTAGTTGGTCTTGTCTTATCGTGCTTTACGATGACAGCTTATGGCCAACAGCAATCAGAAGGGCGGCACGTTGCTCCTCAGGCCGTTAGCGCCATTCCATCGCTGAAAACGCAAGCAGAAAAAATCAATCAGAAAGAACTTCAGGTTCAGCAAGCCGTAACATCATCACGAGGTCAGTTGGCTCAGTTTAAACAAGAATTGACTGTTTTGCAAAATGACTACAAAAACTTGCTTGCGAAAGAGATCGCTACTTGTTCTGTAGATCATGTTCGTTCAGAATTAGAAACTGAACTGCTTTACATTGAACAACAACTCGCTACAAGTACTAATCAACGTTAATCGAAACTTATGAGAAAAGCTACAATTAAAGGAGCAATCGTTGCAATAGTGCTGGCGTTGACTCCATTTGCTAACGTAAATGCTCAGGCGTTTACCGAGAATTTTGATAATATTACCTTATTGGCTGGAGGTGGCTGGACCTTATCCAATGTCAGTACACCCGTTGGAGCCACAGGTTGGACACAAGGACCGGCTATATCCGGAGGTGGTCCTTTTGATGCTTTTAATGGAGCTACGAATGCTTATATCAGTGCGAACTTTAATAATACAGGATCTACTGGTACAATCAGTAACTGGTTGGTAACACCTCTTCGTACATTTAAAAACGGTGATGTTATTACATTTTACACTAGAAAAGCTGTACCAGATACTTATGCTGACCGCCTAGAAGTGCGATTGAGTACCAACGGGGCAAGTGCTAATGTTGGTTCAGGTGCTGCAGTCGGTGATTTCACAACACTTTTATTGAGTGTTAACCCAGCACTTGTATTGGGAGTTTACCCAACAACATGGACACAATACACAATTACCATCTCAGGATTGGCGGCACCAACTTCGGGGCGTATCGGTTTTCGTTATTTCGTAACTGGTGGTGGTTCTTTAGGTGCCAATTCAGATTTTATTGGATTGGATAACATTATCTATACACCGTATGTATGTCCAACATTTACTTTAACTGCTGCGGGCCCGTTACTTAGTGGCACTGCAGGTTCAGCTTACACCAATACGTTAACGCAATCAGGAGCGTTGGGAACGCCAACATTTGCAGTTACCGCTGGAGCGCTGCCAGGTGGATTGACGCTTTCAACCGCAGGAGTTATTTCGGGAACACCAACAGCAACCGGAACATTTAACTTTACAGTAACGGTTTCAGATGCAAGCGGATGTACAGGAATACAAAGTTACTCCATCCTTATTGGTTGTCCGGCAAATCCTACTTCACTCAACGGATTGCCTACATTGTGCAATAATGCTGGCGCATATAATCTTACTCAAGGAGCACCAGCAGGTGGTAGCTATTCAGGAACCGGAGTTACAGGGTCTTCTTTTAATCCTGCTTTTGGTACACAAACAATTACGTATAATTATACCGATGCTTATGCATGTCCACACTCGTCTTCCAATACTATAACTGTGAACACAGCACCAACAGTAACACAAAGTTCAATTGCTGCTACGTGCGATAATAGTGGTTTGCTGGCGCTTTCAGGAGGTTCACCTGCAGGAGGTTCGTATTCAGGTACGGGAGTTACCGGATCTAATTTTGATCCGGCTTCAGGAACACAAACGGTTACTTATTCTTACACAGATGGAAATGGTTGTTCGAATACTGCTTCCACTTCCATTACGGTGAATGCGTCCCCATCGGTTACTCAAAGTGCTCTTGCAGCCGTTTGCGATAACAGTGGTTTATTGGCACTCTCAGGTGGATCGCCGGCTGGAGGAACTTATTCGGGAACTGGGGTTACAGGATCCGATTTCGATCCATCTTCAGGAACACAAACAGTTTCTTACAATTATACAGACGGAAATGGTTGCTCGAATACAGCTTCTACTATAATCACGGTTAATAGTTCTCCGACCGTTGCTCAAGGTCCATTATCCACATGTGATAATGTTGGGCCATTTGCGCTTACAGGTGGTTCTCCTGCAGGTGGTTCTTATTCCGGAGTAGGTGTTTCAGCAGGAAACTTTGATCCAAGTTCAGGCTCACAAACGGTTACCTATTCATACACAGATGCTAACGGTTGTTCAAATACGGCTTCAACACTTGTTACTGTAAATGGTCCGGTAGTTACGCAAAACCAAATTCCAGATGTATGTTCAGACGCAGCACCTTTTGCGTTGACAGGTGGTTTACCAGCTGGCGGAACTTATTCAGGAACCGGTGTAACGGCAGGTAATTTTAATCCTACTGCTGGTTCACAAGTTATAACCTATACTTACACAGATGGAAATGGCTGTTCAAATGAGGCTACAACTGGTATTGTTGTGAATACTACGCCAACAGTTAGTCTTATACTTCCGGTAGCAACTCTTTGTGTGTATAACAATGCTTTAACGTTGTCAGGTGGTTCACCTGCTAGCGGAACCTATTCTGGAACGGGAGTAGCAGCAGGAAGCTTTAACCCTGCAACTGCTGGATCGGGAACTCATACCATAACGTATGATTACACAGATGCTAACGGATGTTCTAATTCAGCTACTGATAATATCTTGGTAGATGCTTGTTTAGGAATCAATGAAGTTTTGCAGGAAAATCGGGTTGCTTACCCGAATCCAAGCAATGGTTTGTTTACCGTATCAATGGAAGCCAATAACCAGTTAACTAACTTAAAAGTGGTTGATTTGCAAGGTAAAACAATGAATGCGGCTTTGACAGTTCAAGGAACAGAAGTTGTAATTGATTTGACAAAAGCTTCTAACGGAGTTTATGTATTACAAGGTCTTTCAAACGGTGAATTGGTAACAGTGCGCTTGGTGAAAAACTAAAAAAACATTAAAAAACGAACGGCTGTGTATTTTACGTATGCAGCCGTTTTGTTTTAAGGAGATTTTACACTTTCAGCAAAACTACTATCTTAGTAGCATGGACATTCAAAATCGACTCCTCGAACAACTCAAAGCAAAATTACCGCACGATACGTCGCTCGGTCGGTTGCTCATGGATGATCTTGATCTTTCGCGTGATTCGGCTTACCGTCGGGCTCGGGGTGAAACAGCGCTTAAGCCCGAGGAAATTCGATTGCTCTGCTCAAAATACGATTTATCAATCGATAAGATAATTGGCGTTAGCGGACAAAGCGTCACCTTTCAGTACAATCCCATCCAACGAAGCGAGTTTTCCTTTGAGAACTACTTAAATGGACTTCTGGAAGGGTATAAGCGCATGGCGGCACAACGCACGTCGGAATTGTTTATGTCGTACCTCGATTTGGTCATTTTTCAATTGCTCAATTCGCCGGCGCTGATTCGGTTCAAACTCATGTATTTTGCCAAGTGTTATCTCAAAATCCCGAAACTGGACAATGAGAAATACTACAAAGGTTGGAAGGGTGATATTTCCGATGAGTCATTGCAACAGATGCTGCAATTCTACATTCGTATCAAAAGCACCGAGGTTGTTGGCTTCGATGCCGGAAAAGGATTGGTTCGTGAGATTGTTTCGTTTTATGAATTGGGGTATTTCGCTTCGAAAGAAGACGCGCTTTTTTTGTTGGATGAGGTCGAAAAGGTACTCTTGCACATTCAGGATCAGGCAGAGATCGGACGAAAATTCATCATCGGTCAGCCCGTTATCACCGATGAAGGAAGCTTTAAGCTTTACCTACATCAAACCTACATTCAAGACAATACGGTTATTGCTGAAACCAATGCCTATCGCATGTTGTATATTACCCACAACATGATGAATTACCTGTATACCATCGATCAGGATTATGTGAATAAATCGTTTGCAGTGTTTCAATCGATGCTCAAAAGCTGTATCTGTATTAGTATGGAAAATCCGCGGCAACGCAACGCCTATTTTGAAAGTTTGACCCAATTCATCAATCGCGCCCGCCTACGCATGGAAGACACCGAACTTTTCTAAGACCGTTTACGTCTCCTTTAAACAAACTTTTTTCATCATCAGGCAACCTTTTGAAATTGGCTCAGGTAACTGAGTTAGTAGCAATAAAAAATAAGGGTTATGAAAAAAGTAGTTTTAGTGGTGTTGACAGGAATGTTTGGAGGAGCATTGTTGTTGCAATCGTGTGAGAAAGAGCCTTTCGGGCCGAATTGTGAAGATCCATCAAATGGTGACACAACTTATGTTGATCCGAACGATTCCACGATTTGGAATGGTGGCGGTGGAAACAATGGCGGAGATACAACCATCTGGAACGGTGGAGGAGGAGATCCGGGAGATTCTACCATTTGGAACGGTGGCGGTGGAAACAACGGCGGCGGAAACAATGGTGGAGATACAACCATCTGGAATGGTGGCGGAGGAAATCCGGGTGACTCGTTGCCAAATGGAAACTAATTCCGTCAGGAAATGAATTAAAACGTGTGATAACGAAGGAAATAGAGGAACGATTTAAGAATGGCGATCGCAAAGCTTTCGACGCTATTTACGCTGCCTATTCGGCGGCCATGTTCGGGGTATGCCTTCGTTACACACGTTGCCAGGATGATGCGCAAGACGTATTGCAAGAAGCTTTTATCCGCATTTACAGAAATAGTGGTCAATATTCATTAGACAAACCGCTGGCAGCATGGATAAAAACAATCACAATCAATTGCGCGTTGACCTACATTAAACAGCACTACAAATTTGTGTTGCACGAAGAAGATTCGTTCTTTGATCAGCAACACGAAATGAATATCGAAACGGAAGATCAGGAGCTATTACGCAAGCAGCTCCTGGCCGTTTTGACAAAATTGCCCGATGGGTATAGAACGGTATTCAATTTGTTTGTAATAGAAAATTTGACGCATAAAGAAATTGCCGAACACCTTGAAATCAGTGAAAGCACAAGTAAATCACAATTCTTTAAAGCAAAACGAATGATCCAACAATTGTTGGAAGCCGAAAAAGTAAGAGCATGAAAGAGGACAATAACATAGAAGATTTATTTCGCTCTTCGTTTGATCATTTCGAAGTAGCGCCTCCGTCTGCGGTAAAAGAAGCAATCGATAGTAGAATCGGTGGAGCTTCCAATAAACGCATTTGGTGGATTTTAGGCACGGTGTTATTCCTTGGAGTATCGTCTTTGCTTTTCTTTTTTGCCCGTTCATCCGAAAAACAAGGTGCAACTGCACCGGTAAACCAGTTGGCATCAACCGAAACGCCAGCTAATACTTCTGCTTCAACAACAACTCATTCTAACAATCATTCTTCAACACATCATACAGCTACTTCATCTTCCGGCCAATCGGATGATAAGAACAGTACCTCATCTGAAACGACTTCCGGAACAAAACAACAGGATCATTCAGCTAGAAATCAAGCCTCTTCAAAAGGGAAGAACGATGGTCAAGGTAATAGGTCATTGACATCGAATACCGGAAATCAAAAGAATCGTTCGGCGAAAACCAACCTACCGAAACGGAAAAATACTATAGGGAAGAACCCATCAGGTAAAAAATCATCAGGTAAGAAAAGCAATTCAGGAACACTAAGTTTTGATGCACTGTCTACCTTGAATTTAACCAACCTTGCTTTGAAAAATTCAGGTATTGCCATAAAAGAAGGTAATTCATCTGAAAATGGAACAGGGAAATCAGATCCGACTAAGGGGAATGAAGGTGCGGGAGATGGTTCAAATTCACCTGAAAAAACTGATCCGATTTCGGGCAAACCTAATGGGTCGCCAACTCCTCAAACGCCCGATTCTACTAATATCGAGGATGTTAAGCCTGGAAATAAAAACGGAAAGAACGATAAACCAAAAAGTGATACGAATTGGACGGCTTCCGTTTATGCAGGACCGTCATTTGGCATTAACTCCAAAAGCAATGACCAATTGAGATCCGTTTCCGAAAAACCATCGTTTCAGTTTTCAGCAGAAGTGAATCGCAATCTTATTGCAGGTTATGGATTGACTACCGGTTTTGGGTTTAACCAACGTCAGGAAACATTTAAACTAACAAACCTGCAAATTTTAGATTCGGCAATTGTGATCTTTGATAGTATTCCACTTTATGAAAATCCGAATATGCCTGATTCCATTACCGGATATCAAGACACAATCTATTATTTTGACGATACGCTTTCAACCAATTTTACGCAATTGAATCGCATTCAAACCATGAGTATTCCACTGTATTTCACCAAACATTTTTCCTTTTCGGATAAATGGGGCTTGTTGGTCAACGCAGGAGCAGTATTCCAATTCTATAAGGTTTCTCAAGGTGAATTGAATGGTATGCCTGCGCCAACAGTCAATAATTTCAGTATGAATCTAACGGGTCGTTTCCACGCAACTTATACCTGGAATCAGTGGATGTTTAGTGCAGGAGTGAGCACCGGTTGGGAAATGAAGCAAGCGTTGATTTATGAAGGATTGGATCGCAAGCGCTATTTCATCACACCGCAATTTGGAGTTCACTTCCGGTTTTAAGATTACGCCCTCTAGTAATAACGTGGGTTCGTGGTCTCCCACAGATGCACAGATTTTTGCGTGCCTAACGGCAGCGCCTAATATATTATCACAACTAATGATAATCAGCGAGGGCGTTAGCGGAGCTAAAATCAGTGCATTTGTGGTGAATAAAAAAGTGTATCGGCCAGCCGATACAGAATTATCATTAAACTCTAGTAAAAATCTAAGATTTCGCGTTTCTCGGATGGTAAGAAATAATGGCTTCGCGCAAGAAACGTTGATCCAAATGCGTGTAAATCTCAGTGGTTGTAATGCTTTCGTGGCCCAGCATTTCCTGAATGGCACGTAAGTTTGCTCCACCTTCTATCAAATGTGTTGCAAATGAATGACGAAAGGTATGCGGACTTATGTTTTTCCGGATTCCCGCAAAAGCCGTATAGTTTTTGATCAGCGTAAAAATCATGACGCGCGTGAGTTGCGCGCCTCGACGGTTGAGAAATACGTAGGCTTCTTGTCCGCGTTTAATTGGCAATTCAGGACGGTGGTTCTCTAAATAATCACCCACTTCTTCAATCACCGAAGGACTCACCGGAACCAAGCGTTCTTTGTTGCCTTTTCCGATCACGCGTATAAATCCTTCCTCAAAAAAACAATCCTGCAGTTTCAAGTTGACCAACTCACTGACGCGCAAGCCGCAGCTGTATAAGGTTTCAATGATTGCCCTGTTGCGCTGACCTTCGGCTTTTCCCATGTCAATAACAGCCACAATCCGGTCTATTTCCTCTATGGTTAGCACTTCAGGTAATTTGCGACCTATTTTGGGTAAATCCAGGTTTTCACTCGGATCATCTTTGCGAATGTCTTCCAGCAGTAGAAAATCGAAGAATTGTTTCCATCCGCTGATGATACGTGCCTGTGAGCGGGCGCTCAACCCAAGATCATACAATCCTGCAATAAAGGTTTTGAGATCGTTGGTTGAAACCGTTTCGGCTGACAATTCCCGTGCCATACAAGCATCTTTTAGCTTCTCAATGTCCTGCTGATAAGCCAAAATCGAGTTTTCAGCTAAACTGCGTTCTATTTTCAAGTAATGAACAAATTGCTTAATATAGCGTTCCCAATTGCGCATGTATGAATTTCTTAATTGTTAACGGCCCTAATTTAAACCTTCTGGGCACACGTGAGCCACAAATTTACGGCAATCAAACGTTTCTGGATTACTTGGAAGTGTTAAGAACAACCCAAGATTGTGTCATTGACTATGTGCAATCCAATGTTGAAGGCGAAATCATCAATGCATTGCAGGCTTCTCAACACAATGGAATCATCTTGAACGCAGGAGGTTACACCCATACCAGCGTTGCTATTCGCGATTGCATAGCGGCGATTTCTGTTCCGGTTGTAGAAGTACACATCAGCAACCTAGCGCAACGCGAAGCTTTCCGACATGATTCACTGATCACAGCAGTATGCACAGGTTCCATTATGGGATTCGGATTAGAAGGTTACCAACTGGCCCTTCAATCGTTCTTAAACAAGCGCTGATTCAGTTTACTGAAGTCTTTTACACCTTGGATATAACGGGCAAATAAAATACTTCCACGGTATTTTCCTATGGAAATTTCACCCTTCAAGTGTGCGTATTTTTTGCGTTCTATTCTAGAAGAAGGAATTAGCTTGTAAAATGACATGTGTGCTGTGAAAACAGCCCAAAAATGCGGGAATTGTCCTTTGAACAAAAACACGGTTGCTGCAATTCCGTCCAATGACATCCGGCGAAAAAGCATCCAGAAAAGCGGACCATCGTAATTCTTGTGAATCATCAACAAACTATTTCTGAAATTGAGGTACGTTTTTCGGGGCGAAAGATAATCCAAGGTTCCACCGCCAACGTGATATACCGTAGAAGCAGGAAGCACCATAAAACGATGTCCCATTCGCTGAGCGCGCCAACACAAATCGATTTCTTCCATGTGCGCGAAAAAGCGTTCGTCCAATCCGCCGGTATTCCAGTAAACTTCCGAACGAATTAGCATACAGGCTCCTGTTGCCCAAAAAATGTCTGAAGGGTAGTTGTATTGACCATGATCGGATTCGATGGCACTGAAAATACGTCCGCGACAAAACGGAAAGAAAAAACGATCAATGAATCCTCCAGACGCACCGGCATGCTCGAAATGTTCTTTGCGATTAAAAGCGTTTATTTTTGGCTGACAACCCGCAACTTTCGGATCTTTCATCGCTTCCAATAACGGTTCCAACCAACCTTCGGTGACTTCAACATCGCTGTTTAATAACAGGTAAAATTCGGCATCAACCTGTTTTAAAGCGTCATTGTATCCTTTGGCAAAACCACCGTTCTCTGAATTTACAACCACTTCAACTGTTGGAAAGTGGGTTTTCACAAACGCGACCGAATCGTCGGTGGAAGCATTATCAGCCAACACAACACGGTGAGGAGCCGAATGTGCAATTACAGCGGGCAAAAATTGTTCAAGAAAGCGTTGTCCGTTCCAATTGAGAATAACAATCGCCAAATCTGGATGTGACATAAACTACTCAGCGTGCAATGTTGTAATCCTCAAGCGCATTTCCACCGTAGTGCGAATTATTGCCGTCATTCGGATCGTCGATATTGATATTGGAACTGTTTCGTTTTGCCAATGCCTGAGGCCAACGGTAATTTTGTTGTTCACCCACCATGTCTGAATGCAACAAACGATACCCTTTGTTTACCAAATCAGGGTTGTAGAATACAAAACGTTTGTTGCTGTACATTTTGATTTTGTAGTAATGCCAGATTTCGTAAGGATATTCGGAAGGCGATGTTTCTCGCGTAATGATTTGATTGGGTTGACCATATTGCAGGTACACACGTCCACGATCGGTTTCGTAACCATCTTGGAAATTGTTGCCATACATTTCTTCGACTAGCAATACTTGTTTTTTGTAATCAACCCATGCATTAAAGGCATTGTTGCCCGAAGTTTGAATCCAGAATTGTTGCAAGTGTTTACGGCAGTTTTCCTTATTGCCTATTTTGATGTTGTCCAGAATGTTTTTGACCTCTGCAGGTCGTGCTATCGGAATAAGACTCGCGAGGTAATACTCCACCGAATCATCCGTTATCAATGACTGAAATTCAGGATTCAAGACAATATCATCAATGTTGGTAAATGCTTCAAATTCATTGATGCGTTCAAAATAATAGTAAGCCGCTTCGCCTTGTTCGGCGTTGCTTCTGTCCAGTATTGCCAATTCCAGACGGTAAGAACCCGAGGGCAATTTTGAAATATCAACATTTCGTAGCAGTGGAACTACCGGAGCTGCTGTCATTTTGGTGAAACGCGTAAATTCAACCATTTCTTTAGAATCGGTGGTTGAGATAATGCGCTGACGAACTGCAAACAAGGAGTCGGGTAGCATGTCTGTATTATACAATTCGGTGTAATAAGGCAAACTTGTCAAATCAGTCGGATAGAAATTGGAAATCCGGGGAATGATGTCGTATCCGCTTTTGGAAAACACCGTAGGTTCAGTCGTTTTATTGGCAAATTCGGCGATTAGAATATCGGAAACACTGATTGTTCTGGCGTAAGTAGGAATTTGCATCTCGATTTCACCGCGCATTTCACCGGTATTTGCAACCAGATCAAGTAATGAAATGTGAACGGTATAATTTCCCTGAGCCAGCGGAAAACGAATAATATCGAAGAAGTCCTCAATAATGGAATCGCGCATTATCGGGCTTTCGAGAACGTAGGCATCGGTAACCAACGTGTCGTTTGCCGAGTTTACAGCGGCAATGTTGATTGCTACTTTCGAACGCAATCCACCTTCTACGGGTTCATACTTGAGTGAATGACCTACAAATTGCAGTTGAATTTCAGCATAATTCCCCAATTCGGGAGAATAATAGGTTTTTTGGTCGATATATGCTTTTAGCTTTCCGGTCTGGCCGAAAATGGTGCAGCTTAGAGCCAACACATAGCATAAAGTTAGAAGCAAACGGTTCATACGATGATTTTCTGTGTTAAAAGTAGTGAATATCGACCTTAAATCGGGCTATTAGGGCAAGGAAATGAAATCTGATTGATTAAAGTATGTTGATTTTCAAGTAACAAGTAATTAATACAGGTTTTTTTTAGCGTCGGGCTTGTCAGAAATGAAAGTATTACTACTTTTGTCGCGGAGAGTTGGCAGAGTGGTCGATTGCGGCGGTCTTGAAAACCGTTGTACCGCGAGGTACCGGGGGTTCGAATCCCTCACTCTCCGCAGGAAATTGAATCTCGAAGGTTAAGCTTTCGGGATTTTTTCTTTTGGCACCGTCCGAAACTTGTTTTCGGTAAGGGACGAGAGAAAAAAGCCTGAAGTTTTCGAAGAAAACGAGGGATTCAATTTGATAAGCCAATCCAAAATCCGGATCATATCAAAAAAAGTCAGGTCTGTGACTGACTTTTCCCTTTTCTATACGTCATGTTAGTTAGGTTTTCAATTTTTGCTCTTGTGTGAAAGAATTGAGTGCGAAAAAAGGTTAATTTGGCAACTTTAAACCCTCAAATGCATTGCAAAGACTAGTAGGCATCTTTCTGTTGATTTGCTTCACCGTTCCGGTGGCGAGTTCTTATTTGTGGCTTCGTTATGAGCGCAAGTTGGTGCGAAGAGAGGTGAAAGCTGCGTTGTTGAAAGGGATGGACCAAAAAAATCTTGTTTTATTAGCTTTTACAGAGGCAGAAGATAAAGCATTGTTGCAGTGGGAACATTCCGGTGAATTCACTTTTCACAGTCAAAAATACGATATCGTTTCACAAAAAAAGGTTGGTGAACAGATGCACTATTGGTGTTGGAAGGATACCAAGGAATCAGCCTTAGATAGCAAACTTACTGAGTTGACGCGTCAAGCTTGGGGCAATAATCCGCAGAAAGACAAGCAGCACAAAATAGCTTCTGAAACAGTAAAATCGACTCCTGAAAAACGCGTTGCAATTCCACTTTTTGTGGGTGAATTTGAACGAACGAATCGTGCTTTTTTCGACTATGTTGAAATCACAACTTCTGCAACACTGATTGCCGCATCACCACCTCCCGAAGTTTATTGCTAAACAATTTTCCGGAGAACTCAAACTACTGAGCGCTGTAACAGCATTCTCTGAGAATACTTTTATCCATGTTTAGTAATAACGCAGGAAGAGCAGTCGCGACTGGTGATGACACAATCGTAAGCGCGGTGTAACTTCTTGTACAATATCATCTTCAATGAAACGAATACTTACATTGCTCGTTGTGATATGTTCCGTTACTGCATTTTCGCAAACGGTCACTTTTCTCAACGAAACAACCTTGCAACCGATAGAAAACGTAATGGTTGAAGCAGATGAACGCACTTATTTTACCGATGTAAATGGTCAATTGGAATTGGCGCTAATAGTAGACAAACAAGTGACTATTTCCCATCCGGATTTTCAACCAATGGTTACAACCTTTATGAGTTCGGGACTTCTTGATAAAAGCTCTATCATTTACCTCAAACAGCAAGCTTTTTCAATGGAAGAAGTCATCATTTCTGCCAATCGATTTGCTGAAAAACGGAAAGATGTTGCTCAACAAGTAGCTGTAATTAATAGCAATGAACTCAATCACGTGAATCAATCGTCAACCGCCGATGTGATGTCGAACCAAGGAAATGTGTTTGTACAAAAAAGTCAGTTAGGTGGCGGTTCACCCATCATTCGTGGTTTTGAAACCAATAAAGTCTTGATGGTGGTTGACGGTGTGCGCATGAACAACGCTATTTATCGTGGTGGTCATTTGCAAAACATTGTTACCCTCGATAATGCGTCGTTTGACAAAGTAGAAGTGTTGTTCGGTGCCGGATCTGTGATCTACGGTTCGGATGCTTTGGGTGGTGTGATGCACTTTTATACCAAAAACCCGGTGTTGTCAAACAGCGACAAATTATTGGTGAAAGCAAATGCATTTACCCGCTACCAATCCGCCGCAAATGGTTATACCGGTCACGTTGATGTTTCAGTCGGGAAACGTCGTTTTGGATCATTGACGTCTTTTACCTATTCGAAATTCGACGATTTAAGACAAGGTGCTAATCGCAATCCGTTTTACCCTTCGTTTGGAGCGCGCACCTTTTATGCTGAACGCATTAACGGAATCGATTCAATGATGATTAACAAAGACACGAACTTACAAGTCGGTTCTGGTTATACTCAGTATGATGTAATGCAAAAGTTGTTGTTCAAACAATCCGATAAGATACAGCACAGCCTCAATTTTCAATACTCTACTTCTTCAGACGTACCACGCTATGACAGACTCACACACACATCCGGCAGTAATCCGAAGTTTGCCGAATGGTATTACGGTCCGCAAAAACGATTGTTGGGTGCATACAATCTCACGTTGAAAAACAGAAATTTGGTCTACGATCAATTGCGTGTAACCGCGGCTTACCAAAACATTGAAGAAAGTCGTATTGACCGTCGGTTTAAGAAAGTGGAACGCAATCACCGCATCGAAAAATTAGACATTCTTTCGTTGAATATCGATGCAGAAAAATTGATCGGTAAACAAGAATTCCGTTACGGGGCCGAATTTGTGAACAACACGGTTAACTCCACTGCTTATGTGGAAGATATCGATGCAAATACAACCGCACCCTTGGATACACGTTATCCGGATGGTGGTTCTTCCATGAGGTCAATTGCCGTCTATGCAACGCATACTTGGGAAATTTCAGATAAACTGATTATGAATGATGGAATTCGGTTGAGTAATGTAATGCTCGAAGCTAAATTCAATGACAAGACCTATTTTCCGTTTCCGTTTAATAAGGTGACACAAAACAATACGGCACTCAACGGAAATCTGGGATTGATTTACCTTCCAGGCTGCGATTTCCGCTTCACCATTTTGGGAAGTACAGGTTTCCGAGCTCCAAATGTGGATGATTTATCAAAAGTATTTGAATCGGTGCAAGGGAATGTCATCGTTCCAAATCCTGATCTGAAACCGGAATATACCTACAATGCTGAAATTGGGATTGCTAAAACCTTCAATAAGAAACTAACCTTATCAGTAAATGGTTATTATACCTTGTTGAAAAATGCCATAACGGTTCAGCCTTCCACATTTAACGGAAGTGATTCAATTGTGTATGATGGGCAATTGAGTCAGGTAACCACCACCAAAAATGCGTCTGAAGCTTATATTTATGGTTTAGAAGCAGGTCTTCGTGGAAACATTACCGATCAGCTTTCAATTGTTTCTACCATCAATTACACCTACGGTCGCATCAAAACCGATACAACTGACTATCCGTTAGATCACATTCCGCCTGTATTCGGGAAAACGGGATTGAATTTAAACGTGTTAAAATTCAGAAGTGAGGTATTTGTGCAGTACAGCGGTTGGAAACACTTGAAAAACTACAACTTGGTAGGTGAAGACAATATTGCGTATGCAACTCCGCAAGGAATGCCGGCTTGGTTTACCTTGAACGCGCGTATTGGTTATCAATTCAACAAATATGTTTCGTTGCAAGTAGCGTGCGAAAACATTCTGGATATGAATTATCGCCAGTTTGCTTCAAACATCAGTGCTCCGGGCCGCAATTTCATTGTGACGTTGAGAGGGTCGTTTTAAACCAATACGATATCATTGAAAATCGGCTTTTCAGTTTCAGGCTGAGAAGTCGATTTTTTGTTTTAATGCAGCACTTCTTTCAAGTTGAATAAACGAAATATGAAAACAAGCAGAACTGACGAATTGATTAACTTCGCAGCAATAATTTCGAATATGATGAAACTATTGCTCCTTTTGCTGTTGATTCCTTCAGTTGTATTTTCTCAGGTAGTTAATACCGGAATGACAGATCGTTATGATTCCCTTGAAACAGGAAAAGTAAAAATTGGCGGGTTAATCGATACGTATTATGGCTTCGATTTTAATCAGCCGGAGACATCAGATCGAGCGTATTGTGTTTCTTCACCGCGTCATAACGAGATCAATATTAACTTAGCTTATATCGAAGTGCAGTACATCAACGAACGTGTTCGCGGAAGGTTGGTGCCCGGTTTCGGGACGTATATCAATGCTAATTATGCCAATGAAAAGGGATCACTCAAGAATCTGATTGAGGCAAATGTGGGGGTTCGCTTGTCGAAAAAACGGGATATTTGGGTAGATGCAGGTATTTTTGGATCACCTTACACCAATGAAACTGCCATTTCAAAAGATCACCTGATGTACACCCGATCATTAGCTTCCGAATACACACCGTATTACCTTGCCGGAGTAAAAGTGAGTTCGCCCATTGGGAAAAAGCTAAAAGCGTATGCTTACCTAATCAACGGCTGGCAAGTAATCAACGATGTGAATAACAAACTTTCGATGGGAACGCAATTGGAGTATCGTCCCAACGACAAGCTACTCATCAATTGGGATACGTATATCGGTGACGAATATTCCGTTCAAACTCCCGATTACAAAACCCGCTATTTTACAGATGTTTACCTTATTTACAATTCAGGGAAACGGTTTTCGCTTACTTCTTGCGCGTACATTGGCTTGCAAGATAAAAAAGACACACTTGGCGTTCGTTCTCAGCCTTATTGGTGGCAAGGAAATGTAATCGGAAGCTGGCAGTTTAATAAAACAATTTCGGTGTCGGGCAGATTGGAATATTTCAACGACATGAACGCTGTTTTGGTCACCCCGATTACTACCGTAAAAGGATTTGACTGCGCCAGCGCCGGATTGGGTATGAATGTAAAAATCGGCAATAACGCACTTTTTAGACTCGAAGGAAGAGCGTTTTATTCAGACAGGAAAATGTTTATCGGTCCGAGTGATCAGGAAACCAATTCAAGTTCGTTGTTGATTACGAACCTTACTGTTTGGTTTTAGCTTCAACTAACTGTTATACCATTTTTTCCAATCCGGTAATTAGTTCATTGAAATCAATTCCTTTTTCAGGGTTTTGATCCAACTCATTTAATCGGTTTTCAACAAGTTTCTGCTGCCAAATGGGTATGGTATTATCTTCTTGATTGGTTAATTCAAAGCCAAGTTTTTTATCCGGAATGTTAAATGTTACTTGCTTCATGGTATTGAATAGTTGATCAATAACACACCTGATCTTTTCCGATCAAGAAGTCTCTTCCCACAAATATATGAAATGAAAAGGTACTCTACAATAGCGTCTTCGGGCACACATATTCGGTCACAAGAAGTTTTCCGGTGGCTTTTAATGCCTTGAATCCACCTTCCAGATTCACTATATTTTTGAAGCCTTTTGTGCGGAGAATGGACGCGTAGATCATCGAGCGATAACCACCGGCACAATGAATGTAATAGGTTTCGTCAGGATTCATCGATGAGTAATTCACATCAATAAAATCAAGCGGTTTATTGACTGCACCGATGAAATGTTCCGACTCGAATTCACTTTCTTTCCGCACATCCAGTAAAACGCCGGCGTGGTACTTGTTCACAAATTCATCGGCCGATAACGATTGAATGATATCAACCGGTTTTCCGGCATTTTTCCAAGCTTCGAAACCACCTTCAAGAAATCCAAGTGCATGATCGCAGCCGATGCGGGCCAAACGTGTCACAGCTTCAGCTTCACGCCCCGGTTCGGTGATCAATAAGATGTTTTGTTGAATGTCCGAGATCAATGTTCCGACCCAAACGGCAAAATCACCGTCGATTCCGATGTTGATGGAGCCTGGAATAAATCCTGCTGCAAATTGATCTGCCTTTCTGGTATCGATCACATACACATCTTCAGTAGTTAGGCGTTGTTCGAAGACGTAAGCTGTTAAAGGAGTTGTTCCGTGCTCCATCACGCTGTCTATGCTTTCGTAACCGATGATGTTCATCAACACATTTGACGGGAAATAGTGTGGTGGAGAAACCAGACCCTCAAGCACTTGTTGGATGAATTCTGTTTTCGTTAATTCCGGATTCAACGCGTAGTTGGTACGTTTTTGATTCCCCAGCGTATCCGAGGTCTCCTTGCTCATATTTTTACCACATGCGCTTCCTGCACCGTGCGCCGGATAAACAATCAGGTTATCATTGAGCGGCATGATTTTGTTACGCAAGGAATCGTACAAATGTCCTGCAAGTTTTTCTTGTGTCAGTTCTGCAATTACATGTTGTGCTAGATCCGGTCTTCCAACATCGCCAATAAATAAGGTGTCGCCTGTAAACAAAGCGGTTTCTTTTCCGTTTTCATCCGTGAGCAAAAAACAGGAACTTTCCATTGTATGTCCGGGTGTGTGAATCACTTTTATTGAAGCCGCGCCAAGCGGAAAAATCTGTCCGTCGAAGGCAAAAGTTGCTTTGAAACCTGTTGACATATTGGTGGGACCGTAAACTATCGTAGCACCGGTTTTTTTTGCCAAGTCAATGTGCCCGGAAACAAAATCAGCATGAAAATGAGTCTCAAATACATACTTAATGGTTGCCTTTCTCTTTGCAGCTAAATCCAGGTAAGGTTGCGTTTCGCGCAATGGATCAATGATTGCGGCCTCACCATTGCTTTCGATGTAATAAGCTCCTTGGGCAAGGCAATTGGTGTATAATTGTTCAATTTTCATGATAATTTGGTTTAATGAGTGTCAAGGATTATCCGTTTTCAACCATTCTGCATACGAGGTTGGTGTTTCATCTAGTCGAATACGTTCCAACGAAATGCTGAATGGTAAATGAGGTGCGATTCTGTTTTTACAATCAATCACTAAATTTTCGCAGCTTGGTTGATATTCTGTTAGAAGAATGTTGTTTTCTGACTGGTGCTCTTGGAGCAATTCGGCAAACACAGAAGATCGCTGCAATACCAGAGCATGATCAAATACCTTCACTACCTGTTTTTCTACAATGGATTTGAAGTCGGTGAAATCGATCACCATTCCGTTTTTCGGATGCGAAGGATCATTCATCACCTTTCCTGATACGGTTACCGATAAGTGATACGTGTGTCCGTGAATGTTTTTACACGGTCCGTCATAACCCTCTAGCGCATGCGCCATGTCGAAGGAGAACAGTTTGGTAACACGTATGGTTTCTGCCTGTTTCATGGTTTGCTACAAATTCGGACTTTCCGCAACGCCCCAATTGGTCAATTCTTCTTCGCTCCAAACACTTGGGAAGAAAATGCGTCGCTGGTACTTCGGCAACATGTATTTCCGCCAGTCACTTCCGCCAGTTGCTTCGGTAGTATTGCCATCAGAACGCAAATACTTTTCGGCAGCGTGATAATGCGCCATGACCCAAGTTACGTTTACGGTATAATCATAATGGCGCAACGCTTCTACCAAGGCCGTATTGGTGCGTTCTTCCTCAGACAGCGATTTGTATTTTGTGTAAAGATTGCTTGTGTTGTACTGTTCTATTTTGCGCACAAATTCATCTTTGTATTTTTCCTCAAACAGTTGAATCAAGGTACTTTTTTTACCTGTTTTATGGTCTTTTCCGGCGGCCTGCCAATACAGATGGTCGTACGCATATTCATACGATGTATTGCGATCGATGGTGGCTCTGAATCGGTAGTCGATAAGGTTAATCAATTCGGTTGAAGCAAACTCAATAAGCCGGTATTGGGCACTTTGAAAGCCACTTGCAGGCGTTAGCGTATTCCTGAATTTAAGGTATTGCTCGGTTTCCATACCTTCCTGCATAATAGAGAAAGATGAAGACAACATATCGAAATAACGACTGATTCGATTGAGTTTCTCGGTAAAGAAATGAGCGCTTACATGAGTTTTGGTTGTGACCTGATCCATTTCCCACAGAATCATTTTGAAAATGATCTCATTGATTTGATGGTACATGATAAAGACCATTTCATCGGGCAAGGTGGTGCGCTGAATCTGAAGATTAAGCAACGAATCGGTATGGATGTAATCCCAATAAGTGATAGGTTTCGCCCAGATTAATCCTTCCAAATGTGTTTCCGGATTTTGGTCAATAGCGTTGAATTTTTCTTCTATTCGACTAAGTAACCTGTTTTTTGAATCTTCCATACCCTCTTTTTTACAAAGTTAGAAAGCATCATCGTCTTAAAATCTGACTTACATCAGCTTTTGAAAAAATCCTTTGATGCCATTGAAATTGATACATTTGTCTTGAAAAGCGGCCCATGAAATTGTTCTTCACGCGTTACCGTACCATTTTGCTTACCGGCGTTAGTTTGGCGGCAATGCTAGTGCTATTGCGCTGGCTGGAATTGCGTTTTTTGATTTTTGACAATGCAATTGAAGTATATATTGGAGCAATTGCTTTATTATTTACCGGTTTGGGAGTGTGGCTTGCTTTGAAACTTACCAAACCCAAAACGGTGATTGTAGAGCGCCAAGTGTTTGTTGCAACAAATGCTGATTTTCAACTCAACGAAACCGTATTAACCGAATTGGGGATTAGCAAACGCGAATTGGAAGTGTTGGAACTGATGGCGCTGGGGTGTAGCAATCAGGAAATAGCGAATCGTCTGTTTGTTTCCTTGAATACCGTAAAAACACATTCGTCGCGACTGTTTGAAAAACTGGAAGTCAACCGCAGAACGCAAGCCATCGAAAAAGGAAAGAGGCTGATATTGATTCCTTAAAAACGAACTACTACTTTCGAGTGATTGCACATGTTTTGGTACAAATCACCCGAAAGTATGACCGTCTTTCGGCTTGATGACAGCACATTTGCAAGAAATTTAAAGAAAAAAGAAATGGGAAAAAATGTACTTGTATTCGGATTGATTTCCGGTTTTATTAGTGTCGCATGGTTTTTAGGGATGATCTTTTTAGGCGAGGAGTGCATCGGAATGGAAAACGGCATGTTGTATGGTTACTTGATCATGCTTCTGGCGTTTTCAATGATTGTGGTGGCCGTGAAAAATTACCGAGATAAGCACTTGGGTGGCTTTATCTCTTTTGGGAAAGCATTTAAAATGGGATTATTTATTTCATTGGTGGCTTCGAGTGTGTATGTGCTTGTTTGGCTGTGCTATTATTATGGAACCGATTCCAATTTTATAGAGCAGTACAGTGCATATATGATTGAAGAATTGCGCAAGTCAGGGGAGAGTCAGGCTGTCATAGACCAACAAATCAAAGAAATGGCCGATTTTTCTAAGATGTATGAAAATCCGTTTTTCAATGCCATGGTCACTTACATGGAAATTTTACCGGTTGGATTGTTGGTTTCCCTCATCACAGCATTGGTAATGATGAAACGCAAACCGAAAAATTCAGAGAGTGTAGGATAGTTAGTTAAAATACCGAACTCCGTTAAATTAAACCTTGGCAGGCTCGCGATTCATTGCGGGCCTTTTTTGTTCTCAAAACAGTCACTTTAGTTGCTGATTATTTAATATTATTCATTTTTGTTTTAATATTATTCATTATTTAATTTATATTTGTCAAATAAATAGCATTAAAGTGAAACCAAAGCTCCCCGTTACATGCCCCAGTTGTCAATCTTCGCTTAGCGTAAGTCAACTTACATGCAATACCTGCCAGACAGGTGTTTCCGGAAATTATGAATTGCCTTTTTTGTTGCAACTCACACCCGATGAACAACAATTTGTTTTTCAGTTTGTGATGACAAGTGGTAGCCTGAAAGAGATGGCATCTCAAATGGGGAATAGTTATCCTACGGTGCGCAATAAACTCGACGATATCATTTCGAAAATCAACGAATTACAACAAAAATCATGAAGACACTTCTCTTAAAACCCTTTGAACGGTATTCCGAAACACTGTTACTGTTGGTTGGATTGCTCGCCTTTGCTGTTGGAACCGTGCTTTCAAAATTGTTCAATACCCATTTCGATGGTGTCTTAGATGCCCATTTTTCTAATACAATTTCGTGGACTGAAACAATTCTCAACAATACCGTAAATGTTGTTTGTCTCACTGTAATATTGTTTTTAGTAGGTAAAATCATCAATCACAAAACGCGATTGGTAGATTTGCTAACAACAGTATTGATTGCCCGCATTCCTTTTTATCCCTTGGTGTTTTGTAATGTAGGAAACAAGGCTTTTAAAAGCGGAGATGAGTTGGTGCAGTCTGCTCAACATCATACGCAAGTTTCCACGTCGGCTATTGTGATGCTTGTCATTATGGTGTTGATCATATTGGCATTGATTGTTTGGTCGGTATCGCTGTTGTATAATGGTTACAAAACAGCTGTCAACGGCAAGGGAATGAAAGCGATTGTATTGTTTATTGCTGCTATTATAGTGGCCGAAATTAGTTCGAAAGTGGTGATTGTTTCACTCTCAAATACCTTAAAATTATGAAAAAGATAGGATTACTTTTTAGTGCAATTTTGCTTGTGTTTACCAATTTCGCACAAGATTTTAACGGTGATTGGTACGGCGAATTAGCAGTAGGTGGTATGAAATTACCATTGGTATTTCACATTGCGAAAACAGAGCAAGGATATACTTCCACTATGGATAGTCCAAGCCAGAAAGCGATGGGAATGACCGTCGATAATACGGAAATCAACGGCGATGCTGTAGTGTTTGATTTAACGTCAATCGGCGCTCGCTATGAAGGTAAACTCAACGCCGAACAACAACTAATCGGTGTGTTTCATCAAGGCGGGCAATCATTGGATTTGGTATTGTATAAGCCTAAATCGGAAGAGGTTGTCCATACGTTTGTACGCACGCAGCTTGTCTCACCACCGTTTCCATATTACACCGAAGAGGTGACTTTTGAAAATAAATCGGCGGGAATTACCTTGGCCGGAACCTTGAGTCTACCTGCGAAGAAAGGGAAATTTCCGGTAGTTGTATTGATTTCCGGTAGCGGACCTCAAGACCGTAATGAAACGATTTTAGATCATGAACCCTTCGCTGTGATTGCCGATTATTTGACCCGAAACGGTGTTGGTGTTTTGCGTTATGATGATCGTGGAGTCGGAAAGTCTACGGGTAATTTCGGTACGGCAACCACTACCGATTTCTCAACGGATGCAGAAGCTGCCTTGAACTATCTAAAACAACGAAAAGAAGTAAATAAGTCAAAAATCGGACTGATAGGACACAGTGAAGGTGGAATTATCGCACCGATGGTTGCTGCCCGAAACAAAGATGTTGCGTTCATCATCATGCTGGCTGGTCCCGGATTGCCCGGAGCAGAAATACTTGCCTTGCAACAAGCATTGATCGCACGAGCTGATGGCGCCACCGAAGCCGATATCGAGAAAAATGCTGCAATTAGTAAGGGGTTGTTTGCTATCGTTGCCAAAGAGCAGGATGCGGCAGTTACCACCCAAGAATTGAAGGCTTATCTGGAAAAAGAGCTCAATGCGCTTCCTGATTCTTTGAAAAATGGAAGTACGGAAAAAATGATCGCTGAAATTTTACCGGGGGTCGACAATCCTTGGATGAAAGAATTTATTCGTTATGATCCGCGACCTGCTTTGCGCAAAGTAAGTTGTCCGGTTCTTGCCTTAAACGGAAGCAAAGATTTGCAGGTTCCGGCCAAAGAAAATATTGCTGCCATAGAAAAAGCACTCAACGAAGGCTGGATAGAACGCGGGAAGAAAGAAAAGCACATTGAATTATGTATTCTTGATGGACTCAATCACTTGTTTCAGGAATGCGAAACGGGTTCTCCTCGTGAGTATGGTGAAATTTCACAAACGTTTTCACCCCAAGCACTTACAAAAATGCTCGACTGGATGCGCGATCAAGGGATTGTTAAGTAATGTAAATTCAACCGTTGATAGTTGCAGATTTGCTACTTTTAAAGTCTAAAAACACACCATGAAAATTGAAATTTGGTCGGATGTAATGTGCCCGTTCTGTTACATCGGAAAACGCCGCTTAGAGCAAGCGTTGGAGCAAATCCCTGGGTCGGAAGCTTATTCAATCGAATGGAAGAGTTTTCAGCTTGATCCGGATTTGGTGGCCAATGGAAAAGAAAATCCGTATGAATACCTAGCTGATCGAAAAGGAATCAGTTACCAGGAATCGGTGAAGATGCACGAAAATGTAGTCAATGCCGCCCGTGAAGTTGGTTTGGATTATCGTTTCGATAAGGCAGTTGTAGCCAATTCCTTGGACGCACATCGTTTGTCTCATTTGGCAAAACAACACGGTGTTGGAAATGCCTTGGAAGAACGCTTGTTTCAGGCGTATTTCACCGAAGGAAAAGACATCGCCGATCATGCAATGTTGACTGAATTGGGCAGAGAGGTCGGGATTCCGCAAGAGGAAATTCAAACACTTTTCAGCAGTGATCAGTTCTTAACGGATGTACAATGCGATATCGCCGAAGCTCAGCAAATTGGTGTAAGAGGCGTGCCGTTTTTTGTGTTTGACCGGAAATATGCCGTTTCGGGGGCTCAACCTGTGGAGGCGTTTTTGGAGACGATAAATGCGATAAAAGCGGGGAATTAAGTTGGTTCCGAAAATGAAAAACCGTTCGTAATTTTGCGAATTTACGTCCGTTTATTTGATATGCCAATTTGCAATATTACGAACAGGAATTCTGACTGACGGTAGTGTTTTTTGATGATTTATTCAATCTTGGTTGTTTGTGAGCGTTTTTGGAGACGATCAATGCTTTGAAAGCTGGGGATTGAATGAAATTCTAAAGGTTAATTAACCCACATAATATTATGAATTTACGTGTACAATTGACTACATAAATTCATGATATTATGTGAGATGTTTCCAATTGAAACCAGCGTTCAAGTTAATCAGTAACCTCATTATTGGCTAAAGCAAAAGCAATTGCGTATTCAATGAATCCTTTCAGTCCAAAAAAGCCGTATTTCAATCCCAATTCTGCTGCATTCAACACAATTCAAATTGTTGGATGCGTTTTTCTAAATACATTTGTTACAAAATCGTTTTATTCAAGCAATGAGCAATACAACTATCGAGCAGTCAGATTTGCAGGTGTCTAAATTGGCGCAACACATTATCGGGTCCGAAATCATCAAATTGGCGGGCGAAGTCAATGAGAAAATCAAGCAGGGCGAACACATCTTTAATTTGACCATCGGTGATTTTAACCCGAAGGTATTTCCGATTCCTGCCGAGTTGAAAGCTGCCATTGTTGCCGAATACGAAAACGATCAAACCAATTATCCTGCTGCCGACGGTATGTTGGAGCTACGAAACAGCGTTTCGCGTTTGTTGAAAGAACGCGGCGATTTGGATTATAAACCTGACGAAATCGTAATCACAGGCGGCGCTCGTCCTGCTATCTATACTATTTTCAAAGCCTTGGTTGATGAAGGCGATACGGTCGTTTTTCCGGTTCCGTCGTGGAATAACAATCACTATACGTACCTCAATAATGCCAAGCCGGTGTTGATTCAAACTTCACCTGAAAACAATTTCATGCCAACAGCGGCAGAGATTGCGCCTTACATGGAAGAAGCAAATCTACTGGCTTTGTGCTCGCCATTGAATCCAACAGGAACGGTGTTCCAGAAGTCGGATCTGGAAGCCATTTGTGATTTGGTTTTGGCTGAAAATGCTAACCGTAAAATCTCAGGCAAAAAACCGCTTTATGTGATGTACGATCAAATTTACTGGCCGTTGACCTTCGGAACAACAGAGCATTACAATCCGGTATCCTTGCGACCAGAAATGCGCAATTACACCTTGTTTGTTGACGGAATTTCCAAATCATTGGCAGCTACCGGTGTTCGTGTTGGCTGGACAATGGGACCGAAAGTGATCACCGATAAAATCAAGTCCATCTTAACGCACGTTGGAGCTTGGGCTCCGAAAGCCGAACAATTGGCTACTGCGACGTATCTCAACGATTTAGGGCAATACGATAATTTCTTGAATGCCATCAAAACGCAAATCAACGACCGATTGGTTGGTTTTTATGAAGGATTCCAAGCATTGAAAGCGGAAGGTTATTCTGTAGATGCCATTGCTCCGGAAGCGGCAATTTACCTTACCGTGCAGTTTACGCTTCACGGAAAAACAACGGCCGAAGGAAATGTATTAGTTACCACAAGCGATGTCACGAAATACATTCTCGACGAAGCCAAAGTGGCGATTGTTCCTTTTTCAGCCTTTGGCGCATCAGCCGATTCAAGCTGGTATCGTCTTTCTGTTGGAACTTGTAAGTTGGAAGATGTGCAAGGTGTGATTTCGAATTTGAGAGGTGCGTTGTCCAAACTGAGTTAGTCTCGGATCGGCTAGCCGATCCAATTCAATGTTTTCCCACAGATGCACAGATTTTTTGCGCTTCAGCCTCAGGCTGACAGCACAGATTCAACAATCTAATAAAGCGAGGGCGTTGCGCCTTTGCTGAAGCTTCAGCGTAAGCATTAGCCGAGCTGAAATCTGCGCATCTGTGGGAGTTACATCTATTCTTAATATTAAATTAAAAAGCCCTGAAACGTCGAACAGTTCAGGGCTTTTTGTATCAACCTAAGAGCTGACTATGCTTGTTTCACCAATTGCATTTCAATGTTTACGCGTACTTCGTCGCTTACCAATACACCACCTGTTTCAAGAGCTGCGTTCCAGGTAAGACCAAAATCTTTACGACTGAACTTTCCGTTTACAGCAAATGCTGCTTTGGTATTTCCCCACGGATCAGTCAATAAACCGCTGTATTCTGCGTCTAATGTCACCGGTTTTGTAACACCGTGAACCGTTAAATCACCCGAAAGTTTAAAGTTGTTCTCGTCTACTTTGTTGAATTCCGTTGCTTTGAATGCAAGATTGGGAAATTGCTCTGCATCGAAAAAATCGACGCTTTTCAAGTGAGCGTCACGATCTGTATTTCCGGTATTTACCGAAGCTGTTTCTGCTTGAAAATGGATGTTTGCTTTGTTGAAATCATCGCCTTCTGTTTCAACAGTTCCGTTAAACTGATCGAATCTTCCGGATACGTTTGTAAACATCATGTGTTTTACTTTGAAACCGATTTCTGTGTGTGTTGGGTCAATTGCCCATGTTGTAGTTGCCATGTTTGTGTAAATTATAAGTTATTGTATTTAAGATTATGCATTAATTGTCATTGGAACGTCCATCAAGAGAAATTCCGCATTGCTGTCAGCCTTGATGGTCAGCGTTTCCACATCCCACATACCCAAGCCGTCGCGGGTATTGAGTGCCTGACCGTTGATTGTCACATCTCCGCTTAGGATAAACGCATAGACACCATTTCCTGTTCGTTTTACCGTATAATCGGCGGAAAAGTCCTTGTCGAATTTACCTAAGTGAAACCAAGCGTCTTGGTGAATCCAAACACCTTCATCATCAGCCGATGGAGAAAGAATTTGCTGCAATTTGTTGGTACGATCTTCCTCTTTCAACGTGATTTGATCGTAGCGCGGTTCCACATTTCGTTTATTCGGAAACACCCAAATCTGTAAAAACTTGGTGAGTTTATCGCTGTTTTTGTTGTATTCACTATGCTGGATTCCGGTTCCTGCGCTCATTACCTGAATATCACCGTTTTTGATCACAGCTACATTTCCCATCGAATCTTTGTGCTCCAAATCGCCTTCCAACGGAATCGAAATGATCTCCATGTTGTCGTGCGGGTGTGTTCCGAAACCCATTCCGGCCGAAACGGTGTCGTCGTTCAGTACGCGCAATACACCAAAGTGCATGCGTTCAGGATTGTAATAATTGGCAAAGCTAAACGTATGATGACTGTTTAACCAACCGTGATCGGCATGACCACGTGTGTCTGATTTGTGCAATACCATTGTTTCCATAATCGTTGAGGTTGTATTGGGCAAATGGTTGAATCCGATGACCTCCAATTCATTGAGCTCGTCTACATCATTTTTGATCACATTTCCCAAAGCGGCTGTGGCCACAAACATTCCTGTTCCCATCAGTCCTTTCTTTAAAAAATCTTTTCGATCCATTTGTCGTGTTGTTAATTGATACCACAAAGTAACGGCACTTTAGAGTGCTGTGCATTGAACTAGGACAAGAAATTGAGCTGGGATGGATTTTTGATAAGAATTTTTTAGTCACAGATCATCCTGAGGCCGACACGTGGCACAGATGTGCACAGATGAGTCCCGTAGGGACGTAATATGTTAATAATACTCTCCCTATAATATGTTTACCCCGTAGGGGTAAGACATTCCTATCTTACCAAGATCATTTCTTGGCAAGTCTAGTCCGAACTTTGCTAAGAAACTCTGCCGACATACCTAAAAACGAAGCAATGTGCAATTGCGGAACGCGTTGCGCGATTGTAGGATAACGTTTGCTGAAGTCGAGGTATTTTTCTTCGGCATTCATGGAAATGGTGTTCATTAACCGGTGTTGAAGACTTGCGAGATTTCGTTGCACCATCAGGCGAAACAAGCGTTCAAACTTCGGGATTTGTTGCAATAATTGTTCCTTGGCTTCGCCAGTTAATACCAATAATTCGCAATCTTCAAGGGTTTCGATGAACTGATTACTGGGTTGTTGTTCATGAAAGCTAGCAATATCACTAACCCACCAATCTTCAACGGCAAACTGCAGAATTACCTCAAATCCGTTTTCATTGATGTAATAACTTCTGATGCAGCCTTTATTGATATACGCCTCAAAGTCGCATACTTCGCCTTGTTGCAGCAGAAATGTCTTCTTTTTAACGGTACGTACTTCAAGCAAGGAATTGAATAACGTCAGTTCAGCCTCAGTGAAAGGACATGTTTTGCTTACATGTTGGTTGATTGCGAGAAACGTTTCTTCTGAGTTGCTAGTTGTTTTCATGGTTGTATCGAATGCAAACGGCTGAAATGGTAGGAAGTTCCAATCTGGTTTCCGACTCTAGCGTAAACTTGTTTTTGAGGTAAAATTCCACTGGTGAAAGATACGGTTTTCCATCGGTCCGAACAGCGTTTTTGTGATCGATTACCCAGCCCGAAAGTTGAGGTTGATCGGCTTGCATGCGCTTGAGTAAAACGGTTCCCATTCCTGTTCTGTGCATGGAATCATCCAAAATCATGGCAAACCACCGATTGTTTTCACGTTCAAACGTTATTCCCCAGCCGAGCAATTCACTGGATAAATCCTTCAACAAATAGTGTCGTTGTTTGCCAAGCGGTTCGAGGTAAAGGTCAAAATCATCAGCGGTAGGAAGAACTAAGCTATCAGGATAAACACTGTTCCAAATCTTTCTAACTGTTGCTTTTTGCTCCAATGTCAGTTCTTCGGTTATGACAATTGTGAGTGGTGGAGCAACTGTTTTTTCGACCAATGACAATTGAAAGCAATTAAGAATTTCAGGATTGTTTTCAAAGGAAAAATCGCCTTTCCACTGAAAGCCCAATCGTTCGAGTAGTTGAATGGAGCGAAGGTTGGATTTATCGGTAATAGCTAATAAACTCTGAAATTTCAATACTTCGCGTGATTCTTTGAGTACAAATTCGCAGGCTTCACGTGCGTAACCTTTTCCCTCATATTCGGGCAAAAGGGCAAAGCCCAAATCGTAATAATTCAAGTTGTCGCGTTTATATAATCCGCACATTCCGATACGCGTGCCTGAATCTCTGAGTTCTACGCAATAGGAGCCGAAACCATGTTTGGCATAAAACGGCAATGGTCCATTGATAATGTATTCAGCCGCCGCTTCCAACGTATGGATATTACGATCGCCAATGTATTCCAACCAGGAAGGAGTATTGAGTAATTCGAGGAGAAAATCGGCATCTTCAACGGTTACTTTTCGAAGAATGAGTCTTTCAGTAGAGGATGTGTTATTCATGCAATGATTACTGCCTATCGGCCAATGAGCTATAGTGTTCTTTTAGTAATGAAACGAGTGATTATCGTTCAACTAATTTACTGTCGGAAATAGACCAGACGCCTTTCACTTTCTTCAATAACACCGTAATCATTAGTCCTTCTGCGTTGTAGCGGTACATGATGGTGGCACTTTCAGCAGCGATTTCAAAACGCATGAATTCAACAGCGGCGATATTACCCTTTGCTTCAATCTCATCCGGAGTCATGTAAACTACCGACTTTTCAAATTTCATGAGAGCAGCCTGTGGTACTTTTCCATTGCTTTCTATTACAATAGGAAGACGCTCAGGTTTTTCAGCGTGAAAATAGGGTTGCAATGCCGGCAAATCCAGACATAGTTGCATAACTTCTTTTTTATCCTGATCGGTTTGCGCTTGAGCCGAAAGACCTACAAACAATAACAAAACCATTAAGAACCAACGTGTTTTCATAACAAATTGTAGTTTACTTAGTTGAAATATACGAAGAAACAATAATCGTACCGAACTATTAAGTCGGAAAAACATTAACCGTTACAGAATGAGGTTGTTAATAACTCAATGGTAGAGATGGAAGAATCCATGAACTGCTTGGCGTTGACCATCTTTTCCGTCGGGATAAAACTGGTAAAAATAAACACCTTCGCTCCATTCTTTTCCCGAGAATGTGTTGTCATAATTCTCCGTTTCAAAGAGCACATTCCCCCAACGGTTCACAATCACGAGGTAATTATCTTCCATCAATTCCGCATTTGGAATGATGAAGTAATCGTTGGTTCCATCGCCGTTGGATGTAATCACATTCGGTGGTCGTGGCGTACAATCTTCAAACGTCACCACTACACTTGTTGGTAAGGTCACACAACCGTCATCGTCTATTCCATAAGCCGTGAATACCGAGTCCTGGAACATTCCGGCTGCAACAACCAACGGATTTCCGGTTACGGAATCACCTCCGTTTTGCCAGTAAATTTCACCGCTAAAGCCATTGATTCCAGCCAAACTGATGGTGAGGTAATCACACGCGCTTATTTCATAAGCGTTGAGTTCCAACGGATATTCAGCAATCAGAGTGAGTGGTGTGCTGGAATTTTGGGTGAAACAATCGTTGCTCAATGAAAGGTAAATTGTTCCGTTTTGGGTGAATGAAGTGTAAGGCACCGACACTGTTGGAGAAGTAGAAAGCGTATCGCCGTTGAGTGACCAAACAATATTGTTCACCGTGTTGCTGTCTGTTGCCAGAAACAAGTCTTCTCCTTCACACAAAACACCATTTCCGATGATCACCGGAGCTGTAATGTAAGGGATTACTGAAAGCGTGATTGTATCCAAATTGAACGCGCACAGCGGATGCGGATGCGAAACATAAATCGTTTGTGTAGTGGCAATATTGGGAATGGTATACGTTGACCCAATCACATTCGGAATGGTATCGTTGAGGTCGGTGTACCAAGCAGTTGTGAAACCTGAATTATCCGTAAGTACCAAAGTTTGACCCTGACAAAGCGTTTGATCGGGCTGATTGGGAGCAGGAGGAATATTTTCTAAACCGATGTTGATGGAAACGGTTTGTTCACACCCAAGTGCGTTAATAAGTGTTACGGTAACTGTTCCCGGCTGATTTGTGGTAAATGTATTACCTAAAAACTGACCATTGTTCCACTCATAAGAAAGCATTCCCGGGTTGGTGGTAATGGTGGTAGTTTGTCCCGGACAAATGAGTGTGTCGGTAGCTGTAATAAACGGTGTGAATTGCCCGTCTGACAAAGTAACACTATCCAACGTTGCTGTTCCGCATTGGTAAATCGAACAATAATAAGTGCCCGGCTGATTCACAAAAACGGTGTTTTCAATAGAAACAATAGGCGCTAACCAAGTAATACTCGCAACACCGTTGTATACCGGAATTAACTCAATATCACCGGAATCGCAAAACACATTCACTGGTGAAAATGCCAATGAAGGAACGATGTATTCACTGATTTCGACCTGCTCCAATGTAAAGCTACATCCTTCCGGATCGGTGTAAATACAATAGTACAATCCGGCGCTTGCAACGTCTAAAGATGCATTGGAACCGAGTGAACTTCCATCAGGACCAATCCAGTTATAGCTTCCTGAAGGAATTACCGAAAGGGTAACGGTTGCATTCGGACAAATCAACCCGTCGTAAGGATACATTTGAATGAGCGGAGCCTGTTTGTTGCTGACAAATGTTCCTACTGTGAAACTAGCCGAACAGCCGGTTACCGTGTCGGTTGTAGCTCCTGCGTAGGAATAATAACCGATTTGCGAAACCAAAATGGAATCACCGTCGGTACTTTCCCATACAATGTTATTACCTGTCCAAACGCCGCCAGGCATGGTTTGCGAAACACTGATATAGCACGAATCACCCGGACAGATGGGACTGTCTGAGATCAATGTCAGGTTGGTGACGGGATTTTCAAAAACGGTTATGTAAAACGAGTCGGAAATATGGTACTGTATGGTGTCGATGCCGCAAGCATTGTCATAACCGACATAAGCTACGTAATTGATCACGTACCAGCCTGTTGTGTCAGGGACAATTGTACAGGAGTGAATCCCGACGTTCATGTTCGGAAGCGCATCCGGCGACAAGAATTGTTCGTAAATGAAAGGTGTAGAATATACGGTGTTCGTTCCAGAAGGATTGGTAATGGTGTCGATCACAATGTACTGAATGACTTCATTTTCGCAGACACTGATCGAATCATCGAAATTATCGGCATTCAACATCACAATTACCGGATAAATACTGTCGTAATCAACCACCGTATCATGAATCACAGCAAATACAGTTTGTGAGATGCACCCGAATTCATTCGTTACAATTACAATATAATCACCTTCTTCGGTGACCTCAAATGGGGTAAGTCCGCTATGAAATGGGGTGTTATAATAATTGATTTGTAAGGTACACTGGTTACACAAATTTGAAAACGAAACCAGCGCAGTGTCGGGGATACAGAGTTGAATGTTGGTGTACGAAACCGGGGAATTGGTATTGTATCCCAAATCATCGGTCATCAAAGGCAATGGTGGACTCTGGTGAGCGATTGTAATGATCGTGTCTTGAAAAGTATAGCAACCATCGATGGAAGTAGACGTAATCGTCACCATTTCGTCAGTATGGGCGACATATAAATACGGGTCATCATCTAAGTTATCAGCGCTCCACGAGAAATCAAAATCCGGACCCACGTATAAATCGGTATTTTGATCAAATGCCAGATACATGTAGTTACAAAACTCAATGGTATCCTGTTGCGGGTACAAAACCGGTGAAATGGAATCATACGGAACTCCGCCACCGCCACCCGGATGGTAATAATAGTAATTCGGGTTGGTGACATCGTTTACTTTTCCGACAAACACATTTTTCGACAGATCACCCAGAATGGTGTACTGCAAATAACCGACTGCCGCTCCGCCCGCGCCATTAAAGACAATATTATTGGGACTTGCGGACATGTTGGTGAGGTTATACGCATCCGTTGGCACGAATAAATCGTTTTCAAAACTTCCCGCAAAAATAGGTTTGTCGTTTCCACCATTCGCGAGCGCATAACACAAATCTTCACGTTTACCGCCTGATTGTCTGTTCCAAATCATTGCACCGCCCGGACCGAATTTACTCACGAAGATATCCCTGAAACCAACCGTGTTCCACAAACCGGTATCGGTGGAATCTCGGTATTCGTCAAAATTGCAACGGAAATCACCACAAATGAAAACGTTTTGGGCGTTGTCGATGGTCAATCCGCGAGACGTAAGGTCCGAGTCTGATCCTTGTGCTCTTCCCCAGATGTAATTTCCGGTTGTGGTGCCCAATTTGATCAGGAATATTTTCTTGACGTACGGACTTGTAAGCTGGCTTGTGACTCCATTCGCTTGAATGAACATGGTGCCCAGAAAGTTCCCTGTAGTATAAATTTCGTTGTTGCTATTGATTTTGATTGCGCTGGCGTAAGTCTGCGTTGCACCTAGTTTATCGAACCACGTGAGGTCTCCGTTTACGGTTAGTTTTGAGACATAACCGGCATTGATCACCTGATTATTGATCGTTTGCCCAATGAAATTCATCGTGTCGGAATACTGGCCGGTAACGTAAATGTTGTTGGCAGCATCGCAGGTTACGGCGATTCCCATGTCATCAGCACGCGAATTTCCTTTTTTTGTCCAAGTCGGAGCGCCGGCATTGGAGAATTTGGCAATGAAAATGTCCGCACTTGGTAAGCCGTTTGCCGGATTGATCTGCGAACTGTAAGAAGTGCTTCCGATGGTGGTATTTCCGGTGAATTTTCCGGTGATAATCACACTTCCGGTTCCATCAATTGCAATGCCGTAAGGAATTTCTTCGTCGTTTCCACCATCGCTTCTAGCCCAGGTTACACCTCCGTTTGTTGTAAGTTTTGCGGTAAAAATATCGCGCGATCCTCCGTTTGAATTGAGGGTAGTTGCACCCATTTGCATGGTTCCGGCAAAATATCCGGTGATGTAAATGTTGTTGCTATTGTCGATGGCTACTTTTTGCCCGCGATCCATTTGGTTACCACCGAATTTCTTGAGCCAAACCAATTGTCCGGTTGAATTGTATTTGGCGAGGAAAATATCTGAAAATCCGCTGGAGGCTTGCACGCTGGAATCATTGAACTGTAATTGTCCGCTGAAATAACCGATTACCACTGAGTTTCCGTTTCCGTCAACAGCCACATCAAGAGCCTCACTGGCAAAATTACCGTTCGATCCGGCAAGCCAATCCTGTGCCTCGGCAAGGGGAGTGAACAGTGTGACAACCAATATGATGTAAAGGTATTTCATGTAGCTATGTGAGCGCGTGTTGAGTACAGACGACAAGATAATACAAAAGGTTGGTTGGTTTGGTTTTGTGTGGAATTTTGAACGGAATTTTTTGGAAATGAAATTCGAAAACACGCGAATTCGCAAATTTGAGTGTTCGCAATATTACGAACGCTTTTTAGTCAAACTAATAAAATTTAGTTGAATTAATGAATGCAATTCCAACTGTTTCTGCTGTACGGATTATCGCAACTCTCGATTGCGAAGTGGCACTTTTTCATTTTTATGCGAGCTACGATCTCGCCAACTTTGTTGCGCAAACTTAAAACTCAAACAGATGAAAACAAGTCGACTAGTAATTTTGATCGTATTCATCATCGGCGCAATTGGTAAATCGAAGGCGCAAGAAACTACCGAGACCGCACTTCCTTCAATGGTAATCGGCGGAATCGAAGTGCGCGGCATTTCGTTCAACGACGAGATTTTGCGTTCAATTATTTACAAATCATTGGTCAATTCCAAGAAATATGTGGTGAACGACCGCTACGATGTGGCCGAGAAAATTGGTCTTGACAAAGTGAAAACCTGCATGGGCAAGGAGTGCCTGATCCGAACGGGGAAAGAACTAAATGCCGATTTTGCGATGAGCGCCAGTTACGACGGTTTGGGAGATCGCATTCTTATTTCGATGAAAATTGTGGATGTCAACACAGGCGAAATTGTTCAAAATGAGATTGAACAGTTTGAAAATCAACCGCGTGAGTTGAATCGCATGACGGATATTATGATCAACCGCATGTTGAAAATAGAGGCTGACCTTTATGCGTCTAAATCGTTGATTTTTAAAGACAATCCTGCCGCTTCGACCGGTTTAGGTAAAATGAACAATTCCGGTCCCCGCATGGGAATTGCCATTGTGACAGAAGAAAACTCCGATTTTTTTACCCGTCCGGAAGATCAGGGCGGAGTAGGAGGCGTTCCGATCTTGTTTAACATCGGTTATCAGCTGGAAAAACAATATGTGGGGAGTGAAAATTTTAGCGCATTATTTGAGTTTGTTGGTAACGTGGCCGGAATTGAACATGGAACTCCTGTGCCTTCATTGGCAATTTTACACGGCATTCGCTTTGGAAAAGGCGCCTGGGAAATTGCGATGGGACCTTCGCTGAGTATGAAAAAATTGTTGTCGGGAACCACCGAATACGACGGTACATTCCGCACGTTTTCCGACCTTGCCAATGCCGGTGTGCTGAATGCCGATCAGTTTAACTATTCAGACCGACCGGATACCCGCGGAGCCGCTTATTTCTCTTCCAATTTTGTAGTTGGAATTGGTAAAACCTTTCGTCCGGGAGCGTTGAATGTGCCGTTGAATGCCTACGCTTCGTTCAATAAATACGGAACTACCTACGGCCTATCACTGGGAATCAATATCACCCGATCACGAAAATATACCACCACCAGATAACAAAGAACACCTGTTCAGCCACGTTTTTGTGGCTTAGATCAAAGACCTTCAGACGCGTCATGGCTCTGGAGGTTTTTTAGTTCACTACAAATCGTTGTTTATAAATGAGCATAAAAAAGCCTCCGAAAAAGTGATATTCCGAAGGCTTCTCTTTCTTAACCATAATTTAGGTGGTTTCGAAGTTTATTTTTCGGGTCACAGACATGATCGCAGCCAATACAAAGAGCAATCCGATGCTTCCCACAATTAGGGCGTAGATCTCCAGATTCACGATTACAAGCAGGAATGCATATAAGAGCATGAGACTGGTTCCGCTCATGAATGCAAATTTCAGTGATTTCAAAATCGACTTAGCGTACCAGACAATCAATACTACAATGGTAGTAGCAGCAATGATGTAAGCCGGTATGAAACCAACTTGCTCAGAGAAGGAAAGCAGTAGGGAATAGAATAACAGTAATGCCAAACCGATCATAAAATAATGCAGCGGATGAACAGTCACTTTTCCAACGATTTGAATCAGAAAAAATACCGCAAATGTGAGCACAAGTACCAACAATCCGTATTTGATGGTGCGTTCGTTGAGCTGGTAATGATCCACCATTTTAATGAATCGGATATCGGAGTAATTTTTGGCAAATCGCGTTATTCCGTCTAGATGTAATTCACTTTTTCCACTTCCGATTTTCATTGAATTCCAAGTGCCGGTGAATCCTTTTTCGGAAATGTGTAATGCATCTCCTTGTGGCAGCCAGGTTCCTTCGAATGCCGGATCGTTCCAGTTGGATGCCAGTTTCATGGTCGATTCGTTGGCGAGTGATTGGTAGTGAACCGACTGACTACCGTTGATGGCAGTATTTACTTGAACTTCAACAACAGTATGGGCTATCGGGTCGAATGAAAATGATGAGGTTGTATTGATGGTCAAATCATCTGTTCCGACAAGTCGCTGTTCATTTACGGGCAGCGATTTCCCCAAAAAACGTATGGCGTCGATGCGTTTGAAATTGGTTTCAGGGTCGGTAATAAAGCCTATCTGCGTATGCTTCCAATCGATCATGCGATTGGGATTGTTTTTTAGAAAATCGGCTAGATTGAAACGCGCTTTTCCTTTGATGTCGGCAGTGAAAGTTGGCGTGCTGAAAATACCGCGGTACTTTTCCGTCACCACCGTATTCAGTTCTTCGCTGCTCCATTCGGGATAAATGTAAGCGACATGCTGATTGTGTTCGGTGTGTGGGACTTTCATTTGGTTTTTACCGGCTTCCTCCCAGTGTACGATTTCCGTCACCGGAACTTTCATCACAATTCCGTAATAAGCCACCGGACCGCCCCATTCTGTTTTCAATTGATCAACTACATCGTTTTGCCGTTCTTGCCGTTCCTCAATCAGGAATCCGAGTTGCGAGAGCGGCACTAATAGAAGCAGAGAAATGATTCCAACGATTATAAAACGCGCGGTGTGTGAGCGCATAAATTTCGAAAATCCGTTGGGTAATTGTTGTTCCGGTTGATACTGTGTTGTTTCCATGGTTAATTGATTTAAAAGAACTTTGAAATTCAAAGTTAAGGGTTAAAAAAAAGGACTATCTACTTTGTTTGATTAATTGTTCCAATGCGTTGAGATGCTGTTCAAAAGCTAGTTTGCCCGCTGCTGTTGCAGCATAGCGTGTGTTGGGTTTTTTACCGATAAATTGTTTTGTCACCACAATAAATTCTTCTTGTTCCAGGGCTTTTACATGACTGGCTAAGTTGCCATCCGTCACCTCGAGCAGTTCTTTCATGGTGGTAAATTCGATCCACTCGTTTACCATCAATACAGACATTATCCCCAGCCGAATGCGGTGATCGAATGCTTTATTGATATGTGAGATAACGTGCTTCAATCGGCTTGTTTTCGGTCAAATTTAAGATACATTATCGTACCGTAAAGAATATGCAATACTCCAAATCCTAAAGCCCAGAAATACAGTCCGTAACCGGGGAAACCTGTATTGACCAGACCTAGTATTACAAATGCAATTCCGAGCGAACGCAAGGTTTCGAAGGTATACTTACTGGCGTTGACCAATGCGAGTCCGTAAAAGATGAGTGTCACAGGTGCGATGAGTCCGTAATGTTCTTCTTTCAGCAATAAGATTCCGAAAATGCCGCCGGTTGTAAGTGGAATGAACAAGTTGATGAGCATGCGCTGGCTGCTTTTGTTCCAGATTTTCTCGCCACGTTTTTTAGCTTTTCTGGACGAAAGAATAACGCCGGTGGAAAGAGAAAGCACAATTACGGCAAAGGCAATGGCAACGATTTGACGAAACTCTTTGCTTTCGAGCGTTATATACAAGTAGGAGCGATGTTGAATAATGAAATGCACGGCAATTGCACCACAAATAGCATACACTCCGGCAAGCACGCCTGATAAGCCCGAAAGTGATAGAAATCGCGAGGAGCGATCCATGATATTGCGGATGTCTTTGAGTTGATCGATGTATCGTTGGTCTTCCATATAAAAGAACTTTGAATTACAAAGTAAATGCAAATTTTGAAACCGAACTGATTTTCACATCAAAAAAAGTAATTTTAACATTCTTTAAGCGATCACATGGCCAAAACGTTTCCTTCAACCGCCACATTTACCTGGGCAAAATCGACACTTCCGTTATGGACCAATATGGCGGGATTCTTTTTCTATTGTTCGTTGGTGCTCTTTTTCGGGTTCGGATTCATACCCAATTTTACCCCGTTGGAAAACTGGCAATTTAATGTAGGAGGAATGGCACTTGTTTTTCTGCTGGATTGGTTGTTGAACGCCTTTTTTAAAGGGTATGTGCCGCAAGGAAGAATCGTGGTAACGCGGCAAAAAACAGAATTGATTTCGCTCAAAGGCAGAGTGGAGTATTCGATCAATTACCAAAACGTAAAAGCCTTGCGCGTGCACGATGGCGTTCAGTTTTCATTGTTTCGTTTCATCAGTAAACACCGCTTGGTGATTGTAGAAATGGTGTTCAAAGACGGAACCAGCATGAAGTTTGAAGCCGTGAAATGGTCGGCTACTGAAAAAGGAACGGATGTGGAAGGAATGTTGTTTTCGCTTTCGGAATAAAAGGAGGTGTTACTAAATCAAGTTGGTTCATTAATTATAACTGATACTCAATTTAATGAAAAAGTTCATTTATTTGCTATTGTCCATTGGCATTTCAACTTTACTGACCGCACAAGAAACAGATCCGCGAAAAATATATTATTCTTCGTTTGAAGAGGCATTCAAAGCAAAACCTGAGAAAGTTTACCATATTTACATCAATGACAAGCGGTTGACCGAAATACCTAAGAAGATTACAACGTTGAAAAATCTTGAATCGTTGAGTTTAAGAGATTGTTCGGTCAAGGAAATTCCGAATTGGTTAAAGCAGCTTCCTAACCTGAAAGAACTTGATTTATCCAACAATGGTCTAACGGAAATACCGGCTGGGATTTTTGAACTGACAGATTTGGAACAATTGCGTTTATACGATAATCCTTTTACCCGAATTCCCGATGAAATCAAGCGCTTGACAAAGCTTCAGGAATTGCATTTGGAAGGGTGTGAATTTAGTGAGCTGCCAGTGGTTATTGCCTCATTGAAACAACTGAATGGGTTGAGTTTGAATGCTTGTAAGCTGGATAAAATTCCGGATTTCATTTTCACAATGCCGCAACTGGAATATCTGTTTTTGTGGGAGAATGGCATTCAGGAAATTCCCGATTCCATTGCATTGCTCAAAAAGATGGTCTGCCTGAATCTCACTGACAATAAAATAGCTCATATTTCAGATGCTTTGTTTGAACTGTCAAATCTGAAAAAGCTTTTTTTATCAGAGAACAGGTTGACTGAATTGCCTGCCGGGATTGCCCAACTGACCTCATTGAGTGAGTTCTACACCGGAGAAAACAATCTGACTACCTTACCGGAAGAATTGTTGGAAATGAAATGGTTGGAATACATTGATTTACGGCACACATTTCTTTCTGCTGATACCGTTAATTGGCTAAGAGACGGATTACCCGATCTTTACATTGATCTTTAAGCGACTTGAAACTAAAACGGAAGCGAAGAAACAGAAGCCATTGCTTTTTTTGCTTCGTTTGTTTTTTGGATGAACAATTCTTTGGAACGCAACTTCTCGGCAACAACGGCAATGCGTTGTTTTGTCTCGGCTGACATGGGGATAATTCCGGCAACTGAAGTTGGATTTGATTTTTTCATTGTGACTAAATTAATCAAAAATCAAGCATCCAACATCAATTATGTTTACACTTCCCTTTTTCGGGAACAGGGTCATAGCCATGTCCGCCCCATGGATGACAACGACTAATGCGTTTGCTACCGAGCCACAAACCTTTCAACGGTCCGTGAACCTTTAGCGCTTCTATCATGTAGGCCGAGCATGTGGGGTCGTAACGGCAACTATTGGGTAAGATCGGACTGATTACCCATTGGTAAATTTTTACCGGGATGATAAGAAAGAAACTGAAAAACCGACCGATCAATCGCATGAGCAAAAATACGAATTTCGGGAGGAATGGATTGACTGTTTTCGGATCAGAAATCGGTGTTAAAAGAAGGCACGTAATATTGCAAATTTACGGGGTCAATATGCGCACGTAAATTTGCAATATTACGTGGGACTAATTCCCCTAAAATAGTGCGATTTCTGCCGGTTTTCAATTCACCATTCTAAAAGTAGGATTTGAGGATGTGTTCATCCAACTGAACGAACAATCACGTCGATGAGCATGTGCTAACACTTATCCGAAGGTCATAATGAAAAGTCCTACAGTTATTATAATCAATCCAACTAAAACAATAAGAATCAGAAAAACTGTGCCTAGTGGACCGGTAGCACTGCTGAACAAAAAACCGGCGCCAACTAATAACAATCCAATCAGAATAAACATCAATCCACGTTTAAACGGGCTGGAGCTTGGGGAACCCGGCCTGTTACTTGCTTTTTCGAGTGTTGATTTTCGTTCAAGTGTTTCATTCAGGGGTTTCGTTTGCTGATCTGAGTTTGTGGTATTTGTTACTGTTGCGCTTTCTGAAGTATTCAAAACCCGATCTTGAGTTTGCGAAATAGTTTCCGACAACACCCGAGCTTTTGTGGTTGCTTCCGAAGTAGGAGTGGCAAGAATGGTTTCCGAATGCTGTTTATCTGCGTGAATAAGCTGATCCGACAACTGTTTTTCGGTTAACGGTTCAGTTTCGGAAACCGAGTGGAGACGTTTGTTCCATTCTACATGGTATCCGGGTTGGTAAAGTCGTTTTTCGATGGTGCAGGAAGCAAGAACGGCTATCAGCAGAATTGTGGTGCACAAAAAAGAAAACGATGATCTCATAATTTGTTGAATTGAGAGCGTGTGTCTGCGAATCTACCTAAAAAAAAATTCGGTCGATGAATGGTCTATTCGCTTTTAGCCAACCGCCATCTGATATTGTCGGCTGTTCGATGTTGAACCGTAAACTTGTTTTTTTCCAATATCCGGTGCGAAGCCACATTTTCGGGATCTGTTTCCGCCAGAATGGCTTTTACACCTTCTTGTTGAAAAGCCCAATCAATAATTCCACCAACAGCTTCGGTCATGAATCCGTTTTGCTGAAAATCGGGATAAGTACCATAGCCGGTTTCTATCTCACCTCGTGCGTTTGGTTCTCCCTTAAAACACACATCAGCGACCATAACCTGTTGTTCTTTATGGATGACCGTCCAAAAAGTAAGATACCAGTCATGCGGAACCTGCCCGGTTAATCGTGGAATTATTTTGGTTTCAATAGCGTTTTTTACACGGTCAGTTACCGTTCGGGAACCGCAAATCAGATTCAACGATTGTTCGAGTGAATAATCGTCGAGAACATAGAGTTGAAGTTCTTGTTTCGACAAGGGTTTGAGGAGGAGACGTTGGGTTTGGAGTTGCATGTTTGAAGGAGATAGGCTTTTATTGGATTGAATCAAAGATATAATTTTGCTTTTGAATAAAATTTATTTTTGAGTTGCGATCTACTTTAGAAACATTTATTCACGTAGAATGATTGTTTAGGCCCGATTATAGTGTGAATTTTCATCTTGCACATTAAATTTTAAAACGTTAACTTTGTGATTAAAGCATATATGCTTTAATCATATAATCATAATTGAATTCATTTTTTCTTTTAATTAGAGTAAAATAATTGCATTTTACTGAAAAAATCATTAACTTTGATATACAAAGCATATATGCTTTGTATAAAAGTCTTTAAAATTTTAGTCATGCCAAGAAAAAATAAATTGGATTCGAGCTTGGGTGTAATGGAGTTTTTTTTTGATAACTCTGATTTTAAATCATTTACGTACAGGAAGTTTGTCGATATTTTTAATAGAAATCAATACGATTGGAAAATTCCAGCAACAAGAACAGCCAGACAGGTGCTAGATTTTTTAATAAAAAGAGAAAAGGTTCTTGAATATAAAATTTTGGATAATTACAACGAAACCAAAATTTTATATTCGTGGAAAATTGAAGATGAATATACAATAATGTCAGGATTGAAGAGTAATTCTTACTACGCCTATTACTCAGCCTTATTTTTGCACCAACTTACGCTACAAATCCCTAAAACTATTTATTTGAACTTTGAACATAATAGATCGATTAATATAGATAATAATGAATCTAGTTTGACACAGGAAAAAATTGATAAAACATTTAAGGGTAGTCAAAGAAAGAGTTCTTTAACATTTTCATTTAATGATAAAAAAATCATTTTAACGAATGGTAAATTCACAGATAAACTAGGCGTAATTAGAAGAATAAATAATAATCAATGCTTCGAATACACAAATTTGGAAAGAACAATGATAGATATCGCTGTCAGACCGGTTTATGCTGGAGGAGTATTTGAAGTTCTTGAGGCTTTCAAAATAGCGAAAGAGAGATTGAATATTGAAATGCTGTTTTCTTACCTTGAAGAGCTTAATTTCATTTATCCATATCACCAAGTTATTGGCTTTTATTTAGAAAAAGCAGGCTACAATTCTGCTGTCTTTGAATTGTTCAAAAGAGAAATGAATTTCGATTTTTATTTAACATATGATATTCGAAGAATGGAATATTCCGATACTTGGATGTTGTATTACCCTAAAGGAATTTGAGATAAATGTAGCACTCTTTCAAGGACAAAATCAAAATAGAATTCAAAAGGCTTTAGTTCGTCTCCATTAACAACTGTATTAATAACGCTATCCCAGCTTTGTTTATGAAAGTCTTTTTGTTCAAGTATCAGTTCAATAAAATTTAGTGGAACATGTTTAGCTAAGAAAATATTTTTGCAAAGTTGAATATTTTCTGGTGATTTGAAATCGATTGAAAAAGAAGATGTTAAGTTGTATATATCATAAAAGTCTCTAGATCTTGATCTTGGAGTCATACTAAAGACGATTTCTTTGTACTGCGGAATTTGTTGGCAAAGAGCTCTAACCTTTTCCAAGGCGAGCATTTCCGGCGAATAAATGTAAACTACTGATCCTTCAATATCCTTAGCTCTTTTTTCAAGAACGTATTCATATTTACTAATGTCAACAGTGAATTTTGTTGAATGATCGGAGTGAATTGGAATTGCATTTCTTTGAATATCCTCTAACTTTCCATTTAAATCATCAGCCTTCTTTTTTTCAATTACTTTAAATTCTAAGAGGTATCCTCCCCAGAAAGATTTTACAGAAGGGTTTATTTTATTGGGTCTATCAGAAAACTTTATATCAAAGACAAATAGATTTTCTTTTGAAAATTCTGAGTTTAACAAATGGTCAATTTGATTCAGTAGTCTTTTTTTTTCAGTTTCAGAGAAGTCCTTCTCCATTGAAAAGTCAATATCAATACTACCTCTGGTGGAAATTTCATAAGCCAAATTTAATGCATTCCCACCTTTTAAGACAAGAATTCCCATCAGTGTATCATCTGCAACAAGTGCTGCAATTGTTAACCGTTTAATTTTTTCTAAAATCTGGAAATTAGCCATTCAAAACGTGGAATAAGAATAGTGAAAAATCGAATTTAAGATTCTATTGATAACACCTGCTTCATTATTCAATTTTAATCTAATGAAAGAGAATTGACGCAGTAACTATTCAATTCGATCTAAACAAATCGTTTTTTCCGTTACTTGTACCAACCAAAACAACTTTAACATGTTCAAAACACTATCACTGCTACTTTTCGCCGGATGGCTTTCCATCGGAAGTACACAGCAAGCATCGGGAGTTTACATCTGCGACAGCAAAGACGCCAAGAAATTTCATCTCGTGGAAAAATGCCGCGGATTGTCTAATTGCAAACACGAAATTGTATTCGTTACCAGAGAAACAGCCACGCAGCGCGGTTTGACCTTATGCGGGTTCGAAGATTGAATCACCTACTTTTTTCACCACAAAGGCACAACGCTTTCACCGAAGCTTTCAGCGAAGGAGCAAAGAAATAGGACAGGATTGACTTGTTAAGAACACAAAGAGATTCAGGTAGTAGTACCTTTATTACTTTCACAAAGAGAGAAACTTTTTAGATGTAGAACATATGATTTCGTAAGAACACCTTTGTGATCTTAACACGTCTATCCTTCAAAAAAAAACTTTGTGTCTTTGTGGTGAAATTCTCTCGGTTGCTTTATTCGCCTTTGGTTTCAGCCTTCGCTTTCTTCCGAAAACTAATTTTCTTGAGTGAAATAACCGCAGGCATGGTATCGCCCAGCAGGAATCCCCAGGGTTTTAATGGTTCAATATGGTCGAAAATAACTTTCACAATGGCGGTGAGCGGAATGGCCAGAAACATGCCCGGAATTCCCCAGATTGCTGCGCCTATGAGCACCACAACGATGGAAACGAAAGCGTTGATTTTGACGCGTGCTGCCACAACTTTGGGCAATAGAAAGTTGTTGTCAATAAACTGAATGAAAAAGTACATCAGCAACACGTAGAGCATGTAAATCGGTGACTTGGTCAACAACGCAATGAGCATGAAAATCGAAGCGGCAATAATGGCTCCGAGATAGGGAATGATGTTGAGTAACGCCCCCAAGACGCCCAATAAGATGGCGTATTCAATCCCGATGAGTAACAATCCGACGGAGTTGAGAATGGCCACAATGATCATTTCGATGAACAACCCGATGAGGTAACTTTGAATGATTTTTTTGGTACTGGCAAGCACTTCGTTTACCACACCTTGATTTTCGGAACGAAATAAGCGGTGTATAAATTCCAGTAACAACGGTTTGTAGTAAAGCAGCATCACCATGTAAACAGGTAATAAAACAGCTGTGACCATCATTTGACCGAATTTGGTAATGTTTTCTCCGATAGCAAAGTTGTCGAGTTGCTCGCTGCGTGTATCGGCAAGCCAGGCGTTGATTTTATCGGGGTGAATGGATGTCTGTTTTGCCAGCCAATTAATAAGATCTGTACTGTTATCGGTAAGTTTTTCCTGCATTTTCGGAAACGAAGCCATGAAATTATCACCTTGTGTGATCAACACATAAAAAATAGCAGCTACCACCAGAATGGCTATCAGTACAGCTAATAAAATGGCGATGAACCGGTTGATTCTATGACGGGTAAGAAAATTGACCAACGGGTTAAGCAAAATAGCAATGATGGTAGCATACACAATCGGGATAATGATTTGTTGCCCGATCCGCATTGTATATGCAAACGCGAAGAGGCTGATGAATACCAGTGCTAGTTTAGCGTAAAACGGAAGTCTGTAATTGGTCGTTTCCATAGATCTATCGGCTTGATTGCAGCAATTGTTGAAACAGGTTCTTTCCAAGGGTTTTTATTCCTTCGGGATGCTGTGAAACTTCACGTGTTACGATCATTTGCACTGCATTGCCTACCAATTGGGTAAGCACATTGTGCGATTGGCCCACCACTACTTTTTTGGCAATCATTCCTGTGGTAATGCCAATGGCAAAATCAACCACTCCGGTTCTGATTTCGGGCGAAGCAAACAGATCGCTCACTACCGTTTTTACCAGATTAGCGGGTTGTAGTTGTGTACGAAGATACTGAAATTGTTCGCTTACAAGTGCACCTTGTACATGACGTTTTGCCTCAAGATCTGCTATTGCTTGTTGCAGTCGTTCGTTGTTGGAAAGCGTACTCATTATTCGGACGGGTATAAATGGGCAATGATGTTGTTTTTAATGCGGGCTTTCAATGGCTTCAGGAAAATTAACAGCACCAAAGTCGATACTCCGTAAAAAGCAGCGACCATTAAAAAACCGATGTAAACCGATTCGAGTAATTCGCCGATCCAAAATGCAGCACCGATGCTCAGTATAAGGGTGAAAACACAAATTGTCAGCACCATGATAATGTGCGATATGAGAAAAGACATCACTGTTGAAGTATGATCGATGGCAATCAATCGAGCCAATTCGATGCGGGTATTGCCGTAGTCTTCCACTCGGGTTAATAGTGTTTCCATTGAATGCGGAATTGTCTCCATAACTGTGTTAAATTGAGAATGAGGCTATCTAAAAAGTATTCTTCTTGGGTGAAAAGTTAAGGTGGATTAAAAAGTGATAAAATGGAAGGTGTTGATAATGAGATGTTGGGAGTTTACTAAAGTAAATGACCAACGTCGATTTCCGAAAATAACGACGTAGGTTATTACTTTTTATACACCTTCCAAGTTGTTTGATAGAATGAGCTTAAGCGTGTTTTCCTTCAGTAGCTTCGTGCTCTTCCTCCTCTTTTTCCGTTTGGGGGCGCGCCATCAATCCACTGAGTTTTTCCGTTACCACATCTTTGAGGTCTTCACCTTTCGAAAGCAGTTTTTTGCGGGTTACGCTTCCTTTATCGGGAGCAAAGAGTACGCCCAAAAGGCCACCTATGGCAACGCCTACGAGCAGCGCGCCAATTATTTTTCCGGTGTTGTTTGAATCTTCCATGTCGGTTTTTTATGAATATGAATACTAAGCTTTTGCAAGAGCAGACTCTTTTTTGGCTTCGTGGTTAAGACCTTGCAGTTTTGTTTGAACTTCATCTTTGACCTCCTCTCCTTTGGCAAATAGTCGTTTGCGGGTTACGCTACCTTTATCGGGAGCAAATAAAACGCCCAATGCACCGCCAACTACTAAGCCGACTACCAATGCACCGATGATTTTTCGGTTGTTTGAAGTGTGTTCCTTTTCCATGTTTTTCTGAGTTATGATGTGTTTATATGTTATTAAAAATCTTCCGGTCAAAAATGAACTGCCAGGCAAAGCGTTGAAATTCCGGAAGAAAGATCGAGCAATAAGCCGATTTTTTGTGTGAAGTGGTATTCGGCGCCGATGTGTCCGTCTAAATAAATACCGCTGGTACCGCGCACCACGTTTGTTTCACCACCGTAGCCATCTTCCCAGCTTGTGGTTCTGAACGCAAATCCGAGTGAAGCGCCCAAGTAAAAATCCCATTTGGATCCTGCTCCGAGCAATTGATCAAAATAGTAAGTTCCTTTTAAACCAACGGGAACAATGGTGCGTCGGTAAGAATAGTATCTGTAAGGATTGTTTTGATTTCCCCAGTAATAATTGTTTTGGTAAGAAAGAACGGTAATAAAAGGAGCAAGGGTGAAATTGCGGGCAACGTCAAATTCCAAATCGGCGTGCAACACCGGAATGGACCGGCCAACATAACCGTAGTAACCGATTCCGACACCTAGGTTTAAAGTGGTGCCGTATTTTTCTCCACCGGTTTTTTGTGCCAAAGCAGTTGTTTGAATAAGAAGTAACAGAAGAATGGATGTAATAATGTGTTTCATTTTGAGTAATTAATGCACAAGAAGTTGTGCGATACAAAGGTGAAGCTTCTTCGGAGTGGAAGTGTTGCAACTCATCCGAGGATTTTTACATCATTCCCATGTGTTAACTATTCCTTCCCTGAATAATTCCCAGTAAAAGGGAAACAAGGGCAATGATCAACAATACGTGGATTAAACCTCCGGCGCTGTAACCGATAAAACCGATTGCCCAGCCAATAACAATAAGCAATGCCAGAATATACAATAAATTTCTCATGAGTTCTTGGTATTAAAGTGTAAGTATTATGATCTGTAGAAGGTGGTTTTAGAGGGTCAATCAATCATTTTCCATATCAGTACGCATACACCTACAGAAATAAAAGTGAGGATGAAAATGGCAAAATACTTGCTGAAACCAAATTCTCTGGCCAGTATCCGAACGGGGTAAGTAAGTATATTATAGATAAGTGAACGGATCTTTTTTTCAGCTTTCTCGCCCTTGATTACGTAATCGGTTGCTCCGTTCCGAAAAGCATTAATGGCGGTTTTCACATCTTCGTTAGAAGTAAGCATAATTACCTCGGTTTTGGGATTAATCTGCTTGATGGATTTCAGTATTTCGTTCCCGTTTTCACCCGGAAGGTGATAATCCAAAATCACGATATTGGTTTCATGGTCCACTTTTTTAAGTGCACTTTCGCCCGAATTAAAGGTGGAAATGGTCAACGATTCTCCGAAGGTGTTTTCGAGGTAAATGCGCAAGTCGGCTACCAATAACTGATTGTCGTCAATGATAAATAACTTGTTGTGTTGTGTGCTCATGATGGTGTGTTTTTAATGTATGAAAGCGTATGCTAAAACCGAATAATTAATCAAAAAGAATCCAATTAGAGAACATAGTAATCTATGTTTCTTGCGTTTTCTACTGAGTTTATTTCAGCAGGATGAGTTATAATTGATTCCTGAATTACAACCGTATTACAACTAGAAAATACAGTTTGTTAAACCCTGTCCATGTACCAGTTCAACTCCTTTTCCATTTTCTTGAAACGGAAGATAGAGGTGATGATTTTCTGCAGACGAATAAATGCTGTTTCACTTTTCACCACGTAATCAAATGCCCGATGATGCATGCATTCGATGGCAACATCTATTTTGTCTTGCGATGAAAGCATCACCACCGGAATATCCGGGTTGTATTTTTTTATCTGATCCAGCGTAGAGATTCCATTCATGGCGTTTTTGTCAATTCCATCCAAGTGATAATCCAGAATAATCACATCGGGCGTGTGCGATAAATTCTTCATACACAATTCACCGGTCGAATAGGTCTCAACCGCAAAATCGGCATGTAGTAAAAACTCTATTTCCAATGCTTTTAAAAAGATAGGGTCATCATCTACTAAGAATAATTTGATAGGTTCGTTTGGTTTAATTGATTCTGTATTTTTCATGAATTCTTGTTGTTTAATTTGTTCATAGTCTCAGTGAGCTCTAGGCACACATCATCGCTCATTTTTTCCAATTGCAATACAAGATTGTAAATACCGTCAGTTTCCTGGCGTGATTTGGCATACTCTTGAATTTTTTTAGCGAGGGTTTCATAGTGAGAATCGATCCCCATGATGACGAACGACGGAATCATTTTGTGTGCTGCCGAATAGAGTAAATCCCAGTCGTTATCCAGCAAACTTTGTTTCATCACTTTGATCAAAGGAGGTGTCTGCTCCAGATAAAGTGAAATCATTTCATGCATCAGCATCGGATTCGATTTGGTACGTTTCATCAAATAAGCCAAATCGGTATAGGTTGTTTTTTCGATTTCCTTGATGATGATTTTCTTTCCTGTAGGCACCTTTTTCGGTTCTAGTTTTTTCACCAGGTTTACAATTTTGCTGTATAATACACGTTCGTCAACAGGTTTTGCAATGTAGTCGTTCATGCCAACTTTTGTACATTTTTCAAGATCTACAGTCGTCACATCAGCCGTAAGTGCAATGATCGGAATATTGGAATGCATTTCGTTGCGGATGTAGGCTGTTGCTTCAAAACCGTTCATTTCGGGCATCTGAAGGTCCATAAGGATAATATCGTACGTTTTGGTACGCAGTTTTTCGATGGCAATTTTGCCGTTTCCGGCAATGTCGCGTTCAAACCCGAAATCGTCAAGCAAGGTTTTCATCAAGAGTTGATTCAATGCAATGTCTTCTACCACCAACACTTTGATGTTTTTAATTTCCGGATCCAATTCCAGCAATTCTAAATCCATAGGAGCTTCTTGATCAGTCTTTAGAAACCCGAGTATGAACGAAAACGTAGAACCTTTGCCTTGCAGACTGTTGACGCGGATGCTTCCTTCTTGCGATTCAACCAGTTGTTTTACAATAGCGAGTCCCAAACCTGTGCCTCCATACAAGCGCGAAGTGTCGCTGGTAGCTTGCTGAAAATCGTCGAAAATGTTGGGGAGTTTACTGTTTGCAATCCCGATTCCGGTATCTTCAATCGCAAATTCAATTTCGACTCTTTCAGCGTCCTCCGATAATAAGGAAACACTCAAGGTGATTTCCCCTGTGGAGGTGAATTTCACAGCGTTGCTCACCAGATTTAAAATAATTTGGTGCAAGCGCACCGGATCGCCTAACAATACTTCAGGAATGTTGTCATCGTATATTTTAGTCAGCACCAGATTTTTTTCCTGAATCTTGGTTTCAAACAAATGCAGCATTGCCGAAATAGATGATTGGATTTTGAAAGGTGTTTTTTCAAAAGTCATTTTCCCTGCATCCACTTTTGCCAAATCAAGAATATCGTTGATGAGTACAATCAGCGCGTCACCACTGGTTTTGATGGCACTTATGTATTCGCGCTGTTTGACACTGAGTTCGGTTTTGAGCACCACTTTCGTAAAACCGATAATGGCATTCATCGGTGTGCGGATTTCGTGACTCATATTCGACAAAAACTGTTGCTTGGCCTTCACCGCATTTTCAGCGATCAGCGTAGCGTTTTCGGCAATTAAGGTAGCATTCTCAGCTATAAATGTGGCGCTTTCGGCTTTCAATTGAGCTTCTTCGGCAATGGTGGTAGCGCGTTCGGCTGCTTCTTTGGCTTCCAGCAATTCGGTTCCAATGCGTTTTTGGTCGGTCACGTCGCGGGCCACAATCACTACACCAACCACGTTTTCGCGGTCGTCGGTATAGACCGATCCGTTAAACAACACATCGGTTAGTTTGCCGTCTTTGTGGCGCAAGGTGAGTGGCGAATCGGCAACGGATCGTTTGGCAAAGACTTCCTGATACACTTCGCGTGCTTTTTGCGGCTCGGTGAAATAATTCGAAAAATCGGTGCCAATCAGTTCCTCGCGACCAATCCCAGTCACGCGTACCGAAGCATCATTGATGTCGGTAATTTTACCCGCACCACTAATGGTAACCAGCGGATCTAAGCTTGCTTCAATCAAACTACGTACGTATTGTGACTCTTCTTTTTTAGCTATTTCCATGATTTAAGGGTTGGGAACAGTTGAGGAGACAACTTCATCCATTGTTTGCAATCGTTTTTCTTTCAATTGCCTGAAATGGGTAGGAGTGAGTCCGGTTATTTTTTTAAACTGATTAGACAAATGCGCCACACTGCTGTAGTTCATCTTCCAGGTAATTTCAGAAATGCTCAATTCACCGTAAATGATCAGTTCCTTCACGCGCTCTACTTTATGCAGAATCATGAATTGCTGAATGGTGACACCTTGAGTTTCCAGAAACAGGTTGGCCAAATAAGGATAATCTTGTCCGGTTTGTTCACTCAAATAGGTTGTAAAACTCACTTTCATCTCTTCTTCTGAATGGTAAATCACATCGAGAATGAGTTTCTTCACCTGTTGGGCAAGTTCGGCTTTTTTATCTTCCATCAACTCCAGCCCCAATTCGAGCAAAGTTGATTTGAGTTGCTGGCGTTGTTCTACCGACAATTCTTCCATTGTTTCCACCACGCCCAAATCCACAAACACAAAGTGAAGCCCCATGCCTTTCAACACTTCTTTCACCGCCATTTTGCAGCGCTGGCTCACCATATATTTAATGTAAATCTTCAAGGGACACTAGTTTTATAGATAACTACAAATATCCGCGGAAACAAGCTGGAAAGTGTTACACAAGGATAGTTGGATGTTACATAAATCATAGGTTTTTCAGTTTGATTCTCCCAACCGCGGCTGACTGAAAAAATAAAGGCAGATTATAATGAGATTGTTTTATAATGAGGAAGTTTAATTCTGAGAAAAGACCAAGCTAGTTTCCCAGAATTAGGCAACCTATGAGCAGTAATCCCCGTCCTGAATAGTAGATCTACTATTCAGGACGGGGATTACTATACATAACACTTTTTTATTTCGCCTTTTTATAGATTGTTTTGTCGCAATTATATACTATTTTTGCGACAGAAATAAGTTTAAAAAATGGTTGAATCGATTGATAGTAAGGTGTTTTCAAAAATTAAAAAAGCCAGGAGGGGTTCGCTGTTTTTTATCGAGGATTTTCTGCTGTTTGGAAACGCTAAAGCTGTCGGGAAAGCGTTAGAACGTTTGGTGGACGACAATAGTATTCAACGAGTGGCGCGAGGAATCTATTCCAGATTGGAAACAGATCCTCTTTTGGGGTTTGTGAAGCCGTCGGTGGAAGATATAGCCCAATCCATTGCAAAAAGAGACAGGGCACGTATCATTCCAACGGGAAGTCTGGCAATGAACATCCTTGGCCTTTCATCGCAGATTCCTGTGAATGTGGTTTTTCTGACAGATGGTTCGGCTCGTAAAATACAATTGGGGAAGCAGAAGATCGTTTTTAAGAAAACATCTCCCAAAAACCTGGCAATGATAGGTAAGTTAAGTACTCTCGCTATTCAGGCGCTGAAGGAAATCGGAAAAGATTGTATTACGGAGCAAGAAATCGAAATTGTTTTAGAACAATTAAAGAAAGAAGACCCTTACCGATTGGAACATGATATCCGATTTGCTCCGGAATGGATACGCATCATTTTACGTAAAGCACTTTAACAAACGCTTATGAATAGTTGGTTAAATACACCTGCCGCATCTAAAGTCGCGATTTACAACGAAATAAGTTCGCGGACTGGAATGGCTTCGCATGCAGTGGAAAAAGACTGGTGGGTAGTGCAGGTATTATCGGTTATTTTTGAAATGGATGTTTCAAAGCATCTTGTATTTAAAGGCGGGACCTCGTTAAGCAAAGCTTGGAACCTAATTGAACGATTCTCTGAAGATATTGATCTGGCTATTGATCGTTCCTTCTTTGGCTTTAATGGAGAGTTGTCAAAAAAGCAGATTACTGCGCTTAGAAAAGCTGCAAACAAACACATCTCAGAGACGTTCTATCCTGAATTACAGCAGCTATTTGCAGATAAAGGTTTGACAGGAGTGAATTGGGTGCTGGAATCAACAACGGAATCCGATCAAGATCCGAAGGTCATCAATCTATATTACCCAAGCGTTATTCCACATTCTGAATACATCCATCCGAGGGTTCAGATCGAAATCGGCTGCCGTTCGCTGATTGAACCCTTTTCTATGCAAGAGATATCATCTTTGGTAGATACTCATTTCCCCGATCTTTTCAATTCACCTGCGGTCGTAATTCCCGTAGTTCAAGCTGAGAGAACACTACTTGAGAAAATAATGCTGCTCCATGAGGAGTTTTCGAAGCCCCACGATCAAATTCGTGTTAATCGTTTAAGTCGACATTTGTATGATGTTTATAAACTATCCAAGACAGAGACGCTTGATAAAGCAATTAAAGATAAATCATTGTATGAGGTAATTGTAAACCATCGTCACCGATTTACTAAAATTGGTGGAGTCGACTACCATTTGCATCAACCGCAATCGATCAATCCAATTCCTCCTGACGCAGTCATCGACGTCTGGAAGCAAGATTACAGGAGAATGCAAGAAGAAATGATTTATGCTGAATCCCCTGATTTTGATAACATGATCAGCGATTTGAAATTGCTAAAGAAGCGATTGAATGAAATTGAATGGACGGTTGAGTTGAATTTCTAATTGAGTTTAAACAATTGAACTCACGTTAAGGTAAAGCCTATGTTTTTATATGATTTTCCTGCGGCATATAACATCATTCTATCTGACGCGGCTGACTGAAAAAATAACGGCTACAAGAAACCTCAGAATGAGAAAGAAACCTCAGAATGAGAAAGAGAGCGAGAATGAAGACAAAAAAATAACGGCTGCGAAGTAAAACTTCTGCAGCCGTTATTTTTTTGGTACGGAAAGAGAGACTCGAACTCTCATCATCCTGATCCTAAATCAGGCGCGTATACCATTCCGCCATTTCCGCAGTAAAAAGTTGCCCCAACAGGAGTCGAACCTATAGTACGTGGACCAAAACCACGTGTGTTGCCATTACACTACAGGGCAATTTTGTCTGAGAAGCAGGGTTCGAACCTGCGACCTCCCGCATCCAAAACGGGTAAACAACCACCGTTATCTTCTCAGAAATAAAGCACTGATCTGCTTTATCAGCAGATCTGCAAACAAGAGACAGTTGTCTGCAACGGTTTTCACCGCAGTGCTTTGTCGAATAGGTAGGATTCGAATCATCCATAGGCAGACAGGCCTACGTGCTCCTCATCCCAAATGAGGCGAGATAAACCGCTCCTCTACTACTCGAATTCAGAGACAAGAATGAGATTCGAACTCATAAAAACCGGATTTGCAATCCGATGCCTTCACCCTTCGGCCATCTTGTCTTGAAAATTAAGGGCATAAAAAAAGCACCTCGTTTCGGAGATGCTTGTGCAATAGATTGTGTTTCTTCTACTACATCAAGTCATATCCATGGAATAAACTACAGTTCCACACGGGAGCAAAGAGGGGCGTTGCGCAAGCTGATAACAGCCCGTGTTTCCGTTTTGATATGTGTATTGTTGTTTCATATACTTCAGTGTTTGATGCTGCAAATCTATAACGGGTTTTTGAATTCTGCAACTAAAAAATGAAATTAATTTATTGATAATCAATTGGTTGGATGGTTGTTTTGGCAATGAAATTCCACCCCGGATGTCTCCGAATAATCACATTTTTGTCAACTGACTGTCTCCCAATTGCTTTGTTGTTTCAATACTGTTTCGTTATGTCGTCTGTTTATTACTGCATTGTTTGAAAAAAAAATCAAAAAAAAACGCCCAAATCAACTTTGGACGTCCTGCTATCGTGTATAAATTCCGTTTTCCTAACTCAAGAAAGGTCATTTTTTACGCATAGTTCATCCGTTTCCACCAACTGTAGCTGGGGAAAATAACAGGGAACGAGTCCTTGTTGGATGAAATAATATGCGTTTGAATGAATCATATTGGTGTAAAAGTAATGGTTTAGAATGTAATATTTTCGAAAAAAAGATTGACGTAATCAATGATGATAGATTGCCACCTCCCTCAATCCCTCCTCAAGGAGGGAAGCAGATTTCGGTTCTCATTTTAGGCTCAATCCTAATTAAATGAACCTGATTATGTCTCACAAAAGCGCTGCCGTTAGGCGAGCAAAAATCAGTGCATCCGTGGGAAACGAAATGCCATTATTGTCCTTCCTCAACCGCCCTACACAAATCATTCAACGGTTTCAGTGAAATTTCCGTTCCGCCCTCGCCATTGCCTGCATAATCAAACGGATCGTCGATGTCTTTGATCAGCAATAACATGTAAACCACCAAAAAGGTCACCAACAAGGTGAAGAACAACGAAGCATAAAACGGTTCTATTTTAATGCTGATCAATCCGAGCGCAATCACGATGGCCATGATTTCCACTATCGCGTAAGCCGAACCTACAAACCCCATATCGCGAATGGTATCAATGCGTAAGACCATTTTTCGCAAGCTGTTTTGCTCGTTTTTCATCTTAATGATGTAGTTGGCCTGTACGCCCTGTAAATCAAAATCAGCGAAATAATCGTTCATCCCACTGATCTTTTGCAACAATGTTTGTGTTCGTTCGCGTTTGTAAAACCAATCCATCAAGGTATTCAGCAACTCTTTTTGGTATTCCATAAACTCCAGCGCCCTTTCGGAATTTTTGGTTTTGTAAACCGTATAGCTATCATCCATCAACGTTTTGATACTTGCCGCCAATTCGCTGGGTAATTTCTCGCTTTCCTTGTAATCCGACAACACACCCGTGATCAAAAACCCGATCAAAAAGATGGTTCCCGCTACCAAACTGGTGAAAAGCGCATTCAGTTCCATCACTTCCCAATTGTACCAATGGGCTAAAAACTTCAGCAAAGTGACCGTTAGAATAATCGGGATTATTTTCAGGGTAATGGACCATTTGTGTCCAAAAATCTTGGTTGACTGATTGAGTATCTCAGGAGTTTTCATGGAGCTAATTTAATAAATTGGAAATATATGGTTGACAATTTATTAATTGGGTGATTTGAATGATGAAAAACTGGATGATAACTCGATTTCGGAGTAAATTAAGGGACGTAATATTGCAAATTTACGTGGATTAAATTGCCACGTAAATTTGCAATATTACGTCCCTTTGGCGATTCGTTCGGATTTCGAACTAATTCATTGGCTAGAATAATCAAAAAGCAAAGAAATCTCTAGAATTATCCGTAATTTCAACCTATAAAAACACACAATCCTTCAACGCCGAAAACATCTTCAATTACTCGGTTGTTGAATCAACAAGACAAACAACATGAAACGAACAGGATTTGTATTCACACCCTATTCCGCGCCGGAATTATCGCCTTTCGACCGGCTGTTCGACATCTTTAAAGAACTCATTACGCACACCTCCGGTGACTTCGACGAAGCCATTGACTGGTTGCGGGTGCTCGATAAAGAATACGAACTCACCACGCCCGATTACACCATCGATGATTTTGTGGAAGACCTGCGGAAGAAAAACTACATCAAAGACAAGGTCAATGACGACGGAACGGGCGGAACAGTGATTACCGCCAAAACTGAACGCGCTATTCGTCAGCATGCGCTTGATCAGATTTTCGGGAACTTGCGCAAAAGTGGCGTGGGAAATCACCGAACCAAACACAGCGGCAATGGCGACGAACAAACCGGCGATTACCGACAATTCAACTTCGGCGATGGCATCGAACGCATTTCCATGACCGAAAGTCTGCGCAATGCACAAGTCAACAATGGTATAGGCGATTTTCAGCTTCACGAGCGCGATTTGGTGGTGGAAGAAAGTTTCTACAAAGCACAGATGAGCACCGTGCTGATGATTGATATTAGTCACAGCATGATTCTTTACGGCGAAGATCGCATTACACCCGCCAAAAAAGTAGCCATGGCGCTGGCCGAACTGATCAAAACCCGTTATCCGAAAGATACACTCGATATTCTGGTTTTCGGCGACGATGCTTGGGCTATTGAAGCGAAAGATTTGCCGTATTTGCAGGTTGGTCCGTATCACACCAATACAGTTGCAGGATTGGAATTGGCCATGGATTTACTGCGTCGCAAGCGGAATACCAACAAACAAATTTTTATGATCACCGATGGGAAGCCGAGTTGCGTCATCGAGCCCGATGGTTCGTATTACATGAATTCCAACGGATTGGATAAATACATCGTGGATAAGTGTTACACTACAGCTCAGCAAGCACGTAAGTTGCACATTCCGATTACCACATTTATGATCGCGCAAGATCCGTACCTGCAACAATTTATTCGCGAATTTACATCGGCCAATCAAGGAAAAGCTTTCTATACGGGCATTCAGGGACTGGGGCAAATGATTTTTGAAGATTACCAAACAAATAGAATTAAACGCATTAGAGGATAACCAAGACTTAAGACTGTAGACCGCTTCGCTAAAAGACTAAAGACACTGTTTCATAAAAAAGCGTCTTTAGTCTTTAGTCTACTAGTCTTCAGTCTTCAAAAGAGAAACGTATGAAAACAAACACCACATTAGGCGAATTAAAAGCCTCGGGATACCAAACAAAAAGCGTTAAAGAAGAATTACGCAACAATTTAATAGAAGCTCTGCGCTCCGGGAAACAACCGTTTGAAGGCATTCACGGTTACGAAGACACGGTCATTCCGCAGTTGGAACGGGCTATTTTGGCAAAACACAACATCAACCTATTGGGATTGCGCGGTCAGGCAAAAACACGTCTGGCGCGACTGATGGTCAATTTACTAGACGAGTGGATGCCGATTGTTGCCGGTTCGGAAGTAAACGATGATCCCTTGAATCCGTTGTCGCGCTACGCCAAAGATGTGATTGCCGAACAAGGCGATGCCACTCCGATTTCGTGGGTACACCGCAATGATCGTTTTGCCGAGAAATTGGCTACGCCGGATGTGACCATTGCCGACATTATCGGTGATGTAGACCCGATTAAGGCTGCGAATATGAAATTGTCTTATGCCGACGAGCGCGTGATTCATTTCGGGATGATACCACGTGCCAATCGCTGCATTTTTGTGATCAACGAATTACCCGATTTGCAAGCCCGCATTCAGGTGGCGTTGTTCAATATCTTACAGGAAGGCGATATCCAGATTCGTGGTTTCCATTTGCGATTCCCGCTCGATATTCAGTTCGTGTTTACAGCCAATCCGGAAGATTACACCAATCGCGGAAGCATCGTAACGCCGTTGAAAGACCGAATCGGATCGCAGATTTTAACGCATTACCCCGAGACCATTCGCATTGCACGCACCATTACAGAACAGGAAGCTAAATTGGAAGGTGCGCAAAAAGAAAACATCAGCGTTCCAAGCTTGGCGATGGACTTGATTGAACAAATTGGTTTTGAAGCCCGCGAAAGTGAATACATCGACAGCAAAAGCGGAGTAAGTGCACGTATGAGTATTTCGGCTTTTGAAAACCTGGTGAGCGCTGCCGAATTGCGCGGACTGAAAAGCAACAATCCCAAAACCAGTGTTCGTTTGTCGGACTTCATGGGTGTGATTCCGGCACTTACCGGAAAAATGGAATTGGTATATGAAGGCGAGCAGGAGGGAAGCACGTATGTGGCAGAACAATTGATCGGATCGGCAGTAAAAACACTCTTCGAAAGTTATTTCCCGAAAGTCGAAAAATTAGAAAAGCAAGGTGAAAGCGGACCTTATCAAGGCGTGGTAGATTGGTTCTTCGAGCAAGATGAATTTGCCCTTACGGATGATGCCGATGACGCGACTTACCGTTCACAACTCGATGCGATCACACCATTGGATAGTTTGATTCAAAAATACCAACCCAATGTATTACCAACCGAAAAGCACTTCTTGAAAGAGTTTGTGCTCTGGGGTTTGGTAGAAAGCAAAAAGCTTAGCAAATCACAAATGGATAACAGCACTACTTTCCGCGATAAGTTCAGTGATTATGTGAGAGGTGGAATGAATTGATCATTCTCGGTGAACATTAGAGAAACTCCAAAATAGTATCGACAACCCCGGAGAGAAGTCTTTGGGGTTTTTTATGCAAGGTACGCAACTACTTTTCTTACAAGCTACAATAAGTTAGGCTTGGTATATGTAATAGCATATAAAAATGTTGTTTTAGTTCAGAATAGTTGCAAATGCATATAAAATGACTTAATATTATGTTTTATATCTAAAAGCATATAATGAAGAAATTGGCAGAGTTCGTAAAAGAACGCAGGAAAGAAGTTGGATTAACGCAGGAAGAGTTTGCTGAACGTGCAGGTGTTGCGTTAACTGTTATTCGCAAAATTGAGCAGGGTAAAACCAATTTAAACATGGATAAGGTGAACCTTGTGCTCAAAATGTTTGGTCACGAATTGATTGCTGCAAGTAGCAAGGAATTAATGGATCACGCCTCATGAGACGAGCGGAAATTTATTATAACGAATCCCTCGCCGGGATTCTGACGGAAACAACTGAAGGTGAGTATGTGTTTCAATACGACACAAACTATGTAGAAGAGCATCCAACAGATTTTATTACATTTTCAATGCCTGTTTCAATAGTTCCCTTTCGCGAAAAACGGTTGTTTCCTTTTTTTGAAGGATTGATTCCGGAGGGATGGTTGTTGGATATCGCATCGAAGAATTGGAAGATCAATCGAAACGACCGAATGGGATTGCTGCTTGCATGCTGTCAAAATTGCATAGGAGCCGTAAGTGTTATACCAATACTCGAAAAAGACGATGAATAAGTGTTTATACTGCTATCAGGAATTGGAATCAACCAACGATTTCCATGAAAAATGTAGTAAAAAGTTTTTCGGAATGCCTGAACCTCCAAAGCTCGATCATTCGCTTCATGAAATGGTTGAATTGGCGAAAATGGTAGTAGAAAGAAGCGTTGCCGTTCCGGGGGTACAGCCCAAGTTGTCGATGACCGTAATGAAGGATTTGCCTGCCGGACCTGGAAGTCGTTTAACCGTTGTGGGAGCTTTGGGCGGAAACTATATTTTCAAACCACCTTCTGAACATTTTGCTGAAATGCCCGAGAATGAGCATGTCACCATGAGAATTGCTGAAGCATTTGGAATCCCGGTTGTAGAATCAACCTTAATTCGATTGAAGTCCAACGAACTGTGTTATCTCACCAAGCGAATTGATCGAACGAAAACCGGTGAGAAAATTCACATGCTCGATATGTTCCAAATCACGGAAGCAGTTGATAAATACAAAAGCTCGATGGAAAAAGTGGGTAAAGCAATCAAGAGCTATTCAGAAAATACGCTATTGGATTCAGTCTATTTATTTGAGCTCACAGTATTCAGCTACTTAACCGGGAATAATGATATGCATCTCAAGAATTTCTCTATGATTCGCACAACTTCCGGCTGGTCCATCGCTCCGGCTTATGACTTGCTGAACGTACGAATAGTCAACCCGGAAGATAAAGAAGAACTTGCTCTAACCTTAGGAGGAAAAAAGAAAAAATTGACACGTGCCTATTTTGAACAATTCGGCGAAGGCTTAGAATTAACACCCAAACAAATGGAAGGAGTTTTTAACCGTTTTTCCAAGAACAAACCCACGGCAATCAAATGGATTAACAATTCATTTTTATCGGATGAGATGAAACAAGCTTATTTGGAGTTGTTGGAGGAACGGTATGGGAGGTTGATATTCGGATCAAACTAAGCCTTACCAGCTGAAATGCTGAAGGTAGTTAGTGCCAAACAAAGAAATAGTTTACCAAACAAAACACGCACGATTTATTGTTAGTGTTGGATGAAGGTAATGGTAGGGAGAAAATGTTGGATGGTGCGGGAAATGTCATCCCATACAATCCCTCATCAAAGATGGAGTCAGAACCTCCTACGTTTTCCTCCTATGTGGTTAAAGCGCTATAAAATCAAAAACAAATGATATTGATTATCTAAAGCTTTTCCAGTTCTCCTGCACCAAGGCGTTGGGCTGATGAAGAAATGACTCCCAGTGCAGTCTTTTGGATTTTATTCCTTAATGAAACGAACAACATCGACATAATTGTCATGTGTAATTCGAATGAAGTAAATTCCGCTATCGAAATGAGCTACGTTCAGATCAACTGATGAAGATGTTACTTCTTCATCAGTTACCAATATTTTTCCTTCTGAATTAGTGATGCAAACAGTCGAAATATGCAATCCGTCCAATCCGTCTAAGGTGAATGATTCATTCACCGGGTTAGGGAATAGATTGAACTTTATTGTTGATATGTCATTCATTCCAACGGCGCAAATGGAGGCCGCGATTACTTCAAGATTATAATAATCAATAATTGTCGTTGCTTGTGGAGTTGTTTGTCCTGACAAATAAAGATCAAGAGAGATTTCTAGATTATGCACACCTACGTCACCAGCAGTTGGAGTTCCGTCGATGGAAAGGCAACCTATTGTTCCGCCTTCAAATGAACAACCGTCTGAGGGAGATGTTACGTTTTGTCCATCGAAACAGCTGTAGGTGATTCCGGGAGGAAGTCCCGCAATACCCGTAACAACAATGCTGTCGACTGTTAGCGTCAAAGAAACCGGTCCAATAAAAAATGTAGTATCTACAGGAACCACATGTGTGATTACTTGAGTGTATGGCACACCGACACATGCTTGTTCCAAACCTGTTATACTGTCAGGATAAAGTCCTTGAGAGGTGAATTGAGGATCTGGTGTGCATTGTGCGAATGAGCTTATTGACCAAATAATTGAAAACGTAGCAAGAAGTAGAGCCTGTTTCATAAGTTTAGCTAAAATGATGACCTAAAGATACAATTACAATTTGATATGTGATCCATTCCGTCACTAGAATAACGCGATTTTAAAAAGGGGAAGAACGTATTTGGATTGATAACTGTCTCGCATGTTCGGAAGGCATCGGTTCAATTATAGTTAGTAAATCAATCTTTTCTTGAGTATATCTTTCGTGAATAAATAGGTATATAAATTCGGCACATTCGTAGTCTGTCTCGAAATCTGATAAACGACTCATAGTGGGGGAGTATTACTGAACTGATTTTCGCCCCATGTGGCTAATTAGTCAAATGTTCGTATAAAATCAAAAACCCTAAGACATTGATACATCTTGAGGATCTATATTTTCTATGTTTAATAATAGGACTTTTCTTCTAATCCCCAAGATGCTTGGGGATGACAGGTATGTATTCTAACCAACAATTATATTCTTGGGTGATTTGATTAATTCTCCAATTTGCATTTTAGAGTATTTCTTCAATCCCTTTTCGCGAATCAAAGCTTCCCTTTTTGTTTCAAAACGTTCAAGGTAGATCAATATCCAATCGCAATGCTTGCTCGTATAGCGACTTTCTTTATTATTATGTTGCAATAATCTCTTCTCGGGATTTTCAGAGAAACCTTTGTAATAACAGTCTCCGGATTGGCTATAGATGATGTAAACGAAGTAAGCTTCCATGAAATCAGATTTCTCATAAAATCAAAAACCCTAAGACATTGATACATCTTGAGGATCTCTATTTCCTACAGTTCAGACGACCCCGACATTTATCGTCGGTGGTGTCTGAATCCCGACTGCCGACGATAAATGTCGGCACGTCGGGGCCATATTATTTGTACTTTTCAATAAACGAGATCAATCGTTCTCGATTTAAATTCTTCAGTTTCTTCTCGAGAATTATTGCTTCTGAGCGAGATGATTTTTCAATCAATAAAACATTTACCCAAGGAATATAAGGTTTTGTTGATTGAACTAACCCCGAATTATGAAGAAGTAATCTGGATTTGAAGTTTTCAGTTTGACCAATATAGTATTTGTCAAACTTCTCAGAATAATTAATATAGACAGTGTAAGTTTCCATGAAAGTGATTCTTCATAAAAAGCAAAATCCTCAAGACATTGATACATCTTGAGGATCTCTATTTCCTACAGCCATATAGGACTTTTCTTCTAACGAATTGTGCGGTCTGGACGGGACTCGAACCCGCGACCCCATGCGTGACAGGCATGTATTCTAACCAACTGAACTACCAAACCAATTTCTTTCCGCTTGCGGGTCAGCAACAGCTGACTTTAAGAATTGTGTAATGCTTTTCGTTAAAAGCGTGTGCAAATGTACATCATTTATTTATTCTGACAAGTATTTCGCGAAAAAAAAGTAGGGTTTTAAGAGGATTTCGTCAACCTTTACTGGATTTCAACGCATTAGAAGTGACCGGTTTTCGGTTTTGTTTCGAATAATTCACGCCTAATTAGGAATCAGGTTATAATAATCATTTGCTTACTGCGGTAAGTAAAAACAAAAGATTGGGTATCTTTGTTCTTCTATAAAGAACGTTCATACAAACAGAGAATCGTCAGAAAAAGTACCAAACCGCTCATCGTTCAGATTGAGCTTTAAACAACACAAACACAATGAATACGATTATACAACAACTGCGTTGGCGTTATGCCACTCAACGATACGACGTCACTAAAAAGATCAATGAAACCGATCTGGAGGTATTGAAAGAATCCATCAGACTTGCTCCTTCATCCTACGGTTTGCAACCTTATAAAGTAATTGTGGTTGAATCAGCCGAATTGCGTGAACAACTGTTTCATCAATCTTATGGTCAGGCTCAGGTAACCGATGCGTCACATTATTTTGTATTTGCAGTGCAAAACACCCTTGAAACGCCCCATATCGATGCCTATATTGATCTTGTTGCTACTATGCGCGATTTAGATGTGAATCAGCTGAATGGCTTTGCCAAAATGATGAAATCTACAACAGCTCAGCTCTCTCCAGCGCAACAATTCGACTGGAATTCTAAACAAGCTTACATCGGTTTGGGAAATCTACTTACTACAGCGGCCTTATTGCACATTGATGCTACTCCGATGGAAGGCTTCAACAGTAAAGCGTACAATGAATTGTTACAACTCAACCACCATTCAGCTGTATTGGCGGTGGCATTGGGGTATCGCTCATCCGAAGATGCTTATCAATTTCGAGCCAAGGTGAGAAAAGAAGCAGATGTGTTTTTTGAAACGATCTGATGCGTCCAAGAGTCGATTCGAGGACATAAAAGCAGGGGTCTTGTTGTGTTAATTTTAACAGATAAAGATTTAGCCGGTTTAATATTAAACTTTTGTTGTGTTTGATTTACGAAAATGTTCAGCCATAAATCAAGTTTGTTCATCTATCTTGATTTTTAGATTCCGAAAGTAGTAGTTGTCGTAATTTAGGGACGCACAAATTTTACTACACATAATGCGCCAATTACTACTCAGCACGTTGCTCTTGGCAACGGGTTTCGCTTGGGCTCAGCCCGCAAATGATAATCCTTGTTCTGCAATATCACTCACTGTAGGAGCTTCATGTAGCTTTTCATCTTATACGAATGCAGCCGCTACTGCTAGTGCGGGAGTACCCGCTCCGGGTTGTGCAAGTTATTCGGGTGGTGACGTTTGGTTTTCGGTAGTGGTACCGGCCAACGGGCAAGTGATTATTGATATGAACACAGGAGTAATAACCGATTCAGGATTGGGGTTATATACCGGAACTTGCGGATCGCTTACCTTGCTTTCATGCGATGATGATTCGTCTCCGAACGGAAATATGTCTTACTTGGCAGCTACGGGACTTACTCCTGGCTCAACGTTATTTATTCGCGTTTGGGAATACGGAAATAATAACAATGGAACATTTTCTATTTGTGCTTCGTCACCAACTCCAATGGGCAATGATGATCCATGCTCGGCTACCTTACTAACGGTTGGAGCTACTTGCTCTTATACTGCAGGAACTACAGTTGGTTCAACCAATTCAGCAGGTGTTCCCGCGCCGGGTTGTGCCAGCTATTCCGGTCCGGATGTTTGGTTTCGTTTTGTTGTGCCTGCCTCAGGATCGGTGCAAATTGATAGCCAAACCGGAACTACAACTGATAGCGGAATGGCGCTTTATACAGGAGCTTGTGGATCGTTAACATTGGTTTCTTGTGATGATGATTCTTCACCGAACGGAGCGATGTCGTTAATCAATGCCAGTGGACTAACAGCCGGTTCCACAGTATATATTCGCATGTGGGATTACGGTGGTGGAACAGGTACGTTTTCAATTTGTGTTGCGCAAGCACAGCCATGTGGTATATCAGGTCCTACTGCAGGAACAAATGATTATTGCCCGACACCGGCTACTTTAACACAAGGTCCCGGCACATTTTCGGCATCAACGGATGTTACCTTCTCTTCAGATCAACCGGGTAATGTAAGTTCCGTATTCTGTGGTTCTATCGAAAACAACTCTTGGTATCAATTTACCGCAACTGCCACTACTGCTAGCTTCCCTATTACTTATGTAGGTGGATGTGTGAGCGGTTTTGGAATACAGGCGCATGTGTACAGTGTTACCTACACAGGTGGATGCTGCACAGGCTTTACTTCTGTGTCTAATTGCTACAACCCCGGAAATACTACCTTGGGAACAGTTACAGCTACCGGATTAACCATAGGTAACCAATACTTACTCATGATCGATGGTAACTCGGGCGACGGATGTGAATTTACCATTTCTGGCTGGTCGGGAACAGGGATTTTACCTGTTGAACTGGTTGGTTTCAAAGGTATTTCAACCGATTTGGGAAATCACCTGACATGGATGACCTTGAGTGAGAAAAACAATAAGTTGTTTGAAATCAAGCACTCCCTTGACGGAATAAACTATTCAACCGTCGGTACAATCGATGGAGCCGGTACAACAACCGTTGATCAGTATTATGAGTTTGTGCATGAAACGGCACCTAAAGGAATCAACTACTACCGCATTGACCAACTAGATTTAGATGGAAGAATAAACCCTACGGAAGTAATTTCTGTAAACAGGACAGAAGCTTTAGGACAAATTGCGGTGGTTTACCCGAATCCAACAAAACATGCCGCTGTGATTGAATACATTTCAGAATTTCAGGATGAGGTAATGGTTACAGTGTGCGATCAATCGGGAAATACGGTATTCACGCAAGTTTTCCAGTTAAAAGAAGGTCCGAATCAATTGAATTTACCTTCTGAAGAATGGTCAAAAGGCGTTTATTCAATTACCACCAAAACAGATGCGATCGTTCTTCGCAAGAAACTAATTAAAGTAATGTAAGATGATGACAAGATTAATCCTAATAGGCGGTTTTATATTGGTTGGAATGACAAGTTTCGGCCAGCAACAAACCTTTCTTCAAAACCAGGAAAGAGCACGCGCAGAAGAATTCAGAACGGGTGTAAAAAGTCACCGTTTTGTAAGTCAATTGAAAGAAGGAACGGTATCAACTGACCTTTTTACTTCGATTGCACAAGCTATGGAAACGAAAGAAGGTTATGTTTCCGTTGAATTGGCTGATGGTAAAATAACCGTGATTGCAGCAAACTTCATTACCCTGCAAGATGTGGAAGGTGTGCTGAATCAATTCGGAGAAACGTTCATTGTGGATAAGCCATTAGAGCAGAGTTTGATGAAACGATAATAAAACAATTAAAACAAACAATAATGACCGTCTTAACAAATGTTGAGACGGTTTTTGTATTTAACACGAGCCCAGTATTAGAGCAAACTCAGGTTAGTACCAATACAAGAGGCACGTTTCTGCTCATTTTCATCGTCTAATCAGACATTATTCACAAATCTTTCTAATTCAGGTGTCGGCTATTTTCTGAGCAAGTTCGGGATACGTGTCAGCCTTTGGATGATTGCGAACGCGAACGTAAGTTCGGGATCTTACGACAACTACTGAAAATAAAGGGCTAGAGCGATTTTATCTGTTTTCTATGGAAACTATTTTAGTATACATTCATTGAAATCATGTAATACAATATTGCTAAAATAGCAACTAGAGTAAAGAGGTCTTCAACCAATCATCTCTTACTGTTTTGTCTTCTTGTTTTATGATAATACATGGAGAGCGTTCATTGTCATTTATATATTGGTGAGTTCAATCAAAAAAGAAAGGCTGCCAAATGAATGACAGCCTTTCCTTAAAGATTATGTGTGAATCTTACTGTTGTTTCACAACTCGTTCTAAAGTTGATCCGTTTACAGTGCGAATTCTCAAGAAGTAAACACCGGTTTCGTAAGTAGAAAGATTTACTTTCTCTCCGTTACCAACTGTTACTGCTTGTAAGATTTTACCTTGAGCATCTACTACTTCAACCGAAGCTTCAGTAGCAGTCATGGTAATAGTTACATCACTGTTTGTCGGGTTAGGGAATACTTGGATGCTAGCATCTGTGATTTCCGTTAATCCGATGTAATCAATAGTTACACAAGAAGATGTATCAGAACATCCACCGGCGTTGGTTACAACCACTGCGTAATCACCGTTTACAGTAGCTGTATACGTTTGTGACGTAGCACCTGCGATCGCTGTGTTGGTTGCGCAATCAATCCACTGATATGATGCACCGGCAGAAGCTGTAATGGTTGCATCTCCGTTGTCTGTAGCAGTAGCAGTTGGAAGACCGGTAATAGTCAATACCAACGTTACTGTAGAATCACAACCGTTAGCATTTGCACCTGCAAGAACTACTGGGTAAGAACCTGACGCAGTATACGTTGTTCCGTTTTCAGCCCAAGTATATGAACCACAAGCAACCTCTGTTACCGATGATGAAGTCGGTTGGTTGATCGTTAAGTTCAACGTAATCGTTGAATCACAACCATTCGCATTCGCGCCGGCCAATACTACAGGGTAAGAACCTGACGCAGTATAAGTTGTTCCGTTTTCAGCCCAAGTATATGAACCACAGGCAACCTCTGTTACCGATGATGAAGTCGGTTGGTTGATCGTTAAGTTCAACGTAATTGTTGAATCACAACCATTCGCATTCGCGCCAGCCAATACTACAGGGTAAGAACCTGACGCAGTATAGGTAGTTGTGTTTTCAGCCCAAGTATATGAACCACAAGCCGCAACAGTTACCGATGATGAAGTCGGTTGATTGATTGTTAAGTTCAATGTTACCGTTGAATCACAACCTGCAGCGTTGGCACCTGCAAGAACTACTGGGTAAGAACCTGAAACAGTATACGTAGTTGTGTTTTCAGCCCAGGTATATGAACCACAAGCCGCAACCGTTACCGTTGATGAAGTCGGCTGATTGATTGTTAAGTTCAATGTGATTGTTGAATCACAACCAGCAGCATTAGGAATTACTGCGGTATAAGCGCCAGAAGTAGTATATGTTGTACTATTCTGAGCCCATGTATATGAACCACAAGCTGTAACTGTTGAAGACGAGCTCGTTGGAGCAAGTAAAGTAACAGATGCCGTATTAGAATTTGTACAACCAGCAGCAGTTGTTGCAGTAGCAGTGTATGTAATATTCGCTGCAATTCCTGATGCAGATACACTAGGGCCTGACGTAGATGATAGATAAGTGGCTGGACTCCAAGTAATCGTATATGGATCAACTCCACCAACAATGGTAATGTTGTAATCCTCCGTTTCTCCAAAAGTGGATTGCGCACCACATGGATCCATAGCATTCGTAAGACCATAATCCATATCACGAACACGTAATCTAGTTACACCATTGTTTGCTGTTAAAGGAACCGTAAACGTGAATGCAGTGGTTGCTGGGGCAGCACCGACGTTATTGGTTTCACCCAATTTTTCACTGGCATCATTCAATGTTCCATTTTGATTGAAATCAATCCAAGCAGCTAAATCATTTTGAGTGTACGTTCCTGGGCTCAACGTGATTGTATACGTTGATCCTGCAGTTAACGTGGTTGTTGTTGACCCAGCTGTTGGATACAATGTATAATAAGGAGAACCTGAACCAGCCGTTGCATTGTTCAATGTATTTAATTGAACTAAACTCACGTAATCACCAAATCCAGTACCATTTGAATAAGTTGGTTGGCAATAGCTAGATGATGGCAACGTTGCAGAAGCTGTTAATACAGAGTTTCCGGTACATGTAGAAGTTGGAGTTGCAGTAGCAGTCACCGAAGTAATTGCTAAAGCAGAATTAACTATTGCCGTAGCTGAAGCTGTACATCCATTTCCATCAGTACCAATAACAGTATAGGTTGTATTGGAACTTGGAGTAGCGGTTACTGAAGCACCGGTTGTTGCAGATAATCCGGATGCTGGTGACCAAGCATACGTTGTTGCACCGCTTGCAGTCAAAGTAACACCTGTTCCAGGAGAACAATACAATGAAGTTGCAGGTGTCGCAGATACAACCGGCAATGCGTTCACTGTTAACGTTACAGTACTCACTGAAGTTGCACCACAGTTATCTGTAACCGTTACACTATACAAACCTGCATCAGTTGCTGCTGCAGAAGCAATCGGATTACTTGCACTTGTAGAAGTAAATCCGTTAGGACCAGTCCAAGCATACGTGTAAGGAGCACCACCACCAATTCCAGTAGCTGAAATGGTAATTGCTGTACCAGCACAAACTGTATTCGAAGGCGTGATACTTGCTGAAGATGTCAACGCTGAACCAGACGTAATTGTTACCGGAGAAGGAGCTGATGTACAACCTCCATTGGTAGCCGTTACATTATACGTTGTAGTCGCGGTAATACCGGAAGCCAATGGATTAGCAATTGTTGTGCTATTCAAGAAAGTACCTGGAGTCCAAGCATACGTATATGTTGGTGGGGTAAATGTATAAATAGTACCTAACACAGGTTGTCCTGCATTCAGGTCGTTTGGAGTTGCAATGCTGTTGGTATTGGAAGCGATGGTAACAGAGTTAAAATTGGTTACACTACCAGTTAAGCCTACAGAACTAGACATTGCTGATGCTCCCATCGTACCATAACGGAATTCTATTTTTCCATTCGATTCATATAACCAAGCTTGGAATGTTGAGTTCGCAGCACCAGTTAAGTTGCGTGGAACAGTTACAAACCATTGAACAACTAAAATTCGGTTCGGAGCAGTTCCTGTTACTACATAAGTTACATTTCCTGTTGTTCCCGTAGCAACGTCATCCCAATAAGGGAAAATTTTAGGGATGTTAGTAGCATCTGTTACTTGGTTAGAAAAATCGGCTACCGCAGTAGCTCCACCCAACAATAACCAACCATCTGGAGACACAGAGAATTGTGTGTACGACGAACCATTGTATGGGAAGGTGAAACCAATTCCTACAGGAGCGGCATTTGGTGTATCATCGTTACTTGTTGTAATTAGAGTTGTAGCTCCAGTCATAGGATCTAAGGTTGTACCCGTACCAGCGCTAAAGGCATATTCATTCACTGGAGAAGTAGCCGAAGCAGCTTGCAATTGAGAACTTCCACCGGAACAAACACTTGAAGGTGTTGCTGTAACAGAAGCAATGGCAGGAATTGAGGTTGCAGTAACCACTACATTTGTTGGCAAACTTGTACAACCGATTGCATCAACTCCTACAACGGCATAAGTAGTTGTCGAAGCTGGTGTAGCATTTACATTGGCTCCAGTTGCAGCTGATAATCCAGCAGCAGGAGACCATGCGTATGTAAACGCACCACTTGCTGTTAAAGCAACAGCAGTTCCTCCAATACAATAGGTAGCACTTGGAGGTGTTACCGAAACGACTGGTAAAGCATTCACAACTAATGTGTATTCATTTGAAAGACCAGTTAAACTTCCAAAAGAACAACTTGTCTCTAAAACATAATAGTAAGTTCCCGGAGTTAAAACACCAGTTGTATAAGCTGTAGTTGTTGCTCCAGTACCACCTACTACATTTGAGTATGGACCGCCTGGAGTTAAAGAGACCTTCCATTGGTATGTATTACCGTTAAGGTTAGTTGCACCAACTGAAGTGATCAATCGAGTAGTTCCTGCACAAACGGTATTGGTTGCAGGTGAAATTGTTCCTCCACTTGCAGCGGCACAATTCACAAGAGCCAATTCAAATTCATCAGCTCCTATATCCGGTGCTGTTCCAGTACCAGCATAACCACCAGCTCCTTGACGAATATCATTGTCAAAATCAGTTGTAACTCCTGCATACACAGCGCCACCACTTTCTAACAATGTAGATATAGTAACATTAATGTGTAAGAAAGTTGAGTTTGCACCTGTTGTACTTAAAAAGTTAGGGGCTTGACTGATAGAGTTAGCATCTCTTGTTGCAACTAAAGCTTGGTATGCAACGAGTGTAGCTTGAGGAGTAGTTCCATCTGTATAGATCGTAGAAGCAACAAAATCGTTACGGTTTGAAGTAGCACCATAAGATGTTAACGTTGTAGTTGAACGTCTATATGCTACTGCAAGACCTGCTCCATTAGCACTTGAAGTATTCGAAAAAATATTATTATTCAAGTTAACTGTTGGTGTTGTAGAAACAGAAATTGCACTCGATCCGAACAAGGCCCCAGCGCTACTTCCAATCAAATGAACCGTATTGTAGGCAATATTTGAAGTTGTTCCACCAGTTACATTGATACCAATCAATGGATTTGCAGCATTTGCAAAAGGTGTTCTTAAATCACCAATTAAGTTATTATGAACATTAATTGTTGTTCCTCCTGAAACCAACACTCCAGACACTACTGGATTTGTTGAATTCGAAGCAAGGTCATAGATTTTATTTGCTAAAATTGAGGTAGTTGTACCACCATTCGTGCTTACACCTGAAATTGTTCCTCCAGTACCACCTGTTGTTCCTGTAGAAACTAGATTGTAAATGGTGTTATTTTGAACCGTAACAGTACCAACTGAGGTAAAGATTCCATTAAAAGAAGCACCACCTGCACCACCCGAGGTAGTTGCGAAACCATAAATTTGGTTTCCAGTGATCGTTTTAGTACCAGCAACGGTATTCTCACGAATTCCCGTAATGGTACCCGTTGTTGGTGTGGATAAATTACGAACGATATTATTGGTAATATTTACTATTACTGCGCTTGACAAGCTATAAATACCATCGATACTACCTGTTGAAGTTGGTGTTGCGTAGGCAATATTCTCAACTGTATTTCCGGAAGCAGTTTGTGTGGGTGATGTTCCCAAAACAATTCCACGTGTTGTTCCACCAGCAATAGAAGTTCTGGCAAAATTTTGAATCACATTGTTATTGACAGTAAGCAATGTTGCAGGGCTTCCTCCAGCAATACCAATTAGCGTACCCGTACCAGCCATTACATTTTGTGCCAATGGCAAAGCAAGAACACTTGTTACAGTATTTCCACTAATATTAACCGTGCTAGCCGATGATGTATTTGCAATCCCCGTTTCTGAACCGGTAGTCGCAGTTGGATACGCCATATTGACAGTGTTGTTGTTAATATTAATCGTATTAGCAGCAGCAGTTGATCCTGAAGCATTCGAGATACCTTCCATCAAAGAAGTAGTAGCACCTGAAACAACAGTAACTGTGTTGTTATTAATGGTTGCATTAGCAGAAGTTGCTGCACCAATTAAAATTCCGCGCAGCGTTGTCGCATGATTTATGCCTGCACCTGTATTGTTATTGACTGTGTTAAACGAGACATTCAATGTCCACTGATTAGCCGTTCGGATACCTGCAGCAGGGCTAGTTGTACCACCACCACCAAAGTTCAAAATTGAGTTCGCAGTAGCCAAAGAAGAACCACCTACGTCATTTCCTGTATCAGCTAATGTAAATGGAGTTGCAGCAGCAAATCCAGAAAGGGCTATACCTATATTTACGTTTTGTAGCGTATTCGAGTAAAATATATTGTTTGAGTTAGACCCAGTTGCAGCAGTAACAGTTACTGCTGTTGTTTGAGTTGTAATCAATGAATTGACTACATTGATACCACGTGAACCATCAAAAGCAGGTGCGGTACCTGAAGCATTATTCACACGATTCAACGTCACAACACAATTGCGAATTGCATTAAATTGACAACCATCAGTGGCACTTGCTTTAAACAAACCAAAACCATACTCCATTGTAGAAGGATTGGTTGTGTTCGCAGCATTTTCAGTTAAATCAATCCCATCTATTAAAACATAGTCAGAACCAATCAACGCAAAAATACCGTCTTGGAGAACTGTTGCCGGTGTACCAGTACCACCAGTATAAGAAGTGATTACTGGATTAGCACCTGCACCAAATTTTTGGATGATGATTGGATTTGTAATAGTACCGGTAGCAGTCAATGAAATCACTCCAGTAGAGGTTTCAGTGTACCCTGCAGGTACATTTAATGTTACACCACCTGCGCCAACACCTTGTGTATTGACATCGGTAACGAACAAAGCAATTGAAGCATAATCCGCAGGAATCGTTTTAATTCCAGTCAATTGTGCCTTCAATCCGCTTGCTACCAAAATGAAGCTGAAAAGCAACAGCGATCTTTTGATAACTCGATTAAAGTTAAAATTTCTCATAAGCTAATTAAATTATTGGGTACAAAATTCCGCAAAAAACGAACACCAGTCAATTAAAATGTGATTGTTTATAATAAAAGGCAAGTACAAACAAGGTGTTTGGTTTGTGTAACTAAGCGTTTTTGGGTGAGTAAATTCTCATTATATGACTGTGAATCAATGCTTTGATAGGTATTTTGAGGCTATCTTCTACTCTAAACTGTTAGTTCGGTATTTAACAAAATAATTATGATTATTTTATTTTTTATAATTAACTGTAAACTGATTGTTAAAATTTAATCAGAAAAAATAAAATTTATGTTAACAAGCTATATTTCTTAGTATATCGGTTTAGTTGACTGGTTATTCTCTATAAGCGTGTGATTATGAATAATTGGGTCGTTTTTATGCTGATTTTCAACTGTTTTGATCAAGTTGTGTTTCATTTCGGTTTTTTAAGCCTGAATGAATAAATGCTAACTTATTTATGACGAATTAGGCTTCAGACAAAAACTCGGGTAAGAATAGGTTATTCTCCCCGAGTTGAATGGTTTAACTTGCCAAAAAGTGGCAGTATTTTTACAAGTTTTATTTTAAGGTAACGAATCGATTACTGTAAATAGGACGAAGTTCATTCTTCAATAGGATGAATCCCAGATCAATTGTTTTGGAAATGATAGTTGGTTCCGAAATCGAGATATGGCCTGATTGAACCAGTTTGCCATCGATGGAATAAATGGAATACGAAAGTTCCTGCGTTGCAGATAAAATCTCAAAATGATCATTGAATTCGCGCAGTTCTACTCCCGATTGTGCGAGTTCATCGATTCCTTCTATTTGGGTCTCCACTACTTGTGTAACAGTATCGGATGCACAGCCATTCGAAGCAATTAATGTAACCGTAAAGATGTTGGCACTTCCGTATACATGCTCCGGATTTTCAAGTATGCTGGTATTACCGTCACCAAAATCCCAACTCAACTGATCTTCGCGTATGGAGGTGTTGGTGAATTGCACAAAACCGTTTCCTTCATTGAATGTAAAGTTTGCTTGTACAGGTTCATTGATCGGGTGTAGTTTAAAATGGTCCAGACTATCAAGAATCACTAAATCAACTGCTCCTTGCAATTGCGCAACTGTTTGTGCATCCAGCCCTGCCGTATAAGTGGCTCCGGTTATTGGTGTTTGAAACAATGATGTGTAAAAGGTACAAGCTGCCAAATAAGAACCTGCAGCACTAGGGTGAGAACCATCTCCGGAATACAGTTGAATAGAAGGATAATTATCTCGAACATATTTCCATGTGGCACCAACTGCAGCTACCATGCTTTCTGTTGTATCTGCCATGCGCATATAGGCATTGTAAAGTCGTTCGTTCATTCCGGCAAAGGTCGAGATGGGTGCCCATTGCGGATCACCATTTTCTCGCCCCCACGTCATGAAGTAAAGTACATTCGAACAGGCATTGATCGTGGCAACGCTATCGGCTAGTTGTTTGGCATAAGGAATGGTGCCGCTATCGACCTGATCATCGGGGAAACTGGGTTCCTGACTTTGAGCTTGCAATACCACGACGTCCCAATTTTGCTGATGCATGGCTGCCCAGGTTAACGGATCGGTTGTGTGATTTTGAAAGGTATAACCACCGTTGGTTTTAGAACCTACGGTTAACTGTTTTCCCATTGATTCGGCCAGTTGACGCGTCATGTTAGGCAGATCATTGGCATAAGTATAGCTGTTTCCGATGAAAAGAACCGACATGGAATCTTGTGCATGCGACCAAACAGTCAGCATAAACGTCATTAGAATAAGTACCCCTTTTTTCATTTGTAGATGTTTACTCATTTAACTACATTCGTGTCGAAACGTTGCCTTTCTGTAAAGACTATTCGTATTGTCTTTTGGGTAAACAATTGGATTCCTATGAAATTTTTGCTTTTTGGCTTCTTGCTGTTTTCTTCTACCTGTTTAAAAGCGCAAACCTATCTTGGGTTTGAATACGATCCAAGCGTGGTGGTGAAACTGGGGTCAGATACACTAAAACATGCTTGGGCAGGCGGTTTGAACTTTTCACAGTTTTCGGATATCGATATCGATTACGATGGTGATATGGATTTGTTTGTTTTTGATCGCAGCGGTAATGAAGTAGCCGTTTTTGTTACGGATCAGGTCAACGGAAATCCGGTTTATCGCTATTTATATAATGGTGCATCACTTTTCCCGTCCGATCTTCGTTACAGAGCTGCATTGGTAGATTACGATCAGGATGGCAGAAACGACCTTTTTTGCTACGGCACGGGTGGAATGACCGTTTACCGAAATGTAGGGAATGCAGGGACTGGATTGCAGTGGCAATTGTTTAAACAAAGCCTCGAATCAAATTACATCGGCGATTATAACAACCTGTACATTCCCAATAGCGACATTCCGGCATTGGTAGATGTGGAAGGTGACGGCGATCTGGATATTCTCACGTTTCACATCGGTGGCGAACGGGTAGAATATCATCAGAATCAAAGTATGGAATTGTATGGTATTCCCGATTCATTGGAATTTATACTTCAAAACGAATGTTGGGGACATTTCCGCGAAGATCCGAATAGTAGCAACGTGATATTGAATGACACTCAAAGTCCATGCGGACCTGGGAATGGCGATGTTCCCAATCCTTTGAGAAGTTCGCCTGTTCTGGAAACAGATTCAGCTGCTATTACACCGACGCGTCATGCGGGTTCGACCTTATTGGCCCTAGACATGAACAATAATGATGTACTTGATCTGATATTGGGTGACGTTGCCTCTCCCAACCTAGTATTGCTCATGAACGGAGGAAGTGCACCCAATACAAACTCGGCAATGGTTTCGCAGGATGTTAATTTCCCCAGTAATACCACTCCGGCAAATATTCAGATTTTCCCTGCTTCGTTTTACGTGGATGTCAATCACGATAACGTAAAAGACCTGATTGTTGGTGCCAATGCGCGAACGGTTTCACAAAATGAAGCGAGTATAACCTACTATGAAAACCTCGGTCAAAACAACCAACCGAATTTCTTTTTTAGGACCAAAGGTTTTCTTCAGGAAGACATGATTGAGCATGGTTTGGGCAGTATTCCGGTGATGTTTGATCAAAACGGGGACGGAAAACGCGATTTATTAGTATCGAACTTTTTTCGCTACAAACCTACGCTCAACAAAGAATGCGCGTTGTTGGTTTACCGCAATACGGGAACTGCTTCTGTACCACAATATTCATACCTCGACGATGATTTTTTGAGTTTAACAACGCAATCATTTGGTTTACGTTCTATTCCTACCTTCGGTGATTTAGACAACGATGGGGATGATGATTTGCTAATCGGTTTGGAAAACGGTCAAATTAACCGTTATACCAATACAGCCGGTGCAGGCAACAATGTGGCGTTCGGTTCAGCTACGGCATTGAATGATAACAACGGTGTTCCGATCAGCGTTACAGCTTATGCCGCACCACAGTTATTTGATTTGGATGACGACGGTTTGCTTGATTTGCTCATCGGGAACAAAACCGGTGAAGTAGCTTATTACCGAAATACGGGGTCGGTTTCCAATGCCATTTTTTCGTTGATCGACGATACGCTTGGTGATGTGGATGTATCCAGTACACCTGATGGTTATGCAATTCCACATTTTTTTAGGGTAAACGATACAACACATTTATTTTTGGGAGCTTACGACGGTAAGTTGCATTATTACAACGATATCGACGGGAATTTAGATCCGAACAGTTCGTTTCAGCAGGTAAGTGCTGCCTACCGCGGAATTGATGTTGGTTTGTACAGTGCATTTTGGGTAGAAGATATTGACAACGACGGCTTGCTCAATCTGTTTGTTGGACAAGACCTTGGAGGATTGTACCACATGGAAGCCGATCCGCTGAGCACAGCAAGTCTTGATGAAAACAAGCCGGAATCACCGCAATGGTTGTTGGCTCCCAATCCGGCGAAAGAAGAAGTGATGTTGTATGCATTCCAGCATTCCAAACCGGCAGAGGTTTCGGTTTATTCGATGATGGGCGAGTTGGTGTTGCAAACTTCCGTGCAAGGTTCGGTTGCATTAGATATTTCCGGATTCGGAAAGGGAATGTATGTAGTGATGGTGATGACGGATAATCGTAAGGAGACACTAAGGTTGGTGAAGGAATAAATACCTTAAATTATGAAGGTGGATTTGTCTCCCTCCTCAAGGAGGGAGGCCAAATTTGGACTTCGATAGTAGAAATATCTTCGCAATTCAACTCACACCCACACCTCATAAACCGGCATCTTCAACCAAGAGATCTGCTTCGGTTTTTCTTCAAACAATCCAAAAAGGGTAGAACCCGATCCCGACATGGCTGCGTAGATTGCTCCTGCGTTGTATAAATCGGTTTTAAGGGTTTGAAGTTCCGGATGCTGCGCAAAAACACTCGGTTCGAAATCATTGACCAACGCATCTTTCCAGGTGGAAACAGGTTGTTGTACTATTTCAGAAATCGATGTTCGATGTTCATTCGGGGTTACTTGTGCGTAGGCGGTTGATGTTGGAACGTGAATTCCCAGATTCACCACACAGATCTTCCAGCTAGGAAGTGAGATTGAAAGTGATTGCAATTCTTCCCCTCGACCTTTGGCCAATTGCAAGCCACCTTCCACGAAAAAAGCATTGTCGCTTCCGAGTTGTGCGGCGTAGGTTTTCAACTGTTCAACCGATAGCCGAAGTTGAAATAATTCATTCAAACCTTTCAATGTAGCCGTGCTATCAGATGATCCACCGCCCAAACCACCGCCCATCGGGACCTGTTTGTGTAAATGGATGTGAACCGGAGGTAAATTAAAGTCGCGTTTCAATAATTGGTAAGCATCCAAACAACTATTACCATTGCCGGGTATTTCAATTCCTGAAGTGGTAAACTGAAAACTGTCTGACGGCACGATTTCAAGAATGTCGCGAAACGGAATTTCAAGCATGCCTGTTTCTATTTCATGATAGCCATCGTTGCGCTTTCGCAGGATGTGCAAACCAAGATTGATTTTACAGGAAGGGAAAACTATCATTTGGTAAAAGTAGCAATGAGCGAACTATTTTCGTAAATTTCGCCACTCAAAATTACATTATATGTCGACTTATCTCGATTTTGAAGAGCCGTTGAAGGCACTTGAAGAGCAAATTGAACAAACACGTGAAATCGGTCGTACTACGGATGTAGACATGGAAGAGACCATTCAGGTGTTGGAAACGAAACTGGCCGATAAAACCAAGGAAATTTTCACCGGGTTGACACCATGGCAGCGAGTGCAATTGTCTCGTCATCCGGATCGTCCATATACATTGGCTTATATCAACGCCATTACCGAAAATACTTTCCAGGAATTGCATGGTGACCGCAGCGTGAAAGACGACAAAGCGATGATTGGCGGTTTTGGGTTGGTTGACGGAAGATCGGTTATGTTTATCGGTCAGCAAAAAGGAATCAATACCAAAATGCGTCAGTACCGAAATTTCGGAATGCCCAATCCTGAAGGATACCGTAAGGCATTGCGTTTGATGAAACTGGCTGAAAAATTCAATAAACCTATCGTAACGTTTATTGATACTCCGGGTGCGTTTCCGGGGCTTGAGGCCGAAGAACGCGGACAAGGAGAAGCCATTGCACGCAACATTTATGAAATGATGCAGCTGAAAGTTCCTGTCATTTGTATCATCATCGGTGAAGGAGCTTCGGGTGGTGCATTGGGAATTGGTGTGGGTGACAAAGTAGTGATGTTGGAAAACACCTGGTACTCAGTGATCTCTCCTGAATCGTGTTCGTCAATCTTATGGCGTTCATGGGATTACAAAGAGAAAGCAGCCGATGCGTTGAAATTAACTTCTGTTGACATGAAACGCCTGAAACTGGTAGATGATGTCATCGAAGAACCGCTTTCGGGTGCTCACCGCAAACAAGAATTGATGTTTGAACGTGTGAAAGTGAAAATCAAAGATTATTTGAAAGAATTAGATCCGATTGAACCGAAACAACGTGTTCACGATCGTATTGAGAAGTTTAACTCCATGGGAGTTTGGGTGGATTAATCCGATAAAGAAGTTCTAACTAAAAAGGGCTGCTTCAACGTTGAGGCAGCCCTTTTCTATTAGGATGTATTATTGGTTGTTCAGAGCTACTATTACTTAACGGTTGTAGTAGTCTCCAATGTTTCAATATCGAAGACCAAATCGACAGAGCGTTTTTTCTTAGCAAAAATCATGTTAGTGGAGTAAAAAGCATCTACCGAATAGTTGTTTTCGATGGAGTGTAGTTCCCATTGACCTTCATAGAAAGCATAGTTTTCAATCACGACATCGTGTTGTCCCGGAGGAACTATAACCGTCATACTTCCTTTTTTCGATTCGGCGAAAATAGCCGAGGTACCCATTTGCTTGCCATCGACGTAAACAATCATACGGTTTTCGTGATCGTAACCTACTTCAACGTTTTTGTAAATCCACGTCACAGTTAACGGAACACCTTTCGCAGCTGCTGTTTTTCCGCCGGTAACTGTGAATTCAGATGATTCTTTGTCGACATTAAACAACATGTTAATGGTTGTATTGGCTGTGAAATTGATATCTGCTTCATAAAAAGCATCTACCGAATATTGGTTTTCTTTTGTGTGGATATCCCATTTTCCTTCGTAAAACGAATAGTCAACGATTTTGATGGAGTGTTTTCCTTTTGGTACTTCAAAAGAATAAGAGGCTTTTGCCGATTCTTTAAATACTTGTGATTCACCCACTGATTTTCCGTCAATGAAAACCAGAATTTTATTGTCGTGGTCATAACCTTCTACAACCTCTTCAAAGGTCCATTTTACGGTCACCGTTACGGTTTTAGCGGCCATTACTGCCATGCAGCTGAATAATGAAAGCACTAGTAGTTTGATCTTCATATTGTTTTGGTTTTTTTTGACAAATATGCAGTTCTTTCTAATGAATCACAAGCCATTTTGTGAAATAACAATCATGCTAAATCGATTTATCAATCAATTGCACTAATTTCCTACACATTAAATTTGTTGTACTTGAATCAATAATAAGTACCGTTCACTTAAAGCTTGCCCCAAAAGCAGCAATTAATGAATACCGTTCTGTTCTTTTTTCGTCTTATTCAAAACAAGATTTGAAAACAAATTCCAAGGTTATTTTCGATGTGGCAGCAATTGTATTTATTGACAGTAGATGGCACAATTGTACATTAAAAAACGACAAATATACCATGGTATGTAACCGAATTTGTTCTAATTTCACCCAAAACTATTAGTAAAATGAAAAAGATTCATCTCCTCCCAATTGCATTTATAGGTGTTACTGCATTACTAGCCTTTAGTAATAGTAGCGATTATTCCGTTGAACTATCAGCATACAAACAATCTCATGTTCTTGATAACAATGGTGCAAGTGCCGGAAAAACAGGAGCTCCGGGCGAAAACAATTGCACGCAATGCCATACCGGAACTGCTCAAAGTGGAGCAGGTGTAAATACTGTTGTGATGACAGAAGGTGCCAATGTTGTGACAAGTTATACTCCGGGCACAGTTTACAATGTTGCCATCAGTCTTGCCAATCCAAGTACAATCAACGGTTTCCAAATTGTAGCCTTGAATGGTTCCAATGCACAAGCAGGTACGATCTCCATTATTCCTGCTTCGGGCACTCAGCTTAAAAACGGAGCGAGTGGTAAAAAATACGTAACCCATACGTTGGCTGGAAATGTTCAGTCTACATGGGCTTTTCAATGGACTGCTCCGGCAACCAATGTGGGGAACGTGACTTTTTACTTGGCTACTAATAAAACAAATGCGCAAGACAATAATTCGGGTGATGTAATTTACTTATCGCAGCACATCTTTGGTTCCGTTGCGGGAATTGAAGAAAACCAGCAGGATATCAGTCTCGAATTAGGTTTCAATTCAGCCGACAATACATTGATTGTGAATTACAATACTTTAACGGCCGGTGAATCGATGTTAAATTTGGTTGACCTGAACGGTAAATCAGTGTTTAATGAATCTATCGGAAGCACTGAAATTGGTGAAAACAAAAAAGAAGTGCGTTTGCCAAGTGACTTGCAATCGGGTGTGTACATTGCTCACCTCAACATCAACAACAATTTTACTTCAAAGAAAATTTACATTCAGAAATAAAATAGAATCTCTCCATGGAATCCTGCTATCTTATTTTAGGTGGCGGGATTTTTTATTGATTTTTGAAGTTGGATTTTTGATGAAAGATCTACTTCTTAGTAAAACACTGTTTTCTGTACTTCCTTTTCAATTCTCTTCAAGGTTTCCCGAAAATGGAGTCCCTACCTAAACCCTCATCAAAAATCAAGCATCAAAAATCCAACATTGGTTACCCAATCCTCCTCGTCACCAACGCATTCACTCGATCAAAAAAATCACGCGGCTGATACGTTCTCCACTCGATTTCCTCCAATTCGCCGCCCATTACAAAATAATGATCGATCCGCGCTTTTGAAAACTCGGTGACCACGTGGTCGTGAAAATTCACCATCGCAATCCAGCCTTCTTCCACATCATCAAACCATTCCTCGTAATAACAATCGTCGGAGTAGTGGAAATTCAATACGTTTTCACCAATCAAAATAAACTTGTTGATGCCTTGTTCCAGAATGGGTTCAATGATATTGCGCTTTAAGGTCATGATGTCATTTTCAATCGCATCGTTCCATTCTCCGATAAATTCGAGTACGGCATATTGCTCCTCGTAGTCCACCACTAAAATCTTGGCAAAGAGTGTGCGCGAACCGATATTGTCCCATTGCGGATGAATGAGGTAATTGTAAACCCGGTCTGTGAATTCAAATTCGCTGTATTCACGATTGAAGAAGGGCGAATGGGGATCTTCGGAGGCAATATAAACATGTCGCCAGTTAAAATACGGTTCTATAAAATGCACACTATTAGTGTTTTAAATGAGTAATACTTTTTTGTATTACCTGACTCGAAATTAAATATAAACTGTACATTTGATACCTGTACCAATAACTATTTTTAGACTATGAATCCGGTAAAAAAAATCTTCCAATTAGCTTTTGTTGCAACCCTAGGAGTTGTCACTTTGGTCGGATGTTCCGGCGGTGATGATCGCGATGCTAAAACAGCTACCTCTGCCTTAATCAATGAAAACAAAAGTATCGTTGCGTTCGGGCACATTTCCGTTCAGCAATTACTAGATAAACTGGATTACAAACACCTTCCGAAAGCAGGCGCTCTTTTAAGTGGCGAATTGAGTTCGTGGGAAAGTGGGGTTGATTTTTCAAAACCCGTATACTTTGCCGTACAAGCTCCGTTTGCGTATGACGGATCTCCCGAATTGACGTACATGCTCTTTGACGTAAAAGACAAAGACAGTTTGATCGACAAATTCAACGGAATGGGGTACGAAAGCACAGAATCGGGTGATATTCAATGTTTCACAAACGGCGATGTTGGAATCGGGATTCGCAATACATTGGCAATCGTATTGATCAAAGGTGGTTCACCGGATTTTACGGACATGCTAAAAACAGCATTCGAACAAACAGAAGGTGACGAAAGTACAGGGAAAACCGGAACCATTTTGGCCAATACAGGCGATATCGTTACCGGATTGAACATTGAACGTTTGTTTACTACCGCAAATACGGCGTTGAACAGATTGCCTGCCGACAAACAAAAAACGTTGAATGATTTGGTGGCTGACGGATACATTCAAACGGTAACCAATTTCGAGAAAGGAAAGGTGACCATGAAAGCTAGCAACTTGTTCAATGATAAATTGAAAGATTTGTTATTCTTCAAAGAAGATCCGCAAGCTTCGGTTGTGAAAAAATTGGGTTCAGGAAATGCCTGGATGGGAATGAGCGCCAATGTTGACGTACGCAAAATGGAATCGTTTTTAGCTGATTTTGTGCCGGAAGGACAGAAAAAGATGAATAATATCTTGCCGGGTGAGGCAGCATTTGCCCTAGCAATGATGGGTGATAGTCCGTTCTCGAAAATGTTCTCCGGCCAGTTTGGATTGGTATTTACCGGAAATCCGGGAAGCGGAATGGGAATGATTCCACAATTCAATTTCTTCCTAGGTTTAGGCTCTCAAGGACAATTCATCAACGAACAGGCTTCTCAGTATGCCGGGTTGATGGGCTTGCAAAAACAAGGTGATGCGTTCATTACGGAAGGAATGGCAATTGCTCCGAGAAAAGATGGATTGTATGGTTATACCCTTCCGGAGAACAAAGGTAACGCATTGAAAATTCCTTCATTCGCGAAAGATTTTGGTAAAAAAACCTTCTCAATGTTTGTTGATTTCGGACAAATAAACGTGAAAAGCCTTGAATTGGAAGATGAAATGAAAGTATTGGAAATCATGGATACATTCTACATGACCGTAGATCGTGAAGGCACCGATATGGTGATGACAACTAAATCCAATTCATCCAACATTTTGAAACAAATCGGGTTGTTTTACGCCAAGATATTTGAAGATAAAATGAACGAAATGTCGATGTAATCGAGATAGATCCATTTTTTAAATAATCCTCCCCCTCAATCCCCCTCCAAAGGGGGAGGCCGTTTTCCTTCTCAATCAGAAACAGTCACTTCAAGATTTGTTACAATGTTACCAAAAGATCAGTGGAATAAACTTACGGAAGAAGAAGCACGTATTATTGAGCGCAAAGGCACGGAATATCCGTTTACGGGTGAATACAACAAATGGAAAGAAACGGGTGTGTTTGTGTGCCGACGGTGCGAAAACCCATTGTACAATTCCTCCGATAAATTCGATTCCGGCTGTGGCTGGCCTTCATTTGACGATACGTTCCCCGGTGCGGTAAAACAAGTTCCGGATGCCGACGGCAAGCGCATTGAGATTGTGTGTGGCAATTGTGACGGTCATTTGGGGCATGTCTTCAAAGGCGAACGATTCACAGCCAAGAACACACGGCATTGTGTAAATTCATTGTCGATTAAGTTTAAAAAGAACGATTAATTCTCAGGCAGGAATTTAGCTGTCAATTCTTCCACTTCCAGTTGTTTTCCTTCGCGAAAGACCCTGTCGTGAAACTCATCTAGTTTTCGCAATGTATTGACAAGTGAGATCAATTCCTGATCACTTAAAATTCCTGTTGCCAACGAAGAAATGGTTTTGGTAGCCGAAGCTGTGCTGAATAAGGCAACTCTGCCTGTATCGGTCAGTTTTACACGCACACTGCGCTTGTCGGTCGCATCATCAAATTGACTAATGAATTCTTTTTTCAGCAAACGTTTAATGATTTCCGTGCCAGTAGTAATCGGGTGACCGTTGTGGTGAATCAACTCGGTTTTGGTTAAACTTTCAAACTGTAATAACAGAATCAGGTAGGTGAACTCATCAATAGACGGAACCTGTGTTTTAGGCATCGCTTTACGACAATAATTCTCCACATACCGATTCATCTTCCCTAAATAACTTACCCCCATTTCCGCCAAGGTTTGACGGTTGAAGTTCTGCCAGCTTTCTATTCCGAAATCAGCAGTAGTAGAAGCGTTTGTATTCATCTGACCGGTTAGATAAACCACAAAATCGGCAAGTGAATCCTCGTTGATTCCACCTGACTTCTGAACTTTATAAGCCTCGTATTGTTTAATTAGTTGAACAAGTGTGCTGTCCATATTTACAATGATTCTACTACGAATTTATAAAAAATAATACGATTTCATACTATTTATGACGTTTATATTACTAAAACGTATTACATTTGCCTAAACTAATACGAAAACATAATAAATATGAAAGCATTTTATTCCATACTACTACTGTGTTTTTTTACCAATCTGGCTTTAGCACAAACCAAGGGTACTATTCAAGGAACTGTAAAAGATAAAAACACACAAGAAATTATTTTTGGCGCTACGATTACAACAGAGGATAAACAATCCGGAGCTGTTTCAGATGTGGATGGTAATTTTTTACTGGAAATACCTACCGGAACGTACAACTTGATGATCACCGCCGAGGGTTATGAATCGGAAACAAAATTCAACATCGTTGTTACTTCCGGGAATGCACAAATTGTCAACTTTGAATTGAATTCCAAAGAAACGGAGCTAGATGAAGTTGTTATTCGAACGGATTTTAATAAAAATGTGACGACAACCGATATGACCACACCGTTGTCTGTTCAAAAACTGACATCCGAAGAAATCAAGAGTAATCCGGGAGGAAGTTATGATGTATCGAAGGTTGTACAAACATTGCCGGGAGTAGGAGGTTCTGCCGGTGGAGCTGCACGAAACGATATCATCATTCGCGGTGGCGCACCCAACGAAAACGTGTATTATTTGGATGGAATCGAGATTCCGGTGTTTAATCACTTCCAGACTCAAGGAAGTTCGGGCGGAGCACAAGGGTTGGTCAATGTTTCGTTTATAGAAGATTTGAAATTAACTTCTTCTGCTTTTGATGCGCGGTACGACAATGCATTGGCTTCTACATTTGTGATCAAGCAACGGCAGGGAAATAGTCAGAAATTTTCAGGAAATGTGCGTGCCAGTCTTACAGAAAGTGCCGTTACATTAGAAGGTCCGCTCGGAAAAAAGGTCGATTTTTTGGCCGCTTCACGATTCTCCTACCTCGATTTGTTGTTTACAGCGATTGATTTGCCTATTCGTCCACGATATACCGATTTTCAGTATAAAGTCACAGCGAATCTGAATCCCAAAACAACAATTACCGCAATCGGAATCGGAGCGATCGACAAGTTTAAATTCGGTGTCACCAAAGAAGCTTCACTCGAAAATGAATATTACCGCCGTTCACTGCCGTTTATCAATCAGTGGAATTACACCACCGGATTTACGGTAAAGCGACTCATCAACAAAGGCTTCCTCAATTTTGCCTTGAGCAGAAACATGTTTAACAACGAACTGGATCGTTTTACGGATGCACAAAACGGAAATGAAGCCTACCGAAACCTCAAACTACGTTCGCAGGAAATTGAAAATAAGTTTCGGTTTGACTTCAACAAATACGTGAACGGATGGAAATATGCGTTCGGTGTTTCGGGTCAATATGTCAAGTATAACATCGACAGTTATAACAAATTGGCAGATGCTTATCTAGATACAAATAATGTGTTGCAGCCTGCGGTGGAGGTTTCTTCACAAAGCGCAATTGAGTTTTTTAAGTACGGAGCTTTTGGACAGGTTTCAAAAACTTTTTTCGATAGACGACTACTGGTTTCTGCCGGAGTTCGTTCGGATATGAATTCATTTACAGACGATGGAAACAATCCGTTGAGCACGCTTTCTCCGCGCCTTTCAGCAGCTTATTCGTTCAATGAAAAATGGGATTTAACGGCTTCTATCGGAAGGTATTACAAAATCCCGACCTATACTTCACTTGGGTTTCGTGACCAACAAAATGAATTGGTGAATCGCAATGTGAAGTACATTCAATCGGATCATTATGTGCTGGGAACACAGTTTATTCCAAATTCATCCTTGCGTTTTACATTGGAAGGATTTTACAAGCAATACGCCAACTATCCTGTTTCCATTGCTTCCGGAATATCTTTGGCCAATCAAGGTTCGGAATTCGGAGCGGTAGGAACGGAAACAATCCAAAGTACCGGCGACGGTCAAACCTACGGATTCGAGGTGTTTGTGCAGCAGAAACTCGTTAAGAAAATCTTCTATTTTGTGAGTTATACCTACGTGCGCAGTAAATTTTCAGGAATCAACGGAAAGTTACTTCCTTCGGCATGGGACAATCAGCACTTATTGTCTGGAACACTGGGATATAAATTCGGGAAAGAATGGCAATTGGGATTAAAATACCGTTTGGCCGGCGGTTCTCCGTATACACCATTCGATTTGGCCGCTTCGCAGCAAACATATGCTTTGCTTGGTGTTGGCACCTTGGATTATTCTGCGCTCAATACCGAGCGTTTACGCACGTTTAGTCAATTGGATATTCGATTGGATAAAAAGGTGAATTACAAGAAGATTAGCTTCGATTTTTTCATCGATATCCAAAATGTACTTGCTTCTGCACAAGAAGGTGTTCCTTCATATACTTTTAAACGCAATGCGGATAATACCGGATTTGAAACAACCGACGGGCAAGCGTTAAAATCAGATGGCTCCAATGCAATTCCAATCATATTAACAGACGAAACAAGACTCATTACACCAACGTTGGGAATCATCCTGGAGTTTTAATAACCTGAGTTCGATTTTAAATTTTGTTCAGAACGCCTATAAATGCTCAGATTTTAGCGAAAGTGACGCAGTAATAACGGGTTATTTCAAGGAACTTTTGCGCCAAAGCTGAGCATTTAGAGGTGAATTTCGAAAACGGCTATTCATTTTAAAAGCTCCATCCTGCGTTAATTTTATTCATGATAGCCCGCTATCACTCACAAAATTGCCTTGTTTGGCACTTTTAAAATAGAATTCTGAATCTAAATTTAAAATCGAACTCAGGTTAATAACCAAAAGCAGGGCGGAGGCAGTTACTGTTTCCGCTCTTGTTTTTATTCCTCTTCGGATGCAAACTGCGTGCAGTGGTAAACATCACACTTTTTCACGGTCAACAACTGATCCAACTGAATGTGTGCAGCCAAGGCCAATTGTGAATAGTTTTGTGAAGAATTGCCAAAGCTAGCCGCTGTTGTGACCCACATTTTCTGAATGAGTTCATCGCCGTTTTTCACCGTTCCGATTTCCTCTACAACTGCTTTTACATTCAATGAACCTGCATGATACACATGCATGACCAACAAACGAAACCAAATGGATTGTTCATCAACAACTAATCCGGCGTTGGTGGCAATAGTACGTGCCGAAGGAATACAAATGCGTTTCAACAACTGTGAAGCTCCGTAAGCGGATCGTTTAAAGTCTTTGCGTTCGTCAACGGTTTTGTTTACGGTGAGTCCCATAGAACGGGCCACACCCGGCATTAACTGAAACGGTCCGTAGGCGCCGGCGGTCGATTTTTTCAATTGTCCCGGACTTTCGATCAATAGAATCGATTGCGCATACCACGGATCAACGCCGTATTCATTAAAACAAGCCACACCTTTTGGTAAACTTTCAAATACGAGGTCGAAGCGGTAGAAATCATTTTTACCGGTAGTTACCATAATGCGTTCTTCTTCGGGTAAACCAAGTGAACGACGCACACTGTCTTTAAACAAGGCTTTTTGGGTATCGTTTTGGGCTTGCCACATGCGATTCGACATTTTAGCCACCACTTTTCTATTCGAAGCAATGTTTACCAATACCGAATCTGGTGAAAGCAACATGATTTGTCGCCAGAATTGCGGTTGGGGTAATTCATCCCAAACACCTGAAACGATAGGAGCTGCCCCCATAATAACCTGTTCCTGATTGTCTTGTTCAAAAGCGATCATTTCGCTTTCCCACTGAGGATTTTGTTGTGCGTGAAGCATTCCACCTGCTAGGGTAGAGAAAATTGAAATTACAAATGTGCGCATGAAGCAATTGTTTTTGGAAATAAGTAATGCTTTGCCTTTTGGTTGCACAAGTTAGTTAAAAAAGTGGAAGTTCCTGCTAACTATGAACTCTTTACCACAGATGCCCAGATTTTCGCGCTTCAGCCTCAGGCTGACTGCGCTGTCATTGTCAACTCTTGTCCTTTATTATGAATCATTCGGAAGAATTGTGGGGCGAACTATCCTCCACGAATTACTCCACTTTTGGAGAACGTAACAACAACCACGCAATATAATAGCGAGTCAGCCTTAGGCCGAGAGCCTTATCTTATCATCTGTGGGAGCAAAAAAATGATTATCTATTTTGCATCCGACCGATACGTGCTTTTCAGCAAACGTTCAGCGGCAGGATCGTCTTTGAGTGAGCTTCCGGCAGGGCGATTCATTTCACTTACAATATCAGGCAACGGATCCGAATTGGTAGCTTCCAGCAAGCGCATCTGCGTTGCCAGAACTTGTTTGTTAGGTTGTTCGCTTCGGGCCAATTGATTACCATTCCGGTAGTTTTTGTAACGAATGATCGTGTCACGGATAATTTGCGTTTGAATGACGGTATCTGTTTTACTCAATGCTGGCTTATTGTTTGGTAGTTGCGGTGTTTCCGTTTGATTGGGCCAAATAGAAATGAATAAAACGACAGTTGCAGCAATGCCAATCAATGCCTGATACAAAGGTATCGTTTTGCCGGTAAAGGAAGAACCCGAAATCACCAATGACGGAGTCTCCGAAACAGGTTCGAATAAGTTTTCAGATTCACGGATCATTTGACGCTGCAAACGGTATTCTGCCTGCGAAAAATGCGCTTCCACAAAAGCTTTCTCTTCTGTGGTGAGCTGATCGAACTCTTTTTGATCCACTAGATCAAACAATCGTTCTTCGTTGTCGTTCAAATGCTTATCCATTTCAATTCAATTTAAAAAATGTTGATTCGTAGGTCGGGTCGAATGCTTTCAGGTGTTCGGTCATTTTTTTTGTGGCATAAAACAAGCGCGATTTCACCGTTCCAAGCGAGGTTTCCGTAATGTCGGCTATTTCATTGAGGCTAAATTGTTCCATGTATCGCAATACAAATACGGTTTTATGGTGATGTTCCAATTGTTCGAGGCTTTCTTTCAGCAGCTCTTTGAATCGGTTTTTTTCAGCCAGATCATCGCCATCAATAGTGTGACTTTGCAATTCAAATCCATCGTTTGAAAGCGCTACAATCGGACTTTTACGATAGGCCGTTTTACACATGTTCGATGCAATGGTAAAAATCCATGTGTAGCATTTTTTCTCCGGATCGTAGAGGTGTTTTTTTTCGAGAATTCGTAAAAACAATTCCTGTACAAAATCGTTGGCCGTGTCGACATCTCGCTGTAACATTTTAATAAAAAAGCCTAGCAGCTTTTTACTATAACGACGGTGCAGTTCGGTAATAGCCAACGAGGAATGATTCCGGATAATTTCCTTCATCAGCTCCTCGTCGGTATAATGCGTGATATGCTTATTGAAAATGCCCAAAATCTAGTTGTTTTTTTGTGCACTTTCAAGGTAAGCTTTAATGTCGTCTTCCTGTCCTGATTTTTTGCTGATATCGCGCAACAGTAGTTCTATTTCTGCAGCGTGACTTTCTTGTTCGCTTACCGCATAGTGTTCGTGCAGCTTTACAAGAGAAACCAAGTAACATCCGTTGAGCTGATCGGCTACTTTTTCACCGATTCCGAAAGAAAAATACTGTTTCAGATGATCGGTCAGATAACGTTTTTCGTAGTTGCGAATAATCAAGGAAACATTGTCGAACGATTCTTCAGAGTAATGATAGGTAAGTCCCGTGAGGTAGAATTTTGCTTTCAAGCTTTCATCCTTGACCGAGTGGATGGCAGAAACCGCTATATGAATTGGTCGAATCGAAGCGTTCTTTAAAAAATGGTCCAGAACTTTTGCACGGTTTTCTTCATACTTATCTCCTTTTGTTAAAGGATCCGTTTTTAGCGTCAATGGCGGGAAACCCAATTCTTTCAATAGCAGATCGCGGTAGTTGTCGATCATCATGAGGTGAAGGTTTACAACACGCACATCTTTTCTGAAGTTGAGTCCCTCTTGCGCTATCCATGCAGAGTAGGTATCGTTGTCTCCGGCAGTAAACACAATTGCGTTTTGATCAACACCGGCCAGTAAGTTGTAACCCCAGTTTACCATGGATGCGTGCATTAAATTGTGCTGATACATTAACACACATGCCTTACTGTATTCTGATTTGTTGTGCTGTATTTCGTAATAAGTTGCCAAATCTTCGTAAGCGCGCGGATCATCGGGGCTGATTTCGTGTGCTTTTTTCAGGTAGCTGAACATGGTTTCATCGTTACCGCCTTCTGCCCATTTCAGGAGATTAGCTTCAAATGTATTTGGAATTGTTGCATACGCATCGGTGACAATCTGTGTGCATAGGTCACTGTATTTTTTGCGTGTTTCATCCGTTTCGGAAATATTCCGCAAAGCGCGACTGGCTTTGTAGTAATTGTACCACGCTTCGGCATTGGTTTTGTCGCTGTCCAAGATCTTTTTCCAGCCATTTAATTGAGTAAGGTACCAGCTTTCTTCGCGACGTTCTTTCGCAATTCCGTATACCGTTTCGGGTTTTTGAGCCAAGCTTGTAAGTGCAAGCGAAAGGCAAAAAAGCATTATTCCAAGTTTCATAACGATTGTTTTTAAGAGAAAACCGGTGCACCAATGTTCTGAAAGTTCGGCAGTATTACTCAGTCGAACGCAAAAGGTTCATTTGAAGCGAAAGAAAATTAAAAATTCCAATAAATTCCAATGCCGTTTGCGGATGTATTTATCGTAACTTTTGTTTCGCTTGGCTGCAATTGTTTGCCATGACGTTTGTGGATCAAGTACATAGCGCCATCAAAAAACAATAAAAACCCACCTTGAAGAATCAAACTGTTTCCATAGCCTTCCAGGCGTTGTGATTTGAGACCGGTTTGATCTGAAGCTGCATGTCGAAGGTAAAACCCCGATCCAATGTAGGCCAAATCCAATCCACTGTTGATGAGGAAAATATTTTCCAATTTTCGTTGTCGTTTGAGTGAATAAGTTAATCCGAAAGGCTGCTCTTTGCGCGATTGAATAAGGCTAATTCCTGCCAATGTAACGTTTACTGTATTCCAAAGCGCGTTCATTTCATGAAAATACCGAGCGGTTTCGGTTGTTTGTGACCGCGCTATGAGTCCTGTAACGATGTTTGTACTTGCCCAAGAGCCAAGAACAATCATACCGTTTTGATTGATTCGTTTTTGCTGCTGGTCAAAGTTTAGAATGTCTTGTTCGCTTTGCGATAAAGCTACACCTGAAACAATCATTACAAGGAATATAGAAAGCACTTTCATAGAGGTAAAACGAATGGGAAGGAAAGTTGTTTTAGAGGTTGATTTTTTTGACTAAAAACCGTTCGTAATTTTGCGAATTTACCCCGTTTAATTAAGTCGTAAATTCGCAAAATTACGAACGAATTAAAAAACGAAAGAATACCCTATTTGTAGGGCTCTCAGAAGTTTTTCTCCTACTGAAACAACTCACTCAATAACCTGCCTTTTGTAGTAGGCATATCAAACCCGAGCAGGTGAGAAATGGTTTTACTCAAATCGATCAATTCGCCTTCTTCACTCACGATTACGTCTTTTTTGAAATCAGGTCCAATAGCTAATAACGAAATATGCCTACATCCTTCGCAACCGTCACCATGATTCACAAAACCGGTTCTTCGACCATCCAAATGCCTGCCGTGGTCATTGGTGATCAACAACGTGGTGGAGTTTTTCATTTCAGGATTGTCTTGAATATAGTTCCACAATTCATAGGCGTAATTATCGCAGTTTTTGATTGCTTTTAGGTATTCGTCCCATTTGTTTTCATGTCCTCGCACATCGGCCTCCAATAAATTGATCAGCATCAGGTTTGGTGAATGCAGATCAATCACTTCCTTCACGCGTGCAAAGGTGAGTTTATCACCTACATATTCGGCACTATTTCCGTTTGGACCGCAATACGTATAAGGCATGTAGGTATTCCACCATGTTTTGTTTTTGCAATTGCCCAGAATTTCCAGTTTTCCTTTGCTGCTCACAATCCATGCTTCATTACGGTCGGATTGCGACGCTTTCAGGTAATATTGAAACATGGAAGGGTTTTTCGGGATCTCTTTTCCATTGTTGGAAACCTTATCATAAACGCCGGTAACAATAGCCGTGTGCCCCGAATTGGTTTCAGTAGTGCCGTTGTTGCGGAAGTTGGTAAACAACACACCGTCGTGGATCATTTCTTTTCCCATTCGGGGAATGTTACTGCAAGCGGTATCACCGAAGGTTTCTGTCCATCTTGGTCCGTCAATAATCAACACGATCACGTGTTTGGTTTTGTAAGTCCGTTTTCTAAGCGAATTTGCTCCTGATGTTGTGTCATCTGAAACAACAAACGAACTTGTAATAGCATACAGCGCCGTGAAAATGATGAAAAGAACCGGTTTATACATGTTTTACCGTTAATTGGGAGTCCGAAAGTACAGTTTTTTTTGAAAATGATGTAGTCAGTGAAGTCGTTTCAACAGACTAGAATACAGTAAATAATGATTTGAGTTACTGAAACGGATTGTGGTGTATTTCGTGAATTCTCAACATTCCTTGTATTTTTACAACGATGTACCCGAGAATCAGTTCATCATTGCTGTCACAATTTTGATCGTTTTATCGTGAAATACCGCAAGTGCTTATCTACTTTGTTTCCGTTATTTTTTGATCGATTCGGTTTTTTATTAAAAAATAGAGCGATCTTTTTATGATCGAGACGATCAACGGAGTGGAAAGTGGTAAAGTGTTAGTAACGATTGTGTTATTAAAGATAAGGATTGCTTCATTACCCAATCAAACTACTTATTTGCAGCTAATGGAAGCTTAAACCTGTAACAAAGTCAGGGTTACTTATTTACTTTAAACAATATTCAGTAAAAGAAAGAGTTTTTTAATATACCGATAACGAAGCTAACGTAGATATTAAAATATGATGCCAAACAAATACGATGTTGCTACTGTTCAAGATGCCACTACTGCCGTAATTATTGATGATGAGTTTGACGCTCGCCGTATCATTAGTAAGTACCTCGAACGTTATTTTCCGCAAATTGTCATTTTGGGTGAAGCTTCCAGTATGAAAGAGGGATTACAACTGTTGCGTAGCGTAAAGCCAAGTATTGTTTTTCTAGACATCAACCTCGGTGATGGTTCGGGGTTTGATTTGATGGATAACCTCAAAGACCTTGAATCGAGCGTCATTTTTACCACGGCTTTTGATAATTATGCTGTTCAGGCATTTCGTTACCACGCACTTGATTATTTGCTAAAACCCATTGACCCGGATGCGTTTGAAGAAGCCGTAGGTCATGCTTTGTCCGTTACCTCTGTAGATCAATCTACAAATATTCAGCAGTGGATCGCTCACTACGGTAATTCTGAGAGAAAACTCGCTGTGCCGACTTCCGACGGATTGCGCTTCATACAACTGGATGTGATTATTTTCATGGAGGCTGATAGTTCTTATTGCACCATTTACCTCAACGATGGAAAACATGTGTTGGTTTCTCGTCCGTTGAAATACTTTTCAGATAAATTGGAAGGTGAACGGGTGTTTTTGCGCCCACACAAATCGTTTATCATCAACATGAATTACCTACAGGAATACATTAAGGAAGACGGCGGAGCACTCAAATTGACTAACGGTCACAGCATTCCGATTTCACGTCAGAAGAAAGATGAGGTGTTGAGGGAGATGAGTAACTTTTTCTTGTAGGGGATTTTTGATGCTTGATGTTGAATGTTTGATGAAGATTTACCTCTTAACTGAAATTTTTTATCCAAACCAAGTTTTTCCTGAACAGCCATGATAATTCATTTAAAAGTCAATATAATCAAGGTTTCCTTAACTGCGCTTCTACCTGAAATCTCATCAAAAATCAAGCATCAAAAATCAATTTATCCATGGATCGTCTCTTCCTTCCCGTATTTATTCATCAACGTCGCTTCAAATGCTAGGAAATCCTGCCAACGGGCCTCTACATCAATGCCTTCACCGTATTTGCGGGCAAACTGCAAAAAGCTAGTGTAATGTCTGGCTTCGCTTTCCATCAAACTGCGGTAAAACACGCGCAGATCTTCGTCATTGATTTCTTCAGATAACAAACGGAAACGCTCACAACTTCTGGCTTCGATCATAGCCGAAAACAACATGCGGTTCACAAAGAAACTAATGCGCGAATCGCCCGGATAGGTTTGTTTGAGGTATTCCAACAGGTCGTTGACGTAGGCATCTTTCCGTTCAATTCCCAATTCGTAACCGCGTTCGATCAACTTGGTATGCACCATACCGAAATGTTCCATTTCTTCGCGACATAACTCGGTCATCGCTTGCACAACGTCAGGGTATTCGGGGAACTTCACAATGATCGTAATGGCATTTGTAGCAGCTTTTTGCTCACAATAGGCATGGTCGATCAGAATTTCCTGAATGTTTTTTTCTACGATATTCACCCAGCGCGGGTCGGTTGGCAACTTTAATCCAAGCATGTTCACTAAAATTTCATCGCAAATTTCGCTATTTATCCCGATCAACCATTAGTTTTGTTGCACATCTTCAAATTCGACTCATGAAATTGCTTCCAATCTTGCTGTTTTTCAGCCTTTTTTCGGTTTTTAACGGAACTGCTCAACAACAGCAACCCAAGTTGGTGGTAGGTGTAGTGGTCGACCAGATGTGTTACGATTATTTGTTCCGTTTCAACGAGCAATTCGGAAAAAACGGTTTCAATAAACTCATGACCAAAGGAACGCATTTCAGAAATGTGACCTACAACTATGTTCCAACATATACCGGCCCGGGACACGCTTCGGTTTACACGGGCACAACACCTGCTAATCACGGTATTGTTGCAAATGAATGGTTTCACCGTCCGTTTGATAAAGTGACGAATTGTGTTTCGGACACCACGATGACTTCGGTTGGCACCACAAGCGATTACGGAAAATGTTCACCTCAATTTTTGCGTGCCAACACGATTACCGACCAATTGAAATTAACGTATCCGGAAGGGAAAGTGGTGAGTGTTTCCATTAAAGATCGCAGTGCTATTTTGCCTGGTGGACACATGCCCAACGGCGCGTATTGGTACGATTACCTTAGCGGAAAATTCATCACCAGTTCGTTTTACACCACTCAATTACCTAAATGGGTCGATGATTTTCATGGTACACACCCGGTTCAAACCTATATGAATCAGGAATGGAACCTGTTGAAACCACAAGACACTTATACGTATGGTAGTTTCGATGACTCTCCTTACGAGCAATTGATCGGTGGTAAAACCAGTCCGACATTCCCGTATAACTTCACGCAGTTACCTGCCGAGAATCAATTGGAACTGTTCACAGTTTTGCCATTTGCCAATACCTATCTGGCCGATTTTGCCATTCAGTCGTTGCAAAGTGAACAATTGGGGAAGGATAATGAAGTGGATATGCTCACGATTAGTTTTTCTACTCCTGATATAGCAGGCCATGCTTTCGGGCCGTATTCATTGGAAATGGAAGACATGTACCTGCGCCTCGATTTGGAAATTGCGCGTTTGATCGCAGCTCTTGACAAACAAGTAGGTAAAGGCAATTACGTGTTTTTCCTCACAGCAGATCATGCAGTGGTTCCGGTACCGCAATACCTAACCGATCACAAATTGCCGGGTGGGTATTTGTTTGAAGATACCTTACTGGCCGATTTGCGTAAAGCTTCCATCGCCGAGTTTCAAACCGACATCATCGAGCGAATTGAAAACAATAATGTTTACCTGAAAGCGGAATACGTTTCCAGTGAATTGAAACCACAGTTTTTGACATTCATTCAAGAGCAAATTCGCTTGTGGAATGGCGTGAAAGCTGTTTATACACAAACGCAATTGCAATCGGGAACCACCGGCGATAACTGGATAGAAATGGTAAGGAAAGGCTACGATGCTGAACGAAGTGGAGAAGTGATTTACCTGTTGCAACCGGGATATCTAGACAAGTCTGTCGACAGTGAACGCGCACGTAAAGGAACCAGTCACGGATCGGCGTTTAACTACGATACACACGTTCCGGTATTGTTTTACGGTGCCGATGTACCAGCTCAGGAAGTATTTACACCTTACGAAATTGTGGATATTGCAGCAACCTTAGTTCACCTGTTACAAGTGCAACGCCCCAACGCCATGACCGGAAAACCGATGGTGGAATTGTTTGGGAAATAAAACTCAACACAAAGGCACAAAGCTTTTTTGAAGGATAGACGTGTTAAGATCACAAAGGTGATTTTCGTAGGAAACAAGAGTTTACGCAACAAGCCAAACTCGTCTTGTACCGTTAGCTATTTTCAAAGATTCCAGATACTGCACAAAGGGATTCTACTTACAGCGTCTTTGTGAACTTAACAAGTCAAGTGTGTTCTTTTTCTTTGTGCCTTTGTGGTGAATAATAGGTATCGTGTGCACTTTTCATAAGTTTTAACAACTCAATTCCGATTAAGCGATGAACTAGCTGTACATTCGCAGGTATGATTCAGAAATCCGTTTGGTCTATACAACGCATCTTCGTTTTAACAACGATTGCAGTGGTATTGGTTGGTTTTTTTGAGAAACGCAAGCCACAGTCTCAGTTCAGTAAAAAAGCAGTTACCGAGCAAATTGCCGAATGCGATTCCGATGAAGATAATGACAACGATCTTATCGGCGGAAGTGATTGTGATTTGCTATTTGGTAATGGCAAGGCAGTAGGTTATACTACTACAGGGAGTAAAGTACAAAATCCTATTCCGGTTTGTGGGCGAAAAGGAAAATCACTTCCCAAATGGATGATGTATCAGCAACTCAAAATTGACGAACCAATTGCATAACTGCAGTTCGATCATTTTTTAGTTTATTAAATCAAGACATCATGAAATTTCAATTAATAATAAGCATAGTTGCTGTATGCCTTTCGCAAGGATTAGCCGCACAAAAAAACTGGAAAGACACATCTAAACTGGTCATTCCCGAATTCAAATACAAATTCAACGCATCCGGTTCGCATTACATCAAAGCAACTGCTGTAGCTCAGATGTGGGCGCGTTATTCAGAAATGAATCCTGGGTCGAAAATTTATGATACGCCGGTAAATAACTACGGAGATATCGGAATTCGCCGTTTGCGTTTCTCGGTGTGGACACAATTGACTGATCGCATCTTTTTCTACACGCAATTCGGACAAAACAATTTTAACTTTCTTTCCAAGCGCAATACAGGCGCTTTTTTCCATGATGCGATTACTGAGTTTAAAGTAGCTCCTCAACTACACATTGGTGCCGGTTTAACTGGATGGAGTGGATTATCACGTTATGCGTCGCCGGCAGTTGGTTCTATTTTAGGGACAGATGTTCCGCTTTATGAACAAGTTACCAATGGAGTTACGGATCAGTTTTTGCGTAAATTATCCGTTTACGCAAAAGGTCAAATTGGTCAATTAGATTATCGAATAGCACTTTCTTCACCAATGTCGGCTCAAAATTCACTGGTCACAATTCCGGCTATTTCTACTGATGCCAATTTCTCGATGGCGGCGCCGAAATTACAATCACAAGCCTACCTATACTGGCAATTTTTCGACAAGGAAAACAATACTTTGCCCTATACAACAGGAACTTACTTAGGCAAAAAGAAAATCCTAAACCTCGGTGCCGGATTTATCCACCAAAAAGATGCCATGTGGTACTTGAATTCAGTAGGTGATACTACGAGTTCAGATATGTTGTTGTTGGGCGTAGATGTATTTTTAGATATGCCTGTAAGCAAAAACGGAGGCGCGATTACGGCTTATGTGGCTTTTAATGAGTTTGATTTGGGACCGAATTACGTGCGCAACGTTGGCGTCATGAATCCAGCTACCGGAACGGGAATCAATGCAACGTTCGATGGGGCCGGAGTCGCTTTTCCAATGATCGGAACCGGACAAACAGTTTTTACACAAGTGGGGTATAAATTCAAAGACGGTTTGTTGGGAGAAAACGGAACCTTGCAACCGTATGCATCCGTTCAGTATTCGCAATTGAAGAAATTGTACGATCCGATGATTCTATTCGAAGGCGGTGTCAACTGGCTCATTCATGGTACTCACAGCGGTAAAATCTCCTTGAATTACCAATCGAGACCAATTTTTGAAGCCAATACGTCTGGTGAATATGTGCAAACAGCCCGTAAGGGGATGATGGTGTTGCAATACCAGATAGCGCTTTAGCAATTGAAAATGTAAAATGTAAAATTGAAAAGGGGGTATTAAGTTAACGTACCTTTTCAATTTTACATTCATAATTCTCTGGTATTATTCTTGCTAGAGATAAAGTCCTATTTTTAAAGTTATGAAAGTTCTCTTTTGTTTTCTGTTTGTTTGTTCATTAGCCAGTGCCCAGGAATTTGCGGCTCCTTGCAAAGACGTTCCTGCGCTGAATCAAGCCATTGTAGACGTGCTGAAACCGTATATCGGTAAGAAAATAGGCCGTGGTGAATGCTGGGACGCAGCAGAACTTGCGCTGAATAAAGTAAATGCAGACTGGGATGGATTGTATGTCTTCGGTCGGGAAATTGATATTAAAAAAGAATGCATTCAGCCCGGAGATATTATACAATTCGACAAGGTGGAAATGGAAGTAAAAACCGAAAACGGTAGTTATTCCGAATCGTTTTACCAACATACAGCCATTGTTTATAAAGTAAATGGAGCAGGCGATTTACAACTCATCCACCAAAATACCGGTCAATTCGGCCGCAAAATGGGCGTCACCGATTTTAACCTTGCCAATAAAACCAAAGGTACCATGATGTTTTACCGACCTGTGAAGAAAAATTAGCGAGTATGTCTAAATTGATGCTGCTTTTCGTTTTACTCCTTTCATTTTCTGTTTCTTCGCAAGAGGAAGTAGATCAATATGAAGTGTATTTAAAAAGGCTAAACGAAACCATCGATACTAGTTTTCTAATGGGAGATTGGCAGTTTGAAGATTCCGTAAAGCACTCTATACGTTTTGAGCAAGAAGGCAATGTTTTTCGAATGAAGGGAATTGAGTTGTATTACTTTAGTCATGCTGATACAAAAGCCGGTTTTTCTTCTGTAGGATCGCATGCTCATTGGCCACCGGATTATTGTTATGTAAAGCGTTTGGATGAAAACACCATCGAAGTAGAGCTTTTCGATTTTATTGGAACTCCAGAGATCTATCATTTTAAGAGAGTCGTCAATTGACAAAAGCATCGTTGTTTTTTATATTTTAGCCGATTCAGACTAGGTTTTAACTCAACAGACAAATGTACATCGGAAAAAAAATGGGCATCGGCGCCATGTGGGTCTTCGCCCGAAAAAACCTCATCAAAACAGCTATTCTCAGCACTGCAGTTACCTGCGTTTATCAATTGTTGCAATGGAAATTCATTGCCATTCCGTTTTTACCCGTGGCTACCATTGGTACGGCAGTAGCGTTTTATGTAGGTTTTAAAAACAATCAAGCGTATGATCGTTTGTGGGAAGCGCGAAAGTTGTGGGGTGGCTTCACCAACACTAGCCGCACACTTACAGCTTCCATCATTGCGTTGGTTGATGACAAAGAGATGCGCCGTACAATTTTGTTCAGGCATATAGCGTATATTAATATTGTGCGGTTGCAATTGCGAAAAACCATTCCTTGGGCTACCAATCGCGAAGATTACCACCAGCGGTTGATTTCAGATTTTGAAGAAATCACCGAATTTGAAACCGCTCTCAAAGCACTTTTTGAACACATGGATAAACAAGAAATCTATGAGCAAATCAAGCACAAAGGAAATATTGCCAACCTAGCACTAAAAGGACAGTTTGCAACCGTATTGAAATTAAAACGCGATGGGATAATCGATGAATACGAACACAGCGACCTTACCAAATTATTAGGAGAATTATACAACTTACAAGGTGGTTGTGAGCGTATTAAATCAACGCCGTTGTTTCGCCAATTTAGTTTGTTTAGTCGCCTTTTTGTAAACTTATTTATCTTGTTGTTGCCTTTCGGACTGATTAATGAAATGAGTAAATTCGGTGAGTATGGTATTTGGTTGACGATTCCTTTTACAACACTCATTTCATGGGTATTTATGACCATGGAACAGATCGGGGAAGCCAGTGAAAATCCGTTTGATAATGGGATGAATGATACGCCAATTTCAACGATTTGCCGCAACATTGAAATTGATATTCTAGAAATGATGGGTGAAACTGAAATCCCTGAAAAACTGCAAGCACATAATGATATAATGCTTTAACAAATTATGAATGTAGAATGTAGAATGCTGAATTGATTTGTGGCATAACATTCAATTGTCTTAAATGAAAAGAAGAGCAATCTTGTAATTCATAGTAGAGTCTATAACTAACTGATTTACAGCCAATTAATAATTCATAATTCATAATTCTGCATTCTGAATTCACCTAACGTCCATCCTGATCCTCCATTCCTTCGGATAGAGATTATTGAACCGGTTGCCCAGATGTTTGATCCAACCCAAGGCTTCGTTTTGATAGGTCATCAGCTGAAATCCGTGCGCTCCTTCCAGTTGAAAGGTATCACCATGCAGGTAAGAAAGTGCTAGGTCTTTGGAAAGTTCTATTGTTGATAATCCGGTGTTTCGGATAAACGGATTCAGTGCCAGTGCTTCATGTGGAATCAATCCTTTGCGAGCAGCTTCACCCAACTCGGTTCCCAATTTGATTACACGTAATTGCTGATGCAGGTAAAAAGCCGTTTCTTCAAACTTGACAGGAAGCGCAAATACATATTCCTGCCATTGAATGAGTGAAAGGTCGGTTGTGGTAATAAACGGTTCAACCAATGATCGATCTTTGAACAACTGTAATTTCGGATTCTTTGCCCATTTTTTCTTCGGAGAATTACCATCCGGCTTTCGCAAGACGGCTAAATAAAATCCTTCCGTATCCAATTCGTTTGGTAAGGCGTACCAACCGGTTTCAGTGCGGTCGGGTTTTGCAAATGACAAAGGAATGTGTACTATTTCAGCATCCGTTTCGTGTGCAAACCAAGCTACGTTTTCTTCGTTTTCCTGACTGTTAAATGTGCAGGTCGAGTACACCAAAAATCCTCCCGGATTCAAGCTTTCCCAAACGTCCATCACAATTCTGCGCTGACGTGCGGCACACAAATCCACATTGTTTTGCGACCATTCGTTTCTGGCAGCATGATCTTTACGGAACATGCCTTCGCCGGAGCAAGGTGCGTCAACCACAATGCAGTCGAAGGTATGCGGAACTCTCGCGAAATCTGCCGGATCGTTGTTGGTAACAATGGTATTGGTTGCTCCCCATTTGGTGAGGTTTTCTTTCAATACTTTGGCCCGCGACTGAATAACTTCATTGCTCACCAATAAACCGGTATTGTTTAGAAAAGAGGCGATTAAGGTGCTTTTTCCTCCCGGCGCAGCACATAAATCCAAGATCAACGGTTCAGCAGGAAGTGGAAGGGCTTTTAAAACGGCATCCAGCAATTGTGAACCTGCTTCCTGAGGGTAATAACTCCCGGCATGAAACAAAGGATCAAGCGTGTACAACGGTCGTTCGGAAAGAAAAAAGCCGTTTTCCGACCAAGGAATCGGATTTGCAACGGGTAAATCGGCCACTTGTTTCCACGGATTTCTGCGAATCGAGGTCGGAGGCTCGGTTGCCAAGGCTTCCAATAACGGATTTCCGAGAAAAGCATCCTGTTGCACACGGGCCACAAAATCCGGAGGAAGTAAATGACTCATTGCTGACGTGTAAAAGGCAAGCGCGCCAATGCGCTCACGGATTGATCGGTGAATAGTCCTTTTTCACACAGAAATTTGCCTGTAATGGCAATCATGGCGGCGTTATCGGTACAGTATTCGAATTTCGGGATAAAGACCCGCCAGCCTCGTTTTTCACCTTCTTCCAGCAAACGGCTGCGTAATCCCGAGTTGGCAGAAACACCGCCTGCAATGGCGATATCTGTTACATTCAGGTCTTTTGCCGCAAGCACAAGTTTTTTGAACAGAATATCCAGAATGGCTTGTTGCACCGAAGCACAAATATCGTTGGTGTTTTCAGCAATGAACTGCGGATTTTCCTTTTCCATTTTCTGTAAAAAGTAAAGTACCGATGTTTTCAGACCGCTAAAGCTATAATTGTAGCCATCTATTTGTGGTTTTGAAAAGGTAAATGCCAGTGGATTTCCGTCACGTGCCGCCTTGTCAATCAACGGTCCTCCGGGATACGGAAACCCGATTAATTTAGCCGTTTTATCGAAAGCTTCACCAGCTGCATCGTCAATTGTTGTTCCGATAATTTCCATATCGAGGTAGTCGCGAACGAGCACTAATTGGGTGTGTCCACCCGAAACGGTGAGACAAATGAAGGGAAATGCAGGCATTTCTTGCCCTTCATTGATAAAATGTGCTAAAATATGACCGTGCATGTGATTCACATCCAACAGCGGAATGCCAAGTGCCAAAGCTGTTGCTTTTGCAAAAGATGTTCCAACAACGAGCGATCCCAATAATCCTGGCCCACGCGTAAATGCAATGGCGTCAAGCTCCTGCAAGCGAACACCAGCCTTGGAAAGCGCTGCATGAACCACCGGAATGATTTGTTGCTGATGTGCCCTCGACGCCAATTCTGGAACCACGCCGCCATACAGACGATGTACATCCTGACCGGCAATGACATTTGATAAAATGGTGTCATTTTTGATAACCGCAGCAGAAGTATCATCACAAGATGATTCGATTCCTAAAATGAGGAGGGGTTTTTGACTCAACTTTTGTTAATTTTGTGTATTACGCATGGCGAAATTACTGAAAATACTGGCTAAAATAATTGGGAGTACCCTCGAGTGGTCACTGATCCTAATAATTGCAGTTGCCTTCGCCATTCGCACCAGCACTTTTCAAACCTATCTTGCCGAATTAGCGACCGATTATTTGTCGAAAGAACTCGATACCGAACTACATATCGGCAAGGTGGATATTTATTTCTTTGACCGCCTTTCACTGGATGATGTGTTTGTACGCGATCAGCAGGGAGATACCCTAGCTTCATTGGGTTCCATCGATGTTACCTTACAATCGTTGAACCTGAGTGCCAACAAAATGACTCTTCGAAACATTGCGCTAAATGAAGGGCGTGTTGGAATCAGCCGCGATTCGGCTAATGGAGATTACAACTATGCATTCATTGCCGATTATTTTAGCTCAGGTTCCAAATCAAAAGGTTCCGATCCGATGGATGTTACTGTGCGGTCGCTGGATATTGATCAAGTAGATATTACCTATGACGATTACCGCAAAGGTTACGACGATTACGGGATGGATTACGAACACCTCAATTTCAAAAATGTGATTTTGGAGGTCAATGAATTTGAGTCGGATGGTAAAACTTTTGCTTTTAACCTCGAAAAACTAAGTGCCCGCGAGAAATGCGGCATCGTCCTCCATCGCTTAAAAGCACGCTGTTTGATCGGATACCGGGGCATTTTGTTGAGCGATGTAAAAATCAACACTTCCCGTTCAAGCATTTACGCACAGCGCTTCAACATGCGAATGACCGGTTTGAGCGATGTGCGTTCTTTTGTAGACAGCGTTTCGTTTGATGCCATGATCGATTCCAGCGAAGTGAGTCTGGTTGACGTTTCCTACTTCGCTTCGGCTCTTAAGGGAATGTACCAGAAAGTGTACCTCCAAGCAGGATTGCGTCAGAAAGTAAAGAACTTGAAGATCAGTGATATCGATTTACGAACAGGCGAACGAACAATCCTTCGGGGCGATTTGCTGTTGCCGGATTTTAATTCACTCGACGGGTCGTTCTTGAAAGAAAAAATCTCGTACGCTTACATCGACTTGAATGACGTAAAAGCTTTGCGATTGCCGGATAAAGCAGTGAAGAAGTTTCTTTCGTTTGATCCGATGATTGAGCGACTAGGCTACTTTGAAGTCAAGAAACTCGATCTGATCGGCTATTGGTCGCAATTTGTGATGTCGAGCCGGCAATTACGAACACAACTCGGGACCGTTCACCTCGACAACGGCTTGTTGTTTAGCGAACTAAAAGAAGGCGGCTATTCCTTTGAACGTTCTGCCAACAGCAGTTACGACGTTGCCATTGATAGTTTTAACCTTGCCAAATTCATTAACGATCCGATGTATGGAAAGGTAAGAGGTTCGTTGTTTATGAGTGGAGTAGTGGGACAAAAAGACGTTATTCGACTAACGAAACTCGACGGGTTGATTAATTCCTGTGGATTCAACGGCTATACCTATTCCAATATCACCGTTTCGAAAGGTTCCTACATCGATAAAGTGTTTGATGCGCACATTGTGGTGAATGATCCGCATCTCAATCTCACCTATGATGGTTCTATCGATCTCAATAAAGGCCGCGAGTCATTTGAATTTGAGGTGCAAATGCCCAAAGCCGATCTGGGAATTTTAAACTTCACCAATAACAACAGCACTAGCCTGATCACCAATTTTTCAATCAATATCAAAGGAACCGATTTGTCTAATTACAGTGGCACTATCGATTTACAAAAGTTTGACTATCACGAAGACAGTAACGCCATTGGGATTCCGAATATGAGTTTGACGCTCGTTCGCGGAATTCAGATGGACAGAGTGGAAATACGAAGCGGTGTTGCAGATGCTACACTGACCGGAAAAGTGAGCACTAAGTTCATAGACGAATCGATCAATAACATGTTGTCGAAACCGCTGTCGGCCTATTTTCAATACAAACCCTTTCCGGCAAAAACCAAAGACAATTCCTTTTTCGATTTGGATGTAGATGTTTGGAATGCGTCTGAAGTGTTGCGCGTTTTTGTGCCCGATTTGGCCATTTCAAGTGGTACGAATCTGAAAGTTCATTACAATGCTGCACAACAGGAAGAGACCATTGATCTGGTTTCAGGTGAAATCATCTACGATAGCATCATCGTTCGCAATCTGAATGTTAACGAATCACTGTTAGCAGGTAATGTAAAAACGAATGTGACTGCCGGTTATTTTTCCTTGAACGATTCCTTGTACGTGAATGATGTGAATCTGGCCGTTAATGGTGCTGATAATATTTACAATTCCACCATCAAATGGAATGAAAATATCGCAAACCCGGCTAAGTTTATGTGGAAAACCACCTTGGCTGAAAGTGGGAGAATTGACGTTCGTCTGTTACGCGATTCTTACTTTACGGTGAAGAATCAGCTGTGGGAAATTCAAAACACGGCTCGTTTGGTGTATGCCGAAAACAGGTTAGAAATAGGTCACTTGGTAATAGAGCGTGACGCACAATTTATTGCCGTTAATGGTGTGCTTTCCGATTTACCGGAGGATGAATTGGTGTTGAATCTCAATGAAATTCATTTGGACGAATTTTCATCGTTTATTAATACCAAAGTACAGATTGAGGGGAATTTAAAGGGAGATGTGAAGTTGCGTACGCCTTTCACTGCATTTAAAGCTGATGGGGCGCTGGAAGTAGAAGCGTTGGTGATTGAAAAAGAACCGATAGGCGATGTCTTCATTGACGGTTTGTGGGACAATGATAACAAGCGTATGGCCATGAGTGGCGATCTCAAGTACCTCAAGAATCAAACCTTCGATTTCACAGGCTATTATTACCCTTACAAAGAGCATGATAACCTCGATTTTATTCTGGAGTTCAAAGGAATGGACCTCCAATTTGCCAACGCATTTATTGATCCGTCGGTGATTACCGATATACGTGGAAAAGTAAAAGGAGATATCAACATTACGGGCGATATTGATGCGCCTATTATCGACGGAAAACTTCGATTGGAAAACGGAAACGTGAAAGTGGCGCTGCTGGGTACCAATTACAAATTAAGCGGACCTATCCAGTTTGACGGCGAATCGAGTGGATTCTACATCGATAACATGCCGGTGATTGATGAAGAAGCAAACAAAGCCTTTCTCACGGCCACCATCAATCACACGAAGTTTAAGGATTGGAATAGTGCCATCGAATTCAACATCGAGGATGATTATTCGCAACTCAATTATAGAGGCGTACCCAAACCGATTGAACGTTTCTTGTTGCTAAACACGCAGTACAAAGAAGGCGATGTGTATTATGGACGTGCATATGGAACTGGAACTGCCAGTATTTATATCAACGACAAGGAAACGGAAATCAACGTAGACGTGAAAACCGAACGAGGAACCAAAATAGACCTTCCGATGTACGGAACTTCAGAGCTGGAAGAAAACAAGTTCATTGTGATCAAAGATCCGAAAGATACTACCGCGGTTGAAAAACAAGAAATCGACTTAACCGGATTGGATTTGAACATGAACTTCGATGTGACACCGGAAGCGGAAGTGAGGCTTATTTTCAACCCGAAAACCGGAGATCAGATTGTTTCACACGGACATACAGGGCATAATGGTTTGAATATCAGCCTCAATAATCTCAATGAACTGAAAATGAACGGTACTTACACGGTAGTTGGTAAAGACAATTACTACAACTTCGTGCTAGGACCTATCAAACAGCCGTTTAAGATAAAGGAAGAAGGTACCATCTCTTGGTCGGACACTCCTTATGATGCACAATTGAAGCTAGAGGCATATAATCCTGTGCGCGCCGATATCAACGAAATCACACCGGATGTTACCAATTCCAACTCATCCGGAAATCAGGAGGTGCAGTGTGTCATGAAAATCACACAAACGCTTTTTGATCCATTGATTACGCTAGATATTGAAGCTCCGAAAGCAACAGAATCTGAAAAAACCATTTTGGACGGCGTGAAAGCTTCGCCCGATGAAATGCAGCGACAGTTTTTCTCGCTCTTGTTGTTTAAGAAATTTGCGCCACTTGCAGGTCAAAACACAGGTGGAGGCGGAGGAATTGCAGATGTATTGACCCAACAAATCAATGGACTTTTGGAAGAATGGTCAAAGAATGTGAAACTTGCGCTGGAGTACGACGACAAAGAGGGCGGTCAGGACATTGCACTTGGTTTTGAGAAAAGCCTCGGTAAGGTTGTATTGAAAGGAAGTTTCGGTGTTTCCAATTCTACCGACGCGCAAAGTCAGACTCAAAGTAACCTTATTGGTGATATGAGCTTGGAATACCTGATCAACGACGACGGATCGTTCCGGGTGAATCTCTTTAACGAATCGAACGATAATAGTGTTATTCAGGATAAATCTCAAGGTGCATTTACGCAGGGTGTCGGTTTGCATTACCAGAAGGAGTTCAATAACGCGAAAGACCTGAAAGAGAGGAAAAAGAACGCGAAGAAACGTCGCAAAAAAACACCTATTCCCAAAAAACCCGAATCGGCCCCGCTCGAAGATCCCAAAGAAGCAGTTCCGGTGACACCTCCATCTACCGTACCGCAAACTGACCCTGATTCTAAAAAAGAGGGTGAATAGGAAAAATTGCAACACAAAGGCACAAAGAATGAGGACAAATTTGACTTGTTAAGAACACAAAGGGATTCCAGTAGTAGTGTGTCAGCGTTACCTTCAGAAAGGGAGAAACATTTTACATTAAAAGAAAAGACTTTCAACACAACGCTTTCGCCGACCGCACAAGCTCTAGCGAAGGAACAAAGAAAAAGGACGTGTTTGACTTGCTAAAAGAACACAAAGGTGATCCAACCAGAGCGCTTCTTGTTCTTAACAAATCTATTTTTCAAGGAACTTTTTGACTTAGGATGAATAATCCAAAGTAGTATAAGCGGATCACTTTTGTGATCTTAACACGTCTATCCTTCAAAAAAACTTTGTGTCTTTGTGTTGAAAAAGTTTCACAAAAATCTCTTTGTTTTCTATAGTCTTTATGTGGTTAAACAAGATCAGGTTTTACTATTTTTGTGCAAATTCAATAATGTCCATGAAAAAAGTCTTGGTTGCCAATAGAGGAGAAATTGCCCGACGTGTGATTCGTTCACTTAAAAAAATGAACATCACTACAGTAGCTGTTTATTCGGATGCCGACCGGTTTGCGCCGCATGTGCTCGAAGCCGATGAAGCAGTGTATGTTGGTAAATCACCTTCTTCTGAAAGTTACCTGAGACAAGACGTTATTTTGCAACATTGCAAAGAGTTGGGTGTTGATGGAATTCACCCCGGATACGGATTTTTATCTGAAAATGCCGGTTTTGCGCGCAAGGTAAAAGCTGCCGGAATCAAGTTCATCGGACCTTCACCGGAAGCCATGGAATTGATGGGCGACAAACTCAGCGCCAAACAAGCTGTGAAAAGCTACAATGTACCTTTGGTTCCCGGAGTAGATGAAGCCATTACTGACGTAGAAGCTGCCAAAATCATCGCTGCCGAAGTCGGTTTTCCGGTCTTGATCAAAGCCTCTGCCGGTGGTGGTGGAAAGGGAATGCGTTTGGTAAACCACGTAGAAGAGTTTGAAGAACAAATGCAATTGGCGCAAAGTGAAGCTCGTTCTTCGTTTGGCGACGATGCCGTTTTTATCGAAAAGTTTGTGACCAAACCGCGTCACATCGAGATCCAAGTGTTTGCTGACCAATTGGGCAATACCGTATATTTATTTGAACGCGAGTGCTCCATTCAGCGCCGTCACCAAAAAGTAATCGAAGAAGCACCAAGTGCTGTGTTGACTCCGGAACTTCGTAAACAAATGGGCGAAGCCGCAGTAGCTGTTTGCAAAGCCTGCAATTACGAAGGTGCCGGAACCGTTGAGTTCTTATTGGATGCCGAATTGAAATTCTACTTCTTGGAAATGAACACCCGCTTGCAAGTAGAGCATCCGGTAACGGAAGAAATCACTGGATTGGATTTAGTTGAATGGCAGGTACGCGTGGCGCGTGGCGAACGTTTACCGAAATTGCAAGACGAATTGCACATTCACGGACATGCCATCGAAGTGCGTGTATATGCCGAAGATACCTTAAACGGTTTTACGCCGGATATTGGAACCTTACATCGTTACCGTCGACCGAATACCGGCTTGGCACGTGTAGACGATGCGTTTGAAGAAGGAATGGACGTTCCGATTTTCTACGACCCGATGATTGCCAAATTGGTGGTATGGGCCGAAACCCGCGAAGCTGCCATGGACAAAATGGTGCAAGCCATCGACGCGTACCAAATTTCAGGTGTAAAAACCACCCTCGACTTCGGGAAATTTGTGATGAAACATCCTGCTTTCCGCTCCGGCGATTTCGACACCAACTTCATCAAACACTACTTCGAAGACCCGCGCACCATGTGGGATGCCTACGAAGACGAAACTGCTGCGCTCAAGGCAGGTGTCAATCAAATCTGGAATGACTTGAAAGAGCAAGCCAACGCCGACGCCGCTTCGCGCAACATCGATTCGATGTGGAAGATGCACGGGCATTAGGATTGGAAGCTTTGATTTAGAGATGAAACTACTTCCCTCCTTGAGGATGGGAAGAACCAACCGCGGCTGGTGATGAAATGGGAGGTGACATTCTAAAGAACCAATTCCGGTTTTGCGATGAACTTCGGTGGTAAAACCCTGCCTGCAGTTAGCAGCAAAACCTTATGTGATATATTTCTCAACACGACTACTAAATGAAAAATAATGACATAGATATCGAGAAATTTAATAATCTGCTAAAAACCTGCTTATTAGATGGTTTAGAAATAATTAGGCTGAAAGTTGAAGATGATAAAAACAAAGGCTGGAGTTTCCATTTTGATTATCACAGTGATTATGCATCGATATCGTATTTTGACAACGGACTACCATCATTTTATTTAAGTAATTTTCAAAAAAGAGATTATTCAAAAATTCTTTTAAAAGACAATAAGTTTTTGGATATTGAATCATGGAAAAAATATCATGAATTTTTCCGAGAAACAGTTTATTTAAAAAGGTATTTCAAAATATTTGATTTCAATAAACTAAAAGATGGAGCCGAAAATGATATAATAGAGTTTTATAGCAGAATATATACATTTCATTTCCTATTAAAGTTTGTAGACTCGTATATACATCTCAATTCGTTCTATTTTGATGAACTAATTTTTAATAATTATTTTTCCCTATACATTAACTCTATTGTTTCTGATAAGTATGAATTTGATATCATTGTTCCAATATTATGTGCGAAATTTGATTTTGAAGAGTTTAAGATAACTGACACTATTCTAATTGTAAGACTAAGTGAAAGACAACAATTATCAAGAAATATAAAAAAAAGTAATACGGTGTCAGTGCATGAAAAAGTCGTTGGGGCTGCTACTCATGCATTTTTATTAAAATCATGGAATATTGATAATACAGATTCTGACACTGTAGGAAATACCATTTACGATATCGGTGCTTATCAAAATGTAATCGAGTCAGTGGATAGACTTTTTGCAACACTTAGATTGTGTACTAGTGTGGAAACGGGCTATTCACAAATTTTGACTAGTCCAACCAAGTCTATAAGAAATTTTCATGCTGATCTTTTGGATATGAGCATAATTACAGAAAGAAAATATCCTGAAAAGTTTGAGAATTATGGTTGGAGTGATGAGGTTAGAACTATTAAACTATATGAGTTAGAGAGATTTAATTTGCTATTTGAAAAGCTATCGAATGTTAATAAATCATTCGCAATTAAAAAGCTGAATTCAGCTTCAATCCGAAAAAGTGATGAGGACACTATACTAGATATAACAAGTGCATTAGAAAGTCTGCTAACTAATGATTCTAAAACAGAAATAACTTATCGATTATCGATTCGAGCTGCACAAATTTGTAAAATATCGAAATTTAAAGATCTAAATGCAAGGCAAGTATTTGAATTATGTAAGAAATTATATGATTATAGAAGTGCGGTTATTCATGGAGACACCAAAAGAATTAATAAAACGAAAACAATTAGTATTCAGAACTCTAATGAAATTGAAATAATTGGAATTGCATTAGATTTATTAAGACACATACTCAAAACAATTCTTGAAAATGAAATTAATGGAGTAAGTGAAATTGATGATGCAATGCTTTAAAGACGGATTATATAACAAATACCCAATGAAACTAACCTGGAAATCACTATTCAAAAATAAAGTATCCTCAACAGAAAATTCTTCCGTCGGAATAGAAGAAACAGATTACGGCAAACACGTTGACTTTTATTTCACGAATGTGATCAACTCCCTTATTCTCTTCACTTACGATTCCGTGAAGCTGGAGGAAATGGCTCCTGTTTTGATTGATCCGTTGACTGAATTGTACGAAGAACTTCAATTTGCGTGCACGCCTGTATGTCTTGATACAGTGGTGAGAATGGAGCTGATTACCGACTCAATGAAGGATGAATTGTTGGTGTTTAAAAAAGAAATTGAAGAGATTCCAACTGAAATTTGGGAATGGGAATTCCTGGATCAACATGAAACGTGGCTTATAACTCGATAAAAAGCGAATATCTTATTGGATAAACTTGGTGTGACGAGTCGCATGTACAATGATGATTACCTGACGATTTACGATAAAGAAGGAAACATCATGAGTAAAGGGGGCAAAATGTAGTTAACGTGGATTTTACTTCACGAAGCACAAACCTTCAACCACACTTCTCCCAAACTTCCGTATCTTGTCTACGTTAAAAATGATCATCCATGACACGAATCAAACATCTAGAAACCTTACTCTCTTCCGATGACACCAACGGCAGCATTATTGAATTGGATAATTTCATTGGAGAATTGTGCTCGTATGGAGACGAAATGGATACGTTGACCGAACCTCAAAAATTGTTTTATTACATACAATGTTTAGAGAGAGAAGTCAACAATGGTGGTTTTAATCAGTATTTCATAAATTCAAGTGGTGAATATGCACATCAGACAATCGAATCATTGAAACGAATAGGAGCAAACACAACGGCTGACATTTTACAAAAAGCCATTGATCAGTTTCCGGAGAAAAAAGTTCCGCAAGACAGAGACGAAAGAAATGAATTAGTTGAACAGATAGAAGCTACGGCAAATGAAGTTTGGAATGAACTCGACCAACAATTCTATGAATATGCTGATGATCTGAATGCCTTGAATATCAATTTTGTGAAAGAGCTTAAGGAGTTTTTTTAAATGAACCTTATTCCACGATCAATATGCTCAACTATGTTCCGAAAACGTCAAAAGTGATAGGATTTAAGAAATATAATCAAGCGCCAACGGAAGACTTTCGCTATGTGAAACGGTATTCGTTGCATTCAATTGGGATGAAAAATATGGCGTTACTTGTTATCTTGACAATTATCGTTTTTGCGGTTCAAGGGCAGTCTCTTCCCGAAAAGATAATAGTGGCTAAAAACACCTATCAGAGTCAGAGTTTTATCGACGATGACGAAGTGATTTATTGTTCAGACACCCTCCTTTTAAGCGATAAGGACGAAATAGCTAAATTGTATTCAGCATTAACCCAATTTGATACCGAAGAGCAGTTACTAACTAAATTTGGAATTGACACGAATTACATCTTAAACAATCCAAACGACATGCTGAAACTGTATGATGGATTCTACCAGAATAAGATTGATTGGAATGATAAACAAAAGGAACTCCTATTTAAGGAACTCGCGAATATTGGGACCTACAAATCAGCATTAAACGATTATTTATCACAAGGTTGTTGTTACACCATGCATAATTCATATCGGTATGAGTATGAGATTTTGATGTATAGCAACAATGAAATGATACACCATTTTACATCAAGAAAAAGTGTTGGCGGTTATCTCTTTCCGTTTGTAGATCAGTCAAATAACACTGTATATAGTTTTGCTGTTGATAAGCAATTGAAAGAACTGTTTAAACAAAAAAACAAGATAAAAGAACCGTTGTTTGGAAACGATTTACTGAAACACATTGTCAATCAGACGATAGAAGACAACATGAAAAAACTCTATAAGTTGAGCGCATATTCTTACGAAAAAGAAATTTCAGAACTATCAACCGATTTTGACATTATTTCATCTGAAGAAGTGTATGGTAGAGGGCGCTACATTGGGGGTGAACCAAAGACACTAAAAATCACATTGAGAAATAAGCACATGTTGTCAAATGTTCAAATTCAGTTTCTTGCGTCAGTAGTCGAAAATTCAATTTATTCAAGAGACAGTATCAAAACGAACTATCAAGCGGTTTTAAATAAAGTACAGTCATTGGATTTTATTACCGAGTATTTAGAAAATGACAAAAGTGCAACACTTGATATTTATTTCTTTAATAATGCTGCAATCAACGAATACAACATTCTCAATATCAACAAAACACCAGAAGAATGGGGAAAACACGATAAATATGTTGAAAGTTTAAAAAGGTATGAAACTGCAGAGAATCAACGATCATTTGATGTGAAAAAGGCGATTGCAACCTCTGAAAGAGTCAATTGCGGTTGTAACTTGCGAAAAGAAAAAACATTTTTTGATGATGCTGTTTTCTTTGAAATAAGAAGTTCTAGGAATCCAATCTCAATTTGGTTTTTATTACCAGACGGCACTGTTCTTTTGCATCATTTGGAAACTGATCAAGTTGAAGGAGCTCATGTTCTTGATAAAAATTTAGGGATCTTCTCAAGTGATTTTACGGTACCGTTTGCGTGTTTATTATTCAATGAAAAAGGAGAGTTGATTAAAAAATGAGGTTGGTTTATGGTTGTATTCGGTTCAATTTTGTGAAAGTTTGAAAGCGCTTTTTTTACTAGTGTTTGTTTCGTTATTCGGTTGCAGAACCGTTTATGCTCAAGATTCTATTGTGAAAAGAAAAGCTCAACCATGGAAACGAACCTATCCGTTTGAACTCTTCTCTGGGTTTAATTTCCCTCAAAATGCGGTTGATGTATCACTCAAAATTCAATTGATCAACAAAAAGTCTATAGGCGTTGGGGTGCGCTATGGAAGAATGAAAACCGCACCCCAGAAAATGAATCTCTTGCTTGGAAATGAATGTTATTTGAACAGGTCAATCAACGGGTTGAAGGTTGGACTTGATTTCACCCCGTTTTATCGTGTGCAATTCTCTACCGTAGCTCCGCATAACACTTTTGCATTTTCTGATTTTCTGTATTACACGATAGGTCAACTTTACATAAGGGCAAATTATGTTTATTATTTCAACGGAAAGCAGACAAACGATCAATGTATTCGTCCGGAAATTGGCATTTCACCTTATTTCCAACTTGGAAAAAAAAGACACGAAAAATTAATAGAAAAAGGAGTTTATCGTTTTCACTACATCTATTTGCATCCATCTATTTCGTATGGATACAACCTTGATTTGAATTCAACAAATACATTTACGATTAATCCTCACCAAATAACCATCGGTATTTCAATTAGTTATGAAACATTTTACCCGATTAATTCACACTGGCCAAGAGGTTTAAGGAAAGCTTTGAAATGATGTTTCGTTTCCTCACTTATGCTTCTTCTCTCGTGACAACTTCACCGAATAATTATCGGCATTCCCCGTAAGTTTTACAGTAATGAAACGCATTTTTTTCTCTTTATCACGATACATTACAGCGTCTTCCTGATCGGGATCAACTTCTTCCTTTTTCTTACCAAAGAGTTTTTTAAAGCCCACTTGCGTCACCATCGTTAGCGGAACACTTACGTAATATTCCATGTTCATATTCATATCTTGCGTGCCCGAAAACTCCATGTATCCCAGCGATGTATTGATTCCCATGCGCGGAATGGTCAGTACACCGTTTTTCATATCCAATTGATTGATTAGGCTGTCGAAGAGAATTTTATCGAGGTTTTTGTCCTGAAAATACTCGGCTAAACTGTGCATCGGCGCATAATTTTCCAAACGACCTTTGAGCACTTCTATATCCAAGTGCAGTTCCGAATCGGTGAGCTTGGGTGTCATATCGGCATGCATGTGAATCTTTCCTTTTAACGTGCCCGAGAGCTGACCGTGCAGGTTTTCAGACACCAAATGATCCTGTCCGAAATTATCGAACTTAAACAACAGCTGATCCAGATTTACGTGTTTCATCGTGATGGTAGGGCGGAAATAAATGTGTTGTTTATCGATTCCCGAGAAATAACCGTTGATTTTAAATTCACCACCCGCAGCATGCATGTTCAGTTTATCAATGTACAGGTAATGGTTGGTTTTACTGTGCATCTTGGCATCGATGGCTGCTAAGTGATATTTGTGATAATTCAAATGATCAATGTGCAGTTCATAATGCATTTCCGGAAACGGAAGATCGTAAATGCTGAATCCTTTATCGTGGTCAACAACAGCAGGCTCAGCGGTCGATTTAGCGCCATTACTTGTGTTGTAATTCATCAACTCATCAAAATCGAGTCTGGAAGCTTTAATCTTCAGCAAATTATCGCGCTTGCGAATGGCTTCGTTTTTTCCGAGGTAATAATTGAGATCTACCAACATAGAACTGCGACCTATTTTTGTGTCGAGGTGTTGCACCATCAAATGCTCGTCTTCGAAGTGGATGCGACCCTTCATGTGTTCGATGCGCGAATGGTGCATTTTCATTTTTGCGCTGAAACGATCCAATTGCAAATCGGTGGATTTTAAACCGTGATTGAAATGAAGTTGGGCATTTCCGTGTAATTTTAACTGATCCAATTCTTCGTGACGGTAATCTTCGGGTACAAAATTCTCTCCTTTGTAAACAAACAAATCTTCCAGTTTGAGCATGTTGGATGTCAGATCAAAATCCACGCGCGTATCGCCATTGAGTTTTTCATCAAACCACATATTGTAGTTCTGCAAACCACCCGAAAAATGAAAGTCACTTTTGTCAATCTGACCCGTAAAATCCACCACATTAAAATCGTTTTCCTTGATAATCACATCGGCATGAAAGTCGTGTAACTTGTGCGGATAATGCTTCATTTTGGCGTACAGGTCGTCGATATAAAATTCACCAACCGGCAAGTTGGGCGATTCGGTGAGGTTGCGGGCCGAAGTGACAAACGACAATTTTAAACGCAGGTCTTCCAACTGTTCATCTACCGCCGCCGCTTGCTCTTTTTCTGTTTTGGTAAGTTCATGCAAATCCAGTAAACGCGATTGAATGTTGAGGTGTGTTGTAACCGGAAGATCCGTGTGGTGTACAATTGCCGGTAAATCACTCACCGAACCGTCAATGTGCAGATCGGTGTTTCCAACACGAATGTTGCAATAATTAAGCGTAGCTGCATGTCCATTTACTTCTGCCAGCAGATCAATGTCTTTGATGGGATACGGGATTTTTTTACTGTTGAAACGCAAGTTTTTGACTTCCAATTTGCTGTAATACGATTCATTGAGTCTTCGAATGCTGCGCTCAGGATTGTTCAGATCAATGATGTCGCGGAAGTTCATCGTGAGCTTCACACCGCCTTTTAGACCTTTCAGATCGGCAGAATTGACAAATTTGGCCAGAAAATCGAGGTTAAAATCAGAAACCAGCTGCATGTGGATATTGGGTGCAATAAAGTTCTTCACCTTAATGAATCCGGTAAATTTCCCCGTTTCGGGTTTGGCGCTGAAATCGGCAATGGCAAACTCCATGGTTTCGGCACTGCGTTTAGCACCGTTGGTGAAATGCCCTTTAAACCGAATACCATCCACTTTCTTGTGGGTTTCTTCGTTGTTGAAAAAAGCATTTTTGCAACCGAAATCGGCACGAATAGCCGGCGAATGTCCATTGATTGATTTTCCTTTCACACTGGCTTTGAAATACAATTTCCCACGGTTTTCGTACTGTTCGAATACTTTAATGAGTTCGGGTGGTGCCAGTGCAATGAACAGGTTGAAATTGGGTTTATCGCCCTTGAAATTGAGGTTGAGATTCATGTCGTCCAACACATCAAACGAGCCTTCCATTCCAAAAAAAGCATTTTCGAGGTGCACTTCAGTTGGTGAAATGCGAGCAGTATGCTTTTTTTCGTTGAAATCGATCTCCGTTTCAAAATCAATGTGTTTCTCACGAATAACGGTTGGTTTGTTATCTCGCAAAATACTCATCACAAACTTGCTGTCGAGCGTGGCATTGGTATGTCCGCCGGATGTTTTAAATGAACTACTGGCATTTTTTACCAGCACATCCACTAGTAAATTATTGGCTTCGTTCAGCTTTCGGATTTCAATGTCTTCCAGTTGAATTGATTGCAGATCGAGGTGAAATTCTTCTTTCGGATTGGCAATTGGTTTCGGTGAACTAAGCGCGTTGGCAATGTTGAAACTTCCGTCTTTGTGCTGCGTCAGAAAAATTTTCCCGGTTTTTGCCTTGATGGTTTTGATGTCCGTTTTACCTGAAACAATGGAGAAAAGATTAAAACCGACATACACATCCTGTACTTTCAGAATGGGGTGATTGGTGTCTTTTTTAGCTTCGTAAATCTCAACACCTTCCAAATCGATTGAGATGTAAGGGAAATTCTCGAACGGAGAAATATGACTGCCCTTGATCCGGATTTCACCTTTAAAATCTTTGTTTAAGGTAGTGAGTAAATCCTGAACAATAGCGTCTTGTTTCCAATAGAGCACCAGAATCAAGATGCTAAACAAGAACACCGGAAGTAGTACCAAGTAAATAAAAACCCGTTTCCAGAATTTTTTTCGTTTGAGAAAGCGAAACCATTTCATGTCTGAAAATTACAAAACGATGTTCGCCTTTTCAAGAATCTTGCCATTTAGTATCGATTAATCCCGAAATCAATACAACTTTACCCTCAGCAACAACTGCAATCTGCTATTGCGATCAAACGTGTTTTCCAAACCCATGTTGCGGGTAATGTCTGAAAAACCGTAATGGTAAGTTGCGAAAAGGCTGGCGTTTTTAGAGAAACGAAAGCCGTAACCGATACTGGCGAAAACATTGAACTGATTAAAGGTCGAATAATAATCGGAAGGCATACTTGATACCGAATTGGTGTATCCTTTCACCTCATATTTCGGGTCTTTGTCTTTGATCAGGTATTCAAATCCCATACCCAACGTTGCCGAATGTCGTTTCCCAAAGGTTACCCCGATTTTCGGATCCAGTGACAGATACTTCAGCGTAGTTTTGGTAAAATACGTGCTTGAAGCTGAACTCTTGGTGTTTTCACCGATGTAGCGGTAATAATTGATCTTGGAAATGGAATGGTATTCGGCATTGATACTCACAAAAAACAGCTTGTTGATGGTGTAATCGTATCCCAATCCAAACGATTCGCGCATATTGAAGGAGTTTTTCAATTCCGAAATTCCAAACAAGGTATTCACTCCCAAGTTCATGTAAATGTGGTGATTACTCGTGTTGACGAACCGGTTTCTAAAAGCTGCTGAATCGACAGCTGCAGGAACTTCATTCGCTGTTAAACTATCGGTGATTACCGGCACGGAATCGTTCGGGCGATTACTTAGGTCCGCACTATCCGCTAAATCAGGCGAGTTGGTTCGGTCAGCTAAACGATCAGGATCGGTTAAAGCATTGGAAAGCGGTGATCCCGAACTATTCAATAACGACATTAAAAAACGTCCGGCGGATAACGGAGGAGTAGCTCCAGAGTTCTGTCCGATCAATGGAGTACCGATTGAATTCGATCCGAACGTTGATCCATTCTGATTACGGTTGTTGTTGTTGTTGTTGTTGGCTTGTGTTGCACGAGTTGATTCCGAAGAAGTCGTGCTTGCCGTAAGAGCTTTCTGCGCCTGATTTGTTTCGTGCTGCTTCAAGATCTTTTTTCCATAGGTTGAAGTAGTAGATTCAACCTGTTGTTTGTGAGAGGAATGCTTGGCTGTTTCAGGAATTCGTTGACTGGTAGGTTCATCCGCGCGTGTAGCGAAATAAATTCCAATGGAAATACCGGTAATGGCAGCAAAGCCCAGCGAAGAACGCCAAAACCAAATAAACAACCGGCGTTTGCGCGATTTCTTGGCAGCATCGTACATCTCGAAAGCTTGAGTCATGTAGCTTTCGTTGAATTCTAATCCTTCAGGAATAGAATCGTTTTGATTGTTAGTAAAGTCTTCCATCTGCCGCTTAATTAAGTTCTAACAGTTTGCGAATTTTCTTTTTGGCATCCGAATAATGCCACATACTGGTATTCTCGTTAATATCCAGCATGCTTGCTATTTCGTGGTGTTTGTAACCATCTATTGCGTAGAGGTTAAACACGTTTTTTGTCATGGGGGGCAAAAACTGCACTTTTTCTTTGATTAGTTCCATTTTTGCTTTCAGTTCTTCTTCGTAGTCCGCTTCGTGGTGATTCACCGAAATGCTATTCCAATCATCGGTAATGAGTACCCGGTCTTGTTCACGTTTTTCTTTTTTTAGCTCGTTTAAAATGGTGTTGATGAGTACCCGTTTCGCCCAATAATCAAACGGATTGTCAGTGTTGTATTGTTTCAGGTTCATCAGCAGTTTCACAAAGCCTAAGTTAAAAAAGAAAACCGCCTGCTCTTTGTTGGTGGCATACCGACTGGCTGTTCCGATGAAACGTGCATAGCAGATTTTGTAGAAGGTTTCTTGCGCCCTTCTGTCTTCTTTCAAACACTGTTTTATCAATTCAAGTTCCAATTCTCTAGTAATTAGTTATCCAAAACACGTGTTAAAACTTGGCTGATAAGCCAATGGATAATAATGGTCCACCCAGTCCAATTTCTGTTTGTAAGCCAAAACGTTCGGTAAAGTTGAACCGAAAACCGTAAGCAAACCTGATGGAAACCGGAAAATTGATGAGATCAAACACCGGAGCTTCACTGTAATTCGGATATTCATCGCCAACACGGTATTTTCGATACTTTCTGCTCCAGCCAACGCCTGTATAAAAGTAACTTTCAAACAATGGGTTTTTATGGTAAAAATGCCAGGTAAAAGTGGCTTGAACCCGAAAACGATTCATGGTGTATTTCGTGCTTTTTTCTTCAACGGTGTAAGTACCGGATGTGGGCACCCAAATGGAATCAAGGCGAGTTCCTGATGAAGTGAATCCGTTGTAAATCAGCTGGAGGCCAATACTTTTTTTCGGCGTGATATCCATGTCGAATTTCAACAAAAAGGGCTTGATTTTTAAGTCTGTAGATAACTGTTCTATGCGCGTTGATCCTTGCATAGCAGTAGAATCGAAGTCAAAGGAACTATAGTTTTGCAAGTCCGGAGTCAAAAATAAAGCCCCAACTCCATAACTGAGACTCACAGAAAATCGGGTTGAATCTTGTGCTGAAGCGTTTAAAGGCTTAAAAACGACCAACAAAAGTGCCAGTGCAAGCATAGCTGAAAGCGCTCCGAAGCGAAGTCGCCGCATCGAATTTGCAATTGCTTGTAGTGTAATGTGCTTCATAATAAGAACCATTTCTATACGAGTAGACAATTGTACAGTGAAAAACCTTTGGTCGAAGATGATTTTTTTCAAAAAAAAGTTCAATGGACAAAATTAAAGAACCTCAACCGCATTTCCGAAGGAAGTTTCAATTGAAAAAGTAAGAGGTCGTCGATTTACAACAACCTCTTTATCAGGGCTTATGTTTTGCTCACGTTAAAAACGGTAATTGATCCCGAATGTTGCCGCCGGTCCGCCCAAACCGAATTCGATGTGTAAACCAAGATTACGGTAAACCGTATAACGCATTCCAAAATACGCTCTCATTGAAAACGGTAATGTCAAGATAACAGGTAGTTCTGAATCGTCGCTTCGCACGTCATTGATGAAAAGTTTATTGATGCGTTTGTTGGTACCGATTGCGCAACCCAGGTAAAGATCAAGGTCAGGATCTGAAACCTTAAACAAGTAATTGAAACGCGCCTGAACCCGAAATCGGTTAATGGTGTAAGTTGCATCTGATTCAATGTTTGTTGAGTCTTCGATCATCGTTCCTTCAGATGAAAATTGACTGTAATAACCCGTTATTCCCATGCTGAATGAACGCCCCAGCCTGTATTCGTAACCTAAATTAATTGTTCCCATTGAGCCCGAATTCCGCAACCTGAATTGATCGGTATCACGATTGATTAAGGTACGCGTTCCGTAAAGTAAAATTGGAACTCCAGGAGAATAACCTGCTGAAAAGAGGTGTTTTTGTTGAACTGTAAATTCCGCTTCCGGTGCAACTATTTGCTCTTGCGCGTGGATTGTATGGAGACTCATGAAGCCTGCTAAAATGAATCCGAATTTCACTGCTTTTCTCATAATAATTCTTGTTTTAATGTTCTACTTAATAGACAATGAAACCCTTTAAAACCTTTGGTTTGAATGAATTTTTTTTATAAAAAAGAGCGTTTTTAACAATAAAGAGACTGCCTAAAAAGGCAATCTCTTTAAGAAAACATGAAGGTTTTTAAAAAGTGGTAAAATGCAAGGTGTTGAGGATAAGACGTTGGGAGTTTACTGGAGTAAATGACCAAGGTTGAAATCCGAAAACAACGAAGCAGTTTGGTGCTTTTTAAATACCTTCTTTTCAAACAACTGGTAGGGGTGCACGATTGTTCGATTTTCGTTTCTTTTTCAGTTTTGGAGGTGCCGTTTGTAACGAGTATGAGATCATCTGCAACAAAAACGGAATCATCCAAAATCGGTCAAGATTGCATTCACAAATGTGAATAACGGCCTGACTTATTATACTAGACAATCACGAGCTAAAAAACCTTTGGTCGGAGGTGACATTTTCTCAAAAAAAAATCGTCAACCTAAAGCTGACGACTTTTTCAAGGTGTGTTAGAATGAGGTGTTATTGTTTGATAATGCGTTCTTGATGAATAAATCCGTCGGTTGTATGCACACGGCAAATAAAAGTGCCGGCAGCCAGTTCATCAAGCTGCAGCGGATTATTGGGTAATGGGTTGGCAACAGTGCGGATTATTTTTCCGTTCAAATCCACCAATTCAATCATGGATAACTCTTTTTCAGAGCGCACATAGAGCAAATCATTTGCCGGATTGGGAAAAAACTCAACCGATTTGGTGTCTAGTTCTTGTGCTTCTGCTACGCTATTTGTAACCAGTAGCAGATCATCCACAATCAAAACAGTAGATGCTAACGTAGGTTCGATTACACTTGATGCAATGGTGAGCGTAAGTGTATCGGGCGTATCCGAAGAATTGTAGGTGAACGGAAACGAAATGCGCGTATAGCTATTTCCTGTTTCTGTACCCACATAACCAGCTGAGGCAATTTCTTCTACTTGTTGTGTTGTTGTATTGTATTTTAGTAAATCGGCTCGAATAAGAAACTGATTTTGTCCGCCGGGAAGGTATTTTATCCATGCAACCAACGAATCGGGCCTGCCGGTAAACGGACATCCTTCATCATCCGTTTCGGGGGTGGAATTAATGTACATCACGCTTGGGTAAAGCACCTCTTCACCAAAAAGATCCAATACAAGAGTAGAAAATTTGGCGGCGTAAGTTCCGCTATGCGCATCGGTTGTGGGTTCAATTCCGGGAGTGGCGCCTGCTATTACCATCTGATTGGTTCCAACCCAATAATCGGGTGCTTGGGAAGCAAAAAAAGTATGCCAGTCTTCGAAACCGTTATTCGGTAATTGCTGCGCGGTAAGTGTGCCCGCTGTGAAAAGCGCGGCGATAATAAATAGTCCTTTTTTCATGTCAAAAATGTGTTTGTGTTTTTATAGACAATCACAGATTTGAAAAGCTTGGGTGAGGCATGTTTTTTTTGGAAATACTTTTTCCAAGAAACGCCAGATAGAGCAATGCACGTGTTTATTACAATCTAAATCCAAGTGAAAGACGAATCATAATATCACCACTAAAATCGCCGTATGCGAAATTATAGGTTTGTATGCCAAACCCCAGACTTGTTGCCAAAAAGCATCGCTGGCTGAAATTGATATTGAAACCATATCCCAGCAGGTGAGACTGAAGAAAACCTTGGCTTTTGCTGGAATAGTAACGGTAGGCAGCAACTAAATTGTAATTGAAAAACAAGTCAAATCTATTTGATTGTCCATTGGGATAATAACTGTAATTAAAATTACCACCCCAACTTCTGAATCGCGGATATGCTGAAATATTGTTTCCTAAACCGAATTGAAACGAATGATGTTTTCGTACGATCCCGAATTCCGGACCAACAAGGATTCCTTCTATTTCTATGAGACCGAACGCCCCTAGTGTAAGCCCTTTTTCGGCATTCTCATCTAATTTGAATTGCGAAAAAGCGATTGGAGCCAGAAAAATCCAACTTAAAATCAGAATCACTTTGTATAAAGTAGCAGGTTTCATAAAGCGAAAGAGTTACGTGAAATGATTGATGGTTTGAATCACATTCCTAGCATAGCTTTCTAAAATAAGCAAAATTTCAAACAGTGAAATGGAAGCATTAAATTCAGGTTATTATTATTCTTTTCACAGCCAACAATTCAAGAATACTTCCTACCTTTAGCGCTCCAAAAAAAACGATAGTTGTCATGAACTTACACGAATATCAAGGTAAAACCATTTTGCAGAAATACGGCGTAGCCATTCAGCGCGGTGTTGTAGTTGAAAAAGTTGAAGATGCAGTAGCTGCAGCGAAACAATTGACAGAAGATACAGGTACTGGCTGGTACGTTGTAAAAGCACAGATTCACGCAGGTGGACGTGGAAAAGGCGTTGTAGCTGAAACAGGTTCTCATGGTGTAGTTCTTGCCAAAGGAATTGACCAAGTTGAAGAAAAAGTGAAAGGCATTTTAGGCGGTCACTTGGAAACAGCTCAAACAAACGGTGTAGGTAAAAAAGTGAACAAAATCTTGTTGGCCGAAGACGTTTATTATCCGGGCGAATCGGAAGTTTCCGAATTCTACATGTCGGTATTATTGGATCGTGAATTGGGTCGTAACGTGATCGTTTATTCTACCGAAGGTGGTATGGACATTGAAACCGTAGCGCACGACACACCACACTTGATCAACCGTGAAGCAATTGACCCACGTGTTGGTATTCAAGGATTCCAAGCGCGTAAAATTGCGTTTGATCTTGGTTTATCAGGCGAAGCGTTCAAACAAATGACCAAATTCGTTGTGGCATTATACGCTGCTTACGAAGGGTGCGATGCTTCGATGTTCGAAATTAACCCGGTGTTAAAAACATCCGACAATAAAATCATTGCTGTTGATGCGAAAGTAACACTTGATGGAAACTCATTGTTCCGTCACCCGGATTACTTGGCTATGCGTGACACTTCGGAAGAAGATCCGACAGAAGTAGAAGCTGATGCAGCAGGATTGAACTTTGTGAAACTAGACGGAAACGTTGCTTGTATGGTTAACGGAGCAGGTTTGGCAATGGCAACCATGGATATCATTAAATATTCGGGTGGAAATCCTGCCAACTTCTTGGACGTAGGTGGAACTGCCGATGCCGAGCGTGTTGAAAAAGCATTCCACATCATTTTGAAAGACCCGAACGTAAAAGCAATTTTGATCAACATTTTCGGTGGTATCGTTCGTTGCGACCGTGTTGCTCAAGGAGTTGTTGATGCTTACAAAAACATCGGGAACATTCCTGTGCCGATTATCGTTCGTTTGCAAGGTACAAACGCTATCGAAGCAAAGAAAATCATCGATGATTCAGGTTTGAATGTACATTCGGCGGTATTGTTGCAAGAAGCGGCAGATAAAGTGAAAGAAGTATTGGCGTAAGTCAATTCAGCGAATAATATGAAACACCCGTTCTGCCTATGTGGAGCGGGTGTTTTTTATGAGAGATTCCCTACATGCAAAAAGGAAATCTACAACAAAGGAATTCATCATTCTGCATTCTACATTCTTCATTCTTCATTCGTCATTGATTTCCGTACTTTTGCATCCTTACAATCAGCTTATGCGCTTTTATCTTCTTTTATGCGGTTTCCTGTTCCATTCGATAGTTGGCCTGGCCATTGACGAATCCAGAGTTATCAACCAAGCTGACATTCTTGTAAAACGCATTCAAAAAGAACACGTAAAACCGCGCGCCATCAACGATGATTTCGGGAAAAGTGTTCACCGCTTGGTGATGCAATTTCTCGATCCGCAACACCGGTTTTTCACAGCCGAAGACATGCAGGAATTTGAGCGTCTTTCTGCTTCTATTGATCAAGACATCGAAGAAAAGAAGCTGACCTATTTTTCGGTAGTTGCCAAACGCTTCGAAACACGACTTTCAGAACTGACTACATTAACGCAAACCTTTTTAACCAATCCGGTTAACTTAAAAAGCACCATTCGTGTTCCGTATTCCATGTTTGATCATCCGGCTTTGGGAAGCAAACACCACGAACGCTGGAAACAAGAATTGCAGCTAGAGGTAATGGATCGTATGTTGGGCTTGCTCACCGATGATCAGGATCAGTTTCCATCAGATTCCATTGCGGTTTGGGAGAAAAAAGTAAGGACCGAAATCACTGATTATTACCAAACCACGACAACCGAACTCACTAAAAATCAACACGTATTGGAAGATGCATATCTGGAAGCGATTGCCATGGCCTTCGATCCGCATTCGCTGTATTTCTCGCCAACGCAAAAAAGTGAATTTGAAGAAGAATTAACTCCCGATCGCGAATTATTTGGGTTTTCCTTCGGTGAAAGTGAGTCTGAGAAAGTGATTGTTACAGATGTTTTTCCCGGAAGTCCGGCCTGGCTCAGCGATGAATTGCACGAAGGTGATATCCTAAAAGGCATTCAATTAGGAAAAGCGAAGATGCTTGATCTCACCGATCCGAAGAACGATGCTGCTGCCGTGCGCGATTATTTTGATACGCACGACGAAGACGAGATCAAACTGATTATTTTGGATGAAGCCGGAAAAGAACGCGAAGTCAATCTGACCAAAGCACGCGTTTACAGCGATGGCGACATTATCAAAAACGCAGTTTTACACGGTGAGCAAAAAATAGGCTATGTTACCTTGCCCGATTTTTATGTCAACTGGACAGATACTTCCGCGCTGGGTTGTTCCAACGATTTGGCCAAATGCATCTTGAAACTCAATAAAGAAAACATTCAAGGGCTGATCCTCGATTTGCGCGGAAATGGCGGTGGTTCGCTACATGAAGCGGTTGATTTGTCAGGATTGTTTATCGATTATGGTCCTGTGGTTGCAATCAAAGACAATACAGGTGAAGTAGAAGTGCTCAAAGACTTTAACCGCGGTTCGGTTTACAACGGCCCGTTGATCGTGATGATTGATGAAGGCAGCGCTTCGGCTTCTGAAATTGTGGCTGGCGCATTACAAGATTACAACAAGGCATTGATTGTTGGACAACGCTCGTTTGGAAAAGCTACCAGTCAGCGCATCTATCCGCTCGATCCGAACTACAACGAGCTTACCGCGTTTTTAATGGAAGAAAACAGCGATTTCGGTTATGCCAATATTACCGGCGGAGTGTTGTATCGTGTAACCCGCAACTGGAACCAAAAAAATGGCGTAGTGCCGGATATTACGTTACCCTTCCGATTGGAAACCGGAGAATCGATCCGGGAAGAAACCTACGAAAACGCTTTGATTCCTGATTCTATTACGAAGAAAATGACCTTCACGCCAAATGCAGCCTTACCGGTGAATCAGCTGAAAACGGCGTCGGAAAATCGTGTTCAAACCAGCGAACCGTTGAAGAACTACGTGGCTTTGCTCAGCGAATACCAAGCGATGTTTGAAAAAGATACGATCCTCAGCTTCGATTTGGCAGCACAATTAAAACAACGCAACGCATGGCAATTACTTACCAAAAAACTGGAAGATTTTCAGGATAGTTTATCAGTGGGTTTTGAACCGAAAGCCAACTTGTTTGATGCCGAGATTTACCAGGCCAATGACTTAATGCGTCAATACAATGACAAATTCCTTGAGCGTCTGAACACCGATATCGAACTGATGGAAACCGTTAATATTATGAACGATCTCATCAAAAGCAAAAAATAATTCGAACTTTACAACCAAATACAAACACAATGAAAAATCAATTCAAACTCCTAATCACTGCAATCGTATTGGTGATTGCCGGAACGGCCACGGCTCAGAATTCAGCACTGGATTACATGAATGTCTTCAGTACCGAATACAGAAGCATTCAACAAGATATGTGGGATTATACCAGCTCGGTTTCTCATGGAAAAAGCGCGCGCAAAGTAGAAAAACGTCGTGGCGAACTGATCCAAACGTCGAACGCAGCGCTTTCCAAAGCAAAATCGGCCAAAGGATTTGGTGGTTCTACTGCCTACCGCGATTCGGTAGTTGCTTATTTTAAACTAGTGAATTTGGTGTTGAAAGAAGATTACGCCAAAATTGTGGATATGGAAGCCATTGCAGAAGATTCGTATGATGCCATGGAAGCTTATATGACTGCCCGCGAAAAAGCCAATGACAAATTGGTGGAAGCAGGTAAAATGGTCGGTGATGCGCAAAAAACATTTGCAGATGCTAACGATATTAACCTCATTGAATCGTCGGATGCGTTGGATCAAAAAATGGAAATTTCCGGTCAGGTATACGATCACTACAACGAAGTGTATTTGATCTTCTTCAAAAGCTTCAAGCAAGAACTATACATGATGGATGCCATCAACCGCAAGGATTTGAGTGCGATCGAACAAAACAGAAACGCCTTGAAAACAACTGCCGAAGAAGGATTGGCCAAATTGGACAAACTGACAGGTTATTCCAACGATGCTTCATTGATCGATGTTACCAAAGAACTTTTGAAGTTTTACATCACCGAAGCCGAGAAGGATGTTCCTAAAATGGCCGATTATTTCCTGAAAACAGAAAACTTCAACAAAGTGAAAGCGGCGTTTGATCAGAAGAAAGAACGCGATCGTACAAAAGAAGACGTGGACGGTTACAACAAAGCTGTCAACGAAATGAATGCCGGTGTTGAAACCTACAACAAAACCAATGACTTGTTGAACACCTTGCGTAGCAAGTACATCGACAACTGGAACAGAACGGCACAAAAATATACTGACAAACACGTTCCGAAAGGGAAATGATTTTAATGTTGGTCGTAAGCGCGGGACGCATCCCGCGCCTACGATCCCAACAAAAATCTTACCTTTGTTCCCTCATGAATTTGTTGAATCGCCCTATGATTAAATACAAAACCGCAGAAGAAATTGAAATCATGCGTCAGGCTGCCTTGGTGGTTAGTCGCACGCTTGGGCTCATTGCCGCGGAATTGCGTCCCGGAGTAACACCACTCGAATTGGACACAATGGCCGAGAAATACATCCGTTCGCAGGATGCTATTCCCGGTTTTTTAGGATTGTACGGTTGCCCGAGTACCTTGCTGATTTCGATCAACGAGCAAGTAGTACACGGTTTGCCAACTTCGCGCCCTATTCAAGAAGGCGATATTGTTTCTGTTGATTGTGGAGCGGTTTACAAAGGTTATTATGGCGATCATGCCTACACTTTTGCGGTGGGTAAAATTTCACCCGAACGACAAAAATTACTCGATGTCACCAAAGAATGCCTTTACCTTGGTATTGAGCAAGCTGTGGTGGGCAATCGCATTGAAGACATCGGTTATGCCATTCAAACACACGCCGAAAACAACGGTTATGGCGTAGTACGTGAATTGGTAGGTCATGGCTTGGGTAAAACCCTGCATGAAGATCCGCAGGTTCCCAATTACGGCAAACGCGGTCGCGGAAAGAAAATCATGAACGGCCTTACCATTGCCATCGAACCGATGATTAACATGGGAACCGATAAGGTAACGCAGTTGGAAGATAACTGGACCATCGTTACAGCCGACGGTCAACCAAGCGCTCACTTTGAGCACGATATTGCGGTTGTAAACGGAAAACCGGTCATCCTTTCTACGTTCGATTACATCGAAGAAGCATTGGCGAAAAAAAATGACTAGGGAACACGTTGTTCGATTGACCATTCTTACTGCGTGTATCTTCGGGTTTTCCATTTACATGCAAAAAGATACCTGGATTTTCCCTTTTCCATTGTATGAAGTAAGCATGTTGGCAGCCATTGTTTTGCTGTACATTGCCGAACGCAAAATGCCCGATCTTATTGGCTTTACGGCTATCGGATGGGCAGTTTTTCAACTCATTGCTTCCGATTTTATTCTTGAATTTTTTCTCACCGAACGCAATTTTCAATGGTTCGAAGACAGTTTCTTCATTGACTATTTACTACTAGGTTTTGCGCTTGTTTTTTTGGTTTGGGGACTCTTTGTATCCTGGCAATGGAAAAAACTATCACTGCGCGTAACGGGAATGTTGATGGTTACCGGATTTGTGGGATGCTTTATATTCAATAGTTACCTCATTGCAATGGCTCCGCTTGTTGCTTGGTTGGTTTGTTTTTATGCCGATAACAAAGAAGCGAGCATTCACCGCAACATTGTGTTTTTGTTTACTTTTTTCTTTTTGAGTAAACATCTGACGCTGGCGTTGATGGTGGAGTAGGTGTGTGAATTGTATGCTATCTTGCTGAATGCCTTGATTAATCAATTGATAATGAGTTGTTTTTCTGTTTTTTAAATTGAAGTTCTAAAATTTTAGTGTTCGCAATATTGCGAACACCCGAATTCTGAAAATTCATCCTGCTTTTTTGGAGTAAAAATTGTAACAAAGCAGTTTCGTTGTCATTAGGCTAAAAACAATCCTTATGAAAAAGTGGTCTTTAATTGCGTTGATTATCGGGAGTTTTTTATCAGCAACAGCTCAGCAAACTTCAGATGAACTAATCGCTGATGTGATAGCATTGACACCACGGCCGTTGGTGAAATACGAAACCAAACCACGAACCAATGTGTTTTTATTGCGCACGGGTTTCAACGACGCCATTTACCAGGATAAAGCTTCTGTGGCGGCTCTGAAAGGAAAGGTCATCACGAAAGTCGAATTGATTTATACCACTTACCGTAAATCGGAAACCTTCGATCAGCACGGCTTGAACCGCAAGCGTTTGAGAGCCTTATTTGCAGCCGCCCCACAATTATTGACCCAACCTTCGGTAGAGTGGGTGTTGATGGCGCAAACCGGTTGCACGTCTTCAGAAGAAGGAAAAGATTATTTTCATGGAGTCGCCATTACTTATCGGGAACCGCCATCAGCTGCGTTGCGCGACACCGAATTGGAGTTTTTGAGAGGAGTTGCAGACGGTACCGTTCCGCCATCGGCCTATGATACTTACCTGAAAAATGAATTGAAAGGTGATACAGCCGGAACGGCAGCGAGTGCCGAACCTCCGAAAATCAAGATGCCCGATTTTCCAGGTGGAGAGCGTGCCAGAATCGATTTTTTCGCCAACAATATCAAGTATCCCTCCACTTCCGAAAAAAGCGAAGCCGAACAAGTGGTGGTGCAGTTCATCATTGACAAAGAAGGAAATATACAGCACATTTCTTTGCCGGGAGCGGCAAGTCCGACTCCTTATCACGACGAATTATTGCGTTTTATGCGTAGCATGCCGAAGTGGTCGCCCGGATCGGTGAATGGCAAAAAGGTAGATTGTATGGTGATGTTTACCGTCGATTTCATGGAACGCGGAAGCATTGTACCTAGTCCGTTGGAAGTGTACGCCATGGACAGCGATGCAGCACCTTCGTTACCTAAATTCGATTATTCGCGTATCAAACCCACGCCACAGGGTAAATTTGTTTCCACAACACTGGCCACCAACAACTGGAAACAGTCCATTCTGGTGTGCGACGTAACCGCGAGTATGGCTCCATATAGCGCTCAGGTACTCGAGTTTATCAAAGGACAATTTGCAAAAAAAGATACTTCAATGACCCATTTTGTGTTTTTCAACGATGGCAATGATCGGAAAGACAACACCAAAAAAGTAGGTAGTGTGGGTGGAATTTATGTGACCAAAGCAACTACGCTCGAAGAAACCTTAACCAACATGTCAGAAGCCATGAAAGCCGGAACCGGTGGTGATTTGGAAGAAAACAATATCGAAGCCCTGATTCAGGCCGAAGCAGCTTGTCCAACTTGTCAGTCCACCGTTTTGATTGCCGACAACATGGCTTCACCACGCGATATGATTCTGATACCGCAATTAACCAAACCGGTGCATGTAATCGTGTGTGGTTCTTCACCGATTTTAAACGAAGATTACATGAATCTGGTGCGTTTGACCAAAGGTACATTGCACTTCAATAACAAAGATTATTCTAACCTTCATACCTTCGAAGAAGGAGCAACGTTTCAGGTAGGGAAAGAAACTTTTGTGGTGAAAAAGGGGAGTTTTGTGAGGAGGGAGTAGTTTTTGCACGCAATAAAAAAACCGGATCATCATCTAACAAATGATCCGGCTTCTTGTAAATTTAATTCAATAGTGTGACAATAAGTAATGCAAGTAGAATGAGTAATATCAGTACGATTAAAACTGACATTTTCGCACAGCATTTTTTAATGAAATCGACCACTACATTTTCTTTAGATGGTTGCTTATTTGTATTGTAAAGCCATCTATCATCTGTTGCAGCAGGAACTTCATCAGCATCACCTCCTAAACCGTTTACTTTGTCTGAAAGTGATTGGATATATCGATTAAAAATCAACCTCCATGGATTCGTAACGGCAAGAGACTCTCGCACATGTTTCAGAATTGAGAGATTTCTCATTTGTTTTTTCAGAATGACATTGGCTACACTCACAACCACATTGAACTGAAAACTTCCAATGATGTAACGCGTTTCTCTATAGTACCGAGCTTGTTGCACGAGAACTTTGAATAACTGACCTTTTACCACCGTAGACGGTAATTCAATTGTCAACAATCCCGGAATGTTCTTTTCAAATCCACCGGGAATAGGAATGTAATTAATGTCAGCACTCAAGAAGCTAAACGTGTGTTCGTCTTCTTTGGTGATTTTAGATGGTGAAAAGCGGAAGTGTGATTCCAATTGCAAGATGTCATCAGTATTCAAATCAGGCATGTACAGAATCACTTTACTTTCCCGAGGTAAATTATTCCAATGAATCATTAATAAATCGGGGCCCTTAGCTTTTTCTCCGCCTTTGGAAGACAAATTAATTGAATGAGTTTGGGTGTCGTCAAGACTATACTGGCTGAAATCAAACTGTGATGGTTTTATTTCAAAAGTATGATGAACAGTATGGGTTGTCAAACTCCCCGGATTATCGGAATGATCAATTGCGAGATTGCGTTGTGATAAATTGTCGCTGGAAGAAGGAGTTGCATTTGTTGGTGTTGGATCTCCCGGGAAAAAGACTTCGGCAACCAGACATTGGTGAATTCCTCTGATACTAGTTTGCAGATTGGCCAATGAAGTGGCATGAGTTGCATCTTCGCTAATTGGAATTTGTTGTGCAGGTTGGTTGAAATCAAGCCAACATCCAAAGTAGAATACTGATTCTGTGTTACCAAGAGCCGGTATAGTTTGCACGTTTTGACTATCCGTTTGCGAAGCCATGAGTTTGGTTCCATAATTCACTCGTGGACTTGCGAAAAAAGGAATAGAGCTGATTTCGCTACCTTCTTTACCCACTACTGCAATTGTATTTCCCTCATTTACACCTCTTTTGTAGGTTGTCAGCGGATTAAACTGCATGGCTGTTCCGGCCGTATTGAACATTCTGAAAAATACCCTGACATCTGTTGCATCATTTGCAGTTAAAGGTGGAGAGAGTGGTATCGGAGCTTTGAATCTCACTTTTGCAATAGCATAGTTGAATACCCGCGATCCTCCGTTTGTTTCTAACCATTCAAGTTGAGATGTTTGTTGATCTATAGAAATATCATTAAACGGATGTAGCTCATCTGTGGGGTAGATTTCCCTGTTGTTAAATCGTGTGAGTAGTTGGTTGATAAAAGTCGTTCCGGAGTTTCCTTGTGGTATTGTTGCGCGTGTTGGGCCACCTTCTCTCATTTGAAACACACGTAAATCTACACTCAACCAAGATGTTGGGCCGTCAACCATATACGGATTAGGAGCTTTGATAAGGTTGATGTTTGCCGTGCATTTGTGAGGAATTAAATTGGCTGTGATCGTCACATTTCGCGATAAACCGGCAAACGTAAATGCGGTGTTTGAGGAGAATCGTACGTTGAATACAAATGTTACTTTTTGGGGTACATCCGGAGTCAATGAAGGATCTTCATACAAGGTGTTTACATGAATTGAATTCATTCCAGGGATAACTGCATTACTTGTTGCATCCGTGAAACTAATTGTTGGAGGAACCACAAAATCATTTAATTCAGAAGGTATAAACCCATCATAAACAACATAAAAAGCGTTTTGAAAAATGGCGTTTCCAGCTGGCTGTGCATCTACTTCCAATACAGAAAAAGTGCTGCGATCTGTAATGATTTCACAGTTTTGATTTGCAATGCGGATGAATTTGGCAAGTTTACAAGGTAGCCCGGCATTGTCAATAATCCAAAGCATGTAATAACCCGGAGGCACAACGGAGGCATCTGATGGGATTCGCACCCGCAATGTTGTTGAATTTACGACCTCAAAAGCCAAACCAATGTAACGTTGGTCAGCATTAAGGGCATGTGTTGCCGTTCCATTTCGGATGATTGCCACTCGCTGAATGACACTCGAATCAGTTGTTCCAATATCGAATTGCTGATTGTAAGTGACGCTTTTAGGAGCTGCGGTTAAATCAGGTCTGGCAGGATTGTCAAAATAATCTGGTTTGATTACTTCAATACGTTTTTCGCCTGCTGTATCAGGATTCCCAGAGTTTGAATTTATACTTGAGCCTGCTGTGAAAACACTGCCATCAGGTAATAATAAACTGGTAGAATGGTAATTGCGGACAATTCCATTGGGGTCAGCTGGTAAAGAAACCCAACTTTCCGGATTTGAATAGGTACCTGTTGTCCAATTAATTCCCGGATCATAAATTTCTGGCTGCAATACCGCATTCGCATCATTATTTGTTGCGCCGCCAATACCACCATTGATTAAAATTTTCCCGTCCGGTAAAATGGTTGAATAGGCAAATCTTCTTTCGCGCCCAGCCGCAGCACCTGTTCTTGTTCCTGCATTTTCCCAAACTGGTGTCGAGTCACTTAAATCAATTTTTATCGGCTGGTTTCCATTGGTCATTAACACAATAGGCTTATGATTTTCTGCAGGTAATAGCGGTAACAAAACAGACGAGTTATCCCAACCTGTATAAAGCCCGTCAGTTGGTCCTGTTATGGAAGCTCCGAAATCACCTGTAGTTGCATCATACAACCTACTTGTTCCATCTTCAACTGAACAAATGAATAACTTTCCACCTTTGAGTAAGTGTACCCTTGGGTAAAATGTAATTTCACTATCTGTGGGTTTGATCCATTGCCAGTTGTTGCCCGTAAGACTATATCGCTCAGGTATATCGTTATTGTGCCAATGATCACTTCTTCTACTAGGATGACCTGAAAAGGCCATTACATCACCGTTTGATAAACTAACCAAGGTTGGATACCATCTTCCACCACCTGTCTTATCAAATGAATTATCAAAATTAAAATCAGAAACACGCTCCCATGTTTTGCGAATGTAATTAAACACCCAACATGCCTGGTGACCACCAAATTGACCTAAACTATGATCGTGACCACCACCGGGACCTACATCACCACCTAATTCCCAAGATTCGGTTCCTCCTCCAATAAGGAGTCTGCCATCACCAAGAAAGGCGTGTCCGCTGCAAAAAATATCGGTTGTGGGGGATGAAATATAGGTGATGTTTTTACTGGCAACATCGTAGATTCTAGAATTATCTACGTTAGTTACCGTTGCTGGGGTTTCATCTCTCCCCGCCTGATCAAAATTATGTTCATCTCCTCCCATAATTAAGACTTGACCTTTGGAGCCGGTTGGAAGTAATACTGCATGAATTGCCAGAATTTCTGAATCTGGATTCGTAATTTCAAATGTTGCCATAAGAATAGTGGATTATGTCCTTACTCTTTGTTCGGATTTTCGGGTTACTCCGTTTTGTACAAATGCCTACTTTAAAATGCGTTTTGGTTAATTAAGTAAATGATTAACAGTTGTTTGTGCGGCTAATTTATACAATGGTTCTATAGTGTACAAGTGTATTTATACGGTATTTCAACTATGATTTACCGATATTTGTTTTGCGGTAAACCACATTTATAGCGTCTTTTTTTAGTGTTAAAAAACAATAAAATCATCGAACTTCATTTTCTGCAATCTAAATATCCTTAATATTCGAGCATTAAACCAGTGCTATGTCAACTGACAATGAACGCATCCGTCAACTGGAGGAATCGTACCGAAAGTTGTGGGAACAACACCTTGAGCTGAAGGAAAGCATTCGTGTAAACTATGCTGAATTCAAAGACATCCGTGATCGTATGGGAATTCCTGAAGCTGAATCTGCGCCTCAAGCCACTCCAGAGCCTGTCATTGCTCCAAACTCGCGCGAAATACCACCAACAGCTTCACCTTCACCCGTTCCTGAAAAAAAAGGTTGGCCCGAAGATCCTGTAAAAACAGTGAAACCGGCTGCTCCGAAAGAAAAATCGACCTGGGAAGAATACATCGGCGAGCAATTATTGAGTAAAATCGGAATTGTGATTCTCATCATCGGCGTTGGAATCGGTGCGAAATACGCCATCGATCATCAGTTGTTGAGTCCAGCAATGCGAATTTTAGGTGGTTATGGTATAGCTGCTGTGTTGGGTCTTTTTGCCTATCGTTTCAAGGGGAAATACACGGCCTTTAGTGCCGTTTTGGCGAGTGGTGCACTAGCGGTGACCTATTTCATGACTTATGCGGCTTATGTGTTTTACGGTTTGTACCCGTATTGGCTGGCATTTACGCTCTTATTCCTCACAACAGGAGCCACAGTGGTGAGTGCGCTCCGTTACAATATGGTTATTATCGCCCATATCGGATTGGTGGGAGCGTACGTATTACCTGTGCTGATTTCCAATCAATCCAACCATATTTCGAGTTACCTGATATACATGGCAGTGATCAATGGTGGTATTTTGGCTGTATCGTTTCTGCGTGATTGGAAATCGCTCTTTCACGTTGCTTTCGGATGGACTGTCTGCGTGTTTATAGCCTGGTTTGTGTTTACTTACAGCGAAAAGTCAGATGCCAATACAGCCTTGTTCTTCCTTACCTTGTTCTTTGGGTTGTTTCAAACGGCCTTCATTGCCTATCCGCTGATGAAAAAGCAACAGTTCAAAGCCCATGATTTGTGGTTGGTTATTCCCAATATGCTGGGTTACTTTATCATGGGACAATTTGTGTTGCATTGGGGCAACTTTCACCCGAAAGCCGATTTTATTTTCGGATTGCTAATCGGAGGATTGTTTTTTGTCTTGTGGCTGGTGTTTCGCAAATTGCGTTCGGAGGATCGATTGTTACAGGATACCCATTTTATGGTGGGAAGTGCTGCTATTACACTTTCACTTTTACTAGAATTGGAAGGTGCTAGTCTGCCATTGTTCCTGGCAATACAAGCTGTTTTGATGGGATGGCTCAACGTTCGGTCTGCTCGTCAAACCAAAGATAACTGGCGTTTTCCGGATGTTTTTTCAACCATTCTGATCGCCTTATCACTCTTCGTTTTGCTCTTTAAAACAACGGTTGGCGCCGATCATTCATTAACAATAGCACCGTTTTCAAACGATAATTTCTGGTTGCTTTTGGCGACTGTTTTCGTAACCGGTGTAGGATTTGTTATCGTTCACAACACTGCCAAATCAGTTCCCGAACAACGTTTTTCCATCATCGACGGATTACTGATCGCAACACTTTTCGGTGGGTTCTTTGTGGGAGCGAATGAAATATACTTTGCTTTCAGACACGCTTATTCTATTCATAAAATACCCACTGAAATCGGAAATGAACAAGCGTGGAATGCGACGTTACTTATGGCGATTACTGCCTTTATAGGAGTATATTGGTGTCTGTTTGTATTCACCGAGCGTTTGTTTCTACACTTGAAAAACGGTACGCAAGTGATTCCTTTTTTTTCAGGAGTGCTGATTGCGTTATTGCTAATTGTGATGACGCTCATTTCCACCAAGTATGGAGCATCGGAATACCTGACCGACAATTTGGAATGGGTTCAGACCCTTTCGCGTTATGCCGTTTTCTGTTCCATTCTTGGAATGGGTTGGACCTGGCTGAAAGCCGGACAGAAAAATCAGCAACTCCTTACCGTGATCCACATCGCGATTCTTTGGATGTTGTCACTCGAAATGACACATTGGCTCTCGGTTAACACGAATGATTCAGCGCGTAAGTTGTCACTAAGTATTTTATGGGGCATTTACGCCATTTATATCCTGTATTTAGGAATCATAAAAGCATTTCCGGCATTGCGAGTTACAGCGATGATTATTTTGGGAATTACATTGGTGAAATTATTCTTGTATGATATCTCGCACCTCAGTACACCGGCAAAAACCATCTTGTTTATTGCCTTGGGTGGATTATTACTGCTTGGCGCCTATTTCTACCAGCGTAATAGTGTTAAAAACAAGCCGAATGAAGTAGATTTAACCTCTAAAAACACACACCATGAAACAGATGAGAACTAGTTTTCTTTTGCTAATTGCACTCTTGACTGCCGTTCAGGTCAGTGCTCAAACCGACTCTACTGAAATCAAAGCGGTTGAAAAAGCAGTCATGCAATTGTTTGACGGCATGCGAAAAGGAGATAGTATAATGGTTCGAACAGCATTTACGGAAAATCCACATTTGTCTACCACATTTATTGATCAAAACGGAAATCCGCAAGTGGAGGAAGGTGCGTTAGAGGGTTTTTTGATGGGAGTAGGAACACCGCATGATGAAATATGGGATGAACACCTGCTTTCTATAGAGATCAAAATAGATGATGGAATAGCCCAGGTGTGGGCACCGTATATTTTCTACCTAGGTGAAAAACAATTGCATTGTGGCGTGAATTCTTTTCAGTTGGTGAAAACAATCAACGGCTGGAAAATTCTATCAATTGTGGATAGCCACAGGAAGGTTAATTGTGGTGATGACTAAACAGATTTTCAGATTTCGCCAGCCCAAAAAATAGGAGCAAAGTGTATTTTTCCTTCTTTTCCTTCACGAGCGTGAGAGAATACAACAGCCTTTTTAATGTCAGGATGCGTCTCCAATAAATAATGTAAACTTTTAAGTGAACCGCTTTTTCCTGATTTAACCTCTATAGGCGTAATTTCACTTTCGTCGAGCACCACAAAATCTATTTCGGAACTTGTACCAGGTTCTGTTCTTGCCCAATAGGAAACCTGCTGATTTGTTTGCGCTATGAGTTGTTGTGCTACAAATTGTTCAGCCAACATTCCCTTAAAGGCACTATGGAGTTCTCTTTTCAAATACAAATGCTGGTAGTCAAGATTGGCTTTTCTAAGTAATAAGCCAACATCTAAAAAAAAGAGTTTGAACTGTTTTCCCGATGCGGTTAACGGCAATCCTTTCAGCGAAACATTTTGAACACTGGTTATCAAGCGGGCAGTGCGTAATACTTCAACACCTTTTTTGACTGTTGGACTTGAGAAACGCTGCGATAGTTTGGTGTAAATAATTTGATTGCCAATGTATTTGGTCGCGTTCTCCAAAACATCGGATAAACAGTCAGGATTAACAGTCGGTTGGTACTTTTTGAAGTCTTGTTCATAGGTGTAAAGAAGTGAATCTTGAATTTCTTTTACACCTTTTAAATCGTTGTTTTCAGTGAAATAGCTTATGCATTCCGGCATTCCGCCAACAATGAGATAAAGATTAAAATCCTCTTCAAAATAATTATTGACTTCGGTTTTTAAATCGGTGTATGGATTTTTTAGCAATTGCGCCAGTTTGTCTTTCCCACGAGCTAAAAGAAATTCGTAAAAAGTCATTGGGAATAAATTCATTGTCTCTACACGACCTACGGGAAACGGCTGATTTCGAAATTCAAAATCGAGTAATGAACCGGCTGCAATGATATGCAATGACGGCATATCTTCATAGAAATAACGCAAACATCCCAGGGCTTCAGGGCATGTTTGAGTTTCATCAATAAACAATAAGCTTTCACCAATTATAATACTCGTATTTAATGCCAGTTCCAGTTCAAATATAATCCGATTGACATCGTAATCTTTTTTGAAGATACTATGAAGATCTTTATTTCTTTCCAGATTGATTACGGTTACTTTTCCAGGAAAATGTGTTTCTCCGAAGTGTTTGACAAGCCAGGACTTACCTACTTGTCTTGCACCATTCACGATGAGTGGTTTTCTGTTCTTTTTATCTTTCCAAATAAGTAAATCAGCTATTTTTTCTCGGTACATTGTTCGGATTCATTTCAACAAATTTAAAATAAATACCATAAATAAAGCATTTTAATTTAAAATACATACCATAAAATAGATTTTTTACTTTAAAATAAATACCGTAAACAGCTTTCTTGGAAAAGAAATTACCTACAGAAAAGAGGTTGGCGTGGCATCCGGCTAAAATAAACTATGTTTGCAACATGGTACCAAAACGCAGTGAAATCAAACCGGGACAGTTGGTTGAATTTATTCAGAAACACCATCAACGCTCAGGCGAATTGACCGAAGGAATCGTGATGCGCATCTTGACCAAATCTCCTGAACATCCACACGGTATTAAAATCATGACCGAAGACCGGTTAGTTGGTCGTGTTCAATCCATTTTAGAGGAAGAATAACGGCGACCCGGTTTCCCAGATCCGCCGTTTTCAGGGGTGTGTTTTAACGAATAATGAGTTTTCCCGTTTCCGATAAATCACCGGAAAGAATCACATAATGATAGCAACCGGGTTCTACAGATAAATCAATAGGATTACTTGAATTAACGGCTTCATCCTGCACCAGTTTTCCGGTAAGATCAAATAACTGAAAACGGTATTCCGATGAAAATCCCTTCGCAGGTTTTAACATCACTTTACCATTGGAAGGATTCGGATAAAGTATCGAATTACCAGTAGTAGTTTCAGTAATTCCAGCTGCTGAGTTCCCATTAATTGCCACATTGTCAAAATGAACATCCAGCCAGTTGCTTACCGTTTTGTAGCGAAAAGCTAGGTAACTATCTCCAGCCGGTTGCGCTGGCAAGGTAATTGGACTAAGCAATCGCCATGTACCGTCGTTTTGGTAATTGCCACCAACGAATTCATGCAGGATTGTTTGCTGATTGGCAACATCCGGATCTTGATCACCAAACAATAAATAAACAAATACGGTATCGCCTGCTTGAGGCAAACCAAATCCGGTAAAAGAATAGCGCAATGAATCGAGTGTTCCGCCAGTTGGAATTAAAAATGCGGGCGACACAAACCAGTCATCCGATGCAACACTTCCTCCTACAGGATAATAATGCATCAGCGCAGTTGAACTTCCAAATCCTTGATTGGGCACATATTCCCACTCATAAAATGAACTTTGGGTTCCTTTTTTGTACTGAACCCAACCGGTTTGTTCCGAGCTTCCCTCAAAGCCGGTATAGTAGGGCAAACTAACCTGAGCGCCAACCGAAAAAACGGCCATAATAAGCAGTAACGAGGTAATAATCAATTGTTTCATAAGCCTGTGTTTTTAGATATGACCACTCTGCTAAGTCAATGGTTGCGTTTCTGTGAAAAACGGACAAGCTGTATTTGTTTAACGGTTATTTTCAGGGATGAATTCAACGAAAAAGATGATGCCTATTGGTCTTAAATTTGTATTTTCGATCTCGACTAAAACAAGATGCCGACTAAGACTTTTTTCCGTTCGTTATTAGTAATTCTGTTACTTGGCTTTGTGAGCAATTATGCTTTCACTCAAAATGCAGGCGCCCTCTACAAAGAGGCAATTATTCTGCGCAGTCAAGGAAAGGGACTCAAGGCGCAAAAACAGTTTGAAGAAGCTTTGGATGCTGCCCGCAAAAGCGGTGATGTAGCCATGCAAATGAAATGTCATTTGGAGTTGGCAGAACTGAAAACAAATGTGGTTAATTACAAAACGGCAATCGAACATTACCAGGCATTTTCAGACTTGTATCGTCAACAGGCAACAGCTCGCACCCAAAAATTGACCGATTCGGTAAGCACCTTAGAGTCGGAAGTTGTTTCAGGGAATAAAGAAATTAACCGCAAGAAAAAGGAAATCAGACAAAAGAGTCAGCAAATCGATTCATTGACCACCGAGCAATTACAATCTAAATTGGCTCTAGCTGAATTGGCGGTAACGAATAAAGAATCTGAAATGAAATTGCACGATGCAGCCAATGCCCAACGTTTATTGTGGTTGGGAATTGCAATGGTGGTGCTTGTACTTGTTTTCTTGTTGTTTGAATATTTTCAGAAACGCAGAAGCAATGCGGTGTTGAAAACAAAAAATGATGAAATTTCTCATGAAAAAGCCAAATCGGAAAACCTATTGCTAAATATTTTACCCGATAGCATAGCTGCCGAGTTAAAAGAACACGGCAAAACGTCCTCGGCCAGACACGAAATAGCAACGGTAATGTTTACCGATTTTCAAGGATTCACCACCTTTGCCGAACAAAACACACCGGAAGATGTAGTAGCCTTGCTCGATTATTATTTCCGGGCTTTTGATACGATTATCAGCAAACACCAGATCGAAAAAATCAAAACCATTGGTGATGCGTATCTCTGTGTGAGCGGTGTGCCTACCAAAAACAAAGACCACGCATCCAACATGATCAAAGCCGCGTTGGAGTTTCAGGCGTTTATGAAAGCTTCAATAAACGATGCTCCTGCCGGAGTTGATTGCCTGCACATGCGCATTGGTATTCACACAGGTCCAGTGGTGGCCGGAGTGGTAGGTTCCAAGAAATTTGCCTACGACATTTGGGGCGATACCGTAAACATAGCAGCGCGTTACGAACAAACCGGCGAAGTAGGACGCATCAATGTTTCTGAAGCCGTTGTGGAAGCAACTAGTGGTGAATTCACGTTTGAATACCGTGGTGAACTGGAAGCCAAAAACAAAGGCAAGATGAAGATGTTTTTTGTGGTTGGATGATTCTGATGTTGGATTTTTGATGCTTGATTTTTGATGTGTTCTGTAATAATTTAAGATTTACCGTGCGTATGTTTAGCTTCCCGATGAACTTCTACAACTACCGTAATTCAATCCAACATCAAAAATCCAACATCAAGCATTTTTTAACTGTTTTTCCCCAACAAGGTCAATACTGCTCCTGAAATATACTCAATACCTATGGCAATTACAATAAACCCGATTATACGCGAAATTGCATTGATGCCGGAAGCTCCTAAGATTTTTACAATAAAATGAGAAGACCGTAAGATGAGGTAAACCAATACGCACACGGCAACAATAGCTCCTATTGCTATCAGAATTTGAGGAACACTGGTATAGGATTGGTTATAGTTGATCAGTAACGAGATAGAACCCGGTCCGGCGAGCATTGGAATGGCCAATGGCGTAAGTGATACTTCCGAACGGGTTTCCAAATCTTGCTGCACGCTGGCTCTTTTCATTCCCTTGTGTCGGGTAAACGAACCGGTCAAGAGAGCAAATCCTGACGTGGTAATAATCAGACCACCTGCAAGGCGCAAGGAATTGAGTGAAATTCCGAAAAAAGCAAGCACATATTTCCCGGCGAAAAATGCAATGATTAAAATAGCCAATACGTTTACGGCTGTCCACATTGAAGTGGTATCGCGGTTATGTTTACTGTCGTCTTTGGTGAGTCCCACAAACACAGGAACAGTTCCTAAAGGATTAATAACAGAGAACAAGGCGGCGAAGATGGTGAAAAAAAGTTCCATTGTTTTTTTGCGCAAAATTCCACAGAATCCGATGATTGAATGTTAGCAGAAGATCAATAGATTGTGAGGTTTTGAGTTTATTGAGTTTGACAGTTTATTGAGTTTCTAAGTTTAACGCTCAAGCACTGTCATCTCACTAACTAAGAAACTATCAAACTCAATAACTGACAAACTTAGAAACTGACAAACTTAGAAACTGTCAAACTCAAATTGAACCTAACTCCTCCATACCTGTACATACGGCTCATAACAATAAATGAATCCGTATGAAAACACTAATTGTATCCGTTTTTACCCTATTGTCTGCGCTTCAGGTTTCCTGGGGACAATACAATTCCTGCGCTGCCAAAAGCGAAATCAAAGAAAAAGTAGCCGTTGAACAGCGCGATGAAAACACCGGTGAAACCAAAATCGTTTACGAAGAACGAAAAGTACAAAACATCGATACGCACGGAAATGCTTCCGGAAATCAATACGATTTGGCGATAGACGGCGCTTTTGAAGGCCAAACCATTGTGGTATTGCAATTTTACACGCAAGATTTCGATTTTGAAGCTCCTAAGGCAGCCTTGAAAGAAAAAGGATTCTCAGTTTACCGCTACAGTAATGCTCCACCAAGCCCAAAAGAACTGGAAGAAGCGTTGTCAAAAGCCTGTCAATTGTGGGTGATTTCCACCAATACACAACTACTCAATGATGAGCACGCTGAGGTGATTAAAAAATTCTTCTACAGTGGCAAAGGTGTTTACCTTTGGGGCGACAACGATCCGTATCACGCCGACGCTAACTTTTTGGCGCAAAAACTGGTGGGAGTTTCCATGAGCGGGTATTACCAAGGCGCTCAAAATGTTGGATTTAAATCCGATTCCACTAGTTCTGGTATGCAAAAAGATCACCTCATCACAACTGGACTTGAATTTGTCTACGAAGGCATTACCATTTCCAAAATGGATGATCCAAATAAAGTGTTGAAACCACTGATTTGGAGTACAGATGGAAACGTGGTAACGGCAATTTACGAAGATCAGGGTCAGCGACTGATCCTCGATGGCGGATTCACGCGTTTGTTTTACGCTTGGGATAATGCTGGAACGGGACGTTATGTGAAAAATGCCGCAGCTTGGCTGGTCAATTACGAACGGTTCGGTGAGTTGGTGCTGGGTGAAGAACTCAAGAAGTAAAAAGAAATGCTGATTTCTGAAATTCCAAAAGAAAAGTTTAAGATTATAATGAACCCGATTTGGACTCACTTGTACAGAGTCGCAAATCAATAAATAGTATCCTATGAAAGCAATAATTGTATCCGTTTTTACACTTTTTGTAGTAAGTCAACTATCGGCCCAAGCCTACAACTCATGTGCTGCAAGAAGTGTGGTAACCGAGCCTGTTGCAGTTGAACGTTACAACGAGCAAAGTGGCAAAAAAGAAGTTGTTTACGAACAAGTGAAGGTAGCAAACACCGACGCTCACGGAAATGCTTCAGGCAATCAATATGACCTAGCGGTTGATGGTGCTTTTGAAGGCCAAACCATTGTCGTATTGCAATTTTACACCGGCGAAAATTTTGACTTCGAAAAACCGAAAGCAGCTTTGAAAGAAAAAGGATTCTCTGTTTACCGCTTCAGCAATGCCGCACCAAGTCCGAAAGAGTTGGAAGAAGCCTTGTCTAAAGCCTGCCAGTTGTGGGTGATTTCATCTACATCACAAATGCTCAACGACGAACATGCCGAGATCATCAAGAAATTCTTCTACAGCGGAAAAGGAGTATACCTCTGGGGAGATAACGATCCTTATCATGCCGATGCCGATTTCCTTGCGCAAAAACTCATTGGTGCTTCTATGAGTGGCGGTTATTATGCCGGACAAAATGTAACCTTCAAAGCCGATTCTACCACTGCAGGAATGCAAGCCGATCACCTCATTACAACCGGTTTAGAGTATGTGTTTGAAGGAATCACCATTTCACAAATTCATGATCCGAACAAACAATTGAAACCGCTTATTTGGAGTACGGATGGCAATGTGGTAACAGCTATCTATGAAGATCAGGGTCAGCGATTGATCATCGACGGAGGATTTACCCGTTTGTACTGCAACTGGGAAACTGCCGGAACAGGACGTTACGTGAAAAATGCTGCAGCTTGGCTTGTCAACTATGAACGCTTCGGCGAACTGGTACTAGGTGACGAACTCAAAGAATAATACCAATACACCCAATAATCATAAGATAAAGCGTCTGTTTACTTTAGTGAATGGACGTTTTTGTTCTATTCGGGATGTTGTTGATCTTGTAATGACTAAATTCAAGTTAAACTAGTTATAGCACGCGCTTTTCATCCGAAGACAAGACCCATTTTTTGTTGGTACAAATCGGACATTGGTGTTTTCCGGTGGGAGTAATTAGGGCAGTGTACCCACAGAAAAGACAGGAATAATGAGCTTGATGCTGAATTTTCACCATGTCTTTTTCCAATAATTCAGGCATAATAGGTAAACCGAATTTCACCTCTTCTTCCGAATAAAAAAATACGCTGATATTGCCCGATATTTCAATAATGGCTTGTTTGATCTGTCCTAGCTGTGATACACCCCTGATTCGAAGTTCGGCAAAAAGCTCCTCTTCACCAATCGCCTCTTTTTCAAAATCAATAATTGAAAATGCACCTTCTTTTATCAGGCAAACGGGTTTACCTTCGATTATTTTTTCAAACCGTTGACTTTTTCCAATCAGGAAAGTGATAGCGCTGTATAAAACGATCACCAACACGAACACAATCAACGCCGGAACGATTCCAACATTTTTGTAAATCATTGGGTCGCCGGCTGCAGAGCCCAAACCGATAATGACAACAAGCTCAAATATGGAAAGTTGTTTTACACCGCGTTTGCCGAGTAACCACAAACTAATCAAGATGACGATGAACATCAGTACCGTTCGTAGTGCTGTTTCAGGTAAAAAACTCCAATCTTCTTCACCCATCAGGAGTTGTTTCCAACTAAACCCGTTTGCGGCTATTTTCAAATTCATAAGCATTATCTTATTTCTCGGATGCATAGAAGCAAGAAAGGTTCTTCTCCAACAATCATTGAAAAAGAACCTTTCACAAGCTATTGATCTATGTGTGTTATTGCTTTACCATTTCTTTTTCACAGGCTTCGGTGTTGATCGATTCCACAGCAATTGTGGTCAATTGCTCGTCGGCTGCTTTTTCTTCATCCAGCGTTGTCTGAAGCAATTCGGCAGCATCATCCAAACCAAGTGTCGTGGCAAACTGACGAAGTGTTCCGTAAGAAGCAATTTCATAATGTTCTACTTTTTGCGCAGCGGCAATTATTCCGGCGTCAAGCATTGCTCCTTTTTTGCAATCCTGCATAATCGTTGTGGCTTCTTTCAGCAAACCTTCCATTGCGGCACACTTCACAGCAGTTGCTTTTTGTCCGATGATTTCAAAAACTTGCTCCAAACGCTCAATTTGCACCTTCGTTTCCTCCAAATGATTGGTTAACGAATCTTGTAAATCGGCTGACGTAGCATGTTGAATCATGCCGGGAATCGCTTTTGTAAGTGCATGTTCGGCCCAGTAAATGTCTTTCAGTTCATCTTCAAATAAGCGAAAGAGTTGCGAAGATTGTAACGTGTTTTTGCTGCCCGTTTCTCTTTCCGTGCCGGTCGAAGTGTCTACTGTACCCGTATTGCCATTCTCCGAACGATTGTCTGCTGTTGTTGATTCCATGTTGAGCCTGTTTTAATGTTGAATTCATGTTTGATGTACTCCCTTTCAGTCTGAACGGGCTACTTATCCTGTAAAGTTCGAAGGTTTCTGACCTGTTTATGCTACACAAATTTTCAGAGTTCTTACAGTATTCACAGATTCAACGATTTACATCTATTTCTGTCGACAGGCAAAAATTGCGCGACTATCGTTTTCGCATCTCCAGCTCAAGGAGATTCTGCGAAAGCCAAATGAATTTTGGCTGTGAGTTAATAAGGATGTATATGAGCCTCCATAAATATTAAGTGAGATGCCGTGATTCTATATACAATAAAATCAAGCACTTATAAGTGTTCTTTTTGAACATTTTTAAGCGTGCGTGAACACAAGACACAAATCCTTAATAAGGACTTATGAAAGCATTTTCATTAAAATGAATGAATGTTTTCGGAAAAACAAAAGGAATGCAACCGACTAGTAAGCCTCGCAATGCGGTTTTTTCGACTTTTTTGTTTTTTTCTTCTTTTTTGGACGCATGCTATTTGCGCTGTCAGTGTCCATCTGACTAAAAGTAACATCAGTTGATATTGCAGTGGCATCAATACTTGCCGATACTTCGATAGGAGAAGTCAAAAGGGCTAACAAGCCGAAAGAAAGAAGTAGTTTACGTGTTGTCATACTAATGTTGCTTAAGTGCCATCCAATGTAGGCATTTGATTTGAAACAACAAAATAACAAACAATCATATTTTGGTTACACATAAGTTGATGCAATTTTAATTTTTTTCATTAAACTGTTTTAAATCAGTGTTTTAAACTGTTGTTTCCCCCCCCGGTAATTAAACAAAACTTTAAAAGGGTGTTATTTTTTAGTTGAATGATTTATGGTATTGAAATTTCATTAGTTTTGCTAAAGCCGTTCAACAATGCTCGGTCCGCTAACAACTTTTCTTGCGAAAACGCATTTTGTAAGAAGCTTAAAAACACTATTTATGAATAAGTACCTCTTTACAGACAATCCAATTTTTATAAATCGCGATATATCGAATATTCCTGCCGATAAAGCAGCTGTAAACGCCATGGTTCAGGCAGCGGTAAACGTTGAATTGTTTACTATTCCGCTTTACATGACTTCGTTGTATTCCATTCACGGAATGCATCAGATCAATGGTGCTGGAAATAATTTTTATCAAGGACGTTTGTGGCCCGGACTAACAACTACCCGAAAAACAGAAACTTCGCTTTCAACCAACCAAGATGTGTTTAACAAAGTATTTAGTGTATTTATTGCAGAAATGCTTCACTTGCAATTGGCTTCCAATATTTCTACCGCCGTTGGTCATGCACCTTGTTTTACAAGTCCGTTGTTACAAAATGCCGATCATAGCTGGAATTGTTATGGCGACGATAAAACCATTATCCCGCATGTAATTGACTTGAAAGATGTAAAAAAAGACAGTGAATTTTACGGATTGAAAGTGAAATTAGATTCCATGAATTCAACTCAAGTGAAATTGTTCCTTGCAATTGAAGAAACGGAAGCCAACGCCGAACGAAACGTTGATCCGGCCATTTGGAAGAAAAAGTATTCACCGACTGTTCCTTACGCCAATTGGACTGACAAAAGTACCGAGGCCGATTTGCCATTGTTCGGCACAATTGGGCACATGTATATGTGTTTGTGGGAATACTTGTCTCTTACCTATACAGATGGACAATCGTTGTGGGATAAAATGTATGACGCTAAGAGTATTCAACAAGATATATTTAATGGACCTCCTAGTTCCGCACCGCAGTATCCGAAAATGAGTGTTAAAATTGAACCGACTTCCAACAAACATCCGTTGATGCAAGTGATGGATATGATCAATGGAATCACTGATCAGGGTGAAGGTAGCGGTGTTGTTGGTCAAATTCAACGACGTTTGAAATTGCAGACATTACGCGCAGTGCAAGGTCAATATCAGCCAAGCGAAGAAAATGTTGCAGCAGACTACCCAAGTTATTCAGATACAGGGAAACAATTGTCAACTTCAGCTGATGCCACAGCGCGTGGAGGTGTAAACGGTGGAATGGACCACTTCGAAATTTTCCAAGCAGTGCAATTACTTATTAAAAAACCTGATTTCTTAACGTGGGATATGTGGCATAAAACACATAAAAGTTGGGCTGCAACAGATTTGATAAAAAATAAAGCTGATTACGAAATCAACTTAAAAAATTACCCGCAATTGCCAACAGCTGAGCAAATTGCAAAGGCGATGAATAATCTGACACCGGTAGGAAAGCCGGCTTGGGAAAGTAATTTCAAACTGTTTAGTCAAATTGCAACTGGCTCTATTACAGGAATGACACAAGTGTTGAATGATTATTGGAAAACAACTGGAACCAATTTCCCAATGCCTGCTATGAGCGGAACTGGAGATCGTATGTCGATTTGCTGGGCCTTGTTTGGTAAAGCACCCAATTTGGCGTTGGCGCCTCCGGCTAAAAAGGCGAATACCTTGTATCACGCCTGTCAGGGAATGGCACTTGATTCTAATACTCCTGTTCAGGAATGGGGCTGTGCTTCACCTACCATTTACCATACTTGTATTGGCTCAAATGATTGTCGCTCTGAAGGCGGTTGCGGATTTGTTCAATCAACTCAGGGTGGCGGAAGCTGCGGCGGATCAGGTTGCGGTGGAAAATCATTACGCGGTGTACAGGCTACAGCAGCGAAAAACCTTTGCGGCGGACCAACGCCTCCGGCTAATACTTACGGAGCACCTGCCGATAATAAATGTGGTTCATTCGGTGGTTGTGCCGTTCCGATCTCTGCTTCTCAAATGTACCCCGATCCGAAAGGACCGATGGAGTTTTTCGACTTTGTGAAGCAAGCTGATGGAACATGGAAAAGTGTGCCGCTTTCCCCAACATACGATTATAAAAAGGGTCAATTGGTGCACGATGTGGCTTGGGATGCTTATACTGCCGTTTTGCAGCATAGAAAACAACGAGTTCCTGTGAAACCGGCTCCGAATGATATTCGTTTGGCTTTTCCGCCGTCGACCTAGAGTGACATAAAAACAGATAAACAATAAGACACAGGTGTGGAAACGTATCTGTGTCTTTTTTATAGGTTTGTATCAGCTAGCCGATACACTTTTAGCTTTCCCACAGATGCAACCTCCTTAGGCTGAATGCCTAGCGGACTCGCAAAAGACGACTGGTAAGGAGTCAAAAATCTGTGAATCTGTGGGAAATAAAACCACCTGATTTTTTGGGTGTAAACTTTTTGAGTGGATTTTATATGAACAAACAGGAATTACTTCCGCGAATGGGATTCCCGAATCTTGGCCTAGGCGTAGGGCTGAGAAGTCAGCACTATGATTATCTATTGCAACATGATCCCGAAGCAGATTGGTTTGAGATCATTACTGAAAATTACATGGATAATTACGGTTTCGGTCGTCATGTATTAGAACACATTCGCAACCAAAGACCGGTAGTGATGCACGGTGTTTCCATGTCGATAGGCAGTACGGATCCGATTAACAGAAATTACCTAAAAAAACTACAGGAATTGGCCGATTTTGTAGAACCTGTTTGGATTTCGGATCACTTGTGCTGGACGGGAGTAGCTCATACCAATACACATGATTTATTGCCATTGCCACTCACGGAAGAAAGCTTGAAACACGTCGCTGATCGGGTACTGCAAGTGCAAGATATACTGAAACGACCGTTGATCTTGGAAAATCCGTCGACTTACCTGGAATTTACACATTCTACCATCAGCGAATGGGATTTTTTGTCGGAACTGACGCGACTCACCGATTGCGGTTTATTGCTTGACGTGAACAACGTATTTGTATCAGCGACCAATCACGGTTTTGATCCGGAAATATACATTCGAAACATTCCTCATCATCGGGTGGTGCAAATGCATTTGGCCGGACCAACCGATTGCGGATTTTACCTCGTGGATACGCACGACAATCCGGTGCCGCAGCGCGTTTGGGAATTGTACAAATTGGCACAAGAACTCACCGATGGTGTTTCAACCTTGTTGGAATGGGATGCCAATATTCCCGATTTTCCGGAATTGATCCAAGAATTGCACCGGGCGAAAGACGTGATGCGTGGTGAAATACCAGCCACACCGTTGTTTCAATCGCGGCATGAAGCGGTTTCAAATCCTGTTTCTCATCAATTGATCCAAAAGTATGAGTGATCAGGAACTTTCAAACGTGCAGCATTGGTTTAAAACTGTTTTGGTAGGTCACGGACATTTGCCTGAAAAGATGGCGCGTGCTGAAGCAATGTGGAATCTGCGTGCAGAAGAACTGATTAAAGGGGATGAACGGGTGTCGAAAGAAACCCGAATGGGTATTTATACTACAGGTTACATGCTGCGATTGCTGGAGTGTATGCAAGCAGATCTGCCTTCCTTGTATACATTTTGGGGCGAATCGCTGTTCGACTTATTCGGTCGGGCTTATTTGTTACAGCATCCGTCACAATCACATTCGTTGTTTGATTTGACAGCTGAATATGCAGATTTTCTAGACAGAACTCGTCCACCGGCAGAAGCAATTGAAGCCGGGAATACCATTGAATATGACATTCCTGCCGAGTTGGTACGAATGGAACGTGCCCGTTTGGCGGCAATTCTAAGTAAAGGAACAGAAGGCGAAACAAGGGTTTCCGATCTTGGGTTTTTCTCCTTCTTTTCGGGCGAAAAAACAGTGTTACAAGCACATCCGGCGCTACAGCTGTTGGTACAGAAAATGCCCCTGATTGAATTGTATCGTCAGCTAATGCTCGATCAAGAACTCACCATTCCCGATTACAAAACCACTTACCTTGCCGCAACCCGCTTGCACTTCAAGATTCAATTTTTCGAATTGACCGATTGGCAATACGCGTTACTTCACTTCCTGCAAGAAAACAACTCCGAGGTCGATTTAAACGAAGCAATTCATCATGCGGCTAATGAAAGTCAGCGCGAAAAAGCCGATTTATTGAGCGAGGTTTGTCTATGGTTACCCAATGCGGTAGAGATGGGGTTGGTGAGGTAGTGTTTTCTGATTCCTCTATATTGTTGTTCTATTATCAATCTTCTTATTGTTTTATTAGTAAACATTTTGTATTTTAGTCTTTCGAAAAGTATGTAGTGTCATGATTGAAAAATTGTCGCAAAAACAAATAGGGCAACGGATCACCGAATTGCGTAAATTGAGAGGTTTATCTCAGGAGGAATTAGCAAAACGTGTTCGTATTTCCAGATCATCATTGACTCAGATTGAGTTGGGGAACAGATGTGTTGATATTCTCGAATTACAGCAGTTGTCATTGGAGCTTGGGTTTTCATTGGATCATTTTATGTCGGCAGATTTTAGTGCTTCACAAGAAACAGTTGTTCAACCGGAAGCAAAATCAATAAAACAGGAGCAACGTATTACAGTACCGGTATTTTATGTTGGTAAGTTTAAAAATGTGTTGTTGTATATTCTCGAGCGATGCGCAGGAAAACCAAACGTAGGGGAAACTGTTTTGTACAAACTGCTTTATTTTTCCGATTTCAATTATTATGAACTCCATGAAGAACATTTGACAGGAGCTACTTATCGCAAATTGCCTTACGGTCCGGTTCCACAAAAACTAGATCCTATAATTCAGCAAATGATAGAGGAAGGTCAGCTCCAGCGCGTTAAAACGGACTATCACGGTCATTCTCAAACACGTTATCTACCTCTTGAAAAGGCCGATTTTACTGAATTAAAAGCCAGCGAGAAAGAAGTAATTGATCGGGTCATTGAACAAATGAGTGATTGGTCGGCAGCAGCATTAAGCAATTATTCACACAAAGATATGCCATGGCTTGCTTCCAAAGAGGGGGATATCATCAATTATGAACTGGCTTTTTACCGCGAGTCGCCTTTCTCGGTAAGAAACTATGATGAAGAATTGGAAGAGCAATGATTTTTGATGCGTTACCTGAATTTCAAAAGGATCTTAAAAGCCTGTTGAAAAAGTACAGTACGCTTGAAAGTGATCTGGCGGTTGTAAAGCAAGTGTTGCACTTTAATCCTGATGAGCGCCCACCTTTCAGCTTCAGGATAGACAATTTAGGGATAGAAACCTGTATTATAAAAGTGAGGAAGATTGCTTGTAAAGCCTTGAAAGGACGAGGGGTGAACTCCGGATTTCGATTGATCTACGCTTATTTTCCTGAAGAACAAAAAATCTGCTTTATAGAACTTTACCACAAAAGCGAACAAGAGCAGGAAAACAGACAACGAATTGTGGATCACTTTGTATAGAATTTGGGTTGATTTGAGTTAGAAGTTGCAGAAATCAACACATTGACTGAGTATAGATACCCACGTAATATTGCGAATTTACGTTGATAAAATTGGCACGTAAATTTGCAATATTACGTGCCCTTATTAATGATTTGTTTCAGCCAAAAAGAAGAGGAAAATTTAAGACCATGCAATGATCATCAGACCAACATGTATTGCATCTCGCAAACGTTCAACTCAAAAAAAAGTAATCACCAACCATGAACCCGTCTTTCTCAATGGAATTTTTCTTTACGTAATCGGTGTATTCAGATCACCTGCCAATAGATTTTGCGGTACTTGCGTCAACGTATATTGTCCGGTTGTTGTATCGAGGTCGAATACCCAAACCAAATCAAAACGATCGTCAGGCCATTTTTGAGGTGCAGAGTCATTTCCAAGGATTGAGTTGGCAATTGAAGGAATGCATTCATGTTGCCAGGCAATCAAAATTGGAACGGTCTGAAATTGAGCACTGAGTAACATGTTATCGTATTCCTGAGAACCAGCATCTTGAGTGATTGCTACGTTCAATAACTGACTCAATGGTGTTATGGTTTCAACCGGGCGTTTACTTTTACTATCCTTTTTTTTCTTCGAATCGATACTTGAAACATTTGCATTAACGTTCGGTTTTGAAGCATATAAGAGCTGTGGAGTAACGAGTTCGCTATTTTGAAGTGCTTTATTGAATGGACTAAATAGTACAGCTAAAGCACCCGCGCGTTGCCAACCTTGCACAATGAGGGCTTCCTTGTTTTCTTTACCACTTGGAGTAATTCCTGAATATTGTTTTCCATCCTTATTGGCATAAGGTTTTTCAGCATGACGGATGATCATGATTTTCGGTGTGGTTGGAGTGGGGTTGTTGCTCATAATGGTTATTTTAATAGATAATCAATTGATAGATAGGATACAATAATAGAAAAAAATAGTTGCATTTTCTGCTAAATTAAAAAACGAGAACTGCTTGTGCAGCCTCGTTTTTTAGTCATTCGGTTCAATCTATCGTTGTTCAATAATATACACTTCATCGCTTCCGGCAGAATCTGATAATTTTGAAGCGCGTTTGGTCATGTATTCGCTGTTTTTTACATTTTGAATGTAATATTCATGTTTGTCAGCATTTACAGTAATCAACCGCCATTTTTGACAATCGTCGATCACTTTTGTTGACATGGTTGAAATTGTACAATCCAGGTATTCACTGTTTTGGGCATTACGAAGGGCGTAAACCACTTCGTTGTTTACTGTTAGTGGCTCAAAAATGAAGGCACAACGTGGCGATTCGTAAACAGCCTGCATTTCGGTAGCATTGCTTGTACGGTATTCATTATTGGCTTTGTTTTTCAATGACCGTTTATCGAATGTTTGTGTTTTGAGTGTATACTGTGAAGTGTTGCTGACTTTGCACCAGCTATGTCCTGAAAGTTTATCCGTTGCAATTGCACTTACATTGGCATTGATGCAATTATTCCAAATGGTTTCGTCGTTTGAAACATAAGTACGTGTGATGAGGTGTTTCGGTGCAAAAGGCGGAATGGTATTCATCCAAACTCCGCGGTTGCTATTGCTGATTCCGAAGTTGAAAAACACAATGTTACCTGTGGTTGGAGGAACAACGTTGGGGTCTGAATCGGACTTGTTCTCGTCACTGAAACAATAGCGAACCGGAAGATTAGTATTGGCATATTCTTTTTTCCAGTCTTTATTTCCGCTCAAACAAAAGATGAATTTCCCAGCCATTTCAGCTGAATCGATTGTTGGCCAACCATGTTTGATCACATTTTCACACAGCGTGAGTTGATCATCATACAAGAGTTTGTTGGGTTTAAAAATCAATGCTTCGCCGAAATACAATTTCAGGTAAGTATCAATTTCGTCTTGAAAACCGTCAAATCCGCCACCCGAACTTTTGATGTCAAGCGTCACCAACACCGGATAATGCCCAGGATTGTTCTCGTTCCAAGCTAAAATTTGGTCGAAATAGGAGGCAAGAGTTGTGCTTCCGGGGGTTAAGTGAGCGACAGTAAAAAAACCTTTGTCCATCTGCTCATAGGGTACATAAGGCGAAGTGTGTCGCCAAATATCTAGTTCAAGACCCAAGCAACCGCATTTTGACGGATCATTTGGATGAAAAGTCAGTTGTTCCCCCAAAGGCTTTTCGTTGCGATCATACGAATTGTGAGATGCCTTAAAGATCAATTGATCGTAAGTTGTTGAATTGCTCATAGTGATTGTATTATTGTTCAGGCAAATTTAAACGAGAACAACTCTCTAAACTAGGTGGTAAATACGCAATTACGAAAAAGGTGGGGAATACGTGGTGGGAGATGTATTACAGTTAAAAACTGAAAAACAACTTTTCTTTAATATCAGTATAATTACCACTTTAAATTCTGAAAATGAGCTAATTGATAATCATGCGACTATGAAAACACTGGCTTAATTTCTTTCATATATTACTGTTTTTTGAAACGCTGCACAGCCTTCATTTTAGCTACAAGTGATGAAAACGAAATTGATTAGTCTTAATCATACCACTAAACGATTTTATTAGCATCAAAAATTCGTATCGCATATCGTTCTTTTTAGCGTAAATTAAGTCTGCGGACAGCGCCAATTCAAGGAAGTGAAGTAAGAAAAATGGCTGTTTCGTTGTGTTTTGTCAAAAGCGCTAAAACGTAAAGCGTTTGCCAAAACTGCTGTACGTTGCGTTTCAGATCCTGATCTGACACTTTTGACCTTAAAACACAGAGCCTTGGCGGATCACGAGCGGCTATGAATGGCGCAAAAGGATGTTTTGCTTACTTTTTCAAGTCCGCCGCGGCGGAGCAAAAAGTAAGAGAAAATTGTGGTACGATTGAGACCAATCAAAAACGAAATAAACTCAGATGAGATTAAACAACTCAATAAAAAAACGGGTAAACATTTTTTGTCCACCCGTTTTGTGTTAAAGTGTATCCCTGTTACGAGACTCTAACACCTGCTAATCATATAAGCGCAGTTACTTTTTAACGAATCGAATGGTTTTTACCGTTTTTGTGTCTTGTGCTTCAACAGAAAGGAAATAAACACCCGGAGCATAAGCCGAAACATCTAACGTACTATTTCCGATAATCGTTGTTTTTGCAATTGTTTTTCCTTCCGGATTGGTAACAACCATTGTTGCATTGCCTGTGTTTTCAATGGTCAATTGATCTGTTGCAGGATTCGGGTATGCACTGATTTCAGCTTGTGTGTTTTCATCAACCCCAAGTGGACTCAAACTCACCCGGTAGGCAAAATACTCAAACGTTGCTGTGTTGACACCGTAACCGGCAATGTATTGTCCGCTTGGCGACATACAGTTAGCCGAATAAATCACATTGGTTCCCATTGATAAACCAAGCGTGTTTTGCACATAATCATTGAGGTTTTGCATACCTCCTGAAGTGGTCCAAATAAACGGAAGTTCAGGATCCCACGGACCAACTTGAATTCTTCCAACGGCAACAGTTCCATTTTCATTGATAGCGGCAACATACCCATTTCCACCGGCAGAAAGCGTTCCTAAATCGATCACACCCGTTGCTTCACTCCAAATCCATGGATTTCCATTGTTGGCAAAATCACCTTCGCCACCAACCCAAACACCGTTGGCTGATATAGCGCTGCATTCGCCCATTTGATTGAATTCGTCGGAAGGATTTCCCTGCGGATCAAGCAAAATGTATTCATTCGGGTAATATCCACCTTGAGGATTTTTACGCCAAACCGCCGATTTCCATGGGCCGTTAAAATCTTGCCAGCCAACAACCACCGAACCATCACTGCTCACGGCATTGGCACGCGTGCTTCTTCCCAGAAACAAGGTTCCTAAATCCATGATTCCTTCAGTTTGGTTCCAAGCTATTGCATCCGTGTAGGCATAACCACCTGTGGTATCGGCCCAAGCGTTTCCAACTACTGTATTTCCATCACCTGAAATGGCATATCCGGCACCGGCTGTTGCGTCTAATGAAAAGCCCAGGTTACCTAAAGCTGTCCAAGTATCATTTGTTCTGTTGTATCGGGCAGGTTCCGGACCTTGACTTCCATTGTTTGTTCCTGAAAGAAAGGTTCCATCTGCTGAGAACATGGCACGTCCGCCTACGCCATTGCCCGGCGCAATTCCACCAATAGTGTCAATGACTCCAGTTTCCGGAGTCCAGATGGAATACGGACCACCCCATTCACCGTAACCAACCACAAGACCTTGATTGGAAACGTCATTGGTTTCGAAAAATGTTGGCTTAACAATGAATTGTGAGATGCTTAGATGGGAGATACCTATAAACAGTGCTATACTGCCAAGTGATTTTATGTTCATCTGTATTGAGTTTAATTATGATTTCGAAGTGTAAAAATCAGGCATAAAATTAAATCAGGAAGAATTTTACGCCTTACAAACGCACTACACAAGAACAAACGGGCATTACATTTACACTACAATTTGAGTTAAATAGTTGTTTTTTAGTTTTTTAAGTTGTCAAGTTTCACCCTGCCCAAACTCCTCAACTCACAAAACTGTCAAACTTAAGAAACTCAAGAAACTTGAAAACTTAACAAACTCACAAACTCACAAACTCAATAAGAAATTAATCAAATGAACATCTTCGCCATCAATGTTGAGCTTTTTACGCAGCCTCGATCTGGCTACCGTAATGCTGTTGACCGACTGATTGGTAATGGCCGAAATGTCTTTTGTGGACATATTTAGTCGCAGGAAAGCACACAATTTCATTTCGTTGGAAGTAAGGTTTGGGAATTTTTCCTGTAATGCCTGATAAAACTGCGAATGAACTTGTGTAAAGTGACGTTCGAATTCGTCCCAACCGCTGGTGTGCTGGCTTGCGCGAAGTTCGGTGATGATTTCCTGTATTACCAGTTGGTTTTCGCGCGTAAAAGACGATTTGGCCTTTAAGAGTGTATCCTTAATTCGAGCAATCAGTTCGTTGTTTTTGAGCAGAAATAGTGCGTTGGCAACCAATTCACGTTCTTTGAATTCAAGGTTTTCCTGAAGCGTTTTGTGCATCAGATCAAGGTTTTTCTGCTCAAGGGTTAGTTTCTCTTGTTGCAATCTGCTGTTTTTTACCCTGCTGCGCATTACGATAATGAGTAGGAGGGCGGCAAGTAATAGCAAAACCAGTGTAGCTACTAATGCTAGGGTCGTGAATTGCGATTTGAGCCGGTCGGCTTCATACTTTTTCTTTTCGTTCTCCCGTTTGTGCGCTTCTTCCAACGAAGCAATAGCTGTTCTGCTTTCCGTATTAAAAATACTATCGTTTAAGAGCTTGTATTGACGGTAAAAACGCAATGCTTCTCGGTAATCGCCCATGGTGTCTTTCAGGGTAGAGAGCGATTGAAGTGTGATCAATGCCGATTCTTTGCTTCCGATTTCACGGCTCAACGTCAGGGCTTGCTCGAAGTAGGAGCTCGCCAATTCAAAATTGCCCTTGTACACTTCGTTCTTCCCGATATTATTAAGAACCTGTGCACAACCTTGTTTATCTCCAGCCTTTTTTCTGAGTTTAAGCGATTTTTGAAAATAATGACTGGCAAGATCGCGTTCGTTTTTCTCCAAATAGCAGATTCCGATGTTGTTTAAAATACTGCTCTCATAGGTCTCATCATTCACGGCGTGGTTGAGTTCCAGCGCGTTTCGAAAATAGATCAACGCTGTTTCATAATCTTGCTGTTGAATGAAAACAGCGGCTATGTTGTTGTAAATCTTGAGTTTTCTCAGCGCCAAATCTGCTTTTGGAGCTTTTGTCCCCACTTTTTCCAGGATACTCAATGCGCTTTCATAGTAGAACAGAGACTTATCGTAGTTCTGGAGCTGTAAATACAAGGTGCCGATTCGCAAACGTACATCCGATTTTAGCAGCTGAAGTTGAATATCTTTCGGCTGTTTCACAATCGCTTCGTCGATCATTGATTTTGATCGGAGGTAGTAGTTCAGTGCGGTTGCCAATTCTCCTTTTGATCGATAAATGTCGCCCAAGTTATTCAGGATTCGCATCTTGAGTTCAGCGGAGGTCAGTTCTGCGAAGTGTTTTTTTGCCTCAAGCGCATGTATCAGGGCCGAATCAAGGTCTTTTTTAACCCAATCTTCCGAAATACTCAGGTGTTGAGTAACGGATCGTTCTATTTCGGACATGGGGTGTTGACCGTTCTCACCGAAAACAGGATAGCTTAATAGTAGAAAAAACAGCACTGCAAGTTGCCTGAAACCCTTCATGTTTGTCAAATCAACCGATCAAATCGTTGGCTAAAGATACTGTTTTGATAAATCAAAGAAGCAGTAAGTGGCTATCGAACTCACGTTAATCTAGTTGTTTTCTTGCAGGTAGGTTTAATGACACTTAAAATAGTCAAACGGTTCTTTGCAGCTATTGCAGGAATAAAGTGCTTTGCAGGCCGTTGACCCGAATTGAGAAATCAATGTGGTGTCGGATGAATTGCAACGCGGACAGCTGATTGCCAAACTTTTCGGTTGCAACCAGTTTACACACGATGAATGAATTGGAGCAGCAATACCGTAGTTTTTGAGCTTTTCCTTTGTTTCGGATGTCATCCAATCAGTGGTCCAAGACGGAGAATAGGAGGTGGTAACTCGCACCTCCGGAACTCCGTTCTGTTTGAGTAATTCTATGATGTCATGCTCAATAATTCCCATGGCCGGGCAACCGGTATAAGTGGGAGTGATAATCACTTCGCATCCGGTTTCAGTCAAAATGACATCTCTGAGCATTCCCATTTCCTGAATGGTGACTACCGGAATCTCGGGATCATAAATAGTTGCTAATAGCCCGAAGATTTCTTCTTTGGAATGTGTGGCAGGAATCACCATGTTGCATCAGGATAGGCGCGTTGCAGGTACTGCATTTCCGCAAGTATATGACCTAAATGCTCTGTGTGAACGCCATTTCTACTTCCGGTATGCATGGTTCCGTCTTCCGGAATTTGAATGGTTGCTTCGGTTAAAACAGTTGCAACGGTTTCTTTCCAAAGCGGTCGGAGTTCCTCTAAATCGACTGCAATTCCAGCCACCAAAAGAATGGTGTCTTCTTCTGCCATTTCAAACAATTCACCGGTGTATGCCCACAGATCATGGATAGCTTGTTGCAATTTGCTATGGCTCAATTCCGTTCCTTCACCCAGTCGGTAACACCAATCTCTGCTGTGTACAAAATGATAACGCGATTCTTTCACTCCTTTTGCTGCAATTCCGGCAATTGTTTCATCGGTAGAATGACTCAAAGCGCTGAATAAGGGCACTTCAAATGCTGAAATCAACAATTGTTTGGCAATGGTGACAGCAAAATCACCGATGGGCAATTCCGTGATCTGATGATTGTAAAACTGTCGTTCAGGTCTTTTGTAAGCCAAATCGTCTTCGGTTTTACCTTTTCCTTCAATGTCGGCGGCGTATTTCAAAAAAGCCTGAGCCAAACCGATGTTATCTAATGCGATATTGGTGAGTGCCAGATCTTCTTCCAGAATAGGGCCTTTACTGCACCATTCCGACAACCGATGTCCTTGAATGAGGGCGTTGTCGCCTAATCGCAATGTATACTTGAATAAAGCTTCCTGTGGTGTCATACTGCGGGAAATTAGATTTGTTTGGCGCCTTCGGGCATTACGTAAAATGTGGGGTGACGGTAGAGTTTATCGTCAGACGGATCAAATAACATATCCGCATCTTCTGTTGTGGAAGCGGTAATGTACTGCGAAGGGATCACCCAAATGCTGGTGCCTTCTTTTCTTCGGGTATAAATATCGCGTGCGTTTTGCAAGGCCATTTGTTTGTCGGAAGCGTGTACACTGCCGGCGTGTGTATGGTTTCCGCCTGCTTTTTGCTGAATGAATACTTCCCAAAGATCCAATTGTGTATCTATTGACATAATTTCTCGGTTTAAAATTCGTTTTTTCGTTGTTTATAAGCCGCCGCCGCTTCGCGCACCCAAGCACCTTCTTCATGATACTTGACATGGTGAGCCATGCGTTGTTTGTTGCAGGGACCGTTTCCTCGAATCACGCGATGAAACTCATCCCAATCGATTTCGCCATGATCGTATCCTTCTTTTTCGGCATTCCATTTTAGCTCAGGGTCGGGAACGGTAAGACCGATCAAGGTTGCCTGATCAATGGTTTTGTCAATGAACTTCTGACGCAGTTCGTCGTTGCTTTTGCGTTTGATTTTCCACAGAAAAGCATCTCCCGAATGCGGTGAATCGCCGTCATGCGGACCAAACATCATCAATGCCGGCCACCAGAAACGGTTCATAGCGTCTTGTGCCATTTCGCGTTGTTCGGCAGTTCCTTTCATCATGTTTGCCATGATTTCGTAGCCTTGGCGCTGGTGAAAACTCTCTTCTTTACAAATGCGCACCATCGCACGGGCGTAGGGTCCGAAAGATGTGCGTTGGAGTGATACTTGATTCACAATCGCAGCACCGTCAACCAACCAGCCGATTGCGCCGATATCCGCCCATGTGAGTGTTGGGTAGTTGAAAATATTAGAATACTTGGCTTTGCCGGAGTGCAATTGCTCAATCATTTCTTCGCGCGAAATGCCCAAGGTTTCGGCAGCGCTGTACAAATACAAGCCGTGTCCGCCTTCGTCTTGGATTTTAGCCAGCAGAATTTGCTTGGCGCGCAAGCTTGGGGCACGGGTAATCCAATTCCCCTCGGGCTGCATCCCAATCACTTCCGAGTGGGCGTGTTGGGAAATCTGACGAATCAAATGCGAGCGGTAGGCATCGGGCATGTGATCTTTCGGCTCAATGTTGAGGTCCTGATCTATCTTTTGCTGAAATGCGGTAGTTTGAACGAGTGAATCCATCTTTTCGATTTTGTAGTAACCAAAAATAAAGGGGTTCAATGGCAAAAAACATGATGCAGATCAGTGAAAAAGATGATTTTGGCTAAGGGAATTCCCTCAGTCAACCAGAATTTGGCTCTACTGAAATATCAATCGATCTACTTATTCTTCTTCTTCTCCGGTTTACCGTCAAACAAACAGATCACGCCCAGTTCTCCTTTGGCACATTTGGTATTGCCGCTCAAAACCGAGTAATAAATGGTTGGGAAACACAGCACATTTGCCACGTACCATAATGCTTTTTGTTTTACAATCACGTTGTTAAAGTAAAACTGGTTGCCGTAGACACAAATGGTCGAAGGATTCACGAATTTCTTGTTTTTCGGAAGTGTTCCTTTTTCGTTTACTAGCAAGTTGATCACCTTTGCTCTGCCAGATGTGAGGTCGAAGGTAGCGTAGTCGAGATTATCGCGGAAGGTCGCGTCTTTCTTCCGTTTTTTGCGGTTTTCGATGTAACCTTTCGGTTGCGTTCCGTAAATCACATAACATTTATTCTGCATGGAAATGATTCTCAGATCGGCAATGTCTGTTCCGTCATACGTAATGCTGCGTTCGATATTGCCCGTCCACATAATATCACCTTTGTCGGTAATGCGTATGGCCGAAACATTGTTCTTTTCGCAGTAGTTCGTTGTTTTGTAGATGTTTTTGCCGTCCATTCCGCTTCTGCTGGTAATTTCAGCATAGTTGTATTTTCTACTAAAGAAAAACACTACGCTTCCATCTTCCATGGGCATGAGGTATTCAATGTCGAATCGGGTGTTGAGTTCTTCTTCGGTTGGTGGAACCGGCGTCTTTTTCTTTCGACCACCTTTGCTTTTGGGGAACAATTTACGCAGGGTGGTTTTTCCGAAATAGGAATAATTGAGCGAAACAGTTGCCAACGAATCATTCTTGATGTCGGCATAGAATATTCCTTGTTTGTCGATGCCGGTAGGATCTTTTGATAAATCGCCGAAAAACCCGACAATTTTGGTCGTCGATCCATTCACCAGGTAATTGAAATCGGTGATGGTCTTTTCTTCATCGCGCAACTCGATTCGCACTGAGTTTCCGGCTTCAGGATTCAGGATTGTCAACACGGGATAGGAAGAAGCTATTGCAGGCTTCAGTAGGCGCTGTTCTTCTACTGTGAGCGGAATGGTTGATCGGATATACAGATTGCCGTCTGTTTTTAATGCGTATTCAGCAGTGAGTCCGTTTTGAACCACTTGACTTTGCTGCGGCAATATGATTTCCTGTTCACCTGTTGCCGAAAATCCGTTTAACGTTCGGTATTTAAACACAATATGCTGTCCGGGAGTGTTTAATTCCGAACCGATGATGATGGTTTCGACCTGTGGATCGGACGCAATAACAAACGATGGCAACGCAAAATAAGATTGCTCCACATCCACTTGTTGCACAACGGTATGTATTTTTTTGAGCGCATTTTCGCGTTTCAAATCGGTTTTGAACGACTCAACGTATAATTCTTCGGTTTTGGTGGAGTCAGTGTTTGTCAACGTGGTCCAAAACACCAAAATGCGATCTTCCAGCACAACGGTTTTGAAATAGTGAAGTGGTTCATAAGTTGTTTCCAATGCTTCGTTTTCAGGAAATCCTTTCAACGCCACGGTCGCCATTTCGGTCATCGTTAACTTGTCGTAGGCGATCAGTTTTAGCTTCGTGTCCTTGTTGAGCGGACTCATAGCATAATTACTGTTGACAGCATAAATAAAACTGCTGTTGGCGTTCACGAATCCACTAAAGAAACCGTCTCTGTTATTGGAATACTTCAACTCATCGGTCCATCTGAACTCGAAATATTGCGCTTGAAACGATTGAAACAGCATTGTAAAAACAACGACTAGTTGAATCCGAATCGATCTATTTAATAGGTTTCTGATCTGCATCTTATTTCGGCATTCTAACCAACTTGATTTCCACTTTACGATCTCTTCGTTTCATTTCTTCGGTGTACGATCCTTTGTGAATGGATTTTTCTTCTCCGAAATAATAAACGGTGATATTTGCGGCATCAAAACCGTAATACTCAATCAGTTTTCGTTGCACTGTTTCTGCTCGTTTTTTAGAGAGAATCAAGTTGTAATCCAACGATCCGTCTTGATCGGTGTTCCCAATCAAAATAATGGTCAGCTTCTCGTTTTTCGGGAACGATTTTACAAAAGCATCCAGTTTTTTACGCTCATCCTCAATCAATGTTGCTTGATCAACATCAAAATAAACGGAATGATTACGGATGATGTCTTTATCAGCAAGAACGTTCGACATTTCTTCCGACGAAGTGATCAGTTGTTTGCGCAGATCAATTGCAGGATTGTCTTTTACCTGTTCACCGGTATTATTGGCATCTTTTTGCTCTTTTTCGTTTTGCAGATTAATCTTGTTGATATTGGTAGAATCAATCGGGCAACCGAAATTGTAGAATGATCCGGGAACAGAAGGACATTTATCCACATCGTTCAAAATACCATCGCCGTCTTCATCCAAACAACAGCCTTTGTTTTCAAGCGGACAACCATTGTTCAGTTCAACTCCCGGCACATCCGGACAACGGTCGGCAGCATCAATGACACCATCCAAATCACTATCCGGACAACCGTAATGAATCCCCAAACCTTTATTATCCGGACACATATCATTCATGTCTACAATTCCGTCACCATCGCGGTCAGGACAACCGTTGGTAGAACGCGGACCTTTGTCGTAAATGCAATTATCTTCCTTGTCAATGATGCCATCGCCATCCGTATCAGGACATCCGTTGTATTCAGGCAATCCCGGATCATACGGACAAGCATCTTTTTCATCTGAGATTTTGTCTCGATCACTGTCATCGGGAACTTTATACAGAATACTGTAAGAAACACCTGCAAAGATGTTTCGTCCGAGTGAGGCTTTTTTTCCGTAGAAAAACGATAAATTGTTTGATCCTGCAAAGATAGAGAAGTTTTTAACGGCCACTCTTCCAGCACAACCAATGTAAAATTTACCATTGCCCATGTGCGAAAGCGGCATCATGATTGACCATTTTTGCTTCTCAATTCGCGGTGTTACCGTTTGAATGAAGAAGTAAGAGATTTTGGTTTTATCACCCTTTAAACTGAGCGGAACGGAAACATTGTAACTCACGTAAAAATTCTTCAATACATTAAGGTCAAATCCACCGTGGATAGACGTAGGCATGTTCATTCTGAACTTAGTGACTTGCGTGCTTGATTTTGTTCCTTGAGGCTGCAAACTGTCTTGAATGTAGCCGAATGGAGTGGTGATCAACGAATTGACATCTACAAGCTTTTCCGCATTTGCAGTGATACCGTTTGCCGTGAAATTATGGTAGGTCGTATCTTGCATGTAACGAATCCAGCCGATATCTGTAATGGAACCGGTGATTTTCCACTTGTATTTATTGATGTCATAGCGCACGTTTCTTTTGGCGCCGTCCATTTCATAATATTGATCTTCGAAATTCGGACGGTATTCATACGTAAAGCCAATGTCAAGCCCCAGTCCACGGTTTTTATACTTTAATTGATTTTTAGTAACAGCGCTCCCAAAATCGGCATCTAGGTTGGTGACTTGCATATTGGGCGAAGTGCTATCCGTAAATTGTGTGGTGCCGCCGTTGACATAAAAATAAGAAGCATCGATGCCATTAAGGATTTTCAATGACGCTCCGGCTTTTAAAAACGAGGTTTTACGATCAAAAATGGTTCGGGCATACGTGAAATTGTGCTCAGAAAAATACATTCTGTTAAGACTGAGGTCAGTGAAGCTTTCTTGCAAGTTGATCGCATTCGAATCATAGTCTAGTGCCGCATTTTTTGACCAATTGGTTGGGATTCCTGCTTTAGAATCAAACGTTCTGAAGCGCAACGAATAAGCAACAGCATTTTGATGATTGAATTCGTACTTCAGATTAAGCACATCAAACGTTAAATAGCTTTTTTGGTAACCGGGATTTTTGGCCTCTACGTACTTTGATTTGGTACCATAAGGTATATAATCTCTTGAAGCAAAATTGCCGATTCGCGAAAAATTAAGGTGAGAACTGATTGAAAATTTGCTTTTTGAATCAACAATCGACGACGGATTGTGAGAAGCCAGGTAAGAACTTACCGAGTTGTCAGTAACGATTCCCGTATAGGCTTGTTGAGCTCGAAGAAATCCGAAAAAGGATAAAGTGATTGTTAAGGCAATTATTCTCATGATGATGAACTATAAATACGTCGAATAAGTTTGAGGTAAAGATAGGAGTATCACTTGTTAAAATGGGATATTCTATATTATTCTCAGATTAATACTGAAAAATACTCAAAAATGGTTAATCAACGTCTCCAATTTCACTATTCATACTCACTTTAATGTAATTGAATACCAAGTTGTAGGAACCAAAACCAACTTTTTTATGTTTTATATTAAACACAACGATGAAATCAGGTATTTATACCTATATCAGAAAGTGACAAAACACTAATTTTGTAGTGTTAAAAAAGTTGTTTAAATAATAACTAACTAAATAGTCCTTTAGGATTTAACTAAAAGTATCTTTGACGAATTAATTTAATTAAAAAAGTGATGAAAATGAATAAACTAATCTGTTTTATAGCTCTTTTTTTAGGGGTTGAAACAGTAACAACAGCGCAATGTACGTATCAAATTTCGGCTTCGGACACTACGTTATGCGCCGGTGATTCAATTGTTTTATCTACTACCGGAGCTCAGCAAGCGTTGACTACAACATTAGGTGCTGGAAACAATCATCGAGGAAATATGTTTGACATTGTTGCTACCAACACAGTAACGATTACTGGGTTTGATGCACACCCAATGGGAAATACAACGATTGAAATTTATTACCGTCCGGGTACATTTGTTGGCTTTGAAAGTAATTCGGCAGGTTGGACCTTAGTTGGTTCAGTGGCGATAACAGCTCAACCTTACGGAACAGCAACTCCTATTCCGTTGAATGTTGGAGTGACGATCCCTGCCGGGCAAACATATTCATTTTATGTAACGTCAACGAACACTTCGGTATCATTAAATTACTCCAATGGTTCGAGTGTTGGTGCTGTTTTTGCTTCTGATGCTAACATTCAGTTTCTGCAAGGTAAAGGAATGGAATATCCATTTGCGAGTGGTGGAGCGATATTTTCACCCCGTGTTTTTAATGGAATAATCCATTATGAACTACCATTGCAATACGCTTGGAGTACGGGAGAAACAACCCAGTCAATTACAGTTGCGCCTGCTGTGGATGCAATGTACTCGGTTGAAGTAACAGATGCGATCAATTTATGCAGTAACACAGATTCGATCAATTTAATTGTCAATCAGCTTCCTGCTGTTGATATTGAGAATAATCCAACCATTTGTTTAGGTAATTCAGTCGTTTTTGATGCAGGATTCCCTGGGTCTTCTTACAGCTGGAACACAGGTGATACCACTCAAACGATTTCGGTGAACAGTGCGGATACAATTGAAGTAATGGTGACGGATATCAATGGTTGCGTTGGGTATGACACTTCAGTTACTTCGGTAGTTGATTATGTGATAGATTTAGGAAATGACACCACTCTATGCGATGGCGGTGCAGTCTTATTAAATCCTGGGAATGGAGCATCTTTTAGCTGGTCTACCGGAGATACCATTCAATCGATTAATGTGAACACATCAGGTACCTACGTAGTAGTTGCTACAAGTATAGACGGATGTTTGGATACGTCATCTGTAGTGGTTGATTTTCTTGCATTACCAGTAGTTGAATTACTTGCAGACACAACCATTTGTAATGGTAGCGAATTGGCTCTTGATGCCAATAATGCGGGAGATACATTTTTATGGAACACGGGTGATACGGCACAGGTAATACTAGTTGCTACTGCCGGAACGTATGGAGTGACAGTTACAAATGCTGATGGTTGTGAAGCTACGGATGAGGTTGTGGTGGATCTATTAGATGCTCCTGTGGCGAATTTCACGCAAGTTATTACCTCGGTTACCAGCAATTTTACTGACAATTCTACCAATGCAACTTCTTGGATGTGGAATTTTGGTGACGGAAACACGAGTACCAATCAAAATCCATCACATACGTATGCGGCAAGCGGAACGTATACAGTAGTTTTGGTAGCAACAAATGATTGTGGAAACGACACAACATCAACTCAAATTACTGTAAACGGAGTTGGACTATCTGAATTGCAACTCGAGCAAAGCATAAATGTGTTCCCGAATCCGAACAACGGTAATTTCACAGTTGAATTGACAAATACAGTTGATAAAGATGTTGCTGTTTCGGTGGTTGATGTATTGGGGAATGTCTTATACAACAATGCTTTCGGAGCACAAACTAACTTCCAAATTAATTTAGTAGATCAACTATTAGCCGGTGGAATATACTTCTTGGAAATTACAATCGATAACACATTGATAAGTAAGAGGATCGTTATAAATAAATAATCATTTTGATCAGCGTGTCAATCCTGAAATAGCAATACTTTTGTGTGTTGCTATTTCAGGACTAGACATATAATGAACTTAGGGCACAAAACAAAACAGTAACAATACCACCTTTTGGCATACCATTATTGAATGGTATGTTATTCGCAATTTTTCTACTGAAAAAAATGCTACTTTCGTCCGTCACAAGACCTCCGATTATGAAAATTGATTCACTCAGTGTAGTAGGAAAAACCATTAAGCGAATACGTAAGGATAAAAAGATGAACCTGAAAGAAGTGGCAGAAAAAAGCAATGTCACAGCTGGTTTACTTTCCAAAATTGAAAATTTCAGAACAATTCCTTCGTTACCGGTCCTGCATAATTTGGCGCAAGCGCTAGAGGTAAGCCTAATGGATTTGGTGCGTGAAGTGAATGTTTCGGAAGGGAGCCCTTATTTATTGATTCGTAAAGGTGAAGGCGAAGTTGAAGAGCGCGAAGATTCTGAAGGAGTCGGTTACGAACTATTATTGACCGACAACATTACCAATGCCTACTTGCGAATGGTAATTGTTACCGTTAACCCAACCACTTACCGTGAACATGTGGTGACAGATTGCCTTGAAATCGACTATATATTATCGGGTGAAATTGAGTATGAACTTGGTGACGAAAAAATCATACTTGCTGAAGGTGATGCAATATATTATGACGGAAATTTTCCGCATAGCATGAAAAACTCAGGGAAAAATCCAGTGAAGATGATTACCTTCTACCTCATGAAGCCTCCTCAATAAGGCTTTTGACTCTTTCAACAACTCTTAAAAGTTTCATAGTTGATTTTCCTTCCCGCATAAATAATGTGAGCTCAACATAAGAATTTCGTCAGAACACTTAGAAATAAGTGTACGGGCTTGTACTTTGTTGATGGTTGTTTTAGAACCGCATTCTACGCTCCAAAAGCTATTTTCTAAAGAAGAAACAATTTCATCAAAAAATGACTAATAGTAAAATAAATAAACCGATTTAGCCCTAAAAAGTTTACTATTTGTCAAATTATGAGGTTAAAATTAACATTAACCTAATAAATAGTTGACTTATATTCATTTTATGTAAATTACTTTTGTCCTGAAGTAATTTATTAATCATGATGTATATTTCGTTTGTTCGTTCAATAGTGCTCACTTTTTCATTTATTGCGATTGTAGTTGTTTCTCAAGCTCAAAATACGTTTGGTAACATTCGCGGTAATGTATCCGAGGAAACAGGAGGTGTGCCGGGTGTAATCTTGAAACTTGATTCCACTTCGTTTTACACGACATCTGATATCGACGGAAACTTTACGTTTAGTAAAATTCCCACAGGAAACTATCGATTGACGGCAACATCAATGGGTTTTGATCCATATTTTGTTCAGCTGGAAGTAAGAAATGGTCAAACGGTTGAATTGGGTAAAATTCTGTTGATAGAAACTTCTACTATGGATAGTATCGATGAAGTAGTGGTAGTGGGTATTATGAAAAATACCGAAGCGAAAGCCATTAACATGACCATGAATTCTACCAAGCTGGTAACGGTTGTTTCTGCAGATGCTATTGCAAAACTCCCTAATAAAAACGCGGCTGATGTTGTGGCACGAATTCCAGGCGCTTCCGTGCAACGAAACAAGGGAGAAGGAAGCATGGTCTCGTTAAGAGGAACACCCATGGAATGGACAGCCACCTTTTTAAACGGAGATCGATTGCCGGTTGCTGATGAAGACAATGTGACGCGTTCTTTCGAATTTGAGGTGCTTCCGTCGGATATGATAGAATACGTCATTGTTTCGCGCACCAGTAATCCGGATGTGGAGGCAGATAATATCGGAGGAACCATCAATTTTTTATCGCGTGCCGCGGTCACAAAAAAAACCTTCCGCATCAACTCAGCACTTGGAATGAATGCACTTGCAGGAAAACCGACCGGTACGTTCAATTTTATTTACGGAAACATCAGCAAGAATAACAAATTCAGTTATGTAATAAACGGTTCCTATTATGGTCGTTATTATGCCGCTGATGCTACCAATGTTCTTTACGGAAGCAATTTCAACCACAGTATCAATCGCTTGCAATTAAAACGTTACGACGGTTTGCGCAATACCGCCGGATTCAATACGTGCATGGAATATAAATTCAATTCCAAATTTAAGATAGGAACACACTTGATGTTTGGTGCTATGATGGATAATAAATACCAAAACATGCAGCAGTTCAATTGGTATGAAGGTTCCGGTCAACGTATTCGTTTGAACAATATCCATGGAGAGTTAAATCGTCGATTGTTTGGTGGCGATGTGTTCGCAGAATATGCAGTGAATACAAAATTGTTGCTGAAAGCACGAATTGCGGCTTATGATAACCGTTTCGGTTACGGAGATGTGCCTTACAAAAACGGAAATAAGCTTGGACGTTTGTTTAATGTAAGCAACGATCCGCGCAATGGCTATTACAATGTTGAGTTTATTAGCCCGTTGATTCAATTTCAAGATCAATCGGTGATCGATTTGTATGGAAATGCTACCGATCCGAATAGTCCGGATATTTTTCTCGGAAAACTGATCGGTGCGGATAATCCTTATGGAAACGGTGATGATCCGTATAATATTCAACCGAAATACGCTCCTTCACTCACCAATAATCAATTCAATTTCTATAAAGCATCCTCGCAATTAAACGATACACGTGAAAGCGATCCGATAGTGGTGCAGCTGGATGGTGAATACAAAATCACGAATTCATGGAAAATTCAAGTCGGTGGAAAATACAGAAACAAAGTAGGGTATCGCCACATCTCGTTCCATGAATGGTTCCAAGATTTCGGTCCGAATAATTCGCAGGCGCTGAGGTTGGTTGATTTTGACTTGACTGAATTCAATGAACGATCAGGTGGTTTTATGCGTGAATTGGGAGCTAATTACGAAGATCAGTTGTTTGCTTTTTTTACCAAGGATCAATTGAATTCATTCATGGGAGAAAATCAAGATCGATTCAAAGAGTATTATATGGATAAGTTGAACCAAAGTTATCAGCAATGGGTTGGTTCCAACTATGATTACCACGAAGTTCAAACCGCAGGCTATGCTATGGCTGAATACAATTCAAGTAAGTTGAATGTAGTAGGCGGTATTCGTGTTGAGAATACGCGTTTGCGCGAAACCTCCGATACGCTTACCAGTGAATTGCTGTTTGATGAGCCTTCGAGTACCTATTATTTAAAACCCGAACAACGAGTTGCCAACATCAATTATACTTCCTTGCTGCCATCCTTAAATGCGACTTATCACGTGCGGAAAGACAACAATCTTCGTTTGGGATTGTCGCGCACAATGCACCGACCAAATTTTGCACAGACAAAGCCCGGGTTTGCGGTTGTAAACATTTATGACCTAGTTTATACCTTTGGTAATCCGAATTTGAAGCCAACGTATTCTTATAACGTAGATGTGTTTTTCGAACATTTTTGGGCTGCGAAAGGTATGTGGTCTGTCGGTGGATTCTACAAGAATGTGCAAGATCATATTTTCACCGTTGGAACCGCAGATGTTGATCCGGCAACGGGTATCCAAATCAAACGTTACCAAAATGCTTCCACATCCTTTATTGTAGGGTTTGAAGGAATATTCATTCGCAAGTTTGATTTTCTTCCCGGTTTTTGGAAGAATTTCGGGGTGAACTCGAATGTAACATTCTCCTATTCTGAAATGAACGTTCCCGGAAGACCCAATTCACAAGCAATGACCGAGCAAACCCCCTTGTTGGCAAATGTTGGCTTAATCTACGAGAAGAATGGTTTTAACGCACGTTTGGCGCTTGGTTACACAGGTAAACACTTGAAAGAACTAAACTTGACAACCGTAGTAGGAATCGGACTCTTTCACAAAGACGATGATTATGATGTTTTCATGAATGATTATTATAACCTCGATTTTCAGTGTTCCTATACCTTCAAAAAGAAGTATACCATTTATCTAGAGGGCAACAACCTGCTCAACTACCCGATGCGAACGTATATCGGTAAAGACTGGAGAACCTTGCGTACAGAATACTACAGACCTAAGGGGCAGATTGGCTTTAAGTGGGAATTGTAGTACAATGCTTACGACAAAACGTATTCATATTATGAAGTCTCGATTAGTCAACTTGGTTGTTTTTCTGGTGCTGCCTTTTCTTTCATTCGCACAACAACAAAAAGCATCCGTAAGAGGTGTGGTGAAGGATACTTTGGGAAATGAGATACCCGGAGTTGCGGTGTTGCTTGAGCAAAAATCAATAGTTGTAATTACCGATGGGAATGGACGGTTTGTTTATTTCGATCTTCCATCAGATACAGTTTATTCATTGTTGTTTAGTGGTATTTCGTACAGTAAAAAGCGACTGTTTGTAAGCCTTTCAGGTAATCAGGATCTCGATTTACAGGCGGTTATTCTCAGAGATTCAACCGAGCTGGAAGAGGTGGAGGTGCTTGGTGTGTTGAATAATTCAGAAGCAAAAGCGTTGAACATGATGAAAAATGCTACGAAACAAACAACCGTTGTTTCAGCAGAAGAATTAGAAAAGTTGCCTATTAAAAATGCGGCAGATGCCGTAGCGCATGTTCCCGGAGTAGGAGTGCAGCGCAATCAAGGAGAAAATAGTATAGTGACACTGCGTGGTACTCCAAGTGATTGGTCGTCGACGTTGCTCAATGGAGATCGATTACCGGTTGCAGATGAAGAGCAGCAAACACGTTCGTTTGAATTTGAAGCGCTGCCGGCTGAAGTGATCGATTATGTGGTGGAGTCGAAAACAGCTTCGCCCGAAATGGAGTCGGATAACATTGGTGGCAGCATCAATTTTGTAACACGATTACCGGTGACCAAAAAGACCTTTAATTGCGATATAGCTGCTGGTGTCAATGCGTTTTCATCGAAGCCTACCGGCAGTTTTACTGCGCTTTACGGAAATGTGTCCAAGAATAAAAAAATCAGTTTTGTTGCAGATGTTTCTTATTACGGACGTAATTATTCGATTAACGCCATAAAAGCGGTTTACGGAAGTGTTTTTAATCATGCGCTCAATAGGCTCGAGTTGCGCAGGTATAATGGTTTGCGTACCACAGCTGGTGGCAATGCGGGTATCGAATACCGACCGAATACCAAACTTAAATTCGGGGCAAATTTCGTGGGCGGATACATGGCCGATGATAAATACATGTACAAAGAGAGTTTCAATTGGTACGATGAATCAGGGACCAATGCCCTTCGTTTGCAAAGTACACATGGTATTTACAATCGTCGCATTTACGGAGGTGATTTATATGTGGAATACCTGCCAACTAACCGATTAAAGTTGAGGGCAAAATTGGCGCATTACGATAACCGATTTTGGTATGGTGCGGCTCCATTTAAACAGCGTAGTGACAAGAGAAACGGTTTTTTTGTAACCGAATTTATGAGTGTACCGTTGCAATTTACCGACTTGGTAGGCGTTGACAAATTCGGAAATGCTTCCACTAATCCGTATGCCTATTTGAAGCTCATTGGGTCGGATAACCCTTATGGAACCGGCGATGATCCGCAGAATATCCAGCCGAAATTCACCAACCAACTAACGCCCGATCAATTTCGCTTTAGCCAAAGTTATACCGAAACCAATCAAACAAGAGAGCGCGATCCTATTGTAGGACAGTTGGATGCTGAATACAAAATCACCAATCGGCTGAATGTTCGATTTGGAGGCAAGTTTACCCACAAAACCGGTTTCCGCCACATTTCAAAGCACGAATGGTTCCAGGATTTCAGTAGTGGCAATTCGCAAGCAATTTTATTGAGTGATTTTGCGACCGAATCCTTCATGGAGCATCCGGAGAATTTCATGAAACAGGAAGGCGGAACGTATGCCAATCTGATGTTTCCTTTTCTGAGCGAAAATGACTTGAACGGATTCATTCACAACGATGAGATTCAATTGCGGGAGGTGTATATGGATAAACTCAATTATCAATACAATCAATGGGTTGGTTCCAATTACGATTACCGCGAAGATCGGTTGGCTGGTTACGGAATGTTCGATTATACGGCCAAAAAAGTAAATATCAATGGTGGTTTGCGTATTGAAAACACACAGTTATACGAAACATCCGATACCCTTACTTCAACTATTGCTTTCGATGAGGCAAGCCAAACCTATTATTATCTTCCGGAACAACGGGTTACTCGTTTGAATTACAACTCCTTGCTGCCATCGTTTAATGCCACGTATTTTGTGAATGAAAAAACCAACATTCGGGTTGCTGCTTCACGCACCATGCACCGACCAAATTTTGAAGAAACAAAACCCGGACATGCTGTTATTCGTTACAATGAACTCGAATATACCTTCGGTAATCCAAAATTGAGACCGACATATTCTGCTAATATAGATGCCTGTTATGAGCATTTTTGGGGATTGAAAGGCATGTTTTTGGTTGGGGCCTATTACAAAAATATCAAAGATCAGATTTTTGCCATTTCAACCGGTTCGGTCGATTCTATTTCGGGTATTGTAACCAAACGTTATGACAATGCACCAAGTTCATGGGTGGTAGGTTTTGAAGGAGTATTCATCAGAAAGTTTGATTTTTTGAAAGGTCATTGGAAAAACCTCGGTTTTAATGCCAATGTTACCTATTCGATCTCCAGAATGAAAGTGCCCGGTAGAACAGCCTCACAGTCAATGGTTGGTCAAACACCTTTGTTATACAACATCGGACTTTCGTATGAGTCGGATCGTATTGAAACAAAAATAGAACTCGCTTATTCGGGTCCTTATCTAAAACAATTGAATCTAAGTGCGCTCCAAGGGGTGGGATTGCTTTACAAAGACAGCGACTATGATGTGTTTGCAAATAGCTATTACAGCCTCGATTTCGAATTCACTTATCTGATAAATGATCGTTTTTCGGTGTTTGTGGAAGCGAATAATCTACTCAATTCACCGGATAGACTTTATGTAGGTAAGAGTTGGCGAGTTTATAAAACGGAATACTTCGGTGTGAAGGCTCAAATTGGCTTAAAAGTTGACTTATAGTAAATAATTTACCCTTTAAATCGATTTATGTTCCGATAAGTTTACAAATAGTAATAAAAATTAATGCTTTAGTAATATTAACATTTTATACTAATAATTGAATGGAAGTAACTTTGAGACATCAATTAGTAATTAAAAAACAATAGAATATGAAAAGAATTACGTTTATCGCTGCGGTTTTATTAGCGCAGTTTGCGATTGCCTCGCAAAACAGAAAAGTCCTGATAATCGGGATGGATGGTGTGCGCTCAGATGCTTTGCAACAAGCAAATACGCCGAATATTGATGCGTTGATGTCAAACAGTTTTTTCACGTATGAATCTTACCACCGTGGAATCACCGTTTCAGGACCGTCTTGGTCAACTCTTATGTGCGGTGTTGAATACAACAAACATGGTGTGACAGACAATTCGTATGCAAACAGTCAATACAACACCTATCCGTATTTCCCTACTCGCGCAAAGTCATGTTTGCCTGATTTGTATTGTGTGCAAATTGTGCAATGGGCTCCAATGTCAGACAATGTGTACAATGACGGATGGGATTTGAAATTGTTGGTACAAGATGGTCAGGGAAGTCAAAGTGTTACGGCTTCTCAAAATCAATTGGTGAATCCGAATTTAGACGTCCTATTTGTTTACTTTGATGAGCCGGATCTTGCTGGTCATGCAAGCGGCTTCAGTCCAAACAACCCGATTTACATGAATGCGATTGAATCAGTAGACGGGCATATCGGAAGCATCATGACTGCATTGCAAAATCGCCCAGGATATGCAGATGAGGAGTGGATTATTTTATTATCAACTGATCACGGAGGCATCGGTAACGGTCACGGAGGAAACTCTTCTCAAGAACGTACAATTTGGTGGATTGGAAGCGGAAATAATGCTTCTCCAATACAAATGACAGGTGTAACAGATCCGGGAAGTATTGCATTGGGTAATTATAATGCTAGCGTTGGTGCTCAAAGCCCATGTCAGGCTGATATTGCAGCTACTGCATTGGATCATTTGTTGCGCGGTTCAAGCTGCAATCCTACTATCAATCCAAGCTGGAATTTGGATGGTCAATCATGGTTAGATTCATTGTATACGCCACCCGCATTAGCGGTGAATGAATTGCCTGTAGACAATTTTGATTTCATCTATTTTCCGAATCCTTCTATTGATCTGGTTTCACTCTGGTACAAAAACGAGGAGAATGAAGCCATTTCTTATGAAATAACAGATTTGAATGGAAAGGTTGTAGAGATTAACAGCAATGTGCAAGGACTCACTCCGAATAAATTAAACATCAGCTTTGCAGACAAACCAAAGGGAGAATACTTTATTACGCTCATCATTGGTGCTCAAAGGCAAACCAAAAAAGTAATCATAGAATAATTCGATTTAACGCATATTCAGTATGAAAAAAATAATCTTTTTTGCAGCCTTCCTTGCAGGAATGGTCACAGTGAATGCCCAGGTTTCAGGATCTGGAACGGCTCTTGATTTTTCAGCTAACATTGCCAACGCCAATCATGTTGATTTGGGTGGATTGACCAACATTAATACCAACGATTTTTCATTCGAATGCTGGATGAAAGTAAACTCGGTGACGGAGGATCCTTCTTTTTTCTCAAATAAAAACTGGGCTTCGGGCAACAATACCGGGTTGGTTTTCGATGTGCAAGACAACGGTCAAAACATGAAATTCAACTTTAAAGATCCGAATAACAGTCGCAAAGATTTGACCATTGCGGTTGATGTTGTGAGTTTAGGATGGTTTCACTTTGCGGCTACCATGAATCGTGGTGGACTTTTTAAAGTTTACATCAACGGTATTGCCAAAGATAGCATCGATATTTCTTCTATTACCGGATCGTTTGAAAGTTCATATACCTATAAATTAGGTCAAGACGGAACGGGGAATTATAGCTACAATGGCACCAATCCGCGCTTTGATGGATCAATTGATGAGGTACGTATTTGGGATGGTGTGTTGACACAACAGCAAATTCGCGATAGAATGTGTTTGAAACTGAATGGTAATGAACAGTCTCTTTATGCTTATTACCCATGTGATGATGCATCAGGAACTACGTTGTCTGACCTTACGGCAGCTTCCAATGATGGTAGTTTAATCAACACAGTTGCTTCAAACTGGGAAACATCCGGTGCGGCACTCGGTAACGTAAGCAACAATATCTATACATCCAATTGGTCAGGTGTTACGGTGGCATTGAATTCGGCCAATGGTAATTTCACGGCACAACAAATCGAAAATGTAAGTGGGTTACATGTGTACAAAGTGAACGGTCAGCCTTCCTCACTCAATGGGCTAACTTTGCTTCCGGGGAATGATGTTTATTTCGGAGTGTTTGCAGTTGACAAATCGGCAGCTGCTGCTTATGAAATTGAATTGAATTACGGGGCTTTCGGAGCAGCAACAACCAATGAAGCAAATTTGGTTTTATGGAATCGAAATGCGAATAACAGCTTGTGGTGGAGTGATTATCTTGCTGATCAAAATCTTACAACCAATATCATTAGCAAAGATTCAATCGGTGTGAGTAAAGAATTTTACTTAGGATTGGTTTCCAACGGAACCTGTAACCCACCATCAGCACCAAGTATTGTCAACCAAACAGCTTCCAGTTGCGAAGTTTCCTGGACCACAGGTGGTGCCACAAACTGGAACTTGCAATGGGGAGAACAAGGTTTTGCTTTGGGCGAAGGAACAGAAGTGTTGAATACAACCAACAATCCATACAACTTCTCCGGACTTACCGGAAATGTTTATTATGATTTGTATATCCAAGATACTTGTGGAGGAAGCGGTGCCAGCAGCTGGATAGGGCCGTTTACATTCTACGCAACTATTTGTTCGGTGCCAACTGCGTTGTCTGCTACCAATATCACTTCTTCTTCTGCAACATTAACTTGGACATCCGGTGCCACCACTTTCGACATTGAGTGGGGATTACCGGGATTCACTCCTGGTACGGGTATTCCTGTGTCAAATGTGAGTAACCCGTATGTGTTGAATCAGCTGGCGCCTACTACAACCTATTCGTATTATGTGCGAACAGATTGTGGAGCTTCAAGTACAAGCACATGGGCCGGTCCTTTTGAGTTCACAACAACAATTAATACCGCAGGTTTGGAAGAATCAACCGAGCAAAATAAGTTCCGTTTATTTCCAAATCCGGCAAGCGATTTAGTACAGCTACAGTTTGTAGAAGCAGGTACTTTTACAGTTGAAGTGATTGATCTTTTCGGTAGAAAAGTCTATGAAGATCGAGTGAGTGGTGATGAAAACAATCAGACACAGATCAGTTTAGAGCTTCTTCAAAAAGGAATGTATCTCGTGAACGTTTCTACTGAAAACAGCTTTAGTACACAACAATTGATCAAAGAATAAAAAAATACTGCCCAATGGGGTGCGTCATTAAACGTGCCCCATTTTTTTCTAAAAATCCAAACGAACGTGTGGTTTAACTATCATTGTCATTCTAATTATTGCGACGGATCTGAACCGTTGGAATCGTATGTCTTATCGGCAATCAATAAGGAATTTAAAGCCATCGGTTTTTCCTCTCATGCTCCGCTATGGTTTGAAAATGCATGGAATATGCCGATAGCGAAACTCGATGATTATTTTGCAGAAATAGAAGCACTAAAAAAGAAATATGCTTCTCAAATAGAGATTTATAAGAGCCTTGAAATTGATTTTTTAGAAGGAAAAGATGTGTGGCTTCAGTCGTTCCAATCAGATCAACTGGACTACAACATCTTGTCTGTCCATTTTTTAAAGTCGAATTCGGGTGAACTCATTGAAATTGATGGACCAACCGATACGTTTTTAACGCAATTGGCAACAAATTGGAACAATGATCAGGATCTCTTTATCCGTTCGTATTTCCGTGCTTTTGAGGTCATGGCGGTTCCTTCAACCCAAACAATAATAGGTCATTTCGACAAAATTAAAATGCACCGGAATGCTGACGGAACTCAGGTGATTGATACTGATTCTGCAGTCTATAAAGAAGCTTCGGAAGTAGCATTACAAGCCATTGCTCAATCGGGAGCTTTTCTCGAAATCAACACGCGTGGAATGTACAAGAAGCAACTGGAACATCCGTATCCTTCACCGGAATTACTGAAACGTGCATTCGAATTGAATATTCCACTTGTACTCAATAGCGATGCCCATCATCCTAATGAACTAGACGCTTGTTTTGAAACTACCGCGACATTTTTAACCGGTCTGGGAATAAACAAACTCAAAGTCCTTACCAAAAATAAATGGGTGGATGCCCTTGTTACTATAAACGGATTAGAGCCGATAGATGAGCACTAAGCTAAAAACATACCTGTCTCATTCCAACTCGTTGGTATTTTCGATAGTAGCTACAGCGGCTATCTTTTGCACCTATACCTGCATGTACGCTTTTCGCAAAGCCTTTACGGTAGCGCAATTCGAAGATCAAACGGTATTCGGCATCGACTATAAAATTGTATTGATTACTTCGCAAGTAATCGGTTATACCTTATCAAAATTCATCGGCATAAAAATCGTTTCCGAATTAAAGGCAAAAAGACGGGGAAAAACCATTTTGTTATTGATTGGAATTTCAGGGTTATCCTTGTTTTTTTTCGCAACAACTCCAGCTCCTTATAATATTTTCTTTATGTTTTTGAGCGGGGTTCCAATTGGCATGATTTACGGAATCGTATACAGCTATTTAGAAGGAAGAAAGGTCACGGATATCTTAGTAATGGGGCTGAATTTGACAATGATCATTTCATCCGGTTTTATCAAAACAATCGGTAAAATGATCCTGCAATCAGGAGTTACCGAATATTGGATGCCTTTTGTTACTGCTGCCTTGTTTATTCCATTGTTGATTTTTTCGGTTTGGCTGTTAGAGCAGTTTCCGGCACCTTCAGCAACCGATATTGCGTCTAGAACCAAACGAAAGCCGATGAATGGAAAAGAGCGCCGAGCGTTTTTGCGTAAATTCACGTTCGGTCTATTCATTTTCATCATAGCCTACATGTTATTGACTTCGCTGCGCGATTTCAGGGATAACTTTTCGGCAGAAATTTGGCAAGAACTCGGGTACGGCGATAGTGCCAATATTTTTACGCGAACCGAAATTCCAATCGGACTGAGTATCATCTTGCTTGTTGCACTTATTAAATGGGTGAAAAGCAACTTTAAGGCATTCATGACCATTCATTTTGTTGCAATAGCCGGAGCATTCATTATCGGTGGCAGCACCTTGTTATTTGATAATGGAATGATTTCACCATACCTGTGGACGGTATGCATCGGTTTAGGTCTTTACGTTTCGTATGTACCCGCAAATAGTCTGTTTTTCGAACGATTAATTGCCTCGTTTCATTATGTGAGCACGGCGAGTTTCATGGTCACATTGGCCGATTTTTACGGTTATTTAGGAAGTCTAGGAGTTCTTTTTTACAAGAATTTCGGGAGCGGAGAAATTAGCTACCTCGATTTTTTCAAAGTCGCATCTTACGTAGTTTCAATCTTGTTAATCGTTCTGTTTTTAGTATCCGCAATCTATTTTAAGCGAAAATGGAAACGCGAAAACGCCGATTTATCCAGTGACCTAAACACCTACAATCTCCCGGAGTAATATTTTTTAACTAATAAAACAGCAATACAATGAGCATTAAATTAATGATTTTCGATATGGCAGGAACAACCGTTCACGACGAAGATTTCGTGAACATTGCCTTCAAAAATGCCCTTGAAGAATTCGGATACGTATGCACGCGTGATGAAATCAATGAAATTATGGGAATGCCTAAACCACTTGCAATCCAACTGATTTTAGAGAGGAAACTGGAAGATAAATCGATTGTTTCGGCTTCGTATGTCACTAAAATTCATACCCGCTTTCAAGAAATGATGGTTGATTTTTATTCATCTTCGGCTACTATTCGCGAAATTGAAGGTGTAAGCGACACGTTTCGGTTGTTAAAAGAAAGAGGCGTAAAAATTGGAATTGACACCGGTTTCGACCGCAAAATTGCCGATGCTATCTTTCACCGAATGGGGTGGGAAGAAAAAGGATTGATCGATTACACCATTACCAGCGATGAAGTGGAAAACGGTCGTCCGCATCCGGATATGGTATACAAAGCAATGTCTAAATTCAACATTACCGATAGTTCTGAAGTTGGAAAAGTGGGCGATACACCTGCCGATTTGAACGAAGGAAAGAATGCCGGATGTGGTTTAAACATTGGCGTATTGTCAGGTGCATACCGATTAGATCAATTGGAACAACATCCGCATACGCATATAGTAGAAAGTGTGGTGGCCATTCCGGAATTATTAGAAGCACTTTAATTTCCTGAACAATGAAAAAACTATTTACACCGGGCCCTTTGAATACCTCATTGAGCGTAAAACAAGCCATGTTAACCGATGTGGGATCCCGCGATTTGGAATTCATAGAAGCCGTTCAATTTATCCGCTATGAATTGCTCGACCTCGCTCAAGTCGACAAGAGTGAATACACAACCGTCATTATTCAGGGATCGGGTACATTCGGGATAGAAAGTGTCATTGGTTCAGTTGTGGGCGAAGGTCAAAAGCTGCTGGTAATGACCAATGGCGCTTATGGTGATCGAATGGTGAAAATGGCATCTGTAAACGACATCAATGTAGTGGAATTGCCCTTTCAGGAAAATGAAACACTTCAAGCAGATCGTCTGGAGATTTTATTGCACCAAGATCCGTCAATTACCCATGTTGCTTGTGTGCATAGTGAAACAACTACCGGTCTTTTCAACCCGATAGAAGAAATAGGACAAGTCTGTAAAAGGTTTGGTAAAGTGTTTATTGTAGATGCCATGAGCAGCTTTGGCGGGGTTCAGTTGAAGGTGAAAGAAAATTGCATTCATTTCCTTGTTTCTTCATCGAATAAATGCATTGAAGGAACTCCGGGTTTTTCATTTGCCATTTGTGATTTGAAGCAACTTCAGCTGGCAAAAGATCAAGCAAAATCGCTTTCACTTGATTTATATGCCCAGTGGAAAGGTCTGGAAACCAACGGACAGTTTCGGTTTACGCCCCCTACATTAACCATTATGGCGTTCAAACAAGCGTTGATTGAACTAAAAGAAGAAGGTGGCATTGTGGCTCGTGAGGCACGCTATAAATCCAATCGAGCAATTTTGAAAAAGGAATTGCACCAATTGGGATTGATTGAATATTTACCCGAATCAATTCAGGGACATATCATCACTTCTTATTTATACCCGGAGCACCCGAATTTTGACTTTGATCGATTTTATCAGAAACTCAACGAACGGAATTTGGTCATTTATCCCGGTAAATTGAGTCATTGCAATGCCTTTAGAATAGGGAATATCGGGCAATTGTTTGAGCAGGATATGATGGATTTGGTCAATGGTGTTCGTGAAGTATTAAGCGAAGAAGGAATTTTGATCGCGCAGTCAGTAGTCTAAAAGATGAATGATAAACTGATGAAATTCTACGATGTTGTTATTGTAGGAGCAGGGATTGTGGGTTTGGCTCATGCTTATTGGGCCGCTAAAAAAGGATTGACAGTTTTGGTGGTTGAAAAAAACAACCGTTGCATCGGTGCATCTGTCAGAAATTTCGGACTGTTCTGGCCAATCGGGCAAGATGAAACTGTCAATCTGCCTTTAGCAAAAGTGTCGGCCAAGGTGTGGCAAGAGTTTTTTAAAGACTCGGGCAATTGGAACAAAACCTCCGGTTCATTAGGGTTGGTGCATCATCAAGATGAATTACAACTGATTAACGAATTTATTGCCCGAGAAAATAGCAGTGCATTTTCGCTCTTATCACCGGAAGAAACACTCGAAGTTTGTCCGGAAGTGCGTTCCAATCGTTTGCTAGGTTCGTTGTATAGCAGCGAAGAAATCACCATTAACAGCAGAGAAACCCTTCCCAACCTCATGAATTGGCTCCACGAAAAACTGGGGGTTGATTACCTGTTTGAAGTCCAGGTGCTTTCCATAGAATTGCCCGAAGTGATCACCAATAAAGGCGTATTATGCGCCAAAAAGGTTATTCTGGCAAGTGGGGCAGAATTTGAAACATTGTATCCCGAAGTGTATAAAACTGCCCAAATCACCAAATGCAAGCTTCAAATGTTGAAAGGTATTCCGTCTGAAGCTAAATGGATTGGTCCTGCTTTGTATAGTGCTACTTCGTTTATTCATTATCCGTCGTTTGCCAATTGCCCTTCATTGAAGCAAATAACCCGCAGAATAAAGAAAAACCATCCCGAATTGATCAGATACGGCATTAACTTATTGGTGGCGCAAAACAATTATGGCGAACTGATCTTAGGCGATTCGCACGAATATGGAGATGAACCTGAACCATTCAATAAAGAACTAATAGATCAATTGATTTTAAAAGGAATTCAGCAATTGATTGATTTAAAAGATGTAGAGATTGTTGAACGTTGGAGCGGAACTTACGCTAAAAGTGCTTCGGGCGAACCTTACCTCATTCATAAACCAACTGAAAATGTGTTGATTGTTAACGCACTTGGTGGCGCAGGTATGACTATCTCTTTCGGTTTGGCTGAAAAAAACTGCGCCGCATTTTTCGCTTGAATCGGGATAAAATTATCCAAGGGAAGCTGTTTTAAGTAAAACGTTTTAGTTCTAGAAAAAGTTCACGTTTACTTTTTATTAAGTTGTACTGAAAATAGCCTGTTTTTGCGGACATAATTGACCGAAAAAGAGCTAGTTACTACAGTACAAAAATGAATCATTACTCTTTTATTAATATTCAATTAATGATGTTTTTGTTTACATATATGATATAAATTTGAAATATGAAAACAACAAAATCAGCACTACTAGGTATTCTTTTGATTGGAATGATTGTTTCCAATGCACAAGCTCAAAACCTCATTCAAAATCCGAGTTTCGAGCAAGGAACTCCTGCATACAGCACTGCAATTGTACCTGCTTCATGGCCAAGTCTCAGAGGGTTGTGGGAATTCAATAATTCTGCCTCTCCGCTTACGTCTACTGTTGGTCCGAATCTCACATTGAACGGCACGCATACTACTATTGCAGGTCATTCAGGCGGCGACAATGCCGTGCGCATTGGTGTGGGAAGCAATTATCGTGTTACGCACGGAATTGCAGCGAATGGTGGTGGTTCATACGTGAATCGTTATTCCATTCTTGTTGATTTTCGAATTTCTGCTTATGGAAACTGGAAATCAATTTACCAAACCAATCAAACCAATAGTAATGATGCCGAAATATTTGTGCGCGATTCTGATGGAATGATTGGAGTTGCGGCTGTTGGTTACGGTGCTGAAGGAGCTTTGCCGAATGTGTGGCACCGCTTGATTATTTCGGTGAATAACGGCTCCTTTTTTAATTTGTACCTCGATGGTAGATTGATTCGATCAGGTACTATTCAGGCTGTTGATGGAAGGTTTTCCTTGGATCCGAGCATCTATTTTATGTCAGACGATAGTGGCGATGATGGGCTTATCGATGTGTCAACAATCGCGTTGTTTGATAAAGGACTATCACAGGCCGAGGTTGAAAGTCTCGGTAAATGGACATGCAACAATTGGTTGAGTAACGGTAATTTTCAACAGCAATTTCGCAACGGAGGATTCGCTACTGCGTTTGCTGGAACGTATTACCTCTTTGCCGGAAGTGATGCTTCTTCTGATTCCTATCAGGATGTAGATGTGAGTGCTTATGCGGCCGAAATTGATGCCGGAACTGCAAGTTTTACATTTTCAGGGAAAATACAAACGTATCTTCAGTCGCCTCAAGATCAGGGACGAATAGTAGTAGAATACCGCAATGCCGGGGGAACCGTACTCAGTAGTTACAATACAGCAAACCAGTCAACTTCATCCGTTTGGGCCAATTTCTCCAATACACAAACGGCTCCGGCTTTAACCAGAACGGTGCGCATTCGTATGCTGCATACTAGGAATAACGGTACTTCTAATGATGCGTATTATGATGATTTTTCATTAACGAAACTGATTCCTCTTGGGGCTGATACAATTGATTTGGAACCTGTTTCTGCCACCAATCAAGGTAATCTTCTGCGATGGAACTATGAGGGAAATGCAGAACCGGAACTATTCGAAGTTGCTAAAAGCACGGATTGTATTGAGTGGGAGCAAGTGGCCGTGGTTTCCTATTCAGGCGAAAATAGCAGCTATGCCTTTATAGATGAGCAAACGGGTAACGGCTTGGTTTATTACCGTATTGTCGGAATTCGACCAACTACTTCCCCCATTTACAGTAGTATTCGTTCATTCAAGAAAAATGGGATAACCGACCAGCTGGAACTCCTGTTCGAAAATCCTGTTCAAACAAACGTACCGTTTTTCATAAGCACAACTCAATCAGGTTGCGATTTTATTATACGCAATACCGAAGGGAAATTGGTTGCTTCAGTGGCTTCCAGCGAGACATTGGTTAATCAATTCAAGCTGGAAGTAGCCGGAGTATATTTCATTACAGTGAAAAACGGAGAACAAGTCATCACTAAAAAGCTACTGGTGTACTAACTTTAGTAGTTAACGTGAGTTCGGGATAAGAATTTCGTCAGATCGCTTGAAAATGGTAAGATTCGACTGAGAATCACAGCGGCATATGACAAAGATAATCTTGAACTCAGTGTCGATGATAAAAATGATACAACAAAAGCCATTCCTGAAGGAGGTGGCTTTTATAATAGTGATAATGAAAGGATAAACTTATTCGATAAGCACTCGCTGGATAGCTTCCTGATTTCCGGTTTTTAATTTCAACAAATAAGATGAGAAGAAGCAAATGTAGCTGTGTTCGCTGGCGTAATTACGATGAAACACGATAGAAGCGTTAATTTTTGGTTAAAGAGTCGATTGTGTTATGCTGAACTATTTTTTAGGTGTACACTAGTCTATAATTTAAAAACTAAAACGATGCACAGTCTCAACTTTCTTTCACTGGTCTTAGTCACAGTTTTCGCTGTTGCATGTGCTCCCAAAACGTTGACACAGGCAGAAGAGATAGTTACTACTGAAGCAAGCCCTAGCGCAGACAAGGAAAAATTCAAACCGGCAAAAAACGCAGTTTCCATCAGCCCGCTAGTAGGTAAGTACACCGTCAAGATTGGACAACAAGTCTACTATGCTGCCGATGTACATGGTTCGGTAGGATCAACAGCAACGGCGTATAGTACGGATGAAGCTGTGTTAGCATTTCAATCAAAAATACTAGAATACACTGATGAAAAAGCTGCGGAAATGCCTGGTGGAGATGCAGCAAGCCTTTATTTTGTCTTCGATCCGGTGAAAGTTGGAACATCTGAGGTAATTGTAAAAGAAATGTTTCGCGGAGAAGTGAAAAACGAATACACGATTACGATTACAGTGGTCGAAAATTAAGAGTCTTTCAAGAAAAACGTAGTTCCCGAACTCACGTTAGTTTAAGTAAATAGGGAAGTAGATTGCCAACGATTGGGGTAAGCGGACAATCAATTTGTTGTAAGGAAAATGGGGTAAAAGAATACCTACGAACCAAAAAAAAGTATTCGGTTACTTGTTTGCGATTTAGTTATAATAGGTATAGGTTATCAGATAAATTGATTCCAATGTTACTCCGTCTTCCTGATAGCGGTAAAGCAATGTCGGATTATTGAATTGATCAGGCTTTAGCTGTTGTGCAGATCCTTTATAACTCAGATTTTTCATCAGATAGTTAGTCGTCATTGAATAGCCTTGGCCCAATTCGTTGGTGAAATACTGAAAGATCACAGTTGTTTTACTCGTCACATTTCCCCAGCCATCGAATGAAGTAGCGTAACGCATGGAATCCCTCATTTGTCGGTCAAGATAACACATCGAACTATCCATCAATCCACTCTTATCGTTGTAATAAAAGCGCGACGAATAGGTAGTTGGATTTAGCCAAACATATTCATTTCGCCCCGATTTACTGTTGATGGATTGAGGAAAAAAAGATCTTTTTTGCAGCAGTTGGTGTTGATCGTTGTAAAAAAAAACGGCTCGATAACTCACTATGTCAGGTGTTCCCGGTGGAAAATGACTTGAAGTAACCGTCGAATCAAGATCACCGTTTTTATTGAAAAACTCGACTGATTTTGATGAATAATTACTACTGTCGAGCGGAGCATTTGTCTCCTTTTGCAAATCTGAACCCGGATACTCGAGTATGGTCAGCGATTTTACATTCCCGGATAAAGTGCTGTTCAATTTTCCTGATTTTTGAGCGTAAAGACAAGGCGAATTCAGTAAAAGAAGAATTCCAAGAGTGTAGTAATTTTTCATATCTCAGTTTCATGTGCTGTAATGCAGCGATAAGCTTATCTGCAGGTTAAAATTGCATTGTCCGGACACAAAGATTGCGCCGATTGATAAAACCAAGATAAGATAATTTCTTAAAAAGGCGGCTTGTCGGACCGAGTATTTACATTAAAGTCCAGTAATTAAAGGATTAGGTGATCTTTCTTGTTTTTTTGGAATAGAACCCTAAACATTTTCCGCGCACCTCTTAGTGAACCTGAAAAAGCTCGGATTATCCGATTTAAGCAAGTACCTTCACTAATGCTGCAATTATAAACGACACCATTCGATTATAAGAATACAACGGCTGTACGTGCTTAAAAGGTTAATTATGAAGTCAGCAGCAACTCCCCAAAAACAGAAAACGGTGATTCCGCCAAAAGGTGAAAAAGAATCGTTTACCGTGGTTGCCATTGGTGCTTCTGCAGGCGGATTGGAAGCAATAACAAACCTGTTACAGCATCTTTCTTCCTCTACGGGTATGGCTTACATCTTTGTGCAGCACTTGAGTCCCGACCACAAAAGTATGCTTACCGAACTGCTCTCGAAGCAAACGGAAATGAAGGTTCAGGAAGTGGAAGACATGGAAAAAATGGAACCGAACAATGTCTACGTGATTCCTTTTGACAAAGAAATTAAAGTGACTAACGGCCATATTAAACTCATTCCTCGCTCAAACAACAAGTCTACAAACCTATCTGTTGATATTTTGTTTACTTCATTGGCGATCACGCACAAGGAGAACGTAATCGGGATTGTGCTGTCAGGAAACGGAAGTGATGGCACGGTTGGACTAAAAGACATCAAGCTGGCCGGTGGACTCACATTTGCGCAGGATGATTCGGCAAAATTCGGCAGCATGCCCAAGTCTGCTATAGCAGAAGGCGTGGTTGACTTCGTGTTATCACCCAAGGAAATCGCCGAAGAAATCAGTAAACTCAGTAAGCATTCCGTCAAGGGAAATATGTTATCGGTTCCGGAAGATGAAATTGAAAATGCTGATCCATCCTTAAAAGCCATTTTGCTGCTTTTACTCAAAGTAAAAAGCATCGACTTCAGCCATTATAAAATGAATACGGTCAAACGCCGTATTCTGCGTAGAATGCTGATTCATAAAATCAAAACAATAGGTCAATATGCCGAAATAGTTACCAAAAACAGCGATGAACTCGACCTGTTGCACAAAGATTTATTGATCAATGTCACCGATTTTTTCAGAGATGCAGAGGCTTTTGTACTCCTGAAAAAAACGGTGTTATCGAAACTTTTACGAAGCAAATCGCCGGATGAAACGGTGCGTATCTGGGTGGCAGCATGTGCTACGGGCGAAGAAGTATATTCCATAGCAATGCTTCTGATTGAACTGCAAGACAACAAAGCACAGCCCGTTCCTTTTCAGATTTTTGCTTCCGACCTGAGTGCAGAAGCTATACGTGAGGCACGCAACGGAGAATACGCTGCACATCAGCTTAAAAATGTTTCACCCAAACGCATTCAGCGCTTTTTTACGAAAACAAAAGATAAATACCGCATTTCGCAACCCTTGCGCGATGTATGTGTGTTTGCTCACCACAATATTCTGAGCGATCCGCCTTTTTCGAGAATGGATTTTATCAGCTGTCGTAATTTTTTGATTTACCTCGAAACACCTGCTCAGAAAAAAGCCATTTTAACGTTCCATTATGCCTTGAATGAAGGCGGTTACCTCATGTTGGGTAAGTCAGAAACTATCGGAACATTGTCGCAGTTTTTTGCATCTGTCAATAAAACCTATAAACTCTACAGCCGGAAAAACCACGCGGGTGTGAGCAGAATCCCTGACTTGCTGCCGCGTATGCTGAATACCGGAAACACCGAGAGAAACAGAAACCCGCATGCGCTCACCAAAAAAGTAGCTGTCGCAAGCAACAATACCTTGGGCAATACCTTTGATCTGTTGCTGTTAGCGCATTACGTTCCGGCAAGCGTGATTATCAATCACGACATGGAGATTTTACAATTTCGCGGAGCAACAGCTCAATACATGGAGCAGGGACCTGGAAAAGCTACGTTCAACATTCTGAAACTGGTAAATTCCGAAATCACATTTGAACTGCGCAATGCCATTCATCATGCTATCAAGACCAAACAAACGGTGAGCAAGACCGGACTTGAGTTAAACCGAGATGCGCTCAAAAACACCTTACAGATTGTGAATCTGGAAGTCGCACCATTGCAGGTTGAAGGAGAAGAACCTTTGCTGGTTGTTGTGTTTACCGGTCAGCACATTGAACTTGGTGAACATCCCGTTCAGGGAACCAGAAACAATTCAATTGCGAAAGACCGCAGAATAAAAAAACTGGAAGAAGAACTGGCTTCTGCCCGCTACGATATGGGCGCCATCACACACGATCAGGAAGCGGCAAACGAAGAATTACAAAGTGCCAACGAAGAAGCGGTTTCAAGCAACGAAGAACTGCAGAGCTTGAATGAAGAACTGGAAACATCGAAAGAAGAAATTGAATCGACCAACGAAGAACTGACCACCACAAACCAAGAATTACAGGCCCGGATACAGCAAGTAGAGGAATTGTATACTTATTACGAAGGCATTCTTTCTACGATCTATGAGCCTATGCTCATTCTTGATAAAAACATACGTATTCAATCGGTCAACAAGTCGTTTTGCAAATTATTTGAACTGAATGAAGCAGAATGCGCCGGTGTATCCTTGTTTAAACTGGGCGATAATCAATGGAACATTCCGCGTCTTCGCGAATTATTGGAAGACATTGTTCCCAAAGACAATCGCTTTCATGATTTTGAGGTAGAACTGATATTTCCGGGAATAGGCAACAAGACTCTGTTGTTAAATGCGCATCAAATTGTTCAGCAAAGTAAAAGCGAAGAATTAATTGTACTTACCATTACCGATATTACCGAAGTAAAACGGCTTGCTATTGAGCTCCAGCTAAAAGAAAAAAAGGTGTTGGAAGTAAAACTTCGTACAGAAAAAAAGATGATGCTGAAGATCGAAGAAAGCAACATTCAACTGATGGAAGCTAAAAAGAATGCTGATCTGAAAACCCGCATTGCCGAAGATGCCGTGCAATCGAAACAGCAATTTCTATCGAACATGAGCCATGAAATTCGTACTCCGATGAATGCGATTATCGGGTTCACAAACGTAATGCTGAAAACTGAATTGTCGTCCAAACAGACAGAATACATCAGTGCAATTAAAACCAGCGGAGAAGCATTAACGGTATTGATCAATGATATTTTGGATCTGGCAAAAGTAGATTCAGGTAAAATGACCTTTGAAAAAAGACCGTTTAAACTTCAAGAATCCATATCGGCGGTACTTCACCTGTTTGAAGCCAAGATTCGTGAAAAAGAAGTGCAGTTTGTGATGGAATACGATCCTACCATTCCGGAGATATTGGTTGGTGATCCTATTCGTCTGCACCAAATCTTGCTGAACCTTATCAGTAATGCAGAAAAATTCACTTCAAGCGGAAAAATAACCACACGTTTCAACCTGATAAGTGGCGACGATGAAAAAGTAACCATTGAATTTGCCATTGAAGATACCGGAATCGGAATCCGCGAAGACATGCTGGGGCATATTTTTGAGAATTTTCAGCAGGCATCGTTCGGCACATCTCGATTGTATGGTGGCACCGGATTGGGGCTGGCCATCGTGAAACAACTGATCGAATCGCAGGGTGGCAGTATACACGTGATAAGTGAGCAGGGCGTAGGTTCAGTCTTTAGTTTTAGGCTCAGTTTTGACAGAGCAGGCACGTTGCCCGAAGAAGAATACAAATCGCTTCAAACAAATCCGGAGTCAAAAAAAATAAGTGTGTTGGTGGTCGAAGATATTCCGCTCAATCAGTTGCTAATCAAAACATTATTAGATGATTTTGGATTTGATTACGACAGTGCCACAAATGGTAAAATAGCCGTTGAAAAATTAGCGGATACGTGTTACGATATCATTTTGATGGATTTGCAAATGCCGGAAATGAATGGTTTTGAAGCAACTACCTACATTCGGAATACACTGAAACAAACCACTCCAATTATTGCGTTAACGGCCGACGTCACCACGATGGATGTTACCAAATGCAAAACATTCGGAATGGATGATTACATCTCAAAACCGATCGACGAAAAACTGTTGTACAACAAAATAGTTTCGTTGGTGGAATTGGCTAGGCAGTAGAAGTGCAATAATTTAATCTGATATACGGGTTACCAAGATAGATCGCATTTGAAGTAGAACATAAATAACGAGTTCGATGTAAGAATGCCGTTTTGAAATGCAGATTTGTGTTAATGGATAGTAGCAGGATAACTGTTATTTTCAAAATGGATTTTAAGACAAGTTAGCTATATTGCTTCCAAGGAAGGAAGTTAGGTATATTACTTACTGGGAAGGAAGATAGGTATATTACTTACTATGAAGGGAGTTAGGTATATTACTTACGCTAAGGTGTAAATTGGGTTTCAAGTACAAAGGCTCCTATATGCAACGAAATCGTTAGAGTTGCGACTTATCTTGGTAACCCAATTTGATATTTTATCATTCACTATGTCAGCTGCTAGTATTTCTTTCGGCATTTTACCTGCATCGCAACAACGCGTATAAATACTCTATCAGGGTAGTTTGTTTTTGTAGAACTTTGATTTACAGTAAACAACGTTCGTTAAGATGCATCTCGTTGCTAGCTGTGGGGGAACCGAAAAACCTGAAGAGTAGGAACTAACAACGAAAACTGAGTAATTATGGGATTTTATGGAAAAGAGCCGGTAAACGCGGCTAAAACAACAGCAACTTATTTGTGGACAGGCTTAAATACTCCGGGAGTATTTATCATTGAAGTGCAAGGTGACGCACCGAACTATTCGTACGGATTTACGCTGGTGCGCGACGCTCATTTTGTGGGCGGATTAAAAATTGATTCCATGGGTTGGACAGGTCCTCTTGGAGAAGGTACAACACCTTATAAATGTCATGGAACGTTTCCGGGGCAGTATGTACCTAAAATTGTGATCTCCGGATCAAACGGTGATTTTGTGATCCCTGTAAAAGAAATTGCTCACGACGAAGTAGACAGCTACGTGAAGTCGAAATCGGCGGAACTGGTATAAAACAAGAATTACCAAAAAAGCCTGTTCGTTTTGTCACGGACAGGCTTTGTTTTTTCATTTGAGAAAGATCAGCGATGCTGGTCAATCAACACCACATTTCCATCGGGATCGGTGATCATAAAACTGGCTGGTCCTTTCGAGTTTTCATCGGCTTCACCATTAATGCTGATGCCTTTTCTTTTCAGTTCTTGCTGAATTTTCCGCACGTCATCGAATTGCTCAATGTTCTTCGCATTTTCGTCCCATCCCGGGTTAAACGTCAGAATATTCCCTTCAAACATGCCCTGAAATAGCCCAATAAGTGCGTTTTCATTTTTCATGATGAGGTAGTTTTGCTTCATACTACCTGCAAAATGCGTAAAGCCAAGGTTTTCATAAAACGCTTTTGAAACCTTCAGGTCTTTCACGCTCAAACTGATTGAAAATGCTCCTAATTTCATGTGTTCTTTTTTTTCGTTGTTCGTATGGTTTGTTGACAGATTGTTCTTTTTTTCCGACTCTTTCTTCACAGGTTGTTGCGTGATCACGGTATTGAGGTAAAACCCTAGCGCGAATGAGATTGCGAATCCTGCAATGATGAATAATGTTTTTTTCATGTGATGGGATGTTTAATATAGGTTTCTATCCACTCAAAAATAGATATTCTCATTTGCAAACCAACGTATATTTTTATCCCGAACTCAGGTTATTCTCATCAAAAGAGTTGGGAAACTCACTAATCCTCAATTATATGATAGCAAACGTTTCTTAAATTTTTCCTTCGGGCCTTTATAAAGAATTCAATTGTTTATTGAACGAAGTATGTATGTAATTGTGAATGATGGTTTGCACTTCATCGATTTGAGATTTAAAGTCTTCTACCATTTTCTTCAATTTGCGTAGTCGCCTATGCCTACCAAAATCCCACGACCCTAAAAGCGCTAAGTATTCTCTATTGTCATTGAAGTGATAGTCGAGTTTCAGTTCAGCCATGTTGGTTTTAATCTCCCACGGTAGGTCACTATCAGTCACTTGTTGTTTAAATCTATCCAATTCAATTTTCAGTTGATGGATTTCATCTTCGTGAATAGCGTGATTTTTTAAATATCTGTCACATTCACGATTTAGGAATACAACGTAGTTATAGCATGTTTCTAGATTCATTCGGATAAATAACGTTGTTTAATCGTGTTTGGATTGTTGTTTGGTTCATTTTGGAGTTTGGTTTTGAGGCGAACTGGTTGTTGTGAATAATGTTCCTCATGCTTGCGCACCCAGCTTAGGTCTTGGTCAGCCAAGCGAAAAATGATTTCTTTTTTTTTAAACTAAATTTTGTCTGTTCGTCTTTATAACTGGCAGGTAAAACTGGACTTTTGATTCCGAATGGCCCAGTCCCACTTTTTTGGTAATAAAATTCATTAGCATCGTCGGAATATCGACCCGCACAAAGCAGTTGAAATACTGTATGATTTTTATTAAATGATTCTACAGATATGTCTAGCCAAACAGGAACTTTGTTTTTGCGGCATAATAAATCTACGACTTCTGTCGCTGTTATAAGTTCTACAGTTTTATCATTGTCGCTTGGATAAATGTCGAACTGTTTTAAATTTGGGTCGTCGTGAGAAACATTTAGCTTGACAGTATATTTAAAGTCATTTGGCAAGTTGTCATGAACATAGTTTTTAGCAAATTCAAATGATAACTTGGACGAGTCGGTAAGTAAGCTATGAAATTCCGTCTTTGTCATATTCTATTTAAACTGATCGTCATAAGCTTTACGATGATGCGAAAACTCCTCACCAAAAAAAGGATAAGGAATGCCAATAATATTTATTTCATAACCATCAGAGTCCATGCCTGAAATGTAGCAACCTTCACCTGTTATTTCTGTTCCGTTTTCATTTATCACTTTTAGAGTCGGGATTGTTTGTGTTGAAATGACTTTGTCTTCAGGATATTCGTCCACTTTAAAATTATTGTTTTTACAGTATTTACTAAAGAAGTCGTAGTCAAAATTTTCGCCAACGAAAGTTATTTGCCCATTAACACATCCCATTGGAGCGTCTGCACGTTCGAGAAATGATATTCCAATTTTTTTGTCGTCCAAAAAGATGTTGTATATCATGGAGTAATTTTTTTCTGTCAAATGTCTCTCTACAAACTTACCGCTAATGTTTTGCAGCTACCCGAAGGGCGGGTCTTTTACCACAAAACTTGATTTGAAAAACTAATGTTTGATTAACCACAAAACTGTCTTTGGAACACGAAACCCCGCCTTTTGGGTAGGTGCTGTTATAGGCTGTGTATGGTTTTATAATTAGATTAATTTTCATTTAACCATTTTTTTACTGTTGTCGCCATTGGACTTTTTATATCTTGGAAAATTTCAAAACTTTTATTCCAATGTTTCTTCGCTTCAATAATATTGTTTAACTGTCTATAAGTATTGCCCATATTAGCGTTACCACATGCAATTGCTTCTTTGTTATCTAATTCTTCTGCAATATTTAAGGATTTAAAATAAAAAGTCTTAGCCTTTAGCTGCTCGTTATATTTGTAATAAGTTTCACCAATATTTTGATAAGCTACAATTTCTTCTTCCTTGCTAAAAGGCATTAAAATATCTGGAAAGGCAATTTCGGATAGATTAGGTCTTTGATTATAAGATACTCCAACTGATGAACTTTGATTCTCAAATTTAGCCTCATCACTATGTTTTAGTTTTACAAATCTTAAATTTACAGTTAAAGATGAACTTATAAATTCAAAATCATGATTTGATATAGCCATACAAGAATGTTTAAACATTGGAATATCAATTATATGATTTGAAAGTCTATTAACAATATCAATTTCAAACCTACTCTCTATTTCAATCAGGCATATTTCCTCTAAATGTGAACTTATCTTTGCTACGTTTGAAAAATATTCTTTGTTTTTTTCTGCTCCTCCATGAGCAATTTTATTTCTTATTGATTCAGCCTCTTTCCTCATTTTTGAATCAAGACCATGTTGTTCTAATAAATTTTTAATAAAGTTTCCTGTTTTTTTTCTGCCAGTTGGTGTCACATGTCCACATTTGTTGCAAGTTGTTTCTATGTATTCAGCACTCTCATTATTAGCAATTTCTTCAAGTAAAGAGTAATAGCTTAAATACTTTTCCTCTTCAGAAAAGGAATTAAGTCCAAGTCGCATCAGCCTTTCTAATCTCCTGTATTGAGGATTGAGTGGCTTGTCATAGTTTAATTTTGATAGCAAAATGTTGTTTGTCTTTCTAGTTTGATTTGCTTGAGGAACTGCTATTTCGAATATTTCACCTAGTTTAACTATGTCAGGTGAAATTGAAATAATGTTTTGCAAAGATGCTTTGCCATAGGAAACAAAAGACAAACGGTCAATAAAACAATTTAATTCATTATATAAGATAGAAAAAGCTTCTAGTAGATCATTTTCTTCCTTTTTCAAATAAATATCACATAATCTGAAATTAGCAGGAATGGAATTTCCATTTTCGGAATTTAAATCTGAAAATGCAGAAACTGATATAATGATATTTGTATTTTCAATTTTTTCTGGTTCTATTACTACTTCAGTATAAATTTCAGATCTTAGTCTCCACATATCTTTTAATTCGTTTACATTGCCTATAACTTATTAATATGCGCAACTTTAACTACTTACAACCGCTTAAAATTAATTTTCGAACTGAATATCAGGTATTTTTGCGAATAGTTTCCGTTACGTTATTAACTCAATATTACACAATAATCCTGAAAAAAGAACCAATGCATTAAGGTTCTTGGAAAGAAATTTGGTTTGAAAACCGACAGTCTTCAAACACAGATTCCACCTACTCGTTCTCAATTCTCGCTTTGAAAAAGAAAGAGCCAAGACATTTTATCGTCTTGGCTCTTTCTTTTTGCGTGACCCAATCAGGATTCGAACCTGAGACCTACTGCTTAGAAGGCAGTTGCTCTATCCAGCTGAGCTATTGGGCCTAATTTCTTTTTAAACTCCGCAACTTTTAAGGCAGTTGCTTCCCGACTGTAAACGTCGGGACTGAGCTATTGGGCCTCACTATTTGTTAATCATGTTGTCATTTCGAGTTTTGCGGAATGCAATGGAGCAAAGTATCGAGAAATGACAACAAAAAAAAGGGGGATGATTGCTCATCCCCCTGTTGTCGGGGCGGCAGGATTCGAACCTGCGACCTCCTGGTCCCAAACCAGGCGCGATGACCGGACTACGCTACGCCCCGAACAAAATGCCCTATTTCAATTCGACTACCGAACGCTTTCGGTGCTTCTAAAAGTGAACAACGTTCCCTTTTGAGAGGTGCAAAGATAGCTATCTTTTTCACTTGTGCAACAGCAATCGAAAAAAAGCGGTGGGAGCGAGATTCGAACTCGCGGTACAGTTACCCGTACGACAGTTTAGCAAACTGTTGGTTTAAGCCTCTCACCCATCCCACCATAGTGTTCAAAGAACGTGGGCGCAAAAATAACAAATGCAACGTTCCAATCAACAAAATCACTGAAAAAAAGTTGGGTTTTGCTGATTTTAAAAATCGCGGTTGACCCTGTGAAGTCCTTAATCCTTAAAAATCAAATCGTTCAACGAATCCCGTTGTTGTTTCAATTGCTGAAATACGGCTCGTCTTCGCTTAGCAAACCGACTAAATTGCTGCTTCGAAGCCAAATGCCGCATATAACGTAAGAAAAAATGAGCAAATAATCCTGTGAATGGCAATAATCCGGCGTAGAGCAAGAGAATAATCCATGAAAAATCAAAGATCCAATGAAACAACAAACACCACCCAACGTAGGTTATCGGGTAGAAAATCAAGCCGAGAATCACCACCAACGGCGCATGGTATTCAACTTCTTTGGTCAAACGCGGCACCAGAATCCCAATTCCGTAATAGGGTAGGGCATTGTGAACAAAACCGATCAAAAACAAGGGAATCGTCAGGATCAAAAACAGCCACGACTGAATGGTTTGCCTCAAATACAAGGTTGTTCGGTAAGGTCTATCCAAAAAATCCGGACGAATGCCGAAAAACTGAAGCGATTCGATCAATAAGGAAGTCTGTTTTTGAATTTCGGTGAGCTTCCAGGGAGCCAAGATACTCAGTTCTTCCAATCGTTGCTGGGTGTCTTTCAATAAACCGATGGATTGCTGAATGCCCTTTTCTTCCTCTTTCGAGTAGCGCGAATCGAATAAATAAGTGAGTTCCGTGACCAGTTTCTCTTTGTTTTCGTCTTCCATGGTCACAAACACCCGCGACAATTCGGTTCTGAATTTTTCTGTTAGTTTCTTGGCCGCAATACCTTGGTTTTTGGTGTATTCTTCCAGAAATGGAGCTACGTTGATCGGCTTGCCGACATGAATCATCACTCGCCCGCGAAAACGATCGGCACTCATGTAGTTGAGTCCAACTGGAATGACCTGTAAGCCTAGTTTCCCTAGATTTCTGGCTTCTACTTCCAAAGCGATACGCGCAGTTCCGGTTTTAATTTCGCGTAATTTGCGTTCCAAAAAGCTGGTCCCCTCGGGGAAAACAACCAAAATGTGTCCGTCTTCTAACAATTGATAACAAGCTTCAAACGAATCGCTGTTTTTTACGCCTTTGGTGGTGCCATCGCTTTTACGGTTGATCGGAATCATGCCCAAAGCACCCAATAATTTTCGTTTGAAAGGCGAACTAAAAAACGTAGCCTTCGCCATGTAATGTACCCGCCGCCGATTGATGTGTCCCAAGATCCAAGCATCCATTAAGGTATTGGGGTGGTTCGCAATTAAAATAACCGGACCTTCCTGATCCAATTGCTCCTGATTGATCACCCGAATCTCGCGGTAATAAATGCGGATGGAAAAGCCAACAATCAATTTCAGGAGACGATAGAGCATGCTTTTTTTTGAGCTAAGTTACTAATGATCGCATCTTCTCCCAAACCGTTCGCTCAATTGCGGTTTTGTGTAGTCATGACGTAGTCAAAAATCTTCAAGAAATCGTACCTTTGAAGCCCATGAAAACCCGCATTGCATTAAACGGAAACGACGGAAATTGGCGCATTGGCGTTGGTGAATCGGCGCGTTTTGAATGCCGTAATGTGGTCGATTGGAAAGCGCTGGAAACGTTTTTACAAACCCATACTGATCGAACGTGTCTCATCCTATTGTCCTACGAATTGCGCGATGCAATCTATCCGAAAAGCAGAAAAGAAAACCAGGGGTTTCCGCTCATTTCAATCTGGGTTCCTGAATCGACTTACGTAGTTGAAGATGGTGTGATTCGCCATTCCGAAGGAGTGATTGATTCTTTAAACGAAGCATTTGCTGCCGATTGCCTGAATGAAAATCAAGTTGCTTTTGAACCGATTACATGGCGTCCCCGACAATCGAAACACGATTATCTCCATCAAATCAACTTCCTGAAAGATCAGATTCAGCAAGGGAATTTATACGAGATCAATTATTGTCAGGAGTTTTACGCAGAAGAGGTGCAAATTCATTCCATTCTTCCGATGTATCATGCGTTGAATAAAGTGACGAAAGCACCCTATTCGTTACTCTATGAATCAGAAAAATGGATGATTGCCGGGGCAAGTCCGGAGCGTTTTATTGCACGTACCGGAAACAAACTCATTTCGCAGCCGATCAAAGGAACTGCTCCTCGCGGAAAAACACCAGAAGAGGACGTTCGTTTAAAAGAACAATTGGCCAATAGCCATAAAGACCGCACCGAAAATGTGATGATCGTTGATTTGGTGAGAAATGATCTATCACGCATTGCCGCCAAAAATTCCGTTCAGGTCGATGAATTATTCGGAATCTATTCCTTTCCTACGGTACATCAGCTTATTTCAACTGTTTCCTGCGAACTGCGAGATGAGGTTTCATTTTCCGACATTCTCAAAGCAACGTTCCCGATGGGATCAATGACGGGAGCGCCAAAAGTTGCGGCTATGGAACTCGCCGAACAAACCGAACGATTCACCCGCGGAATTTATTCAGGAGCAGCCGGATACATCGCGCCAAATGGCGATTTCGACCTGAATGTAATGATTCGCACCTTGTTGGTTGATCGCGTAAGCAAAACCATTTCTTGTGGTGTGGGCGGTGCTATTACCATCTTTTCAGATCCAGAGGAAGAATACCAGGAATGCCGCGCCAAAGTGGGTAAAATCTTAGATGCTACAGGAACATGTCAGTGGTAATCGAAGCACTACGAAAAGTTGATTGGACTGGAAAACACATCCTTGTGGCCTGTAGTGGCGGCGTTGACAGCATGGTTTTACTTCATGGTTTATTGGAACTTGGTTTCAAACCCGATGTTTTGCATGTCAACTACGGTTTGCGTGGTGCAGATAGCGATTCAGATGAACAGTTGGTTGACCGTGTTGCCCGAGCAAATGGGTTGAATCTTCAGGTTTTTCATTGTCCGGTTGAGTTAACCAAACAACCCGGAATCAACCTGCAAGACGCAGCACGTGCGTTTCGGAGAATGCATTTTCAGCAATGGACAGCTCAATCGCCGAATCATGTGGTAGTATTGGCGCATCATGCCAACGATCAAGTGGAAACGTTCTTTTTACAACTCTATCGTGGAAGCGGCACCTTCGGTTTGGGTGGAATGCACTCCGAGCGTGGTCAGTTGATTCGGCCTTTTTTAGAGATTGAAAAAGCGGATTTGATCAACTATGCAACGGAAAAAGGGGTGCAATGGCGCGAAGACAAGAGCAATGCCACTTCTAACTACCTGCGCAATCTCTTCCGAAATGAACTGCTTCCTGCTTTAGCAAAGAACCAACCGGATTTGACTCAACATGTGCTGTTCTTCATGGGTTTGTTGCGCCAACATCAGGCGGTAGTTAACGAACAAATCCGGGAAATGAGTGATCGCTGGAAAGAGAAGGGAGAGCTCAATTGCACCGATTGGTTGAATTGGAGCGAAGAAGAAAAAGTGGCGTTCCTTTATGCAATTGATTTCCCGTTATGGACCAAAAATAGATTCACAGAATTGGCAAACGGACGAACCAGTTCCTGTTTTTTAGTCGGAATTAACGAAGTGTTCAAGCAAGATTCGCTCACAATTGTAAGCAGGCAAAGTACCGTAGATTTCCCATGGGATTTCAAGATTGAAAAAATTGAAATCTTACCGATTGCTTTTGATAAATGGACGATTTACCTCGATGCAGATCGCTTGTCGGGTGAATTGTATCTGAGAATCCCACAATCCGATGATCGAATTGATGCAGTAGGTATGAAGGGAAGTCAATTGGTGAAAGCGGTATTAAAAGACTTCGGGATTCCCTTGAATAAGCGCGCTTCGTTTCCTGTTTTAAGCGATGGAAAGATGGTTTTATGGCTTCCCGGAGTGAAAGTGGGGCGTTCTGCATTGGCAGATGAACATTCTTCCGCCATTTTAAAAGTAAGCATGAAACCCTTTATATAAGTGGGTATTTACGTTTTCTGAGAATGCGAATCGTTTTTTTTAGACGAAAAAGTATTGCGAATCATTTTTTTTTCTAAATTCCGATTAGAAAACTAAATCTCAATTGCTATGGAACCAGAAGTTATTGAGAAAGAGCTTGTAAAAGATCTTTCTTTCAGTCGACCTGTCACTATCAAACAAGATCCTGAGTTGCGTCGTAGATTGGATGAAGCCACTCGTTTGGGGAATGGTTACCATACCAAAGTAGGGATCATTTTCCATGATGATGATGGTTTAAAACGCATCAACACAACTATTTGGGCAACGGGAACCAAGTTTATTTGCCTAAAAGGAGGTATGTGGATTCCCATCGATCGGATCGTTGAGTTGAAGTTTTAGCATTTCAAGAATTTATTTCATTGTTCCAATCCGAAACGCGATTCGTTTCGTAGCTTTGGATAGATAATCGTTTAACGACAATGAAATACATCTTACTGTTTTTAGTCACATCACTTTCTACTTGGGTATTCTCGCAAGAGAAAGTGTCGTGGGAGGTTTCTTACAACGCCTCGGAAAATCAAATCGAATTTCGTGCAACCATTGCAGATGGCTGGCATTTATACAGCCAGTTCATTCAAAACGATATCGGTCCGGTGCCGACTGCTTTTGTATTTGATGAAAATGAAGCGGTAAAATGGACAGGAAAGGTTCAAGAACCCGAGGCCATTCACGCTTACGATGAAAACTTTGAAGCATCACTCGATTTTTTCAAGAACCAAGCCGTTTTTACCCGCAAAGTTTCTACCGGAAGTAAAGGCACAATTACCGGCTATATCACTTATATGGTATGCAATGAAATCATGTGTCTACCGCCTGTAGATGAATCGTTTACTATTACCATTCCTTAATTCCAATTCTTAGAAACACATGAAAAGTATGAACTTCATTGTATTAGCGTTTAGTTTGGTATTGACCTTTCTGAAAGGATCGGTCGGATTTTCGCAAGGTGTTGAATTTCCTGAGGATAAAGCCAAATGGACATTTAAAGTTGAACAAAAAGGTTGCGAGGCAACGGTAATAGCTGAAGTGACAATTGTTCCGGGATGGCACATTAATTCAGTTGTTCTGCCAAAAGGAACATTTGGTTCGGCAACCAAATACCAATTAACTGCTTCGAAAGACTATAAGTTAGTTGGGGCTGTAATAGAACCAAAATCAATTGTCAAACACGATGACTTGTCTGATGAAGATGTAAGTATTCATGAGGGGAAAATCCTCTTGAAGCAGAAAATCATGGTATTAACAGACAAAGATTTTGTGTTAAAAGGAAAATTTGGATTTCAACCGTGCGATGAATCACATTGTCTTTTCCCTTACGAAAGCTCTTTTTCGGTAAAGGTGAAAGGTTGTACGGATGATGGTGCACAAACAGATGGAAATGCTGGTGATGATTCCAATGAAACAGCGAGTAATGCTCCGGTATCTGATGATAATCAAAAAGATGCAGATGAGCCGAAAGATAAAAAAGGTAATCAAGCTGTAAGTGACAAGAACGATGTCAGTAAAAAACCGCTTGGTCTCATTTTCTTTTTTGCGTTCCTGAGCGGTTTTACAGCTTTGATCATGCCGTGTGTGTTCCCAATGATTCCAATGACGGTAAGTTTCTTCACCAAACGAAGCAAAACAAGAGCCTTGGGAATTCGCAATGCCTTTATATACGGTGGTTCCATTATTTTGATTCACTTGCTTCTAGGTGGAATTGTTGTAATAACCGGAGCCGGACACTTATTGAATGAGCTTTCGACTAACGTTTATTTCAATCTTTTCTTCTTTGTCATGTTATTCGTATTTGGTTTATCGTTCTTGGGCGGATTTGAAATTCAACTTCCTTCCAAATGGGTGAATTCTGCTGATGCGAAAGCAGATAAAGGAGGGTTTGTAGGGATTTTCTTTATGGCTTTAGTATTGTCACTAGCTTCCTTTTCTTGTACTGGGCCGCTTCTTGGAGGTTTGCTTGGTGCAATTACCGCGAATGGAGGAGGTTCTTCTGAATTAATGATTGGAATGTTCGGATTCGGTTCAGCATTAGCTTTACCGTTTATGTTGTTTGCTATTTTCCCTTCGTGGTTAAACTCCATGCCAAATTCTGGCGGTTGGTTGAACGTAGTAAAAGTGTTTTTAGGATTTTTGGAGATAGCATTTGCATTTAAATTCTTATCAACTGCAGATACAACCATGCAGTGGCACCTTCTTGAACGTGAAGTTTTCATCGCTATTTGGGTTGCTGTATTTGGAACCCTTGCCTTATATATGTTAGGGAAAATTCGTTTGCCGCACGATAGTCCGGTCGAAAAACTATCAGTTGGTCGCACAATGATTGCGACGTTAACCATAGCTTTTACAATGTACTTAATCCCTGGGCTTTGGGGAGCTCCTTTGAAATTGGTCAATGCCTTTCTTCCGCCTGATTTTTATGCTGAATCGCCAAAAGGATTCGGTGGTGGTGGAGCCAATTCGGGCAACACTGCCAATTTGGAAGATGGAATGCACGAAGGAGCACAAGGATTGCCGGCGTTTACGGATTATGACAAAGCTGTAGCTTATGCAAAAAAAGTAAACAAACCTATTTTCGTTGACTTCACCGGTTGGGGTTGTGTGAATTGCCGTAAAATGGAGCAATCTGTTTGGGGAGAACCGGGAGTAATTAAACATTTGAAAAACGACTTCGTAATTGTTTCACTATACGTCGATGAAAGAACCGAATTACCGAAAAAAGAACAAAAAACAGTCAAATTGGGAGGACGTGATTTTTCAATAACAACTGTCGGTAATAAATGGACGGCCATGCAGATTGGAGAATACAAAACCTCATCGCAGCCCTATTATGTGCTTAAAACACCTGAAGGAGTTGATATTCCGGTAGGATCTGCAGATTTTCAAAACCATTCCAATCCGGAAGTTTTTCAGAAATGGTTGGAAAAGGGGTTGAAAGAATACAAGAAATAATCGAAATCAATAATTGATTAAGAAAAAGTCTGCCGTAAAGCAGACTTTTTTTATTCACCAAAACGAAAAAAATCGTTCCTCTTACAACCCAGCTATGAAACGATTTAGCTGTATGCATGCATAGTGTTGAACTAATTTTATACACTATGAATCAACGGATAAATCAAAAAAAAAATCAAAAAAAATCAATTGAAAATTTGGAAGTTAATTGGAAATTATTGTATCTTAGCTCTGATTTAGGTGGTTAGGTTAGGTTGATTAATGAATGGAGTAAGGACGCCCGTCCTTGCTCCATTTATCTTTTATACCCTTTCAAAGCGACCCCTACAACACGTAAACAGCCATTTTCTGCGAACGACTTTGGAATGACGTAATGCATTTTTGCTTACTTTTTTTGCTATGGAAAAAAGTAAGAGATATCTTTAACCTCGCATGAATGAGTTGCTGCAAACACCCATTGAATTTCTGAAAGGAGTAGGTCCGCAACGGGCGCAGTTATTGCGTGCCGAATTGGGAATTTCAACGTTTACAGATTTATTGTATCATTTTCCCTTTCGATATGTGGACCGTTCATCCTATCAACTTATCAAAGATGTTCATCTTACCGATGGCTTCATGCAGTTGAAGGGAACAATCATCAGCGTGCAGGAAACCGGAACAGGACGCAATAAACGACTCACTGCTCGATTTCAGGACGAAAGCGGAATCATCGAACTGATGTGGTTTCAAGGCTTCAAATGGATTCTTCCGTCATTGAAACCGGGCGTTCTGTTGCAGGTATTCGGCAAACCCAAACAATATGGAAAAGGGTGGAATATTCCGCATCCTGAAATTACAGAATGGTCGAAAGTGGATCACAGTAGCGGCTGGCAACCCGTTTATTCTTCCACCGAAAAACTAACTTCGGGTGGATTGCATTCGCGTGGAATCCACAAGCTGATTAATGCATTGCTACAACAATTAGGAGGCCATTCTCTTCCGGATGCTATTCCTGCCGGTTTGCGCGAAGAGTTGCGTTTACCTTCTTTCGAACGCGCCATAGTTTCCATTCACAATCCGAATGACATTCCGTTGGCCCAATTGGCCCGCACGCGTTTTAAACTCGAGGAATTACTGCATTTGCAAATCGAACTCCTCTTGCGCAAAACCATCACCATGCAACGCACTCCGGGAAATGTGCTAACAGAGGTTGGTGAGGCGTTTCACAGCTTTTACGAGAACCACATGCCCTTTCCCCTAACCAACGCACAAAAACGCGTTCTGAAGGAAATTCGTAAAGACATGGGCTCAGGCATACAGATGAACCGTTTGCTGCAAGGCGATGTGGGAAGCGGTAAAACAGTGGTTGCACTCCTCACAATGCTGATGGGAATTGGAAATGGTTTTCAGGGAGCAATCATGGCGCCAACCGAAATTTTGGCCAATCAGCATTTCATAGGAATTCAGGAATTACTCGAAAAAACCAATGTAAAAGTGGCCTTGTTAACCGGTTCCACCAAAAAAGCCGCGCGACGGATTCTCCACGAAGAATTGCTCAACGGGGAAATAAATATCCTTGTGGGAACGCACGCTTTGTTGGAAGACATCGTTCAATTCAAGAACCTCGGAATTGTGGTCATTGACGAACAGCACCGTTTCGGAGTGGCACAACGCGCACGAATGTGGAAGAAAAATACCGTTCCGCCACATGTGTTGATCATGACCGCTACGCCCATTCCGAGAACCTTGGCTATGACCTTTTACGGCGATTTGGACGTGTCGGTGATCGATGAATTGCCACCGGGCAGAAAACCCATTACAACACAGCATAAATCCGACAAAGACCGCTTGGTTGTATTCGGGTTTATTCGCAACGAAATTGCGAAAGGCCGACAAATCTATATCGTATATCCGCTCATTCAGGAATCGGAAAAACTCGATTACGCCAATCTCATGGATGGTTATGAGTCCATCACACGGGCATTTCCCTTGCCGGAATACAAAGTGAGTATCGTTCACGGACAAATGAAACCCGAAAACAAAGACTACGAAATGCGCCAGTTTGTGGAAGGAAAAACACAAATCATGGTAGCTACCACTGTGATTGAAGTAGGTGTAAATGTGCCCAACGCGTCGGTCATGATCATTGAAAGTTCAGAGCGGTTCGGACTGTCGCAATTGCACCAGTTACGTGGTAGAGTAGGTCGTGGCGCCGAGCAATCGTTTTGTATCCTCATGTCGGGCGATAAATTGTCGCGCGATTCAAAAAAACGCATTTCCACCATGGTGCGTACCAACGACGGTTTTGAAATCTCGGAAGTCGATCTGGAGCTGCGTGGCCCCGGCGATTTGATGGGGACACAGCAAAGCGGTGATCTGGATTTACGCATTGCCGACCTTGCAAAAGATGGTCCGCTGGTTGCTTTGGCGCGCGATAAAGCACGGGAAATCTTACAGTTAGATTCGCGCCTGGAACGTTCTGAACATTACCTGTTGAAAAAAGAAGCACTTCGCCGCTTAAAAGACAAACCAAATTGGGCGGAAATTTCGTAACCTTAACCTTTATAAATCAATTCGAAATAGTCCATGCGTAAATGGTTGGTAGTTGCCTTATTTTTAGGTTTTTTCTTAGGAGCTGAGGCTCAGGTTCAAAGCGGTACATTGGTAGATTCAGGTCGAAAATTGCTTTCTACTTCAACGTTTACGATTGATGGAACCACCACCGGAACGGTAATCGTAGAATTGGCTGTGAACCGAAAAGGTGAAGTTACAGGTGCAAAAGTAATTCCTGATGGAACGTCAGTGACTTCAACTCCGGCTGTTATGAAAGCGCAAAACGCCGCCAAGAAATTAAAATTCACCGCAGGAACACACTTCGCGGAATTTGAGCATGTAAGGGTGAAGTATACTTATAAAAAGAAGTAGTCAGCCTTCGATACATTTTGCTTCACTGCGTTACGCAAAACACTCAGTCTGACTGCTGGTTATTAATTGGCTTCACTGCGTTACGCAAAACACTCAGTCTGACTGCTCTATTTGTTAGAGACTAAATTTTAGTTTGTTACGCAAAACACTCGGTCTGACTACTAGAGGAAATTGTTGATTTAGGATGTAAATATTCTAAGTTTCAAATTTGTCTTATTCAGTTACTGGTTTACGATTAAAGTTTTTCTTTTTTGATAATGATCTTAACTCGTCTAGTTTACCGGAAATGAGAGCTTCTTTTTTCTTCCGTGTCCATTTTTTGAGTTGTTTTTCACGAAGAATTGCCGGAAACGGATTACTGAATTGCTCTGCATAGACAACCATTACAGGTAATCTGCTTGAAGTATAACTCCCCGGATTTCGAGAGGTAGCATGTTCAATAAACCGCCTTCCCAAATTATTGGTAACCCCGATGTAATAGGATTGATCGGCACAAAGAAGAATGTAAACGTAATAGGTTCGCATACTTGAAGTTGGGAACTATTTTTTCAAATTCCAAGATTTTTACCGCCCGCCCTCGATACATTTTACTACACTTCGTTTCGTAAAACACTCGGTCTGACGGTAAAAGTGACGCAATGAAGTTATAGATTGTGTTAGCGTCAGGTCGAGCGTTACTCTATGATTCTAAGTTACTTGTTTTTTCAAATTTTATTTTTATGTTAGCGTCAGGTCGAGTGTTTTACGAAACGAAGTGTAGTAAAATGTATCGAGACCTAGGCGAACACAAACTCATCCTCGTGCTCCGCAACATAGCTTAGTAAATCCCTGATTTCATTCAGGTCGAATGACGTAACCAATTTACCACGGTATTCTTTGAAATGAGAAATTCCCTTGAAATAATTGGTGTAATGACGTTTCATTTCGGCAATTCCAAGTTTTTCACCTTTCCAACGAACGCTCATTTCCAAGTGATGTTTAGCTGCCTGAACGCGTTGCGCAATACTTGGCGCGGGTAAATGTTCACCTGTGGCCATAAAGTGTTTCACTTCGTTGAAAATCCATGGGTAACCGATAGCAGCTCTACCAATCATGATACCATCGACACCATAACGATTTTTGTATTCAAGCGCTTTTTCAGGCGTGTCGATATCGCCGTTCCCGAAAATTGGAATGTGAATGCGCGGATTGTTCTTGACTTCGGCAATGAATTTCCAATCGGCTTCGCCTTTATACATCTGCGAACGCGTGCGTCCGTGAATGCTTAAGGCTTCAATACCGATATCCTGCAAGCGTTCGGCAACTTCCATGATGTTGATCGTAGAATCGTCCCAGCCCAAACGGGTTTTTACGGTAACAGGCAAACTGGTGCTTTTGATGCAGGCTTTTGTGAGACGTACCATCAGGTCAATGTCTTTCAACACACCTGCTCCGGCGCCTTTGCACACCACTTTTTTTACCGGACAACCGAAATTAATATCCAGTAAATCAGGTTGTGTGGCATCAACGATTTTGGCTGAAAGTGCCATTGCTTCTTCATCACCACCGAAAATCTGAATACCAATCGGCTTTTCGTAATCGAAGATATCGAGCTTCTGACGACTCTTAATTGCATCGCGGATCAAGCCTTCGGACGAAATAAATTCGGTGTACATCAAATCGGCTCCGTGCTGTTTGCACAATGCTCTGAAAGGCGGATCACTCACGTCTTCCATGGGTGCCAACAAAAGCGGAAATTCGCCCAATTCAATGTCCCGGATTTTTACCATGGCGCAAAGATAGGGTATTTCTTGTTTATGAATTAGCTACTTTATGGTGATGTTCTTTATCTATTTTCCTATATTTAGCTCAACGTTATTCGAGTAGAAAAACCTTCAATTATTCACACACTATCAATTCTATGAATCTAGAAAACATATCATCTCCAGGAGTATATATCAATGAAGTCAATGGGTTTCCAAACGTGGTTTCTCCTGTAGCCACTTCTGTACCCGCCTTTGTTGGTTATACACCCCAAGCAACGTATGAAGGTAAATCGTATTTAAATCTGGCTAATAAAATTACTTCTTTTGCCGAGTTTCAGGCAATTTATTGTTTTCCGGATCAGCCTGCTTCTGCGGATCCCGTTAAACAGTATGATCCGCAGTATTATTTGGTTGAAGAAGCGGCAATGCCAACAAAGGGTGATTTTTTAAACATAAATGGTACTTATTATTCAGTTGTTCCTGATCCGAACACCATTTATTACCTCTATAACAGCATTCAATTGTTTTATCAAAATGGGGGGGGAGATGCGTACATTGTTTCCGTTGGATCTTATAGTACTCCATCAAATAACCCTATGGTTCCGGGTGAGCAAATCGTTAATCCAAATGTGAAGTTGAATGAGTTAACTAATGGCATTTCATTGCTTAAACATGAATCGGAACCAACAATGTATATCTGCCCGGAAGCTACATTGCTTTCTACGGCTGATAATGGAACATTGATGCAAGTAATGTTGTTGCAATGTGCTGAAATGCAAACGGCGATTTCCATTTTTGATGTTATTGGCGGTCGCGATCCTGATCCACTTTTATACATGCAAGATATTCAGTTATTTCGTGAAAATACAGGAACGAATGGATTGGATTATGGTGCTGCTTATTATCCTTTTATCGGAACAACAATTGTCCAAAATTCAGACATTGATTACACCAATCTTTTTGGCGGAGATCTGACTCAACTGGAGTCGCTATTAAATCCACCGGCTAATCCAAATGCTGTTGTGGAGCAGATTTTAAATAATATACAATCGCCAACCGGAAATCCGTTGAGCGTTTCACAAAACAATAATGCTTTGTTGAATGCTAGTCCAACTTATGCTCTAATTATAGAACATGTATTGGCTCAAGTAAATATTCTTCCTACGAGCGGTGGAATGGCCGGTGTAATAACTACCATCGATAATCAATCAGGTGTATGGGAGGCTCCGGCGAATACGTCAATTGTTGGAGCGGTAACCTTGCCCATTCGTTTAACAGAAGCTCAGCAGGGTGACTTAAATATAGATGCGGTTTCCGGAAAATCCATTAATGCAATTCGTTTCTTTAATGGATTAGGTATTTTAGTTTGGGGAGCTAGAACGTTGGATGGTAATAGTCAAGATTGGCGTTATATTAGTGTAAGGAGAACAATGACCTATCTTGAGCAATCCTGCAAGTTAGCAGCGCAAGCTTATGTTTTTCAGCCGAATGACAAAAACACTTGGGAAGCTGTAATAGCCATGATCAGTAGTTTTTTGACGGGTGTCTGGAAACAAGGCGGATTGCAAGGCAGCAGTCCTGCAGAAGCTTTTTCTGTGGCTTGTGGTTTGGGCACAACGATGACTTCAGAAGATCTGTTAAATGGTTTTATGAGAGTGACGATCAAGGTGGCTGTTGTGCGTCCGGCTGAATTCATAGTAATAACCTTCGAACAACAACAAGCGGTATCTTCCAGTTAATTAACGTGAGTTCGGGATAAGAATACCTGTCAGAAATTCATAAAATGTTCAGATGTTAGGCGTATAGAGTAGAGATGGCGAGTCATCTCTGCGAAATACAACGAATCAGATGAATGTTTTATGAGTTAGCTAATGAGGGTTTCACCTATAAACAGCCGTCTTCTGCTCGAAAAAGCACTCAATGTATCCCGATACATCTCGTTTTTTTCGCTTGTATCCGACTATTTCTAGGCGATCTGACTGAATTCTTATCCCGAACTCACGTTAATTATGTTTAAACGAAGCAATACGTATTTCTTTGAATAGATTCAGTTGCGCATCGGCGAGTTTATCAATGGCTACATACCTTCCGTTTCCGAAAGTGGCAGCTTCTTCCATTTTGCGTTCGTCGTTTGACCGGCATTGAATTCCGACAACTGAAAATGTAATTCCTTCCGGAGCGTATTTTCGCACAATGGCTTGGTAATCGTTGGAATTGCTATTGAAAGCGCCATCAGTAATAACGACCACCATATTGGCTTCATCGGATGAAATGTCTTTGAGAACGGTTTTATACCCCAATTTGATTCCCCGCGTTGTTGACGACATTCCGGTTGCTTCCAGATCGGCGATTTTGCCATAAATCTCCGGTTTGTTAACACAATTAGTTGTTGGCATGTATAAATCGGCACCTTCGGAATAGGTCACAAAAGCAATACGGTCTTGCGGACGCATGTGTTTCACCAATTGATTCAGGGAAAACTTTAGCAAAGTCATTTTTTCGCCCAATTTCATCGAACTGGAAAGGTCCAATACAAATACCACATTTACTGTTTTGTATTCATTGGTATCGAAGTTGGCAAATAATTCGGCCATTTCAGCCAAATCAGCGCTATCCGTTTCCAATTGTTCCGAAAGCGTTTCTTCCAACTCTTCATCGGCTACACGTACCGGATTTTCTGCCAATAGAGGTTCGCGATCAGGTGGTGGAATAGGGTCTTTATCTTCTCTTTTCAACGGAACGGAAATCGTTTCAATTTCCGGGGTAATAAAAACGCCTGTTTCGGTAGTTTCGTAACCGTTTCGCGATACGATGAGGTATAAAAAGTTGGGTTCCGACCGTCGTGTAATGGAACCGGCACTTCCCGTAACCCACGATTCGGTAACTGTTCCGTTGCGAATGATGGTAACTGTGCTTCCCGGAATGGGGTCTCGCGTTACGGCATCAACGCTAATGATCTTAAATTCGGTTTCTTTGGTGAATTGATCTCCTTCAAACTCAGGGCATTTTTGCTCGATCACATTTTTGTAATTGGGTATTTCAAGCACATTTCCGATAACAACCAATGAAATAGGGGGTTCATCGGTGCTCAGTGCTACACGCATCACGTACTTGAATCGTCCTGTAGTATCCGGATTTACTTGCAAACGAATGGTAAATAGACTGTCTGATTGAATGTATTCTTTGTTGAGCCGGTAAACGATTTGCGGACTGTGTTCTACCGTTTTGACGTACATTCCCTGCTCACTGGTATTACGAATGGTAATGTCGGCGTAGCGCTTGGTAGAACGTTGAATTGTACCGAAGTCGATTGTATCCGACTGACTCCAACCGGTGATGATCAAACAACAGAAAAGAAACGTGTGTAAGAGGTATTTGATCATAAGCGTACCATTGAATTTCAGCCCAAACGAGCAAAAATTATACCCGAATCAATTCTTTCGATCAATTCAAAACCAATATTACCGATTTTAACTGAAATTCAGTTGTCAGATTCCTCTGAAAGAGGCAATTCGTATCTCCTGCAGTAGGTTGTATTGAGCGTCTGACAATTTATTGATCGGAATGTAACGCCCTTTCCCAAATTCAGCTGCTTCTTCCATCGCGCGTTGATCGTTGGGACGATTCTGTATACCAACCACTGAAAATATGATTCCTTTTTTAGCGTATTTGCGAACCGTTTTCTGATAATCATCCGAACTTTTATTGAATGCCCCGTCGGTAATGATGATCACCATGTTGGCTTTATCGGGCGAAAGTTGCAGCAAGGCTTGTTTGTATCCGAGCTTGATTCCTTTTCCACCTGCGGTCATTCCATGTGGTTTCAATTCAGCTACTTTGGCTTTAATGGCTTCTTGCTGAGTACAGGCTGTTGGAGCAAGCAGCACACTGGCACCGTCGGAATAAGTCACCAGACTAATGTGATCTTCCGGTCGCATTTCATCTACGAGTTGATTCAATGAATACTTCATCAAATCCATTTTTTCGCCCAATTTCATGGAGCTGGAAACATCGAGTACAAATACCACATTCACCGGCTTGAAATGTTCGGATTCGAAACTGTTGGGTGGCAATTGCGCCAACTCGGGAATAGTTTGTTTGATCACCGAGTCAGACTGTTGATTGTCCAATTGCTGATCGATGATAATTTCGGCTGTTTCTGCTGTTAACTCTTGTGGTTCTTCAGGAATCGGCTCAGGATTTGGATTTGGAAAAGGAATACACATTGTGGGATCCATTCTAAGCGGAATAGTGATTTCCTTGATTTTCGGACCAACATAAACGCCCGCTTCTTTTGGGAAATAGCCGTCATGGGAAGCGAAGAAATAGAAATACCCCGGAATGCTTTCCTGCTGAAATGATCCTTTTTTGCCCGTAATCCAGGCTCCGGCAGGTGTTCCGTTGCGAATGATCGTTACCGTACTTTTCGCCAATGGTTGACGTGTATTTTCATCAACGGTAATAATGGTCAATTCGGTGGTTTGCACCCGCGAAGGTTCAGACCCAAAATCGGGACAACTCATCAAACCCGCCATCGTGTTTTCTGTCAGTTCTTTCACCGTACCCGAAATACGAATGTTTACCGGATTCATGTTGTCGCTGGTGTACACTTTCACATCGTAGGAAAAAGCGCCTTTCTTGGTTGGATTTACCTGCAAGCGAAACGAAAACGAGCTATCCGGAAGTAGGACATCTGAGCTTGCCAAATACACCACATCTGTCGGTTTTTCTACCCGTAAAATGTACGCTTTCTGCTTGCCCTGATTGGTGATCAAAATATCTCCAAAGCGCTCCGAACCGGCATACAACTCTCCTAAGTCGAGGTTTTGGGTACTGAAAACGGTTTGCGCCTGAGTGCAAAGACTTGTAAAAATCGCTAGAAGAAACAGTATTTTCTGCATAGAATGAAGGTACGAATTATTCGTGAATGGAAAAGAAGTAGCGAGAAGTGTGCCAATGTTTGTGACTGTTTTTGGGTAATGATCCTGAATTACTTTTGTTACACCACCAACAACCCATTCTCTCGCAACATCTGCGCTTGTTTCGAATACCAAAACGGCTCTAAATCTTCTTGCACAAAGTTTTCATAACTCGTTTTGAGTTCCTGATAGGTCAGTGATTTTTCGTTGGCAGGTGTCAGTTTCGGTATGATTTCCAACAACCAATCACCGGTTGGTTTACTCACTTGTAAGTTCAGCATTTCCCGGCGTGTATGAATGGTCAGTTCTGCCATTTCCCACGAATGTCCTTTTTTGTTTTTGGTGAAATAAGAAATGCCAGGAACGGTTCCCAGCCAGACAATTTTAGCGCTCGGCTTGGTGAACGCCATTTCGTCTTCAAGTAAGGCTTGTTCAATAAAGTCAGACGCAATCGTTGTGCGTGGAATTTTAAAATCGAACCATTGGTGCAAGGGCAATTCGAAGCCCAAACCGTGCATGAAATTGTAGAGTGATTTCTTTAGTCCGTAGCCGAATTTGTTGTGATCGATACCCGTTTTATCGGTGTAAAACACATCGTTGTTGGCAAAAGTTCCGAGTGTTTCTGTGTCTTTCAAAACACCGTAATCGCCGGGTTTCAGTCCAATCGGACTATGAGCTGTCAACGCAAACTGGTGCCAGAAGCCCGATTGCAATACGCCTGCTTCAAACAGTTGACGCACCATTTCCAATGAATCGACCGTTTCCTGAATGGTTTGTGTTGGGTAACCATACATCAGGTAGGCGTGCACCATGATCCCCGATTCGGTGAAATTGCGGGTTACTTGGGCTACTTGCGAGACGGTCACTCCTTTGTCGATCAGTTTCAGCAAACGATCAGAAGCCACTTCCAAACCTCCCGAAACTGCAATGCAACCCGAGTGTTTCAGCAATTGACACAAATCGGCAGAGAAACTCTTTTCAAACCGGATGTTGGTCCACCAGGTTACGGTGAGTTTCCGGCGAATGATTTCCAACGCCAGTGAACGCATCAAGGCAGGCGGAGCGGCTTCATCCACAAAGTGAAAACCGTTTTGTCCGGTTTGTGCCATGAGGGTTTCCATGCGGTCGCAGAGCAACTTCGCGGCAACGGGTTCGTAGATTTTGATGTAATTGAGTGAAATATCGCAAAACGTGCATTTGCCCCAATAACAGCCGTGTGCCATCGTGAGTTTGTTCCAGCGCCCGTCGCTCCACATGCGGTGCATCGGGTTCACTACTTCAATGACGGAAATGTATTGATCGAGCAACAAATCGCCATAATCGGGTGTTCCAACCTCACTTTGTTTGTAGTCGGGTTGTTTGGAACCGTTGCTGTAAATGACTTCGTTTTCGATCAACACAAATGTCCGTTTCAATTCGGACACGGTTCGTTCTCCGGCAAGGTGCTGTAAAATATTCTCGACGGGAGTTTCACCATCATCGAGCGGAATAAAATCAATGAATTCAAAGACCTGTTTCTCTGATAATGAGCGCAATTCCGTATTCGGGAAACCGCCACCCATTACCGTTTTTACAGTCGGGAAGTGTTGTTTAATGTATTGGGCAGACCGGAACGCAGCGTATAAATTGCCTGGAAACGGCACCGAAAACGCAACAATGGTTGGTTGATGTTGCTGCATTTTTTCTTCCAGCAATCGCAAGGTAATCTGGTCGATGTAGGTTAATTCTTGTTGCAAGGCTTCATACAATTCATCAAACGTACTTGCTGCTCTTCCCAAACGTTCGGCATAGCGGCTAAACCCAAAATGCGGATCGACAGTTTCAACAATCAAATCGGCCAAATCTTCGAGGTAAAGTGTTCCTAGGTGTTTGGCTTTATCTTGCGTTCCCATCACACCAAATGCCCAATCGAGTTCTTCCAACTGATCAAAGCGTTTGGCTTGCGGCAGAAAATCGTCCTGACAAATCACATGTGCTAGTGTAGGATTCTTCCCTTGCAGAAACAGTATCACGGCATCAATCGTTTGGATGTAATCGGCTTTAAGGGTAACGATACGTTGAGCATTGACGGATAATTCGACCTCCATCGTTTCAATTTCAGCAAACAAGTTGGTCAATCCCGCTTTTGAAAACAAGGCCAAAATCACCTCAATTCCCAGATCGACCTGTGTAGAAGGAATGTTTTTGGTATTCAGAAATCCTTTCAGATAGGCCGTGGCCGGGTAGGGCGTATTGAGCTGTGTAAAAGGAGGAGTAATGAATAAAATCCGATGTTCCAATGTCTGTAATTGAAGTTGTAGCTGTAAAAATAGGCGCGGGATGCATCCCACGCTTACTTTTTACAAAGATATAGGATTATAACCGTACCTTTGCGCCTTTCTAACGGGTAAAAGTTGACCTTTCTTTCTGTTAGCACGTATTTTAGAAGAGTTATGAAGCGTATTGTAGATTACCGCAAATTATTTAATGCCGACCAAGACACCGATTTGGCGCAGTTGAAATTGATGTACCGAAAATTGGTGAAAGAATGGCATCCTGATAAATTTCAAGACGGTGATGCGCTGAAGGAAGAAGCCGAAATCAAAAGTAAAGTGATCATTGACGCCTACCATTTCTTGGTGAGTATTGCACCTGAAACACGTGATGCGCATTTGGAAGAATATACGCAAATTGTTTCCTCCAACATGATTACCGATTTTCATTACAAAGGACAATTACTCAAGGTAACGTTCCACAACGGAAGTGTTTACGAATACTTTGGGGTGAAACCAAGTGTGTATACTAAGTTCAAGAATACACCAACACCAGAGCGTTTTGCACGAAGACATGTGTTTCATTCACACTTGTTTAGAAACGTTACGAAAGCAGTAGAAGAAACCGTTTGATTGTTTAATTTCGGTGTATGATTGCTCACCGGTTAAAAGCTTCATTCGACCAATATTTTGATGCTCCTCTCATTGCATGGGAGCAATTTGCGGAATTGTGTGAACCCGTTTTTTTCAAAAAGAACGAGATCATCAAACGGGGTGGCGATCCTGAATTGTACGGATACTTTATTCTTTCGGGAAGCGGTGGAGTGTTTGCGTGGAAAGAGAATAACTATGTTTGCCTCGATCTGATGTATGAAGAAGCGTTTTTTGGCGATTACATGTCGTTGATTATGCATCAGCCCTCTGTATTGGAAACAATAGCGCTTGAAAACTCAGAGATGATTCGGATTTCGAGAGCCAATATCGACCGGCTCAAAGAAACCGAAATGGGAAAGACGCTATTTTTGATGTCAGCCGAATCGACGTTTGTTGAAAAACAACAACAACAAATCGATCTATTACTGAAAACCGCCGAGCAACGATACCTTGATTTATTGGAAAAACAGCCTAAACTCATTCAGCGAACGCCGCAAAAGCATATTGCCTCTTACCTTGGAATTACAACCCAAAGTTTGAGTAGGCTTCGAAGGAAAATTGCAAGAATGTAGCAGATTTCATTTTTCATCATTAATTACCCAAGGGTAACTTTTTTGCGTGAGCAGCCACCTAGTTTTGTCTTATCAAAAATAAGATGAATCATGAAAGGAATAATGAGCGTGCTGATGATCACTGTAATAACGTGGATTCAAGCACAAATACAAGAACAAACCAGTCGAAACGGATGGATATTCGGAACGGCTGCCGGAGTTTCAACACTCCATCTTTCGACAACAGGACTTGCCACTGAAACACAAACCGGATTGTCTTTTCCCAATTTCAAAGTAGGTAAAATGATCGGTGATCGCACGGCTTTATTGGTTTACTTGCCCGGAAGTATTTACCGCTATAAAGGTATTGGTAGAGAGCGCGACCGCGGTTTTGAAGGAATCATTCCGTCGGTGCAATATTGGTTGAAACCCAAATGGTGGGTGATGACCGGAGCCGGTTTAACATTGGACGCACCGGCTTTTTATGATATTAAGGCCGAAGATGAACGGAAATTTTATTTCGGACCATCTTTCATAGCTGCCACCGGAATTGAGCTTTGGCGAAAAAACCGATTTGCATTAGATATTCAAGCCCGTTTTCACGGCGGTTATTCAGTTATTCCTGAAGGCAAACGAATTGGCGCAACCGGAAGTATGTTGGTTGGATTAAATTGGTATTTTCACAAACATGAGTAAGATGACACGTTTTCAACGCATCGCAGGAATAGGATTGGGGATTCTATTCAGCGCCAATTTGGTCTTTCATATCATGATCCTTTTAGGAGTGATTGATTATAGCATTGTTTGGGGAGGAAGACTCAAAACACGAACAGAAATGCTGCAGTTTGAAACCGTTTCACTGGTGCTGAATGCTATTTTTCTGATGATTGTTTGTGTTCGGATGAATTGGATACACTTACGGATTCCGAGGATAGTCTTAACAATTGTCTTCTGGCTAATGGCGGGTATTTTCTTGCTGAATACCTTAGGGAATCTCGTTTCGCTGAACAGTTTGGAGACGATTATCTTTACACCTTTGACAGCTGTATCGACAGTTTTTTGTGTGGTGTTGGCGATGAGTAAAAACCAAAAATCCCCGTCGGTATAAACAAACGGGGATTCTATTTTATACGAGTTGATCAACTTAAAAAACGGACAAACTCAATAACTAAAGAACTCGTAAACTGATGAACTCACAAACTTACTTGCTCCACTCTTCAATTGACTTGTTCAACATTTTTACGTAATCTTGATTGTCTTCTTTTGTTGCCAGTTCCAACGCCTTTTTTGCTGTTTCGATGGCAGCTTTTTTGTCACCGGTTTCGGCTAATAAAAGAGCTTTCAAACGAACGATCCAATAAGCTTCCGGACGCATTTCAATTGCTTTTTCTACCCAAACAAGCGCTTGTTTTGTCTCGCGTTTGTTGTCGTAGTAATACTGCGCTGCTCCGAAATAATCGTTTGCAGTTGGTCCGCCCATTGTTTTCTTGATGTTAGCCATTACTTTGGCATCAGTAGGAACGGTAAATGGAACTGAAACCTGTGTTTTATCCCAAGTTAAAGTCAGGTTTGCTCCTGCACTTTGAACATTTTCAACCGCAATGGTAAAGGTTTCAACCGCATCTTTCAACGCAGCCGGTTTAACAGAAATGCGCAACGCAACTTTCGCTTCGCTCCATTCTTCGGGTGTACCCCAGTTCGAGAAATCGGAGTAGAAAATCACTTCCCAGCTGTCTTTTGTCGGTTTGGTATACAAGGAATATGTTCCGGCTTTCAAGCTGTCTTTACCGAATACCACGCCATCGCTGAATGAAATCACCGTGTTTTCATTGGCACCTGTTCTCCATATTTCACCAAACGGAACCACATCACCGAAGATCACACGATCACGTTTCCCCGGACGGGAATATTTTACCGAAATATCGGTCAATCCTACTTTTTGTTCAATTTTTGCTTCCGGACTTAAACGCGGAGCCAGTTGAGCATGTGTTGTTCCTGCAAGAAGCAAAAACAAGGCAGCAATGAATGGTGCTTTTTTCATAATTCTATTTTTTATGCCTGTGAAGGCTGTGTTGCAAAAGTTATTTCAACAATGCTTCAAGTGCGCTTGCCAGATTGTCGTTGGCGTTACCGTATTTAGCGGTGTAATCGGCATGCGAACGTTTGATCACTTCAAAGGCTTCTTCACGTCCGTAAACATGCGTGATTTCAACATTCTTGGCACCACCGTCCAAATCTTTATAGGTAAGGAAAAAATGACGTACACGGTCGATCACCATTTTTGGCATGTCTTCGATGTTATCAATGTTTCCGTATGCCTGATCGCCTTTCAAAACAGCAATGATTTTATCATCGGCTTCGCCACCATCTAACATGCGGAATCCGCCGATTACTTTCGCGTCACAAATGATGTTTCCTGAGTTAAATGAACGCTCAGACAATACACAAATATCCAACGGATCACCGTCTCCTGTGATATCGGTGCGACCTGTTTTTTCATTTGAAAACGCAGCTACTTGTGTGTCGCAATAGGTTTGAGGAACAAATCCGTACAAACACGGCATGTGGTTCGATAATTTTTGCGGACGATCCACCATCACATAACCCGAAGCTTTGTCGATTTCATACTTGATCGAATCGGAAGGAACGATTTCAATGAAGGCATTGACAATAGCCGGTTGTTTTTCACCGATCTCAATTCCATGCCAAGGGTGCGATGTAAAGCGCTTGCTCATCGCGTCAATTAATTGTTTGATTTCTGCTTTCATATACGACAAAGATAATTCATAATTTGAAATTTTTAAGGGAACTGGATGATAGGGAACTGGGGAACTAGGAAGGTGGTGATCTTGGATTTCAGGAAACTTGGAAATTAGGGAGTTGGATGATATTTTGTCTTGTAGTTGCAGTTGTTTATTTGTGATTAAAAAAATAAAACAGTATATTCAATAGAAAAAAGTACAATGACAAAACCTCATCAGGAGTTGGAAGTTTGGAAACGAAGCTTCGATTTTGTGAAATCCTCCTATAGAATAACCGCTAAATTTCCGGATGATGAAAAATTCGGATTGATTTCTCAAATCAGAAGAGCAGCCGTTTCAGTACCCGTCAATATAGCAGAAGGTGCAGCTCGAAAGTCGAAGAAGGAATTCGTACAGTTTTTACATATCTCACTAGGATCGGCAAGTGAATTGGATACGTTATTGATGTTAAGCAATGATTTAAATTTCATTGACCGTATAACCTTCGAAAAAATGAATAGTGAACTCCACATTATTTACAAAATGCTTCGGGGATTGATCAATAGGAATCTTTCTTTAATTCAGCGAGCTTGAGTATTAGGGAACTCAGTAGCTAGGAGGTAAATCCAAATCCTAGCTCCCTAGTTCCCTTCAGTCCTAGTTCCCTGCTTAGTGCCTTGAAAAACATGAATATCTCGCTGCGGATAAGGAAAATCAATTTTGTAATGGCGAAACAAACGATCAATCTCGAAACGGATTTCTGATTTGTAATTATTGATATCCCAACTTTGATCGGCCCAAAAAACCAATTCCATACACAATCCGTGGTCGCCGAAATCGGTCATACGTACAAAAATAGGTTCTGTCTTTTTTACTTTCGGATGACTCATTGCCGCTTGGACTAATAGATCGCTCACCATTTGTGTGTTCACATTGTAAGGAACCACAAGGTTAATACGAAAGCGCGACAAGTTGGAACCGTGGCTCCAGTTTTCAACGTATTCCTGCGTGAGTTTGGCATTCGGAACAAGCAATACGTTGCCGTCGCGAGTTTCGATTTGCGTAGTTCTGATATTGATTTTTAGGATTTTGGCGATAATGTTTTCGCTCGATTTCCCGTCGTTGAATTCAATTACATCGCCTACGCGAATCGTTCCTTCAAACAACAAAACGAACCCGGAAAACATGTCCTTGAAAACGTCTTGCAATCCCAAACCAAGTCCCACCAATAAAGCCGCCGAACCACCCAAGAAGATACTCGGTTGCACATTGAGCGCGCCCAAACAGAAAATAAAAGCAAGGGTGTAAACAATGTATTTGGCCACTTGCATGTACACGTATTCCGTTCCTCTATCAAAATGTTCGTCTTTGCGAAAGCGGCGCTGCAAATAGAGGTTCAGTAAGTTCAGTGTAACTTTTGCTCCAAAAAAGATGATCACCACCGAAATGATGTTCTCGAAACTGATGCTAAAGTTTTTGTAATGAACGAATTTGTAATCGAGGAATTTTTGGAAAGAGACGTTGTAATTGTTGATCTTAAAACTCAAAATACCGATGTATCCGGCGGCAACATAAACGGTTTGACTCAATAAACGCAACCACGTAATCCGTCGGCCTTCAATGCGTATGTTTGCTCCGGTAAGGTAACGTTTTAAGAACCGGTGAATGATTCTCCGGGCAATAATCGCCAGTAAAATAACCAATGCAATAATGAGGATATTCCAAAAGCAAACTTTATACGGCCCAAGCCAGAAAAGTGTTTTTGTCATCTTGTTACTTTATAAGATTATTCGCCCAAGTTTACCAGCAATTTCTCTTCTGACACCTTCCAATCTACCTTGTTCAATTAATATACTTGCGATCTCAATCATGTTGTCTGATTCTATGAGTGAAAGTTCTTTAGTTAATTCACTAATTCTTCTTTCAACAACTTTTAATTTATAATAGTAGATATGATCAATGACTGATCTTCTCAGTTTATCAACCTCTTTAAGTGTGTGAATATTATATTTTGACAACCACAATGGGCTAAGTTCGTATTTCTCAGATTCAGATTCCACTTCAGATACAAACTGCACTATTTCTGCGTCTCCTTGTCTTAACCAATAAGAGCTTTTGTATAAAGTCTTGTTTGCGAGCCCTTCAGTAATAAGTTTATGGATCTTGTTAAACAATGGATAACTAAAAAATAATTCATCTTTTTCCATTTCATGACAAATCAGCTCCGCAGAAGTTACTTCTACTGGCTTTGGAACTCCATGTTCATTTAGGCTTTCTACTTCGATTGCAAAATTGCCAAATTGAACTAGAACCCTTAATAATTCTCTTTCAGCATAAGAAAAAACTTCTTCTGAGTTAGCAACAACCTGTATCTGTTGATGAGTTGGTTGTGTATCAGTTAAAGTTGGATTCTCAGCTATTAATGGTTCATTAAGGTCTTTTGCTAATTGATTTTTCAAAAGCTTATTAACCTCAGCGAGAATTATTACCTCATCAATACTAAATTGCCTAGCTACTTCTTGAATGTATACAGATCTAGTAATTCTATCGGGAATTAAAGCAATTGACTGTGATATGTCTCTAATAATTCCGGCACGTTGAATCGGATCGGTTTTTCCCTCTTTCAACAGCATGGAAGTCTTGAAACTCAGGAAATCCTGCGTATTGTCTTTGATGAAGTCCAGGAACTCCGTAGAACTCACTTTCTTGGAATACGAATCGGGATCGTCGCCATCCGGAAACAACACAATCTTCACGTTCATGCCTTCTTCCAGAATCAAATCAATTCCACGGAAAGAAGCCTTGATACCCGCCGCATCGCCATCATACAAAATCGTAATATTGGGCGTGTAGCGTTTGATAAGTTTGATTTGCTGACTTGTGAGTGACGTTCCCGACGAAGAAACCGAATTGGCTACTCCGGCTTGGTGCATACTAATCACGTCGGTATAGCCTTCGCAGAGGTAACAATTGTCGTATTTTACAATATCGCCTTTGGCAAAATACAAGCCGTAAAGAATCTCACTTTTGTTGTAAATGATGCTTTCGGGCGAGTTGAAATACTTGGCAACTTTTTTATCCGTAAACAGCGTTCGACCTCCAAAACCGAGTACACGACCCGAAATGGAGTGAATTGGAAACATCACCCTTCCACGGAAAAAATCAAAGTGCCGGTCTTCTTTAGATTTTACCAGACCAACCGACTCGAGGTATTCGAGCTTGTAACCTTTGTCTAGCGCATGTTTCGTGAAATCGTTTCCTGAATTGAGGCAATAACCGAGTTGGAATTTTTTAACGATATCGGGGCGGAAACCACGTTCTTCGAAGTAGGATAATGCAACGGTTTGTCCTTCGTTGACCTCGTGCATGTTGTGCATGAAATGCTCCTTGGCAAATTCGTTGATGATGTATAAACTCTCGCGTTCAGTGATAGCGGCAATTTCTTCTGCCGTTTGCGGTTCGTCTTCCGGAACCTGAACACCATATTTATCGGCCAACCAGCGCAATGCTTCCGGGTAGGAAAAATGTTCTTTTTCCATCAGGAACGTCACCACCGATCCACCTTTTCCGGAAGAAAAACACTTGAAAATCTGTTTGGCGGGCGACACCATAAACGACGGTGTTTTCTCGTCGACAAACGGACTCAAGCCTTTTAAGCTTGAACCGGCGCGTTTTAAGTTCACAAATTCCCCGATCACCTCCTCAATACGAGCGGTTTGCATGATTTCATCAACAATATGCGGGGGAATTCTTGACATCTAGGTTTATTGAACGGGAGCAACAGGAGTGCTTGGACTCCCGAAATCTTTTTCCTGTGAAACGTTTCCTTTTTGGTCGTAGGTAATCCAAACGCCGGTCTGCACATCGTTTTCATAATGACCGTAATAGCGCATCATTCCATTCGGGTAGCGCACAAACGAATCGCCGTTTTTCTTACCATGCGAATATTCTGTCATGGAAAGTTCCACACCGTTTTCGGAATAGAAAAACCAACGTCCATGGCGCAATTCGTTTTCGTCTTGCGGACCACGGTATTTCACTGCTTTCCGACCAGGGTAAAATTCAGTGTACACACCGTCTTTCACTTCAAACAGTGATTCGGGTTCTTCTACCTTTTTTTCGGGGCTTCCACAAGCAGCCAACAATGTAATTACTACTGTTAACAACAACAGCGACCAATTTTTCATGATTGTTTTGATTTGAAGTTCAAAAATAACGAAAGTTCAGTTCATGCAGAACGAAATTCCTATCTCCATCAACGTTGATTTCCGAAAAATGGTTAGTTTTCGTTTTATTTCGCCTGAACATGATTCTGATTACCTGTTTGTTCTTTGTTGTTTGGGGATTTTACCTGTTGGCCCGCAAGCACAAGCGAGTTGGTTGGCTGTTTTCTATTGTCGGTGCCGTTATTTTTAGTGGGATAGCTTTTGGAATAGATTATAGTTATCGTATTTTACGTTCTGCTCTACATTGGCGCCCATCTGCAGATTTAGAACCACTGATTGAATTGTTATTGATTACAATAGTGATTGTGCTTACGGGAGTGTTTTATCTATTGCTGAAGCGCTATTGGGAACGGAATGTACTCACGCAGAATGATGATTTGTTGGATCAATGAAGCGCTTCTGTAGCACGAAATGATAAATTTGTGGTAATTGAAAATGAATAGTTGTTGACTTGATGCACAACTAAAAATGATTTAGTAGATTAGTCGAAAAATATTCAACCGATGCTTGGTCTTTTACTCATTTATTTTGTTGGTAGAGCATTCTACCGTTTGGCTGAAACGCATAAACGCTCAAAGTGGTTATTTGCTATTTTAGGTGTAGTTACTTATTACGTTACTCAGTTCCTTTTTGCACTTGGACTTCTTTCTTACATGATGTCAAGAGGAAGAGAGTTTACTTCCGGTGATGAACTAGTGATCACATTGGTTGGTATACTTGTTGGAGGTATTGGAGTTTCTGCTTTTTACGCAATCCTCAAAAGAGCATGGGAAAAGAAACCAAGAATTGATAACAACGAATTGCTTGATCAAATTTAAGTTTTCGCAATACTTGTACTTCCTAAAATAGTTTGATTAGTTTCGAAAAAAAAATAACTATGTTACTTACTTTAATTCTTACCATCGCAATTGGTTGGGCATTTTATAGACTAGCCCATGATTATTATCGCCACACTTGGGGATTTGCCATTTTAGGCGGAGGGGTATTTCTCGGTTCTCAATTAATCTTCGGGTTTATCCTTGGAGTCATATTGGCTTTAACCGGAAATATGGATGTAATAGCAACAACTGGTGGTACAGTTATGATTAGCCTTGTTGGTCTTGGTATTAGCTTAGCAGCTTGCGGAATTCTGTATTTTTTACTGAAAAAATCTTGGATCAAAAATCCTAAGAATCAAAAGGGGAAAGATCTAATTGACCAATAAACGATGTTAATAGGCTTATTGATCATCTTTTTTATAGGCAAATCGTTCTATAATCTTGCTAAAAAAAACAATCGCCATCTGTTGGGCTATACCTTATTGGGGATAGCTGTATATTTCTGTTCTCAGTTCGTATTCGGTTTTTTGGCCGGAGTTGTGTATTTGTTGTCGGGCTTTGAATATGGGTATGAAACCGAAATGGTATTAGCTTTAATAGGCTTTGTTCTAGGTCTTCTTTGCGTTTGGCTTTTGCACTATTTATTGAAGCGCAATTGGGAAGGAAATCCTAAGAAAAGGAACGATGAGTTGTTGGATGGGTAGGTAAATTTGATTTACTTCTCCCGATTTACCGTATACTCCACTAATCCGATCAGTGATCGTTTCGCCGGAGAGTCAGGAATGTCTGTCAATAAATCCAAAGCTTCTTTTGTAAGCGTCATCATGCGTTCATGGCAGTATTCTATTCCACCGGCATTGCGAACAATCTGAATGGCTTTGTTAACGTAGTATTTTTCTTCGTTGTGGCGTTTCACAATGTTCATCAGTTCCTTGCGGGTTGCTTTATCGCTGTTTTGTAAAGCGTAAATCAGTGGCAAGGTGATTTTGCGTTCGCGAATATCGTTTCCGGTAGGTTTGCCCACATCGCCGGTTCCGTAATCGAAAATATCGTCCTTGATTTGAAAGGCCAAGCCTACCAACTCACCGAACTGACGCATGCGAGGAGCTAAATCTTCACGGTCAACCGAAGCTGCTGCTGCTTCACACACCGTGGCAATCAACGATGCTGTTTTCTGGCGAATGACTTCGAAGTAAATTTCTTCTGTGATGTCGAGCTTGCGGGCTTTTTCAATTTGGAGTAATTCACCTTCACTCATTTCACGAACGGCACGGGCAACAATCTGTAAAGCGCGAATATTGTCGTTTTCCAAGGAATGAAGCAACACACGCGAAAGCATGAAATCGCCTACCAAAACGGCAATTTTGTTTTTCCACAAAGCGTTTACCGAGAAAAATCCTCTTCGTTCATTGGCATCATCTACTACATCATCGTGCACCAACGAAGCAGTATGTAACAATTCAACCAACGAAGCCGATTGGTACGTTTTGTCATTTACTTCACCGAGCATTTTGGCGGTAAGAAACAAAAACATAGGACGCATTTGCTTGCCTTTACGGCGAATGATGTAATGGGTGATTTTGTCGAGCAACGGTACTTTTGACTGCATACTTTCTTTGAAACGCACTTCAAATAATTGCATTTCAGTTTCTATGGGAGCCAAAATTTCTTTCACCGTCATGATGACACAAAATTAATCCAATTACCAAGGTAAACAGTTGAAATTGGAATTAGTTTTTGTCAATAATGGGAAGAACAAAAAAAGTGACCGCTTGTAGTGGTAATACAAGCGGTCGTCCATCTTTAATCGGGCGTGCGTTAGTTTGAGGTCGATTATTCCAATTTTAATACCCATGCAGTTTTATAGTCGACTTTCCAGTGATTGCGCTCGGTATTCGCAGTTGGATAATCCTGGGTGTAAAGCATATATACATTGTAAATATTAATGGATTTGTTAAACGTAATGGACGCGGTTTCTCCCTCATTGGTTGTTATTTGTTTCTGAAAGGTAATAGCATTGTCTTTTACGCTGAATGAACCGATGACAACATAGTAACCTGCCGCCATAGGCATTCCGTTTTCATCTAGGAAATCAGTATTGCTATACGTTCTGTAATTTCCTTTCGGGTTGTCGGAAGGTGTTTTGGATTGGTCAACCGCCGATTTTACTTGTTCCTTCAATTGATTGCGCAAGGAAACAATGCTATCGTTAAACGCTGCTTTTGTGGCATTCAAGCTGTCGCTAAGCGCTTGTTCTGACTGTCTAATCGCTTCCAATTCGCTTTCAACTTGATCGATATCGGCTTCGTTTTGAGTAGTACGCTGACGTAATTCTTCCAACTCACGATCATGCTGATCCAAACGTTTGCGTGTGTCGCAGCCAAATTGATAACTCAGCAAAAACTCGTGTGTTGCACCTGCATAAGAGCGCACTTTCGTAACACCGAAATCGTGAGAATATCCAACGCTGAGGTTTTTGTAACGTACACCGGCGCTCACGCCAATGGCATACTTGCTCCGATAACTCACTGCAAACCAACCTCTGCTTTTCCAATCGGCAACAGTAGTGATATCAAACTGAACAGGAGCTCCTGCAACGCCACGTACAACCACCATCGGGTAAACGGTGATGCCTTGTTTGGCGCTTACATCAAACACATATTTTGCCGACCCAACGAAATGACGTTGCATATCGAAGTAGTTGATTGTACCGTCATCAGCTTTGAATCGGGCTTTGTTGCCTAATAATTGCGGCACGGCAAAACCGACTTGCAATTGTTTCCATTCATACAATAATCCCAGATCAGCGGTAAAAACCGTGCGGTGCATTTTCTGCTCGAACAGGGAAGGATCATCTACATCGCGCACAATCGCTTGATCATAGTTGATGGTATGATCCACAACTCCTGCCGCCAAACCAAAAGTTAGCGTATGACCACTCCATAAGTTTAAGGAATAAGAATAATTCCCGGAAACACCATTTCTGCTCAGAATGTTGGTCACATCCGAATAAGCGTTCAGTCCCAAACCTACACCTTTGACATTAATCGGGCCGTCTATGGTAAGGTATGTTGTTTGAGGAGATCCGGCAATTCCCGAAAATTGGGAACGGTGAGTTAGAAATACATTTACGTCTTCGCCCGAGCCGGTGTAAGCAGGGTTTAGCACAAACGGATTCATGAAATAATGGCTTCCAAGCGGCAATTGCTGCGCTTTAGCTCCTGAGAAAATCAGTATGAAGCCAAGTATGATAGAGAAGTGTTGAACTTTCATAATCGTATCTTTTAATGGGTTATTAATGATGCAGAATTGTTACGGCACCTTTATACACTTTGTCGGAATCGGCGAACTTCACTACATAATAATACGTCGCATCAGGAAGTAATTTCCCTTTATAGGTTCCGCCCCAGGAGTTGTCATACGAATCGGATTCATACACAATTTCGCCTTCTCTGTTGATGACGGTTACTTCTGTGTTTGGGTAAAATTCGATGTTGTCGACAATCCATGTGTCATTTTTATTGTCGTCATTTGGTGTAACAGTATTGGCAATCATCAGGTTCATATCAGATTCAACTGTTATAACCAATGAATCGATTGCCATACAACCATTGACATCCGTTCCTGTCAATAAATAAGTTGTAGTAACAACAGGATTTGCTACCGGATTCGGAATGGTAGGGTCTGAAAGTCCAGTTGCCGGAAACCAGTTCCAATCAATGATGGCAGGACCTGTTGCAGATAAATCCACACTGTTTCCAATGCTGATTGTTTCACTGGTTCCTGCCTCCACAAATGTGTTCCCGATTGCATTTACGATAATACTGTACCAAGCCGTATCCGCTTGTGGTGTTTGACATGCAAACGGATTACTTACTACCAATTGCAGTAACACCGTATCACCCGCATCTGCTACAGAAGCTGTGTAAGTTGGGAAGATGCTATTGCTGTCGAGCAATACTCCGTTGCCGTTGTGTGTCCAACCAATGATTCCATTGGCAGCTTGGGCACTCATTACGGTTACTGCATTACCACTCGGGCAAATGGTCGAACTGCCGCTTGAAATAGCTACCGGTAATGGTGTGATGGTGATATTCATCAAAGCGCTATCAGAATAAGGCGCACACGTATTGTTGCTGTTGACAATCAATTTTAACGTAACCATACTTCCTTCATCAGCTAAAGATGCTGTATAGACAGGAGTTAAACTTCCGGCATTCGACAAAATCCCTGCACCATTGTGACACCAGCTGAAAATTCCGTTTATAGAACTTGCACCTGTAATCGGAAGAACATCTCCTGCACAAATGGTAGCGGTTCCACTAAAGTTTGCTATCGGTAATGAATCAAGTGTGACCACCACTTCCGAAGATGTGTCTACACAACCGCCTGAAGTAGCAATTCTGCGGTAGTACATTTGATTTTGTATGAATTCGGTTCCCTCTACTTCATAATCGGGTAAGGTGTTATATTCGTAAGCGGCAGAAAATAAACCTCCTGAGGTAGTGCTTTCTTCCCACAAATACGTGTAAACACCGTTTCCTCCTGTTAAAGCGCCGCCAATGAGCATTCCCGAACCATTTTCGCAGATTGTGGTGTTTGTTCCGGCCGAATTTCCAAGGATAAGCGGATTGATCTGTATGCTTCCGATTAAAGTAGCATCCGTACAAAATCCGGTTGAAGTAACGGTGTAGAAAAATGTTCCGGTTTCGGTAGGAAGTCCGTTAAGCGTGAAAATACCTGCGCTAAAACTGCCGGTTACACCAGCCGGAAGACCTGTAGCTATGGCACCTGTGGCCGAACCGCCGAGGTTGTAGGTAATAGGAGTGATGGCTGTGTTTTCACAGAGAATCTGATCGTTGGTAAACGGAGCTGATGTCATCACAATCGTTTGAATTGTTGATTGAATTGAACCGACTACACTTACCGAAGGACAGCTTCCGCCACTTGTGGTAACGGTATAGTTATAGACTCCCACAGAATCAGGGCTTCCTGAAATGGTGAGAATTCCTGCTGAAAACGTACTGGTGACACCCGAAGGTAAACCGGTTACCGTTGCGCCGGATGCTGATCCTCCGATAGTATAGGTAATATCATAAATAGGTGTTTGAACACAGACAGATTGGCTGTCGGTTCCCGCTCCTGAAGTAAGCAATGCACTTGAACCGACCGTAACGGTGATACTTCCGCTAGCCATTGTTTGAACACAACTTCCGGTAGTGTTTATGGTATACGGATAGATTCCCGCCAATGTAGGTGTTCCGCTGATGGTGGCAATTCCACCGCTGAATGATCCGCTCACTCCTGCAGGTAATCCTGAAAAAGTTGCGCCCGATCCACCACCGTTAATCAGATAATCAATGTTGGTGATTACTGTGTTCTCGCAAACGTTTTGTGCATCCGTTCCGATAGCTGAACTGAGTACAATAGTTGCGTCTGGTGTAACTGTAATCGTTCCGTAAGCAGTGTCTTGCAGACATGTACCAACGGTAGCGACCATGTAGTTGTAGGTTCCTGCAATGGTTGGAGTGCCGTTAATGGTTACAATGCCAGCTGCATAAGTTCCAGAAACGCCAGCCGGCAATCCGTTGATTGTTGCGCCTGTTCCACCTCCATCAACTGAATAACTGATTGCAGTAACAGCGTTGTTGACACAAACTGTTTGAGCGGTAGTTGCCGGAGCTGAACTCAAATTAAGTGTCGCATCCGGGTCAATAGTAAGTGTACCGTTTGCTGAAGTTTGCACACAGGCACCGGTAGTTGTGACTGTAAAATTGTACACACCCGAGAGCAATGCAGGACCACTAATCGTGAAAACCCCTGCTGAAAACGTTCCAGTAACGCCTGAAGGCAAGCCTGATACGCTGGCACCGGTAGCTCCACCACCAACGTTGTAAACGATGCTCGAGATGAAAGTGTTTTCACAAATCGTTTGATTTTGATTTCCGCTCATCAGGGTTAGTGTAGCATCTTGTTGGACGGTAATACTTCCTGATGCAATGACCTGATTACATGTTCCTGTTGTGGTAACGGTGTAATTGAAGGTTCCTGAAACGGTTGGTGTTCCGCTAATGGTAACTGTTCCAGCAGCATAAACACCACTTATACCCGCAGGTAAGCCAGATACGGTTGCTCCGGTTCCACCGCCTCCTACAGAATAGGTAATTGCTGTAATCGGATTGTTGATACAAACTGTTTGAGCATCTGTTCCGACCGCAGAAGTAAGTGCGATGGTTGCATCCGGATTTACAATGATAGTTCCGTTGATACTGCTTTGTAAGCAAGGACCGGTTGTTGTAACGGTATAATTGAATGTTCCTGCAACGGTTGATGAACCGCTGATTGTAAATACCCCCGCAGCGAAAGTTCCGGTAATACCCGCCGGTAATCCGGAAACTGTCGCCCCGGTTCCTCCACCACTAATTGCGAAAAGTAAGGTACCTATAGGAGTATTTTGACAAATTGTTTGATTGAGTGTTCCGCTTGAAAGTGTAATAACATCGTCCGGAGTTACTGTAATAGAACCCGAAGCGACTTGTTGCGAACACAATCCGGTGGTTGTGACTGTATAATTAAACGAGCCGGCAACGGTTGGAGTGCCACTGATGGTGAAATTTCCAGCAAGATAAGTTCCGCTAACTCCTGCCGGTAGTCCACTTGCAGTTGCACCTGACCCACCGCCACCTATTGTATAAGTAATGGGTGTAATGCTATTGTTGATACAAATTGTTTGGGCATCGGTTCCAGCCGCAGATGTCAGTGCAATAGTTGCATCCGGATCTACAGTAATAGACCCCGGTTGAACAACAGGCGTGCATAAGCCTCCTGTAGTTGTAATGGTATAATTATATGTTCCCGGAACACTTGGTGTACCGCTAATGGTAAACGTGCCGGCAGTGTAAATACCGTTGACACCTCCCGGCAAACCGCTTGCAAATGCTCCTGTTGCACTTCCACCAATCGTATAAGTGATCGGAGTAACGGGATTGTTAACGCACAGCGTTTGTGCATTGGTTCCGGGTGCTGAAGTCAAAACGATAGTTGGTGTAGCTTCTCCGATGACGATCACATCGTCGAATGAATCAGGACATGGTGGATTGGAGATTGTCCAGCGGAATGTATTGGCTCCTACCCCCAATCCGGTAATTGCCGAACTAGGCGAGTTAGGTGATGTTACAACTCCTGAACCGGAAATTAACGTCCAGGTTCCGATGCCTACCAGTGGTGTGTTGCCTGACAAGTTGCCATTCGGTACACAGAACGATTGATCGCCACCTGCGTTTGCCGGTGTAGGCTGAGCTGTAACAATCACATCTGTTGGTGCCATGGCATTGTTCATTGCATTCACATCGCTGAAATTGACCGTGGTTGCATTGAACGTGTGTGTACCAACGGCACTTAGGTTGCAGCTAGGTGTTACGTTTACCACCATTGATGCGCCTGAAGCGAGTGAACCACTGCTGATTACAGGGGAATTAAATGTTTGAATACTGGCACCTGTAATACTAACGTTTACTGTGACATTGTTAATCGCAAAATTGATCGTTGTAGCGGAGTAGTTAAAAATGACAACATCAATCGGCTGATTGGAATTGCCACAGACGGGTGTGGTTGGGTTGATAATTGACGTTGCTCCAACGTCGACTTGAGCTAATAGTGCGCTGCCAAAGAGCAATGCACAAAAAAGGGTACATAACTGTTTCATAGGGTGAAAATTTCATAGTGTGTCGTGGAGGTATTTAAGACCTTAAGATCCTTCCATTCCGGTCGTGGTACCGGAGATTTAGAGAAATTCGAATTTTCAAAGACATAGATATCCACGGTGGCCTGGTAAAAGCACATGCAGTGGGAAATCTTTGATCATCCGACAGGATGCCCGAATCGTTTGTGTATAGCTATCCTGGTAACGTTAAAAAACCATCAGATTTAAACGCATAAGAATAACAGCACGGAAACTATCCGTCAAAAGAATAAGGATTTTCAATTTAGTTGAAAACCAAAAATTTAAAAGATTTTTTGGCTAAGTTACCGCCAAGAAAAGCTGTAGAATTGTTTTTTCAGTCATAGTGTGTAGTGTTATATGAATTAATTTAAGAAAACTTTTCTAGAAAAAAAACAATTTTCATCATTAAATCGACGATTGAGGATGCTTGTTCAATTTAAAGTGTTGATTTACAATAATTTAAATTTTAACTTTTTTTAATGGGAAACGTGTTTTTTAAGACGGAATTGGCGTTTTTAGAGAAAATTATTAGGCATTTCGGTAATAGATATTCTTTATACTAACCCTTCAACACCCTTTTATCCATCATCTTGTTTTTGTTCGCCAATTGCCCACAAGCAGCATCAATGTCTTTTCCTCGACTGCGACGCACATTCACAATCAGGTTGCATTTTTCTTCTAAGAAAGCTGCAAAGGCATCCACTTTTTCGCGATTGGCTTGCTGAAACTTGCCGTCGTCAATCGGATTGTATTCTATAATATTGATCTTGCATGGCACGGCTTTGGCAAAATCGGCCAATTCGCGGGCATCTTCGAGCTGATCGTTGAAATCTTTGAAAATGATGTATTCAAACGTAACGCGAGAGCCCGTTTTTTCATGGAAATAAACCAAGGCTTCCGAAAGTGCTTCCAGGTTATTGGATTCGTTGATATCCATGATTTGATCGCGTTTCTTGTCGTTGGCAGCATGAAGTGACAAGGCAAGATTGAACTTCACGTCGTCGTCGCCCAGCTTTTTGATCATTTTTGCAATACCGGCTGTAGAAACGGTAATGCGTTTGGGCGACATCGCCAATCCGTTGGGATCGGTGAGAATTTCTGCACTGCGAACTACATTTTTATAGTTCAACAAAGGTTCTCCCATTCCCATGTAAACAATATTGGAAAGGTTGGTGTCGTAGTTGCTTGTGGCCAGGTTTTTTAGGTAAACTACCTGATCTACAATTTCACCGGCTGTGAGGTTTCGCATCATTTTCAACCTTCCGGTGGCACAAAACTCACACGCCAAACTACAACCTACCTGCGATGAGATGCAAGCTGTCATCCGTGAAGTAGTCGGAATCAAAACGCCTTCAATTACCTGCGCTTGTCCGTCTACTCCAAAGGCACACTTAATGGTTTTGTCCACACTTACCTGCTGATCTTCAACTGTAAGGCTGTCAAAAAAGTAAGCTTCCGCCAGTTTTTCCTGTAAACTCTTACCGATATTGGCCATTTGCTCAAAATCGTGCACCTGTTTCTTCCAAATCCATTCATAGACTTGTTTGGCGCGAAAAGCCGGTTCACCCAAACCTACAATGTGTGCTTTGAGTTCCTCTAAATTGAGCTGACGAATATTGATGCGTTGCGTAGCCATGAATTATAATTGTTTGTAATCTTCGTAAATGGCCGAAAGAAACCAGTTGCAATTGTTGAGTTCGCGTTTCGAATCTTCTGGAGTAAATGTGTTTTCTGTGATTCGTTGTTGATCAAACGACCAGGTAAAATTTCCTTTTGGTGTTACCCAACCGTAACCTCTGATGATGGAATAAAAAGCAAATTGAGGCACTTTTGGATTCATCAAATCTTTACTCCACGGATAGCGTGATGCGTCTCCTTTCATCTGATAAATCAAAGTAGCAGCTATATCAGCTTGCGAACCCACCACATTCATGCGTTTTCCGCGGTAACTTTCCTTAATCGGTTCACCGAAAAATAAGAGTGGAATATGATAGAATTTGGCTACACCGGGGTCGGTTAACGTTGGTGAAGCATGTCCATGATCGGCTACAATAACAAACAAGGTGTTTTTGTACCAATCGTATTTTTTGCATTTGCGGATAAATTCTCCCAAACATTCGTCGGCGTAAACCAATGAATTCATGAAATCGGCTTGTTCACCGCTGAAGTGTTTTCCTTTTCCTTTTGGCTGATCATACGGCGAGTGCGTACTTCCAGTAAAAGCACATTGCAGGAATGGTTTTTTGTGCGAGTTGATTTCTTTGATCAGAAACCGGTACAAATCGCGATCATAGAAATTGAGTTTACCACGTGGTAAATCGGAGGGGAATTCATTTTCATCTTTTACCACATCAAAACCATGGTCCATCAAATAACCATCAATGTTTCCGTATTTCAAATCGCCACTAAAAATGTAACTCGTATGATAGCCCCACAACTCCAGATCTTGATTAATGGAATTGAGTTTGCGGTTTTTGTCGGGTTGCATAGAGATGGAAACTTCAGGAACGGCCGGAACACCACTAAAAATACTGGAGTTACCAATTTCAGACGTGGTGGAAGCGGAGTAAATATCGGTAAACAACAAGCCCTTTTCAGCAATGTGGTCAAAGTTGGGAGTTGCACCTTTTGTTGGTCCTAAACATCCGATTGCTTCTGCCGACCAACCTTCCAATACAATGAATACGACATTCGGTCGCTTGTTTTTCAGAAAATACTGATCATGCTCTTTTGGATACTTGTACCACTCTTTTACTTTTTTGTCGGCCAATTGGTGATCGACTTTATTCGGTAAGAATTCATCAATGTTACTTCTTTTGTATAAGAGGTAACTTTTCCCGAAAAAATAAAGCGAGTTAATGGAGAGATCGTTTGCAATTGGTTTATCAGTGTAAACGGCTGCTCCGATGTTGATGGGAATTTGTTGCCAACCACCGCGCAATAACAGAAAGAAGGAAGCTAATCCGACGGTTAATTGCACAGGGAAAACAACGAGGTGTTTCCAGCTGAATTGATACGTGGGAACAGTCAACCGTTTAAAGAATTTTTTAGCAAGCCACCAACCCAGCACGAATTCAATAATGGCGAAAAAGAAAAACCAAAAGGTCATACTGTAGCTTGCCGTTCTTACAACTTCAACAGGATTGGAAAGGTGAACGAAAACACGCGACGAAAGCTTATGGTTCCATTCACCATAGACAATGATTTCTCCCGATTGTACCAAAACTACAATCACTAAAAGGGTTGTTAGTAGTATTCTGAAAATGCGGTGTGTCCATTTCCAATTGCTGTAATGTGCAACTAAGCGAATTACAAACGGAAGAGCAGACAAAGCGCATGCCGTAGCCAAATCTAAGCGAAATGAATAGACGAAAGAGAGCAACCATTCACCGAATCCTACTTTTGAAAATTTACTCCAATAGTTGATCGAAAAGAGAATTCGATTAACGTCGAAGCAAATAATCCAGAATAAAATAAGTAAAAGGACATCACGCAATGGTCGCCACATAACGAATTATTGAGGATACAAAGTTACGGCATATTTTGGAATCGGTTCGTTGTTCAGTGATTTCGCTCGCTGGACAACTTAAACCAACTGATTGATCACTAAATGAACCGGGTGAACAATGATGCGTTACACAAACATGAATTACAACCGTTTGTAAGCTTCATAAATACTTGAAAGGAACATGGTTCCATTGCTGATTTCTTGTTTCGAATCTTTCGGATCAAAAGTGTCCTCAAATTTTAATTTAAGATCCATTGACCAAGTGAAACTTCCTTTTGGGGTAACCCAGCCAAAACCTCTAACAACGGTATGAAAAGCAAATTGAGGAACTTCAGGATTCATCAAATCTTTACTCCAAGGATAACGTGATGCATCACCCTTCATTTGATAAATCAATGTGGCGGCAATATCAGCTTGTGAGCCCACTACATCCATGCGTTTTCCGCGGTAATTTTCTTTAATGGGTTCACCGAAAAACAAGAGCGGAATATGGTAAAATTTGCTTGAAACCGGGTCAACAGATGTTGGTGCAGCATGTCCGTGATCGGCAACTAGCACAAAGAGCGTGTTTTTGTACCAGCTGTATTTTTTGCATTTCCGGATAAATTCACCCAAACATTCATCCGCATAAACCAACGAGTTCATGAAATCGGCTTCTTCACCTGTAAAGCGTTTTCCTTTTCCTTTTGGTTGATCGTAAGGCGCGTGTGTACTTCCGGTAAAAGCGCATTGCAAGAATGGTTTTTTGTGCGAATTGATTTCTTTGATGAGGAATTTATACAAATCACGGTCATAGAAATTGAGTTTCCCCCTCTTTAAATTAGAAGGAAAATCTGCCTCGTCTTTTACCACATCAAAACCATGATCCATAAAATAGCCACCGATGTTTCCGTATTTCAAGTCACCACTAAAGATGTAACTTGTGTGATATCCCCACGATTCCATGTCTTCATTGATAGAATGAAGTTTGCGGTGTTTTTCGGGTTGCATGGAAATTGATACTTCAGGAACGGCGGGATTTCCACTAAAAATACTCGAATTGCCAATTTCGGAAGTAGTAGAAGTGGAATAAACATTCGTAAACAAAACACCTTTTTTAGAAAGGTTATCAAAGTTGGGAGTTGCTCCTTTATTGGGACCGAGTGTTCCAATTGCCTTGGCAGACCAGCCTTCCAATACAATTACTACTACATTCGGACGTGTGTTTTTAAGAAAATACTGATCGTGTTTTTTTGGATAACTGTACCATTTTTTCACGGTCTTTTCAGCCAATTGTTTGTCAACTTTCGGCATGTATTCGTCAATCGTACTTCTATTGTAAAGCAGGTAACTTTTCCCGAAGAAATACAAGGAGTTTATGGAAAGGTCGTTGGCAATGGGTTTGTCGGTATAGGCAGCTGCCGCAATGTTAATCGGAATTTGTTGCCAGCCACCGCGTAAGAGTAAAAATAGTGTTGCTAATCCGAATGTCAATTGAAGTGGAAAAACGAGGAGTTGTTTCCAAGCAAATTTATACGGTGGCACTTTCAGCCGTTTGAACAGCTTTTTGGCCAACCACCAGCCAAATACCAATTCGATAATGGCATATAATAAAAACCAAAACACCATACCGTAACTGGCGGTTCTGGCTACTTCATCCGGATTGGAAAGGTGCATGAATACACGCGAAGTGAGTTTGTGGTTCCATTCGCCATAAGCTACAATTTCACCTGCTTGCACGCTTACCAAAATCACCAACAGTGTCATCAGAATAATACGGAAAATGCGGTGTGTCCATTTCCAATTACTGTAATGCGCAAACAAACGGGCAATAAAAGGAAGTACGGTGAGTGCGCAGGCGGTTGCCAGATCCAGGCGGAATGAATAAACAAAGGCCATTATCCATTCTACGAATCCTACTTTTGCAAATTTACCCCAGTGATTGATCGAAAAAAGAATCCGATGAACGTCGAAGCAAATAATCCAAAATAGAATGAGCAGAAGAGCATCACGGAACGGTCGCAACATAACAAGTTATTGAGGGAACAAAGTTACTGGATATTTTGGAATGGGTTGATGGTTGCCAAAACCGTGTTATTGGTCGATGAGCTCGTCGGAATTTTTCTTTTTTGAAGAGGAAATTTTGGACTCACTAAATGGAATTTTTTCATGAAGCAATTTTTCCAATTGTGTTTTTATTGCTGGCTTTAATTGGTGTCGATTAATTATAAATTGTGGATTGTTCTCTATCCATAAAACTATGTAATTCTCCTCATAAGAGAAGCGCGTTAAACAATGCCATTTGTAGTAAAAATGTTTTTCGTTGTCCCAGTATTTGAATTCTAAATCAGAAAACTCGAAATGACACTCTAGTTGTAACTCGTCGTATTTGTCAGCATAGTGAAGAACTTTTTTGTTGTACCCTTTCTTCTTGATGTTGGATGTCGCATAGAGCCAATAACCGAATATAAACGAGAAAAGTGTCAAGATTGCAAAAAAGTTAAATGGCAAAGGTTTTCCATGGTTAAGCGTTGTGGCGATGAAAAGAATTGGTATTAAGATAAATAATTGAGTCCATTGTTTTTTATATGATTTAGTGACTAAATGATATCGGAATAAATGCTCTTGTATAAATTCCTCTCTATTGTAGGGGAAATGAAGGTGAATATTTTCCATTTGTTAAGTTTATGATTCGTTAATCGCAATCTCCCCGCACTTAAAATGCCCTTCAGGACACACTTTCCCGCCGTGTAAGCCACAAGGCCGGCAAGAAAGCACTTCGGTTGTTTCACGAATTTCGCTGTCGTCTGAAAGTGGACCGAAGCCAAAACGCGGAACTGTAGCGCAGAAAAAAGCGGTTGTTGGAGCATTCACTGCCGAAGCCATGTGCAACGGACCGGAATCATTGACATAACAGCGTTGTGCTTTTGAAAATAAGGCGCACGATTCTAAAAGCGATAATCGTCCTGCAAGATTGGCTGATTCCGTTAAACCGGCAGCTATGCGAATGCGTTCACACAAGTCTTTATCATCAGGTCCACCGACAAGATAAACCGTTCCTTTTTTAGCGAGTTGTTGCGCCAGTTGAACCCATTTTTCTTCGGGTAATTGTTTGGTAAACCACACAGAAGCCGGAGCCAGCGTGTAAAACGCTTGTTCAACCAAATGAGCAACAGCTTTGTAATCAGCATCCGAAGGATAAACCCGCGGTTTTACCAGTTTTTCGGCACCATGATGTGAAATCAATTCCAAGTTGCGTTCCACCTCATGTTTTCCGTTACCGATTTCGTGGCGAATCTTAATGGCATAACTAAATGCAAACGGATTTTTATCGAACCCGACTTTTTGTTTTCCGCCCGAAAGCCATGTAATGATACCAGAACTCCCAAAGCGGTGCAGGTTGATCACTTCGTCATAGCGTTCTGCCCGAAACAAGCGCACGAGTCGTTTGATCTCGGAAAATTTGCCTTGTTTTTTGTTTAAGGTAAATACTTGTCGGATGTCAGGATGATTTGCAAGAATGGATTCATTGCCCTTGCGCACCAAAACATCGATCACTGAATCCGGATACAAACGTTTCAATTCCGAAACAACAGGTGTTGCCAGGATTACATCGCCCAAAAAAGCCGTCTGAATTACGAGAAAATGTTGCACGATTCAAAATTAGCAGAAAAATTAACCACATAGGACACATTAGGAAACATAGTTTTTTAAGTTATTACCGGCACAATTGTACCTCATTGGTGGTTCAGAAATTGTCATTTGAATCGGTTTTGCTTCGAGTTCCTATTTTGTGCGTACCACAACTGCATCAGGAATGCGAACAATACCTGTCAATAAGCGATAAGTAAGTACGGTTTATCCGTTATTTTGGAGCATTTGATGCGGTAGTTTTCCATTTGTAACACTCGCGCATCTTGTTTCGCTTTGAAACCCTATTTTTGTAATGCTTCATTGATATTTGATCATCGGTGAAGCATTCAATTTTTAATAAAATGACGAAATACATATTCGCACTTATTCTACTTGCGGCTGTTCCTTTTTATTCCGCAGCGCAATCATACTGGCAACAAGAAGTCAATTATACCATTTCGGTGAAACTCGATGACAAAAATCACATGCTGAGTGGTCAGGAATCGTTTGTGTATATCAACAACTCTCCTCAAACGCTTGATTTTCTCTATATTCATTTGTGGCCGAATGCTTATCGTGATGGAAAAACAGCCCTTGGAAAACAACAATATGCCGGAGGTGAGCAGGAATTAACCTTCGGTGCCGATTCCATCAAAGGTTGGATTGATTCATTGAACTTTACGGTTGATGGAGTGCCAACTTTTTTCGAATACGATGCCAAAAATCCGGATATCGCAAAATTGGTGCTGACCAAGCCATTGGTTTCCGGCGGAAAAATAACCGTTGCAACACCGTTCAAAGTGAAAATTCCTTCCGGTGAAATTTCCCGTATGGGGCACATTGGTCAATCGTACCAAATCACGCAATGGTACCCGAAACCGGCGGTCTATGATAAAAACGGGTGGAATCAGATTCCATACCTCAATCAAGGTGAGTTTTACTCCGAATACGGTTCGTTTGATGTATCAATAACACTTCCGAAGAACTATGTAGTTGGAGCAACCGGCGATCTACAAACACAATCGGAACTTGATTTTCTCAATAAAAAAGCCGGTCAGTCAGCCGACGACATCAAAACAGCATTGCAACAAAAACAAGGTAGGTTAGGAAAAACCGATTTTCCGGCTTCCGATTCGGAATGGAAAACCATTCGTTACACCCAAACAAATGTGCACGATTTTGCTTGGTTTGCCGATAAACGCTTCATCGTACTCAAAGGCGAAGTGGAATTGCCACAAACAAAACGCAAAGTGACTTCGTGGGCCATGTTTGTGCCACACAATGCACGTTACTGGCAAAAAGCCATCGAATACATCAACGACGGAACGTATTATTATTCCAAATGGAACGGTGATTATCCGTACAACAATGTAACGGCTGTCGACGGAACCATTTCTGCCGGTGGTGGAATGGAATATCCGAATGTTACCGTGATTGGAAACGCAAGTTCAGCAATGGAACTGGAAATTGTAATCGTACACGAAGTTGGTCACAACTGGTTTTACGGAATTTTAGGTTCCAACGAGCGCGTACACGGCTGGATGGATGAAGGGATGAACACGCTCAACGAATTGCGTTATGTGTACACCAAATATCCCAACAACACCAATTTATCCGATATGGTCTTGGATGGTCGTTTCCATTTTGATCACCTCAATCATTACGATATGGCCGATTTCAGCTTCCGTGCCGTTTCCGGTTTGGGCGAAGATCAACCCATAGAAACACATTCTGCCGATTTCACAAGCATCAATTACGGTGCAGTGATGTATTCCAAAACCGGATTGGTGTTCACTTACCTCAAACAGTATTTGGGCGATGAAAATTTTGACAAATGCATGCATGCGTATTTCGAGAAATGGAAATTCAAACATCCGCAACCCGAAGACATGCGTGCTACGTTGGAAAAAGAATCAGGTAAAGATTTAAGTTGGTTGTTCGGAGATTTGATTCAAACCACAAATCACATTGATTATAAACTGACAAAAGTGAAAACCGACGAAACCGGAACCACAGTTACGGTAAAAAACAGCGGTCAGGTAAATGGTCCGATTGAAGTTGGAGCTTACCAAAAAGGAAAACTGGTTGAAACCGTTTGGGTAGAACCAACTGAAGGAAAATCGAGTGTTGTGTTCAAATCTCAAGCCGATGAGGTACGTGTAAATCCTTCGGGCAGAATACCTGAGGTTTTCAGAGATAACAACAACTGGCACCAAAAAGGACTTTTCGGAAAAGTAGAGCCGCTGAAAGTGGAAGGATTGATAGGAGATAACGAACAAGGAAAATCGAATGTGTTTTGGTCACCGATGATAGCAGCCAATCAAAACGACCGCTTTATGCTGGGTGTTGCGGTTCACAACATGGGCATTCCGTTCAATCGCGTGCAATACCTGGTTGTTCCGATGTATTCATTCGGAAGAAAAAGTGTTTCCGGAATTGCCGATTTCAGCTATACATTCTTACCAAAGAAAAGTCTGAAATTAAGCAAGTTCGGTTTGGCTGTAAGGTCGTTCAAAGAAACCGATAATGAGGTCTACAAAGGAAACGATGGCTATTATGTCACAGCTTCGCCATTCTGGTTTGCCAAAATCGGAAACCGAAAAGAAGCTACACCGATCAGTCAAACCATATTGGTGCAAACGATGTATAGATTGGATGTATTCGGACGAACTCAAATCGAACAAGTGGGAGGTTTCGCGAAATACGATTTCAACTACAACCGTCCGGATCATGAAGTAAACGTTGGTTTGCGTTCCGATTTTATTTCGAATGTGAATAATGGTGATCAAATGGGACGTTCGAGCATTGAAGCGACGTATCGTTTCCGCTACATGCGCAACAAAGACAGTCGTTGGGTCGAATTACGCGGTTATGCCGGAGGAAACTGGTTGTTTGATTTTAGTAATGGTGCCAATACGGCTAATTACAGTCTCAATCTGAGTGGAGCCAATGGTTCGCAGGATTTGTTTGTGGAAGATTATTATTTCGGCAGAACTACAACGCAAGGATTTTTATCCCAACAACGCCTCGAAAATATGGGTGGGTTTAAAAGCACAAGTGATTACGGAACCAATTCACAATGGGTCGCTGCGGCTAATTTATACGCGCAATTGCCCTTCGTTCCAGGCATTTTTGGTGTGTTTGCCGATGCTGGAGTTTTTCCATCGTCGATTGTTACTGATGAAACTAAAATGGCATTTGATGTAGGTTTGGGAATCCGTTTGGGGAAAGTGGCAGGTTTGTATTTCCCGCTTTACATTTCGAAAGACATGAACGATGCTTACGGAACGTTGAACTACACCACACGCATTCGGTTTACCTTGCGCATGAGCATTACCAATCGCGGAATTAATTTTGCCAATTTGTTGAATTGATCTTCTTGAGTCCTATGTTATTAAGTGATAAACTCCGATTTGAGTATGTTATAAGTGTGTCAAAGTAACTTTCACTATATTCTGAAATTTAATTTGCTTGACGATTCTTTACTTATTTTGCCACAGATGGCTCAGATTTTCACAGATGAAATCCTTAGTTCAATTTGAAGTCTATACGCTAGCGTATAGACCAATATCTGTGAAAATCTGAGCCATCTGTGGCAAAGGATAACTGCTTTTCTTATTCTATTTTGACAGATGGTTGTTTGAGTGGCATAATCTTTATTCCGAACTTAACTTAATGACATTGTCCACAACCGGGAATCAACTATTCGTAGTCAATTCCCAGAAAGGAGTAAAAATTATCGCGGTGTATGGTCTTGAATTTTGAATTAGGATAAGCAGTTGAGAATGCTTTGGGCATTTTGGCCTTGGCTTTCGGGTTCCATTTGAATTCAAAGGCAGAAAGTAATCCGTCTTTATCTTCCACGTAGTCAATTTCCTGCTGAGCGTGAGTGCGCCAAAAATACCGGTTGCAGTAGTGAAAATTGTAATTGATGTATTTCATGCGTTCCGAAACCAGAAAATTCTCCCACAACGCACCAATGTCATCACGCAGTTCTAATGAGTTAAATTGTTTGATAACAGCATTGCGTATTCCATTGTCGTAGAAATAGATTTTACGGCTCTTTTTTAGCTCGTTGCGAATGTTTCGGCTAAACGAAGGAATACGGAAAACCACAAACGATTTTTCGAGCAAATCAATGTACTTTTCAACAGTTTGATTGTCCAATCCACAGGTTTGACTCAATTCGTTATACGAAACCTGATGCCCGATCTGAAAGGCCAGTGCTTGCACCAAACGCTCTAGTTTTTCAGCTTTATGAATATTTTCAAGCATCAGAATATCCTTGTACAAATAACTATTCGTGATTTGAGATAAGGTACTTTTCGCATCTGCTGTTTGTGTCACCACATCCGGATAATAACCATAAATCATGCGGTGTTCCAACATGCGTTTTTCTTCCAGAAATCCGTGGTGTTTCACCATTTCAGCAAATGAAAGCGGAAACAACTGATATTCCCATTTTCTGCCGGTAAGCGGTTCATTGGTTTTGTTCTTGATCTCAAATGCCGATGATCCGCTGAGCAAAACTTTCACATCGGGAATTGTATCATAGATGATTTTTGCAGCCAATCCGATATTATCAATACGTTGTGCTTCGTCGATGACTAAAATGCGGTGATTTCCGATCAATGTTTTGAGCCTGGCCGAAGAGGTATTTTCCAAAGCCGCGCGCACATCCGATTCATCACCATTCCACCACAAGACATCTTTGTTTGCATCAAATAACTGATGAAACAAGGTTGTTTTACCCACTTGTCGTGAACCGAGAATAACCAATACTTTACGGTCGCCAAGTCGTTTTCGGATGTTATCAACGACTGTTCTTGCTATCATATTCGCAAATTTTATACAAATTTAGTGATTAAATTCGCAAATTTCACCTCTTTTTTTAGATTAAATTCGCAAATTTCACACAAATTTCGTGAGTGTATTCGCAGAATTTACATTATTTTATAGATTAAATTCGCAAATTTTATACAAATTTCAGGAATGAAATCGCAAAATTTATAGTAAAAATGGAATTTTGATATGTTATTCAACGATACTCTCGACCACTTTTTTGCGGTAAACATCCAATAAACGTGTCTTGGAATAATAACCCAAGACCTGATCCTGGTAGATGAGTGGCAGGTAACTCAAGCCCGATTGATCAAACAAATCCATGACTTTTTCCATTGGGTCGTCTGGACCAGCGCAATAAATAATCGGTTCCATGAATGATTCCAACTCCGTGTTGGGGTTACCGGCGTGAATATGCAATAAGTCAGGTAAATCGTTCAGGTAAATCATCCCGAGCAAACTACCGCGTTCATTCATGATCGGAAACAAGGCTTGTTTGGTTGTTTGGATGGTTCGGAATAAAGTATCTATAGAATCATTGGGTTTCAACACCACCACCATTTCTTCCAACACAGCTTGTTGATCAATGGTAGACAATACATGACGATCTTTGTCGGCACGCATCACGTGCCCATCTTCCGCCAGTTTTTGGGTATCCATGGAATGGGGTACAAAACGTTTGGAAATAGCGAAACTGATAGATGAAACTATCATTAGCGGAATCATGAGGTTGTAACCACCGGTAATTTCGGCAATCAAGAACATGGCGGTCAATGGCGCATGAAACAATCCGCTGAGCATACCTGCCATTCCGACCATGGTGAAATTGGTGACTGGTATTTTATCGAACCAACCGGTAAGATTTAATCCGTAAGCAAATGCAAAACCCGTGTAACTTCCTACAAACAATGATGGTGCAAAATTTCCACCGTTGCCGCCACTTCCAAGTGTAATTCCGGTTGCAATGGATTTCAGGAAGACCACAACACCCACAAAAAGCAACAAGAGGACTTCCTGTTTCGGGATTTTAGAGAAAAGGGTTTCGTCAAGCAAACGTTCCGGATGCATGGTTGAAAGCACTTTCATACTTTCGTATCCTTCACCGAATAAACAGGGAAACAACAAAATGAGCACCGAGAGCAACAAGGCACCAATGATTGCTTTTTTGTACTTCCCCCACTGCAGACGCTCAAAGAATCCTTCGATGCGCACAAACATCCGTGAGTGATAAACGGCAATAAATCCGGTAAGGATTCCCAACAAAATGTACCACGGAATATTGAAGTAATCGAAGGCCAGTTGACCTTTTAAGGAAAGTAGGATTTTGTCGCTGAGGAGAACGTTTGAAACCAATGCTCCGGTTGCTGCCGAAAGCATGAGCGGGATAAATGCCGAAATTCCGACATCAGCCAAAAGCACTTCCATGGTAAACAACACTCCGGCGATAGGCGCGTTAAAAGCAGCTGCAATTCCGGCTGCTACTCCGCAAGCCAGCAATAACGTACGTTCTTTCGCCGATAAACGATACTGCCGCGCGTAATTGGAACCGAAAGCCGCACCTGTGATTGTTACCGGCGATTCCAGACCGGCAGAACCGCCGAAACCTACGGTGATGGAACTGGTAATGATCTGTGCATACATCTGCGCGCGCGGCAAAATACTGGATCGTTTGGTAATAGCATAAATGATCCGCCAGGTTCCTTTCTCGAGGTTTCCTTTCAGCACCCGTTGCACAATAAGCACCGTTAACACAATTCCGATCACGGGAAGAATGAAGTTCACATATTGAAAATGCAAACGTTGGTTCAGATCGGATGCAAACAAATAAACCTGATGGGCAAATGTTTTCAGAATAATCACCGCCAATGCGGCTGAAATACCTACAAACACACTCGACAACAACAAAAATTGCCGGGAAGTAATTCGATTTCTGATCCAGAATATCCCGCTATGAATAAAGCGCATAAAACCTGATAACATGGTCTAAAGGTAGCCTGCTCAGGTTATAATGCGCCTATTTTTAACAATTTAAGTTCTGTCAGCTATTGAATTTTAGGAATGCCCGCTTGACTTCTTCTGTAGTAACCGCTTTAAAATCAGGGGTTATTGTTTTATTTCCTCCCGTTTTAATCTCCTGAATGGACATGTATGCTTGCTTGTTTTCAACCTTCAGAAAAACAATCCAAACTTTCTTGCCTTTCGGAATACTATTAAAGCTGAAATTGCCTTTGCTATCCGTGTTTGCCGGTAAGATACTTTTGATATCCGTAAAGATCATTTTTGCATCAATGTTGGCGGCATAAGGAGTTGTTGTGGCTAACGTCGTCTTTGATTGACCTTTTGTAAAACGATCACAGTTGATCATGCCCAATGATGTCACCGAAAGAGCATTGTAAGACAATTGGTTTATTTCAGAGCGAATTGCCATCAAGGAGTCTTGTTGTTTACGCATGAAAAGTAGGGTTTCATCTACTGTTTTCAGGTTGTGCTTTTTCATGTAGGCTTTGTTGAGTGCCAAAAAAGTTGCCGTATCCGGTGGTGTTAATTGATAGAGTGATCCGTAGGCTAAACATGCAGAAGAATTCCAACGTTTGGCACCTTTTCTCAGGCGTTTTTGTTCACTCCGGAATTGGTAGTTGCTGGCTCGTTGTGAACGGTTGAATCCTCCTTTGATGGTTTCATCTAACCGATTAATCCGGCAGAAAAAGAATTTACAACGAGCGGTTCCTTGCATCGGATTCCAGCAATTTGTCCAATAATTCCAAGGAATACCAACATAACCTTGAAGCGGCATTCCATGACCGAAATCTTCCGGACGCCAATTGACTGTTGCCTGAGGTGTTGAATTTCTGGTTCCATAAAATGGTTGAAAATCGGGTTGTATGGAATCGGTAGGTAAATAAACCGTCATGCTTTTTTCTTTGAGTAAGTTCAGTTTGTTCCCCAATTGGTCGGAAGCATCTATTTCAACCATTCCGCCTGTTTCCAGTAATTCGTTTCCGGCCATTGTATTGAGGTTTCCCAACAACATATCCGACAATTCGATGGTCTCGCGGATGCTGAGCGTAACCAGGTAATTAGACTGCTTTGGTTTCACTAAACAATACGCCGGAATGGAGAGCACTGTTCCTTTTTCACACATCAATAAGGTGTCATACCGATTATCGATGGTGTAATTTTCAGGTAACTCATTCAATAAACGATACAATTCCTGAATAGAATCGGTTGGCTTAGCAATTACAACTTCAGGCGAAATCACTTCTAACGGAGTACGGATTTCAATATCAACCCGCCTGTTTCGGGCCATTCCGGTCGCAGTTTGGTTGTCGTCTATCGGATTGTTTTCTCCTTGTGCTTTTCGATCAACAACCGTTGGTAAAGGCGTTTTGGCGTTTTGGAATAAATATTCTTGAACAGAAGCAATGCGCCGCTCAGAAAGCTGATCGTTGTAGGTTTGATCGGCCCGTGAGTCGGTATGACCGGATAGATACATAGTGGCACCTTGAACGGTGTCAAGGTTACGAATCAATGCGTCTAGTGTTTTTCGTGAATCGGGAGTAAGCGTGTGCTGATCGGTATCGAAATAAACCGAAACGGTTAACGGCGGTGTTTGTGCGTAACCGAACGAAACTATGAAGCAAGCAATGAATAAGCCTAAAGAGGCAATTGCATAATGAATCTTGAACATGATAATCGATTTGGAGGTTGTGTAAGGTGCCCGGAACAACACTTACAAAACCGGTAGTTGTTTTTATCTAACCGTTTTCATCCGCCGCGAAAGGATGAGAAGTATTGTTGGTCATTCGGTTTTGAAAAGGCACCCATCAGTGGAAATAAAGGAGGAACTTTCTGATGGATGCCGATTACAATAGAATGAATAACAATTACATAACTATATGTCGACTTCCTAAGAAAGGTAACCTATGTCCTTTTTATTTTTTTGAATTAAATAGAAAAAGAACTTGTTAAAGACCTTTGAACAATGGGGAAATGGAATGAAAAAAGTTGTTTTTTTTTCTGAAAAACAGCAAAAAGTGAACATGGATTTCGGGAATTTTAATGTTTGGGTGTTCGTATTATTGCGAACACTCGAATTCCCAAATTTGAACCTGAAAATTTTCCCTGAAAAATGAAATTAACGCAACACACTCACATGCCCGCGATACAGCAATTCCTGATCGTTGCCATCCAAAATGCGCACTACATACAAGTAAGTTCCTACTTCCACCAATTTATTGCTAAATTGATGAATCCCGTCCCAGCCTTCATTGATGTCTTTGGTACTAAAAACTTTTTGTCCCCAACGATCAATAATGGTCATCTCAAAGGCGTTGTAATCCGTGAACGATAAAACAGGTATGAAGATCGGATTTTCACCTTCCGGTGTAAAGGCATTCGGAATATAAACCAAGGGCTCAATAACCGCACAAACCTCATTGGAAGCACTGGTTTCGGTAAATCCGTATTGGTTATTGATTCCTTCTTGCGCAATGATTTTGTAGCAGAAACGACCGGTGTATTCTTCATAATCCGTGACATCGTCTTCATAAAAACGATGGTCGTTTGTGACTATAGCCAGTGCATTCGGATCGTAGTTTCCGTCTACACCACGATACACGTAATAGCGGAAAACACCACCATCAAATTGGCTATAAGAACTCCAATTTAGGTAGTTGATCAATCGAACTTGATCTGTTGAAATGGTAAGTAAAACCGTATTCGCTTCGTTGGAAACACCACCTTCATTCCCGCAACTGTCAATTACAACTGCGCGATAACGGTAGCTAAAGCTGTTTACATCCACATCCGAATCAACAAAGGTAAGCGTACTACTCGAAGCATCTACAATAGCTAGTTCTTCAAACAATCCGTTGCGAATGTTGTACTTTTCAAAGCGGATGGAGGCAACATTGCTTCCTGTTGTTATCTCGTGACGTAAAATAACTTCATTGGCGTCAACTGTAGCTACGCGCAGATAATGCGTCGCAGGTGGAGTAGGACCGGTAAGTGTAAAGCATACTATATTCGAGAAGGCTTCGGTTCCATTAGATTTATTGGCGCGAATGGCAAAACAATAATTTGTAAGCGGAAGTAATTGCAGTGATTTCGTCGTACCAACAATTGTTTGAACATTTGTCCATGGGCCACCGTTTTCTCGCATAAAAATGGTGTAATCCTGTAAATCGGCATTCCAACCAACATAATCTGTCCAAGTCAAAGCAACGGTATTGTCACACACATTTACGGCATGTGTCAAAAAGACGGAACTATGAAGTTCTGCTTTGGCTGACGTTTGGTAAGTCGGTGGTACAGCAATGGTGAAACACGAATCGAAGGCTGCTACCGAATAAGTCATCGGACCGCCAACTGTGGTATTATGTATGTAAGTTGTATTGTTGATTCCCCACACAGTATCGATTTCAACCACAAAACCATTTACATCTTGCTGGTAAATCACGTAACCGTAGGTATCCGGTTGACCGTTAACATTCCATGTAATCACCGGATTTCCGGTAAGCGTATCGATGGAAACACTCGTAATAATCGGTAAATCGGGGGTGATCATATCCTCAAAATCGTCACCATCTATATTGGAATTGAATTGACAAGTCGGGGTTTCGTAAACCACCATATAATTCAAGTAGGTAGAGCAAATATCAATGGTGTCTTTGTAGAAAGTTGTTCCGTAGGGAACGGTCGCCAAAACACTCCAAATACCGGCAGGATACTCGCGCATAATGGTAATATCGGGACTCATTCCCGGAAGCGGATTAACAGTTGGCGAGTTCCATTGCAAAATAGCAGTTCCGTCGCTCGGATTACTCACATTCAGAAACACATTTTGAATGGTATCACTTGTTGTAGTGGCATTTCCGTTACAACCCGAAATAACGTTAACAAAAAAGCCATGCGCTGCTCCTGGTGATGGAACAACGCCACTTGTGGTTCCAATAGGAAATGTTCCAAGTAAGCCGTTTTGCACGGAGTGTAATTGGTATTCCACAAAAGTCCCGTCTGGATTTACAACAGCATCCCAATTCACGGTAACATCGCCGTTCACAGCAGTAGTGATACAATTAATTTGTGTAGCCGGAATAATGCCCGGATTGCGCACATTGATGGTGACGGTTCTGTAGGTGATTTTCGGAATCTGACAATAATTGTCTTGTACCTTGAATACGAAGTGATACGGGATCATTTCAGCAACATCACCGTAGGCTGTCACCAAATGATCACAATCTGTTTGCCAGGAAAATTGAGCAGTTGCTCCCTGAATACCAATGATAGCCGGAGTCTGGTCAAGCGTAGCACAAGGACCGACAGCGCAACCGCTCGCGCTAGTGAAATTGGTTCCATAAAGCAAACCGGTCGAAGTCAAAATATTGTTTTGTGGTGAACCGTCTTGCAATAATTCCACATCTGTTGAAGTAAGGTTGAACGTTACAAGTGTTCCGGCATCAACTGTTGTTTCGAATAAACCTGCGAATGGTGGAGTAATAGCCGGCGCATTGTTGTTTCCTGAACAGTTGAGCACAATGAGTTGCATTTCGCGTTCCACTTCGGCAATCAATATTCCTTTACGGAAACTTTGAGTGACCACTTTCACCACAAAACTTCCGATGGTTGAGCTGTTAAAGGTCAATTCGCCTGAAAGCGGATCAATTTGTGCTGGAATATTTCCGGCTTGAAAACTGCCATCTGGCGTAGGATTGGTTGGTGAAAAACCGATTTCGTAAGGAACAGGATCTGGGCTTGTAGGTGGATTGTAAACACCCGAAAAATTATTGAACGGTGTTCCAAAGGTCATGTGCAGTGAATCCAAATCGATATCCACTGGGTGCATGTTATAGGAATAATCTTCGCCCGAACAGCTTACCAAATAAGGATCTTGTAAAAACTGAGGAGAATTATCGATACAAACATCACCGGCTGCACCAGGAATAGGGAACATTTTGGCGGTAATCGTCAGACCGTAGTTATCCGGATTTTGAAGATTGGTAATGAGGTTGCTGCGCGAAAAATTGTCGTAGGTAAAAATCCATCCTGTTCCAGCCGGAGGATTTCCGGGAAGCAAAATTACGGCACTTCTGTAGGTGATTTTCTCAATAGCTCCGATACCGTTTCCGCCACTTGCCCCAATGCCACAATCCAATGCGGGAGGCGAACCGGGAACGGGAGAGCAGGTCGGTGAAATATCTTCTCTGCTAATAAACGCTACCAGAATGTTGCTGATTGTAGGATGATTCCATACTTCGATGTTCTCTGAAATCGTGTTGACTTCCACACCATTGCAATCACGGTAAAAAATCAATTCGAAAACATAGCCGTTTCCGTTGCATTTCCAGGTGATTTCTCCCCCCATCACATGCGTTGCACGAGCACTGTAAGCACAGCACAAAACAAGCATTATCAGAAGGAGACGTAAACGCATACGGTGAAAACGAAAAATTGAACCTTTTAGTGTAAACGGATTTAAAACGAAATCGTTGCTAACCTGCTGTCACTATTAAGAAATCTTCCCAATTCAGATGCGTTTTTGCTAATTCCTGCAAACGTTCTGGTTGCATAGCGCGAATTTCGGCAATGGCGCGGTCGTAAAAACCAAGGTCAATTCCGTACATATCCACGCTGTTATACATATCCAACATGGCATAAGGTCCGTCGGCACTTTTGAGCAATTGCCCGAGCATATAGTTGCGTACCAGATCCAATTCTTCACCGGAAACCGGTTCTTCCTGCAAACGTTTCAACTCAAATTGAATTTCAATCAATGTAGCTTCCGTAACGTCTTTCCCTACTTCAGTTACAATCACAAAATAACCATCGTTGTGCAATTCCATAATTACTGAACCAATGCCGTAAGTATAACCTTTGTCTTCGCGGATATTGGACATCAAACGACTTCCGAAATAATCGCCCAAAATGGTATTCAGAAATTGAAAACCAATGTAATCCGGATGGTTTTTCGGAAACATCATTTTGCCCATACGAATGGCAGTTTGAACCGCACCATCAACTAGGAAATGATTTCTTTTCTGTGTTGTTTCAAATGATTTCCCAAATACAGGTTGACAATCTACAGCCCATTTTCCGAACAAATCGATGAGTGCATCAACCGAATCCTGTTCCACATTTCCAACTAACGTAATGCGGGTTAAGCCGTTCAAATAATGATCTTTGAAATAGTGTTTCATCGCCGTGTAATTCACTTCGTCAAAGTCGGACACTTGGGCAAGTGTGGAATAATCTTCGTGCGATTCAAACAACAATCGGCGAAACTGCTGCTGACTTACATTGCGTACTTTTTGCTGATTTTCGCGAAACTTTTGTCCCATCGAACGCAAGGTATCTTCAACTTCACTTTCACGAAATGACAATCCGTTGATGGCTTCACCTACCAAAAGTGCAATTTTATCAAGATTTTCGCGCAGGCAATAAATGCTCACTACGGCGGTTTCAAACGAAAGATCTGTATCTAAAAACCCACCCAACGCATCGATGCTTTCATGGATTTCAACCGATGATTTTGTTGCTGTTCCTGAAAACAATAAACTGTGAACAATAGCTGGAATACTTTTATCACCACGGATAATTCCGGCATCGAAGAATAGATCGAGACGAACGGTATCGTTGGGAACATCTTTCATCCAAAGTAAGCGCACATCTTCGGTAACGTCAAAAACATGCGGTTTTATAAAATCGATGTGCTGTACCGGATGAACGGTAGGTTGTGTATGTCGGTGCATCATGCTTGAATGGCTTTTACGCGTAAAACGGAACAATTTTCCCGGCGGAGCATGGTTTTACCCAGTTCCTGAATTTGTTTGGCAGTAATGGATTGATACAAGGTGTTTTCTTCATTCACACCGTTGGCATCACCCAGCAGCTCATAAATACAAAGATTCATGGCACGGTTCAACAAACCTTGCTCCTGAAATTCTTTTGCTGTTCTTATTTTGATCAACAGTCTGGCTGCTTCTTCATCAGACATTGGGTGCGCGTTGAGTTCGTCGAGTGTTTCCCATAAGGCAGTTTCCAATTGTTCAAAGGTAACTCCGTCGCTTAGTTTTCCATCGATAACGAGCAACCCTTCATCCATAGAACCGGTGATATAGGCGTTGATTGAAGTGACTAATTTGAGCTCTTTTTTGAGTTTTCCATACAATCGCGATGATTTTTCGCGGCCCAATGCATCCGAAATAATGTCGGCCACATAGTATTCAAACGAACGTCTTTCGGGCATTTTAAACGCATAATAAAACGCATCATTCGGTACGGCACGTTCAATTATTTTTTCGCGATATTCTTTTTGAAGCGGTTCGCGCGGCAACATACGCTCCGGTTTCAATGATGCAGGAATGTCGCCAAACCATTTGTTGACCAACTCGGTCGTTTTTTCCAGCGAAATATTTCCCGCAACACAAAGGATGGCATTCGCCGGATGGTAATGCGCTTTGAAAAAAGCTTTTACGTCGTCCATTTCGGCTTCTTCGATGTGCTTGATTTCTTTACCGATGGTTGCCCATTTGTATGGATGCTCGCGGTAAGCAAGCGGTCTGAGTTCGAGCCACACATCGCCATACGGCTGATTTAAATAACGTTGCTTGAATTCTTCGATCACCACATTACGCTGAACTTCCAGACTTTTCTTTGTAAACGCGAGTGACAACATACGATCACTTTCAAGCCACAATGCGGTTTCAATGTTCTGTACCGGCAAGGTATCGTAGTAATTGGTAATGTCGTTTGACGTAAACGCGTTGCTTTCGCCGCCGGCAAATTGAAGCGGCGCGTCGAAATCCGGAATATTTACCGATCCACCGAACATCAGGTGTTCAAAGAGGTGAGCAAAACCTGTGCGATCTTCCGATTCGTCACGGGCGCCTACATCGTAAAGCGTATTTACCACGGCTATCGGCGTAGTAGGGTCGAGGTGATGAATAACGGTTAATCCGTTGTCGAGTTTAAAGCGATTGAATGCAATCATTAAAACGTATATTTTGCGGTGGTTTGTTCGGCCAGCGCTTGTTTAAATTCGGTAATTATTTCCTGTACGATTTCGGCAGCGGGTTTTATTTCATGAATCAACCCGGCCACCTGACCAATTTCCAATTCACCTTCGGTTAAGTCGCCTTCAAACATGCCTTTCTTGGCACGTCCGCGACCCAAAAGTGCGTTTAATTCTTCGGCTGAAGCACCTTTTTCGTAAGCTTCGTGTACCTGATTGTAAAAGGCGTTTTTCACCAATCGAACAGGCGTTAATTCTTTCAAGGTAAGCATCGTGTCGCCTTCTTCTGTATCCAACACAACCTGTTTAAAGTTTTGGTGAGCTGACGATTCAGGCGAAGCCACAAAGCGCGATCCGATCTGAACACCGTCGGCACCCAGATTCATGGCTGCAAGCATACCACGCCCGGTTCCTATTCCACCGGCGGCAATTAACGGAATGTCCACTTCTGCTTTCACCATCGGGATGAGGCAAAAAGTGGTTGTTTCGTCACGACCATTGTGTCCACCGGCTTCAAAACCTTCGGCTACAATTGCGTCGACTCCTGCATCTTGCGCTTTTCGGGCAAACTTAGCACTCGAAACCACGTGTACAACCGTGATTCCTTGTTCTTTCAAGCGTGCGGTATACGTTTTCGGGTTTCCGGCTGAAGTAAACACAATGGGAACCTGGTGTTTGATAATAAGTGCGATGTGTTCTTCAATATTCGGATACAACATCGGAAGATTTACTGCGAAAGGTTTATCGGTGGCTGCTTTGCATTTTTCGATGTGCTCTTCTAAGATGTTTGGGTACATCGACCCGGAACCGATAATTCCTAGTCCACCTGCATTGGAAACCGCCGAAGCCAATTCCCAGCCCGAACACCAAATCATTCCCGCCTGAATAAGCGGATATTGGATATTGAAAAGCGAAGTGATTCTGTTTTGCATGCTTTTTAATTACTGCTCGCGACGCATAGACATCGCGTTTTTAAAGATGCACGAAAATACGAAGTATATCTCTTTTTTTTTGGAGAAACTTATTTTTTTAGATACCGCTTGCGGATAAAGTGTTTTGTTTCCGATGGAAGAACCACTTAAAGCCGTTTTTTTCGACTTCAAACAACTTTATTGATTCTTTGGGCGTCTCTATGAGACAAGGATTAAAAAACAGCAATTATGTTAAGTATTAAAGGAATCGTTAAAATTTTTGGTTGCCTGGTGGTGATGGGAGGCAGTTTCAGTGCTTTCGGACAAACTACGGTTACCAATAACCTGACAGTAGAACAATACGTTCAAAATGTCTTGTTAGGCGGAGGTGTAACTGTTTCGAACATCCAATTCAACGGAGGATCTGCGGCCATCGTAAGTGAAAGTGTCGGAGAATTTAATGCTCCTGTAGGCAATTTCGGTTTAACTACCGGTTTGATCCTTGCGAGTGGTGATGCTCAATTGGCAGCTCAAGGGAATCTTGGCGGTGGCTCTTCATTAGGTGGGGCAGCAACCATGGGAGTTGATACAGATTTACAATCGATTACACCGAATCAAATTTGGGACGAAGCTGTTATCGAGTTTGATTTTGTTCCTCAAGGTAACCTGATTTCATTCCGTTATGTTTTTGCTTCTGAAGAATACCCTGAATATGTGTGTGGTTCGGTGAATGATGCCTTTGGATTCTTTCTTACAGGTAACAATCCTGCAGGTGGAACTTACAATGCAGCCAATATCGCATTGATTCCTGATCCTGCAAATCCGGGGTCATTTACAACAACGGCTGTATCAATAAATACTGTAAATCCTGGTGTTGAAGGTTTTGCCGGCGACCCTGCAAATTGTGACGCACTCGATCCCAATTGGGCAGCTTACAGCATTTTTTATGCAGGAGATAATTTGACAACCAATTACGAATACGATGGCAATACAGTGGTTTTAGTTGCGCAAGCTGCGGTTGAATGCGGTGAAACATACCACATCAAACTGGCTATCGGTGATGCAGGAGATAATGTGTGGGATTCAGGCGTATTCCTTGAAGGAGGAAGTTTTGCTTCAGAAGCAGTAGATATTGCGGTAGCGACTGTAAACGGAGATACCACCGTTATTGAAGGTTGTACAAATGCTCAGTTTATCTTTACCCGACCAGCAAGCCAATTGACGGATACCTTGGTAGTTGATTATGATTTGGAAGGCGTAGCAGTTGAAGGAACGGATTACAACACAATGGTAAATCCGGTGACTTTTTTACCGGGTGAAGCTCAAATTGTATTGACTTTAAATCCTACGGATGACGGAATCGATGATGGTCCTGAAACGGTAATTATTACAGCTTATACTGTGAATGATTGTGGAGACACGCTGGTTTCAACCGATACCTTATACATTTTGGATGCTCCGGAAGCTATTTTCTCTGCATCAACAGTTGACGGTTGCGAGCCGCTGGATGTGACCTTTACGAACACTAGTAAACATTCCGATAATTATCAATGGACGTTTGGTAACGGACAAACGGCAACTGTGAATAATCTCAATTCACAAACGCAAACGTATATTGCACCCGGAACCGCTCAGTTGATTGTTTCATTCGATGGTCAATGTCCGGATACTGCTACAATTGCGATCAATGCCTATGTCTGTGGTTGTACGGATCCGCAGGCGACCAATTACAATCCGACCGCAACGGTGGATGACGGTTCGTGTTTTTATCCGTATCCGACTGTAGTAGCACCGAATGTGTTTACACCGGATGGAAACGAGGAAAATCCGTTCTTTGAGTTGATTACGACCAACGCTACGCATATTGAATTTACCATCACCAACAGATGGGGAATCACGATGTATACCGGTTCGGGAATTAATCCTGTTTGGGATGGAAAAGTAAACGGAAATCCGGCAAGTGAAGGCGTTTACTTCTATGAATATACAGTGACAGGTGTTACCGGTGATAAGTTAGAAGGTCACGGATTTGTGGAATTGATTAGATAATTAAAGTTGGGTTTTTATGAAGAAGGTCGCGAGAAATTGCGGCCTTTTTTTGTTTAAAAAAATCGTCAAGAAAGAGAGATTGAATCAATACTTAAATCATAGAATATAACAATGACACCCTATGTTGAACACCCCATCTTTTCTATAATTAAATGTCGACTAACCAATTAAGTTGGAAGTTGTTCCTTTTAAAGTTTCTAAGATAGGTTTTGCTGTTGCTTCCGAAATAACGCCCCCAATTATCATTTCACCAAATTTACCAAGAGCTATTTGTCTCCAGTTCTTTTTACCTAAAATAAACAGCTTCTTCAATTCTTCCATTTCTTCTTTCAAGTCATTATAAATGATTTCATGACCATCCTTCAAATCTTTAAGTTCTGACAAAACTTTATCAAGGTAATCTACTATTGATTCTTTTTCATCTCGATTAAATGCATCCTCAGTTACTTGAATGCCTAGTCTTTTTAATTCTTGCTGTAGGAAATAATTGATTGTTTCATGCTTTTCCTCTGTCCTACAGGATTCAATATTACATCTTTTAGAATGTTCATATAAAGTACGGTCATTGGCTTCCAAAATAATAGTTAAATAAGACGCTTTATCACTTTCACTATCTACATTGAATAAATCATTTTGGACTGCTTTAAGAAACAATTTCTCATCACTGATTCTTCCATCACTTAGGCGTAAGTCAACTAATTTTTTTGCTTTTTTCTCAATAATATTCATGAATTATATTATTATGTATAATGAAATAAATCTACGAAATCTTTTAAGCAAGTATTTTGATTGTTGAAAAGTAAAAGAGTATGTTTGTTTAAGTAATGCTAATTTTCTATCCCACGTAATATTGCAAAATGACGTAGATGAAACGAGCACGTAATTTTGCAATATTACGTGGGTTGTTACCTCCTAAAAAGCGCCCCGTTTACTATCATCAACCGCGTTTCAAAATTCGTTTCATACAACCCACCTGTACCCAATCCTTGCGGAATAACCGGATCAAACGTAGCCGTAAACTGCGCAATGGCATTCAACCCGATATTCGATTCCAGCGCCGAGGTCATCCACCAGGGAATGCCGTTTTTTTCAGCGAGTTCTATCCATTCCAAGCAGCCCGAAAAACCACCATGTAAGCTCGGTTTCAAGATGATGTATTGCGGTTTTACATACTCGAGTAACGCAGCCCGTTTGTGCGATTCGAAAATGGGAATCAGTTCTTCATCGAGTGCAATTGGAAGTGGCGTACGTTGACATAAATCGCGCAATGCATTATGTTGCCCTACAGCTATCGGTTGTTCAATGGAATGAATTTCCAAATCTGCCAGACGTTGTAGTTTTTCGTCGACTTCATTAAGGGAAAAAGCGCCGTTTGCATCCACACGTAAGGTGATTTGATTAGCAGAATAGCGTTTTCGGATACTTTCCAATAAGGCGATTTCGGTTTCAAAATCAATAGCCCCGACTTTCATTTTAATGCACGAGAATCCTTGTTCCAGTTTCTGTTCAATTTGCTCGTGCATAAATTGTTCGCTTCCCATCCAGACCAAGCCGTTGATAGGAATGGATTGTTCTCCTCGGGAAAAAGCCGTATCAAAAAACTCACCTTTCCCACCGTTTTTCCAATCGATGAATGCTGTTTCAAGTCCGAAGAGAATGGATGGTTTGGTACTCAATAAATGTGGGTTTTGCAAAAAATGCACAGGATTTTCGATAATGGTTCTGAGTTCGTTTTCGTAGTGTTCTACATTAGTGAAATCAGGTGAAAGTCCGTGTATAATGCTGCATTCGCCCGTTCCGATAATCTTTTCATCTGTCGCAGACGACAAGCGAATCAACCACAGTTTTTTTTCGGTGAGAATTCCTCGACTGGTGCCACTCGGTTGTTTGAATAACAACGTGTGTGCTTCAAAAGAAGCCCTAAGTCCGTAAGGGATTTCGCCTAGTAAGCTAGAGTTTTCCATGTGACTATAACAACTGAAATGGTATATAAAACCGCAATAAAAAAGGTCGATAACGCTACTTTTTTCAATTCAGGATCAAAAGCGCGGGGTTCGTTGTTTTTCGCAACAAAAAGAAGGTGTTTCAACAATAAAATAAAAGGCAAACAAGAGATAAAACCAATCCAATGTTGTTTGAAAATCAAAAAAGCAATCCAGCTTAACATCGCTATGATTACCAAGCTAAGGTGGTAGGTTTTTGCGTTGTTGAAACCGAGTTTTACAACCAACGTTCGTTTTCCTACAGCGGCATCGTTGACCTGATCGCGCATGTTATTGAGGTTTAGAACGGCTGTGCTCAGTAATCCGATTGTGATTGCCGGAAAGACCAATTCAGGAATTAACTCATCGGCAAAAAGCGGGTAAACGCCAATCACACTTACGCAACCGAAAAAGATAAACACAAACACATCACCCAAGCCGAAATAGCCGTAAGCGCGTTTTCCCATGGTGTATGTAATGGCTGCCAACACGCATGCAATTGCCAAACCGATGTAACCATAAACGCTGTTCACACTTAGGTTGGATGTTCCTTTCCAAATGAGCAGACCGGCACTAATAAATGATAAAGTTGCTGTGATTGCCACAGCTGTTTTCATGGCCGAAATGGAAATAGCTCCTGATTGCACGGCGCGTTCCGGACCAACCCGATTGGCATTGTCTGCACCTTTGAGCGTGTCACCCAAATCATTCGCGAGGTTCGACAGAATTTGAAACAGCAAGGTAGTTGAAAGTGCCAATACAAACACAACCGGGTTCCAATGTCCGTTTTGCAACGCCAATAGTGAACCTGTCAAAATACCTGAAACCGATAAAGGAAGCGTTCGCAAACGTGCGGCATGAATCCAATCTTTAAACTGAGCCATGCTGTAAATTTCGGTATTTAATGCGACTTATTTCTTCAAAACCAGAAATTCAACTCGTCGGTTTAATTGCCTGCTTTCTTCGCTTGTTCCCTGCGCCAATGGTTTTGATTCACCGAAGCCTTTGTGTGTAATACGATTGGCGGCAATTCCTTTTGAGATGAGGTAATCACGCACCGCTTTGGCGCGTTTTAAACTCAAATCGATGTTGTACTGCACTTCGCCCACATCATCGGTGTGTCCGGAAATTTGGATTTCGAGCGCCGGTTTTTGTTTCATCAATTGAACGAGCTGATCCAATTCTACAAATGATTCGGGTTTTAGCACGGCCTTGTTGAAGTCAAAAAACAAGTTGTTCAAGCGCGCTGTTTCTCCCACTTCAATTGGCACCATGTAGATGTTTTTTGTCAATTCCTTATAGGCTTTCAGTTGCGTGAGATCAACGGTTTCATTGACAGAATAGAATTCGTTTTTGTCAGCAACAATTGCGTATTTGAATCCCGAAGGCAAGGCAATCTCGAATTTTCCGGTAAGGGAATCGGAGTAACCTTCACCCAGAATCAAACCGTTTGTGAGATTTTTGTAGGTGATTTTGGCGCGCATCGGTTGCTTGGTTTTAGCGTGAAGTACCTGTCCGTTGACCAATGCCACCGGAGTTGGTTTTGCCCAGGTTGGCAATTTTTGACGGAAAATATCGGCTCCGCCCAGCGAATTGGAATAGGAAACATAATACGCGTATTCACCATTGGCAGGCAAGCTGAAATAGGCGTCCCAACCGGAAGTGTTAATAGCGTTTCCAAGATTTTCAGGTTCGCTCCAATTAAGCCATGTATCGTCCAAACGATGTGTGACAAACATGTCATTCGAGCCAAAACCACTTCGTCCTTTCGATGAAAAATAGAGCGTTCGTTCGTCGGCGCATAGAAAGGGTGACGTTTCACTTTCGGCCGAGTTGAGGGTTTTTCCCATCTGTTTCGGAGCTGTCCAAGTTCCATCCGGTTTTATAAAAGAAACATACAGGTCTTTTGAACCGACTGCATCGTTGCGTTCAAGTGTCATGAGCAAAAAACGACCACTGTTGGAAAGGATGTACTCGCCGTAGATATTGTCGTTGTAAAAACTGTCGATGATTACTTTTTGCGGAAATCCCCAAGTGGTGCCGTTGAAATGTGAAATGGAGACACCTTTTTCCATCGTGCCGTCGGGGTTGTAGACATTGAGTAACAGCATGCGTTGTCCGTCGGGGGTAATAGAGGTAGTTGCGCTGTTTTCACTATTATTCAGTGGAGCACCTATGTTTTGCGCCGCACTGAATTCACCTTTTTCGTTGATGGATGAAAACCAAATGTCCTGATTGCTGGTAGGAGCAGTGTTATCGGGATGCGATTGCCGTGTGAAGTACAAGGTTTTACCGTTGGGCGAAATGACTGGTAATAAGTCGTCGGTAGCACTGTTGATCGTTTCTCCCAAATTCACTTTTTCTTCAACCGTTTCAGTTGATTTAACCAGATTAATCAATGCTTTGAGCGAATCGGTGCTTGCGGAAATTCCGATAGCGTCAAGTTGATTGGAACCCGGAACAGCCAATGTGTTCAAGGTGATTTTTACTGATTTTACTGTGTAATTTGTCAGTGGAAAAAAGTGATGGAACATTCTTCCTTGCGTGTTCAAAATGGCTCCCGGAGCGCTGTTTTCATAAATGAGGTAAGATGTTCCCAAAGAGTCGTAGCCTTCAATTTTGGCAATACTTCCTGGGTTAAAATTCTCTGCAACAGCAATTTGTTGAGCCTTTTGAGCCTTCGTAAACGCTACGTGAATGTACTCGGTTCCGCCGTCATCGTTTAAAGGTGACCATGCTGTTGTTGCCGATCCGGTTGCGGGAAGTTTATTCGGTTTTCCCAATACTTGCTCGGGTTGGTATTGTTTTTTTGTTCCACTGGCAGAAACCGATGAATAACCGATAACTGATGAAGCCCATTGTGATTGAGCGGAAATTTCTATCGTCATGAGACAAAAAATACTAACTAAACAGAAGAAAACCAGTTTGCCGGAAGCTGTTGATTGCATGATTGTTACTTTGTAACAAAGCTATTCTAAAACGGTGACTATTCGCTACAGCAAATGGGGTATTTTGACTTGTTAAGAAAATTAAATTTGCGAAAGAATTTATCATTAAAATTTTGATTTTCAAATGATTAAATTCAGTAATCCCGCAATATTACGGAATTTTACATACGTATTTTTGAGAGCTCATTTTCGTTCAAAATTTTCGGTAACTTCGACCTATGGAAAATCCCCTCTCTGATTTACCCCTTTGCCGTTTACTAAATATCAAGTATCCGATCATCATGGCGCCCATGTTTTTGGTTTCCAACGAGAAAATGCTGATTGCTGCTTCACAAGCCGGTATCGCAGGGGCTATTCCCGCCTTGAATTACCGTACGGTTGAAGAATTGAGAGCAGGTATCAAAACCATCAAAGCTTCGGCCACCGGACCTATTGGCATCAACTTGATCGTAAATGCTTCCAACTTTTTGATGGAAGAACAATTGCAGGTTTGTTGCGAAGAAAAGGTCGATTTTTTCATTACTTCATTAGGTTCGCCAGCCAAAGTGATCGAAGAAGCACACAAAATCGGAATCAAGGTATTTTGTGATGTTACCGATGTGAAATATGCTCAGAAAGTAGCAGATCTTGGCGCTGATGCCGTGATTGCAGTAAATAACCAAGCCGGTGGACATTTAGGTGATTTATCGCCACAAGCACTCATTCAAGCAATCAAAGCTGCGGTTTCCATTCCGGTGATTTCGGCTGGTGGAGTAGGGTGTAAGGCCGATTTGGATTTGATCGCATCTTATGGTGCAGACGGTTTTTCCATAGGAAGTATTTTCATCGCCTCTGAAGAAGCAGATGTGTCGCAAGAATACAAACAAGCTTGTGTGGATTTCGGAGCGAAGGATATCGTAACAACTACGAAGCTTTCAGGTACTCCTTGTACGGTAATCAGAACACCTTATGTAAAGGAAATCGGGACAACTCAAAACTGGCTCGAACGGATTCTCAATAAAAACAAACGCATCAAAAAATGGGTAAAAGCCATAGTGTTTTACCGCGGAATGCAAAGCCTCAAAAAGGCAGCTTTCGGAGCGACATATAAAACTGTTTGGTGCGCGGGTCCTAGTATAGAACATGTGCATACGATCCGTCCGGTTGCGCAAATTGTCAACGAATTAGTCGAAGATGGCAAAGCGTAAAACACTTTCGCAATGGCGTTGGATGCTGCGCATTATGGGATGGTGGTACATTCCATTGATCGGTTACGTGCGTCCCAAATTGGAATCGATTGACGATCAAAAAGCGGTACTTTCCATTCGACTCAGAAGACGTACCCGCAATCACTTGAAAAGCATGTATTTTGGTTCGCTGGCCGTTGGAGCCGATGTAGCAGCCGGTTTACACGCTTTTTATTTTTCGGATGAACTCGGTGTGAAACCGTCGTTTGTGTTCAAATCGATGCAGGCAACTTTCCACAAGCGTGCCATGTCAACCGTGTTTTTCACTTCCGACGAAGGCGATAAAGTCAAGGAATTGGTGCTGTTGGCGCAACAAACCGGTGAACGACAAAATGCGTTTGTTACCGTTGAAGCTACTTCTGATGGTGAATCGGTTGCGACTTTTGTGATGGAAATCAGTGTGAAAATTAAATGATTCTTGATGTTGGATGAGGCTTTAGGTAATATTACAGTCTTCAGAAACAAATTTTGAACAACTATTCTTAGTAAGTTGAAGAAGTAAAAACTCAGTTAATCGAAGAACGAATCCAATCAAAAAATCCAACATCAAGCATCAAACATTATCTATCCAACATCACCGGAGGTAAAAAAAGTTATTTTCGCAGTATGTTAGACTTTTTTCACCAGCTGTTTGATCTGGAACATTTCGGAACGTTCGTAAGGAACTATGAAAATTATATTTATGTTATTCTGTTTCTGGTAATTTTTGTGGAAACAGGATTGGTAATCATGCCATTCTTGCCCGGCGATTCCTTACTGTTTACTGCCGGTTTGTTTGCCGCTCCAGCTATCGATGGTACTCCTGGTGAGTTGAGTCTAGCCATGGTGCTCGGACTTTTAGTCATTGCAGCGGTTCTTGGAGATAACGTTAATTATTGGATAGGTCGGAAACTGGGGCTTGGTGTGTTCAATTGGAAAATCAGAGGCCGTCAGTTGGTGAAACAATCGTTATTGGAAAAAACAGAAGCTTTTTTCGAGAAAAATGGAGTGAAGGCCATCATTATGGCGCGTTTTGTTCCGTTGGTAAGAACTTTTACGCCGTTTGCAGCCGGAATTGGTAAAATGAACTACCGCAAGTTTTTACTGTTTGATGTAATCGGTGGTTTTCTGTGGATTTTCAGCTTAACGCTTGCAGGTTATTTCCTTGGGAATGTAGATTGGATCAAACACAACATCGAAAAAGTATGTTTGGGGATCATATTCATTTCCGTTTTACCGATGATTATTAGCTTTTTACGTGCTAAATTCGGTAAGAAACATGCGTAAATTCGGGTTGATCGGGAAACAACTTGGACATTCTTTTTCAAAGGCATTTTTCACCGAAAAGTTTCAACAAGAGAACATTTCTGCTGTTTACGAGAACGTTGAACTTCCGGAGATCAATGAAATCAAATCCGTTTTTGATACCGGTTCTTTTTCCGGATTGAACGTAACCATTCCATACAAAGAAGTCGTAATTCCTTATTTGGATGAACTTTCCGACGAAGCAAAAGCCATTGGAGCCGTCAACGTTATTGCGTTTCAGAATGGAAAAACAATTGGTCACAATACCGATGCATTCGGGTTTCATCAATCCATTAAACCGTTTCTGACCAATCGACATGAACGAGCGTTGATTTTAGGTACTGGCGGAGCTTCCAAAGCAGTTGCTTACGTGTTTCAATCCATCGGATTGGATGTGATTTATGCATCGAGGGTTCCGCATGAAGTCAAACAATTTGCTTATTCCGACATCAATGAACACATGCTGAATGCCTGCAAAGTAATTGTGAATTGTACGCCTGTTGGCACGTTTCCGAATGTGGATGAAAGCGTTCCTTTTCCCTTCGCGCATTTAACCGAAGAACACTTGGTGATTGATTTGATTTACAATCCTTCTCAAACTCGATTTTTGGCTCAAAGTGCTGCTGCAGGAGCAACAACCCTCAACGGACTTTCCATGCTCAAAGAACAGGCCAACAAAGCGTGGCAAATCTGGACTCAGAAGTAGACTTCGTTCCTCAGTCACTTCGAGTCTCAAATTTTCTATAGAAATCTTAACTTCGTGGCATGGAAACGTTAAAATCCATCATTCAACAAGGTGAACACCAGCAGCTTGATTTTAAGTTCAGAATCGACGATTCAAAGAAGATCGCACGCACGCTTTCGGCTTTTGCAAATACGGATGGCGGTCGTTTGTTGATCGGTGTAAAAGACAACGGGAAAATCACCGGAATAGATCCGTCTGAAGAAATTCACATGATCGATGCGGCAGTAGATATGTACTGTAAACCGAAACTTTCTTTTGAATCGCGTGTGTGGCAAGAAGACATGCGATTGGTGTTGGAAATTCATATTCTACCAACATCAGAAAAACCGGTTTCTTCGCCCGATGAAGAAGGAAAATGGCGAGTTTATATCCGTCGACAAGATCACACCTTGCTGGCAAACAAAATCTTGCTCAATGTTTGGAAACAGGAAAAAAGACCAAGCGCTCGACCTGAAAAATTCGGGGAAGAAGAAACACAATTATTGGGATTGATTGCCGAAAATGAACCTGTTACATTGAGTAAACTTTATCGATCAAGTAAATTGCCCAAAAATAGAATCGATCACTTAATGGTCTTGTTTATTTGCTGGAAATTGATTCGCATGGAAATTTCAGAATTGGGAACATTCTATTCAATTATTGAATAAAAAGTTCATGGACAGATTGATTGTTTTTGAGTAATTTTCCTTTAGTTTATGCTAAAATCTTATGAATAAAATACTCTACGCTACCGGAATCCTATCTTCAGCTATTTTGTGCTGGTTTATTTTTCACAGTATAGGTAACGTTTACATTGCTGGAACGCTTGGAATGTCTAAACCATTTAGGACAGTCAGTGCCGTTGTCTACCTTTTTGCCTTTTTCGGATATGCCATTCTCATGGATTTGATCGGTTTGATAAGAGTGAAAACAACAATTGTAAAAGTGCTTTCAATCATTGGAATCTCTTTGAGTTTGCTGGCTTCTGCATTGGCCGCATTGATATTGAATGATCCTGCTTCAATGAGTTTTGATGAAGTAGGGATGCTGTTTTTTCCTTATGCGATCATTTCCTTTACTTTTTCTATTATTGGATTGATTCAAAGTATTCGCTTAAAAAAATAGTGCTTCAGAACTTTCAAAGGTGATTTTTTTTGAATTCCTTGGCAGGAAGATATTAAATCGTTAAAGTGTTTTGATAACCTGTATGAATGAGTAGTTTACAGTAAACCAAGTTGTTACTTGTAGTAAAAAAATCTATATTCGCCGAAAATTAATACTATGAATAAAGTATTTTACATAGCAGGAATTGCGCTCTCTGTCATTTTTATGGGGATTATAGGTTATTATGTTGAATCTGTTGAGTCGTCAAGATGGATTAGTAGTTTTAGTTCCTACGGATATGATAGTTATAGTAGCTATTCAAGCTATTATTCAGATGGATTGGCCTCAGAATACACGCTTGAAGGTGCATTGATTTCAGTGTTTTTCATCTTGTTTTTTATAACATCGGATCTATTAGGTCTGTTGAAAATCAAAACACGCACTTCAAAAGTTCTGAGCATTATTGGTTTATCTTTCGGTGGAATATTTTTGTTGGTTGATGTAATGATGATTCTTTCACCTGGCTTTTCAAGTTTTGATGAAGGCGGTGGCGGATTGATGTTTTATGCAATGATTGCATTGGCATTTTCCATCGTTGGTTTGGTGCAAAGTGTACGGTTTGGAAAACAGAAAAAGGCGATTAAGAATCCAAGCAATGATCTGTTGGACTCATAAAAAAATATAATTTTTAACATTTCAGTCAGTCTTTTGCTATATTAGTCGAACGAAATTTACAGAACATCATGGGAAGACCTCCAACAAAGCCAGCACGATTGCGCGACGGATTCTACATTGAAGTGCGCAACTCTGGGTCTCAGGGCATACGCATTCGCCGCGACACACGTGAACAAATGCTACTTGCAGCAGAAGATTACTCACGCACGAAGGATGTGGTGATTCTCGGAGAAATGAAAGATGATAAATGGATTGATTGATTCATGAATCGTATTGCAGATATGTATAATCTTTAGAGCCCTGATATTATCTCAGGGCTTTTTTAGTGTTATTATTTCCCACTAAAAGTCCCGTAGGGACGTAATATTGTAACAAGTCTGCTCCCTGTCAAACTCCACCCCTTAGGGCAATGTCATTAAGTTAAGCTTGATGTCTTATATAAACAAGTTGCGCAATAAATGAAGTCCCATCGGGACGTAAAAGGGACGTAAACCACGTTTTTTTACCCCACTAGGGGTAAGATATACTGTCTATATAGTTGTTGTTTAGTTTCACCCCTACGAGGTGATGGATTATTTGGTAGCCTAGTGTTACCATATTTCGTCCCTACAGGACGGAAATGGAGATTTTAACACTCATTTATTAATTGGTTGTGCATTAATTCTAGAGCTTAACTTAATGACATTGCCCTTATGGGCGAATTGAATTTCGGATATTTTTGGCTAGCATATTTTGTCCCTACTGGACTTGGTATCCAAAACCATTTTTAGGATCCCAAGCTAAATAAAGAAAACACGCTCTTTCGAACGGCCTCTTCAAAATTAGTGTGTCATTTATTTGGTGAATCACCACCAATTTTGCAGTTCTTACTGTAACACTTCACCAAACCTGCTGAAATAGGCTGATCGAAAGCAATCGGCGCGCAATCCTTTCGTAAATAAGATTTATTTTTTTGCAATAAGTTGAACTTTTTTGACCTCCTATTGTTTTACTTATGATTTAGGTGGTTAGGTTAGGTTGAATAAAAGGCATGGAGACTCCCGTTTCCATGCCTTTTTCTTGTTAGACAAATCCTAAAAAAAAAGACCGCTCTTTCGAACGGCCTTTACCTATTTTAATGATTGTTTTTGTTAGTGAACAACTACCAATTTTGCCGGTGAAATAAACTGTGCCGTTTCAGAAACAACAACCGTGTACATTCCTTCGCTCCACTTTTCGGTGTTTAACACAATCTTATTGGTCAAATCAGTTACTTTTTCAGTGTGAATCAATTCGCCTGTCATGCTGTAAACACTAACCAAACCTGTTGATATCGGTTGATCAAAAGCAATCTGCGCGTAAGTGTTTGCCGGATTAGGCATGCTTTTAGCACCCAAAACATTTTCTTCCACACCTGTATAATCAATGTTGTACATCAGTTCGAAATCATCAAAGTAGAAACCGTCCATACGAACACCACCGTCTGATTTTAATACAAAACGCAAACGAACATCCGTTTCACCGATATAATCACTCAAACTGATTTCTTCCAATACCCAAGCACTTTGTGCACCTTGGTAAACCGGTTCTCCAACAGGTTGAACTCCGTCCGGGCTTGTTGCTGTAGAGGTGTACAAACCACATTGTCCAATCCAAGTTGTTCCACCGTCTGTAGAAACTTGAAATTGGCAGAAATCGTAATCGCTTTCAATTTCCCATTTGGCATAATAATTCACAGCGGCTTCCGTCACGTGCGATAAATCAACCACATCATTGAATGTGTAAGTACGTGTTGTATTATTGTTGTAATCGCCCGATGGAGATTCAGTGAACGATTGAGAAGGAGAGACGTATTCGTTGCTTGTAGTGCTCCAGTTTCCTGTCCAGTTCACTATCGTGGAAGCATCATCAATAAACTGAGAGTTAATCGACCCGAAGGTTTTTACAATCGTATCTCTTTTGGTCCACAAAACATATTCGGTATTCAATACATAACGAATTTGGTCTCCGTATTGAATTGCCGGATTAAGTGTGTAAGAAATAGCTCCGTTAGCCGTTTCCATAATTGCCAAATCATGCGAAATACCGGTGCCGACACTTTGAATTCCATCCAACGCTTCAATCGAAACAGTAACTGGTCCGTTTTCTTGCCCCAATCGATAAGCCGAGTGGTTGAAGTTTCCGGTCATTGTTTCTACTGTAGAAGGATCGGTATCTGTTACAACCACGTATTTGTGTGCCATGTGCGATAAGATCAGATTCGGGAATACCATTTCCTGACAAATGCCGGTAATGTCAGCAGAAGCAGGCCAAAATCCGTCACCGTCACTACCAACTTCTGGTGTCATGGCGAAGATTTTTGGTTTTTGAACCGTATCTACTTTATACATGTAATCGTCAGAATCACCTGAAGCAGGATAAAGGTCTGAACTTTTGGTGTTTGAATACCCGTTGTACTGAACCATGTGTCCTGTAAAGGCCTGGAAATAATCGTGATCGACTGCAAATTCTGCTATTGTGGTTCCAATCGGGTGAAGAATATCATCAGCATACGTATGCGCATTGAACGCAAATACAAAATCGCGGTTTTCACAGAACCATTTAATAGCTTGTGTTTCAGGTTCCGTAAATGCAGCTGTTCCGGGGTAAGTATCTGCCGAAGGCGTCATACTGATTCCTGTGGTTCCCCACTGGTAAGAATAGTTTCGATTTAAATCGACACCATAGCTTCCTCCGTTATTTCTGCGGTTTTTACGCCACATTCCGCCACCGTTCGGGTCGGTAGTTTCGTTGTATATGTACCCGTCAGGATTAATCATCGGTACAAAATACAATTCCGTATTGTCGAGCAAGAACTGAATTTCTTCGCTGTTGTCGTAGTTTTCGAGCAAGTACCACATGTAGAAAATCACTTCCGAAAGTGAATTCGGTTCGCGGGCATGGTGAATGGAAGTGTACAAGATTTCAGGTTCGCTTTCATCCGTGTTGGGATTGTCGGACATACGCATATAGTAAATCGGACGATTTTCAATACTTACATGATTACCGATTGTGTCTTTTACCGTAATGAGATTAGGGTATTGCGCAGCCATCGCATCGATTTCGTCAATGAATTCCTGGTACTTGTAAAAACCGCCCATCGTTCCGAGGTTGAAATTGACAGGCACTTCCGGAATAAAATTGTTACCTCCTTGCTGTCCGGAGCAGCCTGCATTTCGAGAAGGTTCTGTTTGCGTCGCATTGCGATCTACGTAATACTGTTTCACATCCGGAATCAGAATTTCGACTTCGAAACCGGCGTCTTTGATCAATTGAATTTCAGCAGCAGAAAAATCGCTGATAAAAAAAGTTTCGCGTTTTACAGTTCCGTGATCGACAGCTACACCAAGTTCTGCTAGTGTTTGCAAGCCCCTGCTGTCGGTGAGGATTTTAGCCCGGGAGTATTCCTGAGCCTGTGATAACATCGAAATGGAGAGAGATGCTATCAGGAGTAGTTTTTTCATAATTATTCTAGCCTTATAGTTTGGATAAATTTACAGATTTTTTGGGGAAATAGGAAAAAATAGGGAACTGGGGAACTGGGATGTTTCCAAGCCTAGTTCCTTAGTTCTCCAAATCCTAGTTCCCTTGTAAAATTATTTCTTCCACTCAAAAGTCTCCACCAAATGCATCAAATCCTGCTTCAAGTATTCCAAACTCGGGCGTAATGAATCGTAATTTGGGCGAGCATTGAAATAAACAACCGCGCTTACAAATCGATTGGTAGAATCGGTGAGGTAAAACTGAAACGGCGAAGCTACATTTCCTTTGAGTTCGAAAAAGGTTCCGAATACCCGTTTTTCAGGATGAAGAAATTGTTTATCTTCAATGGCATCAGCTTTTACCTTGTGTTCTTCCACTTTATTGATGGAATAATCAATGTAGTCTTTGAGCGGATGTTCCATCTCGATGTACGAAAAATTGATCACACCGTTGAGTTGCCCGAGGTTAATATCCAAATGACAAGTACGAACCCCGTTTTCGATGACCGGATTGTAGTTGTATGCTTCCGACAATTCAAAACTGTACGGACAATCAAGATTGGTGCGTTTATAAGTGTGTTCCGGAAAATCGGTACGTAAATACGTTGGTGGCTTTGGAATGGGCATTTCTTCGCCGCATGCAGCCATTACAAACAAAAGTAGAAGGATGGAAAACAGTTGGGAAATACGGAAGTTATTCATGTTCTATTAAGGCTTTGATCATTTTAATGCGACGTTTGTCTGACGATTCTACGACGAGTTTTAATCCGTCGAAACGAATGTATTCATTATTTCTAAGAATACGTCCGGCGAGTTCGGTTACAAAACCGCCCAAGGTATCGGCTTCGCCTTTGTTGATCTCAAATTCTTTTCCGTCGAGGTTCATCACTTTGTAAAAGTCAACAAGTGCGGTGCGTCCTTCAAACAAATAGGTGTTTTCATCTATTTTGGTGTACACAATTTCGTCGTCGTCGAATTCATCAGTGATATCGCCTACAATTTCTTCCAAAACATCTTCCAACGTTACCAAACCACCAGAACCGCCGTATTCATCCACCACAATAGCCATGTGCATTTTCATGCCTTGAAATTCTTTGAGCAAATCGTCTATTTTTTTATTCTCGGGAACAAAATAAGGTTTGCGGATCAGCTGCATCCAGTCGTATTCCTCATCACCAAGGAAAGGCAATAAGTCTTTGATGTAAAGAATTCCGATCACGTTGTCGAACGAGTCTTCATAGACAGGAATGCGCGAGTAACCGGCTTCTAAAATGACTTCCAATACTTCGGGAAAGGTCAGGTCATTGGAAATGGCAACGGCTTCTTGCCGATAACACATGATTTGTTTCACATCGGTGTTTCCGAATTTGATAATTCCCTCCAAAATGCGATGCTCTTCCTCGGAAGTGCTTTCTTCTTTGGTTAGAGCGAGTGCTTGTTCCAAATCATCTGAAGAGAGGTTAATGCCGCGTTTTCCGGCACGGCGTTTTATCAGATTCGTACCCGAAACCAAAAATAGCCTAATCCATGAAATAGGAGGAAGGACGTTTAATAAAGTAAGCGGTGGAGCCATGAACCGTGCCGCAAATTTGGTGTTGCGCGAAGCGTAAATTTTGGGAGCAACCTCGCCTAATAACAAGAGCAAAAGTGTGATCCCGATGACTTCAATCAGAAAACGAATCGTGTGATTATCATTGTGAATGGGGTACAATTGATCTATGAATCCGGTGGAAATGATAATGATACAAACATTTACCAAGTTGTTGGAAATGAGAATGGTTGCCAATAAATCTTTGGGTTTTTCAAGTAGATTTAAGGTTTGGTTACTTCTGCGCGTTCCATCGGCTTTTAATTCATCTTTATCAGAGGGACTCAATGCAAAAAACGCAACTTCCGAAGCGGAAAAAAGTGCCGAACAACCAAAAAGAAGGAGTAATGTGATGATGTAGAACATCCAGTCGGAAAAGTACATTCCAGACTGCAAGATGACGGGAACAGGGTCGCTACTGAGTGGTTCTGCCATTTCTATCGTTAAAACGGTAAATCGTCTTCAAAATTAGCGTTCAAATCCAATGGACTTGGATTGGAACTCGGCTCTGTGGGATAAGGAGCTGTGTTTGTGGGTGCAGGACGATCACTTTCGCTCTTTGGAGTCAACAAGGTCATCGATTCACCCAATACTTCGGTTGTGTAACGCGTGTTTCCATCTTTATCCTGCCAGGAGCGATTTTTCAATTTTCCTTCCACGTAAATTTTCTGACCTTTTCGGGCGTATTTTTCGGCAACTTCAGCCAAACCTCTCCATAAAACAATGGTGTGCCAATCGGTTGTTTCGCGGCGTTCACCGGTAGCTTTATCAACATAAGTTTCAGAAGTGGCAAGCGGAAAATTTGCCACAACAGCGCCATTTTCCAATCGTCGAATTTCCGGGTCTTTCCCCAGATTTCCAATCAGTATTACTTTATTTACGCTACCTGCCATTTTAGAGCCTGTTCAAATTTATTGTAATTTCATTCTTAGCAGCCATTTTGTGTGTTATTTCGTTCAATTTTTTCGCCAGAGACGCGTGCTATGACTGCAAAATTTGCCTCATCCCACATCAAAATGCCTAGCTAATTTATTTCATTAAACAATTTTAAACAGGCTCTTACAAATATAAGGAAAATTAAACGCCTAATTCATGTACTTTTCAACATATCGGTGCATCAATCGGTGAATGGGCAATTCGTGGAAAGAACCGATGTCGTTTGCTTCAAAATGTTCCAAATCAGATGGTTTAGTGATTGTAAGCCGATGAAAGGTTGCGTAAATCCGCTGATGACTCAGAATGTGTTTCGAAGAAGAAACGGTAGCGAAATCCATATTCTGAACCGGAAATTGAGCTAAATCCGATTCCAGCAATTCGGCAGAAAGCGTTTCAATCATTGGGAATTCATACAAATGCTGCCAAACATCTTTGTCAACGCGCTTGGTTACGGCAATTTTTCCTTCGTGCTCGATGTGGAAATAATGGAAAAAACGATCACGAACCGCTGTTTTTTTCGATTTGACAGGACGTTCTTTCCAGCGTTCATTCTTTCCAGAAGCGCAACTTTGAAGAAGCACGCAGGTTTCACAGGAAGGATTGGTCGGTGTACATTGCAAGGCACCAAATTCCATCACCGATTGATTGAAAAGCGCCGGATCATTTGCAGGAATGAGCTCTGAAGCCAGTTCCTGAAAAGCTTTTTTCCCTTCGGTAGAATCGATGGGAAGATCAATACCGAAATAGCGACTCAAAATGCGATAGACGTTTCCATCCACCACTGCGTGCGGTAAATCGAATGCAAAAGAAGCAATTGCGGCGGCTGTATAAGGACCAACTCCTTTCAGTGAAAGTAAATCCTCATAAGACGCAGGAAATACGCCATTAAACTGTTCGGTTACTTGCTGAGCCGTTTTGTGCAGGTTTCGGGCTCTAGAGTAATAGCCTAATCCTTGCCACAATTTCAATACCTGCTCTTCGTCGGCGAGTGCCAATTGTTCAACTGTCGGAAAATTGGTAACGAACGAAAAGTAGTATTTCATCCCTTGATCGACCCTCGTTTGTTGCAGAATTATCTCCGACAACCAAATGAAATAGGCATTTTTTGTTTCGCGCCAAGGGAGTGCCCGAGCATTTAGTCTGTACCATTCGGTAATTTGTAGAACAAAATCAGCCATTTAGGGAAAATATTAATAAAAAATCATCGAAAGCAAAAATAAACGCTTTTAACGAACTACTTTTGCGCTTGAAAATCAAATTGTTGAAAATCTTTAATACAAGTAAAATGACAAAGGCAGATATTGTTGCTGAAATCGCAGAGGAGACAGGGTTGGAAAGAAACGAAGTGCAGAAAGCTGTTGAAGCATTCATGACTTCCATTAAAAGTTCTCTTGCTAAAAACGAGAATGTTTATTTGAGAGGTTTCGGAAGCTTCGTAGTGAAGGTGAGAGCGGAGAAAACAGGTCGTAATATTTCAAAAAATACCACGATTATTATTCCAGCACACAATATTCCTTCTTTTAAACCGGCTAAAACGTTTGTTGAAGAAGTGAAAAATAAGGTAGTAGTGAAATAATTTCCGTCTTTTTCGCATCCAATGGATGTGGAAAAACTTATTTTTATATCTTTGCACTCCTGTTTAATCGACGGGAGTGCTTCATTTTAGAAGCTATTGAATTGTAATAACAGTATTAATAACCATAAATAACATTGCTATGCCAAGCGGTAAAAAAAGAAAAAGACATAAGATGGCTACGCACAAGCGTAAGAAACGACTAAGAAAAAACCGTCATAAGAAGAAGAAATAATTTTCTTTAAGAAGTTCAGAGAACTTAGTAGGTAAGCGCTTACTAAGTTTTTCTGTTTTAGTCACTTTCTAATTATACTTTCGTGAGTTTAGAACTTGTTGTAGATGCTCGTCCCTCGGGTGTCTGGCTTGCGCTCCTACGCGATGGTAAATTGGTTGAATTACATGAGGAACAAGGAAACACCGACTTTGCGGTTGGTGATATTTACCTCGGGAAGGTACGAAAAGTAGTTCCCAGCCTCAATGCAGCCTTTGTTGATGTGGGTTACGAGAAAGATGCGTTTTTGCATTACCTCGATTTGGGCCCACAATTTCAATCGTTGGATAAATTCACACGAGATACCTTGCAAGGGAAGCAAAACGTCGCTGATTTGTTGTATTTCAAGTCAGAGAAAGACATCCCAAAAGATGGAAAAATCGGAGATATAATCTCCACATCTTCCCCGATTTTGGTGCAAGTTGCCAAAGAACCCATTTCCAGTAAAGGTCCGCGTTTGTGCGCAGAACTTACACTGGCCGGTCGTTATTTGGTGCTCGTTCCGTTTTCGGACAAAATTTCGATATCCCAAAAAATCAAATCACCTGAAGAGCGTGAGCGTTTGCGTGATTTGATGGAAGATATCAAACCAAAGAATTTTGGCGTAATCATCCGCACCGTAGCAGCTACCAAAAAGGTGGAAGCTATTGATCAGGATTTACGCAATCTGCTCGAGAAGTGGAAAAACATGCATGCTAATCTAAAGACTGCAAAACCACCTCGACGCGTATTAGGAGAAATCGATAAAACATCGTCTATCCTGCGCGATCTATTGAACGCTGATTTTACCAATATCCATGTGAGCGACGAAAAACTCATGGGAGAATTGAAAGAATACATTAGCGGAATTGCTCCCGGACGTGAGAAAATCGTGAAGTTGTACGACGGTAAGTTAGACATCTTCGAGCGTTTCGGAATCAGCAAGCAAATCAAGACCATGTTCGGTAAAAAAGTACCGCTTCAAAGTGGTGGTTACCTGATTATTGAACACACCGAAGCCATGCATGTGGTGGATGTGAACAGCGGAAACCGTAAAGGTGCTGATGGTCAGGAATCGAACGCATTGGCAACAAACATTGAAGCTGCCGAGGAAATAGCCCGTGTATTGCAATTGCGCGATATGGGTGGAATTGTGTGCATTGACTTTATTGATATGCACGACCGTGAAAACAACAAGATTCTCTTCGAGAAATTGAAGGAGTTTATGAAGTCGGATCGAGCGAAACACAATATCCTTCCTCCGTCTAAATTCGGTGTGGTAGAAATTACCCGTCAGCGTGTGCGTCCGGAAACTGATATCAACACTTCTGAAATGTGTCCTACATGTAACGGAACGGGTGAAATTCAAGCATCGATCTTGTATGCCGAGGAAATTGAGAATAATCTCAACTACTTGCTGCAAGATCGTAAGGAAAAGAAATTGACTTTGCTCGTTCACCCTTATCTGGAAGCTTACTTCAAGAAAGGCGTGATGTCGAAGCAACGTAAATGGTTCTTCAAATACAAAAAGTGGATCGACGTGCGGGGCGTAACAGCTCAAAATCTGTTGGAATACAGCTTTTTGGATGCAAATAATAATGAAATTGCTCTCTGATGTCAGAGAGCAATTTTTCGTTTCTGGAAGCAAAGGCGAAAATTGAAGCCTATTGCGCCTATCAGGAAAGGTGCCACTATGAAGTAGTGAATAAACTGCGCTCATGGGGCATGGATGAAGATCAGAAAGATCGCTTGATGGCGCATTTGATCAGCAACCGATTCCTTGACGAAGAACGTTTTGCCGTAGCATTCGTTTCGGGCAAACTACGCATCAAACATTGGGGTCGACTCAAAATCAAACAAGGACTCAAACAAAAATTCGTCAGCGAAGTTTCCATTCAACGTGGTTTAAAAACCATCGATGGCGATGAATATTACGCCATCTTGCTCAAAGAAACCGCCAAAAAACTCCGTGACCTCACCCGCGAAACAGACCCTTGGAAAAAACGCGCGAAATTGCAGCGCTACCTGATGAGCAAAGGCTTTGAATTTGATTTGATTCAGGAGGCGATGAAGGAGAGTGAAGTATCATAAGCGATCATACACTATTATAAATGAAAAGTAAGTTTATGATAGATTGCTGTAAAGTTAAGGGATTTGAATAAATCAACTAAATTACCTAACTATGTGACAATAAATAACCATGAATTCAAAAAAATGAACTTGATTTTCGTTTTTTGAGCACATTAAAAATGAAGATTACTTAGCCAATATTTTGAAAAAATATCTCGAAAGATTTAAGCGTTTTGAAGAAGCACTATTTCTCGTTCCTGACATACTTTTGTGGCTAATTGCTTTTATTGTTTCGATCAGTGTTTGTTACGTGATCTATAAATTGTATTCTTATGTTAATTGATAGAAAGCTAAAATATATAATCTTGATTTGGGGTGTTTTAACTGGAGGTACTGTTTTTTTAAGTGTTTATGCAGGGGATTATATTCCTTATCAAAAGACTTGGTCAAAGTATTTAGAATTTTGTAGTTCTGATTCGTTTCTTGGATCTGTTTTAGGTATGTTAGTTAGTATGTATGCCCTTGTGCTACCACTTACGATTAACATTGTTTCGAGAAAATTAACACCATACGGAGATAAGGCAATAGTTGATTGGTTTAAAAATAGATGGGAGGTTTATTATCAACGTGTTTTTTTACCAATATTTATGGCGTACATATTATTACTTCTATTTGCGGACATAAATAACGGCTTTGGATGTCTAGTGGTTTTGGGTTTTTCAATTTATACATTAGTAATGTCATACAAGTATTTCCGTACTATTATCGATATATCCGTGGACACAGAAACGATGATTATTAATTTATCAGCGAACATTGCTAAATCGAAACTGCATGAAAACTGAATCAGAAATAATTAAGGATCATGAAGAGTTTTTTCGTGCAATTGATAGAATTAAAATTGCCGGTTTCATTGCACTTGAAACAAGGAGAGATCAATTGTTTTTCAAGTCACTAAATGAGCTCAATGAAATTCTCGCTAAAAGTTTAAGTCTGATAGTTTCAAATCAAAACAGTTATAATAGGCTATTTAATCCAGAGGGAATTCTTTCAGATGAGTATGATTTAGATTACACAGAGATTTTTAGTACGGATGATCCGAAAAAATTTGATTTTGCAATTTCAAAACGAAGCAATGAAAAAAATCTAATTTCAAGGAAAAGTGTTAGGTATGGTTTCTATAGTCTTGTTAGTGCGATTTCATCTTTGAGGAGGGAATGTATCAAATTTGGACGAATTGATCTAGCAGAGACATTGAATGAAGGAATAATAGAGCTTCTAATGAAAATAAGCCAAACCAAGTTTGCTCCAGACAAACATATTGGGTTTTTATATGAATTAGGGTTATTGATAGATGATTTAGTAAACCAGTCGTTTGAAAGTAGCATTCAGTATCTTTTTCTAAAAAGACAAGGCTATTATTTTTGGTATTTATCATGTCTTTATACTGAAGATTTTCACTTTAAAAAACTCTTGACTACATTGGATGAACAGTTCTTCAGATCAATGAAAACAGCAATTAATCAAAATGAATCTTTAGTAATTGAATCTTTGGCAAAAAAATTAATTGATGGAATTCTTGTTACAGATTCTAACATTGAATATAATTTCATAGAGCGAAGAGAATGGGGCGAGAAAAATAGAAGGCGTGACCTTGATACTATTCTTCATGATACAATATACAGATCTCGCAGTATTTATCTAATAAATGAATATGAGGAGCAAATTAAAAAAATCAATTCTGTTTGGGATGAATTGAGGTCAAGCATTACCGAAAATTATTTGACGGAATTCAAAAATCTTATAAAGCATATTGAGCGGACAATACAAGAAAATTTCATTTACAATAACATACAAATAAATATAATTCATATACTTTCTTATGCATTGCATAAAGAAAAATATAACCTCATATATAGCTTCTTAAATTATAATCAACCGTTAGGAAATTCTAGTTCTTTTGCTAATAAAGATATTTTACCGGTTAATTTGAATGATTTAAAAGAGTTAGGAATTAGGAGACATTCAATAGAACATCGTTTTTTCTTTTTATGGGAGAATCATGTTGATAATGGACCTTTTTTGTATGATATGTTGTTAATTCTGCTAGCAAGAATATATTTCTACAGTAGGAAAGAATTCAACCTAAGCTCAATTAATTTTAACAAAGGAGAAAAAACTCGCTTTCAAGATTTTATTCAAAAAGTAAATCAAAGTAAGTTTGATGAAATTCTTTCAGAAAAAGTTTTCACAATATTTACTTTGGAGTTTGTTGCTGATTTTAAAAAAGCAATTTACGATCTTAAAAGTGAGTTAGATCAGGACTTACAAAAAAGTTGGCTTGAGCAACCAGTTAGTCCTAGTATAATTGACGATTTCAAAAAGGAAGTCAAAAAGGGGATTTATTCGTTTCCATCATTATGGAATATTTATAAGAAATATAAGCACGTTGAACATGAAAAAAACCTACACCTCGAATCTAGATTTATTGGAGTTACTCAACTTGAACCAAAAGGATATTTTGTTGAAGATTCAGGTGGTGTTTATGTTGACTGGCCGAATAGCCATGCTAGACTGATTTCAGAGAACATTGAGGGTTTTTTAACTCATGAATTGAGTAAAATCGCAAAAAGGGAGAAATGTCCTAAACACCGTTTATTAGAGATTTTGGAAAGTTTGCAAGAAAAGGACCTCTCAAATAAAATTATAATAGCTAAGAACTTTAGAATTTCATACGATGTTTTTAGAGATGTGGAAGATTATTCTGCGGAGTATGTTTCTACTGGATTTAATGTTTGCGGGTTTGTTGGTACATATAAAGGAATACCAGTTTATGAAATTTTCACAAGATCTAGTAATTGGGAATCTATGATGCTCTTGGATAAATCAGATATGGGTACAATAATTGAAGAAATTCCTGATGGAGAATGGATGGATAAGAATATGATTGATGGTTACGAATTTTTTGATATTCAAGGTTTTGCAGGGAATGGTAGCTTAATAGATGAATTTATTGCGGAAGATGTTACTTGGATGCGAGCTATGTCTGAGGAAGAAAAAGTTAATAAACTCAAAGACTCTGTCTCTTTTCGTTATTTTAGAAAACTGGGATTTGAACAACCTAAAGTAGCTCCGATTATATATAGTTTTTAAGATTTTTCGGGGTTGTCATTAATCCTTTAAAAAATAATATTTGGAATATGACCCTTGAAACTTATTCAGGAGATTTCAGATAAACACAGTTCCTGAAAAAATAAGAATGATGAGTATGAGTGTTCAACGAACCTCCTTCGCCTTCACCTCTCCCTCACGATCAACCGTAATTTCATAGTCCTTCCCATCTTCTCCCTCAAGAATGATCTTTTTGGCTTTTACGGTGTCGTATTCGGAGGTTATCGTGCTGTCGCCGCAGGAAGTGAACGATAGAAGTATTACTAAAGCGAAGAAAATGCGCATGGCAAAAACGAGATTGGTTGCTACAAAATAATGATTTTCACCACTTCCTCTTGCTCATCATCCAAATAATCGCGGTAACGCAAACGCAAAAAGTAGATGCCGCTTGCAATGGTGGGTTGCAGCTGTAAATAATTCTGATCTTTTAAACTTCCCGCAAATACCATCTTTCCTGATTCATCTGCCAATTCCCACTCAAAAGCGGTAACCGAATTGGGTAAACGAACGGTCAATTGACCATTTTCCTCCACCGGATTCGGGTACACGAATGAAACTTCTTCATTCGGCGGAGCTAAAAAAGCTTGCTGGTCGAAATGCAGGAGAAACAAGCCATATTGGCGATCCATGGCTAAAATTCGTTTACTGGGTAGGTTGCTGTAAACACCCCAGTTTCCGTTCATTTTGAAGAAATTGTCCTCAGGATAAGTGTCGTAATGGGCTACTTCAATCGGTGGTGTATAACGTAAATCGAACACACGTAATCCTTCGTTGTAGTATGCGACAAACGCAAAAGTGTCATTCGCCATAATGTTGTGTGGAACCGATCCGTTGAGGTGATTGTAACCGAAGAGTTGCATAGGGTTTGTGGTAACGGTAGTTCCATTAAAAGCACATTTTTTCACCTGTTTTCCATTGGTCTCGTCGGCAAAGACGTAGGTTTTTCCATCGGGAGTGAGCCAGCCCTGGTGATTGTAACCTTGATCCTGGTAAAAGGTTTTCGAGTCGAGGTAAGCCGGCGATGCTGTATTGGTGAAATCGTACACGCGTAATCCGTCGAATCCGCAGTTCAAAATGGCTTTTCCGTTGCGGACATAACAATCGTGTACTTCAACCACATCATCGGGTCCCGACCATAATTCCGTTAGCTGAAGCGGGTTGTTCAACGAAAAGATTTTCATCGGAGCTTCTATCGTTTGTGTATTGGAGGTTGATCGGTGAATGCACGAATACAGCTTGGCTTGAGCTGTGTCAATGAAAACATTGTGAACCCGACCGAACAAGGTGGTGTCTTCGGCTACTAGATGGATGGAGTCGGGGAGATACTGAAAATCAATGATCTGTAAGCTACTTACACCTTCGTCGCAGACGGCGTAAAGGTAATTTTGGTAAACAGAATAATCACGATGATAAACCGACGGATCTGAAAATCGTCCTTTGACGAATCCTTTCGGTACAAAGGTATTGTTGGCAGTAATCTCAAAAACATGCGTTCCTTCGGTTGATCCGGCCACGGCATATTCTTTTCCGTTCCAAACAAACCCGTAGCAATCACTGTACCGCACCTCGCTCGTATTGTTAATCAGCGAATCCTGGTGCCAACGGTCAAGCAATTCCATGTTCAACGAAGTCTGAGCAAATGATGTGTTTAGCACGATCAGACAAGCAAAGAGGAAGATGATGTTTCGAACAATCAACATACCGCAAAAATACGAAAGCCGTGGTGTTTTAAGGGATCATTTACTAAAGTATGTCAAAAATGAAGCCTGTGACTGGATTAATCATTAATTTTACCCCACAATAAAACCCATGTGATTCGTACTGTCGTCATTATTCCTACTTATAACGAACGTGATAACGTTCAGCGAATGGCTGATGCTGTAATGGCTTTGGGCGACCCGTTTCACATTCTTTTTGTCGACGATAACTCTCCTGACGGCACTGCAGATCTCATCCGAGAAAAACAATCCGAGTATCCTGATCGTATTTTTTTAGAAGAGCGTACCGGGAAGTTAGGTCTTGGAACGGCCTACATTCACGGATTTAAGTGGGCGATGAAACAGCAGTACGATTATATCTTTGAGATGGACTGCGATTTTTCGCACAATCCATCCGATTTACCGCGTTTGTTGGCTGCCTGTACCGAACAAGGTGCGCAGTTGAGCATCGGTTCACGTTATTGCCGCGGAGGAAAAGTAAAGAACTGGCCTTTTGGTCGGGTGATGCTTTCGTATTTTGCTTCGGTGTATGTGCGCTTGATTTTGTTTTTGGGTATTTCGGATACCACCGCAGGATTCATGTGCTATTCTTCGAAGGTGTTGGAAGCAATCAATTTGGATCAAATTCATTTTAAAGGATATGCCTTTCAGATCGAAATGAAATACGCCGCCAAGCGCAAAGGATTTAAGATTATTGAGGTGCCGATTACGTTTATTGATAGACAATACGGCGAATCTAAAATGTCGTCCAGCATTTTCAAAGAAGCACTTTTCGGTGTGTGGAAAATGCGTAAACTAAAAGTCTGATGTCACGAATTTTATTAAAAGCGGCAACGCTTGTCAATGAAGGTACAGAGCGCGTTGCGGATGTACTGATTGAAAACGGTCGAATTGCCAAAATAGGAACCGATCTTACAGTTGAAGGAAAGGTTGACGAGCGCGATTGTTCCGGATTGTTATTGTTGCCCGGTTGTATCGACGATCAGGTTCATTTCCGCGAACCGGGATTAACCCATAAAGGAAACATCGCCTCCGAATCTCGGGCTGCAGTTGCCGGCGGAATCACGTCGTTTATGGAAATGCCCAACACGGTTCCGAATGCGTTGACACAGACTTTATTGGAAGATAAATACCAAATTGCCCAACGAACGGCTTTTGCCAACTATTCATTTTTCATGGGCGCGTCTAACGATAACTTGGAGGAGGTCTTGAAAACAGATGGAAAAACCGTTTGTGGAGTTAAGATTTTTATGGGGTCTTCTACCGGAAACATGTTGGTAGACAACACGGCTGTTTTGGAGCGTTTATTTGCTGAAGTGCCCTTGTTGATTGCAACGCATTGCGAAGATGAAGCCACGGTTCGTGCCAACCTGGAATTGTATAAAGAAAAGTATGGCGACAACATTCCGATGAGCGCTCATCCACTGATTAGAAATGAGGAAGCCTGTTATTTGTCGTCTTCCAAAGCGGTTGAATTGGCTAAAAAACACAATACCCGTTTGCATATTCTGCACATTTCTACCGGAAAAGAAACACACTTGTTCCGCAACGACATTCCGCTTGAACAAAAACGGATTACTTCTGAAGCATGTATCCATCATTTGTGGTTCACCGATGCCGATTACGCTACAAAAGGTTCACTGATCAAATGGAATCCTGCGGTGAAAACACAAGCGGATAAAGATGAAATTTGGCGTGCGTTACTCGATGATCGCATCGATGTGATTGCTACCGACCACGCACCGCATACCTTAGAAGAAAAATCGCAATCGTATCTTGGTGCACCTTCGGGCGGACCACTTGTGCAACATGCTTTGTTAGCGATGTTGGAAGCAAGTAAAGAAGGCAAAATTGCCCGAACACGTGTGGTTGAAAAAATGGCACATGCTGTTGCAACTTGTTTTCAGTTGGAAGAAAGAGGATTTATCCGCGAAGGTTATTATGCCGACTTAGTCTTGGTAAATCCTGATGCTGCCACTTCGGTGACGAAAGAATCATTGTTTTATCACTGTGGATGGTCGCCGCTGGAAGGCACCACTTTTTCAAACCGAATCGAAGCGACTTTTGTAAACGGAATTCCGGTATACGAACACGGAAAAGACTGTGTTTATCGCGAAGCCGGAATGCGATTAACGTTCAATAGATGAGAATTCTGTTGTTGATCGTACTAGGCTTTTTAGCGGTAAGGTGTTCCAATCAAATAGACACGCCTAGTGCTCCGGATGATTTGATAGGCCGTGATACGATGGTAATGGTGATTCGCGATTTGTCGGTACTGGAATCGTATGCTCAAACGCGTTATCAGTTGGTCAATAACTACCACAAAGTAATGAAATCGTCCGGGAGGGTTTGCCTTGATAAATACCGCATTGATCCGCGACGGTTTGAACGCTCTTATAACTACTATACCTCGCGCCAGGACGAATTGCAAAGTATTTATACCGAAGTAATGGATTCGTTGACCAAGGAAGTCAACGCGCTGACGATTTCTTACGGAAAAGCCAACGATACGGTACTGGTAGCACCACGATGAGTTGAATTACGATTGATCTTCCTCTGAAAGTGATTCGATTACATATTGTTGCCACAGATGTCTCAGATTTTCTCGGATGATGTATCCAAGTAATTTCTTATCATTAAGGAATGCAATAGCATTCCAATCTGTGTGCATCTGAACCATGGTGACAGCCTCCGGATGATCTGTGGCAAAAAGTTGTACCATTTGTAAAAAGAAGTTTGTGGGATCACAACAGCCTTTCGTCCCAAAAATAATTTTCCGTTCTCACGAGCAGTACATTCGCTTTAAAATCAGGATGCTCGGTATTAATGACGTAATTGTATTCTTGTGGAATGACAACAGAAGGCACTTTAAGGATCAATGTTTCTTTACTGGTAATCCATGCGCTGCCAATCTCCTGCAGTTTAGAATATGCTTCGAACTGTCTCCAATTTTTAGGCAAGTCGCTTGTTCCGATTGTTTTGATGAGACGATCAGAATCGGTTACAGATAAGATCATTACTTTGTAGGTAATGTCTGGTTTGATGAAACTCCGGTGAACAACCGATTCAAGAGTCGATAGTGATCTAGAAGCTCCAGTATAAATAACATATTCGCCTTTTTTATTCCATCTGTTTGCTGCTCCGGAAGATGTTAATTCGCTGGAATATGCCGCAGCTGAAATTCTGAACAGCTCCATGAATTAAACGTTATCGCCGTATTCCATAGCGGTAAGCCGGTCATCGATAAAGCGAATACCCGTAATTGTTCTTAGATAATCAATCGGGGCTTTTTTGTTGAAGTAAAAATTTTCTGCGTTTAGCCATTCGCCGAATTTTTCCATTGAAAGAAAGATTTTTTTGCCGTGTTGCACGAGCGACAACAGCAAGAGAACATGCTCTTTGATGTTGATATTGATTTCTTGATCGGGTTTTTTATACGAACGAAATGTTTTTACGCTAACGTTTAACCAGCCTGAAAGTACCTCATCTTTAAATTGAGTGCTTTCTTTGAGTGTTTGAACATGTTCCCAATTAACGGCATCTCCTTGAAGGTAGAGCAGTATATCAGCATCATTCATGCTGTTGGGAATGGTTTTGAAAACCTTGTTATGTTGTTGACGAATCATGCCTGTTATCTTAATACAAACAAATTTAGGTAAAATTACCTTTCAAAACAAGTAAAGTTACCTTTTTTGTTTTTTCTAACAGAAGATGAAACCTGAAATACGATTAGTTACTTCAAAAAACGGGCTATTTCTTTCAAGATCTGCTGTTTCAATTCGTTGCTTCCGGTATCGCATAAATCGCCATGTTTGGCATTTTTACCCAGATCTACGATACGAATTCCATACATTTCTTGCGCTTCGGAGGTTGGTAATACCCCCGGATCGGCTTCAAAATCACTTGCGCGAAAAGACAATACCTTGGGCCAAGTATTTGTTGGAATGGGGAAACGACGGTGATCGAGTGTAATGACGTGACTAACCCATTTCGGATGGTTTTTTGCAAAGAGCAACGACATATCTCCTCCGTTGGAATGACCGATCAAGACCAGCGCATTAAAATTGCGATTTGGGTACATGGATTTGAGCTGATCGCGTACAAATTGCATGGTACTGTCACCGCGTTTCCAAACAGGCATTCGGAGGTCGTATATATTACCTTCTTGGGCTATCGGAGCATCACCGGGCAAATCGTGCTGGATACTCACCACCAAATATCCTTCTTCTGCAAGTCTGTTGGCAATAAAGCTGTATTCATCGTTGGTGGAAAGATAACCACCGCTGAGGATCACGACTTTTTGATTATCAAGAGCAGCGGATTCGTAGATTTTGAGCGGAATGTCTCTGTTACGTGCATTGTCGTTTAGATCAACGGTACGCATAGCAGGTTTTGACAGACCGGCATAATGATTCCAAACTGCTGCGGCAACATGTGCAATGATGTATTCATTGGTTTCGAACGATTCTTTGGAATTGGTTACAAAAACTGCAATGGCTAAGTGTTTTCCGTTGGGAAGGGTAATGATTCCGACATCGTTGACAGCTGCAGTAATGCCTTCTTCGTTGGTGCCGGAAGTTCCGGTTTTGTGCGCTACCATTGCCGATGCGGGCAATAATCCTTTCAGGCGATTCATGCCGGTTGGTGTATCCGTCATCAATTTGAGCAAAAACGCCGTGTTTTCTTCCGAGAGCACTTTTTTGGTGTAAAATTGTTCTAATAAATCAACCATTGCTGCTGATTTAGACCAATTGTCGTAGAGTTTTCCGTTTTCACCCATTTCGTATTCGTTGGCCACAATAGCCATGTCTTTGATTCCCAGATCGGAAATGTATTTCTGAACCTCTGAAGGTCCGCCTAATAAATCGAAAAGGATATCCGTTGTATTGTTATCGCTGCGCAAGATCGTATAGCTCAATAACTCAGCAATAGTGGCGTCGTTTTTTCCCTCCGGGTATTCATCACGGAAAGGACTCCACGTTCCGGGATGCAGCATTTCTTTGGTGACGTGAATTTTTTTATTCAGTTTCAATTTGCGTTGATCCACTTGATGTAAAACGGCTAACGCCAACGGAAATTTGTACACACTCAACGTAGGATGATGCGCCGTATCGTTGATGGTAAAAGTTTCACCGTCTTCCAGCACTTTTACCGAAACACCAACTGTAGCGCGATACAGCGAAAGCGATTGTTCCAGTTTGGCTTTTAGATCGGCAACTGTAGCCACTTCCTTTTTCGGTGTTTGAGCTACGGTACAATTGCACAAAACAGAAACGAGTCCGATGGATAAAAAGAATGATTTCATTAATCGTTTATTAAATGTTCGGAACGCATGATTGTGAGCGCTTCATTGGCAATGGATTCACTGTTGGTGAGTGAGCCCGGAAGAAAAACCAAGCGTTTTTTAGTACGACCTTTTTCGTTGGTGAAATGAATTTCAAAACTAGAGCGGGTGAGCATAGGAACTGCTTTTTTGTAAACAATTTGTTGAATGCTGCTGCGCTCAATCACCGGTGTTACTGAATAACTGAATGCACGCACGATGTAATACAACAGCAAAGCAATCAACCCGGCATCTAAACCAACAAGAACGTAATTCTTCTCTGCGTAGTTATTGATCAATAAATACGTGAGGAAACCGACCGCTGCTAGGTAAATGATCACCGACTGATAAATGTGATTGCCGCTTACTGTACTGGCCAAATTCCCGATAACACCATCACGTGTGAAAACGATTTTATCGGGGAGGATGTGACAATAGCCTGTTTTGGTTTTGAATATTTTTTCGGTTTCCATTCATAGTGTTATTTGGTCGGGAATAAAGATCGTTAATTCTTTGAATAGGGAAGATGTAAGGTCGTTTTTCTTTTGCTCTGAAAGTGCACAAACTACCCGTTTTTCAAAAAGTCACCGTCTATGATAAGCAATTTAACTCCGGCTGTAGAGCTCGAACGATGAGAGCTGAGTTCGTCTGACACAACATAGGTTTCACCTTTCGTAAGCTGTATGTGCTCACCGGTTTCTAATTCACTGATGAATTCTCCTTCCAAACAATGCACGATGTGCCCTTTCTGACACCAATGGTCGGCCAAATATCCGGGAGAATATTCTACAAGACGTATTCTGAGTCCGTCAAATTGAATGGTCTGCCAGAGTGCAACTCCTTGCTCTCCTTTGTGTTCAACTTTTTCAATAGAAGTCCAGTCGATTGCTTGAAATGGTATATTGCTCATTTTTTTGTTTGCTGTTTTTCTTGCTTCAACCCATAACGTATTGCCGCTTCAAGCACATCAATATTGATAAAATTACCTGATTCGTTATCGTTGCTCAATTGAGGCTAAAGTTAATGAAAGAACAAAATGTGAATACTAGACTTCACTTTTAAAGCGTATTCAACAAATCAACAACAACCGTTTCTCTCCGGGGTTTTCTGTTGGTGCGCGGTGAAGGCAAGGAAGCACGCTACTCCCGGGATGATCAACCGCCAATCGCCACAAGTGACCGATTCCGCATTGAATCAGTTGAGCGTCCGGTTTGGGCTGATAATGCAGGTCAAAGAAATGTTCGGTTAAAAATGCCTCAAAACCTTCATCCGGACCATGGTAGAGTTTGTTGAGTTCTTCCCGTATTTCAGGAACGAGGATCTTTTGTGTAGCTTGCGAATTGGGCAATATTTCGCTCGACGCGCCATAATACGTGCACAAAAAAGTATCCGTTGGCACCGGCGAGCGATCTACATGAAACGAATACACATCGGTGGGAAAAAACGGAAAAACGTTATCGCGCTCATAACACTTGATTACATTCAGAATAGGATCTGCGCCATGAGCTTTCAAAAGCTTCATGTCTTCCAGCAGGATTTCACGGGCAAGTTGACCTTGTTCACTTAACTGAAATGTACGAAGTTCGGCTTCATCCAATACCACTATATTTTCGGTGAGTTCTACCTGCTGAACAATCTCCGAAAAATCACCTGTTAATTCATGCTTCCAGCAAATTGCATTCATTTCTCCATGAAAAGGGGTGGAGATGAGGTCTTGGAAATTGGTGACAACTTGAAATTGATGTTTAGCCTGAGAGTTATCGATCATAAGGTTAAAATAGCTAAAAATCACTTAACGAAAGTTGGAACACGCAACTATTGAATCGAAAAACGAATCAAATGAATGGTCAAGTCAGGCACGAAAATGATTTACCGAAGAGAAAACGTTCTACAGCGATGGCTCAATCGCCAAGCACATCAAACCGAATCACTAACGATGTCTCAAAGTCATAACTTAGGTAATAGGATATATGGATATTATACTTGGCATAATAAACTCCAATAAGATTCTCGCCGTTTCGTCGGATATATTCTTTCGGGACAGTTGCTTCTATCTTTTGTTTGACCGTTTTAAGAAATTCTTCAGCTTGTAATCGTTGTTTATCATAAAGAGTATAAGAATAGTAGACAAGCTCATATCCTGCATCAAAGCAAATGTAACCGGGGCCATGATTGTATTTGTTGTTGTATAAACTATACGTAATTCCCGTTGAACTATAGGGGTTTTCGCATTTCTTTGAATCTTTCATCGCACGGGCTTCTGCGTTGTACAACCAAAAGTCATCCCTTTTCATTCTTGGATTGAATTTATAAACGGCAAACAAACTGTCACAAAAATGCTCCACTTTTGATACTTTCAGTTGTTCCAACCGTTCGTTCTCTTTTCTTATATCCTGTGTATTGGTCGTCTTAAATTCGCCGTTTAGCATATTGATGAAAATGCTTGTTGTGTCGTCTCCAACGATCTCAAGTTGTTTACTGATTACTTTTTGATTAAATGTAAAGGTGATGTCATAGATTCCTGCCGGAATTTTGTCAGCCTGCCATTTGTCTTTCGTTTTAGGCATATTGTTGATCCCTTCTATATCCGGAATCGTAATTTTAATTTCGATGGGTACAGATTGAATAACAAGGTTACCTGTTTTTATCGTTGCTTTATTGTCCGTTTCACCGGAATTTCCTTCCTCGGAAATATTCACGACGTGCTTTGTAAACGGTTTTACTTTATAGGCAAAAACTTCACCCGGTTTTATGGTAATGGTTTCTTCGAATGGCGTAAAACCTTCTTTGACTACTTTAATCAGGTTATTGCCGGCAGTAACATTTTCAATAATTAAGCCGCCCAATTCTGCAGTGGTCTTTCCGGCCATCTTACCATTTAAAAATACGGAAAGATTAGCTTCGCCATTTACTTGTATATATGCCGATTGACTTAAAGCGCGGTTTGAAACCAACAACAGGAAGAAGAAAAAAAGAGTCGTTTTCATGCTAAGTTTTGTATTCGTTTGGTGAAAGTTCACTTGTTTTATTCCAATACAAAACCATTAGTAGCAATTCTTGAGAAGGTAGCTAACGGCCAGATATTTATCAAATATAATGATTCTCGCGAAACGGCGTGGAAACGAGGTTTTGAAAGTAGGGAAACGGTGAAGTTGATGTTTAGCCTGAGAGGTATCGATCTTAAGATTAAAATGGCTAAAAATCACTTGATGAAAGATTCAACTATTAACTGATTTTTCCGAAATTAAAGTGTTTAATTTCAAATTTATTGCTTCCACTAAGTGAAATGTTCGATTGTTCTTGATGGTAGTTAGCGCCATTTTATTGCTTTTTCCATTCTATTTTAACTGTTACCACAATGCTATATTTTTCTGCTATAATCTTCATATCCGTTGTGTTTTGATTGTCAATGAAGCTTCTGGTTATTTGGCTATCTGCGTTAAACAAATCTTCCTGACCGGTGGTGTAACATTCATTCTTAAAAAACACCTTGTCTCGAAATTCATTTTTGTCAATTAGTTGGCAATAGCGTTCAATGGATTGCTTTACGAAACGTTTTTCTTTCTTTGTTAACGGTTCAGTATTGTAGACGCTAAATGAAATACCATCAACAATATCTTTGTATTCGAGGAGCCAATCTTTCAACCATAATTGATTGTTGTAAATTGAATCCAGCTCAAGAGTTTTGCCCAATAATAATCTTGGAGTCTGCCCTTTTATTAGCGTTCTATCAGCAAGTTGAATTGTATCAAGTTGATTGAATTGTTCGCAATAATATTGGTAGTAGTAGGTTTGAATACGCGGACCTGAAATCTCAATTTCAATTAGACTATCACATTTTAGTTGAGGAACTAGTATGAGTGCTTTTTCTGATTTAAACGAAAGAGAGGTCTTTCGATCAAGAGTTATCGTAACGGAATAATCCCAATCAACAGTTAAGATGTTATTCTTCTGATCAACAAGAACAATGGTTTGGCTGAATACCCTAGTTGCATTAAAAAGCAGGAATAGTATAAAGACAATTTGTTTGTTTATTCTCATTTGTTATAATGACTAATTCTAATAATTTGTTTGATGAAACTTCTACTTTCTACTATGAAAGCGATCATAATCACCAAAGTCATTAACAAAAAAAGAAAAGATCCGATAAACAGGGAGAAATCGCCAGTTATTCCCTTCGTTGTCAAAATGGTTATAGCTATGAGGTTGAAAGCGATAACAACCCAGCATAAATTACTTGGAATCACTTGAATTTTTAAATCTCCTTTTTCTAGGTCATATTGTCCTTTAATTTTCACATAGCCAATTACCATTCCATTTATTAAAGCCAATTGTGTGTAAAATCCGGTTAAACAACCATTTTTTGCGCTCCCTTCAAATGTCTTTGCCAGATGATTGTCTTTTTTAAGTGAAGTGAGAATTCGATTCACTTTTTCAGGGTCATTTTCTATTTCGAATATTCTTTTCAAATGATTGTTTCTAGACTAGATTCCTATTCACGAATATACCCAATATCGGTTGAAATCGTTTTTGTTACATGACCAAGCATAATGCGGTTATTCTACAACGGAAGGTTCGACCGCTTTCTTCTTTGACGGAAATCGATAACCGATACCAAACGTAATTTCAGCGAAAGATTTAAAGTAAATTAGTTTTTGACGCTCAAGATTTTGGTTATCATAGAGCATACTCTCTTTTTGGAAAGTTGATCGGAAACGCGATTTATAATAAACACCGGTGCCTACTTGACAACTGAAAAAGAAGTGTTGAAAATAAATTTGGCGTGATAATTTCAAACCGAGCGCTACATAAGGTATCCGAGGCTTTGCTGAAGTGAAATCGTGCGTAGTATCTATTGCGCTTACCACATATTCGTGGTTTGGATTGCTGTTATTGCCTGATGTTTTAACGCAGTTTTTATCGTATTCTTCAGCTTCAAGTGGAATGTCTACTTGCAGAAAGGCTCCAAGTCTGAGTGATGCCGTTCCTTTTTTTGAAAAAAGATTCGCCCCGTCAAAGCTATAATCAACACCTTCGCGAATAACCAATGGTGTGTAGCGAATATACGAGTGATACCTTGTTAATGTGGAATAATAAGCGCTTGATCCACCACCGGTTGAATATCCGCTGTAGCTATAGGATTCATACGTTTGATGCTTGCAAAATGAGATTTCATTGTTCCAGACCCAGTTCTTTTTTTTGATGTCAAGTCTAAAAAACATAAAGTTAATCGAACTCATTTCAAAGCCTTTAGGAGTGCGAAATGCAATACCACTTGAGGCATCCAATTGACATTGTGCCGGTAAGATGTATGATAGAAAACAGAAGATCAGGCAGGCTTGTTTCATGAAGAGATACTTTCCTCTAAAATAGCTGTTTTTAGGATTAATGACAAGTTTTAGTAGTGTGGTTCAAATTTAGGGGAGTAGTATTTTTGGGATTGATCTGCTTGAACAGCCTTCACATTCAACAAAATGGCTGAAAAACAACCCCGCGTAAATTTGAGTAGTGATTTTCATGAATGTTATTTTGCGTTTTGCAATTACGTGTTATAGGTTTGTTGTTGATTCTGTTAGTTTTTGAATTAATGTTTTATCATCTATTGTTATGGCAAACTTTAGCGGAGTATTGTCCGCATTGTTGATCGAGTTTGGGTTGGCATTCTGTGATAAAAGGAGATCAACCATTTCATAGTTCCCTTTTGAGTTGAAAACAGCTGTCCACAAAGGAGTGTTCCCATAAATATTTTTTTCCTCAATGTTGATGTGTCTTTCAAGTAATTCTTTTGCCAATCGAATGTTATAGTATTCACAAGCAAAATGAAGAAGATTAAATCCTTTTTGATATTTTTTATTTACGTCCTTAAGTTCTCTCACTTTTTGCAAAAAGACCTCGCTATGAATATCATATTCAAATAAGTTAATTTCTGTCACTTCATCTAAGGAAGGATCTGATTTTGGTTTTATTTCACTGTTTTTTAAGAAGTTGAATAGTTTCATAAATCACATCTTTATCTGTTAGTTACGAATTAGTTTACAATGATCACAAATGGTTATGTAGTTTTTTGAGTCGTGATCTTAATTCAGCCAAATTAGTGGTCTCAATTTTACTTTGAAGTAGGAGTAATGGACATTTTTTAATACTTGTTATTGATCTCTAGTTTGAAGTCTGAATTGTCCATAACGTTCTTAGTAGCGGACTTAGCGTTTTACAATTCTCAAAATTAATTTCCGTAAGTTTTTTCCAATAGTAGATGGTGTATTCGTGAATTTTAAAATCGTCTGTTAAAATTTGGCGGACTTTTTCCCAATAAAACACGAGTTGCTCTTCGGTGTCTTGGTCAACTATTGCTTGCAATATCATTTCCATTAAAACAAACTTCTTGTCATCGTCTGCTGTCACTTTGTAATGTGATATATAGTTGTCAATGTCGTTTGGATCTGAAACTTCGTAAGACCAATCTTGCATACTAACATTGTAGGGAAGACTTAGTTCTTCCGCTAATTCTTTAATTGCGTTGGTTTGGGCAAATCTGGAAGTTGGTTCCATTCGTTATTAAGCTTTATATTCCTTCAATTTTTCCACCATTAATTGGTGCAATCTGTCAAAGTCAGTATCTAAAACCTTTGCTGAAATGCTGATGGGTGAACCATACATTTTATAATTCGCTTTCATGGCAGTTCGTTTAATGGGGTTTCTAACGTTATCTAAATATTCCTGTGGATTTCGAACAATCAATAGTAAGAATTTTTGGCTCATGACCTGCGAAACGTTGATTTCTTGAATATCTGTCCAGGGAATTAGTCCGGCTGAAACACCACTAGAATTATCTGTAACTCCTTGTCGGCTTATAATTAACCCTACATTTTTACTTGACAATTTACGAAAAATACTTACCGCTACAAATCCAAAAAATAGGATGGAAGCTAATCCTACTGCAATTATCAGTGTCGGATTTCCTAAAATTGGATTACTGATTTTTGGTGGCTTTATTAAAAACCAAATTCCAATTCCTACAAAAGCAAGCGAGCCTAAAAGAGTCAACGTCATTTTAGTTTTACTCAATGGAATCTCAATGTGTTCTTTTTGTTTCATTTCAGTTTGTAAATAATACCATTTCTCCTTCGCAAGTTGCTCCCGCGTTTTCAGCTTCTTTATCGATGTCCCAATACCAGTAATTTGATTCCTTTTCAAATCCGCGGCCAATCATTTTTGCGTTCATTGCTATATTCAGCGTTGTAAAAGCGATCAACATACCGATCAGAATGTTGTACGAGATACGCGTCAATTTCGGTTTATTTAATTTTCCAATCATACGTTGTATGGCCTTGTCAATAAGGAAAAGTGCAAGACTCCAAACCAGCACATTTAGTATTAGCCCCGAAATACTGTAGAAGTATTCCATTGAACTTCCCAACGATTTTTGTTTAAACACGAAAGGACTTCCATAATAGGTTGGAAACATTTCTTGACACTTACAATTGTATTCAATACCAATGGCTAAAGACAAAACCAATCCTAAAGCTACAAATGGGATAATTACATAGTTGAGTTGTTTCATGGTGTCAGATAAATCAGGTCGATTGTTGACCAATTATTGACCATTTTTCAAGATACCGATCATTCACTTTCGTCCGTTCTTTTATATTCACCATCAAATACCGTAGACCAGGTTTTTCCTTTGTCGTTGCTTACGTTCCATGTTTGCCTTACTGAACCGTTTTCCATTTTTTCCCATACAATTTGATTCAGCCCTTTTTTTGAATCGCCGTATTCGGTATCGTCAAGTATCATTTTCCCATTTATAAAACTGCCGGTTAAAAAAAGCGTAAGTCCGGAATTGTCTATCCAGTATTGTTCCCAACGTTTTTTCTCCGGGTTGTATTTGTTAAAACTTTTGCCCGTGTATTTGCCATTAACCACAGAGTAGTTTTCTTGTAACCCAACACTATCAATGATCGATTCGATGTGACTTTTTCCGGCAAGTGTATCAGTTCCGTAGATGTAAACATCCCATTTCCCAAGCCAAAAGTCAAACTGGTGGTACTCATTTTTTAGATGTTTAGTTTGTTGTGCCATGGTTTGCTGCGCTAATAAGATGAAAAGAAAGAAAATTAGTTTTTTCATAGTACAATTTATTTTGGTTGAATTACTATTACCACATTATTGCTAGGATATGTTTAGGGTTCGTGTTTTTTTGAATCATTAAAAGTGAAAGCCCCAGCTGACACAAAATCGGACAAAATTCCTCACCTTATTTGAGGACTTATCTATCAAATTTCATTAGACGCAAAAATCGTTATAATGGCACCCCATCGGTCTTTTATTCTGTTGTTAGAAGAAGTTCTTATTCTTCTTTCGTCACTTCTACGCTTTTTCCAAGTGTTTTAAATCGAACTCCATTCTTCTGCAAAACTGTAATGGTAATATGGCCTGTTTTGCTTGTGTTTATGTCTTGAACAAAGCCCGACTTTCCTTTATGGGTTCCTGCAATTACGATGCAAAAGTCACCGTCTTTTAAATTTGTTGTTGTCATTTTATACTAATGTTAAGTTAAACATTGAGCCTGTCTGCATAAGGCACAAATTCACCAAACTCAAGATTTCGTTTCAATATTCTCAAATACATTGCCCAGCAAAAATTCGAAATTCGAAAATGTTCGTTGTTTTCTTTCCAATTTGTATGGTAAAATTGAACTTCGGTAAAACCGTTTTTTTCTGTTAAACGAAAACCAACTTTGCTACCTTCCCAATCCTCGTCAGATGTTTGCATCGTTAATTCAAATTCGTTGTTAGCAATACATTTTGAAACAACTGCTGTCCAATGATAGTTGGGTTCAAAGAAAAATTGGAATGTTTCACCAACTGCCGCTTTGCCTGATGAGGTTTTTGCCCACCATTTGTCCAATCCATTTGGTGTTGATATGGTTTCAAATACGCTGTCAATAGAAACGTTTATTGGAAAGTAATGAAATATGTCGGCCATTGTCTCTTTTGTTTAATTCGCCGTTTCTAATTTACGACAACGTTTTGAACATGAGCATTTCTAAGTTATTTCTTTCATGCGATTCATTCGTCTTTTTTGAAAACAGAATCTCTGTGTTTTTGTCCCCATTCTACTATATGAACGATCAAATCTTTGATTGACATACCGTGATCTGTGAGTTTATATTCTATTACGATCGGTTTGTCTTGAATGATCTTCCGCTCAACCATTTTAATGTCTTCTAAATAACGTAATTCTTTGGTCAGGGTAGAGGAGGTAATCTTGTTTAAAACCGTTTTCAATTCATTGAAACGTTTAGGATCGTCGCATAAGTGAGCCAATATTTGTCCGCGCCATTTGCCACCAACAATGTCTAAAACATCGGCTACAATCATGATTCCTTGCTGTTTATTCTTTATTTCCATGTCTTGTTGAGCATTAAGTATCTTAAAAACTACTTGTGTTTTATTGCTACTAAGTAGTAAATATATACTTAATAACGTAGTTTTACAATAAATTCTTTATACCAATAACATGAAAGCGATACAATACAACAACTTTGGCAATTCAGACGTAATTGAATTAGTAGACATTCCAACACCCGAAGTTAAAAATGAGAATGACGTTTTAATTAAAGTGAAAGCAGCAAGCGTAAACCCTTTGGATGTGAAAATTCGGTTGGGCTACATGCAAAAAATGCGTCCTGTTGAATTGCCTATTACTCCGGGCTTAGATGTTTCCGGAATAGTGACGGCAATCGGATCGGCGATTACGAAGTTTAAAGTCGGTGATGAAGTCATTGCGGCAACAATGGGAAATGCCTATGCAGAATACGTGGTGACGAACGAAAATGTTGTTTCGTTGAAACCCGGGAATGTTTCTTTTGAAGAAGCAACTTCATTGGCCGTAAACATTGGAACGGCACAAACCATTTTGTTTACAGAAGGGAAATTATCTAGCGGGCAAAAAGTGTTGATTCAAGGCGCTGCCGGTTCTGTGGGAGCTACCATGGTGCAACTTGCCAAAAGCAATGGGTTGTATGTGATTGCAACAGCATCGGGCAAAGGAGTCGACTTAGTGAAAAGTCTCGGCGCAGATGAAGTAATTGATTATAAAACACAAGATGTTTCTAAGCTTGTGAAAGATGTTGATTTGGTTGCCGACTGCGCCGGTGGTGAATCGCAAGCTACACTTTTTGAGGTTGTAAAGTCGGGTGGTAAATTATTAAGCATTGCCGGCATGCCTTCAGCAGAATTAGCCGAAAAACACCATGTAGATGCCCGGTTTATTTCATCGGATTTGTCTGCCAAGAGTTTAGAAAATGGCTTGTCGTTGGTGAGCGAAGGAAAATTAAAAGCCCTTGTTTCAGCTACGTTTAAACTTGAGGAAGCGGCACAAGCCCAAGATTTGGTTTCGGCTGGTGGTGTGAATGGAAAGGTTGTGCTCGTGGTTGGATAATCGCGTTTTTTGGCGTTAGTGGCAGGTTAGTTGGCTTCGGTCAAGGACTTACCGCTAATTCCAACCAAAAAACAAGGGAAGTATTCGCTGATTAGATTGTGTTTCGTCACGTCGATTTATCGTTTTGTGGAAACAGGTTGGATGGTCTTTATTTGTATATTAGTAACCTAATAACTAATTCTCGAATCTCAACTCTATGGCATCCAACAACAAAAACTTGATCATGATCACAGGCGCAGCAGCGCGTATTTCGCAGGAAGTAGCTTGCATTGACAAACTTATATCCGAAAAGGGATTGAAGATCTCGCAGGAAAATACCATCCTGGCAGGGTTTAGTTCCGGATCACTCAATTTATTGGCATTAAACGCTTGTTTTAGAGATAATAACCCGCTGAGTTGGGACAATGATTACAAAGCCAACTTGTTGTGGACATTGACAAACGATAAGGTTTTTAAACATGGTGGCTTGCATCTTTCTCTATTAGACACCGCTCCATTGCGTCAAACGTTGAATGGCTTTTTAGGCCAGGCCGGATTTACAACCTTGGGCGATCTGCCGTTCCAATCGTTTGTGTTAACCTTGTCTGATCAGGCAAAGACTACAGAATGGGCGAATAACTTTTTGCCTACCAATCAAAAGGTCTTAGATGCCTCCGATTTATTTATGGCTTCAACTGCCATTCCGGTAGTTTTTCCATGGCAGAAAATTGGCGACACAAATAGCAGCTTGCGCAATTTCCCGGGCGGGGACTTTAATGATGGGGGAACTCAGGGGCAGTTCAAGAATTTTGAAGACACCATTGGCGCGTATGTGCTGGCAAACGGACCATTTGAATCAATTGATATCATTAGCCCAATGCGTGAATCAGGAACCACAGAGGAAGCGCAGTTGGAAGAAGGGTTGACGCGAATCGGGATAAAGGAGTTTTTAAAAGATAAGCTTAGTGAATTGGCAGCCGGGATTTCGTTTGACGCCTTTCTGACGTTCTTAACGAATATTCAGGCGTGGCAGTCTAAAAATGGACCTTTGGCACAGTCAATTACTGTAAACATTCCTCGATTGGCCACTAACTATGGTATTTTGGATTTCAACAACGAGCAGGCCGAATACACTGCAATTTGTCAATGGATTGATGCGAATCCAACCGAATTTGCAGTGCCGTTGGATGAATTTGTAAGTAGCCATTCGACAACGTAAATAGATCGGATAAAAATGAAAATTGTTGATTGAGGTAGATGAAACTGCCGGTATGAATTGGCCTTATTCACGGTAAATAAACCGGAACTCACATTCATTGTCAATCATCTAAGCCTTTCCCGTCAAGTATTTTCGGGATGTGTTTTTCAATTCGTTCAGTTCTTGTCTTGGATTGTTTGGCAGATGAAAAGTATAACAAATAGCCTCTTTGTCTGCCGGGCGTTAATGCTTCAAATGCCGTTTTTAGCTCGGGCATTTCGTTTAATGCATCTTGAAACTCTGACGGCATCTTGAATTCGGTTGTCTTTTTTAAGGTTACCTTCAGTCCGGCTTTGTCAAGTTCAATGGCTTCTTTGATGAATGCCTTTATGATTGATTGGTTGTTCACAATTTCGTCAACACTGGTGAAACGGAGTTGCCTTGCCGATTGCACATTTTCCGTTTGTTGAATGAGCATCTTTTCAGGGTCTTTCAGTAAAGCACCTTGCATAAACAATAGCGCACAATAGTCTTTGAAACCGTGGATCAGAAAAATGTTGTTTTTCCCGATGGTATAGCAAGGACAGCCCCATTTTAATTCTTCGGTCACATCAAAAGAAAGTGCCAAATCTCTTAACTCTTGGTAGGCTTCTTGCCATTTGGTCGATTTGTCAAAAAACCAATTTACTGTTGGATTAGGTATATTCATATTTTTTCAATTTTCACTTTTCTACTATCAGGTCTGAAATACCACGACACAATTGTTGGAACTAACAATACTATTGCAGGAATTACTTCAGCAAATGATTGTCCAACTGCTAAATGCGAAATAAATGCACCTGATAACACAAAGAAAAAACCTGCGTATACCCATTCTTTAAGTAACGAAAATTTCGGAACAAGAATAATAATAACGCCTAATATTTTCCATATTCCGATAATGCTTAAAAAGTATAATGGATACCCGAGATTGGTAACAATTTCGTTGTAACCGCCTATTTGTAGCGTTTGCTGAATACCGCCTGCCAACATTCCGATTGAAAGGAATATAGTCGCTATCCAATAAATCATTTTATTTCTCTTAGTCATAGTTCGTTATTTTAGGATGTTTAAGATTTCTTGTAGTCTGTCGTGTGCCATACTCAAACCAAAGGCAAATGGCAATTTTAATTGATGTTCCCTATGTTCTGTTGATTTGTAAATGATTTGGATGTTTAATTGACTTGTATTTTCAGTCAGATGCACAAACTCTAGAAATTCAAGTTGAACACCAATTGGCATATTTTCCATTTCAAATGTTCGTATGATATTTTGATTTGGAATGAATTCGTGAATGGTGCCATTTGCTTTAAAAACTACATTGCCATTGTAGGAAGTTTCAAATTGATAACTACCGTGTTTTTTACTATCAAGTTTAAGAACCTTCGTTCCCATCCATTGCTCAATAAATTCGCTTTCGGTGTAGGCTTTAAAAAGTAACTCAACAGGCAAGTCAAATTCTCTTGTAATGAAGAGTTCTTGCTTTCCATTTTCAGCGGTTATTTTTGTTTTTTGTTCCATTACTTTTTCTTTTTTGATTGGTAGCTTTTCATAACCGTTTCTAATTTATTAAATCTGTCGTCCCACAATTGTCTAAACGGTTCTAAAAAGTCTGCAACTTCTTTCATTTTGTTAGCATTTATCTGATAGTAGACTTCTCTACCGTTTTGCTCTTGTTTTAGCAGTTCACACTCTGTCAATATTTGGAGATGTTTTGAAACTGTTGGTCTTGCCGTGTCAAAGTTTGAAGCAATTGCACCCGCAGTCATTGTCTGTGTGGTCAGCAAAAGAAGAATTGCCCGTCTTGTCGGGTCGGATATGGCTTGAAATACGTCTCGTCTTAAATTCATTGCGTAGTTATTTGGCTACAAATGTAAGTGTAGTTATTTGACTACGCAAATTTTTCTTCTTTTTTTGTCGAGAAATACAAGTATGAAAATTGTGGGTGAAGCTTGTGGAGATTTGCGTTCTGTTTGGCTTGCCGTTAACGCATTTGGGGGATAGCGTAGATCTTTAGCACTACACGTTATTCCCTGTCCGACTGCTCTATTCAGGCAAGGAAGAACTGAACTATCAGTTACCATCTGTCACAACTGATCCAAGAAGCACGAAACACCACTTTTGCTCAACTGCTGTTAGCCTATTTATCCTATTGGATTCATTTCTTAACCCAAGTCAACGAAGATAGAAAAATGCCGAGGTAGTTTTGTGCTGTCATTATTAATTTACATAAAACACGTATTATGAATTCAAACAAAATTGCTGCGAGAACTTTTGGAATAGCCTTTCTAATCGGTTATTTTTCTTACGGTATCGGTTTCGGAATGTTAAACACGCAGATTGATTCTTCAAGTAGTCTTGCCTCGATCTTTCATTCAAAGAATCTTTTCATTGTTGAAGCGGCTATTATGATGGCTGTATTTGCACCTGTAAATATCATATTAGGAGTAATCATGACTCCGATATTTAAGCGCTTTAATCGAACGTTGGCGTACGGTTATTTGAGCGCTACAATTGTATCAACGGTTCTTTTAATTGTTGGGGCCATTTTTTTACTATTGCTTGTGCCATTAAGCGAAGAGTTTGGCAAAGTTGGTAATGGCGATACGAAACAGTATGAACTGTTATTTGTATTGTGTAAAAAGGCGAATTTCTTTTCTTACCAACTAGCCATGGTTGTTTGGGGACTTGGCGGATTGATTTTTTCTTATTTGCTATTCGTGTCGAAATTGGTTCCTAAATGGCTATCCATTTGGGGATTGATAGGCTATGTCATTTTTGTTTCAGGAGCCATATTTGCACTTTTTGGAATCAGCATTGATGTGATTTTAGATATTCCCGGAGGTTTATTTGAGCTATTCTTAAGTTTTTGGTTGATTATCAAAGGATTTGATTTCTCGAAGCAGCATGTAAACGGTTAAAGTTTTGATAAACGATCCGCACTGCTAATCGTGGAAGCACTTCAACCGTCAAATTTTGCAAAACCGAAGTTAGCTGCTGCTCTTCTGTCGGTCCGATATTTTTCTCATGATCATTTCTAGTGGCCCATTCTTAAATTTTTTTGTCCAAAGATAACTAAATACGCAACTTAGGAAAAAATAGGTGATTGCAAAAGTCAAGATGGTAATTGGGTTTGTAGGTGTTTCTTTTAGCAAATCATAACCAAGCGTTTTGCCTGTAATGATTGATAAAAAAAGAAGTCCAACTACTAAATGGGCGATGTAATGTGTCAAGGTCATTTGTCCTGTTGATGCCAAGATCTTGGCAATTTTGGTTTCTCCGACTTTATTCCCAATAAAGATAAAAATGCTTATGAGTATTAATCCGAATGAAGCAGTCCCCACCATAAATGGTACAAATGGTGGAAGATAATCCGCAGTCAAGTAAAACACCAAGTCTTTGTCTTGCGTAATTGAAGTAGCGTATGTTTGAATAACAAACGTGATAAGGTAGCCCGCAATACCAATTAGTAATGTCCTTTTAGGTGTTTTGTTGTCTTTCCAGTCTAAACGTCCTAAATACATACCTAGTAAGAAAAAAGCTATCCATGGGAAAATTGAATTCCAACCATTGTAAAACGTGTTTCGTAGAAATCCTTTTAACGTCCAAAAGTCATTGTACATCAAGGTTTCAAAATTCCAGCCTGTGTCATAAGGAACCATAGCCAATAGTACGTGGAAGATAATGATAGCTGCCGCTGCTGCATATAAGAAGTATTTCTTCGGAAAGAAAATAAGTAGCAAGGCAATGTGCATGTAGCCGCCATAAAAATGCAAAATATCGGCAGGCCACCAAAGGTAAAAGACCACACCCAAAACAAATAGAAACCACGAGCGCTTTGTAATGATGCTTTTGATATTTTTTCTTTCTTCGAGGGTGTAATCGTTTCTGTTGGTCATTAACGAAACACCCATGCCTGCCAGCATTACAAAAACGGTGCTCGAATTGCCATTGAATAGGTTCAGAAAACCACTTATTCCATTGTGATTGGTATGACTGCCAAAAGCGGTATTAAAATTCACGATAAACATTCCGAAAATCGCGTATGCTCTTGCCAAATCAAATCCTATTATTCGAGTATTCATTTTTCTATATAATTTTCATTCGGTTACAAATTTCAACATAGAAAAACACCGGTAATTTGACTTAGGTCAAATAATGAACACGATTAAATTTTGGCTCTTATCCTGCTTAATGTTTCTAAAGAAATGCCAAGGTAAGAAGCGATAATTGTGAGCGGAACGGTTTGAACAATGTGTGGACTTTTTTTAAGAATGTCTAAATAACGTTCTGTTGCCGTCATGGTATGAAATTGAAACAATCTGTTTTCAACCCACATCCCATAGTGTTCTACAAACATTAAATCCAAATGAACCAACTTTGGGAACCTTGCTTTAGCTTCCTCAAATGCACGGTAGTGAGTTATCGAAACGCTAACATCAGTCAGAGCTTCTATAAACTCTCTGCTTGGTTGTTGCAACGTATAACTATCAAATGAAACCGCTAAGTCGTTTTCAAAGTACAGTTCGGTTGTAATTTCTTTACCGTCATTTAGATAGTATTTTCGAGCAATGCCATCAATCAACAAAAAGCTTTTTCCGCAGATTTCATTTTGTTGTAAAAGCAAATCACCTTTTTTATATTTTTTATCGGATGAAATACCTTCTAAAGCCATCAAGGTCTCGGTATCAAGAGCTTTAATGTAATTGTTTATTTTGTCAATGTAAAGTGTCATTATTCGTATCGGTTTGCCGGTTTAGAATGGCTGTTAAATTCTCCGCCGCTTTGCTGAAGTTCTTGTCCTTCACTCGAAGAATGAAAGATAAGAGAATTTTGTCAAGTGCCCAGATGTATTCATTTCATTCTGTTCAAAGTGTCAAGAAACTGTTTTGTGTCTCTAATGATGTCGTCTTTATACCAATCAACTTTTTTTAATACGTGTTTCAATGCCTCACTTTCCCATTGTTTATACTCAGCAGGTGTCGGCACATCATCTAGGACACTTTCATAACCGACGCCAAGAGTTATGGGCATAAAGTTTTCGCCTGTTTCTAAGTATAGTTCTCTGAGTTTTCTTGTCGCCAACACCAAGTCAATCTTGTTTTCAATAATGTCGTTCAACAGTCTTTTTGTTCTCCAAATAGTAAATTCTTTCGCGTCTATGTGCGTTTTAATTTTATTTCCAATTTGTCGAAAATTGTCCTTTTGGTTGTAATTAAAGGATATCAAGTCAAGATGGAAGTCGGGTTGTAATTCTGCCTCAAGGTTGTCGCTTGATGTATAAACCCATTGTTCAAAGTCCTTAATTGGTAAGTCACCATTAAGAAATCGGTAAAATGTCTGCTTTGTCGTGTCAGTTAACTTGTTCATTTAGAATTGGGCACTGGCGGTTTGTTGCTAAATGCTTTGATCCTACCGATCTATTACATCTCAGACCTTTGATTGTAATCAAAGTTAGTGACAATTCGTTCTTAAATGTAACTTGAAATTTCTTCGAGTTCTTTGTTTTTTATCTTCTTCAGTATTTCTTTTTGAGTGCTAATATCTCCGTTTGTATTTCCGTGCCAATACTCTACGATCTTACCTTTTTTAAGCTTGAATAAAAATAAATGTTGCATTACCCCAATTCCACCTGACATATATATCAAAGCAGCCATTTTTTCATTTTGTCCGAAATAAACCAATTTCCGTGTTGGTGCATCAACTTCAATATAACTACTAGTTAACCAAATTTTGCCTGTCTTTTCATCGCGACGGGCCACAGTATTGTTGGTATCGACAATCAGAATTGGAGTGCATCCTGATCGCCAGATCTCACCATCACTTGCCAACCTAAAATTACTGTCAATTGATTGCAAGTAATGGGTGAGATTTTCAGGAATTGGATTTTTAGTATTGGTGTTAATTAGGTTGTTCGTTTCCAAAACTCTTTCGTACCAGCTCAATCCGGTTAATAAATCCAAATTAGGAATATTCTTGTTAGCGTTTGAAGAGTTATCATTTCCACACGCTACCATAATGGTAGATATGAGTATAATTATGATGTTTTTTTGCATTGGCATTGAGTTATCTGTAAATGGTTTTGCCTTGTGATAAGACGAATTTCAGAGCACAAAGTTTCAAGTTTGCAACTCAGCCCAACGATGAGCAAATCTGCTGTTACCTGCTGTGCTATCTTCGTTCATCATACCAATTTATTTTGAAACTACCATTCGTCCGCTCATGGAATTTTGATTGTCAATTGTCACCACATAAGTATAAATACCATTTTGTAAGTCGTCAGCACTAATTGTCAATGAATTATTGCCTGCCGAATAATTTGAGTTAATTGGTTTAGAAATTATTTGTCCCAAAGAATTATAGATGATGATTTGAATATTTGCGTTGTTAACAAGAGCTAAGTTAATTGTTGTTGTTTGATTAAAAGGGTTTGGGAAGTTTCGTCCAACTTTTGATTCACCTTTTAGCTTGTCGTTAACCCCCGATGTTTCAGAAGCTACAGGTTGTTGTTGTGTTACGCAATGAACCATTCCGCCGTTTTCATATAAATTCCGGCAATCAATACCTACAACGGTTCTATCCGGATACAAATCTTGGATGATAGCGTTGGCAACAGCATCATTAGGGTCATTGTAGTTTGGCACTAATACAACATTGTTAGCAATGTAATAATTACAATACGAACCTTTATATCCTAAGTCGTATCCGTAAGTTGTTACCACATTATTTTGCGTCAGCGGAACATACACTTTAAAGTAAGGAAGATCATCCACATCGCTTGCTGCATAAAGCGTAGCAATGTCCGTTGCTGAGAGTCCCCAATTAGTTAAATCGGAATTGCTCATAGTTACCAATGTGCTGTCGTTGGCAAACTTAGCGAAGCCATCAATATGAGCATCGGTAATGTCATCCGGACCTAAAAAACCGTCGAGCCAGATAAATTTGGTTGCTCCGATGTATTGCGTCAGAATAGTTTCTGCCTGTGATTGCGTCATTCCGAGATTTCTGATTGCTAGCGCACCACCAGAATTTGTTTGAGCCAAGATGGAGCTTTTTGTTGCCAAAAGAACTCCGGTGCCATCTAATTCATAGGATCCGCCCTCAATTGTCATCACTGAATTCAAGTTTACTATTGGCATACTCATCGCGTTTGCCACAGCTGTAGGTATTGGATCGCATAGCTCATAATTATAATCGCCTCCCCAACCGTTGAAGCCCCAATCTTCAATGGTCAAATCTCCGTCTGTATCTCTTACGAAAATTGGGCCGTTGTCTCTTACCCAAACATCATTTGTTTGAAATAACCTAAAATCAACCTGTGTCATATTGACACTAGCTGCTGTCAACAAGTTCGTGATTCGGGTTTGTTCCGTTGCGTTGTAGGCTATAATGTGAACCCTTTCGCTGCCTACCAAAGCGCTTGTCATGGCAACCCAAGTGGCATCCAATCTGTTGCGATAAGTAATCCCGTATTCATATTGATGTGGCCATTGCAGCCAGGTTCCTTCATGCTCTAAGGTTTCAGCTGGCATAGTATAAGTTTGAGCTACTAAGTTGGTGTTCATTCCTAAAAGAACAAATAACACGGTTGATAATTTATAAATTGATTTCATAATGGAACTGTTTTAACGATTGTATGACACAAACTTATTGTTGCATTTCAATGAATAAAAATCTTTTCTCCCAAACGACCGGTTTTGGGTACGGAAATCCAATTACCCTATCTTTTTCCCCATTTTTGCAATCAATTCCGCCCTGTTATTTTTGCTAATCGGGATATTGAAAGAACCGATCATGACTTGATTGCCATCGATGAGTTTTATTTTTTCAAGATTGATGATATAGGATCGGTGGCATCGATAAAACGTTTCTGTTACTAGTTCTTTTTCAAATGCAGTAAGGCCAATCAGTGAAGTGTATTTTTTGTCGTTGGTGATGATTTTGACATATTTATGAAGACCTTCAATGTAGAGTATATCACAAAGATCAACCTTTATTAATTGGTGGCTTGACTTAATGACGATTGATGTGTTCGTTGAATTTACACTCGAAGGTTCCTTTATCTGATTTTCGAGCTTAAAGATTTCAAGGACTTTCGTTACTGCTTTGGTAAAACGTTCTATCGTAATGGGCTTTAATAAATAATCGATTACATTTAATTCGAAACCTTCTAATGCGAATTCTGAATAGGCAGTTGTAAAGATAACTTTGGGCGGATTTGATAATGATTTTAAAAAATCCAATCCTGAAAGTTTCGGCATGTGGATATCTAAAAACAACAAATCAACTTCATGCGTTTTTAGATAGTCGTTTGCTTCAATGGCTGAACCAACGGATTGAGCAACTTCGATGCTTGGAAATTGTAGTAAATGCCTTTGGATTAACTGCCGGGCAATCGCTTCATCATCAACTATCAAACAGGTATATTTTGTTTTAGCTTCCATATAAGCAAAGATTGATCGTAAAGTTGTTGTTTTCTTCAGTTACATTAAAAACATAATTTTCGCCGTATAATATCGCCAATTGAGATTCCACATTTTTTAATCCAATGCCCTCGCTTTTTTCTTTCGGATGATAGGAATTGCTGATCTTAAATTCGATTTTATCTTCGGTTATATTAAATCGAATGTCAACAAAGCCAGTTGCATCTTCAATAATATCGCTGTGTTTAAACGCATTTTCTATTAATGTGATGAACAATAAGGGTGGTACTTTTAATCCGGATGTACTTCCGACTACCTCAGAATGAATATTATTCATGCCTACGATTTGCCGGTATTTTTGCAATTCGATGTATTTTGAAATTACTTCAATTTCGGCATCTAAAAAAACGGTTTCTTTGTTTCCCTCATAAATAAAATAGCGAAGTATTTCTGATAAAGCGGCGAGCATTTTAGGAGCATTATCATTTTTCAATAAGGTTAGCGTGTAAATATTATTGAGCGAATTGAACAAAAAATGGGGATTTATTTGAGATTTTAAAAACAATAATTCAGACTGCAATTTTTCATTTTCTGTTTGTAGTCGTTTTTGTTTCTCCTGTTCAAATTTATTAAAATACCACACGAAGTAGGCGATTACAATAAAGAGCGAATTGTTTAATAGAAAGGAAGCGATTGACCTCGCGAAATCTGAAGACAGTAAGTTCTCTTTTAATCCGGCTACAACAACCAACCCATAAGTGATAGCAAATAAGAATGATAAGCTAGCTGCGTAAAGAAGTTTCCCTTTTTTTTCTAAAACAAGCGGCAATAAAACAAGGAGATTGACATAAAATACCAGCGCATAAATGGCAGTTTCAAAAAGGGTAAAGAGAATACTGTATTTTAGATCATACAGATCAATGACATAATCAAAAACATATAATGCAATGAATATCCAAAAAAGAAAATGAAAGCTGATTTTTTTCATTAATTGCAAAATTAGTCCGTTTTCTCCCACTCAAGTATCATTTTTTGAAACATCTTGAAATTAACATGTGTTAAACTTATACTGGTTGTTATGCTTATAAGTGAATCATATTGATGGTAAAATGTATGTGAACCACCACTTTTTCCAAATCGGCATTTGAGGTCATTTTTCATGGATCTATACATTCATCTAATTCAAATTTTTCTCCTTCACAGTATGCGCTTTGTGGACGACGTGAAAAAATAACCTGGAATTTCTCGTTGAATTTATAGCTCAAATGCTGTGATCGTTTACCATGCCACATGCTTATCTGACAGTGGTCGTTTTTGAACGGTGAACTTTCTGAAAACCGGACGGAACCTCCTTGGTCAATTGAATATTTCCCTTGGAATTTATAAGTGGCAGGTATTTCTGATTCAGCATCTTCGATAACAATTAAAATTGTGGAATCATGGTGGGATAAATCAATGTGGATGGAAGAACTCCTGTTTTCTCCCGGCTGAGATTCAATCGGCTCAGGCATGGTGATTCTGATTGATGGCTCAGAAATTTCATTCAAGTAATGTAAACGAAGTGAATAATATAACCCCTATTGTAGTTGACAATTTAAAGGTCAGTATTCTGGCTGAAGGAAGTTGTTATTCACTGAAGAAAGAAAAGCCTGAATAACTTGTCCTAAAAACTTCTAGTGCTCTGAACAAAATTTAAAGCCGTGTCCATCGCGACTAAGTCGGAGGCACCTTTTGGCGTGGCTGATCTCAGGTTAATAATGTGAGTTTGATAAAAGAATTCCAGTCAGAAATCCATAAAACATTCATCTGCTTCGTTGTATTTCGCAGAGATGACTCGCCATTTCTCCTTGAATAAATTGCATACTTGAAGATAGGGGAGATGTCTGCCCACTAACGCAAAACCCACGTTATGCGTTTGCTCATTTATGTTGGTAGTTTATCAGGCAATATTTTATTGAGTATCCTTTCAAAAAATGGGATAGTCCAAATAAAAATTAAAACACCGAAGATATTAAAAAACATGTGTGCATTAGCAACTGTTCGTTCTATCGATACCCCTGAACTTATGGTTTTTACTAATTCAACAAACGGATAAAACAAAACAAGACCTAATATGATCGATAGAAGGTTAAATGTGATATGAAATAATCCTGTTTTGAGTGCCTGTCTGCTTCCTTTAATTGTTGCTAAGAGTGTGTCGCTGCATGTTCCTAATTCCGCTCCTAACATTACTGCTATGCCACCAGTTAGACTGATAAGACCCTTTTTGGATAAAATGATTGCCATTCCAACAGTTGCTGATGAAGACTGAATTACTAAAGTTACAACCGCTCCGATCATTGCTCCTAGGAATGGATTTTCTGTTTTTTTCATCCATTCAGAAAAAAAAGCCTCATCCTTGAGCGGTTCTACTGCATTTTCCATCGTAAAAAGTCCAAAAAACAAAACGCCAAAAAATAAGATAGTCTTTCCAATGTTACTTAGTTTTTCCGTTTTTGCTACAAAGAGAAGTATGAACCCTATTAGAAGAAAAATAGGGGAATACTTGCCTACGTCCATTGCTATTATTTGGCTGCTGACCGTTGTTCCAATATTTGCTCCTAAAACAATACCCATTGCTTGTCTAAAAGTCAATATCTTCGAATTGACTAGTACAATTGTAATTATAATTACGGCAGACGAAGAATCAAGTAAAGCGGTAACAACTATGCCAACTAGTAGGCTACTAAAAGAGTTGGATGTATATTTTTTAATCCAACTATTGGCATTTTCACCTAGTGCAGATTTAAGTGTTTCAGACAAATTGGTTACAGCAAACAGAAACAAAACCAAACCTGCAATAATTGAAAGGAAAATTTCTGTCATACACTAGTTAAGTAATAATTTAGCGCGTAATTTTAAGTTATTTAAGAGTCAAACAAGTAAATGCAATTTTATCTAATTGTTAAGATTGAAGAGTAGTCAATTTTAGTTAAGCTACACGAAAGTAGTGATTTCGCAGTATAATTTTTAACTGTGAAATGCCCCGAAGAGTCACATAAAGTTTTAATTCCAGCTAGTTCAACAATAACAACTTCAAAAATGGTTATCTCGTTTTGAAATTCTATTTGTCAATTGGTCACTTGACTTTCGGAATTGAAACAAATGAGAGTTAATAGTATTACGCTGAGTTTTTACTTCATGATTTATAAGGTTTCATGACTTCGCGTTCGGGGGAAAAGCCTGAATAACTTGTCCTAAAAGCTTCTGCTGTTGTGAGCAAAAATATGCATTCGAATTCCGTCAGCTAACGGTTTGCGACTTGGCGTAGTGGCGGATTTTTACCACAAATGTTTTCGAAGAAGAACACCACCCGCCATTACGCCAAACCGCTGTTAGCATCCATTTTTCTTTTTCTGTCGGTGAACACAGTTGAATTATACGTTATTTCTTCGGGTCAAATTTCACCATCCACTCAATTCCATATTTGTCTCTAAACATAGCAAAATAAGTCCCATCGTGATTTTCGTCAATAGGCATTTCAACTTGTCCACCTGTTGAAAGTTCGTTAAACAATTTGTAGGCTTCTTCTTTGCTTTCTGCGCTTATTGAAATTTTGCTTCTATTTTCTTCTTCACTTACTTTACCCATAACCTCTAAAATGTCGTTAGCCATTAGAACACTACTACCAATAGGTAAAGAAATATACATTAGCTTGTTTTCTTCGTTTGCAGGTATAGGATATTCAGGGCTTGAAATTTCTTTAAAGCGAACAACCTTTGAAAATTCTCCTCCAAATACTGATTTGTAAAAGGTAAATGCTTCTTCTGCATTACCATTAAAATTGATGTGCGGATTAATTTGTGCCATTGATTCTATTTGTTTTGATCGTTATTATTTAAGTTCGGATAAAATTATTTTTTTCTGGGTAAGTGTATTTTTCAATGCCTTTTCTCTAACCTTAGGGTTATCGCTGTTAATTAGGTCAAAATATTCAACAGGAACAACCTGCCACGATAAGCCATATTTGTCTTTACACCAACCACAAGAACTTTCTTGTCCACTGTTTGAAGTCAAGGCATTCCAATAATAATCTACTTCTGCTTGGTCTTTGCAGTTAATGACAAGCGAAACAGATTCATTAAATTTAAAAAATGGCCCTGCTGCCAAAATACTTAATTCCATATCTGCAATTTCAATAATGGCAGTTTCAAAGTTTCCGCCACCTGCTTCTGGTGGATTTGTGTATTTATGATGCCCTTTTAATTTACCGTCTTTAAATATTGATAAGTAATAATCCGCTACTGCTTTTGCGTCTGTTGTTTCAACCCAAAGGCAAGGAGTTATTTTTTGCGAAATCATATCAGTCTTCTTTACTGCAGTTTGATTTGAGGTTGTATTAGTTTTACCGTTTTCGTGTGAATTCTGTTGAGAATTTCCACAACCCACTACAGTCGCTATTATTACGGCTGTCAATAATTTAAGTGTATTTTTCATAGTGTTATTTATTAAGTGTTTGTAATAAACTCCCTAATTCATTCAAGGTAGCTGTGAAACCTTCTTTGAAGCCCATTTCTATCATCTTTTCCATTCTTTCAAGCGATTCGTTATAAATAGAAATACTCACTTTTGTTATTCCATTTTCTTCGCTAAAAGTTAAATCCCAATTTGAACCAGGAGGAAAAGGATTTTCGTCTTTATCAGCAAACACACTTTCAAACTTGAAATTAGTTTTTGGTGAAATAGCTGTATAAGTTTGAATTGAATAATTTAATTCCTGCCCTTCTGCACTTACCATTGCATAAAATCTCCGTCCACCTACTTTAAAGTCCATAACTTTTGTTCTTGATTCAAAGGGTTTAGGAGCCCACCATTGGTCAAGAATTTCTTTTTTGGTAAAGGCATCCCATACCAATGATTGGTCGGCATCAAATTCTCTTGTTATGAATACCGTCTTTGTTGATTTGTCTAATGTGAAGTCAAATAATAGATTATTCATTTTTTCTGTTTTTTAATTGTTGATAATACTTGGTCAAGTTGGTTGAAACGGGTTTCCCAAATTTTTCTGAACTGTTCAAGCCACTTGTCTATTTCTTTCATTTTGTTGATTTCAAGTGAGTAGTAAATTTCTCGTCCTTGTTGTTCTTGTTTTACGAGTTCACACTCTGTTAAAATGCGAAGATGTTTTGAAACAGCCTGTCGGGTCGTGTCAAAGTGTTCGGCAATGGCGTTTGGTGTCATTGCCTGTAATGCAATTAAAACGATGATTGCTCGTCTTGTCGGGTCTGAAATAGCTTGAAAAATGTCTCGTCTCATTTGTCTGTTTTTTATTCGTGAAACCATTCGGTTGCAAATATATGTGCAACTTTTCGGTTTCGCAAATTTATTCTCAAATTTTTGTCAGAAGATTAAAAAGTCGGAATTGTTTGTCTGCTTGGAACAATTAGTGGTTTTGATGGAAGTGCTAACATATTGCTAATTGAAAATCAGCGAAGCTAAACCGGTGTTTAGCGGCAGTTTTATTTTCTATTTTTCCTTTTAAGTTTTTTTGCCATCTTGATGGAATGTTTCAATGAGTTTATATTATTCCAATCGTGATGTGATACAATAACAAATTTGGGGTCAGGATATTTTTGCTGTACATTTTTGAGTGTTGTTTCATACTCAGAAACATTACCGTCTCCTAAATAGCCTAAATTTTCGGCTTCGGCACCTTTTATCAAACAACCTCCATAAAGAATATGGTCTTCATTAAACCACAAAACGATATTGTCTTCTGTGTGTCCTTGTCCCGGATAATAAGTTTCAAATGTATATTGTCCAATGTTGAAAATTGTATCCTTCTCAATTAAAAATTCAGACCTTTTCTTATTATTCTTTTTGCTCAACTCATCTGTTAGTTTGGTTGTGTAGGTTTTAATTCCTTTCTCTTTGTAATATTCAAGGCCATCAGTTCTGTCGCTATGCCAATGTGTTGCAATACAAACTGCCACATTTTTGTTATGGTTCAATTTTATACTATCAAGCAAAGGTTGAAATTGCGTTGTATCCCAAGGCGTGTCAAACAGTACTACACCATTATTCGTAACGAGATACATCCCATTTGCTGGTAGTTGATTTCCTTCGTAAGTATTGTAAGTTGTATAAATATAAAAGTCACCTGTCAGGTGTGCTATTTTAAGTTTAGGTTCTTCGCTCTGTCCAAAAAAAATGGTCAACGAGAAGAAGAAAGTTATTGTCATTATTATTGTTTTCATTCAGTTTCTTGTCTATTGATTATGGGCGCTCTTAAATTACCACTAACTCGGCGCAGTTTTACTTAGTGCGGATACTATTAGTGTATAGTTGTAAAGATATAGAATTAACTTTTTTGTACTTTCCGGCTAAGAAAAATAAACTAGCCATTGCTTAAAACAGCTGTTACGAGCCGTGTTTTCTTCTCATTCCTTTACTTGTCAAGCGATCTATTTTTCTTTATTTCTTGTTGCCACCCTAAGTTCGACATAACTAAGTCCTAAAATAATTACTATTTCAATCAAAAAATAGGTTGTTCCCAGAATTGTCAACGAATGGGAGTATTTCATCAGTAGCCCGATTGTCAATGCACAGTAGATTAAGTTTGCAATACCAATGAACTTGATAAAAGGTGTCAAACCTCTTTTTAAAAACAAAAAACAAGCAGCGGAATAAGTAGAAAAACAAACTGCTATTACCGAAAGGAGAGTCAATTCATTTTTTGGGATTCCGACATACGCATTAAATTGTCGCACAATAACAAAGAGAGAAAATGCAGTCATAAACGCTCCTATACTGTCAATAAGAAAAAGTGTCTTTTGTTTTTCGGAAAAATAGTTTATCAGTTTTTTCATTATTCCATTCACTTGAAATTTCGTTAAAATTGTCTGTTTAGTTAGACGCTTGGTTACGAGGCCATTTCCACGCATAACGAATAATTAGACAAAGAAGAATAACTTCTACAACAGCGCCAAACACCATGTGGATCCAAGCCTCTCCTGCCAAATTAAACAACATATACGGAATGTGAACCGTAGCCACAATGATGTTTGTCCAGCGATTTGCTTTAGCCGGCAGTGCAACAGAAAGGAAAATCATTAATACCGGAATCGTCAAAGCGGCAAGTGCTATCAATATAAATGTTTGAGAAATGTCAAATACAAATACCTTGCCTGCCAGTAAATCTTCTAGTGTACCCGGCATATATAAATGGAAATAATCTACATAGGCATAGAGGAACATAAAACTCGTCCATAGTGCAGCAAGCTTCAGTTTTACACTGATTTTGATGTCTTCCAGTGTGTTTTGTTGTGATTTTTGTGTATTCATAAATTATGTATTAAAAATTTGATTGGCCTCAATCGTACCACAATTTTCTCTTACTTTTTTCAGCCTCAGGCTGATGAAAAAGTAAGCAAAACATCCTTTTGCGCCATTCTAAGCCGCTCGTGAAAAATGGCTCTTTCTGTGTTTTAAGGTCAAAAGTGGCAGATCAGGATCTGAAACGCAACGCACAGCAGTTTTGGCAAACGCTGTACGTTTTCGCGCTTTTGACAAAACACAACGAAACAGCCATTTTTCTTACGTCGCTTCCTTGAATTGGCGCTGTCCTTAAGCTAAATAATCGATTAATAGAAGGCAATGTGTTACGAATTTTTGATTTTACTAAAATCAATTAGTGTTATGATTAAGACTAATCAGTTAAAAATTAAACCCAAAATGAAATCCCGGTTCTCCGAAGATGAATTTCGACCATTTATCATCCAACTGTTTAAATCCGTCAGGCAATTGTGTGTGATAAGCACGGTGAGTAATTGCAATTGACGGTTGAATAAAAAACCTGTCCTTGAAAAGTTTGATGTGATAACCCACACGGTAAGTATTGAAAATCTGAAATCCGTTGTCAATTTTCTTGCCGTTGTCATTCACAAATTTTTGCAAGGTTGGCATTACATTCAGTTCGGCATATAAACCTTTCCAAAAAAAGCGTTGATAAGATACAGATAAGCCAAACTCACGAACATACCCCGGAAATTGTTCTTCCGGATCTTTGTATGATTTGCTAAAAAATGGGTGAATGCCATTGGGCCAAGCATACTTCCATGTTTTTGGTTCTAATGTAATGACATCTTTTGCTGTAATCCGATAGCCGATATTGAGTTGAGCGAAGTTAGGCGGGTTTTTAGTGTCAATATTGCCCAATAAAACAAATAATGAACTGCCAACGAACCACCGTTTGTAAGTGCTGTCTGTTGCGGCATATTGAGCTCTGAGGTGAAGCGTACTTGTCAACATGAAGACAAAACCAATGAATAAAATTTTCTTTTGCATTTCTTTTCTTTTTATGTGAAACGATACTGCAAAAGTGGATTGGCGAGCTACGCAAACTCGTTCACTTAAGTTAAGAAATGTGTTTTAACCTGAATTCTGAAGCTAAATTTAAAACCGTGCTCAGGTTTTTAGTTCTTTTTTTCAAGAATTCTTGCTCTTAGTCTGCTTAATGATTGAGGTTTTATACCAAGATAACTCGCTAATTGATGTTGCGGAACACGCTGAAGAAGGTCCGGCCTTTTTTGTAATAAGTTCAGGTATCGTTGTTCCGGTGATGAAGTCTTAAACGCATCAAAGTCTATTTGTTGTTTGGCTAACAATTCTTCCGACAACATTCTGCACATGACATCAAACTTTGGAAATTTAGCGTTTACTTCTATTGACATATCAGCATTTGAAACTAGAATAATACTGTCTTCAACACAACTAATGAAATAATCAGATGGCTCTTTATTGATCACACAATGAGGTGTTAAGGCACCAAGTTCTGTGTAGAAAGCTGTTGTTTTTTCTTCTCCGTCTATGATGTAATAAACCCGAATACAGCCTTTTAAAACAAAAAAGCTGTCTTGTGTTTTCTGTCCTTCTTTGAGTAAAACCGTTCCTTTCTTTACCGAGTGAAACAGATCTAACGAAAGTAATGCGTTCTTCTCATCATCTGTAAGAGAAACGTAGTTGGATATAAAGTCAAATAGGATGTCTTGCATTGTTGTATGTAGTTACTGTTGTTTTTTCAATTGCCACCAATGTTTGATTAACCATCAGCCGCAGTTGATCTGCGGAGAACGAACCACCACTTTTGCCAAACCTGTTAGCAGAAGTTTTTATTTTGAAAGTTCTATGATTATTGTCAGTATTCCAATTGTCAAGCATAAAGGCGAATAATATTTTGTGTCATTTTGTCCGAATTTTGTCTGTTTATATTTCTTGAAAAAACCAACATAATTAAATTCTCCAATGGCTCTTAAAATGAAAATACTTGCAATTATCCAAAGTCCGTATTTTCGTATTATGTCAAGCCACATAGGAAGTTTAAAGTCTAATTCTACAACATTCATCAATACAACAAGTCCAAAACCTAACAACCCAAATGCAACTATAAATGTCGGCAAAACGCCTGGCATCATTACTTTTACGTTGTCGTCTTTTGTTGGTATTACAGCACCATTACCCCATTGTCCGCCAAAACCCCAATAAATATGAATGCCTGATAGGAACATAAAAATGGTGATTAATACTATTGCGATTATCGTTGTCATTTTTAGTTTAAGTTAAAAATCATATCCATTTGTTTCTTATTGGCAGATCTTGGTAGATTTTTCATAATCATATTACGCAAGAAAATTCCAAAACTATTTTCTATGTGTGCCATTTTTCCAACTGTCCAACTTGTGTTTACAATCGTGTGAGCCTTTTTTCGTCTTAAATTTTCATATTCTTTAAACGTATTTTCTATTGCTATTCCGGTGTCAAGTAATTTTCCTAAAACATAAGCATCTTCAATGGCTTGGCAAGCACCTTGTCCCAAATTTGGTGTAGTGGCGTGAGCTGCATCGCCAATCAAACAAACATTTTCGCCTTGCCATTTGTAAATTGGTTTTAGGTCGATAATGTCGCTTACAATTATTTGTTCTTTGCCTGTTGCAGAAATAATTTTTAAAATATCGCTGTGAAATTCACTAAACATTTCAGTCAAATTCACTTCGTCAGATTTAGTGTTTTTTGAATTTGTCAAAGCATACCAATACACTTTATGGTCGCTAATTTTTACAAATCCAAATCGTTTTCCCTTTCCCCACGCTTCGTTAAGTTCGGTATGATATTTTTCTGGCAAATCAATTTCACAAATTCCTCTCCAACATTTTTGGTTTGCATTTCGCAGTGTGCTTTCTTCAAATAATTGGTTTCTAACTATCGATTTTATGCCATCTGCACCAATTAAAAGTTTACTCTCTATGGTTGAATTGTCCTCAAAAGTCAATTTAAAAAGGTCTGTTTTCTCAATTTTGGAAAGCCGTTTTGATAAGTTTATAGTGTCGTAACCAACTTCGTTGGCAAGTATTTTTTGCAATTCTCCTCTATGAATGGCAATATTATGAACGCCATATTTTTTTTCATATTCGGTAAGGTCAACTACGGAAATGTTATTGAGTTGAGTATCCGTAATTTTCATATAGGAAATTTTATTTCCTGCTTTTTCAATTTTGTCTTGAATACCCAATTTTTGAAACACTTGCATTGCATTGTTTGCAATTATTATTCCTGCTCCAACAGGTTTTATTTCTGCCGAACTTTCAAAAATAGTTACACTAAGACCTTTCTGTTTCAGTGTCAAGGCAGTTGTCAGTCCGCCAATTCCTGCCCCAATTATGGTTACTGTTTCTGTCATTTATTCTGTTGTTTCTTGTTGTGAGGGTATCGGTAAAATTTCTGCTAACGGTTTCCGGCTTGGCGAAGTTAGCGATTTTCACCATCAACCGCGGTTGATCTGCGGAGAACGAACCGCCAATTTCTTGTAGGCTTTGCTATGGGTAGATTTACTTCAATGTTCTGATTTATTAACGAGTTCCAAAACTTTTGATTCCTTGTTCGGTTTTCTGTAAATAAAATCACTTTTCTCTTTGATTAAGTAAAACGAATTTTTATCCATTTTGTAATAATTTGCACCTATTAAATTTCTATTGCTATCTAAGGCGTATCCGATAATTAAAGTGTCGTGGTTTATCTTATAATGACCCCTATTATAAATTCTGCTTTTTTTAGGTATTCTATTTGTGTCAGTTCTGTTTTGTCCTGCATGCTCTTAGTTTTGGTCACTACGGTTGCCGATAACGATTTACAGCTACAAGAAGTTGGCGATTTCGGAGACGAAAACTGTCTGCCAGCACTGCGCTTGATGCGAAGCACAAAGCTTCATTTAAGCACTGACCCGCTTTTTTGCCAAACCCGTGTTAGCGGATGTTGTATTTCGTCCGTTATGATTGTCCCCAAGCAAAATCACAATTGTCAAAATTTTTGTTCTCTAAATCTTTCTTTGGTATCAAAACGCTGAAAACTCCTTCGTCATTAAAATCATTCTCACCAACTTGTAAGAGTAAAACTTTGTCGGAGAAAGTTATCTGTTCTATCTCCTCTTGTCCGAGTTGGCAATGTGTGTAAATGCCAAAGATTTTGGATTTGTCGCTACCTGCAAAGTAATCCCAAAGTTTGCCGTCTTTGTTTGCGTATTCTTTCTCCTCGTCGTTCTCTGGGTCGCGTAAACGCTCTGAAAACGTTTCTGTGTCAGCAAAAATTTGGTCAACCAACATGCCAGAGAAAAAATTGTCTTCGTGCTCTTTTATGTGGCGCACTAAATCACTGTTAGGGATGTCGGCATAAATAACTTTACCTGTGTCAGTCCTAATGTCTGCGAAAAATATTAGTTGTCCAGTCGTGGGAAGTAAACCTGTTTTGTCAAAGGGCGAAAACTTAGAAAGGTCAAGTTGAGCAGCGAAAAAAAGTCCTTGTGGATACTCAACACCAGTCGGTAAGTCAACAATGGGTCCACCATATCGTGAGTGTCCAAGTGGAATATTTACTTCAGTATGTTTCTTATAGTTTCTTGCCTCGAGTAGAATGTCGGGCATTTCAATAGAAGCTCCGTAATAAAGCGTTTTGTCGCCGGTGAATCTGATGATGTCAAAAGTTGTTTCGGTCTTGTCCATAGTTATTTTTTAAGTTACTACCTGTCAAATAATTAGCTGCTAACGGTTTCTGGCTTGGCGGCGTGCCGACTTTTAAAAATAAACACAAACCCGAAGTTAGATTGTTTTCTTTCATAAAAATCGGTTTTCGAAGCGAGATTAAAGGCGTTTAGCCAAACCGGTGTTATTAATACAAGTCATTCACATAGGGTTCAAATTCATCAAGACTTGGTAACGGATTAAGTTTAATGATTTTATCCTCTGTCACTTTGTAGTCATCATCACTGATTGCTCCTTCTTTCACAATTCTTTTACCCGTAGATAAATTATAGTCAATAATTGTTATTTGACCCGCGGTAACATTAGCAAAGCTATACCCGATAAGTTCAAATTTATCATTCTGATATCGAAATTTATGCTCCATGTGTCCCCGAATAAATCCTGTTTCAATCCATAGCACTCCATTATGAATACTTAATTGACCGAATCCATCTCCCCACGTATGGCTTTCTCTGCCATTTGGAAACTGAGGGCCGATTGCTTTTATAGATGATGTAATCAGTTTTAAATCTCCATTTGGTTGTTTAAAGAAGATGTCCAATTTATACGGAGCGTTTTCATTTAATGTATCTTGAGTAACAGTGGCGACATCAATAAGACCATCCTTGTTTAAGTCGCCATAAACGGTATTAACATGAACAATAAAGGAGTAAGAAGAATCCTTTTGTCCTATGACAACATAAGTTATCATCATGAACATTGATAAAATCACTCTTTTTAGTTGTTTTTCCATTCCGGTCAATTGTGTAACTGTTCTCAACTAGGAGACGCGGCTTCTTGGTTAAAGTTGTTCAGCCTGTGGCTTTTAGTTGATGTTAGCATTTCGTTTTATTTTTCTGCGATTACAATAAAGTAAATACCATTTTGCAAATCGTTTCAGTTTACGTTAATCTAACATCTTCAACTTTTCTTGTTTTGGTACTTACAACAATTGAATATTCATTCACGCCATCTATAAAAGGACCTGTTTTAAGATTTTCGGCAAACACTATCCAAACAGGGTGGTCAACGGTATGTAAATTCGCATCCATTACCCATTCATTCATATATTGTGCACGACCTGTAATAGATGCGTGCATATTGAAACTGTTATCAATGTATTCTTGCGCTATTTTTATTGCATCTTCTTTAATCATAAGGTGATTTTTGATTGAATCATCTAGAGTGCTTTGTTCTGATACCACAACTTTATGTTTTTGCGATTTAAAATCTTTACCAAATAAATCAATGAATTCACTTACATCTCCTTTAACCAATTCATTACTATTTTTTGCTTGTTTCACAATCGAAATCAGGTCTTTAGTATAGATTGCGTAAAATCACCTGCGTGTCAATCACCTGCGGGCTCATATCGATCCTTGATTCCTTTATAATTATATTTTAAGATCATCTCCAACCGAATATCCTCTGAAAAACCTTGAACGGCATCCGGGAACTTTGATGCTAATAATGCCGCCATTCGATCGCATTCCTCTTCATCCTTTAAACCAATGTCCAAAACATTCTTTTTATCATCATAAGCATCAATATAATACGTCTTAAAATTAGCCGCTTTGATGGTTTGCTTGTGTGTTAAAACCGTGACATAAAACCACTTGATGTAATCAGAATTACCAGCCTCCATTGCTTTAATCAAAGGGTGACCACTCTTCATTCGAGCCTCTTGTTTGATGTTCAAATAATAACCATATGCTCCAGACACTGCGAGGAATGCAAACGCAGCTGCTCCATAAATACTATAGCCCATTACGAGAAAAGTAATACAGCCGAGTATACCAATAGACATGCCTACAAGAGCAGCTATTTTAGAGTTTTCGCCCGTTTGAAAAAAAAGTTTTTTGAATTCATCCATTGACATCATAAGAGATAATTTTGCTGTTCTTCTAATTGATTAAACTTCCTAAACATACAAAATTTACTGAACAACAGTACCGCCACTTTTGGGTAGGTGCTGTTAGCGGTTCGTTGTTTTATTTATTTTCCACAATAGGATTGAATTTACTAATGTCAAAATTGTAAAACCTTTTTCAAAAGTTGTCTTTGCAAATAAATTACCAATTGTATTTAAAACAAAAATTACAAAGAAGATCCATAAAATAATTGAAACGGATTTCTTACTAAAAAACGATTTTATATAATCTCCTTTAAGTAAAAGCATAAAAATAAAAAATGAGTTTATCAAAATAGAGATAATTTCAAAAACATACATTTCGTTATCCGTTTTCAACTTCCCACCCCAAGTAATTTCATACGGTACTATTTTCATTAAAATTGAAATATGAAATAATACAGCAACTATTGAAATGCTTGTTAATATTTTTATATACGCTGATTTATTTACCTCCATTTATCTTCCATTTTTTTAGTCCACCAATAAAGAACAAAAGTCCAATAAAAACTGCAATTAGTGAGTAGATTATTTCCCAAAATTGATTTGCTTGTTGTTTTTCTAAATCAAAAATGAGTTCGCCAATTCCACGCAGTAAATAAATTCCCGCAATTAGAAAAACTACTGGCTTTAAAAATGGCAGTTCTCTATATTTGTTACTAGCTGAAAGACCGTACAAGCCAAAAATAAAAAACACAACTGAAACAAATAGCGTCAATAAATAGGGCAAAGAAGAATGAGTTTGAGCAAGTTTGGTCATTTCGTTACCAACGCCTGTTACTTCAAACATTTTGTCCGCCCAAAGTAGCCCAATAATGTGAGCAGCTGCAATTAGTATGTTTATGTATCCTCCTAGTTTAAGCATAATTCATATTAATTTGTTCCAAAGTAAATAAGTCCGCTAATGAGCAACAGTAAAATCCACTGTCCGAGTTTCAAATAATTTTTCGGAAACTGTTTTGAAATGGCAATTGTCAGAGCCCAAACCACTGCATAGCCTAAAAAGTATATTGTTAGTATTTGTAACAACGTTTTTTCATTTTCAAAGTGGTTGGTAAAGTTAATCAGTCCAAGTCCGATTGTTGCAAAAAGTAAGTCAAATGAAACCCAATGCCAGCCACACCTTGCCATTGTCCATTTTTCTATTTTTTGAAAGTTGTCGTCTATTTGGTCTTGTGGTGCGTTTATTTTCAACTCTTTGTCTCCCACAAAAGTGTGGATTACAAAGGCTAAAAGTGTCAGAATGTTTGCTATTAAAATTGCTATGTTCATATTATTTTTGTTGTTTGCTGTTCAATGTTTTTATTTTTTCTCAAAGCAATGACGAAACAAAGTATTGCGAAAAGAAAAGTGCTAAACACGAAAATTGGAAAATATAATAGAGCCAGTATAAATTCAATTGCGGTAATAGCGATTAACGAATAGTGTGCTTTTTTATTAAGTAAAATTTCCTCCGTAAGCAATAAGCATTGGATACCAAAAGCTGAAATCAAAAAAGCCATTGTGATGCTGAATCCGTTGTAGAATTTTAAGACGTTATGTGCACCCATGAATTGTAAATTGTAGTTTTGCATATCTTGAATTAATCCCGTGTCTTTGACATCGAATTCCCCAGACACTATATGACCTAGGAGATGCATTATACCAAGTATAACAGGAGCTAACGTACCGACTTTAAATATAGTTGTGTTTTTCATGATAGATTAGTTGTTAGTTTTTTAAAATTTCCATTTTTATTGGTTCGCAAAGGTCTATAAAAAGTAGCGAAACCTATTTGATGTAAATCAAATTCGATTTTTGGGATTACGAATTCTGCTTAAAGTTTCAAGAGTTATACCTAAATGAGATGCGATAAATGTTAGTGGCACTCTTTGTGTGATATCAGGACGCATATTTATCAGACTTTCATATTTTTGTTGTGCGGTCTCAAACTGAATAGAAACTATTCTTTCTTGTAGTTGAAGCATTGTTTTCGTTACCGCAATTCGCCCTAATCGCTCAAAACAATGGTGTTTTTCTGTAAGTCTGAAAATTGTTTCTTTTGTTATTTCTAAAAAAGTAGTTTCTTCAAGTAATTCAATATTGTGTTTGCTTGATACGTTTTGATAGAAACTGTTTATAGAACTCATAAAATCGCCTTCAAAAGCAAACCAATCTGTAATTTCTTTGTCATCTTTATGGTAAAATGCTCTTACGCAACCACTAACAATAAAATACATTTTGTCCGCAAACTGTCCTTCCTTTACAATTATGGATAATTTTTCAAGATTTAATAATCTACAAGAGTTCTTTAAATCGCTTTTACAGTCGGCTGTCAAGAGAGAATAATTTTCACTAATGGTTTCTATTGCATTTTCTATGTCTGACGTGTTTTTCATAACGATATATAACGGTTTATAGATTTGAGAAAAATGGGAATTAGAGGCACAAATGTTCAATATTCTTCGTGCGCTCTACAATGACCGCTAACGGTTTCGGGCTTGGCGAAGGTGGCGATTTTCACCACAAATGTTGATGCGGAGAACCAAACTTTGATTAACCACAAATGTGTCTGCGGAGCACTGAACCGCCACTTTTGCCAAACCCGTGTTAGCAGTAGGCGTTTTTACTTCTGTCCGCATACTAGTTCTTTTTAAATACAATTTCTCTGTGTTTAAGTCCCCATTCAACTATGGTTTTAATTAGGTCTTTTATTGACATTCCATGTTTTGTTAGTCTATATTCTACTACCATTGGCGTTTCTTGAATTACTTTTCTTTCAACCATTTTTATGTCTTCCAAATAACGCAATTCTTTTGTCAACGTTGAAGATGTAATTCGATTTAAAACTGTTTTTAGTTCGTTGAAGCGTTTTGGATTGTCGCAAAGATGGGCAAGAATTTGTCCACGCCATTTCCCCCCAACAATGTCTAAAACATCGCCAACAACCTTGATTCCTTGCTGTTTATTTTTTACTTCCATGTGTTGATTTTATAGTAAGTATCTTAAAAACTACTTGTATTTTATTGCTACTAAGTAGCAAATATATACTAAGTAAGTTACATTTGCAATGTCAAGCAAAAAATAATAATTATGGATATAAAAAATAGAGTACTGTTAATTGGAGTTGATACTTCAAAATTTCTTAACAGCAACATTCCTGGATATGACCCAGCCGAAATTCACCGACAGTCAGTGATTGCGAAAGATAATCTTATTGCAATGCGCTATGATGCCAAATGGTGTTATATAGACATCACATCTAACAATGCTTCAGAAGCATTATCGACTGAGCTTTTAGCAAATCAATTCGATTGTATTTTGGTAGGTGCAGGTTTACGCAAACGTCCAGACCAGTTACGATTATTGGAAACATTAATAAATATAATTCATGAACATGCTATTGGAGCAAAAATTTGTTTCAATGAAGAGGTGCTTGATACAGTAGAAACGGTTACTAGAACTTTAAAAATTAATTAATATGAAAACAGGTATTAAAATGTTGGTATTGTTTTTCTCAATTCCGTTAATAATTTTAGGTGTATTGGCCATGTTTGTCCAATCAAGCCACACTGACATGTTTCAACTTCAACCTTTAGGCGTATTTGGCTCAAATACGATTCGAGGAGTTATAGGCGGATTACTTTTGGGTAGTGGGTTCATGATGATCATTGGAGTTTTAACAAAGAACTCAACTTGGTTTATTGCCACAATTTTGATGATGGCTGTTGTTATTTTTGGGCGAATTATAAGCATCATTGCTGATGGCTGGTCAAATGATTTCATTGTCCCTTTAGTTGCCGAAACGGTTATAATCGCAGTTTGTTTTTTGGCACATAAGAAACAAACCTCCAACCAAAAATAGAACCGTATAAAAATAATTTACCTTAATAGAAAAAACAAATTAAATGTCACAAACACAAAATCAAGTAAAAATAACTTTTGGAAATAAAGCAGGTGTTTTCTTTTGGCGAAATATGATGATGCCTTTAATAGCTAAAATTGGTGGGAAAAAATATCCTGACAGTATCATTGTAAAAGAGTTTTCTTATGGAAGTCTAAAAAATGAAAAGTTGGATTTCATTGCTCCGAATAAGGAAAGCCAAAAACAAATTGCGATTGTTCACATTCACGGTGGTGCTTGGGTTGCAGGAAGCAAAGGTAATTTCTATTCAAAACCGTTAACGAAATTTTCAAATGAAGGTTATCCCATTTTTAGCCTTGATTATCCGTTAGCACCTGAGCAGCAACACCCGTATTTGTTGCGCTCATTAGTAAAGGCGCTGGTTTGGATTAAGAAAAATTACCCTCAATATTCAACTATACATTTAATTGGCGATTCGGCTGGTGGTAATTTGGCAATGATGTTAGGTATTTACATTTCAAATCCTGAATTATTAAAAATGCTTGATACGGTTGACGTAAATGATTTACCAAAAATCAAAAGTGTTGTAGATATTTTTGGTGTAAATGATAGAATGTCTTGGATTGAAGATGGTTTTCCGAGTGCCAAACTATTTAGTAAAGTGTATGTGGAAAATACTGCAACACCTAATATTCCATTGTTTCCGATGGATTTTGAACATATTGAAAATTTACCACCTTTGTTTGTCGTAGGTGCAGGTAATGATAAATTATTACGTTCTTCAAAAATTTGGGCAGAACATATTGGTAAAAAATTCAAAGATATTGAGTTCAAAATTTATGATGGTGCGGCACATGGCTTTTTTAGTTTTGGAAAAGGCTGTGAAGAATTAAGCGATGACATGATAATCTTTTTTAATAAACAATAAAAAATCAAATACATGAAAGCAATACAATACAATGCCTTTGGAGGCTCAGAAGTAATAAACTTGGTGCAAATTTCAACCCCCGAGATTAAAAGTGAAAATGAAGTTTTAATTCAAGTTAAAGCCGCCAGCATTAATACTTTAGATATGAAAATACGAATGGGATATATGCAAAAAATGCGACCTGTTAAATTGCCTTTTACTCCGGGTTTAGATGCGTCAGGAATTATTATTGCTGTTGGAACTGGCGTTACTCGATGCAAGGTTGGTGATGAAGTGATAGTTGCAACTATGGGAAATGCTTATGCTGAATATGTTGTAGCAAACGAGAATTTTGTTTCATTGAAACCAAAAAACATTTCATTTGAAGAGGCCACTTCATTGGCAGTAAATATTGGTACTGCACAAACTATTTTGTTTACCGAAGGTAAATTAGAAAAAGGTCAAAAAGTTTTAATTCAAGGTGCTGCTGGTTCGGTTGGAGCAACAATGTTACAACTTGCCAAAAACAAAGGTCTTTATGTAATTGCAACAGCATCAGGAAAAGGAGTCGAGTTAGTTAAAAGTCTTGGTGCAGATGAAGTGATTGATTACAAAACACAAGACGTGTCCACTCTTATTAAAGATGTTGATTTGGTTGCAGATTGTGCAGGTGGCGAAACACAAGCTAAACTTTTTGAAGTATTAAAGTCAGGCGGTAAATTATTAAGTATTGCTGGTATGCCGTCAGCAGAGTTGGCAGAAAAATACAATGTCGATGCCCGATTTATTTCATCTAATTTGTCGGCAAAAAGTTTGGAATATGGATTGACTTTGGTTAGTGAAGGAAAATTAAAACCCTTTGTTGCAAAAACTTTCAAATTGGAAGAAGCTGCAAAAGCACAAGATTTTGTCTCGGCTGGTGGTGTCAATGGTAAAGTTGTTCTTGTTGTCGGATAATAACAGTTTTGATGTCATTCGTAAGTTTGTTGGTGGTCTGTCTTACGCTTACTGCTAACGTTTTTGGGCTTGGCGAAGGTGGCGATTTTCACCACAAATGTTGACGCGGAGAACCAAACTTTGATTAACCACAAATGTGTCTGCGGAGCACTGAACCGCCACTTTTGCCAAACCCGTGTTAGTGGCAGTTTTTTGTCTGCCGTTTGTTCTGATAACAGGGCTCGAACCTGTGTCCATCCGGTCCAGAGCCGGACGCTCTACCACTGAGCTATATCAGAATCCGAGATAGGTGTAGGGCTCGAACCTACGTCCATTCGGGTGAAGAGCCGAACGTTCTACCACTGAACTAACCTACCTAATTTCTTTCAGGGAATAATGGTTTTGCATTTTTTCCTGAAAAATATCTATGTCTTTTTAAAACTGTCGCCAAAAACGGATTGGAAACTGTAACTCCGTGAACAAGTTCGGGTGTAGGTTTAAATTCTGCTACTCCGTGAACTCTTGGTGCTATCCAACCTGATTTTTCTGGGTCAAGTCCTGCTTGCTTACAATATTTAATTACTAATTCTTTGTTACATTCTGTTTTATTTTGGAATACTTCCCAAGGCAAAGGTATCTTGTTCCATACTTCTGTGTTTGGGTCGAGTTTTCCGCCTGTCGAAAAATGCCAAGCAACTACATCGGCTGCCATAAGTCGTAATACCTTACCGAAACAAATTTCTTCAAGAATATAATCTAAGCCTAACGAATAAATTAAATTCATCCAATTATCTCTTGCTTTATTCCAAGCTCCTGCGGTATTATTCCAAGTTGTAGAGTCATTGCCTCTCTTCACAACCATTGTTTCTCTATTGATATTGCTTATTGCCCAAACCTCGTCTAATAATTCTGCAATATCTTGCAAAATAGTTGTCCATTTACCTAACAACATTCCTTTTTGCTCGTCTGTTAAGTTCATTAAAACTGCTTGACTCGTATAAATATGTGATATTGCCCACCAATTTGTATTGTTTGGTTTTTCTGTTTTAGCTTTTCTAAAAAAGTCAAAGAATTTAGTTTCTTCTCCTTTACATCTGTTCAGAAGCATTTCACTTATTTCGTCAAATGGTCTGTCTTGACTTTGATTTGTAAAAACACTTCTAAGATTGCAACGTGAATTATAATAAGCAATAAAACAAGCCGTGTTTATGTCTGACGAGAAATTTGTAAAATCCAAGGAATGTGCTAAACCGTGTTTTGCAATTTTTTGAAATTCTATTTTTTTACTTTCTCTAATAAATTTCAGCAATTTATTTTCTATTCGGGTAAGCAGTCGCCACTTTTTGTTATAGTTACGTTTAGATAAATCAAGTCCACTTTCTTTTCTCTGTGATTTATTAAGTCTGTCAGCTTTAAAATCATTTTTTCCTGCCGTTTTACGAATAATTGGCGAAGCAAAATTGATAAATTCCTCTATGTCTTTTTGATTATTATAGTCAGATTTATTTTTGTTGTTAAGTTTGAAAATTTCTATGGCTTTGGCAATTTGTTTTCCTGCTCCTTTAGCTTCAGCGAAAGTTTGTAGCATTGAAGTATAGCCAAAAACATTTCTTGCTAATGAACCTTTAGCTGCTTTTTCTAAAAGAAGTCTTTCTTTGGTTGTTAAACTGTCTTTTGTCAATTCAATAACCATTTCCGCAACGTCTTCTGGTCGTCTGCGTTCACTTAAAGTTTGATATAGTTGTTCAATTGTCGTCATTTTGTTTTGTTACGCTGTCTCTGTAAAATTGCCACTAACGGTTTCGGGCTTGGCGAAGGTGGCGATTTTCACCACAAATGTTGATGCGGAGAACCAAACTTTGTTTAACCACAAATGTGTCTGCGGAGCACTGAACCGCCACTTTTGCCAAACCCGTGTTATGTGCTGCTGTATTTTTCACCTCGTTTAGTTTGCTTTTGTCTGTCTTTATTTATTGTTTAGTGCTTTGCTTTTTATTATTTCATCATCGTTCTATAAGGTACTTTTAGTCAACTAAGCAATTTTATAGCGTTGTCGTTACTGGTCTTTCGATTGGTTGCCGCTGAAATAGTTGTTTTGTTAACTGAAGCTATCCTACTTCTGATCTTCAATTTAAAAGTATAACAAATCACTTTGTAGCTTTTACATATAAGTGGTCTGCAATTCTGCCATACATACTCGAATAGCTTATTACATGCAACGTATCCTTGGATGGAAAATATAAATTGCAATAGACAGGAGGCCAGTGAACAAAACCGGAAGCTGAATTAATATTACCTGTCGTATCTTTTTCAAATTGGAAGCCATCGTTAAAGGGAGCTCCACTCAACGATAGAAAACGACCTTGTTCTGTAAATCGAATATTGTCGCTACTCGAATCTATCCGATGCCATTCACCAATTAGCTTTTTGGAATCGATTGTATATTCTATGTTTGGCACTAATACAGATTGAGAAATTCCATTAAAATAAAAGAAAGTACAACAAATGATAATCCGTGAAATCAAAAAACAGTATGTTTTATTTTTCATATGTACAATAATTATAGGTTAAACGCAACAGTTGCACATAACTTAATTATTGATGAAATTAACCATCTTTTTTGTATATTCAAATAAATCTATAGAATCCTTTCATAGCCAATGAAGTAAAGATATTATAATTACGTATTTTTAATAATCATTTGTTTACACTATATTCACTTTATTTTTTCACAAATGGACTTCGACGCGCAAAAGCTCACATTCAAACACGCCCAACATCGCAATCAACAAGTGATTTTTTGCCTGTTTCCGTATGATCCGAAATTGTTGAAAGACTTTCGAAATGCATTTCCTTCAGCCAAATGGTCTAGAACCAATAAAGCTTGGTTTGTGCCTGATAATACGCTGTATCGAAAGCGGCTAGGGATTCAGTTACCCGAACAAGGCATCAAATACATGGATCGAATGTATAGCGTAAATCAAATCGAATTCAGGAAGTTTCGAGATGTGTTGCAACAAAAAATGTTTTCTAAAAACACCGTCGAGACCTATTTAAGTGAATTTGCGCAACTACTAATTCTCATCAAAGCAAAACCGGTGCTTGAATTGACTTCCGAGCAACTCAATAGTTATTTTCTCTATTGCATTAAAAAATTGAACCATTCTGAAAATCAAGTTTATAGCCGTATGAATGCTGTGAAGTGTTATTTCAAGCTAGTCATGAACAAAGAATCGGTGTTTGATACGGTTATCCGACCAAAAGCTCCTATAACGTTGCCAACTGTTTTAAGCAAACAAGAAATCATACGACTCTTCGCTCAAACCGATAATTTTAAGCATTTATTGCTACTCAAAATGGCCTACGGAATGGGGTTACGCGTAAGTGAATTGATTGCTCTTGAAATAGGTGACATAGACCTTGATCGGAAACAAGTCCATATCAGAAATGCGAAAGGAAAGAAAGATCGATACGTGAATTTGCCAGAAAGTATCCAACAATTGTATGCTGATTATCTAATGGCATTTCAACCGAAAAAATACTTGTTTGAAGGACAATTCGGCGGAGCATATTCTACAAGAAGTGCACAAGCTGTCTTTAAGCAATGCCTCACTAAAGCCGGAATCACAAAAAAAATCGGAATTCACGGCTTGCGTCATAGTTTTGCAACTCATTTATTGGAAGTCGGAACCGATATGTTGTTCATTCAAAAACTGCTCGGGCACAAGCAAATCAAAACCACCGAAATCTATGCACGCGTTTCTTCTCAACAACTTTCTAAAGTAAAAAGCCCGTTGGATTGTTTGGATAGATAAAAACTGATCTTTAGGTAAATGCTTCTTGGTTCTTTGTTTTTGAGAAATGTTTAGACATCCAATCAGCAGAAAGAACGAATTAATTTCAGATAAATAGTTGTAACTTTAATGAAATCAAAACTTGCCAACAATGAAAAATCTCATTTTCTTTTGGTTGATTCTGCTAAATTCATCCGCAGTAGTTTGTTTCGCTTCCGAAAGTCAAGACACCTTGAAAATGAATGTCATTTATCCTAAAAAGGAATCTGACTCATCCATGTATTCATATGGATTCTGTAAATACACCGGAAACCCCGATTCATTGATTCGGTTGATTGAAGAAGCGAATAGCTGCCACTTTGAACGTGTATTAAGTTTTGGAAAAAAGGTAATGGTTTGCAAGCAATTCACGAAACCATATTTGTTGTATGGCGGGCAGTCGATGATCATTAAGTTGAACAAGAAAAAAGGTTATACAGAGGTAACGCTTAAAATGAACTCAGTGGGCAAGTTTGTCAGATTGAGAAGATTACGAGTGTCATTAATGGCTTCGTTCTATCAAGAAATAATTGATAGGTCATTAAAATAACGTTGGTTCGTTAATTACCAACAAAAAAAGCTCCCGGAATCAATAAAAAGCTTTCCTTAAACTGTTTTGGTAATGTTTTATAAACGTACTCATTTGAGTAAATAATCCCACATAATATTATGAATTTACGAGGATGATTCGCTACATAAATTCATAATATTATGTGCCTTGTTTCAACCGGTAAAACTAACGATCTCAATAAAATAAGCTCTTGTGTAACTGAAGCGCAATGATATGCTACTTCAAAGTTAAGATTTCAAAACACCCGTAATTAGGATTCTTCTCGAAATCTTGAATTTCTTTAAAATGAGTTTTCAAAATGGTTGCTAATTCTTCAGTTCTGATATTTCAGGTTCGAATCCATATTATTTTTGGTGGAAATCCTTAAAGAGAATTCAAGTCATTGAAATCCGAATCTTGAGTTACGATTAGATAATTGGCTTTTCTTGCAAATTCCCAAATTGATTTATCTGAGCTATCGATGAGATTTTCTTTCTTTACGGTAGTAGAATCTGCAGACTCGTCTGACAGAATGCTAAGTATTCTGATCAAAGAGTAATCTCATACAGCAATCTGGTAGATTTTGTTTTCTCTATCAGCAGCATAACTGAGTGCTGCGAAAATATCTTCTTGTGTCAACTCATCAAAGTCTGCTAGTATTTCAGGTATTGTCATTCCCGAAGCAAGCCAATTCAGAATATCACCCACACTGATTCTCATACCTCTAATTGTAGGCTTTCCGCCGAGCTTACCGACTTCGATAGTAATGATTTCCTTGTAATCTCTCATGAGAATTTTATTTTCAATAAAAAAGCTCGCCAAATCAACAAGAAACGTTCGTTGAATGGGTTTTGGTGATGTTATATAAACGTAATCATCTGAGTAAATAATCCCACATAATATCATGAATTTACGAGGAAGATTCGCCACATAAAATCATAATATTATGTGTCTTGTTTCAACCTGTCCAAACCGCCCCAAAACCAAAAAAGCTCCTTCCACCAAAGGCAGAAGAAGCTTTTCATTGTAAGCAATGTATCTTAATTCGAAGCCATAGCTACGAAATCATCGTAGGAAACTTCTTTGTTGTTCAATTTTACGGTGCTTTTGAAGTAAGTCGTCAACTTGGCTTCGGCAAGCATATCGTAGATACGGTTGGCTTCTTCGCGGTTCGCCAATGCTTTGGCAGCTTGAGCCGTTAGTTCTGCTTCTTCCGGAGCAGGTAAACCGTATTGTGCGTATTGATTGGCCAATAGTCCTTTCGTAAATTCAATGGCTTCTTGGTGATCCAACTGAATGTCGTTGGATTTGAAGATATGACCCTGAATCAACTGCCATTTCAAATCTTTGGCGTAGTTGTCGTATTCGGCATCCACTTGTTCTTGCGTGATCGGTTTATCGTTCTGCAAACGAATCCAACGTTTCAAGAATTCATCCGGCAACGAAACAGGTGTTTTGTCAACCAATTCGCGGTAAACTTCGCGTGTTAACAAACGATCCGAATCATTGGCAAACATTTGATCTAAGTCGGTTGCGATACGTGCACGCAATGCTTTTTCAGAATCAATTGCTCCCGGACCAAATAATTTGTCAAACAACTCCTGGTTCAATTCGGCCAGTTCCATTTGTTTGATGTCGTTGATCGTGAGTTGGTAGTTGTCTGAGTGATTCCCAAGTTCCTCCTCTGTAACGCCCAACATAGCCGCTTTGTCTTTGTCACCACGCGTCAACGCCGATGCAGAAACGCTTACTTTATCGCCGATGGTTTTTCCTACCAATGATGCTTTTACTGCTGCGTCTTCAATGAATTCCATTGAAGTAGTGGAAGAATGCATGATTCCGCCTTCTTTGATAGAACCGTCTTCATTCAACTCTACAAACTGACCTAAAATCATATCTGTTTCGCCAACCGTGTCTGCAGAAATCAATTTTCCGTAACGACGACGCAAATCATCAATTTGTTTGTCCAATAACGTATCGTCGATTTTTACTTTGACGTAATCGAATTTGGTTTTAGCGCCCAACTCCAGATTGATAGCCGGTTTGTAACCGATTTCGTACGTAAATTCAAAGTCCCCCGGATTTTCAAAATCTCCTTTGATTTCCGTATCTTCTTTCGGAATAGGGTTTCCTAAAATATCGAGCTTGTTTTCTTCAACGTGTTTGTAAAGCGCTTCCGAAACCAATTTATTCATTTCTTCGGCCAGCACCGATTTTCCGTATTGTTTTTGCGCCAAAGCCAATGGCACTTTGCCCGGACGGAATCCGGGTATCTTAGCTTGCTTGCGGTATTTTTCAAGCGAAGCAGTTACTTTTCCTTTGTAATCTTCTGGCGAAACCTGCACTGTGAGTAATGCTGTTTGCGCGTTCACTTCTTGACGAGTTACGTTCATTCCGTTCTACTTTTGATACGTTGTTAAAACAAAAAAGTCTCGTTTCAATGACGAGACGAGACTTTTTTCATGAAGTGCGGATGGAGGGACTCGAACCCGCACACCTCTCGGCACCAGATCCTAAGTCTGGCGTGTCTACCAATTTCACCACATCCGCAGTACCTCTTTTCGTTGATCCGACTGATCGTTGTTGAGGTTATTTCAATCTACCATTCGTTAAAATGGTGGACAAAAGTAGTGATATTTTTATTTCATGCAAATGAATTATCCGTTTTCTTTATGAATTCAAGGAAAATGACACGCGAATTTTTACTGTATTTAATTCGATTCATCGATAACAGGTGGCAGAAACTCATCCGAATCTACAGCTTCTTGCCACTCCAATTGCTCACGCATAGCATCTTCCATTAACTTGTTTTCCCTTTCCATACGTTCCATCATTTCTTTCATGATGTCATCTTTAAAGGTTTTATGATCTCCGGATTCGATGTAATTCAACAATGTTTTTGCTTTCACAATGATGTCTTCTATGCGCGCTTCGCCATCCAATATCCTAATGGTCAAGTAGATTTTATCAGATGCCATATCTGTATAATCAGAAAGAATTACTTCTGCTTCCTTGGCTTTGTCTTCATTGATAAAAAACTTATTGAGGTTATCGAAGTCCATGGATGCTCTTTCAGCATAAATCAACTCCACTTTTGCCTCAACGTAGTCTGAATGCGAGGGACGATTTTTTTGCACATAGGAAAAGTACGAAAAACCTGAAGTGTCTTTTTCCAAGAGCACGAATCCAATATCGCCTTCTTTTAAACCCGCTTCATATGGAACTCTGTTCTCAAAGCGCAAGCGCAGAAACTTTCCCCGAAACGGATCAAGCGGATCGTAGCCTTGTAGCCTGAGTTTATGCCTGTGTCCGTTGGTAAGCACGTCTTCCGACTGAAAAATCATGTACATCGGAATCAGTAAAACAATCAATGCAAAAGCGGAGAATATGATCTTCTTTGTTTTCATCGGTACTAATTTTTAAATTCTTCTTTTGACAAGAAATGAATGAGGAAAAACAGTAAACCCACAATGATAAAGAACAATCCTTTGAGCCAAAATGCTACGTCCATGTCGAAGTAACGAACCCACAACAGGAAACAAACAAGGAATAATCCGTAAATCATGTAAAGAACACTTCCCGATCGGTTGCCCTGAACCATGGCGTTGACTCCAAAAACGATTACGTAGATGTTAAAGATCAGAAAAGTCCACCATGTAAGATCAACGTAGAAGAACTCATTCAAACAAAAAGCAAAAAATGAAAGCCCGAAAAGCACCGGAATAAAAACTACAGTTCTGTTGAGTGTCACATTTTTTACTCTCCAAACGATGGCGACGATTGTTAATCCACCCAATGACAAAAGTGCCGCAAAAAAGAAAAACAGTTGCTCTTTGTTCCAATTGGCTAGATCACGTAGTTGATCTATACGAAACATGCCGTCGCAGAAATCTTCGCTTGAAAAACTGATTAGGAGGTAAAAAATGTGGTACAAAGCCATTGTTTGAAAAGGTCTCCCCAAGGCCGAAATGTTGTTGCGATAATACTTTTTTCCAACCAAGTAAAAAGCCATAATGAACGTCAACGCCCACCATAGATAACCGGCTTTTACGGCAAACGGCATGGTGATCACCAGGAATATGGCAATTAACCACCCCAAATAGATGGCTCTGAAACTTTGTCGAGTGGCTTTGCGGTTGAGTGATAAATAGAAATGAGGTAAAAAAGCTGCAAGAAATACCCAAAATAAGTAGTATTTTTCGTTTAAGCTATATCCTGAAGGCATGATGAAATCGTACTGTATATCCGGAAACAAGAATTTGGTAGAAAGAATGAGGTAAAAGATCGCAATTCCCGATGCGCGCGCAATGTAGAACAATGGCAATGTAAGAATCAACCATACGGTAATGAACTTGTCAAAATCACCATCGAGCTGATAGGTTTGACTCACCAGCGAAATCGAAGCTCCAATCATGAGCATCAGAAACAACGAGGAAGCCTCAATCCAGGAGGTTGATTTGGAATGCTTGAAGACCGCTTTGTAGTAAAAAAACAATCCTACAACAGACGGCACGAAACTCAATACACCACGCACATGTTTTGGAAAATCGTCCCAATTGTGTGAAATGATGGCAAAAACTCCCGCCGAAATAAACAAGGCTCCGATAATAGCAGCAAGTGTAAGAAACAACTTTCCGATAGAAGTGTTTTTACTAGTTATAAAATGCTGAATTTGTCCGTTGGCTTCTGCATTTAAAACTCCCTTTTGCTCCATTGAGTCTAGAAAGTTGAATAATCCATCTGTGTTCATAGCAGGGTAATTTGTGTTGAGTCAGTTTGTTAATTCAGTGAAAAGATAAAAATAAAATGCGATTTTGACTGGCTTTCGAAAACCTTTCGGAAAATACCAACAGAAAATGTAAAATTGAAAAGGATTTCTCCAAGCGGTTTTACGGGTAACGGGTTCTTTTCAATTTTCAATTTTACATTTTCAATTCACAGAAGTGTTATTTTCGCGCTATATCTTATTCACCATGAAGACCGTTTTTAGTTTGTTGTTGTTCTGTTGTGCCGTTGGGGCATCTTACGCCCAATTCACCCTGGCTGATTCGTTACGCGGTGGCTACGGTAGCACACGTGATTGGTGGGACTTGAAACATTACGACCTACACGTAACGTTTGATGAGAAAACAAAAGAAATAAGTGGTTACAATTGCATTGATTTTTCGTTGGTACAACCCATAGTTGATATTCATACCGTTAAACATAGCATACAGATTGACTTACAAGCCCCTATGAACATCGATAGCATTCGCTTTGAGTCAACAAGAAAAACGCTGTCTTCATCACAAATACAACACATTGGCAACGCTTGGTTGATTGATGTACCCGTTCAATCGTTAATAGCTGACACAAAAATGACGGTCTATTTCCATGGCAAACCGCGCGAAGCCGTAAAAGCTCCGTGGGATGGTGGCGTAATCTGGTCGAAAGACGAAAACGGAAAACCGTGGATTACCGTTGCGTGTCAAGGCTTGGGAGCTAGTGTCTGGTTTCCGTGCAAAGATTCACAAGTAGATGAGCCAGACAATGGCGTGCAAATGCATTATACCTGCGATTCGAAACTGGTGTGTGTGAGCAACGGTCATTTCGTAGGAAGCGAAGAACACAATAACGGAACTACCACCTTTTCGTGGGAAGTCACCAATCCGATCAACAACTACAACATGATTCCCTACATCGGTGATTATGTAAACATTCACGATCATTTTCAGGGCGAAAAAGGCATGCTGGAATTGGATTATTGGGTCTTACGTGGCAACGAAGCCAAAGCCGAAAAACAATTCATGGACGCGCCACGAACACTTGAAGCGCTGGAATACTGGTTTGGGGCTTATCCGTTTTACGAAGACGGCTACAAACTCGTACAGGCACCACATTTAGGTATGGAACATCAAAGCGGTATTGCTTACGGAAACGGTTTTCAGAACGGTTATATGGGCAAAGACCTCAGCGGAACGGGCGAGGGGCTGAAATGGGATTTTATCATCGTGCACGAAAGCGGTCATGAATGGTTTGGCAATAACATTACGGCCAAAGACGTTGCCGATATGTGGATTCACGAGTCGTTTACCAACTACGGTGAAACGCTGTTCATGGATTATTGGTTCGGCACCAATCACGCCAATCAATACTGCATCGGTTTGCGGAAAAACATCAAAAACGACATTCCGATCATTGGGCAATATGGTGTGAACAGTGAAGGCAGCGGCGACATGTACTACAAAGGTTCCAATATGCTGCACACCATTCGCCAGATTGCCAACAACGACAGTTTGTTCCGAATGATGCTGCGTGAATTGAATGCAACATTCTATCACCAAATGGTCACCACAGCCGAAGTAGAAAACGTTATGTCGACCTATCTGAAACTAGATTTAAAACCGGTTTTCGATCAGTATTTGCGCACCAACAATCCTCCGACGTTGGAATTAAAATACGGAAAGCGCACTACGAAATACCGCTGGATCAACAGTGTTAGCGGCTTTTCAATGAAAGTAAAAACCATCGATGACGTCTGGCTAGAACCTACCACCAAATGGAAGAAAACGAAAACGATTTCTGCGATCGATCCGAATTTTTACATCAAAATAAAACGTTCTGCCCCGAAAGTGAATTAGATGCGGGTGGAGTAGGAGAAGACTTGTTAAGTCACCCTCCTCGATCCTCCCTCAAGGGAGGAGGTTGATTTCCCTTAGAAATTAAGTGAATTCAAAACTGAATTTAGCTGTAGAAAGAAACCCGAAAAGACTAACTGAAAACGGCTTCCTCCCTTGAGGGAGGAATGAGGAGGGTGATCATTAGATCGGCCTCAAAAATAAACCATCACTTCCCCCAATTCCTTCCTGATCCGTTCCTGTTCTTCTATCGGAAAATTATTCCCTTCCAGATGCAAGATTTTCAATGCACGCATGCTACTCATCGTCATCGGAAGTTTGGTCAGCTGGTTGTTACTGAGGTGGATTTCTTCCAGAAAACGCAAGTTGGTGAGCGCCTCGGGGAAATCGGAAAACTGATTATTGGAAAGTGACAGCACGCGCAGGTATTTAATCGATTGAAACGAACGCGGAAGCGTCATCAATTTGTTGTAGGACAAATCGCATTCCTTGAGTCGGCGCAGGTTGGTAACCTTTCCCAGATCGGTGAGCTTGTTTTGCGATAAATCCAACTTGGTCAAAAACGGAAGATTCAGAAAGTTCTTCGGTAGTGCTTTAAGTTGGTTGTCGCCCAGATACAATTCTTGCAGGTACTTGATTTGTTTGAAACTAGGGGGCAACTCTACCAACTGATTGTGCGCAAGATTCAGGTAACTCAAAAGGGTTAATTGACCTAACTCTGTTGCTACATGCGTCAGTTTATTAGTATTTAGATCGAGGCGTTGCAACGAGGTCAGTTTATACAGACGTTTGTGCAAGGTTGTGAGTCCAGCGTTGCTCAGATCGAGCTGGGTAATGTTCTTTTTCTGTTTAAATCGCGTTTTTTTGATCGATTTGATCGCTTCCTTTTCGGCTGCAGTTGTTATTCTGTCAGATTCACAGCTTTTCTTCGCGATTTTAAACCGGTGTTCTTCCTGTGAAAGGAGTTCACCCTCTTCGCTGAACTTAGCTGACGGATTTTCGAGATCGTCTTCAATGGTGTACACACCGCCGTTGGTGATTTTGGCCAGATACACCAAGTCGGGATTGATGCCGTATTCCTTGGTGTAACCGCATACAATCACCCGCACCGGAATGCCAATGCGATTGGCTAGCGAAATATCGCGTACGCATGGATAATTGTCGGCAATCAGGATCACTTCCTTTATATCGTTGCGGTCTTCGAGAGCAGCCAAAATACCTTCAATATCATTCTCGGGACCATCACCACCGCCGCCCTTCATCATTACCAATTGAAACAACCCGATGAGTTTTTCCACATTGTCGGCCTTTTCGGTATAAATGCCTCCTGTTTCTCCGATTTTTTTGTTGAAGGTCGACTTCATATCACCGTCGTTGAACAGCGTAATTTCTTTGATCCCTGAAATTTCCCGGTTGCGGATGTGCCATTCCACCACTTGCGTTCCATAGCCATACATACTTCCCGTCCAATCATTTACCACTGCTACATCCTGCCATTCGGGGTGACGTGAAAGAATTTTGTAAACCGTTGAATCGCTTCGGTACAAATTCACCACCTTGTTGAGTTCATCCAAGTACAAGTTGCGCTTAATCTTATCGATTTTCGATAAATCCTGATCGGGCTTTGTAGCCAATTCTTTTTCCAGTGCGGTTTGAATGATTTTTCGTTGCTCGTCAATGGTTTTACCTACCAATTGCGCCTTTAGCGAATCACTAAAAAACGAAGAACCGGCTATGTAATCCACCGAGGCATTTAATTCAGTCAGCGTACTTTGTGCAGCTCCTGCGGTTCGTTCCGCATCTACAACGGGTTGGTCGGCTTCAACGACTTCTTCCAATTCAACTTGCGGTTTATACCAAATCACAATTCCGTGCAGCAATTGGTCGGCTTCCTGATCGTTGTGACAGTTGGTTTGAAGCACTTTGTTCCAAGTGATGGTCGCGCTGTTGAGTTCATCATCCAATTCAAATAAATGCAGCAACCGGTTGCACAACAGCGGGTAAATTTCTTCGTAAACACCTTTTCTGAGCGGATACTTGGAATACACCACATCAATGCGGTAAACATCAACGCTATCCTGAATTGCCAGCCAATCGTCCTCATTCACAAACGCCGACGAGCGAAATCCGTTTCTGAGAAACAAGGTGTTAGTTGTAGTGTCTTTGAAAGCAGCAATCTCTTGTGTGCCGAGCAAAGCACTGATTTGCGGTCCGCACTTTTTGGGTTCACGCAGTTGATCAAGTGAAAATTGTTGCTGGGCAAGAACGGAATTATTCAGCAGCAGGAAAAGAAAAACGAAACGGATCAACATAGAGGGGTGTTTGTGTTGATGAATGTTGATAATAACGTTTGGTAACCGGGGATAGTGTGTAGGGAGGATTTGAGTTTGCGCGATATCTTGATGCAGATCCCTTGAACCCGATGTTTTTCACCAAAAACGATCCACGTAATATTGCAAATTTACGTGTGTATATTCGGTACGTAATTTTGCAATATTACGTACCTCAAACCTGATTAACAACCAATCCGATAAACCGCTCCAAGCCTTGCCGAAGCGTTTACAGTGAATGAAACCAACCAAAAGCTGTTTTCAATGAACAAGTTGACTTTTGTGATGAATAACCTATTTTCTTATTATCTATCATGAATGACAGAATTAGTAATAGCAACCACCTTGATAATTCATAATTGTCCAATTGATAATTTAAATGTCCAGATTGTTAATTAAATCTGAAATCTCTCCTCCCAACCACCTGTTCATTTCCGTACTTTTGCCCAAAATTGTTTGGTCATGGTGACGTACGATCCGAAAGAATTACCCATTCCGAAATTGCATCAATACCTGTTGGGAGCTATTGGTCCGCGACCGATTGCTTTTGCCTCGACCATTGATGAAAACGGAAACAATAACCTTTCGCCTTTCAGTTTTTTCAATGTATTCAGCGCTGCGCCGCCCATTTTGATTTTTTCACCGGCACGAAACGGTCGTACGAATACTACTAAAGATACGTACAACAACGTGAAGCAGGTTCCCGAAGTCGTGATCAACATCGTGAACTACGATATCTTGCACCAAATGAGTCTCAGCAGTTCGCCTTACGCACCTGAAGTAGACGAGTTTGTGAAAGCGGGTTTTACTCCGGTAGCTTCCGAAACCATTCGACCGATGCGGGTCATGGAATCGCCTGTGCAATTCGAGTGTAAGGTGAATCAAGTGATTGAATTGGGTGATCAAGGCGGAGCAGGAAACCTTGTGATTTGCGAAGTGACCAAAATTCACATCAGCGAAGCGGTACTCGATGAAAACGGAATGATTGATCAGAAAAAAATCAATCTTGTGGCTCGAATGGGCGGAAATTGGTACTGTCATGCTAACGAAGCATCGATGTTTGAGATCACTAAGCCAATTACCACCATCGGGATCGGTTTCGACCAACTTCCCGAAGATATCCGCAACAGTAAAGTGCTTACGGGTAATGACTTGGCGCAATTGGCCGGAGTTGCCGAATTACCAAATGAAACCGATGTAAACGAGTATAAGTTGTTGGAATTAAGTGATTTTTTCCTAACTTTAGAAGACGAACCGGCAAAATTGGAGTTGCAACTGCACTTGCGTGCGCAACAACTCATTGCCGAAAACAATATTGAAGGAGCTTGGATGACCCTGCTCTCATTTAACGATTAAAGAATAAAACCAATAACATGTTTAAATTATCCGGAACATTAAAAGTAAAGAATGATACTGTACAGGTATCGGAAAAATTCTCAAAACGCGAGTTTGTTTTGACCGATGCGTCAAGTATGTATCCACAAGATATTTTATTTCAATTGACACAAGACAAATGCAACTTGTTGGATGCATTGAATGTGAACGATCAAATCGAAGTGTCGTTTAACTTGCGCGGTCGTGAGTGGACAAGCCCACAAGGTGAAGTACGTTACTTCAATACCTTGGATGCTTGGCGTTTGGAGAAAGTTGGTGCGGTAGCGCAAGGTGGTGGTATTCCACAAGGCGGACCAAGTGCCATGAGCTTAGATCCTATTGCTAGTCCGGCTTCTACAGCTGCTAGTGATGATGATGATCTTCCGTTCTAATTGAAATAAACATTCATTGTTTGTGTGGGGTCGCGATTCATCGCGACCCCACTTTTATTTTCTATATTTAACTCATTTTCATAAAACTAAACACTACAATCATGCAAGACGAAACTAAAAAACTCAATGACTTCTCCACGATGATGATCCTGATTTTTATCGCATTAATAATGGGTCAACTGATCTTTGCAGGAGTCACCTTTTTTGTGCTGAAACCGCCGGTAGTTGCCAATGAAGATCAACTCTATTTATACATGACCATAGCAATGATCGTAGCGGGTATTGCCGGTGGGTTGGGTTTTTGGAACCGAATGAAAGCACAACTTCATACTGCCAGCAATCTAGATGAAAAACTACAGAGATACAGATCAACCACAATCATTCGCATGGCGTTGCTTGAAGGTCCCAATCTTTTTGGAATTGTTGCTTATATGTTAACCGGAAACCAGATTATTCTTGGAATAGCGGTTGGTGGTATAGTTGCTTTTTCCACGTATGTTCCGCTGAAAAATAAGGTGTTGAAAGACCTGGGTTATTCGAATAGCATTTGAGGGTAATTCTAAATTGAAAATGTAAAATGTAGGGTTGACTCGCGAGTCAACCCTACATTTTACATTTATCGCCCTTTCCATTCCGGTTGCGCAAACAACGACGAACCCAATAAGGCGAACAGGTAAAGCGGGTAAAACAATTCAAATAAAATCAACCCGCTGATGGTTTCCAGGTTCCATTGTTTTCGAATCATACGAATCAACACCACATCAAAAGTGGTTTTTAAGACAATTACCAGTAACGTCAACCAAATTGCCGGAGCGAAAAAGGTAAGAATCAACAACAAAAAATATCCGATGTGTAACGCAACTGCCCAGAATCCTAAAAAGGTATTCAGTGAATCGCCTACATGACCGGTTTTACTCAGCCAGCGCACGCGTTGATCCATGGTTTGACCAATCGTAAGCGGTGTTGCAGTGTACACAACCAAATCGGTATTTTCGACAATTTCAATGGTTTTACCGGCATCACGAAATGCACGCAGTGTATACATATCATCTCCACTGGCGATGTGCTCGTGTTGCTCATAATCGTCGGTTTGTTCAAACACATCGATCCGAAACAAAAGGTTGGCGCCGCTCGCATTCACCGGACGCGACCAGCCCGCAATACCGCGGTTGAGCAAGGTGGTAAACAAATATTCCAAGGTAAAAAACGAATGCCACCAGCGTTTGGAAGTCATTTCAACCGGGAGAATCACCAAATCGGCTACAGGAACGGTGAGTAGTTGTTTCATGTACTCGTTCCCGAACGTCACATCGGCATCCATCGTGAGACAATAATCGGTGGTGGCGTGATCCATCCCGAAACGAATGGCCGCTTTTTTGCCTTCCTGTTCCTCCGGTAAATTCAGTAAACGAATAGGGAAGACGCTCATTTCGGCAAATAATGATCTAAAATCATCGGTTGAATGATCATTGACAAAAATCCACTGAACAGGTTGGTATTTCTGACTTCTGATACTGTCGAAAAAGTGTTTCAGGTTGTGTGCTTCATTCCGAAAGGGAACCAAAACGGTGATTTGATCAATCGAGACACACTTTTTTACTTTTCGTTCGGCACGCAATCGCTGAATTCCGAAGATCAATCCCATTATTGAGCAGGAATATGCCAAAAACCAACCGCTAATCAACCACATTTACTTGTTGTTTGTTTTTTGAAACGGGAATCCACACAAAACTACTCACAATGGCGGGTAGAATGATGTTCAACACCCAAATGAGCAAACTCACCAAAACGACATCCGGTATAGCAACCATAGAACCTTTAAAGGCAAAGATAGCAGCTGTTTCACGAATGAGCAATTTGCCCGACCACAATGACGGTACAAACGACGTAAGCAGGAAAATCAACCAAACGTGAATGGTGAGGAACCAATAATCGGTATAACCAAACGCCATGAACAAAAAAACGTATTGGGCTGAAAAGATGATAAATCGGAGGTTACTCCACAAAAAAAGCGGAAGTCGTAAACCACGCATTCGCCGTTTCATCCATTGTAATTTTCTGAGTGTTCTATTGCGGGTTTTACGTTCTGGAATAAGGTATTCACCAAAGAAAAATGCGAGTAGAATAACGGTTCCTATCAATAAAACTGAGCCTCCAATTCCGATATTCAGCCGATCAGTGTACAAGCAGGCAATAGCACCGAAAAACACGGTTGGCAACACCTGGCTCACGTTCGAAATAAAGGACGAAAAGACAATGTAAAGTCGGTCGCGCTTGCGGAAATAAACCATACGTCCCATAAAATTTCCCCACCCGTTGGGCGTCATGAAACCGGTTCCGATACCGCTAAAAAAAGCATTGCGAATCAATTTCGGGTCAGAGGTCAGTGATCGTGCCACACGTTTCCACTTGAACCATTCGCAGCCTTGATTGGCCACTACCAAGACCAACGCACAGATGAGGTAAACAGGGTGTTTCAGGTGAAACGCATTCATCTTCGACCAATCCTGCGAAATGAGTTGCCAAGTAATGAAGCTAAGCAATGCTAGCAGTAAAACCACTTTCAAAACAGTTCTGCTCAGTCGCACATTTTTCCTAGCTTTAGAAGCTGATTGCATTCGTCACACGCTAATAATGGTTGAAGATAAAATAATTCTTGGAATTGACCCCGGAACTACGGTGCTAGGTTACGGACTCATTCATGTGAAGGGAAAGAAACTGGAAATGCTCAATTTCGGGATTATCCAGCTCAATAAACTCACCAATCAGCCCGATAAACTGAAGCGCATTTTTGATCGCATCGATGGATTGATGGAAGAATACAAACCCGATGAAATGGCTATTGAAGCTCCGTTTTTCGGTAAAAACGTACAATCGATGCTGAAGCTAGGTCGTGCTCAGGGAGTTGCCATTGCAGCTGCCTTACGCCGCGATATTCCTTACGAAGAATACACTCCCAAGCGGATCAAACAATCCATTACCGGAAATGGAAATGCATCCAAAGAACAAGTAGCAGCTATGTTACAAACCTTGCTCAAATTCGAAGAAATGCCCAAATACCTGGATGCTACGGATGGTTTGGCGGCAGCGGTTTGTCACCATTTTTCAGGAGGAATTGGTGAGAACAACAAATCGAAAGTAAGTGGTTGGAGTGCTTTTTTAAGTCAGAATCCCGACCGAAAAGTTCGTTGAAGTTTCGTTTCATCGTTTTTCAACAGCAATTTTCATGTTGTTGTTCGGTTTTCCGCAACTCTGAAACGGTAGATCGTTGATTGATTACGGTATCCCGCTTCACAATTTGTCGGCTTACCGAAGTGGTTTCTTGTTTGAACTTACGGTAATTACTGATTTTTGGATTTTGTTAGAAAAAAAACACTTTTTTCGATTACAATTCTTTTAAAGTCAGTATATTAGGGCGTTCATTATCGCTTCACGTTAATGAGTCCATTTTTAGTTAGGGGATTAGAAGAGACCCGAAAAAAGCGCAAAAAAGAGGCTAATTGTCGCGGTTAGCCTCTTTTTTTATTTGTCTTAACGCAAAGTTGGTTTCTGTTCAATTTTTGTCTATTTCATTTTTGATTAGTCTTCATTACGCACTAGACGATTTTTGTAAAATCAACGATTCGTATCGAATAACCTTCTTTTAATCTAATATTGAGCTTAAGTACAGCGCCAATTCAAGGAAGCGAAGTAAGAAAAATGGCTGTTTCGTTGTGTTTTGTCAAAAGCGCTAAAACACGCAGCGATTGCCAAATCTGCTGTGCGTTGCGTTTCAGATCCTGATCTGCCACTTTTGACCTTAAAACACAGAAAGAGCCATTATTCACGAGCGGCTATGAATGGCGCAAAAAGGATGTTTTGCTTACTTTTTCAGCCTTGGCAAAAAGTAAGGGGAAATTGTGGTATGATTGCGACTAATCAATTTTCACTGTTTTCAATCACCGTAATTCACAATGAGTACCTAGAAATTGGTCTTAACAAACCTATGTTTCCTAGTGTTGTCTATGTGGTTAATTTCTTTACGAACTCAGGTTAATAATCCCACTTCCTTCTGAACGAGTCATAAAAGTTGATCCCGAATTTCAGTTGCACATCTGCCTTGCTGAACGAAGAAGCGGCTGTCACGGCATATACACCTACTTTAAAACGTTGTTTCCTAATACGAATCACCCGTTCAATTCCTACATATAACTCAGCTTGCACAAAATTGGCGTCGGGGATGGCTAAAAAACTTCCTCCCACGGTTTCCTCCAGTTTCAGGCGATTGAGCAGCCACACTTTGTTGAGGAAAAAGCCGTTGAAGTGGTGAATGGCATTGAACGAGATATAGCTGTTGGAAGTATTCAATGCTGTGTCGAGCAATTGTTGCGAGTTGATTGGGTTTGAGAAGAAGAACTTGTCAGACGTACGGAAGTATTTGTGTTCAATCAAACGCAAGTCTTGTTTTCTCAAAAATGACCCGGCTGTAAACTTAAATTCCGATTGTCCGAGTGAATTGAGATTGATTTCATCGGTCACGCGCAATTCGGCATAATCAAAGTTGGACTGACCGCCAAATACATTCGGAATTCCCTTTTTATATTGAAGTGATAGCACCGGCCATTGTGAACCAATAATGATTTTTTGATTGCCTTTCAGAATGTATTTCTGGCGAAAATGATACGAAAACTCGAAATCGGTCATGAAAATTTTGTAGCCTTCAAACGGTTCAGGTTTTGAAAAGAAACCAAAATTATCCACCCAACTTGGGTATTCGATGTTGTCGATTGATGAACGGTTCGAATAAAAGATTCCGGCTTTGAAGTACAATCCATTGATGAGTTCCAATCGGTGATAGATTTCTAGTTTCCGGTTGCGTACGCGGTTGGCCGGAGCAAAAGTTCCCTGAATACTTTGATAACCCGTTACAAAATCGTACACATCGCCTCCTTCAATGAAAAACTTGGCAAATCGTTTGGGGTTGTACATGTAACCAACTCCCAATTGTCCTTTGAGATCTTTGTTGTGGAACCCGTAATCAACCATCGGATTGATGGAAAGTTCGTGGTTGTTCTTAAATGCTTTATCATAAGAAACCGTAAGTCTGTGGCGGTAACCACCCACACCGAATGGAACTACCTGATCGATGAGTCCGTCGATGTAGATTTCCTGTTTTTTAAACGTATTTCTAAAGCCGACACCGTTGAAAAGGAAATCCCAAATATTCAACGTATTATAAGTGCTGTCCTGCTGTTTCAAATAGTCTTCACTGGCGTAGTATTTGGCGATACTGTCTTGCTGGTGAATGAAATTGATTTCTTCCTGTTTCAGGTGAAACGGACGAATACTGCTCCAATAGGCCGAATCGCGGTTGAAGGCTTCTGGCGTGTAGACAGTCGATTCCAACCAGAATTTACCGTTGTTATCTTCAATCGCAAAGCCGTAGTCGGAATGCATCAGGCGCACATTTCCGTGAATTTTTTTCTTACCTTCTTTGATGAGGTAAACATATTCGCGACGAGTTGGTACAATGCGCGGTCCCATTTTTTCGAAGTCGGCTACCAAGTGCATTTCTTTGAAGTAGGTGAGGGCACCTTTGTTAATGTTCAGGGTATATGAAACCAATTCCCATGACGTATCACGAATGTATAACGAGCCTTCAAACAGGGCTTCTTCCCTGAAACGCGGATCTACTCTGATTTGGTAAATTTTCTGATTGTCCTCGTAAAATGAACTTTCGACATAAAAGTTGTAGTACAAAAAGGCATTGTATGCCATTGGCGAAATGAGTGGTCGTATGGAAAGTCCCGGTGCTTCAATCAGGTTGTCGAAGATATTGATATCGGCATCTTTGATTCCGTTTACAAACAAATACGGATTGACATCCATACCGGTTGACGGTTCCAGAATTTCGTCATCCATGCCTCCGGTTACTACCGAAACGCTTCCTGTATTTTGAGCCGGTTCAGTGAGATCAATAAAAGCGGTAATAACGTCTTTATAACGGTTATTGGCTTTGTAATAAGATGTTCCGTTCCATTCAACCAGATTCATTTTTTTGCGGGAAATGATGCTATCGGTTTTTATGCTGTCGGCTTCTTCTTTTTCAAGCGAAGTAAAGCAGTACGTATTGCATTGGTATTCTGAAAACTGATCACGGAAATAAGGACGTTTATCGATGACTTGTTTCATGATCTCTTTTCCGAGATTTTTTTGTGATTTCACGGTGATAACCGTTTCTTCTAGCTCGGTGGCTTCGTCTTTCAATACAATGGTCACTAGTGTAACATCCTGTTGAATGTCAATTTTCTCGGTAATCGTTTCATAACCCATTGCAGAATAAGTGACCGTATAGCTTTCATACTTCAATTCAAGCTGAAAATTTCCCTGTGCATTGGCAACGGTTCCGTAACTGGTGTTTTCAATTCCCACGCGTGCAAAAGGAATAGGTGCACCGAGCGCGTCGGTTACTTGGCCTTTCAGTAATTGTGAAAAAACCGCCGAAGAAAATGGAATAAAGCAGATAATAAGTAGCAATCGAATCATGCAGTAATCGTTTTGTTGTTGGTAAGACAGAAAAGACCCCAAAAAGTTACAGTAGGTTCGGAAGGCATTCCGACCCAATGAATACAATGAATGTTTGGTGCGGTAGGCTCGGAACGCATTCCGAGCCAATGAATGCAATGAATTACCGCACAAACCGCACCCCTACAATTCCCAACAACACTAGCGTTAACATATTAGGAAGGAAATCGAGCCATGTTATGACATAACAACCACAGTTGCGTACCAACAAATAAACAACCATTGAAAAAGTAATTGTTACCACACCCTGAGCAATAAGCAACCATCGGCGTTTAACGGTTGAATGTGTTAAATAAAACCATACATGCAGTGCGGTCAAGCTGAAATTCAATCCGAAAGCAAGCACCATTGGAAGAAACATGGTTGTGGTATCAAACAGCGAAACCCAATAGAATGCTTGAAGTGTCATCCACAAGATAAGCACCAATTCGGCCAGTCGCTGTTCTTTTCCGTTTACCGTCATTGCATCAAAAATAAGTGATATTGTTTAGATGGTGCAAACGAAAGTCATTCGTGAAATGTTCAACGCAGAGGCGCAAAGTTCGCAAAGTTGAAAGAATAATATTGGATGGACCATACTCGTATGATTAGCAGTTAACACGTCAGTTCTTTGCGTTCTCTGCGCCTTTGCGTTGAATTACCTTTGTGTTGAAATTTTAGCGTATTTCGATATTCCCTTGAATTATTACATTTGTCACTATGACTCCAACACTAGTAGCAATTATTCTGATCGGGTACTTTTTAGCCCTTATTGTGATCGCTTACCTGACTTCCAGAAAAGCGAATACGGATACGTTCTTTACGGGAAATCGTCAGAGTCCTTGGTATTTGGTAGCTTTCGGAATGATCGGAACGTCGCTTTCGGGCGTCACGTTTATCTCTGTTCCCGGAAAAGTAGCATCTGAAGGAATGGGGTATTTCCAGATTGTATTGGGGTATATTTTAGGTTATCTCGTCATCGCGAAAATATTGATGCCGCTGTATTACAAACTCAATGTAACTTCCATTTACGAATACCTGAATCAGCGTTTCGGGATCGTAAGTTATAAAACCGGTGCTGCTTTTTTTGTGCTTTCGCGTACGCTCGGATCGGCTGTAAGAATGTACCTGGCAACAGTTGTTCTGCAATTGTTTTTGTTCGATCAGCTTGGAGTGCCGTATTGGGTTGTTGCGTTCACCACCGTTGGTTTAATCTGGATTTATACGTTTAAAGGTGGTGTAAAAACCATTGTATACACCGATGCTTTCCAAACCATTTTCTTAGTGAGTTCAGTGATTATCTGCACCATTATCATTGCCAATTCATTGGATGTGAATTTAAGCGGATTGTATGATAAGATAACAACTTCCAAAACTTCCAATGGTTATTCCATGTCGCGCATTTTCTTCTTTGATGATGCTAATTCACCGATGTTTTTCCCGAAACAATTTTTCGGAGGGATGTTCTTAGCGATTGCCATGACCGGACTTGATCAAGATTTAATGCAGAAAAACCTCACCTGTAAATCGATTGGCGATGCGCAGAAAAACATGTATTCGTTTACGACCATTTTGGTGATCACCAATTTTTTGTTTCTCCTGTTGGGCGGTGCACTTTATGTTTACGCAAATACAAAAGGTGTAGATTTGCCAACCAATACCGATCATACGTTTCCAACCTTGGCATTTAATAATTTCGGAACCATAGCTGGGGTATTTTTCCTTCTAGGAATCACAGCTTCTTCGTATGCTTCGGCGGATAGTGCTTTAACGGCTCTGACCACAGGTTTTTGCATCGACTTCTTGAACTTCAACAAACGCGAAGAAAAGCAAAAAAAATCACTGAAACTGATTGTTCACATCGGATTTTCCTTAGCATTCCTGCTCATTATTTTCGGTACAAAATGGTATGTAGATGCTAACCCAAAAACAGATCTCATTACACTGATCCTGAAAATAGCGAGTTATACTTACGGACCATTGTTGGGCCTATTTGCCTTCGGGATTTTCCTAAAACGTCGCTTAACCGAGTTTCTAGTTCCGTTCGTATGTGTGCTTGTTCCGGTGATTTGTTTTTTCATCAGTAAATACTCGCAAGCAATGACAGGTGGTGTTTTGTTACCCGACGGAAAGTGGCAAGGTGGTTACATTTTCGGTAACGAAATGCTGATTCTGAACGGATTATTGACCTTTTTAGGATTGTATGCCATTTCAAAACCGGCAGTGCCTGCACCTTCAACCACCATTTTGGATCACGCCTAAAGAAAAGATCATTTTCTATACATGAGACAACTAACGTGTAAAGTTTTTCCAATTATCTTTACATGAAGTCTATAACGTGTAAAGAAAAACTAAAATCCTTTACATGACAAACTGAACGTGTAAAGTTGACCCCCATTATTTTACATGAATAGATTGAAGTCTAAAGAAAATGGGAGTTTTTAAAGAATTCCTATTTTTACACCATGAACATCATACTTCACGATAACGGTTTACACTTGCGCTTTGCGCCACTGACACTCACACGTCCGGTGGGCGATTTACGCATGGGAATTTTGACCAACACCGAACGCTGGGCAAAATGGATTCCGGAAGCTACAATCTCTTTTCAAACGGAAGCGTACTTGACGAAAAAATTTCCGCGAGTTGAAGCTCAGGATAACGTTGAAATCAATGCGGCAGTTATTCCCAATGAAGAATTGGCGGCAGCTGTGGTGTGTTTGGGCGAAAATGAGCAATTAGTGATGGGCGAAAACTGGCTGGCACGAAGAGGAAATGCTTCAGAGAAAGTACAGTTTACCGGACAAGAACCGATTGTGATCAATCAACGCTGGGATTTATATTCTTTAAACGACGAAGTATTGGTGGCCGACTTTTTCCTGTTGACAGGTGGCCGATCATCGCAACCGCTATCAGAAACCAATACCGTAATCGGAAATGAAGCATTGATTTTTCTGGAAGAAGGCGCGCAAGTAGAAGCGAGTATTCTCAATACAACCGCCGGACCGATTTATATTGCTAATGACGCTGAAATCATGGAAGGTTGTTTGGTTCGCGGACCGTTTTCATTGGGTGAACATGCCGTTTTGAAAATGGGAGCGAAAATCTACGGAGCTACAACCATTGGTCCGTATTGCAAAGTAGGAGGTGAAGTTTCCAATACCTTGTTTCAGGCGTATTCCAATAAAGGTCACGACGGTTTCTTAGGAAATTCATTAGTAGGTGAGTGGTGTAACTTTGGTGCCGATTCCAATACATCCAACCTCAAAAACAATTACAGCGCCGTTCGCACTTATTCTTACGAACAACAAGCTGAAACCGAAACCGGACAACAATTCATGGGCGTTACAATGGGCGATCACAGCAAATGTGGCATCAATACCATGTTCAATACCGCTACAGTTGTAGGCGTTTCGTGCAACATCTACGGAGGCGGATTTCCCGCTAAATTCCTTCCATCGTTTTCATGGGGAGGCGCTGATGAATTGGTTCCGTTTAAATTGGAAAAAGCCATTGAAGCGGCGAATCAGATGATGAGACGCCGTGGCTTGGAATTAAACGAAGGCGACTTGGCGATTTTTGAGGAGCTCTCTAATAATCGATAAAGCGTCACAAAAAAAGGATTTTTTATCTATCAAGAAAAATATCAGGGAATAACGTTGTTAATTTCGCTAAGTTATAATCACCTTTTTCAATAATTTTTCCGTCAGCATCAACTGTTTTATAGGTCGGTTTTTCTGATTGATAATCAATTGTCATAGTGAGAATCACTTCCGTTAAATCTTCCAATTGCTCTACTTTATAAAGCTGTTCGTTTTGGTAATACAGTTTCAGTGTATTGTAACCTATTATTTGTTCAATGGTCTTTGGTTTTCCTGAGGCATTATATTCAATAAGTAATTTCGGCTGTCCCGGAGACCAGAGATAGTTTTTACTTGTACTCACTTTCGTTTTTCCAATAAAGCTGTTGGTAATAATGGTGCTGTCAATCAACTCGGAAACGTATAATTTCTCTGGCATCATATTGTTTACAGTGCTGTAGCTTTTGAGTGAACCGTTTTCTATATTATAGGTAATTTCCATGAGCATATCCTTCTTTACGCAGCTTCCATTCGGTTTACCGTTTTCACCGATGACGACTGTTACTTCCGATTCGTCAATCAGATATGTCCCTTTTTGAAGGTAAACTTCATTACATTCGCCGCTTTTCTCATCGGGTGAACAAACCGAACAAACTGGTGGGAATGGATAATAGTCAATTACAAAACGAAGCTCATTTCGCGTTTCCTGACAGCTAATTCCCCAATGGATAAGTAAAAAAGTGATTATTGTTTGAAAGGTTTTCATAGTAGTAAAAGTTTGTTCGTTAATCACCCCATCGGTGTACAGATCTCAATCAAAAAACCATCTAAATCACGCACGTAAGCCACCACTTGTCCCCAAGGTTTGGTTTTCGGTTCTTCCAATAAAGTGGCTCCGGCTTCAAGTGCTAGTTTTAGTGTGGTGTCAACATTTTCTGTTGTAATCCCAATTTCCATCGCAAATGGTTTGTTGGTCAAATTACTTTCTGTGAAACCGGCACGTAAGTTCGAATGCGCCAATTCCAAACACGCAAACGAAAGAGTGGTTGAACCGGTATTCAATTCACCGTAGTCATTGTCCGGCGAAATAAAGATGCGCTCAAACCCGAAAGCTTGTTCGTAGAAAGAAATCGTTGCCGTAACGTCTTTCACATACAAAATGGTATAGCGAAACTGATTCATAAAGAAAGGATTTGATTTAAAACTACAACAATTGCTTAATCGCGCTCACCATTCGGACGGAATTTTTCCTGCAGTCCGTAGATGAAATTACGCAATACCTGATCTTTACAGGGTCTGAATTTATCGTGATCCGGTTTGCGAAACAAAGCGCTCAATTCGTGTTTTCCGAAACGGAAATCAACACTTTGAAGAATCTCAATGATATCGTCATCCTGCAAGGCTAAAGCAATTTTCAACTTGCGGAAAATAATGTTGTTGTTGAGCTGTTTTTCGGCAACCGGAAGCGGACCGTCTTGTTTCCCACGTTTTTTGATGATGAATCCGTTGAGAAAATAAGCCAATTTGTTGTCGTTGAGTTTTTTCTGTAACGGATCGTCATCCTTTTTCAACCAATCGCTGATGTCGGCGCGCGTCACTTCCAATCCGGCTGACGTAAATAGCTTCATCATGGTATCGTCGTTCAAATCGAAGGTATAGCGTATGCGGCGAATGATGTCGTTGTTGTTCATGGAAAGCACCAGCTTGATAGTTCAAGCGTTGGACAAAATTAACTGCTTTTTTGATTGAAGCCTATTGAAATCGATGAATGAGTATGAACTATTTTTCGATGATCAATTTACCTGTTGTTGAAGTTGAATCAGATCCCATAGCTCTGTAATAATAAACGCCACTAGCCAATGCAGATAAGTTAACAAGCGTTGAATTTCCGGAGAGTTCCTGCAGATGCACTTTTTTACCAAATGAATCAAACACAACTAGCTGAATGGTACGATTCTGTGTTTCCTGATCAAAATAAAAATTACCTGCCGACGCATTGGGGTAAACAGAAAGATCAGTCATCATATATTCCTCAATTCCGGGACCGCCCCCTAAACAAGCCAGTGTTGAAGAGACTTCTAAATCTGAATAATCGACAAAAATGGAATGACTAATTTTTCCTGTTCCATTCGAAAAGTTCAGATTAGAACTGGTTATAACTGCTGTTTCATTGAAGAATACATCTCCATAAACGATACAGTGCAAAGGATTATAATTCAAATAATCATATTTTACCAAGCCGATATAATCTCGTGTCATCAACATAGAAGTATCGAGCGCGGAATTTGGACCATTCCCTGCAATATAAATAGTGCCATCGGTGGCCGCCGAGATTGAAGTTGTAAACATCGATACCCAAAACTGATTAAAAATAGGCATATTACCATTCTCGTCAATAATAGTAATACTTCCATAATTCGGTTGTTCATTAGCGAATATTGCAAAAGTGGTGTCGGTCAGTTGAATAATACGTGAGTAATCATAGAGGTATAGAGGGCCGGTGTATTCTCTTTCCCAAGAAAATGCTCCACTAATATCGGTTTTCATTACTGCTAGTCGATTAGAAAATGGTACTTGGTGAATTCCTTGAGCCAGTATTCCGGTTTCAGTCACAATGATATCTTTAATCGGGTAGTTTTCATATTCTTTCGCCCAATCAAATTGCCCGTTGGAACTAATATGTGCAATAAAACCATTCGTTCCGAGGCTAGTTGTATAATCTCCGGCTATGTAATATGAGCTATCAGGTGCCTGTTTCACGGTCTCTGCATGAATTGTTTCTGGAGCGCTAAAAGCAAAGGATTCGACCAATGTGCCGCTTTGATCCAATTTTGCTAAAAACAGTTCCGAGTCGGCGTCATTATTACCCAAAACCATGTATCCCGAATCAGCCGTCTCAATTACCGAAGCTCCTTCCATGCCGGTAGTAGTTATGCTATTAATGCTATTGGTCCACAAAGTATCTCCTTGCGCATTCAATTTAAACGTCAAGGCGTCGTAATTTCCTGAGACGGGATTGAACCCCATGCCGGTAATTACATAACCTGAATCGGAGGTAGCGATAGCAGTTGTCAATTTCCCGGGATAAGTGGCGCTGATGGGCCCGCAGTCAAGCGTTTTACTCCAGACGATTGCTCCCAATGAGTCTACAAGAATGATACTGCCTTTCTCGTTGCTAACGCCATAATTACCGATTAAAAGCACACCGTTTTCATGGTTTGAAATGGCATTTTGCGTTGATAAATTGACACCATTCGTGTCATAAAAAAGTTTAGAAAAAGTTGCGTCTTGACTGAAGCTTAGATGTGAAATGAGAATGGCAAGAAGAGGTAGTGTTTTTTTCATACTGTAACAAATATACACGGTTGATGCGCAGTTATGCCTATGGTTGTAAATAAATTAAAAATGTCACAAAACCCGACAAAATTTCCGCTTTCTTCCATTGGCACGGCTCTTGAACTATCAGTGTCCGCTATGCTAAAACAGTGATTGTAGCGTTTTCTAAATGTGGAAACGGTAAACAATCTGCCATTTTGGCGCGACAAAACATAACAAAAACACATGAAAGATTCATTCGAACATAGCCTTATTTTGTCAGCAGACATCGACGAACATGCCGATTTTTTGCCTCTGATGTCACCCGACGAAGAGGAAAATATGAACAAAGAAGTATTTCCGGAAGACCTACCCATTTTGCCTTTACGCAATAATGTGTTGTTTCCCGGAGTCATGATTCCGATTACAGTAGGACGCGATAAATCCATTCGGCTCATTCAGGAAGCGCACAAAGGAAATCGCATCATCGGTGTGGTTTCTCAACTTGATCAGGAAGAAGAAGCACCCGAATTTGTGGATTTACACAAAGTAGGAACGGTGGCTCAAATCATCCGTATGCTGAAAATGCCCGACGGAAGTTCTACGGTTATTATTCAAGGAAAACGCCGCTTCGAGATCGTTGAGCCGTATCAGACAGAACCGTATATGCGTGCCAAAGTGCGTTTTCTGACCGAAGAAATGCCTGAGAAAAAAGATGCTGAAATGGAGTTGGTATTCCGTTCCATTAAAGATTTGGCCTTGCAAATTATCCGCGACAGTCCGAATATCCCGTCTGAAGCTTCGTTTGCCATCGGGAACATTGAAAGCCCAACCTTTATGGTGAATTTCATTTCCTCCAATATGAATGCCGATGTGAATAAAAAACAAGGCATGCTGGAAGAATTGAATTTCCGTAAACGCGCCAAAATGGTGATGGAACACCTGACTCTAGAATCGCAGTTGCTCGAAATGCGCAACGAAATTCAAACCAAGGTGCGCCAGGATATGGATCGCCAGCAACGCGAATATTTTTTGAATCAACAAATTCGCACCATTCAAGACGAATTGGGCGATAACCCGCAAGAACAAGATGTACGCGACATGGAAACGCGTGCTTCAAAGAAAAAGTGGGATAAAAAAATGGCGAAGTTGTTCAAAAAAGAATTGGACAAATTGCAGCGCATGAATCCGCAAGGAGCTGAATATACGGTACAGTTAAATTACCTCGACACCTTGCTCGACTTGCCTTGGAATGAGTTTTCAATCGACAACCTCGATTTGAAACGTGCCGCCAAAATTTTGGAACGCGATCATTTCGGTTTGGAAAAAGTGAAAGAACGCATTTTGGAATACTTGGCCGTTTTGAAGCTCAAAGGCGATATGAAATCACCGATTTTGTGTTTTTACGGTCCTCCGGGAGTTGGTAAAACCTCGTTGGGGAAATCAATTGCGGAAGCTTTGGGTCGCAACTACGTGCGTATGTCGCTTGGTGGCGTTCACGACGAAGCTGAGATTCGCGGACACCGTAAAACGTATATTGGCGCCATGCCGGGTCGTGTGATCCAACATATTAAAAAAGCCGGTTCTGCCAATCCGGTATTCGTATTGGATGAGGTGGATAAATTGGGACGAAGCAACCACGGCGATCCTTCGTCGGCTTTATTGGAAGTGTTGGATCCTGAGCAAAACAGTGCTTTTTATGACAATTACGTTGAAACCGAATTCGATCTTTCAAAAGTAATGTTCATTGCTACGGCCAATAGTTTGTCCACCATTCAGGGACCGCTGCTTGATCGTATGGAAATCATCGAAGTGAATGGTTATACGGTAGAAGAAAAGATCGAAATTGCTAAAAATCACTTGCTGCCAAAACAATTGGAAGCACACGGAATTACGAAAAAACACCTTACGGTAGATAAAAAAACGCTGGAACGTATCGTTGAACAATACACCAATGAATCGGGAGTTCGTGGGTTAGACAAACAACTGGCGAAATTATCGCGTCATCGTGCCAAACAAGTTGCCATTGAAGAAGAATACGACGTAAAAGTGGAATTGGACCAATTGCAAAGCATTTTGGGCGCAGGTCGCGAAAAAACAAAGTACGACAACAACGATGTGCCCGGAGTGGTGACAGGTTTGGCTTGGACGAGTGTTGGCGGCGATATTCTCTTTATTGAATCGTCGCTGACCAAAGGGAAAGGCAAACTCACACTTACCGGAAACTTGGGGGATGTAATGAAAGAATCGGCCGTAATTGCGCTGGAATTTCTGAAATCGCACTCCGACTGGTTGGGCTTAACACAAGAATTGTTCGACGAAACCAACGTGCACATTCACGTTCCTGAAGGTGCTACGCCGAAAGACGGACCAAGTGCCGGAATTACGATGTTGACTTCGTTGGCATCATCGTTCAGTAAACGCAAGGTTAAGAAAAACTTGGCGATGACCGGCGAAATTACCTTGCGTGGCGAAGTATTGCCTGTAGGTGGAATCAAAGAGAAAATCTTAGCTGCCAAGCGCGCCAATATCAAAGAAATCATCTTGTGTGATCGCAATCGCAGAGACATCGAAGAAATCACTGCTGATTATGTGAAGGGGTTGACATTTCATTATGTTAAAAGCATGCGGGAGGTATTGGATTTGGCGCTGGAGAAAGTGAAGAGATAAGTAGAAATAAATAACTGAAAGCCCTGGTGAAAATCGGGGCTTTTTTGTAGAGTGAAATCAAATTAGCAAATTGGGCTTAATTCGTTAAAAAAAACAGGTCATTTTTTTAACGTATCCAACCAGTAAAGTGGGTTGTTAGCATCGAAAACAGGTGCATTATTTTCCTTTTTCTTTTTGAGTTCTAAACAAAAAAGTGGGTTGCTTTCAAAACTAGTTGGACGTTCTAAGCCCACGAATCCAAGTGTAGCATGCGTAAACAAGGGTATTGAGGTTACGTTTTCCCGATTATAAGTATATGAATCCGGTAGAGTAGGCTCAACCTTCATCACTAATTCCAAAAAAGTAGAGGGAAAGTATTTGTTCTTTTTAATTGTATCTGATATGTAGCCTGTGTTTTCAAGAATCAAATCAAATTTTTCATCGGAAAGTTCATCTCTGTTGAGTGCCACAATAAAATCTCCGTTTTCGTTTGTCACTCCTGCCACTAAAATCTTGTCTTGTTGAAGAACTTTTATTACAGCATTCTTCAACGGTGCTTTCGATTCTTGATCCACCAGTTTTCCTCTCAGAAATAACGGGAATTTAAAGTTGTCAAATAGGTTTTTCGATTCTGTATTCTCTGGTGTTTCCGTTTCACATGACGAAGTAACCACCGGACTAATCAATCCCAAAATACCAAACAGGGACAAACCAATTCTTCGTTGGATTCCGATTGGAATGATAGTTGTTTTTTGCGTTACTTGATTCGAGTGAAAAATCCCGCAGGTTTTCTTTTCGGAGGAAGTCAAAGTGCTATTAATTTCAGCTTCGGTAGCATTTCGGAAATCAATCACCGAATGATCACACGATTGGCAAAAATGAGAATCGCCCCGTTTTTCCAGGTCATTGGGTTGGTACTTGCACGGAAAGGTAATTATAGGTTTTGACATGGTCGAGTGTTTAATCAGACACTAAAATAGGTGATTTTAGGAAACGAAATTCGGGAATTCGACAATTTGAGTGTTCGCAATATCCCGAACACCCGAATTCCCAAAATCTATCTCGAAATAACGCTTTCCAGATTCGCCTTCATCCCGCCAAACCACTCTTTCTTCAACGCACTGAAAATAATACTATCTCTTCTAGTGCCATCGGCCACCGGCAGGTGATTTCGTAAAATTCCTTCTTGTGTAAATCCGATCTTCCGCATGGCGGCAATGCTGCGTTCGTTGCGTAAATCGGCCCGCAATTCCACCCGTTCCAGCTGCAAAACCTCAAAAGCAAACTGAAGCATCAGGAACTTGCAATGTGCATTGATTCCGTTTCCTTGCTGGTGCTTCGAATACCATGTGTATCCGAGTAATGTGGAACTGTTTTTTAGTTGAAAATCGTAAAACCGCGTTGAACCGACAATCTTTCCCGTACTGCGATCAATCACCACAAACGGAAAGGCATTTCCTTTTTCATAATCAGCAAAAGCTTCATCTAAATACTGCTGCATCGAAGGTCGGTCATTGCAGGGAACCAAGGCATATTTCCACAGTTCGGGTTCGTTGTCGATAAACGAAAGCAATTCTGGTACGTCATTTGTTGTAAGAAGGCGCACTAAAAAACGTTCTGTGCTTAGTTGAATGGAGTTATCAAGCATAAATAATACGCGATTGGTTCTCCCAAAACTACACAACGGAATGTGAATTTGTTCTATTTATAACTTAAAAAACACCTTATGCGTAGCATCTTAACCATTCTTACAATTATCTTTTTAGTAACCGCTTGTTCCAAAGATCAACGAATTAACCGCAGAATTGATGGTGATTGGAAAGCAACGGTCTTTATGGGAAGCAACCTCGATCCCGACGAAGAAATCAAGTTTACCTTCAACAAAGACAGCAAGGGAGAAGGTACAGGAACGATGGTCTATTCCGACTGGAACACAAAAGATGTATACGGTGTGGAGTATTTCATCAAGAACGATTACCTCACGATGATTATTGATCAGGATGCTGTGGTATTTACCATCAACGATATTACCCGAAAGAAAATAACACTTACCGATAATTATGGCGACGCGACCATTCTGGAAAAGGATTGATCGTTGATGCCGAATTTTATGGTTATTTCTTGTATTTTTGTTTCAAAGCCAATAAGTATGAGACCTTTTATCGCCGTTTTAGCAATCGTGTTCATTGCCCTTTCCTGTTCAAAAAACCAACGGGTGAGTAAAAAACTCGAAGGTTCCTGGACAGCCAAGGTTTATCAAGGTGTTGAAACCACTTCCAGTTTTGGAGCCAGTTTTACATTTGCTATGGAAAAACGCGGTGAAGGAACAGGGAGCGCTCGTTACATCATTGCAGGCGAGGCTTTTGAAAGCGATATGACATATTTCGTGAAAAACAGCAGAATTACTATTGTATCGGGCAATGAAGCAACATTTTTCGATATCCTTCAGCAAGAAGATAGCAAGTTGATTCTAAAAGATGTTGCCGGCGACACGACTATTTTGACAAAATAATAGCATATAGAACCCAGGTTTCATCATCTTCCAAGTATTCTTTTTCAAAGCTAAAACCTAGTTTTTCCATTACTCTGTATGAAGCCGGATTTTCTTTCCGCGCTCGTGCTATAATGCGTTCCAGCCCAAATTCAGAAGCTCCAATTTCAAGACAAGCCACTGAGGCTTCGGTAGCAAAACCCTTGTTCCAGCTTTCCTGAAAAAAGCGGTAACCGAGATCAACCTCCAATGTTTCACGATCTCGTTTCAAACCACACCATCCGATCAACTTTCCGGTTTCTTTCAAAACCACTCCCCAGCGACCGAAACCATTGCGTTGGTAATCGGAATAGTTTTCCAAAAACGCACGAGCTTGTTCCACCGAGTCAAACGGATCGTCACCCGTATACATCAATACTTCCGGGTTGCTATTTAACTCAAACGCAAATGGAGCATCATCAGGTGTCATTTCGCGTAAAATCAAGCGTTCGGTTTCTGCGATCATAATTCGTCTATAGGTGAGTTTTCATTAAGGATGATGTCGCGTTTTCCGACCTCATCATTTTCATGGAAAAGAAAGGGTAGGAGGAAAGAACTGGCAAAACCAAGATAAAATACACCAATGAGGAAAACGTAAATCACCAGCGTTAATATTGACGGAATAAGTGGTTCCTGAAACGGCATGGAGATTAATCGAACGATGTAATTGTTGACGAACGTTGAAATCGAAGTTGCACCAATGTAGATCACAAATGACAAAATGATAACCGTAACTAATGTTCGTCCGACCTCTTTTTGCTGAAGTTCTATCCCCGTTTTTTTCAATGAACGATATAGAATAAGAAAGCCAAGGACGACAGGCGTGAATTGCAATAGAAACACAAAAAATGAAAAGAATAAATTCGTAGCCGATGACCCTTCGTATGAGTTCAGTAATTGTTGCATGGAACCTCCGGCATAATTTGGCGAAGGTGTTGCGAAATCAGTCAAAAGATTCATGATAATGACACCTGCTGAACTACAAATGAAGTAAAGTCCCCAGGTGGAAGAATTGATCGACCGAAAAAATCCCCCGAAAGAAAGGCGTTCTTTTAATACTCGCTTAAAGCGATTCAATGCAATGGCATATAAACTCATGTTGATGATCATGATAAATGCTGCGGCGTTTGTTGCATAGTACCATGAATCTCCGTTGTCGAAGAAGCGTTTGTTGAAATTCGTTGGATTAAGATCAAGCAAGCTCGCAATAATGAAGTAAACGTAAACCACAATTAATCCCAGTATCACGCTCCAAATACTCGAAAAAATCGCAAATAGAATACTAAATCCGTAAAAACGTCTTCCTTGAGTGATGTATAGCTCAAAAATGCCATTGATTGAAAACTGGAGTTGAGAAAGTAGTCGCATACGATGAATTGTTGTTGTTCAACGAAGATAGTATTAATCGGGAATTTCAGCTAGTTGAATTTTGCCCTAAAACGAGTATATAGTAGGCTCTAAACGCTCCCATGCGCCATATTTCCAAAGGTAATAGTGAAAACCCATGGCATTTCCGGAACCGTTGTTTAATTTTACAGAAAGAAAACAACCAGCATGAAACTCCAACAAGTTCCGCTCGAACAAATCAATGCTTTCCGAAAAAATACACTGATGGAAGTGCTCGATATTCGGTGTATTGAATTGGGTGATGATTACCTGATTGCTACCATGCCGGTAGATCATAGAACACATCAGCCAATGGGATTGTTGCACGGAGGAGCAAGTGCTGCATTGATCGAATCGATTGGTTCTATGGGCTCGACTTTGTTGATTGACCTTTCAAAAGAAGCACCTGTTGGAATCGAAATCAATGCCAATCACCTTGGTTCGGTAAAATCAGGAAGCGTAAAAGCTATTGGTAAAATCATTCACGCAGGAAAACGTTCGCATGTTTGGCAGGTAGATATTTACGATCAAACCACCGAAAAACTGGTTTGCACCGGTCGATTGACCATCATGATTGTTCCCCGAAGCTGATGGATTGTATCTATTACCGATTGCCCGCAGAGAATGAGTTTGTTCACCAACAAGGGCAGTTTGAACTCGTTAAAGGGACGATTCCTAACGGATTTGTGGTTTCCGATTTTCTTCACCAGCGCATTTTTCAATTCGTTCCTTCGGTTGAAAAGTCGACACCGCTGTGGCACATTCATTCCGACCAACCTGTTGTGATATCTCAGCGCGATTACCAAATAGAAGCCCAAGCCATGTTGCACGCTTTTCCGGTGATGGGAGTGGAGAAGGCCGTTTATTCACGCGTAAAAGCAGTCAGTTTTCCAATTGAAAAAAGCGAGAAACTGTTTCATGAACTAGCACAAACCTATCCCAATGCATGTGTTTACCTTATTTCATCGGCTCAATTCGGAACCTGGATAGGCGCAACTCCCGAAACCTTGGTGAATACGGAGAAGGATCAATTAAAAACAATAGCACTGGCGGGTACGCATTCGGCAAACGACTCATCAGCATGGACAAATAAGGAATACGAAGAGCACGATTTTGTGGTAAAAGCCATAGCTGAAACCTTGCTAAGAAATCAGTGTGCCATTACGATGAATGACGGTCCGAAAGTAGTTACAGCTGGTCCTGTGCAGCATTTACAAACGGATTTCACTGCAAAAATGGGAGATACCGTCGCCTGGCAAATTGCGATGGATTTACATCCCACACCCGCAGTTTGCGGTACGCCTCGCATGGCTTCTCTTGATTTATTGACATCGCGTGAAATGCATGATCGGTTTTTATATGCAGGTGTCATTGGTTTGTATAGCGAAGAACGAAGTCGGTTGTTTGTGAACCTTCGGTGCGCGCAATTGCAGCAGGATAAGGCGTTTCTGTACCTCGGAGGCGGTTATACAATCGATTCGATCCCTGACCTGGAATGGGACGAAACAGAAAATAAAAGCAGGACTCTGTTGAATTGTATGGAGAAAGTGTGACTTTTACTACGGAGCAATGCCAAGTAGTTGATTTTCAGCCTTTTTAGTTCCGTAATATTGCGGGATTACTGAATTTTTTTTGACACTTAATTTCCTTCAAATTACCTGTTAAACGAATGAAAAATAAGTAATTTTAGCAGCATGAAATCAAGTGCAAAATTAGAGGTGCAATTGCTGGTTGATGCCTGCCTCAAAGGAGGAATTACACACATCGTTTTATCTCCCGGATCGCGCAACGCACCTCTTTCCATTGCTTTTGATGAACATCCCGATTTTATAACTTATGTGATCCCTGATGAACGCTCGGCTGCATTTTACGCGCTGGGAATGGCACAACAACTCAATCAACCAGTTGCTATTGCTTGTACCTCTGGCTCTGCTCCGCTGAATTATTTTCCTGCCATCGCCGAAGCCTATTATCAAGGTGTACCAATGGTTGTTCTCACAGCAGACCGACCGCAGGAATGGGTTGATCAGGGCGATGGACAAACGATTGTTCAAACGGGTGTTTTCGGAACGCATGTATTGGCGCAGGCACAATTGAATGCTATTCACACACCGCAGCAACGCTGGTTATTTGAGCGTCGGTGCTGTGAAACAATTCAGCGCGCCAACGGCAAACGTAAAGGCCCCGTTCACCTCAATATTCCGTTTACCGAACCGCTTTACGAAACCACCGAATCACCTGAGAAATTGAATCAGTGGATTCAGTTGGCTGAAGGTGAACTGCGCTTGACCACGCATGAAGAAAAATGGTTGTCGGAAACCTGGAACAACGCCCAAAAGCGCATGGTCATTTGTGGACAGATGCAGAAAGATCCACGTCTGGAGAAAGAATTGGGCGAATTGGCCAAAGATCCTTCCATAGCTGTTTTGGTGGAACATACATCCAACCTGCACGATTCGAAGTTTATTCACTGCATTGATCGATCATTGAATCAAATACCGTCAGAAAAAACAATCGATTTTCATCCTGAAGTGATTGTTGTGATTGGCGGAGCGATAGTTTCTAAACGCATTAAAACCTTCTTGCGTAAAGCAAATGCAATCACCATTCGTGTCGGGAATGATTTTCCATTCATGGATACTTACCAATCATTGACATTCACAACGGCTGTTGATGCTGCAGAAGTAATTCGCACATTGCATGTAAACAACCGGTCTGAATTACCGGCATCGCGTTTCGGTACGCAATGGAAACAACTCGACCTTATTTCCGGTATGAAGCACGAGGAAATCCTGAAAACTGTTCCTTTTTCCGACCTAAAAGCCATGGAAGTGGTGCTGGATGTGGTTCCTGAAAATGCCCAATTGCATATCGGAAACAGTTCGATCATTCGATATGTGTTGCTGTTCGACCCAATAAAGAGCCTTCGTTATTGGTGCAATCGTGGTACAAGCGGCATTGACGGGAGTTCTTCTACCGCCTGTGGTGCAGCGTTGATGGAACCCGAAAACTGGCATGTATTGATCAGTGGAGATATGTCTTTTTTCTATGATTCCAACGCATTTTGGAGCAATCACAAACCGGCTAATCTGCGCATCTTTGTCTTGAATAATGGCGGTGGCGATATTTTTAACATCATTCCCGGGCCGGATACTACCACTCAGAAAGACACTTACTTTGTGGCGCAACACGACTTTTCTGCTGAACACATTTGTAAAGCATACGGAGTGGAATATTATACTGCAGCTTCGGTAGAAACGTTTGAACAACAGCTACAAGCGTTTTTTACACACGAAGCCAATGGAATGCCGAAACTCATGGAAATTCAAACGGCAGGATTAAAGAATAGTGAGGTATTGAACCGTTATTTCGAGCAAAGTAAAGCCTGATCTTTCACACAAAAAACCGTTCGTAATTTTGCGAATTGGCATATCAACTATTCGTTCGTGAATTCGCAAAATTACGAACGGTTAAACAGCTTGTTTTCGATGAAATATTTGGGTTCAAAGAATCTGATTCCAGACTTGTGTGCAACATGAATTTTTTTAGAAACCTTCCGGGAAAATCAAAGAGAGCCCTGTTATTAAAAACTACTACTAAAAAATAACAGGAACTCTCCGATTGGTTTGAATGCTGTGTAGTAAAACACAGGCATAGGTTCAATGGTACTAATGTACAACCACAATTTATCTAAAACAAATCTAAATTCACTTATTTGCGCCTTTCATCACTGAAATCGCGAATTAATAACGGATTTATGAAAAACACTGAGTAAATTTGCACAAAACTGAATCGTGGATTTTTCAATTTTACTGACCGGAGTCGGCATTTTTTACCTTACCGTATTAACGCTTCTTGAAATCGTTCTAGGTATAGATAACATCATTTTTATCTCGATCATTACTGACAAGTTAGTGAAAGAAGATCAGCGTAAAGCTCGTATCCTCGGGTTGAGTCTTGCGCTCATTATCCGAATACTACTTCTGAGCATTGTGTCCTGGATAATGAAGCTTGATACAGAGCCTTTGTTTGATAACTTCAAGTATTTCCCATACACCACAGAGATGATTACCGGACATAGTTTGGTGTTGCTTATAGGTGGATTGTTTTTGATTTATAAATCAGTATCTGAAATGCACTCCAGCGTAAAGGGGGGAGAAGAAGGAGGCAAGAAAACCAAAAAAGTGAGACTAAGCGCTGTTGTGTTACAAATTGTTATGATTGACTTCATCTTTAGTTTCGATTCAGTGATTTCAGCGATTGGTATGACCAATGATATTCGACATGAAACGCACGGTGATCCATTGATTATTATTTTTGCTGCCGTGATCATCTCCATGATTATCATGTTGTTGTTTGCGAAACCAATTTCGGATTTCATCAATTCAAGACCAACCATTAAGATGATTTCTCTTGGATTTTTAGTAACGATCGGTGTGTTGTTGATCGCCGAATCTTTCGGTCAGCATATCCCTAAAGGTTACATCTATTTCGCAATGGTTTACGCTCTGTTTGTTGAGTTTCTCAATATTCGGATGCGGAAAAACAAAGGTGAATCTGAATAGTTCGAAATGACTCATCAGGAAGCGCTTGTTTATTTGTCAATCGATTCGGTTGACGATGCAGAAGAAGCTTATGAGAATCAGCTCTTCGAGCTCAAGCAGCACTTTCTTACCAAGCCCATTCTTTGGAAAACAGCCGAAGGAAAAATGAAACGCCTCGCGCAATTACAAGCCGCGTACCAAACATTGGGTGGAACATCTCCGTCATTACCGATTTCAGTTGAGTCAGTTACATTCTCGAATGATTTTCAGGAAAGTTTCTCGATGTATCATTTGCGAAGAAATCAACTCAAACAAATCAATGCTTCGGCAGAAAATGCGGTTGCAGTTTCAGACTGTGTAAAGCAATTATTGGAACTGGAACGCTCATTTGTTCAACTGTTTGAAGGTCTTGATGATTGGACGGAAAGTGCCGTGGTATTAGGTGCTGAACCGGACGTAATGCTCATGCAACAGCAATTGAAAGAACAGTTCGCGTTGGGCAGAAATACCCTACCATTACTCTATTCATCAAAAAACAACTTGCCAAATGAATTGCTCCTCGCGTTAAAGCGGTTATCTTTGCTCAAAAATTATTTGTATCCGTGAGTGATCCCTTCGTGAAGTTAAGAGAACAGTTAGCATTACAAGAATGGCCGAATGTATACCTCTTCAAGTTTATTGTGCCCAATGAATCGGATTTATTGGCGAAAGTCATGTCACTTTTCGGTGAATTAGCTGAAATAGCGTTGCACGAATCCAAAACGGGGAAATACATCAGTGTAAGTGCAAAAGAAGTGATGATGGACGTAGACTCCATTATTGAAATTTACATCCGTGCTGCGGAAATTAAAGGGTTAATTGCCTTATGAAAAAAAGAACGAGTGTTATTCTGGTCTTGATCAGTTTGGTAGTAATGTCAGTTGCATACTACCTGTTTCGGTTTGTAGTGCGTGATCGTTCCATGGAGGCAAATGCATTGGCAGTGTTGTTTTCACTCATGGGGGTTTTGGTATTGTTCATTGCATACAAGGAATTGTTGAGACGCTTCGGTAAAGGAAGTGTTGTGAAAGAAGATTATGCGGTGCTTTTCGGATTGGAAAAACAAAAAATAACCGGCGAAGTGGAATTCTATTTTACCATGAATCAACCGAAACACATTCTTTTTACCATACTTGATCAAGAAATGAAACCGCTGCAGACCGTCACTGATCAGGATTATCAAAGTGGTGGACATATCTTGCGGTTCAACACCGAATCGCTCACCGATGGCATTTATTTTTACTGTTTGCAAAGTGAAAACCAAAAAACCATGAAGCGGATGTTCATTCAGCATGACAAGATGACAGTGTAAAATGAGTGGCAAAGTAGTTGCTAACTAATAAACGAAATAGTAATTTTAACCCGGCGATAGATCGCAATTAAACTTATCATATTATGGCATTAGAAATCACAGATGCAAACTTCGAAGAGCTTGTATTAAAATCAGACAAACCAGTATTAGTAGACTTTTGGGCAGAATGGTGTGGTCCTTGTCGTCTTATCGGACCAATCGTTGAAGAAATGACAGGTGAGTACGAAGGACGCGCAGTGATCGGAAAAGTAAACGTTGACTTAAACCCTGAGGTATCAGCTAAGTTCGGTATCCGTAATATCCCTACTATTTTATTCGTAAAAGGAGGAGAAATTGCTGACAAATCGGTTGGTGCAGTTCCGAAAACACAACTTACGGCAAAATTAGACGCGCTATTATAATGAGCGACTACACATTGAATTAAAAAGGCTTGTTTTTAACAAGCCTTTTTTGTTGCAGTTCAATTTTAGAGTGTAACTTCGCAGCTGTTTTGATTGCCCTTCCAAACGGATCAGTGAGAGAACACTAATTAAGCTTACAAATGAAAAACTTTTTAAGACGACTAAAATTCTACGGCTTCGGTTTTGGTATCGGAATCATCTTTGTTTTCTTCTTTTTTCAAAACCGTGGATGCACCTGGTTGCCATCAAATCGTGTGAAAAACACGATCCTTGGACGTGTATTGGTAACCAGTGATAAAGACAAACAATTGTTTTATTCAAAAGGACTTACCGAAGATGAGGTGGTAGCCTTTTTGAACGATGGTGACGTTGATTTCGGAAAGAGCAAGAAAGAAGGAAACCCACAGGTTTACAGTATTACGAAAGAAGTCAATGGGAAAGATATCGAACTGTGGTTTACCATTCCTGCTGATGCCTACATTGCTGAAGTAAAATATCCGAAAGGTTCCATTTTTGCTACAAAAAACACCACAGAAGGAATGGGATCAATGTTGCATTTTCCAAATGTAGAAAGCATTGTGTACCTTGATTCCAACAAACGATTGACTTGTCAACAAGATAAACTGGGGCTAATTTCTCCGAAAGAGATTGTAAAGCGCATGAAAAAAACGGGGAAAATCGATTTTTCCAAATCAAAACTGAAAGCGCAACCGCAACCGAAGCAATACATCCTGTTTACTACCAAAAAAGGAGTAGAAGTAGCAGCCGAAACATATTGGTACCAGGAACACATTCAATTTACGGAATTCTTATTGAAAGATACCTTGGATTGCGGCTCATATTAAGCACAGATTGGGAGATTGGTACTTCCCTGTTGCCTAAAGTTGCCGGGATAACAGATTTATTTGCGAATTAACCAATTTCGTGTTAATAATTCATGAAAATGCAGAATAGTGTCATTTGTCTTTTTATTACATTTGTTCGATGGAATTCTCAGCACAGCAAATAGCAGCAATTCTCCATGGTGAGGTTGTTGGAAACCCGGACGTGACTGTGTCGGGTTTGGCTAAAATTGAGGAAGGTACACTTGGAACCCTTTCCTTTCTTTCGAATCCTAAATATGAAGAGTATATCTACACTACAGGTGCTTCTATTTGTATTGTAAATGCAACGTTTGAGCCTCTAAAACCTCTTCCTGAAACATTAACGCTTGTAAAAGTGGAAGATGCTTATGCCTGTTTTGCGAAATTGCTGGATGTTTACAGTCAGATGCGTCAGAAACAAGCCAAAATCGAACAACCGTCGTTTATCAGCGAAACCGCTCAGGTCGGCGAAGGAATTTACTTGGGAGCCTTTGCTTACATTTCAGACGGAGCCAAAATCGGTAACAACGTAAAAATTTACCCGAATGTATATGTTGGCGATGGAGTGACTGTAGGTGACGATACCATTTTACATCCAGGAGTGCGCATCTATGCAGATTGTGTGATCGGCGCCCGTTGCATTTTACATGCAGGTGTTGTGATCGGGAGTGATGGATTCGGATATGCGCCCGATGAAAAAGGGGTATTCTCACGCGTTCCACAAATCGGAAACGTAGTGCTCGAAGACGATGTGGAAATCGGTGCCAATTCAACTGTTGACTGTGCTACACTTGGTTCAACCGTTTTGCGCAAAGGTGTCAAAATAGATAACTTGGTTCATTTAGCACACAATGTGGAAGTTGGTGAACATTCCGCTCTTGCGGCTCAAGTAGGAGTGGCAGGTTCTGCTAAAATCGGTAAACATGTCATGGTAGGCGGTCAGGCCGGAATCAGCGGACACTTGTTTATTGCCGATGGAACCAAAATTGTTGCTCAATCAGGCATCCCGAGTTCCGTGAAAAAAGCTGAAACGCTCATGGGGTCACCGGGCATTCCAATTGAAGACTTTAAAAAGTCATATTTCGGATTCAGAAAATTGCCGTTCTTATTACAAAAGATCAACGAACTCGAACAAAAAGTTAAAACATTATCAAAATCAGCTGAATAATATGTCAGAAAAGCAACGAACCATAAAGGAAGCCATTGTTTTTAAAGGGGTTGGACTTCATACCGGAGAACCTGTAACAATGGAAATCTGTCCGGCTCCGGATAATCACGGTTACAAATTCCAACGAGTAGATTTGGAAAACCAACCGATCATCAAAGCCGATGCCGATTTGGTAGTTGCCACTGATCGCGGAACCACATTGGAATTCCAAGGTGCGCGCGTATATACTACAGAGCACGTTCTGGCGGCGCTTTACGGTATGGAGGTTGATAACGCACTCATTAAAATTGACGGACCTGAAATTCCGATTATGGACGGCAGTTCACTGCCATTCGTAAAGGAAATTGTGCGTGTTGGTTACCAGGAACAAGAAGCGACGAGAGATTATTTTATCCTCGATGAAAATGTGAAATGGGAAGACACCGAAAAAGGAATTGAGTTTTTGGCTGTGCCGGACAACGGTTACCGTATTACCGTAATGGTCGATTACAATTCGCCTGCCTTGGGTACACAGCACGCAGCCATCTATAACATCGATGCTTTTGAAAAAGAAATCGCACCTTGTCGTACCTTCTGCTTCTTACGTGAATTGGAGTTTTTGGCAAGTAACAACCTCATTAAGGGCGGTGATTTGGACAATGCTATTGTGTTGGTAGAACGAAACGATGTTAGTCAGGAAGAATTAAACCGTCTGGCGAAATTACTAGGAAAAGAAAATTTAACCGTTAATTACGACGGAATCGGGGTATTGAATAGCCTTAAGTTGCAGTTTGAAAATGAACCGGCTCGTCATAAATTATTGGATATTGTCGGTGATTTGGCCCTTATTGGTAAACCGATCAAAGCTCACATTTTGGGCGCGCGTCCAGGACATTCTGGAAATGTGCGTTTTGCAAAAGTATTGAAAGAACAAATCAAGAAACAGGAAAAAGCGGCACGAGTGTTTGATGTAACGACAGATCCGTTGTACAACATCAACGACATCGAGCGCATGCTTCCACACCGTTACCCGTTCTTGTTGGTGGATAAAGTAATGTACATCACGGATGATACAATTGTCGGAGTGAAAAACATCACGATGAACGAACCGATTTTCACCGGACATTTCCCTGGAAATCCGGTATTTCCCGGAGTGCTTCAAATTGAAGCAATGGCACAGGTTGGTGGTATTTTTTCGTTGAGTAAAGTAGACGATCCGCATTTGTATTCTACCTACTTCATGAAAATAGATAATGTGAAATTCAAGCAAAAAGTATTGCCTGGCGATACCATAGTCTTTGAATTGAAACTATTGTCACCAATGCGTCGCGGACTCGTTCACATGGGAGGGACAGCCTTCGTAAACGGTAAAGCGGTTATGGAAGCGGAAATGTTGGCGCAAGTGATTAAAGACAAAGAATAAATGATAAGTAACTTGGCAAATATTTCACCGAAAGCTCAGCTGGGTGAAGGTGTTTCGGTAGAAGGGTTCACAACGATCTACGAAGATGTAATTATTGGTGCTCGTACAAAAATACATCCCAATGTTACCATTTATCCCGGTACGCGTATCGGTACAGATTGTGAAATTTTCCCCGGAGCTTGTATCGGTGTTATTCCGCAAGATTTGAAATTCGTTGGTGAAGATACCACGGTAGAAATCGGAAACAACACGGTTATTCGCGAAGGTGTAACCATTCACCGTGCTACAAAAGATCGCTGGGTTACCAAAATCGGAAACAATTGTTTGCTGATGACTTACGTACACATAGCGCACGATTGTCATATCGGTAATAACGTTATTCTTGCGGGTTACACGGGTCTTTCAGGGCACGTGACAATTGATGATTATGCTATTTTGGAAGGCATGGTTGCCGCTCAACAATTCATGCATATCGGAGCACATGCTTTTGTTGCGGGAGCTACCTTGATTCGTAAAAACGTTCCTCCGTATGTGAAAGCTGCACGCGAACCGATTACGTTTGCAGGTGTAAACTCTGTTGGTCTCAGAAGACGTGGTTTTACTGACGAACAAGTACGCGAAATTGAAGACATCTACCGAATTATCTACGTACAAAACAATGTGATTTCAAAAGGAATCGAAGGTGTATTGGATACCATGCCTGCATCACCGCTTCGCGAAGAAATTATCGGGTTTATTCAAGCGTCAGACAAAGGGGTAATTCGAGGAATGATTTAAGGTTTCAATAATGCACCTTCAAATGAATTTCTGGATGACTCTACCGGTTGAATAAGACGTATATTTAGCCTATCGAACTGATTGTATGCTTTCTAAGAAAACCAAATACGCACTCCACGCGCTCACTTACCTTGCCAAAAAGGGAAGCGATAATCCTACGTTGATTGTTGAGATTTCCGAGCAAGCACATATTCCGCGTAAGTTTTTGGAATCCATCTTACTTGACCTTAAAAAACAAGGTATTCTTGCTTCCAAAATGGGGAAAGGAGGAGGGTATTTTCTGCGTCACGAACCGAAGGAAATTACCATTTCTACTATCATTCGTTTGTTCAACGGACCCATTGCTTTGCTACCGTGTGTCAGTCTCAATTATTACCAACCGTGTGATGAATGTACCAGCGAAACACTTTGCGGTCTAAACAAAGTAATGATCGATGTGCGGAATGAAACCTTGCGCATTCTCGAAAACAAATCCATTCAGGATATTATTGATCAGGAAATTCCCGGATTAGTGAGTTAAGATTTTGTCTTCTATCGTCGTCCCGTAGGGACGTGATATGGTAAAAAAAAATCGTTATCAGAACCATTTTACCCCGTAGGGGTAAGACGTTGTTAATGTTTTGTCACGAGACCCGTTTGAGGCTGGTGGATATTTACAGATTAGCTTCATGTTACGATATTACATTCCTACGGGACGGTTGATCACCTGAAATCCCTATCTTTGCACCCTCAAATTAGAAGCGTGGTACATAGAGGTGAAATCATTGAAATTACGGTAGAAGATTTAGCATTCGGCGGTCAGGGAATTGCCCGTTTACGAAGCGATGAAGGCGAATTCGTATTATTTATAGAAAACACCTTTCCCGGACAGTTTGTGCGCGCTAGAGTTGACAAAAAACGCAAGCGCCATGGCGAATGTAAATTGCTAGAAGTGTTGAAACGCTCTCCGCAAGAAATTGAATTGCCTTATCAGGAAATTTCAGGAGCACCTTATATTTTCGTTCCAACCGCACTGCAGCAGGAATGCAAACAAAAAACTACGCTCGAAGTTTACCGCAGAATCGGGAATGTAAAAAACGTAGAAACCTTATTTGATGCGTTTATTGCTTCACCAGATTCCTTTTTCTACCGCAATAAAATGGAATACAGTTTTTCCTGTATTGAACACGTTCCCGAAACCGGCGAAGAAATCGATGACGCATTTGCGCTCGGATTCAAGCGAAGAGGAACGTGGTGGAAAGTTGAAAACCTCAATAAACCGAGTGGTTTGTTTGATGAACAATGGGAAACCATATTGATTGAACTACGCGGTTTACTTCAATCAAGCGGACTTCCTGCATGGCATCCACCCAAAAAAGAAGGCTTTTTCCGCCACATTGTGGTGCGCAAATCATTCGACCAAGATCAATTGCTGATTCATTTTGTAACAAGTTCCCACGGATTGAAAAAATTCGATACGGCAAAGGTGGTCGCTTTTTTACAAGAACGATTGGGTAAACGATTGGCCGGTGTATGGCATACCGTAAATGATAATGTTGCCGACCGCGCCAAAATTGAAAACGGAAGCAGTAAATTATTGGTCGGAAATGCGGTTGTAGTAGAAAAAATGCTTGGGCTTTCTTTTGAAATCAGCATGGAAAGTTTCTTTCAAACCAATCCTAAAAGCGCCGAACGACTCTATACCAAAGCCATTGATTATGTCTGTGAAACAGCGAAAGAAGGAGGTGTAATCATGGATTTGTTTTGCGGAACAGGAACCATCGGTCAGCTCATAGCTCAGCGCGTAAACGTGGGCGAAATCGTTGGAGTGGACATTGTTGAAGAAGCGATTGAAGATGCCAAACGAAATGCTCAACTCAACGGATTGTCGCACTTGCATTTTTTTGCCGCCGATGTGGGGAAATTTCTTTCATTGCATCCCGAATACCAAGGCAGAATCGATACAATTGTACTGGATCCGCCACGTGCCGGAATTGCACCTAAAACCTTGTTAAAAGTTATGGCATTGGGTGCCGAACGTATCGTTTACATTTCCTGCAATCCAGCTACGCAAGCCCGCGATGCCGATAGCATGGCAAAAGAAGGATATGTGATGCAAAAATTGTCGCTGGTAGATCAATTTCCACATACAAGTCACATAGAAGCCATTGCAGTATTTGAGAAAGCCATTTCGTAAATCAGCTCCGGCTATAAGAATTAATGTGTTACATCCGGTAATCGATCTATTATTTCTTTGATTTGGTCTACCTCTAGCTTTTTGTACAAAATCTTTTTGTCCTGATCCAATAATAGTGCAATAGGAGTAGAGTACAAATCATACTGTTCAATCAATACGGCCAATTCTTCGGAGTTAGAAGAGGTGAGGGCAATCATGTTTTTGACCGGGTATTTCTCCAATTTTTGACGCCATAATGTAGGGTCAGTTCCGTTATCGACACTCACGATAGAAACGCCTTTTTTGGTACACAAATCGGTTATTGTAGAAAGTTCTTTCATAAATGCTTCGCATTTGTGGCAGTCGGATGACCAAAAGACCAAAATGGTGCGTTCTCCCGAAACTTTCCGTAATTCATGTTTCACACCTTTTTCATCTGCTAAGGTGAAATTGTAGGCGTAACTTCCGCACAACACAGGTTTTAATCGAGCGGCGGCATCTTCGAGTTTTTTCAACTCGACTTTATCTTTTTCAACTGCCGGATTCAACCAAAAAGCTTGACCTTTGAGGTAATAAGTTTCGATTAAATGAACGTAGATTGCATCAAAGCAAATGGTTGAACTGCGAGCATATTTATTGAGTAATTCAATGAGCGTATACTTGAACAACTCATCATTTCCTTTGGTTTTTTGAAGTATTACATCACAGCCAACGCTAATGGAATCGGGGTGTTGAACCGTTAGATTATCGATGTATTCAGTAAGCAATTGCTGATAGTACGGGCTTCTGATAACGCCTTTAAAAGACCAGTCAAGATTATCGAAGAAATGATTTTTATAATAATAAAACTGTTGGTCCTTGTTCAATGATTGCGGTAATTCCGGTCTTTCACCAAAACGCATGAGTTTAACAAGAAAAGAAGTTGAATGTTGTTTGATAAATTCTTTCAGATAGCTTTGGTAAGCGGCACTGTTTTGTTCAATGGTTGATTCGGCAAGTTTTATCGAATCTGCGCTGCCACCTGCTTGTTGACGTTCTTTTACAGCCATCCATTTGTTTTCTTTTTGGCGAAAAGAATCTTGTTTTCTTAAATGTGTATAGAAAAGTGTATTCTCTGTTGATCCGGTAAACGTTGCGGTATTTAGAAAATCCGCGATTTTTCCTTTACAACTGAATTGTTGATCTTTATCTACTATAAATTCAACATAAAGATTGGCTCTATTCGGAAATACAAATAGGTAAACCCCCGGTTCAAGAATCGTATCGGATGAGAAAAGAAACTTTCCTTTCGCATCTACCTGAGCGGTATCCGAAATGTATTGCTTGCTGCCATAATGGTAAGCCAAAAGAATGGGTTCCGAGCGAACATCTTCCAACAGACCGCCAATTTGAACTACCGACTGACAGTATGTATTAGTAGTAAAAAGTGCTCCGAAAAGTAGCAATGCAAAAGACGCGAACAATTTCATGATATAAAAAAGAAGCAAGGTACTAATTTTGGTAGAATCAGTCACAGGCTCTTAATGAATAACCTAGGGAAGATTAACGAACCAGCGTTACATGCCCTGTATGTTCAAAGATTCCGTCGTTGTATTTTGATTTGAATTTCAAACTCCAGGTATAGACACCGTCCTGACATTTCAAACCTTTGTACGTTCCATTCCAGCCTACACCAATTTCACTTGTTTCAAATATTAGTTCACCCCAGCGATTGAAAATAGAGAATTCGTAATTCTTTAGATCGATTCCCGAAGTGATAATCGGGATGAAGACATTGTTAAAGTCATCATCATTGGGTGTAAATGAGTTCGGAACGTAGAAAATGATGTCTTCCTGAATCACAATAGTAACATAACCGGTATCTGCGCAGCCTAGGAGGTTGGTTACAATCAATTGCACTACATAGCTTCCCGGCTCTGTCGGAAATGTATAAGCAAATGAGTTCAGCTGCGAAATCAACGAATCATTCAAGTACCAGTTTGTGGCATTACCATTACCGTTTGTTTGTAATGAAACGGTAGATTCGATAGTGCTTGCAGGGTTCGGATTAGCTGTTATAGAAGCTATGGGTATTGCCAATACCGTAACGGTTGAAGTTGCCGTTTCAGAGCATCCTGCGATTGTTCCTGTCACGGTGTAAACGGTTGTTAAAGTTGGGTTTGCCACTACTTCTGTTCCGGTGGTAGCACTGAGTCCTGTTGCCGGCGACCATGTATAAGTAGTTGCTCCATTTGCTGTTAATAACACTGATTGTCCTACACAAATACTGTCAGAATTTACAGTTACCGTAAAGTCGGGAATGACGGTCACAGTAGCCGTTGCCGTATCCAAACATCCGTTTGCGGTGGTCCCGATTACTGTATAAACGGTTGTTTGAGCTGGTGTTGCTATAACGGTAGCTCCTACGCTAGCACTCAAACCTGTGGCAGGCGACCAAACATAAGTTGCAGCACCCGTTGCGATGAGCGTAGACACATCCGCCGGATTTCCTAAACAATTGGTATCAGAGTTTACCGCGATTTGCGAAATCTCGATTGTAACGGTAGCTTGTGCCGTATTGGAACAAAGTGTGGTTGTATCTGTTCCGGTTACTGTATAAACAGTTGTCACCAAAGGACTGGCCGTTACAGGAGAACCTGTTGAAGAACTTAAGGTAGCCGTCGGAGTCCATGAATAACTATTTCCGCCATTGGCTGTAAGCGTGGCATTTCCCTGTGGACAGATTGTCGGCGAATTCACTGTAATCGTTGGGAGCGGATTAACGGTTACGATAACCGTATCGGTCGCAGAACAGCCGCCTGTAGTACCCGTTACGATGTAGCTTGTGGTAACAGTTGGTGAAGCTTGTACGGTTGCTCCGACAGTTGTATTCAATCCAACAGCAGGCGACCATGTATAAGTTGTAGCTCCTGTTGCTGTTAAGGCAACGGTTGATCCCGTGCAAAGAGCAGTGTCATTTGCATTGACAATTGGCGGATTGGTAACAGTGACGGTTATGGTTGCAGTATCACTAACAGCACCGTTGCAGCCGATGTTTCCGGAAACAATTAATTGTGCTGTATAAGTACCTGCGGACGTATAAACATAAGAGGGATTCTGAACCGAACTAGTATCTGTGGTAAGATTTGGCACCCCAAAATCCCATTGATAGTTATACGTAGAAGAAAGAGGAGAGGCTGTAAATGCAACGTTGAGAGGACCACAACCGGTTGAAGGGGTTGCCACCGCCAGTGCGTTTATGGTTAGACAATTAGGATTAATGGCATAACGCCATAGTGAGTTTATGAAAACGGAAGGACTATTCGGATCAAGTGACCCCAATCGCCATAAATTGCCGTTTGAATCTACCCATGCAGATGCTCCTGTTGCTGCTCCGGGATCATTCGTTGGAGAAGAAATGCCTTGGATTCCGTATGCTGGAGAAGATGGAGCTCCTGCGAGAACATCTCCATCAACAAGCGCAAATTGTTTGATGACTGGATCATAACACCATAAATACGACTCATAGTTTTCATAAGCCCACAATCTGTCACATTCATCAACCCAGCACGAGGTGTTTTCTAGTGTACTGAGTGGAAAATTGTTTGGGTCAAAAACACATTCACCTACAAAAGAGGCAGTTGTGTCTAAATTTGAAATCATGAAGCCACCTACCCATGCCCATTGATTCGTTGCCGGATCAAACTGACACATGGCGCTATATTCATCTGAACTCAAATAACTATTGCCACCAAACAAATAAAATGTTCCGTCATTTGCTTTCCAAAGTGTGTAATACCACCCGCTACCGGGAGTATTGGTAGGTGAAAAAACACCAAGAGTTCCCAAAACTTTTGGTGCGTAAACACCAAAATTGAAAGAAGAAGGATCTCCGTTCATCCAAGTCCATTGATTGGTAGCAATATCATATTCCCACATCACACCACCATTATAACCATCCAAAAACCACAAATCGCCTTCATCATCTGTCCACGAAACCGGCGTCTCGAAAAATGGCTCGGGATTATTCAGTAGTGAAGGAATACCGATTGTTCCGTAATTGGCAGGAATATTTCCCGAAATCCATGCCCATTCATTCAGAGCAAGGTCATATTTCCAAAGAATGCAGGTATTGGTTACGTTATTAGATTCCAGTAACCACAAGTTGTTTTGTAAATCTTTCCACGAAGCTGAATTACCTAAGTTACAAATACCGGGGTTGGTTAATGGTGAGGATACCCCCTGAACCCCAAAAACAGGTTGCTGATCTCCTAAGCCATTACCTTTCATCCATGTCCACTCTGTTGTCACAGGGTTGAATCTCCATAAATCACATAATGTAACACCACTGGTGAGGTCGAATCCTCCATACAACCAAAAATTACCTTGGTCATCTGTCCATTTTCTGCTTTCATAACTATAATTGGGTGTATTCGAAATAGATGGAACTCCCTGAGTTCCAAATACCGTTGTATTGTTATTATTAGATCCTGATACCCACGTCCATTCACCGGGAGTTTGTGTCCTTCCTAAATAGGAAAGACACGTAACAAGGAGGATTATAGCTGGTTTTTTCATAAACCGGATTGGAACAACGGAGACCGAAAGCAATTTTTCATAGAGAAGCCGATTAATCTATCGAGGTATGATCAATAGTTAATTTGATTGTTTTGACATTATTGATAACCAACATATACAATCCGTTATTGAGATTTGTCGTTGAAATATCAATCTTGTTTTCAAAGCTATCAATAGAATGTTCATTGATTAATCTTCCAGCCTGATCAAAAACGTGAACGGACTTAATTGGCGAATTGGATTGAATAGTGCAATGTTCATTGGTTGGATTTGGGAAAATTGAAAGCATCATCATCTCCTCAATGTCAAGATTTGCAGTTAACGCCGGATCTTCTCGAATCGGATCAACATCTTTGCAGTTATCGTAAAAGCGCAATAGTTTTACGTTCTCGTTAACTTGAGTTGCGAACGGTTCATTTGAAACCACCAATCCGGATACTGTAGAGATTCCAATAATCGCGGTGCCTGAACTGTAGTAATAAATCCCGTTAAAAGGATCTATTGTAACACCACCATTTACATCAAAGCCACCGTAGCTAATAGCAGTAGGAGATAAGATCGTTACAATACCGGTTGTTGAATTGATTCTGGCAAGTTTTAGTGTTGTTGAATCTACTTCTTCTGTTGGGTTATTCGGATCATTTGGGTTCGGTACAAGAGAAGTATACGTTTCTTGCACTAACCCATAAATGAGTGTGTCTCTGCAATTATAAACAAGGTTGACAAATCTTTTGCCTTCAGCATTTCCCGAAATAGTAATGGGAACGTCGTTGTAAACAGTGCCATCGTATAAATCCAATCCAACCAAATGATTGTTCAGCGGTTGGGTGTAATAATAGACCATGAAATAAGGATCAATTGTCGTATTGCCACTTCCATAGCCATTTGGGGTAATTGGATTCTGAGAAATGAGTGAAACGGCTCCCGTTACAGGATTTATTTTGGAAAGGTATTGTTCAGTTTGATTTATTGCAAGTCCATAAACAGTTGTATCAGAATTATTAAATCGCCATTCTTGAAACGAGGTTATGCCGTTTGGAAGAGCAACAGCGGGATTATTCACCAGATTCCCGTTTACTAAATCAATGGACTTAAACGAATTACCCCCAGCTGTGGAAACAAGGTAAAAATTGTTGTACGGATCAATTGTTCCGCCGGTTCCATTTAAACCTTCTGTAAAAGTATAAGAGCCAATGTTGGCAAGTTGGCCATTTACCGGATCAATACTCACCAATCGGCTAACTGTTGAATCAAACTGCTCAAATTGATTGAGTGGATCGTTCGGATCAGTTACAAGTGTGTAATAGTTTTTGTTTTTTATGCCATAAATAACATTGTCTTGGCATAAACCGGTCAATGTAAAAGCAACAAACAAAAGAGTGACGAATGCATTATTTTTCATAACAATGATTTATTATATACTAGAGATAAAACATTCAGAACCATGTGTTTGTTGCATGGTTAATATGAAAAATGAAATACTTTACATGGTGTTTTCGTTTACATTGAGTTTGCCTTGGTTTACTCAATAAATACTACCGAATACTCAACGAAGCAAAAGTACATGTCCGGTATGCTCAAAGATCCCGTCGTTGTATTTCGACTTAAATTTCAATGTCCAGGTATAGGTTCCATCTTGCACTTTAACACCTTTGTACGTTCCGTCCCAACCAACGCCGATTTCGTTTGTTTCAAAGACCAACTCACCCCAACGGTTGAAGATGTTAAACGCATAGTTTTTCGTGTCGATTCCTGAAGTGATGATCGGAATGAAGATGTTATTAAAGTCATCATCATTGGGTGTAAACGAGTTCGGAATGTAAAAAATAATATCTTCCTGAACCACAATTGTCACATAACCCGTATCCGAACAGCCAAGTGCATTCGTCACAATTAATTGTACTACGTAGCTTCCCGGTTCGTTTGGAAACGTGTAAGCAAAAGAGTTTAATTGTGAAACCAAAGAATCATCCAGATACCAGTTTGTTGAATTTACATTGTTGTTACTGCTAGTTTGTATCGTTACTGTCGATTCTACCGTACTTGTAGGATTCGGACTCGCAAAAATAGAAGCTACCGGAAGAGGCAAAACGGTAACCGTTGAAGTGGCTGTTTCCGAACATCCTGCCGTGGTTCCGGTTATGGTATAAACCGTTGTGATAGTTGGGCTCGCTACAACTTCCGTTCCGGTGGTAGCGCTGAGTCCTGTTGCAGGAGACCATGTATAAGTAGTTGCTCCGTTTGCGGAGAGTAATACCGACTCACCGACACAAATACTATCCGAATTTACAGTTAATGTAAAGTCGGGAACTGCAGTTACGGTAGCTGTTGTGGTATCCAAACATCCGTTTGCGGTAGTTCCAATCACTGTATAAATGGTTGTTTGAGTCGGTGTTGCCGTAACAGTAGCTCCTGTAGTAGCACTCAAACCTGTGGCTGGAGACCAAACATAAGTTGTAGCACCCGTTGCGGTGAGCGTAGATACATCCGCCGGATTTCCTAGACAATTGGTATCTGAATTGACCGCTACTTGCACTGTTTCTACAGTAATGGTAGCTTGCGCGGTATTGGAACAAAGTGTTGTGGCATTTGTACCCGTCACCGTATAAACAGTTGTTGTGGTAGGACTAGCAGTAACAGAAGCCCCAGTGGAAGAACTCAGTGTTGCAGCAGGAGTCCATGAGTAAGTATCAGCACCAGTGGCAGTAAGTATGGTATCCGTTTGCGCGCAGATTGTAGGTGAGTTCACTACAATTGTAGGCAATGGATTAACAGTCACCACAGCCGTGTCAGTTGACGAACAGCCGTTGGTTGTTCCTGTAACGATATAAGTGGCACTGTTTGCATTCAAAGCTAGAACAGTTGGCCCTACTGTTGTATTGAGTCCGGCAGCGGGTGACCAAGAATAGGTTGTAGCACCAGTGGCTGTAAGCGTGGCCATTGCACCAAGACAAACAGAAGGATCGTTTACAGATACGATAGGAGGATCAACAACAGTTATAGTAACAAAAGTAGTGTCGATTATCGAACCGCATCCAATGTTTCCAGATGTAATCAATTGTGCTGTATAAGTTCCTGTTGAGGTGTAAGTGAACGATGGTGAGGCAAGTGAACTGGTATCAGTCGTAATTCCAGTTACGCCAAAATCCCATTGATAGCTAACAGTTGATGAAATGGTTGAGGGTGAAAAAGCTACATCAAGAGCCACGCATCCTTGAGTTGGATTGGCTACAATGTTTACATTCCCTGAAGAAGCAATACATGCTGGATCAATAACATAACGCACCATGGCGCTGTTACCGACTCCTGCAACAGTTGTCCCTAATTTCCAAAGATTTCCGTCTAAATCTGTCCATGCCGGCGGACCAAAGGTTTGCCCGGGATCATTAGTTGGGGAAGAAACACCGATTGCACCCAAAACAGCATCATTGGGGTTAAAATCACCTTCAATGAGCGCGAATTGGTTGATGTTTGGATCGTAACACCATAGGTAGCCTTCATTTTCGTTGTATCCCCAAAAATTACCGCAAAGATCTGTCCAGGTTGCTGTAAACTCCAAACCGGTCGAAGGAATGTTATTGGGCGAAAATGTGCATGGAGCACTGAAAGAACTAGTTTGATTAGGCGTAATACTACCACCGACCCATGCCCATTGATTGATCGTCGGATCAAAGCGCCACATCACACTTGTCTGACTTCCGATTGAAAAATCAACGTTACCAAACATATAAAAGGTACCGTCTAATGCTTTCCAGTCGGAATAAACCCATGAACTACCTGGTTGATTTGTCGTGTTAAAAACTCCTTGAGGTCCGTAAACTGCCGGTGAAATGATTCCCAATCCGGGATCGTTAGGCGTGCCGTTCATCCAAGTCCATTGATTGGTGGCGATGTCAAATTCCCACATTACGCCTCCGTTGTAACCATCGTGAAACCATAAATCACCATCGGCATCTACCCACGAAATAGGACCTTCGTAAAAAGTTTGCGGATTGTTTAGTGGAGAACTAACGCCTTGTGTACCGTAATTGGCAGGAATGTCTCCATGCATCCAAGTCCATTGGTTGGTTGCAATCGTGTATTTCCAAAGAATACACTGAAATGATGTTTCGTTTGCCTCCAATAACCAAAGATTACCGGCCAAATCAACCCAAGAAGCACTGTTGCCAAGATAACAAGCGCCCGGATTATTGGCAGGAGCACCTACTCCCTGTACTCCTAAAACAGCCGCTTGCGAAACCAATCCGTTACCCTTCATCCAAGTCCATTGGTTGGTAGTTGGATTGTAACGCCAAAGATCGTTGTAATTGAGAAAATTGAACAGATCAAGTCCGCCGTACATCCAAAAATTACCTTGTTGGTCAACCCAAGATCTGGCTTCATACGAATTGCCCGGACTGTTTCCATTTGCGGGCACACCCTGAACACCAAAAACCGGCGCACTTGCTGCGTTAGAACCTGTCATCCAAGTCCATTCTCCCGGAGTTTGAGCACTTGCCGCGAAGGAAAGTAAGAGTGCGATTAAAAACGAATAATATTTCACGTTGTAATGCTATTAAAGTGGTTAATTTATTTCGAATGCTCTTCTTCTTTTTCGCGACGTTCACGTTTTTCTTCCATCTCGCGTTCAAGCTCCTCGTGCGATTTCACATGCTCGATTTTCTTGTTTTTGGCATTGATAAACCAACGTTCATGGCCTTCCATCACCATTGCCTTACCATTTGTAAAGGATTGTGCATTATCGTATTCAAACGGAATCACCACCGTGTTGGAGGCATTGATATATCCCCATTTTCCATTTTTCTTTGCGGCAATAAGACCTTCACTTGCGGGAAGTAACCAGTCGTAAGTTTGGGGAACAACGCTTTTTCCGGTAATATCGATACAACCCCAGAGACCATTCAGCTGCACACGGGCTATTCCTTCTGAAAAGTCATCCGCCTGACTATATTGACATTCAATAACGGTTTCTCCTTTGGTGTTGATGTAACCGTACTTATTGCCTACAGCTACTTTGGCCAACCCGTTTTTAAAAACACCGGCATCGTCGTAACGAATCGGAATGACAATTTTTCCGGTTTCATCAATGAATCCTCTTTTGTTTTGCTGCAATACCAAGGCAAAGCCTTCAAAAAAATCACTTCCTGCATCATAGCTTGGTGCTACTATTACAGTGTTGTCAGCTGTTTTATAACCAACTTTTCCATTTTCGTAAAAACGAATGAGGTTTTGAGAAAACAATGTGCTTGAGAGGAGTAATGCAGCTGCAAGTAGTTTGAATTGGGGCATATTCATGAGAATTTTAGTTTTCTAATCGATTATGTTATGCGACAGGTTTCAATTAGTTGCCTGTATAGCATTCGTTTCAAAAGATGATCAAATGGATAACTTTTGAACTGCTATTTTATAAACGATAGAAAAAGCGTTTGGTTGGCTGTGATACTTTTATTCGATAGAAGAAAAGAGTGATTGTGTCCTATGCCATAGTGAAGGGGTACTTTGACCGATTGAACGTTATTTCCCTTTCGCTTTGATCACGATCAGGATGGTATACATCATGATTTTCAAATCCAGTGCAATTGATCTGTTCCGCAAGTAAAGTAGGTCGTATTTCATACGTTGAATCATTTGATCCACATTTTCAGCATACCCATATTTCACTTGTCCCCATGAGGTGATTCCCGGTCGAACACGCGTCAAATCCAAAAACTGTGGTTCGCGTTCAACAATCTGATCAATGTAAAACTGGCGTTCCGGACGAGGTCCAACCAACGACATGTCTCCAATCAACACGTTGAAGAACTGCGGAAGTTCATCAAGGCGGGTTTTGCGCATGAATTTCCCCATTTGTGTAATTCGGGGATCGTGTGAACTTGAAAGTTGCGGCCCTGATTTTTCAGCGCCCACATACATTGTACGGAATTTCACGATTTTGAACCCTTTTCCATGAATACCAATTCGTTCTTGAAAAAATAACACCGGACCTTTTGACGAAAGTTTTACCGCAATTGCCAATCCGATGTAGATGGGAATCAACAAAACAATCGCAATAAATGAAAGTGTAAAATCCATGAATCGTTTCAGAAATCGCTGCCAGGAAGGCATTACTTCTGCGTTTACTTCCATGAGCAATGCCCCGAAAATGTTGTTGAGTTTCACCGATCCTGAAAGAATATCGTACATATCCGGTAAGATCTTGATGACCACTTTTTCATTATTGATACGGGAAATAACACTACGTAAGCGTTCGTGTTCGGTACTTTCCAAGGCAATAATTACTTCTTCTACCTTGTATTCTTGGATTACTGCCGATAATTGATCCACGTGACCCAAGTAAGGCAGTTTGTCTTCGAGTAATTTATCAATCCCATTGAGGTTAACGAAACCGATGAACTGATTTCCACCGCCTTTGGGCAATTGCATGATTTCGTTGTAAATTCCTACCGCTTTTTCAGATCCTCCGATCAGCAGGGTGCGAAAACCATCAGCTTTTGAATGAATGCGTTTTACCTGAATACTTACTAGGACTAGTCTTACAACAATGGTCAATCCGAAATGAAGCAATGCTAACGATACAAGCGATTGGTAGTAGGTTTTGTAGTTAATCACTTCGTCGTCGATCAACAACAAGAAAAACAAAATCACCGAACCGAAAACGGTTGCAAAGGCTGTGAGTGAAAGCACTTTTAAGCGGTAAAGCCGGCGAATGTCGACATACGTACCTTGAATGGCGTATAGGAGCAGCCATAAAAGCGGCACCAATGCTATTCCGTATAGAAAGGTGTCGTTTACATTGAATGGTTCCGATTCAATGCTGGTTTTTCGGTAGTAGTAAAACAAGGCCCACGATAAGCAAGCTGTTATCCAATCTCCGAAAAGGAAAAGAAGTCGCAGTAAAGGACGTTGCATCAAAAACGATTAGAAATGAACGACTTTAATGTTGTCAATATAGATGTCCGATTGAGAGTTTCCCTCATCAATGAGCGCCCTGAAATACTGCTTGAAATATTCTGCAGAGGTAGAGTTGGAAACAATTTCTTTCAAGTCGATGTAGATTTTCTTCCAGACCATCGAAGACGGATCCTGAGCATTGAGTAAAATATTGGGATTTTGTTTGATTTCGCTACTGGAAATACCTAGAACTCCCGACAATATACTATTGGAGTTGCGGTAATCTATTTCAAGATAAACCTCAGCACCACTTTGCGGTAACACCTGATTTTCGGTTGTATAGGCCAGCCAAAGTGAATCGGATTCGGTGAAATGTACCTGACCATAGCTGCCTCCTCCCGGAAGGGCAATGGCCGGATCATCATCTAATGTGAGTGTTGTGGTCGAAATGGGATCTGTTTCCAGTTTCACCTGTGATGGCGATTCAAAATCTTCGATCCAGAATTTTACGTTGTTGTAATAACGCGTTACCATTGGAATAGTATAGGTTTCGCCAGCTGTCAAATCCATTTGCAGTTCAATGGGCTCAACAAACGGATAAATCTTTTTCGTAGCTGCAATTCCGTTGTTTCGAACGGCAGGGTAAAGCTGAATCTTCACATTTCCTGAAACCAATACCGGGATTTTACATGGTAATTCAAATACTCCAATGATTTTGTTGTCAACATACACCCAAACTTCACTTAAGTTTTGCGTCAGCTGACCGGCATCATTAACCTGCGTGGGATTGGCTTCCAATACCCACTTATCGAGCGACAACCAAACCGGTTTAGGATTGTTTCGCACGCAAGAAGATAACAATAACGCACCAAAAAAAAGTATGGAGATATATTTCATAGAGTAACAGTCTTACTTTCCTAAACGCAAAGTTACGTTAAATATTGTCGTTAAAAATGCACCACTTTTATGTTGTCTATATAAATATCACTTTCAATTTCTCCGGAATTTAAGAGTGTCCTAAAATAATGGCTAAACTGAGCATTGGAAGCCGAGTTGGAAACAATGTCCTTCAAATCAATGTAGATTTTTTTCCATTTCAGTTCGGAATGATTTTGGGGATTGATAGTAACATTGGGATGCTGTTTCTTTTGGTTGTCGGGCGAAATCTCTATTAATCCAGTCAGAATACCGGTCGTATTCCGATAGTCGATTTCCAAATAAACGTCCTTTCCACCGCCGGGTAATGCTGCGTTGGGTGTTGTATATCCAATCCAAAGAGAATCAGATGTTGTTAGGTGAACATGGCCATAAAAATCACCTCCCGGAAGTGCGTATTGAGGATCATTATTTCTGACCAAAGTCGCGTTCACCGGAGCTCCTTCTGTGATTAGTTGGATGCTAGGGGTGTTAAAATCTTCTATCCAAAAATGGGTTTCGTTGGCATAACGAGTTTTCAAATCAATGGTATATGTTTCACCAACTTTAAGGTCAAGTAATTCTTCTTGCGGAACAACAAATGGATAGATTTTTTTTGTAGCAGCAATACCGTTATTTCGAATCACGGGATACATTACTACCGAAACATTACCTTGAGCGATAATCGGTATTTTACAAGGCAATTCAAAAAAACCAATCATTTTGCCGTCAACATATACACAAACGTCTGTGAAATTATGAGTTAATTGACCAGGTTCATCTATTGGTTGATCGCTTGAGTTTAGGTGCCATTCGCTAAGTGACAACCAAACGGGTTGAGGATTTTTTTGTTGACAAGCGATAAGGAATAGTCCGAAAACTATAGGAAGAACTAATTTCATAACTGACGACTCTTGTCGCAAATTTACGAATCAAACGGCGAAATGTGTTCGTCCCAGGCTAGTTGCTTTCAACCGTTCAGTAATTAGTCCTGCCAATTCCATTGATCGGTATGCATCTTCGATACTTACTACCGGTGTAGAGTTGTAACGGATAGCATTGGCAAACGAAAGAAGCTCTTCGCGCATGGCGTTAGACGAAACAATAACCGGTTTTTCAATACTGAGAGGTGTGTTTTTCTCTAGCGCCTGTAAAGCGGTTGTTTGATGAATGATTTCGACTTCCTTATCTAAAAAATCGACTGTAATACTAGCATTTCGCTGAAAAAACTGAGCCTTGCGCACATTGGTTTTAGAGATGCGCGAAGCTGTAATAGTAGCCACGCATCCGTTATCGAATTCGATACGTGCATTGACAATATCCGGTGTTGAACTCATTACGGCAACACCTGTCGCAACCACTCGTTTCACAGTCGATTTCACCACACTCAAAACGATGTCCAGATCGTGAATCATCAAATCAAGAACCACCGAAACATCTGTTCCACGGGCACTGAAAGGTGCCAAGCGATGAATTTCAATAAGCATCGGACGATTGATATGCGGCAATGCACCTCTAAAAGCAGGATTAAAGCGTTCAACATGTCCTACCTGAACCTGAACACTGGCTTCAGAAGCCAATTGCAACAATTTTTTTGCCTGCTCAACGGTTTGTGTAATCGGTTTTTCGATAAACACATGTTTACTGCGTTTGATAGCTATGGAAGCTAATTCAAAATGCTGAGAGGTAGGAGTGACGATATCGATGCAATCGCACAACTCAATGAGTTCGGTGACATCTGAAAAGCGTCGAATGCCGAATTGTTGCTGAATGCGATTGGCTGCGGCATCAGAAGGGTCAACGAAACCGATAATTTCGTAATCGGATGAGAGCTCTTGCAACAGCTGCACATGCACCGTTCCCAAATGCCCCACTCCAAAAATCCCGATCTTCAACATACAGCTTGCTATTATCAAAACAAATGTAGGCGAATGGAGTATCGTTAATCGGAGAGGTATCAGCAGTTTTCAACAACGATTGTTTAGTTGGCGCGCTGAAAAGATCGAATTGTGAAAGAATTCACGGCCTTGTAACAAACTATTCATCAATAAGATATTTCTTTTTTTAGATAAAAGTTCTCCAAAAAGTTCGATTTCGATTTTGAAATGCGATAAATCTCTTATATTTGCACCTGCTAAGCTGAAAAGTTAGCACAACTATGGTGGTTGTAGCTCAGTTGGTTAGAGCATCGGTTTGTGGTACCGAGGGTCGTGGGTTCGAGCCCCATCTTCCACCCAAAAAAAAGAAAGAGAGTGCGTAAGTGCTCTCTTTCTTTTTTACCTCATTTTCGCTCTGATTCTGATTCTTTTCACGCGCTCTCACACTCACATTGCGAGTTTCAAAATTCCATTTTTATTTTCAGCGCGAGCGTGAGATTTGAGTGTGGGAATCTTATGCAATATGGGGCCCCCGATTCTCACCAGCGTTCACCTTTTTCTTTTGTACTTCATTCTCATTCTCGCTCGCTCTGTTTTCCTCTGTTTTTGACTCCAAAACAAGATCCTACCCAGAAACAGGTAGGTAAGCATTTACCCATTTCAGGGTAATGTCCGGCGATGGGATCTACTCACATTTGTACTGTGGACAGGGAAAGTAGTGTTCACGGATTTTTTTAACTTAAAAATGAAACAGATGAAAGAAGAAAAAGAGAGTTTTGTAAAAAAAGGAATCAAGATCAACTTGAAAGGAATGATTCCAACTCCATTAACCCCTGAGTTATTGCAAGCGCAACTTTACACTCTTGGATTGAATTGTGACCATACCAGTACCGAAAACCTCGCGAAATACACGGAGGAGGTAAAACGTGAATTACTAGATGGTAATATTCAAGTGTACAGTATCAAAATGCGTAAGGAAGGTATCGCTGTATCGAGCATTGAAGATGACCACATGCTTGTGGGAGAGAATTATCATGAAAATTCGATTACCGATGCGTTTGTGGAAGCGGCGGTCGGAAATTGGATGCCAGTCGATTCAACTGGCACCGGGTATGACAGAAAATTACAAACAATCATCAATGCCAAACATTTTGCTGAACTTAATGCGAGGAAGTTCCCGATTTTTGGAGGAATTCAGGGTGTTCCTAGGAAAACCGAAAGAAAGCTTGCTACTGTGGAAGCCGTAAAAGGTATGTTCAAGGAAACAGCGTATGCAGCCGCAAGTGTTTTGGTTGACGGGTTGAATAAGGATGCATTGGAGGCTACTATGAGTAATGCGATCGCCCCACCTGACGTCATGCCAACAAAAGTTGACTATGTAAATAACCATGATCGGGTTTTGTTACTGGTCAAAAATTATGATCCTGTTAAGCGAGAGTCGGATGCCATAGGGGCTATGAATATTTCCTGGCAGTTATTCATCTCTCATGTAACAGATAAAAAAGAGGTTGAGCATCGAACAACGACTGATGTGGTAGCGCGTGTGGTGTTGTATGATAGTGTTGAAGATCTTGAAGAAGATTACAACTATATAGAGAAACTTAACCCTAAAAAAGCGCAGATGCCCTTTCCTATTCGTGATAAGGACGTGAAAGTTTATGAAAATTTGCCTGTTGCTAACGGAACCGTCTATGATGACGCGATTCCTTTAACAGATGCAACCGATAAATGTATTGCCCGACTGGTATTATACGCTCCCAATTTAATATCGGCCGGATGTCTGGATAACACAGATGCAAATGCCGAAACAACTTTTAGTAAAGCAATCACCAATGGGTTTAACTTCTCGACTTCACAAAAGTTGACTGCCGGACTGGAGTTTGCTGTAGGAATCGTATTTGCCAAGGCTGCTTTCAAAACATCCTTCGAAATAACCTTTACAGAAGCCTGGAATCATAGCGAAACGCAGACGGTCACTTTCAAAGCACCAGCGAAAGAAAAGGTGTTTTTGTATCAGGGAACGATCAATTACAGGAAAATCCTGTATTTCCCCGAAACGCTAACCTTTAAATGGAGTGATGAGCCTGCAGGGGTATTGAGTACCAATGTGGCAAAAACCTCTAGGGTTCCACTGATGGGTAATATTACAGATTTCAGTAATGTTCCTATCAATTAATAACGGAGGCTCTGTTCTAAATTATATTTAATGACCAAATTGAATGGGAGAATGTGAAAACATTCTCCTTTTTCTTTTTACTTCATTCTCGCTTTCATTCTTGAAGAAAGTCAAGTAGGGACTTTATGCCTACAACGAAATCCTCAACTGCAGCGTGATATCCGACTTGCGATTTCCCTTGATTTCCTCAGCACCCGAACTCAAACTCGTGCGGTCGCTGTAGAGGAAGGTTCCATAACGAACCCATAAATCACATACTTTTAGGAAGCTATAACGTACCAGAATATAAGCACGTGATCCCTGATAATAGTAAGAAGGCGAGGAGAATACGTACAACGCATTGTTTTCGTAGGTGTAAATGCGCGAATCGTAGCTGTCTGTATCAAAAAGTGCGTAGCGCAACGCAATATCAAACGGCATACTTTTCGGACGTACAATAATGTCTTGCGAAATCAGCCAGCCCTCTTCGGGTTGATTGCTGTTGCGATTGATAGTCATGTATTCAACGCGACTCTTGATAGTAATGGCTTCGGTGACTTTGTAACTTAAATTCAAGCGGTAATTGCGCTGAATTACATCTTCGATTGACGTAATGGAACCATCGTTGTCGCGACTATTTTTCTGACGTACCTGTTGTCTGAATCGCCCGTAAATTTCCAGTTCTTTATTCGGTTTATAGACCGGTTGAAACAAGAATTCGTATCCTTTCGACGGCGCATCCACCAAATATTTCATCCATGGAAAGGTGAAAATATCCGCATAAGCGTTGACTGTCCAAGCGCTCGTTAATTTCACTTTCCAGCCGGCAAACAAACCGTTTTCGTTTTGAGTATTGCTTCCTTCCGAAAAACCGTTGTTATAAAACGAATAGTAAGCTTTGTTGTAATTGCGGTAAATCAATGAAAAAGAAACTTTCGGATCCAACACCATCATCACACCATGCAATTGGGCTACTGCTTTGGAATGTGTACTATAAGAAACTTCACCAAAGAAATTGAGGTTCTTGATCACCCAGCTGTAATCGCCACTCAAAGTGGATGTTTGCGTTCCACGGAATGCATATTGATTGTACGGAACCGAATCGCGTTGCAGCGGAGCATTATAGGATTGATTCACGTAAGCAATACCCGCATTGAACCGCGGAACCACATATTGCAGGTAACTACCGAAAACGCGCTCTGAAAGTTGATTTTTCTTCGAAATCTCGCGGTTGGTACGATGTAATCCCGAAAGGTCAATGGTGGTAATAAATTCCAAATCATCGGTTAACGAATCGGAAATTCCGGCACCGTCGATGCGTTTTTGCGAATAGAAATTGAGAAGTGAAAATTGCTTGAAACCAACCACCGCAGCAGCTCCGCGAAAAAATCGATTTTCATCTACCGATGTATAAGGACGTAACAGATTGGCGGTTTTTTTCGAAGCGAAAATATCGGCTGTTTTCCCGAATGCGTAACCCGACCATGTGTTGAGTCCTTGCCCGATTTGTACGAGATAATCTCCTAGAGCCACACCGCGAATGTATTTTCCACCTTTGAAAAATGCATGTCCAGAATAAAAATCGAACCCGTTTTTCTGACTTCCTTTAAAGAATTCTTCTCCCGGATCTTTATCAGCCGTAAACCCTAAACTGAGGTTCGTGCGATAGGTATACCGAAAACGTGTATAATAATGATCGGCATTGCCGTAATAATAACTGTTTGAATTGGCGAGTACCGAATCAGATACTTGTTCATAACCCGATTTTTGTTCCGGTGTGCGTTGGTAGCGGGTATACAATTCGAATTTACCTTCTTTAATAGCGTCTTTAAAAGTCAAATGCAACTGGTCTAATCGATCATCCACGCGAATAAAAGGAAGTACCAATTGAATGGTGGTTAAATCCCAATATGTCAAACTTTGCAATTCGTATATGCTAATGAACTTGCCGAATTGTTTGCGGTGAAGCAGGATATTGGTGATTTGAACTTCGGTCAATAATCCCAATGCGCGCAGGTCTTCACCGTCGGTTGCGTTGAGATTGATCGGGTGATCAAAGAAATAATTCAATTGATCAAAGAGGTTTGTCAAATCAATTTGCTCACTTTCATTTTGTTCGGAAATGAATTCTACGCGTTGTTGAATGATTTCATTACGTTCCTGTGCCCAGCTAAAAAGTGAGCACAATACACTTGCTATGACGAGTAATTTATTGCGCATCCCAAGGCTGATAAGTAAAGCCAATGGCAGGTGTCCAGCCCAAAACAGGGTGGTATTTTGTGGCCAAATCAATCAAGAAACCGTTTTTTCGATAACCGACTCCGAGTCCAAATTCCGTAGGGCCTGATTGAGCACCGAAACGGATAACCAGCATTTCAACCGGCATGTATTCGATTCCGCCACGAAAACTGATGGGGTGAATTACTTGTTTTTCCACTTCCAACAGCACATTTACTTTTTTAGAAGGCTGATACGTGCTGCCAATTCGAATAACGGAAGTAAACCGATCTTCATCCAACGGAGTTATGCGTTGTCGGCCTATATTCAATACACTGGCACCAAGTTTCCATTTCTCGGAAATTTGCGCCAAAATTCCTCCTTCAAACGTTGCATTGATAGAAGAACCGTAATTCCCGCCGAAACGTAATTGTTGCATATTTACCTGCACTCCCGCACCGATTTTTTCACTAAGAAGCAAGCTATAACCTACACCTGCTCGGGTATGTCTGAATTGTTCATATCCGCTGAATTGTCCGCCTACCGAGATAACACCTTTCTTCAAGGGCATTGCCAGCACCAATCCTTGTGTTTGGAGTTCTTTCGCTAGAAAACGGGCTTCGTAATAAGCGCCACCCGAGAAATGTTTGATTCCTGCAAGTGCTCCGGGATTGTGGTGATAAGCCCAAACATCATCCAGGCAAACGGCATTATTGGCCAATCCTGCTGCATGCGCGCCAACTGGTTTCCAGCCTTGGGCAAAACCTTGAAGCGAAGCGATCAGAAAGAGAAGTAGTGTAGTAGTGCGCATCATGTTCGGTTACTTGAAAAGTCGTTTAAATCCTTTAATCGATGAGTTGGCATACTCGTCTTCGCGGAGAAAGAGCCAATTGTCGCCACCGTCTTCAGATAGGGCGTAGAGGCAGTATCGGTGATTGATTTCAGCCTGATTGGTATAATATTCGACCCAATACTTGCGCTGGATCAATTTTCCATCCGTTTTCATTTCACGGTAAGTGGGATTTGTTAGATAGGTTTTTTCACCGTCTTTCAAATCTTTGAAATGACGAATAAATAAAGAATCACCTTGATTTTTGTAAAAACGAACCGCTTCTGATTCCGTAAGACCGATAAGTTGCAGCAACTGACCGTTATTGTGCGCCTGTATGTAATTGCCCAACTGATTATTTAGCTGCTCTTCTTGTTCACCTGAAATAGTGCACGAAGCCACCACAATAGCCATGAGAAACGGTAAGAAGTATTTAGTCCTAAGCATTCGAAACAATAAAATTAGGGCATCCCGAAAATAGTGTTATTTTTGATAAAAACCTTAAGTAATGTTGAAATTCTACTCTACTACAGTTGTAACGATATTTACGATTCTTCTATCGACGGCATTTGCGCAATTGACCAATGAAACGGTTACAATAGGCGCTGTAAACAGAACCTATAAACAATACCTGCCTACAGCACTCGATCCGCAAAACGAACAGGTTTCTCTGGTCATTATTTTACATGGTTTGGGCGGAACAAGTGCGGATATGGTGACGGTTGGATTTAATAACATTGCCGATACGGCTCGTGTAATTGCGCTTTATCCGCAGGGAAAAACAAATGCTTATGGTCAAAATTCATGGAACAATGGAACCGGACTTTCGAGCACTGCCGATGATATTGCGTTTATGAACTCCCTGATCGATTCGATGATTGTGAACTACAATGTGAATCCTACACGGGTTTATGTAACCGGGTTTTCAATGGGTTCCATCATGTCGTATCACTTGGCTTGTGCCTTAAATATGCGTGTTGCGGCCATTGGTTGTATGTCGGGAACGATGTCAACTTCTGATATTCAAAATTACACACCAACTTATGCTACTCCGGTGATTCATTTGCATGGTACAGCAGATGGAACGGTTCCTTATAACAGCGGAGCACTTCCTACCTTGAGTTTGGTGCCTGAAACAATGGCTTTTTGGCAAAACGTGCACGGTTGTGATGCAACGGCTGATTCTACCAGAATTACCGATGTGGCATCCGATAACATCACCATCGACCGTTTCCGTTATGATAATTGTAACCCAACAGGATCTCTTGAATTGTGGCGTTTGAATGGTGCTGATCATGTCTATTTGTATCAACCGATCAATGATATTACGGAAATGATGGAAGTTTGGTTGTTTTTGCGCCGATGGACACATTCTGCTCCGGCACCTTTAGCGGTATCAAAGCTTTCAACAAACGAATTGTCTGTTGCTCCGAATCCTTCCACCGGATTATTTCAACTCAAATCAAGTGTTTCTGCGACGTTTGAAGTGCAGAATATTGAAGGAAAAACGATCCTTTCTGGAGTATTGAATACCGGAGAAACAACCATCGATTTGAATGCAGCTCCGGCTGGTGTTTATTTCCTGAAGACAACAACTTCGGTTTCTAAATTGGTGAAACTATAAGAAATTCTCAATGACACGAAATCCCGTTTGCACCATGTAGACGGTTTTTTTTTTATGGTCTATCTTTCCCGAAATACACTTCAATTTCGGCTTCTTCCATCATGCGATAATTCCATTCCTGATTGAGCATATCTTTGATGCGTAACATTTCCGGAAATTGAGTCGCAATAATCTCCGACGAATTCATCTTTCCATTCACAACAGTAACTTCTATGAATGTTCGGTCGTCACGAATTTCATAATAACGTTGAAATCCTTCGAGCTTGCGGTATTGGGGAAATGTCATCGTTTTTGAATAAAACGTAAAGGTATAAAAAACGGGTTCCAACTAAATGAAACCCGTTCGAAAATAATGGGGGTGAAATTACTTTACTATTTTGCGTACAACCGATTCGTTTCCATTGTGAATGTACAAGAGGTATTCTCCTTGTGTCAATGTAGTTAATCCATTTAATTGGGTCGAACTTTGGGCTGAAATAGAAAGGAGTTTTCCAGATTAATAAAAGGGGTTCTTTGCAAAACCCATATGTATATCAGAAAGTTGCCTCAAAAAAATAAGGATGCTCAATGTGAACATCCTTATCTATAATACTATTGATTCTAAGGTTAGAACACCGCAAATACAACGCGTCTGTTTTTTGCCATTTTTAAATCGTCTTCGTCTGTTTCTACGATTTCCGGATTTGGTTCAGCACTTCCTTTGGTAGAGCTTTTTATACGTGAAGCATCAATTCCCTTCTCTACAAGATAGGCAGTTACAGCAGCTACACGTTTTTTATCCATGTCAAGGTAGTACGGTTTTTTCACAGCCAACTCATCCTCGGCCGGATCACTGTGACCGGTCATTGAGAGTACAAGTGCCGGATTTGCTTTCAATTCGGTAGCAATCAAATCCAATGCTGCCATTCCTTGTTGCGTGATTTTGTCTTTACCGAAAGCGAAATAAACACCTTGCGCTTCGATTTTTTCTTTCGGTGTAGCGCGGTCTTTGATCACAATCGCTTTTTGGTAGATAGTAGCAGAAGCACCATTGTCTTCTTCCTGTCCTGCGCAATCACATGGAGCATCTTCAGAAACCAAGGTCACTACTACGTCATCAATGAAATAGTAAGCCGCAATTTGCTGATTCTTAACCTCACTTGACTTTTTGTTGGTTTCTTTCTTCGTATCCTCGTTTGATGTGAAGTTTCCGATTGTAATGTATTTCTCACCACCGTCTGCTACAAACGTTCCGCATACTTTTTCCCAACCGTAAAATGCATTGAACACTTTATTGTTTTCGTGTAAAATATGTGTTTTGTCAATGATGGCAGATTTTTGGTCGGTACTAAATTCTTTTTTAGAAAGGTTTGCACCGATTTGGTTACTTGCATATTTTGAATCTTCCGACAATGAAACGTAGAATGAAACACAGTATTTCATGTCTTTTTTCAATGGAGTTTTCAGTTTTGCCATTAGATAAGTACGTGGCACTTTATCACCAAACGAGAAACCAACGATACCTGCGTAATTTTCGCCTTCTTTCGGTTCTTCTTTACCGTGTGCATTGGTTGGCACGGCAATTTCCGGCATTTTAGAATCAGTTAGATACAAGTCCGCACGCGCTCCTGTCGGTGATTTCCACCCGGTTGCCATGTCGATTTGTCCCAGTTTTTTTGCTTTACCTGTAGAGGCTTCAAAGCCGCCATTGTCTACCAGGTTTTCGTTGTTCTGAGCGGATAGTATGGCAGGTAACCCCAACAACGCCGCAAACAATATTCCTTGCTTTATTTTCATACTAGTTGATTTCATAGGATTTTACAGTTTTAATAAACGTTTTAACTTTTTCCGGATCAACATCCGGGTAAACGCCGTGCCCTAAGTTAACAATATGTCGTTTGTTTTTTCCGAACGAATGTAACATTTTTATTGTTTCGGTAGCAACATTTTCGTGAGAGCCATACAAAGCACAAGGATCTAGATTCCCTTGCAATGTGCGTTTGTCTCCGATTTGCGCTCTTACCGCAGCTACATCCATGTTCCAGTCTAAACCTACGTTATTGCAGTTCAGTTGGGCAATGGCAGGGATGGAAGTGATCGCTCCTTTCGAGAAAAGTGTCACCGGAACATCGTTGATGGCGTCGGCAATTTGTTTCAAGTAAGGAAGCGAGAAGGTTGCATATTGCTCCGTTCCCAAAATTCCTGCCCATGAATCGAATACCTGTATCATTGCTGCTCCTGCTTTCACTTGTGCTTTCAAATAGCGAATTGTTACATCCGTAATGTCTTGAAGCAATTGGTGTGCCAAAGTAGGATTTGTGTACAATAACTTGCGTGCTTCGCTGAATGTTTTGGAGCCATGTCCTTCAACCATATAACACAAAATAGTCCATGGAGCACCTGCAAATCCTATAACCGGAACGCGTCCGTTGAGTTCTTTTACGGTTAGTTTGATCGCTTCCATGACGTAGCCCAAACGGTCTTCTACATCAAAGTCGGTCTCAACACGTTTGGCTTGTTCTTCCGAACGAATTGTATGGTTGAACCATGGTCCTTTTGCTTCCAACATTTCGTAAGGAACGTTCATTGCTTCAGGTACAACCAAAATATCCGAAAAAATAATGGCGGCATCTACACCTAATAAATCAACAGGTTGAATGGTGACTTCAGCAGCCAAAGCAGGTGTTTCCACCAATTCTTTGAAGCCCGAAAGTTTGCTTCTAACAGCGCGGTATTCAGGTAAGATTCTTCCCGCCTGGCGCATTAACCACACCGGATATCGTTCAATGTCTTCGCCTTTTGCAGCACGAAGTATAAGGTCGTTTTGTAAAATCATTGGTGCAAATGTACTTGTTTAAAATCAATCAATGAAAGTTGATTTTTTGATAAATCATAAACACCAATTGATGGGTTGTTTCCCTTTTTGTTCGAGGTAAACGTTGGTTTTAGAAAAATGTTTGCTTCCGAAAAAAGCTCCACGCGCAAGTGGCGACGGATGTGCAGCCTGCAAAACAAGGTGTTTCTGGGCATCTATCAACTGTGATTTCTCGCGGGCATAATTCCCCCAAAGCAGAAATACAAGGTTTTCTCTTTTATCGGAAAGTAGTTTAATGGTAGCATCGGTAAAGTGTTCCCAGCCTTTTTTCTGATGGCTTCCGGCGGTATTTTGTCGCACAGTTAAAGTTGCGTTTAACAGGAAAACGCCTTGTTTTGCCCAGGCTTCTAAGTTTCCGGAAGATGGAATGGAACATCCGCAATCTTCTTTCAGTTCTTTGAAAATATTCTTCAGACTTGGTGGCGAAGACACGCCGTCGTTTACAGAGAAAGAAAGTCCGTTGGCTTGATTTGGACCGTGATAAGGGTCTTGTCCGATAATTACCACTTTTACATCATTGAATGGTGTGAAATTGAAGGCGGAAAAAATCAATTTTCCCGGAGGATAAATGACATATTGTTGCTTTTCATCGACCAAAAAATGCTTGAGTGACTGGAAATAATCTTTTTGAAATTCTTCTTCAAGAATGTGTTTCCAGCTTTCGTGTATCTGAACGTCCATAAGGCAAAAATAGCTATTTTGGCAACTTGAAAAAACCGACACAACTTAAATGAAAGAGCTAAAGACACTCCTTATTGCCATTGTTTGTTTTTATTCCGCAAATGCTTTCGGTCAGCAAGAGCCTGCAATTACACAATTTTGGAGTACGTATGCATCTACAAATCCCGCCACCACAGGCTTGTTTTACAAACATGCAGCCAATGCACATTACCGCAATCAATGGGATGGTGTAAACGGCGCTCCTAATACCTTGAACTTGAATTACGGTATGCGTCTGGAAAAGATAAAAAGTGGTGTTGGAATTGTGTATCGGCACGATGCAATAGGTTTTAACAGACAACATAAGTTTTTGGCGAATTATGCGTATCACTTGAAATTGAAAGAAACGGTTTTGTCGTTTGGTGTAGCCGGTGGTGTTGAGTTTTTCAGAATAAAGAACGATTTTTTTATTACGCCAACACCAGTGGATGATCCCTCCATTCCGACACCATCTAGTAAAGATGCAGCTTTTACATCAAACATTGGTATCGCGTTTCACAGCAACGTATTGAATGCCGGGATCAGTTGTACACAGCTCAATGCACCAACATTTTTGTTAAGTGGGAGCACTTATTCTGCATCACGTCATTATTGTATGTTTTTGGAACATCACCATGAATTCACAGATAATTTATCGATTCAACCGCGTATCCAAATTGTAGCGGACAATGTGAAATCGACCTATATGGCATCGATAATGACGGTTTTGTATCAAAAACTATGGTTTGGGGTTAATTACAGTGTTGATAATTACATCGGAGGGATGATCGGTTATGATTTCTATGGTAGATATCGAATCGGCTATGGATATGATTATACGACCAACAAATTAAGTAATGTGAGTAAAGGAACACACGAGATTGTATTGTCGTATTTGATAAAATGAACCGTTCGTAATATTGCGAAATCACGAATGGTTATTTGATATGCCAATTTGCAATATTGCGAACGAACATTAAACATTTTATTTTCGAATTTCACTTGATCAAACCCAGGTAATATTGCGAATTTACGTGTCAATCATTCACCCATAAATTTGCAATAATACGTGGAACGATTTGGGTTAAATAATGCCTTCGCCCAACCCGCTTGCCCGCATCCATCCAATTCCTTATCTTTGCGCCCCTATTCGGTTTTCCGATAGTAACAATACCAATTTCTATGAGTAACCAGGAAGCGATTGAAAAGCGCAGAACGTTTGGCATTATTTCTCACCCCGATGCGGGTAAAACGACCTTAACAGAAAAACTGTTGCTGTTTGGTGGTGCCATTCAGTCGGCAGGAGCTGTGAAAAACAACAAAATCAAGAAAACAGCTACTTCCGATTTCATGGAAATTGAAAAACAACGTGGAATCTCGGTTGCTACTTCCGTGATGGCTTTTCAGTATTCTGGAAAACAAATCAATATTTTGGATACGCCCGGTCACAAGGATTTTGCCGAAGATACCTTTCGCACCTTGACCGCTGTCGATAGCGTTATTCTGGTAATCGACTGCGCTAACGGGGTAGAGGAACAAACCGAAAAGTTGATGGAAGTATGTCGCATGCGTAAAACGCCGGTGATTATTTTTATCAATAAAATGGACCGCGAAGGAAAAGATCCGTTTGAATTGCTCGACGAATTGGAATCATCATTGAACATCAATGTGCGCCCGCTTACATGGCCTATTGGTATGGGCGATCGTTTCCAAGGTGTTTACAATATTTACGATAAAAACATCAACGTTTTTTCGGCCAATAAAACCAAAATCGAAAAAGACATTGTGTCGATTTCCGATTTGAACAGTCCGGAATTGGATACATTGTTAGGTGAAAAGCCAGCTGCCGAATTGCGTGATGAATTGGAAACAATTGAAGGCGTCTACAATCCGTTTGATCGAGAAGATTACCTTGCTGGCGATGTAGCTCCGGTGTTTTTTGGCTCGGCGGTAAATAATTTCGGTGTGCAGGAATTGTTGGATACTTTCGTGCGTATTTCTCCTTCTCCAAGAGGAAGAGATACTGATGCCGGTCGTATGGAACCGGATGACAAAAAATTCTCGGGATTCGTATTTAAAATTCACGCTAACCTTGATCCGAAGCACCGCGACCGTATCGCCTTTTTGCGCATCGTTTCAGGGAAATTTGAACGCAATACCTTTTACAAGCACGTTCGATTGAACAAGAAATTCAAGTTCCCGAATCCAACTTCATTCATGGCGCAGGATAAAAGCGTGATCGATGAGGCTTTCCCAGGCGATGTAATCGGTTTGTATGATACCGGGAATTTCAAAATCGGTGATACCTTAAATGAAGGTGAAAACTTTATGTTTAAAGGTATTCCGAGTTTTTCACCGGAATTATTTCAGGAATTGGAGAACCTCGATCCGCTGAAATCAAAGCAGTTGGAAAAAGGGATCAATCAGCTCATGGATGAAGGAGTTGCTCAAATGTTTATTCAACAACCCGGAAACAGAAAAATTATTGGTACCGTTGGTCAACTACAGTTTGAAGTAATTGCCTATCGTTTGGATCACGAATACGGTGCTAAGTGTCGTTTTGTGCCAAAAGGCTACCACAAAGCTTGTTGGATTACTACTGACAATGATGCTCAATTGGCCGATTTTCTTCGTGCAAAAGCAAATTACATTGCCAAAGACAAAGATGGAAATCATGTTTTCTTAGCTGAAACCTCGTTCCTCTTGCAAATGGCCGAGAAGGATTATCCGGATATTACGTTTCACAAGACGAGTGAGTTTAAGTTGGAACGGGTTTAATAGCTGATTTCAAGTTTTTTTTGATCCACATAATATTGCAAATTTACGAGGGTGTTTTAAGCACGTAAATTTGCAATATTACGTGCCTTCTTCCATCAAAAAAGTGCCGGTAATTCACTCAAATAAACTCCCGGATTCCGGCAATCCATCATCACATGTTGCAGCCCGTTGGTCATCCAGAAATAGGGTGCTTGCAATTGCTGAACATAATTACTGGTTTGTAAAAATGTCTTTTCATCAATCGCAATAGAAGTGGCTTTACATTCTACAATCAAAACGGGTTTTCCAAACTCTGAAAACACTACAATATCACACCTTCTGGCCTGACCGTTGATCTGCACCAAATGTTCGGAATTGATGCGACCAATTGGAATCTGTCGTTCGTTGAGAAGAAAGTGAATGGCATGTTGACGCACCCATTCTTCAGGAGTAAGCACTAAGTGTTTCTTTCGAATAATACACCACACAACAACTTGTTCACCTTTGCGAGAAAGGTTCAGTTTTGCCGGAGGTAAATTCAAGGGTTCCATCATGCAGGCTGAAATAAATCGTCGAGTAAAACATGTTGCTGCATCAAGCCAATACTATGTTCGTTACTCACTACCCCAAAGCTAGTAATAAAGGTTGGGAAGACCGCTTTTTTTGTTCCCGTTTCATTGATGAAAACAGCTTTTTTTTCGCGTACTTGTGAGGCGTATGCTTTGGTTATAATGAATGGCTGATCGGTGAATTTCATTTCGCAAAGATTGATCACTTGGTCGTTTCTGTCTATCAACAAATCGATTTGTGCTCCTTTTGCTGAAAGATTTCCTTTGCTGATAAAACTGCTGTATTCGGTATAAACGGATGCAATGCCAAGTGCTTTTTTGAGCTGTGGTAAGTGTTTCATGCAAATAGACTCGAACGTGTATCCACTCCAGCTTTTCCATACTTGACTTGAGGCCAGTTGTTGCCAGTTGACGTTTTTTTTCTGATACATAAACGTCAGGTAAAACAACGAAAACTCATCCGTTAGCCTAAATAGTTTGTCTTTTTTGATTTTTCCGAATGGAGCGTAAGATTCGATGAACCCCGACCACTCTAATTCTTCAAGTACCTTGCTAAAGGTCCCGCCATCTTTCAGTTTACTTGCTGTAAGTAGTGCTTTTCTTGAGAGCCCGATTCGTTTTTTCGCTAAAGCTTTCACAACTTCTATATGATTCTCTGCTTGGATAAAAAGTGCCCTGTATAAGTTGCCAAATTCATTAACCAACAATCCTTTTTTATCGAAGCACACACGTTGTATTGTTTGCATAGCACTTTCACCTGAAACGATTTCGTTGAGATAATGTGGCACGCCTCCAAAAGCCATGTAGAGTGTGGTGATTTGATAGCGGTTGAGGCGGATATTATGCTGTTGAAGGTAGTGCTCGGTTTCGCCAAGTGTGAAGGGTTCCAAATGTATGCGTTTGGTGACTCGGTTGTGCAAACCACCTCTGTGATTGATGATTTTTTGAATCATCCACGAAGTAGCCGAACCACAAATGATAACGAGAATGTTCTTGCTAACCGCCCAAGTGTTCCAAAACCAATCGAACGCGCTCAAAAAGTTTGATCTGTGTGTATCTAACCAAGGAAATTCATCAATGAAGACTATTTTTTTTTCCTTCGTTTTTATTGAGTCGAGGTAAATAGTAAGTTGGTGAAATGCTTCTAACCAATTGGCGGGCTTACTTCTCTTGGTTGAACGTTTTTCGTATTTACGCAACGCATAATCAAAATTTTGAAGCTGTGTTTGCCAACCGGCGTTGATTACACCGCTAAATTCAAAATGAAGTTGTTGTTGAAAATAGGTTCTGATGAGGTAGGTTTTTCCAATACGTCTCCGACCAGTAATGGCTAATAGATCACTGTCTTTACTAGCGCAAATAGCTGTAAGTAGTTGCTGCTCGTATGTGCGTCCAATAATTTTTTTCGGTACTGGTTTCATTTTATTATCAGCGGAATCTCTACAAATATAATAGTTTTCCGCTGAAGATAAAATTATTACTAGCGGAATCATTCAATTATTTATATATTTCCGCTGTAAATAAAATTATTGCTAGCGGAATCATGCAATTTTTGTTTACTTTCCGCTAGTAATAAAAAATGTGATTGAATGTGAATTCACAGCAATGAATCGTTTTTGGAAGTAAATCCGCTAACTTGTCATTCGATTTGTCATACAATTCTCTTATTTTTGAATCATGGATTATAAGTCTATCATCAAAGACATCAAGAACAAGCAGTTTAAGCCGATTTATGCATTGCATGGCGAAGAACCATATTTCATTGATGCCATTTGTGATGCCATTATCGAAAACGCTTTAGAGGAACACGAACGCGATTTTAACCAAACGGTTTTTTACGGTCGCGATGCTGATCCGCTAGCTGTTGTAAGCGAAGCCAAAGGTTTCCCGATGATGTCGGAAAGACGATTGGTGGTGCTACGCGAAGCGCAAGACATGAAAGATATTTACGCACTTGAAAGTTATTGCGCGCAACCAAATCCATCTACCGTTTTTGTGATTTGTCATAAGTACAAAGCCCTAGACGGAAAACGCAAAATGGTCAAAGAACTTGCTTCGACCGGATTGGTGTTTAAATCGGAAAAGGTAAAAGAGTACCAACTCAACGACTGGATTGCCAATTACGTAAAAGGAATCGGTTTTGATATTACGTCGAAAGCGGCAGCTTTACTGGGTGAATTTCTTGGAAATGACCTCGGACGAATTGTTAACGAGTTGGAGAAATTGAGTATCGTTCTTGAAAAAGGAACACGCATCAGCGATATTCACATCGAAGAAAACATCGGAATTAGTAAAGATTACAACAACTTTGAGCTCACCAATGCTATTGCCAAGCGCGATTCTTTGAAAGTATTTCAGATTGCACATTATTTTGAACGTAACCCGAAAGACCATTCCATCATTGCAATCATTTCCAATTTATTCGGGTTTTACACTAACCTGATGCGCATTCACTTTTTATCGAATAAAAACCCGGATGCGGTGGCAACAAGCTTGCGCGTTCATCCCTTTGTTGCCAAAGAATTGATGCTGGCTGCCAATCAATATCCTCCCAAGATTCTGGCTTCCAATGTGGCCATCCTGCATGAATACGATCTAAAAGCAAAAGGCGTTGGTAATTCAACCTTTACGGAAGGTGAACTCATGCGCGAAATGCTTTATAAACTCATGAATTGATGCGTCGATTTTTTCTGTCAACCATTCCAGATACAACACAGTTCCATCTTCCTGAAGAGGAATCGAAACACATTGTACGTGTTTTGCGCATGGCTGTGGACGATGAATTATTGTTGCTTGATGGAAAAGGAAAATTACTCACCGCTCGAATTGTGGAAGATCACCCCAAACGTTGTTTGGTAGAATGCGTAAAGATCGAACAGAAAGAAAAACCCGAGCAGGAATTTCACTTAGCCATCGCACCGACCAAAAATATGGATCGCATGGAATGGATGGTAGAGAAAATCGTAGAAATAGGAGCGACGCGCTTGTCGTTTTTGCAAGGTGATCATTCCGAACGTATAAACCTGAAACTGGAACGGTTGGAACGCGTAGCGATTTCGGCCATGAAACAAGCGCAACACGACTTTTTGTTGCAATTGGATCCACTCGAAACCGTTGATGCATTTATCACACAATTCCCTACAGGCGGAATAGCACATTGCATGGACGGTGAAAAATCTTCGTTACTTTCCACAACACTCGGAGGTCCAGTGCTTATCGGTCCGGAAGGAGATTTTAGCAAACGTGAAGTGGATTTGGCATTGAAATCAGGATATAAAGCCATACATTTAGGGGAATCAAGACTGCGCACGGAAACTGCAGGCTTGGTGGCTGTAACTTTAGGCATAGCAAGTAGAAAGAAATGAAAAGAATCATAATTGGAATGAGTTTGATGATGGTGTCGTTTGCTTCAATGGCGCAAGGAACCTATCAATTAGCGGTGCTGAAATACAACGGTGGTGGCGATTATTATGCCAACCCAACGGCATTGCCCAACTTGATTCAGTTTTGCAATTCAAACCTTGGAACCTCTATTTCGAAAGATGTTCCGTACGTGGAAGTGGGAAGTCCTGAATTATTTGCTTATCCGATGGTGCACATGACCGGACACGGAAACGTAGTGTTTTCGCTTTCCGAAGCCGAAAATTTGCGCACTTATCTCATGGGAGGTGGCTTTCTGCACATCGACGACAATTACGGAATGGATCAATTTATCCGCACCGAACTCAAAAAAGTATTCCCCAACAATGATTTAGTAGAATTACCTTTCAATCATCCGATTTTCCATCAGAAATTCGATTTTAACGGCTTACCGAAAATTCACGAACACGATGGTAAACGTCCGCAGGCATTTGGAATTATCGTAGAAGGCCGTTTGGTATGTCTGTACACTTACGAAACCGACCTCAGCGATGGTTGGGAGGATAAAGAAGTACACAACGATCCCGAAGAAAAACGCAAACAAGCGCTTCAAATGGGGGCCAATATCTTGATGTACGCGTTTTTTGGCGGAGACTAGCTCGGAATAGTGGATGAGTTGATAGATTCCAATTACAGTAGGTTGTGAATAACAATAAGCAACGAATTTGCGGGATCAGCTCCGAAAGGCTATTTTTGTGTCGCTAACAGCAATTTATGGCACAAACAATTGAAATCATTGTCAACACTTCAGAATTAACCGCAGGAACCCGAGGTGCTTCTTTGGGTCCGGGGGCTATTATGGCCGCTGCGCGTAATCAAAACAACCCGTTGTTTGGAAACGTTCCGTGGCATCCGTTACCCGATTTCAATCATTACCTGGATGCAGCCATTACAACACCGTTCGCCAAACGCATCGACGGTTATGCAGAGGTTTTTGAAGCTATTTCAGGTAAAACAGCCGACTTGCTCAAACAAGGTAAATTTCCGCTAGTATTGGCTGCCGATCACGGCTCAGCCGCAGGAACAATTGACGGTATTAAACAAGCGTTTCCCGACAAACGATTAGGGGTAATTTGGATCGACGCACACGGAGATTTGCATTCACCGTATACAACGCCATCCGGTAACGTACACGGAATGCCACTTTCCATAGCTTTGGCCGATGATAATAAAGAAGCCGGACACAATACTCCTGATGAACATACCGTTTCTGTATGGAATTCTCTCAAAAATGCCGGTGGAATAAGCCCGAAAATCAATTCGGAAGATTTGGTTTTTGTTGCTGTGCGTGATACCGAACCCGAAGAAGAAGCCTTGATTGAACGAAGACAAATTGTGAACCACTCGGTAGAATTACTGAGGCGGCAGGGTGTGCCTGCTATTGTTGCTGCCATCAACGAACAACTGAAAGAATGCGATGCCATTTACATTTCGTTTGATGTGGATGCGATGGATCCCGAATTGACATCGTTTGGAACCGGAACACCTGTAGGCAATGGCATTACCCCGGAAGAAGCGCGCGAACTATTGGTTTCGCTGGCTGCTAACCCAAAAACGGTATGCATCGAATTTGTAGAGGTAAATCCTTGCCTCGACAACAAAGTCAACACCATGGCCGAAACAGCGCTTTCGCTCATTACAGCTGTGGTTGATACATTAACATAAAACAAAATGGAACATATTATACAGGAAGCCATTCTCAACAAGGCTTCTCACATATTCGGAAAAGAAATCGAGCCGTCGCTGATTCAATTTCAGAAAACAAAAAAAGAATTTGCCGGAGACACCACATTGGTACTTTTCCCTTTTTTAAAATTGGCAGGTAAATCGCCCCAAGAAATCGGAAACACCATTGGAACGCTTTTGCGCGATGAATTGAAGATCATCACCGATTTCAGTATCGTTGGTGGATTTTTAAACATGGTTTACCCAGAAAATTACTGGTTAACTGTATTGAATACGATCAATCAGAATGAGCGCTTCGGAATGCAGGAACCCAATTCCAAACCTGCATTAATGGTAGAATATTCTTCGCCAAATACCAACAAACCGCTTCACCTCGGACATTTGCGTAATAACTTCTTAGGTTATTCGGTTGCTGAAATCCTGAAAGCTTACGGACATGAGGTGATCAAAACACAGATCATCAACGACCGTGGAATCCACATCTGTAAAAGTATGCTGGCCTGGCAACGTTTTTCACCCCTCAATGAAAAAGGAGAACGCGAAACACCTGCCAACACCGGAATGAAAGGCGATAAACTGGTTGGTAAATACTACGTGGAATTCGACAAGCGTTTCAACGAAGAAGCCAAAGCCATTATGGAGCAATGGAAAGCGGGCGATTTCAGCGGATTTTCAAATGCAACGGTAGAGAAATACAACGAATTCAGTGCTGCATTGGTCGGAAAGGACGAAAAAGCTACCGCTGCCATTCAGGATAAAATAAAAGAACTGGCCAAAAACGAAACTACCATTCTGCGTGAAGCAAAAGACATGCTGGTGCGTTGGGAAGGCCGCGATCCGGAAATCTACTTACTGTGGACCACCATGAACAATTGGGTGTACGAAGGATTCAACTCCACTTACGCAAAAATGGGTGTTGATTTTGATCGCTTGTACTACGAATCCGAAACCTTCATTTTGGGGAAAGATCTTGTAGCTGAAGGCTTAACCAAAGGCGTGTTTTACCAAAAAGAAGATACCTCCGTTTGGATTGACCTTACGGCTGAAGGATTGGATCATAAATTATTGCTGCGTTCAGACGGAACTTCTGTTTACATGACCCAAGATGTTGGAACGGCTGTTGATCGTTTGAATGATTACCCGAACCTGAAAGGAATCATCTATACTGTTGGGAATGAACAAGAATACCACTTTACAGTATTGTTTCACATCCTCAAAAAATTGGGCTACAGCTGGGCCGAATCGTGCTTCCATCTTTCCTATGGAATGGTGGAATTGCCGAAAGGAATGGGGCGAATGAAATCGCGCGAAGGAACTGTGGTTGATGCAGACGATTTGATGGACGAAATTATTTTCGCGGCTGGAGAAATGACTGCTGAGCGCGGTCACTTGGATGGAATGTCGGAAGAAGACAAGAAGGAATTGTACACCACCATCGGTTTGGGTGGCTTGAAATATTACTTATTGAAAGTTGATCCGAAAAAGAAACTGGTGTTTAATCCAAACGAATCGATTGAACTAAACGGACACACAGGTCCTTTCATTCAATACGCACATGCACGCATTCAATCACTGATCGGTAAAGCAGGTCAAATAGAGTCCTTCGGTGATGTGGCTTTGGAGGAAATCGAAAAAGATATCATCAAGCAATTGGCCGACTATCCAAAAGCTATTGAAGACGCGGCGATAAATTACGCGCCTTCGTTGGTGGCAAATTATACGTATGAGTTGGTAAAACTCTTTAATCAGTTTTATCAGAACGTCAATATCAATCAGGAAGCCGATTCTGCAAAGAAAGCCATGCGTTTGACCTTGAGTAAAAACGTAGCCAAGGTGATTCACAGTTCGATGCACTGTCTCGGAATCTCGGTGCCGAATAAAATGTAAGGAAAGGGCGTAAAGCCCTTTTTTTAATTCTTCTGTCTTGATCGATTAATAGATAATTTTTCAGAGTGAAAGCCAACTAAAATCAATCGCGGGTTAATTCCCGTCCATCAACTGTCATGATCCAAACACCATTTTCTTGGTGAGGTACTTTGCTAACAATGAAGGTAGTATTGAACCCCAACGCTCCTACAACAAAATTATTCCCCTCAAACTTCTGAATCGGAGCATTGACGCTTGTTGTGCTACCTCCAGAATCTCGCTTATAGTCAACAGAGCCGCTTTCGTCGATTTGAAGAACTATTTCCTCAGATCTCCATGTACCAATGTAGTTTTTTTTATCTGCCGGCACTTTAACGCCGGATATATCGCCACCGCAAGAAAAAAGTATCAACAATAGAAATGGTAATGTAATTGTTGCAATAGTGAATTTACGCATAATCGTTTAGTTTAAAGGTTAAAATTCTTCTGTATCAACAAGGTAACGCTCTGCAATGATCCGACAATGGTGAATGGCGTGTCCAACGATTATCCAGCCTGCACTTCTGGGTGTGAGTGGATTATTGCTCGCTATTCCTATAAAATCGATCATTCCCGAAGTCAGATGACGAAAAAGATGAATACCGGAAGCTCTCACTGCTTCAAATTCAGTGGCCAAATCTTCCAGTGTGCGGTTGTCGACAGGTGAATAATTGGCATAATTATCTTCATCAAAACCTGGAAGTTCTGTTGTGTCTTTGCGTGAAATACACAGCGCACGGTACTGAAAAATTCGCTCCGTATCGATGAGGTGTGCAATCACGCTTTTGGTCGACCATTTGCCGTCAGCATATTGAAAATCGGCCTTGTCTTCCGGAATGGAACGAATGAATGCAGCTGTTTTTAAACCGTTTTGAATCAACGATTCCATCAGGTCTGTTTGTCTGTCTGAAAGATTGAAATAATAGGTAGCGTAAGGAGATGCGTGTTCCGGATTCGGTCTTCCTTCAAGTATCATAGTGTTTCAGTTTTAGTAGCGTTAGAGTGTTTTGTCCAATAAATAAAGGAAAGCGGCCATACTTCCACAGCCCAATTCCAATTCGCGTTTGTTGACGTTTTCAAATACATCGCTTTCGGCATGGTGAAAGTCAAAATAACGCTGAGAATCAGGTACGAAACCGAACAACGGAATGCCTTCATACTGCTTTTTCAGCGGACCGATATCAACTCCTCCGTATCCTTTTTCGAAGTGATACAACCCGTAGGGAAGAAGTGCCTTTTTGAATACTTGAATCATGAGTAACTGTTCTTCAGATCCGTCGCATTCAAATCCCCGCGGACTAAAACCACCACGATCGCTTTCAATGGCAGCAACATGTTTTTCACCGTTTTCTTTCACCCAATTGGCGTAATTAATTCCACCTTTGTTTCCGTTTTCCTCGTTCATAAAGAAAACTACTCTTATAGTGTGTTTAGGTCTGATTTTAAGCACCTTTAGAATACGAAGCGCTTCCAAACAGTGAATTACTCCGGTTCCGTCGTCATGCGCACCTTCACCCGCATCCCACGAATCTAGGTGACCACCGATAGTGATGATTTGATCAGGAAATTCACTGCCGGTTATTTCTGCCATTACATTGTGTGACGGAGCGTCCGGGAAATCACGGCAATCCATTTCAAACGCAAACGTTGTGCGACCAAATTGCAACGCTTCTGACAACGCATTTGCCGCATTTGTTGATAAAGCTGCAGCAGGTATTTTCGAGACACCTTCTTCATAATGCATCGATCCGGTGTGCGGATGATCATCTTCGGGCATAGCCAAAGATCGGATTACAACAGCAATTGCGCCTAATTTGGAAGCTTCCACAGCACCTTCGCCACGAATGGCATAACAACCGCCATAAGCTCCAAATGTGCTGATTTGCTTGGGATCCATGGCTTGATTGAGAAAAACGATTTTTCCTTCGACCAACTTGCGATCCGCTTTTTTCAGATCGTCCAAATGCTTAAATTCAACAATATCACCTTTTAAAAGTCCGTTGGTTCCGATAGAGCCGCCAAGCGCCAAAATATCTAATGGAATCAAATCTCCTGATTTCGGTTGCATCCACGCTGCTTCCGATGTGCCTCTTTCCCAATGCGGAACCATAATGGGTTGAAGTGTCACTTTGTCAAAACCGTAAAGTTCCATTTTTCGTTTTCCCCATTCAACCGCCATTTCAGCTTGGGCAGAACCCGAAATACGCGCACCGATATCCTTGCACAATGAACGCAAATCCTCGTATGCTTTTCCGTTTTCAAGCGCTTCGTTAAACAATTGTCTGATTACCAATGAATCGGGATTCTTTTGTGCCGAAGCGGAAGCTAAACTACAAATGGAAAGTAAACCGGTAATAAGGTATTTCATAAAATGAGCATGTAACAATAAGACAATAGAAAGAAAGCTTCGAATGTAAGGAAAATATTAGTGAAATGAGGCTGTAGGACGGATACTGTTCATCTTGTCATGTTTCATGACACCATGTCGGGTTTTGTAGACATGGCAAGTTTATTGACGTAGAGCGGAAAAATAGCAAGAATCATGGCAGAAGAGAACGAGCAAAATGAGCGTCTAAACGAAGAATCAGCTGCAGTAGAGCCACAAGATGTGAACGAACAGGCTGAAACGGAAACGGAAAATACTGACAATTCGTCAGCAAATTCGAGTGTTCCTTCGGCAGAAGAGCAGATTGCTGCACTCAACGATAAATACCTTCGTTTATATTCCGAGTTTGACAATTACCGCAAGCGCACCAACAAAGAAAAATTGGAATTGATTGCCACTGCTAGTGCAGGTGTGCTGAAAGACCTCATCGTTGTGTTGGACGATTTCGAACGAGCAATTCTCAATAACGAACAAGTTGAAGATATTCAAGCAATTAAAGATGGTGTTGCGTTGATTCACACCAAGTTTAAAATGACGCTTGAAGCAAAAGGATTGAAACAAATGCAATCGAAAAACGAAGCGTTTGATCCTGAACTACACGAAGCAATCGCCAATGTTCCGGCTCCTTCCGATGCGTTGAAAGGCAAAGTGATTGATGATGTAGAAAAAGGTTATTACCTGAACGATAAAGTAATTCGCTACGCAAAAGTAGTAGTAGGACAGTGATTAACAGATTAGCAGATTGCAAATTGGCAGATTAAAAATCTGTAATCTGTCAATCTGCAATCTGAAATACAATTGAAGATGCAGAAAAGGGATTATTACGAGATATTGGGCATTTCTAAAAGTGCAGACGAAGGCGAAATCAAAAAAGCTTATCGTAAAATGGCATTGAAATACCACCCTGATAAAAATCCGGATGATAAAGAAGCGGAAGAAAAATTCAAGGAAGCTGCTGAGGCTTATGAAGTGCTTTCCGACCCGAATAAAAAAGCACGTTACGATCAATATGGTCACGCCGGTTTAGGTGGTGGTGGCGGTTTTGGCGGCGGCGGAATGAACATGGAAGATATTTTCTCTCAGTTCGGTGACGTTTTCGGAAGCGCATTTGGCGGCGGTGGCAGTTTTGGTGGTTCCAGAGGTGGTCAACGCACAGCCAGAGGAACCAACTTGCGCGTGAAAATGAAACTGACGCTTGAAGAAATTGCTGATGGTGTTCGTAAAAAAATCAAAGTCAACAAACTGGTCAACGCCGATGGTGTAACCTATAAAAACTGTGCAACGTGCAACGGTTCCGGTCGAATTACACGTGTTGCTCAAACGTTTTTGGGAGCCATGCAAACACAATCTGTTTGTAACGCATGCCAAGGCGCCGGTAAGATGATCGATCAAAAGCCATCCGATGCCGATAGCCAAGGATTAAAACGCCAGGAAGAAGTCATCGAAATCGATATTCCGGCCGGTGTAGAAGAAGGAATGCAATTGAGCGTTACCGGAAAAGGAAATGCAGGACCGTTCAATGGAATTCCCGGAGACTTGATCGTTGTGATTGAAGAACAGGAGCACGAAGATTTGCGTCGCGACGGTGAAAACCTGCATTACGAAGCATTTGTCAATTTCGTAGATGCCGTTTTAGGTGAAACCATCGAAATCCCAACCATCAACGGAAAAGCCAAAATCAAAGTAGAACCAGGAACGCAAAGTGGTAAAGTGCTACGTTTGAAAGGAAAAGGATTGCCGATTCTGCAGGGTTACGGAAGTGGTGACTTACTCGTGCACATTCATGTGTGGACACCTAAAAAAGTTTCCAAAGAAGAACGTGAATTACTCGATAAATTAAAAGAAAGCGAAAATTTCAAACCAAGCCCCGACAAGAGCGAACGTGGATTTTTTCAGCGAATGAAAGATATGTTTCATTAACTAAGAGTGGTGTAACTAAGTGAAGGACGTTTGGAGGAACGTCCTTTTTTTGTGGGAGATTTTCGGATGATTTTTGTCTTACCCCTACGGGGTAAAGGGCGACTTTACTGACGTTATCTATTATATTTCGTCCCTACGGGACGCTATACCAAAGCGAGATGATTGTTCGATAATTTTACCATCAACATGACCGTCCAGTAGGGACGTAATATGGTAAAATTGCAACTCTAGAGTCACCATTACCCCGTAGGGTAAGACTTCTAAAACACTTTTTGATATCCACAAATTAGAAGAAACAAATTCCAAAATTGATCATCCAAACCGTTTTTTTTCTAATAACTTTGAATTATGAGTAACTACTTCATTTCCCCACTTACAAATCAACGAAACGAATGGTGGCGTTATCTGTTGACACTGGTTTTGGTCATTACCGGCATTATTGGTTTCGGGCGAGTTCCTTACATGATAGGAGCTGCTTTGAAAGGTGTTTCCTTGAAGGAGTTGGATGAACTTTCTCCGGATGAATTCACGAGTTTGTTCTCGAATAACGAAAACCTTACCTATCAGCTATTCGTGTTCGTTGTTGGCTTTTTTATGCTCCTACTAGCGTTTAGATTTAATCATCGCGTGCCGGCAATTACGTTTTTCACCACCCGAAAACGCGTTGACCTAAAACGCTTTTTTGTAGCATTTGGTTTGTGGGCTGTCATTGAAGGAATCCTCATAGCAATAGAGCTGAATATGAACGGATCCGCAATTAAATGGAATTACAACCCCGAAACGTTTTTCCTTTTACTGGCAATTTGCGTGTTTCTAGTACCCATTCAAACCGGATTTGAAGAATTGTTTTGCCGCGGATTTGTGCTCAAATGGACTGGTAAAGCCACTTCACGTGGTATTTCCATTGCATTGATCAACGGACTTATTTTCGGTGGGCTCCATTCTATGAATCCGGAAGTCACCGCACTTGGTTGGTTCGCCATGTTATTCTACATCTTATCGGGATTTTTTGCAGCTTTCCTTACTGTCATGGACGATGGTATAGAACTCGCATGGGGCTATCATACGGCCAATAACTTTTTCGGATTATTGATTCTAAGTAGTGAATGGCAGAGCCTTCAAACCGATTCGTTGTTGTTGGATACCTCAAAACCAAGCGTGGGCTGGGGATTGATCGCTATTCTGGCAATAGCCTATCCGCTCATGATTTTTCTGCTGGCAAAAATCTACCGCTGGTCTGATTGGAAGAAAAGATTGTTGGGGTAATAGAGATTATCACATTGTTTTTATTAGTGCAAATCTGTGTGATCTGTTGCCCAATCTAAATCATAAGTTCATTATTGATACCTGTGGTAACTTTCTTCGCATCTTTCATTATTTTTAGCAAAATTCTGTATTCGATGCTCGAAATCCAACAAATTACCAAACGCTACCAACGTAAAGCGGCGCTCGATGATGTGTCATTGTCGCTACGAACAGGTGAAATTTTTGGGTTACTGGGTCCAAACGGTGCCGGTAAAACCACCTTGATTCGCGTCATCAACCGTATCATTGAACCCGATCAGGGAACGGTTCGTTTCAAAGGCGATTTACTGAAGCAAAAGCACTTAATCCACATTGGTTATTTGCCCGAAGAGCGTGGATTGTATAAAAACATGACCGTTGAGGCTCATGCTTTTTTCTTCGGAGCACTTCGCGGGATGACCAAAACGGATATCAAACAAGCATTGGATTATTGGTTGAATCGTTTTGAAATTCAGTCATGGCGCAAAAAACGCATCGACGAACTTTCGAAAGGAATGGCGCAAAAAGTGCAGTTTATTTGTGCTGTATTACACGAACCCGAATTGTTAATCCTCGATGAACCGTTTTCGGGTTTCGATCCGGTGAATGTAGAACTGATCAAGCAAGAATTGGTGGAAATGAAAGCCAAGGGCAAAACAATTCTCATTTCAACCCACAATATGCGCAGCGTTGAAGAAATTTGCGACCGTGTGGCACTGATTCATCAATCCAAAAAAATCATGGAGGGTCGCGTTTCCGAATTGCAGGAATCGGCTAGAGTAGGCGAATACGCTGTGAAATTCAGAGGAACCATGATTGGTTTTGTGAATGCATTGTGGACCGGTTTCGAACTCATCGATAAAGAAATTCTGGGTGATGATCGCTTTATTGCTCGCGTAAAAATGCGCGGCGACAACCAGTTTGAAGATTTGCTAAAGGTATTGATTGGAGCTGTGAAAATTGAAGCTGCCTGGGAGGTACTGCCTTCTATGCAGGAGTTGTTTATTAACGCGGTTTCCGTAAAAGAGGACATAGGGAAATAGGGAGCTAGGGAATTGGATAATCCTAGTTCCCTAGCTCCCTCCAATCCCAGTTCCCTCAAAAAAATAAAATATGAAAAACAGTTGGATTATAGCCATGCGCGAATTACGCGAACGAATCGGAAGCCGTTCGTTTGTTGTAATGGCGCTTGTAGGACCGCTTTTGGTGTTGTCGCTGACGTATTTGTTATTTGCTATGGGTGAAAACAAGCAACAAAGCTGGAAGGTGTTGATCTCTGACCCACGAGGCATCATGGAAAATAAAATCATGCCCGGAGTTGATAAATCGATCAATTATTCGTTTGCGTCGGACTACATTGAAATTGCCGATTTTGCTTCAGGAAAAAATTACCAGGATTTTGATGCTTTGGTTGAAGTAAACGAAAAAATCATCACCAATAAAGTGAGTTTTGTGTTCTACCGCGAAAAGCCGTCACTCAACATGACCATTAATATTCGTTACCAGATAGAACGGCGTCTGGAAGAAATTCTGGCGGCAAAATTCACCAAGTTATCAGCCAACGATTTCCGGAAAATCAAGCAACCGCTTCAGATGTCGTTTAAAAACGCCTACGATCCTACCGAACAATCAAGCGATTTGGCAGGCTGGGTAGGCTTGTTCTTCGGAACGGTGATTTTTGTGTTTATTTTCCTTTTCGGAATGACAATCTTGCGGTCGGTATCACGCGAAAAAAGCAATCGAATTGTTGAGATTCTAGTTGCAACTGTGCATCCGCGAGCACTCATGCTGGGTAAAATTGTGGGAGTTGGTTTGAGCGCTTTTATCCAATTCTTTGTGTGGGCTGTCATCATTTCCGTTGGCTTGTACTTCATGCGTGAAACGGTGTTTGTGAATGGCTACGACCCCGCAAATTTGGCGCAAAGCACCACATCGGTTGCTTATAATGAATTTGTGGAATTGATCTTTGAACGCATTCAATTCTCGAGCATGGTCGGTTATTTTCTGCTGTTTTTTGCCGTCGGTTACTTGTTCTATGGAGCATTTTTTGCTGCGTTGGGAGCAGTTACCGGTTCCGAATCGGATGGACAACAATTTCTTTTACCACTCATCGCGTTATTACTATTTGCCTTGTATTCGGGGTATTATGTCCTCAATAATCCTGAAACACAATTGGCACAGGTGTACCATTATTTGCCGTTTACAGCTCCGGTTGTGGTGATGGTGAAATTGGCGGTCGGTTATCCGGAGGGCGAGGGTTATCAATTGTTTATTTCGCTCCTAATCCTTTTGGTGAGCGCATTTGCGGTACTTTCACTCGCGGGCAAATTATATAAAAACGGAATCTTACAATTCGGTCATTCGGTACGATTGAAACAAATTTTTCAATGGCTAAAAAAGAACTAAATGCGGAAAGCTGTCATTGATCTCGGTACAAATACATTTAATTTATTGATTGCCGACGTTTCTGAAAACGATTTCAGGGTCATTCATAATTCCAAAGAAGGCGTTGCTTTGGGCATGGGTGGAATCAATGAACGAACCATTGCACCAGAAGCCATGCAGCGCGCATTTACGGCCTTTGAACATTTTGTAGCCATTTGCGAATCTTATCAAGCTAAAGACATTCAAGCCTTTGGTACGTCGGCTGTGCGCGATGCCGATAATTCGGAAGTATTGTTGTCTGAAGTCAAAAAACGCTTCAATATTACCATTGAAATCATTGATGGTTTGCGCGAAGCACAATTGATTTACGATGGCGTGAGTTGGTCGTATGATTTCCATGAACCTTCGCTCATTATGGATATTGGAGGTGGAAGTACCGAGTTCATTCGCGGACATTTAGGTGATCCTTTGCAATTTTGTAGCCTGGACATTGGCGTTTCAAGAGCTTTTCAGCTGTTTGATTTATCTGATCCGATGACTCAGGAAGATCACCAACGATTGCTGGAATGGTTTGAACAAAGCGCTGCTGAACTAAACCAATTTGATCCTTGTTCTGTTTTGGTGGGAGCTTCCGGAAGTTTTGAGACGTTCTACGAAATGGTACATCAGGCTTCTTTTCCGCAGGGAAGTCAGCCCATACACTTGGAAAGAAAAGAATTGGATGAAATTCTTGATTGGATCATCGGATCAACATTCAAGGAGCGCGAACAACACGCTTATATCATTCCCATACGCCGAAGAATGGCACCGATTGCCGCGTTGAAAACCAAGTGGATATTGGATAAATTCGCTATACAAGCAGTTGTGATTTCGCCCTTTTCACTGAAAGAAGGAGCGTTGAGGGGATCATGATGCAATTAATCAAATGAAAAATGATACGCTATGATACGATTGTAATACTTGAATTATGCAGATTAGTTTAATTCAGGTATAAAGCAGTTCGGTAAAAGCATCAAATCCTTCTGTTTTTCCGTATCTTTCGACCTCAAAAACAAGGTTTATGGCAAAAATTCTGATCATTGATGACGAACGAGCAATCCGCAGAGCGTTGCGGGAGATTCTGGAATTTGAAAATTTTCAGGTAGATGAAGCAGAAAATGGGGCAGAGGGCTTGGATAAAGCCAAAAATGCGCTCTATGATATTATTTTCTGCGATATCAAAATGCCGCAAATGGACGGGATGGAAGTCCTCGATGGTTTGATGCAAGCCAAAGTAGATACGCCGGTTATCATGATTTCCGGTCATGGAAACATTGAAACCGCTGTTGAAGCGATCAAAAAAGGAGCGTTCGATTTCATTGAAAAACCACTCGATTTGAACCGTATTCTGGTAACGATCCGCAATGCGAAAGAGCGTGTGGTATTGGTGGAAGAAACACAAGCGTTGAAAACTACAGTGCGTCGTTTCAAAGGATCATCCATTATTGGCGAAACCGACGGCATTATCAAGATCAAGGAAATGATCGAAAAAGTGGCTCCTTCGGATGCGCGGGTTTTGATCACTGGCGGAAACGGTACAGGAAAAGAATTGGTAGCGCGTTCGCTGCACGATTTCAGTAACCGCAAGAAAATGCCTTTTGTTGAAGTCAATTGTGCGGCCATTCCGGGTGAATTGATTGAAAGTGAACTCTTTGGACACGAAAAAGGAGCCTTTACATCGGCTGTAAAAGATAAAAAAGGAAAATTCGAATTGGCCTCGGGCGGAACGTTGTTTCTGGATGAGATCGGCGATATGAGCCTTTCTGCGCAGGCAAAAGTGTTGCGCGCCTTGCAAGAAAATGTGATCCAACGCGTAGGAGCAGAACGTGATATCAAAGTAGATGCGCGCGTGGTTGCGGCAACCAATAAAGATTTACGTAAAGAAATTGAAGCTGGTCGTTTTCGTGAAGATTTATACCACCGTTTGGCAGTTATTCTGATTCATGTTCCGGCGTTGAATGATCGCAGAGATGATATTCCTTTATTAGCCGAGCATTTCCTCACGATGGTGTGTACCGAACATGGTATTCCGCGTAAAGCGTTTACAGAAGATGCCCTGGAAGCACTCAAACAAACCAATTGGACGGGAAATATCCGCGAATTGCGCAACATCGTTGAGCGTTTGGTGATTCTTTGCAGCGACAAAATCACAGGGAATGATGTGGCTATTTTCGGGAATCCGCAGGTAACAGCTTAGGGTAATTATCAATTAAATAATTATCAATTATCAAGGTATTGGAAAGAAGAGTGAAGTCTCACTTATTTTCCGACTCCTCTTGATAATTTTCGAATTGATAATTTATAATTCAACATTGTCCACTTCAATTCCTCCCCATTCCAGCACATCAAATCCCGACCTGTTGAGCAAAGGAAGAATCTGTGGCAGGATATTTCCGTCAAACATTGGAGAGTTCGTTTTACTCCAAATCATGTACACACGATTGATGTTTTCGGGCTGTGGAACAATGTTCAAATTGGCATATTGATTGCACGATTCATTGAATTGAAACAGAATGTTGTTGAATTCGTTGGCAGCCAATTGTGGTCCCCAAAACGTAATGAAATCGGTTCGTTCACGGTCGTTGAATCCCATTAACGTTAACTTCTCTTCCAAAAAGGTGATCGCGTCTTTGCCAGCTACTTTAAATCCGGTAAATTGGTCCGATTTAAACGGATTTTCAACTTGTTGTTCTGCTTCCCAAAACAAATAAGGGTAGTTTTTTTCATTACAAGTTAATGTTCCGTCGGGTTGTGCAATTACATTCCAGCCGTTGTTTAATAGTGGGTAAGTAAACGTTAATTCTCCGACAGTTTTCAATTCTACCGACACTGAAGTTGTTGATTCCGGATACAAATAGATCACCGGCTTTTTCACCGGACGATGAATGAATTGATGTTCAAAATAAAGGTGAATGTGTGTTACAACACCCGGTTTTATTTCTATCGAGTCTGTTTCAATTTCCTTGTAATCCTGCGAATAATAGAACTGAAACCGGCACATTCCTGCCAACGAATCAAGAACAAGTTCGTTCGATGCTGAAAGTTGAGCAACCTTATCCGAGCCATTGAAACCGTAGCGCAATCCATGTTGTCCATTTGTACCGCCTTCCGAAAATTGACAGCTAATTTTCACTTTTGTTGCGTTTAAACTAACAGTAGAATCTGCTTCGTAGGAAACGTAATACCCAATCATCTTTTCGATGTGCTCACCGGCGAAACTGCTAAAGCTCAAGATGAGGAGGGAAATGCTTACTATTGTTTTCATGATTGAAAAATTTTATTTATAACGGGATTGAAAATGGAGAATGAAAAATTGAAAAGGAACTCCTCTTTTCAATTTTACATTTCAAAGTCACTTAACTCAACGCCTCCCCATTCCAGTACATCAAAACCCGAACGATCTAGGATTGGAATAATTTGCGGAGTAGGTTGCGGAATCGTTTCACCGTCTTTCAACGATTTCCATTGCATGTACACACGATTCACGTGATCGGGTTGTGGAGTGATGTTCAGTTCTCCGAATTGATCGGCAGCATCACCCCAGATAAATTGAATGAAAGCGCGTTTTTCCGAAGCCAAACGAGGTCCCCAATACGTAATGAAATCGGTGCGTTCGTGTGCATTAAAGCCGAATGCATTTAATTGTTCTTCTAAAAAAGCAATAGTATTTTGTTGTTTCACGATAAAACCTTGTGATAGATCTACCGAGCTCCTATCGCGATTCATAGCCGCTTCCCAAAAGAGGTACGGATACGTTTTTCCATTGTGTGTAAGCGTTCCGTCTGGTGTTGCGGTAATTTTCCAGCCGTTTTCGTAGGTCGGATACGTGAAGGTTAATTCACCGGCCGGTTTGAGTGTTACATCCATTGTTTGTGCGAATTCCGGGTAAAAGTAAATAACCGGTTTTTCTGCTAAGGCGGGCTCCGCTGCCACGGTGAAGAATAAGCTCACATTGGTTTGGTATCCACCCTTTAAATCAATGGAATCCGTGTAGATTTCAAAGAATTCTTCAGAGTAATAAAATTGAAAAATATGTTTTCCTTTGGTCGTTGTGAGCAGAAAACTATTGTTTTTGTCGAGGTTTGCCGTCTTGCTTTTCCCGTCTATTGAATAGTTGAGCACTCCATTAATAGGTTTGCTGCCAGACACATCTTTTACCGTAAACTTTACCTTTGCTTGCTGGGTCGTTACGTACTTCGATTTCACCACTTTTGTAACAACATAGCTTTGACGCAGGTATTCTTTTGCTTGTAAGGTTGTTGAACACAAAAACATCGCGATTATAAACAAAGATTTCATGGGTTTTGAATTAATGAGTGAGTGAAACATCGGGTGTGAACGTCAATTCTGAACCGCCCCATTCCACAACGGAAAAACCGTCGCGTTTTATTGTGGAAAGTTGTTGCGGAGTCGGATGCAGTGTTGTTGATTCAGGTAACGGTGTCCAGAGCATGTAAAGTCGGAATGTATGATCCGGTTTTGGAGTAATTGAAAGCGCAGCAATGTCATCATATTCTTCGTTGAATAGAAATTGCACGTGATTGTTTTCAGAACCTACCATTCGAGGTCCCCAAAAGGTGATGAAGTCCGTTTTTTCTTGCTCGTTCAATCCGATTTCGGTGAGCTTTTCTTCTAGGAAGGCGGTGACGTTTTCTTTTGAAACAACAAAACCTTCATTGTAGTCAACCAGCGAACTGATTCCGTCAATGTTTCCTTCCCAAAACAAATAAGGGTAATGCTGTTTGTTAATGATCATTCCGCCTTTGGCTTCAACCGTTCCATTCCAACCTTTTTCGTAAGCGGGGTAGGTGTAGGTGAAATTTCCTTTCGGCGTTAATTGCACATCAACTGCTAAATCGGTTGGTGAATACAAATAGATTACCGGTTTTAGTGCTACTTTTTCACCGGGACGGCCGTGGCGATGTTGTTTTGGATGATATGGATCTTTGTATTCTCTAGGTTCCGGATTTTTTATAAAATAAATCCCAACAAGTGTTTTGTGCGAAGGCGCGATATAGACAGAATCCGTAATGATTTCCCGATAGCCACCGCTCCGCATCATCATGAATTTGTATTTTCCGGGTGAAACATCGAGTACATGCATAAGCGTACTGTCTAGCTGAAACCGGTGAATTACGCCATTACAAGAGAGTTCAATCTCCGGAAACGGCTCGTTTCGGATCTGCGAATAATCGTTGAAATGAAGTTCAAACCGTGCATGATTCTGGTCCAGCGTTGAGTCGACGGTAGAACACCGAATCTGAAAAGGACTTACAATGAGCCGCTGTTTAGGCAACGATGTCTTTAAGGCGATGCTTCCTAAAGTAAACAGGCCGATAAGAAGCCCGATTGTGCTTAATAAATAGGTGTGTTTATTCATGATCAGCAACGGTTTCGTTATACTTCAATTCAGATCCACCCCATTCAACAACGGAAAAACCATCACGTTTTACAGTAGAAAGTTTTTGTGGAGTTGGCTTCACTATTGTTGATTCAGGCATCGGTGTCCAAAGCATGTACAATCGGAATGTATGATCAGGTTTTGGGGTAATCGAAAGCGCAGCAATATCATCATATTCTTCATTGAACAAAAATTGTACGTGATTTTTCTCAGAACCGACCATTCGAGGTCCCCAAAACGTAATGAAATCGGTTCGTTCCTGATCGTTTAGCCCCATTTCGGTCAATTTTTCTTCTAGAAAAGCGGTCACATTCTCTTTCGAAACCACAAATCCTTCGTTGTAATTAACCAAAGAATTGATTTCGTTACTGTTCGCTTCCCAAAACAAGTACGGATAATGTTGCTTGTTGACGGTGATTCCACCTTCAGCTTCAACGGTTCCTTTCCACCCGTTTTCATAAACCGGGTAAGTAAAAGTGAATTTTCCTTTCGGCGTGAGTTCAATATTTACAGAAAGATTTTTAGGTGAATGAAAATAAATGACAGGTTTACAGACGGTTACGGGTGGGTCAGGTACAACCATAAACATCGCCGGAAATTGAACCTCTGCTTTTGTGAGATGTGCCGGTAAAATGGTAATGGAATCGCTCAGGACTTCTCCATAATTTCCATTTCTTTTTATCTTGAATTGGTATTTTCCGGGTGAAACGGTCAATGTATGCATCAAAGTGCTGTCCAACTGAAAGCGCTGAATAACACCATTACACGAAAGTTCGATTTCCGGTAACGCTTCCCGGATATTCAATAGGTAATTTTCAAATGTTAATTCAAATTGCGCGTGATTTTGATCCAACGCAGCATTCGGTTCTGAACTGACGATTCGAAATGGCTGTGGAAGAAACCACTCATCATCCCGTTCCAATTGTTTACCGAAAACAATTCCGGTAACCGAAATAAAAACAAGCAAAAGACTAGAGCGTTTAATCATGACTGGCAACTGTTTCGTTATATGTTAATTCAGAGCCGCCCCATTCCACCACAGAAAAACCATCACGTTTTATAGTGGAAAGTTTTTGGGGAGTTGGATGAAGTGTTGTTGATTCAGGCAAGGGCGTCCAGAGCATATACAATCGGAACAGATGCTCAGGTTTTGGGGTAATTGAAAGTGTAGCAATGTCATCGTATTCTTCGTTGAAGATGAATTGCACGTGATTCTTTTCAGAACCCACCATTCGAGGTCCCCAAAACGTAATGAAATCGGTTCTTTCCTGATCGTTTAGCCCCATTTCGGTCAATTTTTCTTCTAGAAAAGCGGTCACATTTTCTTTTGAAACGACAAAACCTTGGTTGTAATCAACTAGCGAATTGACGCTGTTGGTGATTCCTTCCCAAAACAAATACGGGTAATGTCGGTTGTTGACCGTAATTCCACCGTCGGCTTTCACCGTTCCTTTCCAGCCATTCTCGTAAGCAGGGTAGGTGTAGGTGAATGTTCCGTTTGGTGTCAACTCAACATTCACTGAAAGGTCTTTCGGCGAATAAAAATAGATAACCGGCTTGAAGGATACAGGACCTGTGTCTCTTATTGGATAAAGGTCAAAGCTAGATGTGAAATAAACCTGTGCTTTGGTCAAATGTCCGGGTAAAATGGTAATAGAGTCGGTAATAATTTCCTCAAAATCACCTGTTCTAACGAGCATGAATTGGTATTTACCAGGTGAAACCTCAATGGTATGAGTCAGGGTGCTGTCGAGCTGAAAACGTTTAATCACGCCATTGCAGGAAAGTTCAATTGTTGGCAGTGGTTCACCGGTATTGAGCAGGTAATCCTCGAATTTGAGTTCAAATTTCGCGTGATTTTGATCTAGCTTGGCATCCGGCGCAGAACTAACGATCATAAATCCTCCAATGAACAAATCCTTTGGGTATTTATAATAAGATTCTTTGGGAGCGGCCATCATAGCTGTTGTTGTGAAAAACAAAAGAATTGCCACCGTTGTAATTAGTAGATGGATGTATTTATTCATGATTAGCAAGTGTTTCTTTGTAAGTAATTTCTGACCCGCCCCATTCGATGACGGTAAATCCGTTTCGGTTAACGGATTTGATTTCTTGTGGTTCGGGATTTAATTCCACGGTATTTTCCAATGGAGTGAACAACATGTAAACTCGGAACAGCGCATCTGGCTGAGGAGAAATCTTGATTGTAGCAATTTCATCGTAATCTTCATTGAACAAAAATTGCACAAAACCTCTTTCAGATTGCGCCATTCGCGGTCCCCAGAAAGTAATGAAGTCGGTAAGTTCCTGATCGTTCAAACCCATTGCGGTCAGCTTTTCTTCAAGGAAAGCGGTAACATCATCTTTATTTACCACAAAACCGCTAGAATAATCAATCGCCCGGACAGGTTTGGTGTTGATTCCTTCCCAAAACAAATACGGATAGTTTTTTCCGTCAATGGTAAATTGTCCGTCAGGATGCGCTGTTCCCGTCCATCCGTTTTCTGTATAAAGCGGATAGGTGAAGCTGAATTTTCCGTTGGGTTGCAGCTGAACAGTTGTTTGTTGTTCTTTTTCAGGATAGAGATAAATAACAGGTTTTAGGTAAACTTCGCGCATTTGTGAAGACTGAAACTGAAACGCTATTTTGGTTTTAAATCCCGGTCGAATTGAAATGGGTTGTGTTATGATTTCAATGTGAAATTCACCCGCAGATAACTGAAATGTATAAACACCGGGGGAAACCAATAGGTTTTTTTTGAAAGTTGAATCGAGTGTGAAGCGCTCAATAACGCCATTACAGGATAATTCAATTTGGGTGACCGGATTTTCCGATTGAAAGTTGTTTGCCGAAAAATCAAGTTCAAATACAGCATGTTGCTGATCAAGAGTCGGATCGGCTTCACTGCTGACAATTTGATATTGCCAAGGAGATTTGAGTCCCTTTTCTTTTGCAAGAACGGAAGAAGAAAGAAAGGTCAGAATTCCCACCAAAAAAAATAGATTTCGCATCAGTCGTTCGTTTTACAGTAAAATAATTCGAATTTTACTTCCGATCCGCCCCATTCAATGGCATAAAACTGGTCGCGTTTTACGGTCTTGAATTCTTGTGGCTGTGGCATCATAACCACCCCATCGGGAACGGGTGCCCAAATCATGTACACACGGAAAATCTGCGCCGGAGCCGGTGATATGCTTAAATCGGCAAATCGGTTGCATTCGTCATTGAAGATGAATTGTACAAATTGCTGACCATTTCCAGCCATTCGCGGACCCCAATAGGTAATAAAATCGGTCATTTCACGATCATTGAGCCCCATTTGCGTCAGGTTCCTTTCCAGAAATGCAGTAATAGAATCGCCTTTCACCATGTAACCTTTTGTCAAATCCATATCGGCAGCGGTCATTTTGTGCGAACCTTCCCAAAACAGGTACGGATAATTTTTGTCAGCTATCGTAATACTTCCGTCAGGGTGTGCTGTTCCTTTCCAACCGTTTTCGTAAGTCGGGTAGGTAAAGAGAAATTTGCCGTTTGGTTTTACTGTGGTTGTGACTTCCAGGTTAGCAGTAGGATAGAGGTAAATGACCGGCTTGTCAGATATGATTTCCATATCGGCATAGTCGAAACGGAGTTGTACTTTGGTGCGATATCCCTGTTTGATGGATACCGAATCAGAATAGATTTCATAATATCCGTCAGTATAAAATTGGAAGATATACTTGCCTTCAAGAACTTCTTTGGTATAGATTCCGTTTTTAGGCATTGCAAAATTGAAAGCTTCACCGTTGCACGAGCCCTGAACGGGAGAAAGCTGATCGGCGTATTGTTTGAGTTCTCCATTTAGAATTTCAAACTCAAAGACAGCTTTACCGTTTCTGAGCGATGGATCTTTTTCTGATGAAACGACCAAAAAGCTAGGAAGGCGCTTAATACCTTCGTCAGCTAATAACGTGTTGGTGCTTGCTATGATTGAAATGAGTAAGATCAGTAATCGTTGCATATCTAGTATTTTACACTCGGTACAACAAAGCAGGTGTTTGGTTCAATGCAACTAAAGGTAACTAAAAACGCTCATCCACCTATTGGCGAATGAGCGTTCATAACGAAAAGCAAGTTGCTTATTTCATTTGAGTTCCCAACTTATACATCGCATAAGTAAACGAACATGATTTGTTCTTTTTAAGTGTTTCCACCAATTTTTTCTGAACTTCAGCTTCGGTATCTGACGAATAAACGTTTTCATACTTTTTCTCTAAGTCTTCACCACATTTAGTCATTCCGGCTTCCAGCTTCATCATTTCCTCTGCATCTTTCATCGCTTGCGCAGGATCTTTCATAGCAATTTCTTGAACAGCAGTTTCAACATCTTTACCTGAGTTAACGGCATCAACGATAGCTGTTTTCATTCCTTCCGAAATGCCATCTGTGTTTTTGTTTACACAGTCACAAATGTCATTCGCCATGTTTTCGTAATCAGCGTCATCAGCCATGTTACAAGCTCCTAAGCTCAATACAACCGGTGCAAGTAGAATGTAAAATAATTTTTTCATAAAGTAGATTTTGATAAAAGTTTAGCATCTAAACATGGCTAAAGCGGATGCATTTTTATCGAAATAAAACCGGTTTAAGCGACGAAAGACGTGCCTAAGATAAAAACAGAATTGAAACTTTCACCAACAACCGAAGATTATTTTGTCAACAATCGATCAATTAAGTGCCAATAATGATTTCGCTTCGTTGATTGCGTTTTTCAAGCCAGAGGCATCTTTTCCACCAGCTGTAGCGAAAAACGGTTGACCGCCACCGCCGCCCTGAATCAATGGAGCTACTGTTTTTACAATGGTTCCGGCATGCCAGTTGCGACTTCCTGACAATTCCTCGGCTATGCAAATGCTAATAGCACATTTGTCTTCATCTGTTGATCCAATTATGGAAACCAAGTTAGGAACCTCGCCTTTCAATTGGAAAAGAATATCTTTCACTGAGGCTGCATCCAAATCAATCACAGCTTCCAATAGGGAAACTTCACCAAGCTGTTGAATACTTGCTTTTAATTGCACTTTTACTTGTTTGGCTTGCTCTTTCTTGAAGAATTCAACCTGCTTTGAGAGCTGATTGTTGCGCGAAATCAAATCTTCAACTGCTTTTGGCAGGTCTTTCGGATTGCGCAACAACTCGTTTACGGTTTCCAATTTCGCCTCTTGTTCGGCGTAATAACGTTCCACTGCTTCGTTTGTAATGGCTTCTATACGACGAATTCCGGCTGCAACTGCCGATTCTGAGCGCAACTTGAATAAGCTGATCTGACCGGTAGATTGCACATGGGTTCCACCGCACAATTCCACCGATTCACCGAATTGAATCACGCGAACCGTATCACCGTATTTTTCACCAAACAAAGCCATAGCGCCCATTTCTGTAGCTACTTCAATCGGAACATTGCGCTTTTCAACCAAGGGTTGATTTTCGCGAATGGCTGAAATCACCATTGCTTCTATTTCTGCTAATTGTTCATCGGTCACTTTTGAAAAGTGCGAGAAGTCAAAACGCAAATGCGATGGATTTACCAATGATCCTTTTTGTTCTACATGCGTTCCTAAAACAGTTCTGAGTGCATGGTGCAACAAGTGTGTCGCCGAGTGATTACTAGCAGATAACTGACGTTTTTTTGCATCAACTTTTGCGCTGAAATGGGCGTGTAAATGTTCCGGTAATGTTTCCGATAAATGCACGATGAGTCCGTTTTCTTTTTTTGTATCGAAAATGGTAACGGTTTCAAAATCATTGGAAATAGTTCCCGTATCACCCACTTGACCGCCGCCTTCAGCATAAAACGGTGTAAGGTTGAATACCAATTGATAAAACGCACGTTGTTTTTGCGATACCTTTCGGTATTTCACAATTTCGATGTTGGCTTTCAATACATCGTAGCCCACAAATTCTTCACTGTGGTCGTCTTTCAATTCTACCCAGTCATCGGTTTCAATAGCTGTAGCAGCGCGAGAACGGTCTTTTTGTTGCTGTAATTCGGCGTTAAATGCTTCTTCATCAACGGATAAATTATTCTCGCGAGCAATCAATGACGTCAAGTCAAACGGAAACCCGAAGGTATCGTACAACTCAAATACATCTGCTCCGCTAAGCACGGTTTTATTGGCCGAACGAGCGCTATCCATCAAGTTTTCAATGCGTTTTAAACCTTGTTCCAGCGTGCGGAAGAAACTTAATTCTTCTTCGCGAATCACTTGTTCGATGAGACTTTTTTGGGAATTTAATTCGTTGAACGCATCGCCCATAACATCAGCCAAAACAGCGGATAAACCTGCCATGAACGGTTCTTTCAAACCCAATGTCTGGTAGCCGTAACGAACAGCGCGGCGCAGAATACGACGAATGACATATCCGGCTCCGGTATTGGAAGGTAATTGTCCGTCGGCGATAGAGAAAGCGATTGCACGAATATGATCTGCAATTACACGCAGTGCAATGTCTGTTGGTTCGTCGGCGCCATATTTTTTTCCTGAAACCTGTTCCATGTGACTGATCAAGGCTTGAAACAAGTCAATATCGTAATTGGAGGTTTTTCCCTGCATGGTCATGGCCAAACGTTCCAAGCCCATTCCCGTATCCACGTGTGTAGCAGGAAGCGGTTCCAAACTACTATCGGCTTTGCGGTTAAATTGCATGAATACGTTGTTCCAGATTTCCACAACTTGCGGATGATCTTGGTTGACCCATTGTTTTCCGTCGCCTTTAGCGCGCTCAGATTCAATGCGGTTATCAACGTGAATTTCGGTACACGGACCACACGGACCGGTATCGCCCATTTCCCAAAAGTTATCTTTTTTGGAAGCCATGATGATCCGATCTTCGGCAATGAAGCGTTTCCAGATATCATACGATTCCTGATCTCTTGGAACGCCGTCTTTCTCATCACCTTCAAACACGGTAACGTATAAGCGGTCTTTCGGTATTTTGTAAACTTCGGTCAACAATTCCCAAGCCCATGAAATAGCTTCTTCTTTAAAGTAATCACCAAACGACCAGTTTCCAAGCATTTCGAACATGGTATGGTGATAGGTATCAACACCTACTTCTTCCAAATCGTTGTGTTTTCCTGAAACCCGCAAACATTTTTGGGAATTGGCCACACGTGGATTTTTCGGTACGGCATTGCCCAAGAAAAAATCCTTGAACTGGTTCATACCGGCATTCGTAAACATCAATGTAGGATCATTTTTTACCACCATTGGGGCGGAAGGAACAATCTGGTGTTGTTTCGAAGCGAAAAATTCAAAAAAATGCGTGCGTATTTCCTGTACAGTCATGCTAAACGGTTTTGTTTCACAATTTGAAGTGGCAAAGTTAGTGTATTTGCCGTATTAATAGCAGTTCAAAACCGTTAGATTGATGAAGAATCCTTTTTTGTAGTAACCTTTTCATGAGTGATTCGTTTAACGCAGTCATGTCTTTGTATATGAAATCATCTACCCGAAATGCACTCATGTTGTGCGGAGTTGTTGTGCCGATTGTGGCAACAGTTGTTTATTTCAAAACTGTTCCTTTTAAATGGATTGGAAATGGTCGCGGGAATTTCGTTCATGCTCCTATTGATCAGCCTGCCGACGATTCACTAATCAGTTTGATTGCCGTTGGCGATATGATGCTTGGTACCAATTATCCGAGTGCTGATCTATTACCTGCAAACGGTCAAAATATTCTTGATCCGTTGAAAGACATTCTCCGCAATGCCGATTTGACTTTCGGGAACCTGGAAGGAACGGTGTTGAACAGCGGAGGAGATGTGAAAGCATGCAGCGATCCGAGTAAATGTTATGCGTTTCGTCAACCGGAATATGTGGTTGATCATTTAAAAGATGCCGGATTTGACATGGTTTCGGTTGCGAACAACCACATGGGCGATTTCGGTGAACCGGGAAGAACCAATACGCAAAAAGTGCTCAAAGCCAAAGGAATCAAATATGCCGGATTGGAAACCTGCCCTTGGGATACGATTCATGTAAAAGGATTGGTAATCGGGCTCACTGCTTTTGCACCAAATTCGGGTTGCTTGAAACTCAATGAATACGAACGTGCTAAAAAGATTATCACTGAATTGGATGCCATTTCGGACATCGTTTTGGTTTCCTTTCACGGTGGAGCCGAAGGTCGTTCACGCACCAATGTAACACGTAAAACAGAAGAGTTTGTGGGCGAAAATCGTGGGAATGTCTACGAATTTGCGCACATGGCCATTGATGCCGGAGCAGATATGGTGCTTGGTCATGGACCGCACGTAACACGTGCGATTGATTGTTACAAAGGAAAATTTATTACCTATTCCATGGGGAATTTCGCAACCTATGCGCGATTCAGCTTATCTGGTGTAAGTGGTATTGCGCCGGTGTATAAATTGTACTTCAAACGCAACGGTGATTTTGTGCGTGGTGAGATCGTTTCTATCCAGCAATTGGGCGAGGGTGGACCAACCATCGATCCGAACAAACAAGTATTGGCTGAGATTCGTCGTTTGTGTAAAATGGATTTCCCTGAAATTCCTTGGGATATCACCGACGACGGTAAGTTTGAGCTCAAAAAATAAACCTACTTCAGTTACTACATGCGGAGAATAGAAGATTTATATCCGCAAATTTTGCGGTTATTTTTTTTTATGCGGAGAAAAATCGTATATTTGATGTGTAAAAAGCGGAGAATATGCCTTTCATCTATCAATTACGAGCATGGCCGGAGTTTGAAATCGATTTTGAACAAATCGGAGAAATACTGGAGAGTGTAACGCGTAAACAAGGTGCGTTGGTAGGGAAGTTGCATGCTTTAGGTTTTCCGCTTCAGGAAGAAACCGTATTACGTGTTTTGACCAGTGATCTCATCAAATCTTCCGAAATAGAAGGTGAATTATTGACAACCGACGAGGTGCGTTCTTCCATTGCGCGTAAACTCGGAATGGAAATAGCAGGTTTGATTCCTTCTGATCGTCATATTGATGGGTTGGTAGAGATGTTGTTGGATGCCACATTGAACTGCAATGAGCCATTGACCAAAGAGCGCTTGTTCGGTTGGCACAATACACTTTTCCCAAGCGGTTATTCAGGAAGAATCTCTATTAAGGTAGGCGAGTGGCGAGATGATAGAGACGGACCAATGCAAGTGGTTTCAGGAGCGATGGGGCGCGAACGCGTTCATTTTAGGGCGCCCGAGGCACAATACGTTCCCGATGAAATGGATTTTTTTCTGAAATGGTTTAACGCTCCTTCCCGCATGGCTCCCGTAATCAAAGCTGCGATTGCGCACTTTTGGTTTGTTACCATTCACCCGTTTGATGACGGTAATGGTCGTATTGCCCGTGCAATAACGGATATGCTGTTGACCAAATCCGAAGGAATCAACCAGCGCTATTACAGTATGTCGGCACAAATTCGTCGTGAGCGCAATGCCTACTATTCGATCTTGGAAGCAAGTCAGCGCGGTGATTTGGATATTACACCTTGGATAGATTGGTTTTTGAACTGCCTTCACGCAGCATTGCAGGACAGTGAAGCCGATTTGGCAACAATCTTCCAGAAATCAAATTTTTGGGAGCGCAATCGTCATGTATCAATGAATGAACGTCAAACCGCTATGGTGAATCGCTTACTAGATGGCTTCGTAGGAAAACTCACTTCTACCAAATGGGCAAAAATTTGCAAATGTTCACCCGATTCAGCCTTGCGCGACATCAATGATTTAATCGCCAAAGAAGTATTGGTGAAAGATCAATCGGGCGGACGAAGTACAGCTTATTTGTTGAGGTAAAACCCGAAAAGTTTTGAAAAGAGCTATTCGGATTTTGCATACCATTTTTTGATAAGCGCAAAGTAGCTTACTGAAGCAATAAATGCCAGAGGAAAAATCACACTTGGTGTGAGAAGATCAAGCCAAAAAGAATTTTTTAAATAGGATTCTCCAGTACAGAAATCAAGAACGAATTCTTTGGAATGTTCCTCAAAAAAATAGATTACAAACCCAGGGAAAAAAGGAGCAACTACGTATCCTAAATTCACTAGAATTCCAGAAACACGCTTACTAAAAAAAGAGTTGTACACAGAGAAAATGGCAAGCAGAAGAACAATAATGGATATTATTAGAAGTAACGTTGATAGTAAAACGTCAAAAGACTGATATCCAACTCTGTGACTGTAACTATATTCATGTATAAGCGAGACTGCCAAACCGAATATAATGATGAGCGCACCACCTATTGGAATAGTAATGACGAGCTGAATAAAATGTGCAAAATCGAAGATTAAAAAGAAAAGCCCAAAGAAGAATACAAAGACCAAAGGCAACAAAAAGTTTACCTCAATATTAAACGGCTCAAAAAAAGCCATGTTTGCATTATAATTAATCTGGTCTAGTGTATAAAGATCATATCCAAATATGGGTTCGAAAGAATTCTGATGATACATGTAATTGGCTAGATCAATCTTAGCTTCAGCGTAGTTTTGTTTGATGTATTTTAGATAATCGTTTTCTAAGTCTTCATTTAAAAGAGAAGAGTGGAAATTTGCATATTGCTCTCTGGATAAGTAATTTACCCAAAACCGTTCATCTATAAAACAAACGATATTATAGCGATTAAGTAAGATTTTGAAATTAGAAATGGCATTTTCAATAGAATCCTTTTCATCATTTTTCAACCAGCGGTGCACCGTTGGCAAATACTCGTTTCGATATTCGGTGGATTTAAGATTGCTTTCATATTCGTCATAACGTGAGTAACTAAATCTAGAGTAACGGATGTTTGAATAATTATAGATGCTATAGCGTTTGAAGGTGGAATCCATCGTTAAGAAAGAATCGACATAATCAAAATAATAGTTATCACATTTAGTATGATACGTGATCCTGTGGTAGGTCAAAAATTGAAAATCAGTGCCGTTGATTTGAATGGTTCGATCTGGGTGTTTGTTCGCGTCATAACTTAATGAATCTTTGTCAAGAAAATTATTCGTTCGTGTCCACGTAGAGTAATTTCGATCAAATTGAATGATTTCCAATGGTTTTGATAGAAGAAAGTCGCGATTGTAAATGTCATAAGAATCCTTATCAGAAAGAAAAGCAAGTGCAAGATTGGCTGTCTTAGCATTCATTTTTAATTGATCCAATGGTACCAATTGTTTTGTTTTTAGCGCGATTCCGTAATGAAAAGGTACATGTACGCTAGCGTAGGGCAATAGTCCAAGTTGAATTAACACAAACAGTTTCGTGAAGTAGAATTTTTTCAGTGGATAATAATGTCTTATCGCATTCTTTTTAAAGAAGAATAAAGCCCAAATGGTAAGAACAATGATGAAGATAAAAGAATGCAAACCCACTACCGCCGAATCAAAAAAGTAGTCATTAATATCTTCTGTTTTTAAAAATTCAATATCTGTAATTAAGTATCCAATAAAAAAATAGGCAAGCCACATCAGCAGTCCGCCAAAAAACAGATAAACTACTTTTGAATGCCAAACAATCGGGTATCGTTCTAGGATATATGTATCGAGTTTGCGAAGTGATTTCATGATAGTGGTTTAGATAAACAAACGGCGGGTTGAGTGAGAAATATCACGAATGTATTTCACCTTGATGTTGTATCGCACAAATGCGGCTAATAAAAGATTCATTGCGTCCGGAAGACCAATGGTAGCAACGTAAAGTCCGCCGTTATACGACAATTCAATATTTATAAACGTTTCAAGAGCTTTCGTCAATTCTTCGCGGGATGCCTCAACATCAAATTCTATGACTGATGTGGATTGTGCTTTTAAGCGATTGGCTTCTGATAAATGTGTTGGAACACCGTTTTTCAGAAAAAGCACTTTATCTGATATTTTTTCGACCTCAAAAAGCTGTTGAGAGCTCAATACAATTCCAACCGGATTGGAAATACTTTGTGAAATGCTTTTTAAATCTTCTAAAATCAATTGTTGAGCTAACACGTCTAGGTTTGCAAGCGGTTCGTCCAACAACAAAATCTTGGGTGAACGCAAAAAGGTGCGGGCCAACTCAAAGCGCATTTTGAAGCCTGAAGAAAGTTGACTCCATTGGTGATTGCGGTATTTCCATAGTCCAAAACGGATAATCATCATGAGTACCAATAACTCATTTTCGTCCGGTTTTACGCCATAGTGTGTAGCGGTGAATTTTAGATTGCTTTTCAATGACCCATACCAAGCTGACGTGCGTTGAGGAATGTATGTGAGTTTTGTACGTAAATCATACTTTTCCAGTTCTGTTCCTTGCAGCTGATAAGTCAATTCGCCTGTATCATAAGAGAGATCTTGGGCTAAAATGCGTAAAAGCGTCGTTTTACCATTTCCGTTTTCGCCTACAAGTCCCCAAACATCTCCCGGATGAATTTCTAGGGAAATGTTCTCAATTTTGAATCGTCGTCCGCTGTATGTTTTTGTGAGGTTTTTAGCTGTTAGTAAAGCCTTGCTTCGATCACTTGATTGTACATTAACCTGTTTGAGTTTTTCAATGAATTCAAGCGAGCGTTCAACGACCAATTCGTTTGGCGGCTCTTGATCATGCAACCATTCGGTGTGTTGAATACATATTTGATAAAATGCTTTTTGTTGGGCATCAAGCACACAATCTACCAATTGACGAAACCCCAAGTGTAAATCGCCATTCGTGAAATGATTACTTACAGTGGTTAATTTTTGCTGAAATTCATTCAAGGTTAACTGATTTTAGGAATTAAATTGAAGTTGAAGGTAATGAAAGAAACGATTCAGAACTTTTTTTAGGAATTTGTATCTCAATTCGTCCGCATCACCATCCTGATCAACACCCACGTTGAAATAGTAATGGTTGAATAAAAGAAGAAATTGGTGAACGCTCCCGGATTCGGTTCTTTGATCATGAGTAAGGTTGCGCACAAAAGCATGAAACCAATCAATAGAATGACGCCCAATCGGTAGATATGACCACGAATATCTTTGTTATTGGTGCCTTTATCGCCAAAGGTAATTTTGTGCTGTAGTCCGTGTGTTTTAAAATCGGTAACGATCTGACGAATGTCTTTGGGCATTGTTGTGAACAGATACAAATAATCTTCGGCAGAGTTGATAATAGTTGATTTGATATTCTCCCAACTGAATCGTTCCTTGATTTTTTCTTTTGCATACGGACGAATCATGTCGACCAACGAAATTTTGGCCTCCAGCATTTCTGCCAGGTTCTGAATCGTGATGAGCGTTTTCAAAAGCATGTAAATGCTCGAAGGAATCTTGATTTCGTAGCGAATCATCACTTTAAACGTGTCATTGAATAATCCGGAGATATCCACCTGACCGTAATTCATGTAGCTGTACTTTTCAATCAGTTCCTGAATATCGAATTCGAGGTTTTCCATTTCGCGAAAGTTCTGTACTTCCGTGAGATTCAACAATGCTTTGGCAATTTTATGCGGTTTTTTGTCTGCAAATCCGATGAGAAAGTCCACCAAACCACCAATTTGTTTCGGTTTCAATGACGCGCACATTCCATGATCGATCAACACAATTTGGTTGTTTCCGCGAATGAAAATATTTCCCGGATGCGGATCGGCATGAAAGAACCCATATCTCAAGACCATTGTAAGAATGATATTCACGCCGTTTTCAGCAATAATTTGCGGCGAATAACCTTTCTCTTTCAAGGCATCCAAATGATCAGGACTCTCGCCTTCAATAAATTCCATCACCAACAAGCGTTGGGTACAAAACTTATTGTACACAATCGGAATATGGCAGCGATCATCATCTTTGAACATGTTGTTTAAACGCAACATATTGGAAACTTCATTTGTGAAATCGAGTTCCTTCATGATAATATCACCGAAGTCGTCAATGAATTTCGCAATGTTAAAGGTGTTAAGTTCAGGGTAATCGCGTTGCAGTTTTTTCGCAAACAACTGAAGGAGGATCAAATCCAGTTTTATTTTCTGCTTAATTCCAGGGCGCTGAACCTTCAATACAACTTGTTCGCCCGTTAAAAGCGTACCGCGGTAGATTTGCCCGATAGAAGCCGAAGCAATATGATTCCTGTTGAATTCCGAAAAAACCTGCTCGATATTCTGCCCCAATTCCCCCTCGATGATGTTGATAGCAATTAAATCTTCAAATGGCCGAGCGGAAGTTTGTAATTTTTTTAACTCCTGACGCAAACTTTCCGAAGCAAGATCGGGTCGGTCGGCCAAAATCTGTCCGAATTTGATAAAAGTGGGTCCAAGGTCTTCAATAAGCAGACGCATGCGTGCCGATCTCGAAATTCGTTTGGTACCCTTACGATCAAAAAGATTTCGTAAAGGTCCGGTTGTGAACCAATTACGTAGGTAATGCCCGACAACGATAAAAATGATCGCTAGTAAGCGGAAAATATTTCTGAGATGTTGGCTGAACCGAAAGATCCACATGCGATCTGAATTTGATGACGGCACTAAGGTAACAAGATAACTGAGCAATGCTGTTACATTGTATATAGGATGAGATTAAGCAAATGGTTGAATTGTACTAATATTTGTTAATTCTAGACCAAATCCTTTTATATTTGGTGGTTCAATTGAGAAAACTATGTCAAACTTGTTTAAGAAAAAGTCGATTCCCGGGTTGTTGCGCGAAGCTGCTGCGAACGAAGGAGGATTGAAAAAAACACTAGGCGCTTGGTCGTTGATTGCGCTTGGAATTGGTGCAATCATTGGTGCCGGTTTATTTGTGAATACTGCAAAAGCTTCCGCCGAAGCGGCCGGTTCAGGTGTTACATTATCTTTTGCAATTGCCGCTATAGGTTGTGCATTTGCTGGATTGTGTTACGCTGAGTTTGCCTCTACCATTCCAATTGCTGGTAGTGCCTATACTTATTCATACGCAACATTAGGTGAAATAGTTGCTTGGATTATTGGTTGGGCATTAGTAATGGAGTATGCGCTTGGTGCAGCCACAGTCTCTATAGCTTGGAGTGAGTATCTCAATAATTTGCTGGGAGGAGCGGTCCCCTATGAATGGTGCCATTCCCCATTCGAACATGTTAATCGTGTAATAGGCGAATCTAATATTACCCAATTTCCTGAGGAATTGGCAAAAGAAGCTAAAAATGGTTTACTCGTTTTGAGTGATACACAATTAAAAGGGTTAACTACAGAGTTGAAATCGATGGTTTCAACAACGTCTGGTATATTAAATGCTCCAGCATTTGGTGTGTTGTTATTAGTGACTCTCTTACTTATTAAAGGAACACAGGAATCAGCATTTATTAATGCAATAATGGTGTTTATTAAAGTGTCTATCGTATTGATTTTCATTGCAATTGGATGGCAGTACATTAATCCTGCTAATCATACTCCATATTTAATACCAGAAGGTGTAGCTGAACATGAAGGTGTATTTAAATGGGGTTGGGGAGGAGTACTTGGTGGTGCTGCAATCGTGTTTTTTGCATTCATTGGTTTTGATGCTGTATCAACGGCTGCGCAAGAAGCTAAAAATCCGAAACGCGATATGCCAATTGGTATTTTGGGTTCATTGATTATTTGTACCATTCTCTACATTTTGTTTGCTCATGTTTTGACTGGAGTTGCACATTGGTCAGAATATGGTAAGGCCGGAAAAGAAGCTTCCGTCGCATATGCAGTAAATACATACATGCCTGGTTATGGCTGGTTGGCCACAAGTATTACCATAGCAATTCTTGCAGGATTCTCTTCTGTTATTCTGGTTATGCTAATGGGTCAAACACGTGTGTTCTATTCAATGTCGAAAGATGGTTTGATACCTAAAGTGTTCTCTGAATTACATCCTAAATTTAAGACACCTTACAAGTCAAATATGATTTTGCTTTTGATGGTTGGTGCTTTTGCAGCATTTGTTCCTGGAAGCGTGGCTGGAGATTTAACTTCGTTTGGAACTCTTTTTGCTTTTGTAATTGTTTGCGCTGGAATTTGGGTAATGCGTAGAAAAAACCCTGAATTACATCGTCCATTTAGAACACCATTCGTTCCTTTGGTTCCTATTTTAGGGATATTAGTTTGTTTGACAATGATTGCAGCACTTGATCTGACAACATTATCTGTTGCAGGTATTTGGATGGTAATCGGACTATTAATTTACTTCCTCTATAGCCGCAAACACAGTGTCCTGAGAAATCAACCAGACGAGTTGATGGAAGATGAGGCTTCGCAGATAGAAAAAACGGAAGAATAAGCCTGTTTTAATACAACTAAGTCTCGTTCCGTCTAGGCGGACGGGACTTTTTTTATATTGCTATGGAACAAAATGATACGCACAACAGTTCGCCCTTGGATCATTCGATCGATCAGGAAGTAACCGCGACCGAAGACACATCCAAAAAACCACTCGGATTATTGGATGCCACTTTCCTCGTGGCTGGAAGTATGATCGGATCGGGAATCTTTTTGGTAACCTCAGACATGGCCCGCGATTTAGGAAGTTCCGGTTGGTTATTGGTTACTTGGTTACTTACCGGTGTAATCACGCTCTTCGGTGCATTGAGTTACGGTGAGTTGGCGGCCATGTTTCCCAAAGCCGGCGGACAGTTTGTGTACATCAAAGAAGCGTGGGGGAAATTGCCTTCGTTTTTGTATGGTTGGACCGTTTTTACCGTGATTCAAACAGGTGTAATTGCTGCTGTGGGAGTTGCTTTCGGTAAGTTTCTCGGTGTGTTTTTCCCTGTTTTAGTAGAGAAGGTACTCTTTTCGTATGCGAATGTCGAAATCAACGGAGCGAATATCGTAGGAGCTGTCATCATTTTGTTGCTGACATTACTGAACACGCGCGGCATTCAATATGGAAAAATTGTTCAGGCTATTTTCACCAGTTCCAAACTCATTGCCTTGTTGGTGTTGATTGTAGCTGGTATCGCTGTTGGTATTAGCAGCGGGTATTTCGGTGAGAATTTCACCAATATGTGGGATGCCAGCAAAACCAGCGTTGTTGACGGAAAAGTCACCGGAATTGTTGATTTATTACCCATTGCCTTGGCGATCGCTATTTCCACCACCATTATCAATTCGCTTTTTTCGAGCGATGCATGGAACAATGTAACGTTTATTGCCGGAGATATTCGCAATCCGGAACGCAACTTGCCTCGTTCGTTATTCTTGGGAACATTCATCGTTACCATTTTATACATTCTTGCCAATGTGGCTTATTTGGGATTGTTGCCGTTGACCGGAACACCACAAGCCACAGATATTGCCTATACAAGAGAATCGGTTGAGGCCGCCGGAATTCAATTTGCAAGTTCTGGTCGTGTTGGAACTTCAGCCGCATTCATGTTGTTCGGAAACATCGCCAATATATTGATGGCTATTCTGATTATGATTTCGACTTTCGGATGCAACAACGGACTGATTATGGCTGGTTCGCGCTTGTTTTATGCCATGTCGAAGGAAGGATTGTTTTTCAAAAAGGCAAATTCGCTGAATCGTTTCGGAGTGCCTGCTTGGGCTATGTGGATTCAGGGAATTTGGGCAATACTCTTGTGTTTCTCAGGATCGTATAACATTCTGATCAAATTTGCGACTTTCGGTTCCATGGTATTTTACATTGTTACCATTGCCGGGTTATTCAAATTGCGCCGTACTATGCCAAATGCCCACAGACCATACAAAGCATTCGGTTATCCGGTGGTTCCGTTTTTGTACCTCGTGTTTGCTGTGCTTATTTGCGTAAGCCTCACGTTGTTTACGTTTGAAGACACGGCAGGAAGCATCATTTTGGTGTTGGTCGGAATTCCGGTCTATTACATCTTCTTTCACGGAAAACAAAAGGCAATGGAATAAATCTTCTCAGACACACTGTCAGTGTCATGGAACGATTTTCCTGTCAGGCTATTTCCGGTTTTCCTGTCATTTCGACAGCTAATTGACGCTTTCGTACCTTTAAGCAGACCATTCTGTCAGCTAAGTGTCGTGTTTTCTCCATGGCACAATGATTGACTAAAGAAAGGAAATTTGAAAAACGAAAAAATCACTAACATGGGAAAAATAATAGGAATTGACTTAGGAACCACCAACTCGTGTGTTTCGGTTATGGAAGGTAACGAGCCTGTAGTAATCACCAATTCTGAAGGTAAACGTACAACTCCTTCTGTCGTAGCCTTCGTTGAAGGTGGCGAGCGTAAAGTAGGGGATCCTGCAAAACGTCAGGCAATTACCAATCCGACAAAAACTATCTACTCCATCAAACGCTTCATGGGTTCATCGTATGACGAAGTGAAGAAAGAATCTGAGCGCGTACCGTACTCGGTTGTAAAAGGAGATAACAACACACCGCGTGTAGACATCGACGGTCGTTTATATTCACCACAAGAAATTTCTGCCATGATTCTTCAGAAAATGAAGAAAACTGCTGAGGATTATCTTGGACATGAAGTAACAGAAGCTGTTGTAACAGTGCCTGCTTACTTCAACGATGCACAACGTCAGGCGACAAAAGAAGCCGGCGAAATTGCAGGTTTGACTGTGAAACGTATCATCAACGAGCCTACAGCAGCAGCTTTAGCTTACGGATTGGATAAAAAAGGAATCGACCAAAAAATCGTTGTTTTCGACTTCGGTGGTGGTACACATGACGTTTCTATCCTTGAATTGGGTGACGGTGTATTTGAAGTATTGTCTACAGACGGTGACACTCACTTAGGTGGTGATGATGTGGATGACGCGATCATTAACTGGTTGGCAGAAGAGTTCAACGCTGAAGAAGGATTGGATTTGCGTAAAGATCCGATGGCTTTGCAACGTTTGAAAGAAGCTGCTGAAAAAGCGAAAATCGAATTGTCTTCAACCACTTCTACGGAAATCAACTTGCCGTACATCATGCCGGTAAACGGAATTCCAAAACACTTAGTGAGAACATTGCAACGTTCTAAATTCGAGCAATTGATTTCTTCTATCGTTGAGCGTACAATCGCTCCTTGTCGTTCGGCTTTGAAAAATGCAGGATTGTCTACAAGCGATATCAACGAAGTGATCTTGGTAGGTGGTTCAACACGTATTCCGATCATTCAGGATGCCGTGCAACGTTTCTTCGGAAAAGCGCCTTCTAAAGGAGTAAACCCTGATGAAGTAGTAGCAGTTGGTGCAGCCATTCAAGGTGGTGTATTGACAGGTGAAGTGAAAGACGTTCTTTTGTTAGACGTTATTCCATTGTCGTTAGGAATTGAAACAATGGGTGGTGTGTTTACCAAATTGATCGAGTCAAACACAACTATCCCGACCAAAAAATCGGAAACATTCTCAACAGCAGCAGATAACCAACCTGCAGTAGACATTCACGTATTGCAAGGTGAGCGTCCGATGGCTACGGATAACCGTACATTGGGTCGTTTTCAATTGACTGACATTCCACCTGCTCGTCGTGGTGAGCCGCAAATCGAAGTAACATTCGACGTTGATGCCAACGGTATCATGCACATCTCTGCGAAAGACAAAGGAACCGGAAAAGAGCAGTCGATCAAAATTGAAGCTTCTTCAGGTTTGAGCGACGACGAAATTAAACGTATGAAAGCTGAAGCGGAAGCAAATGCAGATGCGGATAAAAAACGTCGTGATGAGGTTGAGTTGTTGAACAAAGCCGATTCATTGATCTTTCAAACAGAACGTCAGTTGAAAGAGTATGGAGATAAAATTCCTGCTGATAAAAAACAACCGATCGAAGATGCATTGGCAGCTTTGAAAACGGAATTCGACGCTAAAAACACGGCGAACCTTGAAGCGGCAATGGAGCGTTTGAACAATGTATTCCAAGCAGCTTCTCAGGAAATGTACAACGCTGCTAACGCAGGTGGTGGTGCAGATGCCGGAGCAGGTGAACAAGCGCAAGGAAACGCGCAAGACGAAGTAACCGATGTTGATTTCGAAGAAGTTGACGAGAAAAAATAAGTAGTTAATAGATAAAAGAGAATCCCTTGTTCATTTCCGGACAAGGGATTTTTTTGTTACTTTCGGAAATATCAGCGTTAATGAATAACAAAAACCGTCTATGAAATTCAGTTTGATTCTTTTCGTATCACTACTCTTAATTAGTTGCCAGGTTCAGTCGGCTGAATCAGGTATTGTGCTGAAAGAAACCTATCCGGAGCTCATTGCCCAGGTAAAGAAGAAACAAACGGAGATCAAAGCTGCCTATCAAAAAGCAGATAGTACCAAACGCGATTCCATCATTGAAGCTGCACAGGATTATTTATTAACCACCATCACCACCGATTTTTTTAATCATTGGTACGGAACCGAATGGGATTTTAACGGAACTACTCGAACGCCCCACGAAGGGAAAATTGCTTGCGGCTATTTCATCACGACCGTTTTAACCGATGCCGGATTTAAGATCCCGCGTGTTTATTGGGCACAACAGGCTTCCGAGTATTACATCAAACGCATGACTACCGATATCAAACGCTACAGCGGCGCGTCGATTGAAAAAGTAAAAACCTATTTTCAGGAACGTGAAGATGGTTTGTATGTGGTTGGTTTGGATAGCCACGTAGGATTTGTGTACAAACGCGGTAAAAAACTCCAGTTTGTTCATGCCAGTTACTACAACCCGAAAGAAGGTGTGAAGTCGGAAAATTTGGATAGTAAAAATCCGTTGTCTGCATCGGAATACCGCGTTATCGGTCGTATTCTCGACAAAGAAATGGTACGAAAATGGATTTTGGAAGAGGAATGGGAGAAATGACTCATACTTTTTTCTTGATAAAGAATGAGCTCTGCTCATGAAGACGACTTGTTGTCCGCGGTTGGCGGACGGGACAAGGAGGTAGGTATGCAAAAAATCAAGGCCGTAAGTTCCGATCTTGAGAACTACGGTTTGTTAAACTATCTCAACCCAACTCGCAAACACCATTCACGGCTTGTTTCGCAAAACAAGCCGATGGTTGAGCTCAAACAGGGCCTCGATCACGCTTAACTACACCTTGTTCTCTTACGATCATTACTTAATGCCATTAGAGATGTCGGTTCTAAAATAGGTTTACTTAATCTTAAATAATCGAAGAGATATCCTTGTCGCTTTGCAATAGAGTGCGAGGTTCCATGCAGGAGTGAGCGTAGATTTTCTGTTTGTTTGACGAGGAGGAACGACGAGGAGTTTAAGAAAATTAGCGAACGATCTGCTAATGGAACGAACGGTTTGCCGCGACTGCCTTTTGCCTACTTTTTGGCAATGAAAAAGTAGGTTAGAAATAGTTATTTTCCTTTTGCTATTTTGCCGTAAGGCTTTATTCCCTAACTTCAACCAACCAAAAAAGTTTTATGCGCATTCATTATCCGATTTTAGTCTCTGCAGTTTTGATCGTTGCCTCATGCGGTGAATCATCCGAAAAAACAGCTTCTGAAACAACTGTTCCGCAGGAAAAAGAAACGACTGAAAACCCTGTTTTGGAAGAAGATCAATCCAAGCAAGAAGCACAACCTGCCAAGACTCCTGCTGAACGAAAAGAGGCGTCAGAAGATAAAGTAACAGCTAAAATCTGGGCTTTGCCCGAAGTCATTGATCTCGATGCTTCCATCCGCAAGAAAACGAAGAATAAGCGTGGATTGAGCACCCGAATTTCCTCAGAACCGTCAGACGATCAGGAATATTATGGTGTTACGGTTGCCGAAGACAACGGAGAATCGTACGCTACTTACTACGAGTTTCATATTTATCCTGATTATAGCATCCGCTACTATGATGTCGTAGAAGATCAAGAACTCACATTGGAAGAATGGCGGAAGGCGAATAAGTGATTTACAGATCAAAAAGATTTCCGATGGTCACCTCCTCAGCACCTGCGCTGAAGCTTCGGCGTAAGCGTCAATCCCTCCTCAAGGGGTGATTTCCTATTTAAACGCACAACCCTAGTAGAATTTGACGTACTGAGTATTTTTCCCACGAATAAACGAATGACATATTGTGTACAATTTATTACGAATAGCCCGCCATGGCGAGCCTTCACCAACAAAATGGAA
>JARWZO010000029.1 GCA_029866325.1 Fluviicola sp. | reverse complement strand
AACTGGGCTTATTAATTTAAAATTGAAAATATACATGTAGGGGTGACTCGCGAGTCACCCCTACATGTATATTTTCAATTTTATTGACAAATCAACGTATCAAAATGCGGCGAATAGCCAGCCCAAACTCCCTGAGCGCCTCCTATAATATTGGTCGGAATCATGGTTGGTGACGCAAACGGATTACCAGTAGTTTGCAGTTGAAGGTATTTTTTCTCTAGAAATTCAAATACATTCGATTCTACTTTCGATAATTTAATCACCACAGTATCGCCAATGCCATAGTACCAGCGCTGATCATCAGGGGCTTCATCCGGATCGTTTAGTGGGTTTTCGAATGCAAAATCAAAGGTTTTTCCGTCAATGAATTCATCATCCCAAACAGGAGCGAACGTTGCTTTATACGCATTGTCTTTCGGGTTACCTCCTGCATCCAAATCCAAGCGCTTCACTTCCCACATGTAAGCATCATATTGACCTGCAGGATCAGAAAGCCTGGCCCATGAAAAACCGAATCCTGCCGGAGCATCTTCGTCTTGTTGCCAGAATACGCTGTCTAGTGCCGTCGGCTGTAGAATTTGAGTAGAAGAAGTGTAGGTTTTCCCTTCAAATTGCACGGTCAACGAATAGGTTTTCCCCACCTGTCCCCAAATAGCAGTATTAAAAGTGGTGTAGGCACAAATGTGGTAATTTGCCAATTGATCTACCGGAATACCAAATAATGCTGCTGCTTGTTCTTCCGTTCCCGGAGGCAAATTGTCTGAGCAAATTTCATCCAATACCACAGAAGTGCTGCCATCGCTTACCGTTACCACAGCCCCGGAAACAAAACCGTTGAGGTAGGCATCGAGGTCGGTTGGTGCATAAATATCCTTGGTTTTTGATAAAATCACCAACGGCGGCTGATCGGTTTCAATGCGACCGTCAATTACCAGTTGCTCTTCATATCCCGGAATATCGATCTTTACTTCTTTGGTGCAAGAAGCTAGGATCAAAACCGCACAAACGAAAAAAAGAATCTGTTTCATAACTTAAAATTCAAAGTTCCAGGTCACACTTGGTATAATCGGAAACAACGACACTTGCTTGACAGAAATTTCAAAACTTCCGTTTAACAAGTTGCCTTTGTTGTCAATATACAAAAAGTAAGGATTGGCCCGGTTGTAAATATTGTAAACCGAAATATTCACGTTTTGGCGGAAACGTTTTTTGACTTCGGTAGTTTTGCCTGTGGTTTTGTCTGTAACCGTTTTAGTAGGACTATCGTACCACGTAGCCGAAAGATCCAATCGGTGATACGGCGCCATGCGCGTAGAATTGCGATTTCCGTAGTTGAATAACAAATCTTGGTTTTGCGTATACCAGCTTGTAGGAAGCGTCAATGTATTTCCGGTTGCAAAAATAAATGACATTCCAAAGGTCCAGTGCGGATTGAGTTCGTAGGTTCCAACGACTGTTAAATCGTGTCGACGGTCATATTTTGCCGGAAACACGTCAGCTTGTAAATCGGGGAAATAACGCTCGGTTTTAGCCCAAGTATAACCAATCCAACCGGTGAGTTTTCCAAAAACACGTTTGATGAAAAATTCAGCTCCGTAGCTCCAACCTTTCCCGAACGTGAGCAAGTTGTCTGTATTATCGCTCACATTATCGCCCGGCAACGCACCTTGTTTGTATTCGATCAGGTTGTTCATGTGTTTGTAATACACTTCAACCGAGGTTTCCCATCGACCTTCACTAAAATCGCGGAAATAGCCCAAGCTGGCTTGCCATCCTTTTTGCGGTTTGGCAATATCGGTACTCGGATACCAAATGTCTGTTGGGAGTGAAACAGCACTTAAACTCGTGAGGTGTACATACTGATTGTTGTACATATATCCGAACTTGATCGAACTTTTGTCTTTCATCAGAATTCGTCCGGTAATGCGCGGTTCCAATCCATGGTAAAACTGGATCACTTCGCCTTTCGAATACTGAATGGTGCTATCCGAAGCACTTCCGATTTCCTTGATAAAACGCGTAAACGGTCCGGTAAATTGGTACATGCTATAGCGTAAACCAACATTCACGCGAATGTATTCGTTGATGTCAAATTCATCTAGTGCATAAATAGCCGATTCGTGGCTGTAGAGTTTTTGCGCCAATCCGGTATCAAACACCGTTTCACCTTGTTTGGCGGAAACACTTACGGGTGTGAAAGTGTGGTAAACATAATCGGCTCCCCACTTGATGCGGTGACGTGTGCTGGGGAAATACGAGAAATCCACTTTTCCGCCTATATCGCGAATACCAGATTTCAACTCAAACAAAAACTCATTTTGCTCTGAACCGAAACTGAACAAATAATCGGTAAGTGTGGCTGAAACATTCATGAACAATTTACTGCTGAACAGGTGATTCCAACGCAATGAAACAATACCATTTCCCCAGGGCATATTCACCGTGAAATCATCTTCTTTGTTCCCGAATTTGAACTTGTCTTTTCCGTAATAAGCACTTAGGTAAACTTTGTCTTTTTGCCCAAACTTGTAGTTCAGTTTGGCATTGAAATCGTAGAAAAAGTAGCTTGTTCCAGCAAATGGACTGGAATCTTTGATAAAAGCTTTCATCAGCACATCGAGGTAGGTTCTACGCGCAGAAACAATAAATGAACCGCGGTCTTTTTTCAACGGACCTTCTAACGTTAAGCGCGAAGAAATCAGTCCTAAGCCTCCGGTTAGTTTAAACTGTTTGTTGTTTCCTTCTTTCATGTTCACTTCTAGTACAGATGAAAGTCGACCACCGAAATTGGCCGGCATTCCGCCTTTGATGAGGTTTACATTTTTGATGGCATCCGAATTGAATACCGAGAAGAAACCGAAGAGGTGAGAGGCGTTGTAAACCAAGGCTTCATCAAGTAAAACCAAATTCTGATCAGGTCCACCACCACGCACGTAAAATCCTTGCCCACCTTCGCTTACAGATGAAACTCCGGGCAGCAACTGTATGATTTTTAATGGATCAACTTCTCCCAAAAAGGCCGGAAGTTTTTTGATCTGATCCATGTCCAATTCAATTTGTCCGATCTTGGTTGAATTGGTGTTTTCTCCACGTTTGGCATTGATTTCTACCGTTTCTATTTCGGTTGCTTTGTCGCTAAGATTGATTTCCAAAGACTGATCTGCAGTGAGATTGATCGTCATGGTGTCATTTGCCAAATCGCCCCAGCGGAAGATTACTACATGAGTTCCCAACGGAAGTGTGAGTGAGAAAAAACCATACGTATTGGTTGCGGTACCAAGTTTTAATGCCGGCACATAGGCGTTTGCCCCAATCAGGGGTTCCCCGTTAGCAGCGTCGTAAATATGTCCGCTCAAGGTAGCATTTTCCTGACTTAAAACCGTACCGAAACAACTCAAAAAGAGTAAAACAACAAATGATCGCATGGATAGTTATTTGCGACCCGAAATTACGAATAAATTGAATCTATTCCACAGAATACACAATGATTATAAGCAGTTTAAAAGAAGTGTTTTTGTTGCTTTTTTCACCACGAATATTAAGCTGATTATTTGCCACAGATGTCTCAGATTTTCTCAGATTTTTATCCCTGGAAATCTGAGGCATCGTTGGCAAAACTTAAATTATGTACGTTGGAAACAAAGTTTCCAACATTCGCTTTCAATCGCATAAAGCTGATCATTCGTTCACGTGTCAGCCTCAGGATGATTCGTGGGAAAGACTAAGCCTCTCGCATCAAACGCATCTGAAGTAAATTACTCCTTGATGATCTTCATTACCAATTTCCCGAATTCGCTATCAATGCTCACGAAGTAAATTCCATCTTGCGCCGAAGTCAAATTGATTTCAGTTTTGCTGCCGTTGATTTTGGTTGAATAAACTGTTTCACCTAACACATTCGTTACCATTACCAATTCGCCTGATAATAAAGCTTGTTGATCATACAAGGCAAATATTCCTTTCGAAGGATTTGGGTAAACGGTCATTAAATCAGCAACTGTCATTTGTTCGATTCCAACGGTTGTAATCGCTTCGCAATCAGAGGTGTCTGAACATCCGTTTTGGGTAACAACAACCGCATACGAACCGTTGGCTGTAGGCGTATACGAGGATGAGGTTGCGCCGGCAATTGGCGTGTTATTCGCACAATTGATCCATTGGTAAGTTGCATTCGATGCGGAAGCACTGATCGTAATGCCATTTACAGAAATCGCCGTATCTACTTCGATCACAGTCACTGCTTGTGTAATTGTATCGCTTCCGGTGGCATTTGTAGCAATTAGCGTTACCTGATACGTTCCCGGAACAATATAACAGATGTTTGTTGGATTCTGAACAGTTGAAGTCATAACTCCACTACCGGTAAAGTCCCAATTCCAAGAAGCAGGTGTATTCGTTGAAAGATCCGTAAAGTCGATGCATTCACCCAAGCAAATCGTATTATCCGAAATGGAAAAACCGGCTACAGGCGCCGCTGCAGGAGCTGCGCAACAATTACCGCCATCAGACAGGTTTTGTGTGATTCCTCCCCAACAGCCGTATTGCGTTTCATGTGTGTAAACAGTTCCTGAGAAAACAGTTTCAAAATAATCATAAATCTGCGCCGCAGTATTACAGCCACCTTGGTTGTCGCTGCCACAAGAATAACCGCAATCGATGAAGATATAACCGTTGGGGTCGGTATAAGTTACCGGTGGCACAAACTCGATATTTGGAGTTACGCCACCCGGTGCACCTGTGAAAGCAGTAGTTGCAATGGTAGGAGAACAATGGGTATTAGGAGAATTATTGTACCCGGCGTATTCGATTCCGGTGATATTTCCCACATACGTGCCGCTCAGATTCACTTCAACCGCTTCGTAAGAAACGATCCCGATTTTGAGATTAGGAATGTTCACATCTACATTGATATTCAAGGTTCCACCATCGTAATTCGAGAAAATCACAATGTTTCCGCTCTGATTACAAATTTGTGCACTTGCGCAAAATCCGCCAAGGGATAGCATTGTTAGTAGCAGTGTTCTCATAAGATTGTGTATTCAGTGTTAATAAGAGATTAAATATAGGCAAATGTTTTCAAAAATTTAATAACTCCCACAGATGCACAGATTTTGGCTCGGCTAACGCCCTCGCTCATTTGTAACTAACCACCATACTGTGGTTTAATAATCTAAACCAATACGTGCTGCCGTTAGGAGCACTGAAATCTGTGCATCTGTGGGAGAAATTTTGCTGTCTTTCGATACCTGAAAACGCGACTATTTTGTTATTTTCGCGGCTGTTTACAAAGCACAGCAAATCATGAAAATTTCCTATAACTGGTTACAACAATTTTTACCGAATGCCATCGCACCCGAAACATTGGGCGAAATCCTCACAGATACAGGTCTTGAAGTAGAAGGATTGGAAACATTGGAAGCCGTAAAAGGTGGCTTGGAAGGTGTGATCGTGGCTGAAGTTGTGACGTGCGAAAAACATCCGAATGCGGATAAACTGAAAGTAACTACCGTGAACACAGGAACAGAAGTCGTTCAGGTGGTTTGCGGTGCGCCGAATGTGGCTGCCGGACAAAAAGTGATTCTCGCAACCGTAGGTTCTACGCTTTATCCAACTCCGGATCAACCTTTGAAAATCAAGGTTTCTAAAATCCGTGACGTAGAATCGTTTGGGATGTTATGTGCCGAAGATGAGTTGGGTTTGGGTGAAAGTCATGCCGGAATTATGGTTCTACCTGCCAATGCGGTTGTTGGAACGCCAGCTGCTGTGTTTTTGGAATTGGAAAACGATGTTCAAATTGAAATTGGCCTGACACCTAATCGCTCGGATGCGATGGGACACATTGGAGTTGCCCGTGATATTTTAGCGCATGCTGCCGTTCACAAAGGTGCGTCTGACCGATTGGTGCTTCCGCAAGTGAAAACAATTACCAAAACAGCCGATCTTTCAATCGATGTAACGGTAGAAGATACGGAAAGATGTCCGCGCTACATGGCGGTTACGTTGAAAGGTGTTGCGGTGAAACCTTCGCCGGCATGGTTGCAAAAACGTTTGCGTGCCGTTGGTTTGTCACCCATTAATAATGTGGTGGATGTCACCAATTTTGTCATGCGCGAATTGGGAACTCCTTTACATGCGTTTGATGCAGCGAAAGTAGGATCGAAACTGGTGGTAAGAACCGCTTCAGAAGGTGAGAAAATGATCACGCTCGATGGAATTGAACGTACCTTGAACGCCGAAGATTTATTGATTACAAACGGAACGACTCCGTTGTGCATTGCCGGCGTGTTTGGTGGTTTGGATTCAGGAATTCAAGACCAAACAACGGATGTGTTATTGGAAGCTGCTTATTTTCAACCGGTTTCAGTGCGAAAAACAGCGAAAAGACATACCCTTTCAACCGATGCCAGTTTCCGTTTCGAACGCGGTGTGGATGTTGATTTGGTGCCTTATGCTTTGGCTCGCGCTGTTGAATTGATACAGGAAGTTGCCGGTGGCGAAGTCGGAATGGAGGTTGTTGATGTGTATTCTACGCCTATTCAACCACGAAAAGTAAGTTTGCGTTTTGCGCGTTGTAAACAAGTGTTGGGGCATGAAATTCCGTTTGCAACTATTAAAACGATTCTTACGACGCTTGATTTCACCATCGATTCCGAAACGTCTGAAACCTTGGAATTAACCGTTCCGAATTACCGAACTGACGTGGATCGCGAAATCGATGTGATTGAAGAATTGCTGCGCATTTACGGATTCAACCAAGTTCCTTTCCCTGAAAAATTGAATACATCATTGGTATTGACGCAAAAACCTGATTTGGAGCGCTTGACAACCAACTTGGCAGAGGTATTGACAGGACTCGGGTTTTCCGAAATGATGAATAATTCCCTGACAACGCCGGTTTATACCGAGAAATTCGGGAAAGAACAATTGGCACCTACACATAACGTAACAATGCTCAATCCGCTAAGTCAGGATTTGGCGGTGATGCGCCAGAGTTTGGTGTTTCAGGCATTGGAAACGGTAGCGCATAACCAAAACCGTCAGCAAGCCGATGTGCGTTTGTTCGAATTTGGAAAAGTGTACCAGCAAAAAGAAGGCGAATACTTTGAGAATAAACGATTGGTGATGGTCATTTCAGGTCGTAAATCATATGAATCATGGGCTTTAGGGAATGATAAAGTTTCATTGTTTACGTTAAAAGGAGCCGTGAATGCTTTGTTGAATCGCCTTGGGTTAGATTCATTGGCCAATGAAGAAGGTCAGACCGACCACGATTTGTTTACCGACGGATTGACTTTGCGTATCCTGAAAAACAGCATTGGTTCAATCGGATGGGTGAACGCGAATATCCGCAAGCATTTTGGCGTGAAACAAGAAGTGTTTGTTGCCGATTTGGATTGGGATGCCATCTTGAATTCCTTGAAACTAACCAAAGTTCAATACAAAGAATTGCCCAAAACCTTCGAGGTACGTCGTGATTATTCCTTGTTGCTGGATCAGGCCGTAAATTTTGCTGCTATTGAACAGCTGGCACGTAAAGCAGATAAGAAACTCTTGCAGCAAATAAATCTGTTTGATGTGTACGAAGGCAAGAATTTACCTGAAGGAAAAAAATCCTACGCTGTTTCGTTTACGTTCCAAGATCAGGAACAAACATTGAAAGACGAACAAGTAGACCATATTATGGAAACCATTCGTGTTTCGTTGGAAACGGAGCTTGGAGCCGAATTGCGCAAGTAATGAAGCGTTTCATAGTCGCCGGAATAGGCACAGATGTAGGTAAAACCATTGCAAGTGCAGTCTTGACCGAAGCGCTGCAGGCAACATATTGGAAACCCTTGCAGGCAGGTGGTTTGGAACATTCCGACAGAAAAACAGTGCAGCAGCTTGCCGGACCCGATTGTTACGTGATCGATGAACTATTTTTGTTGAATACGCCTGCATCACCACATTTAGCTGCCGAATTAGACAACGTAAAAATCTCGCTGGCCGATCTGAACTTTCCCAAATTACACGATCACGAAAGTTTGGTTGTCGAAATGGCCGGAGGACTGTTGGTTCCACTCAATGACGATGGTTTGTTATTTGCAGATTTGATCACGGAGTGGAAATTACCGGTGATGTTGGTTACACGTCATTACCTCGGAAGTATCAATCATACCTTGTTATCATTGTCTGAATTGACCCATCGTGGAATTACGGTTGCCGGATTGATCATTAACGGCGAACAGCACGAACCTTCAGAACGCATCTATCGAACATTGTATCCCGAATTGGAATTCTTTTTTCTTCCCGAGCTGAAAGAGCTCAATCAATACGTTATTTCGAAAATAGGACAGCAATGGAGAGAGCAGCTTGGTTAAACCGCGATAAACAAGTCGTTTGGCATCCGTTTACACAAATGCTCACTGCCGATGAACCCTTGTTGATCGAACGAGCAGAAGGAGCATTGTTGTTTGATGCAGATGGAATTACATTCATCGATGCCAATTCATCGTGGTGGGTCAACGTACATGGCCATGGCCACCCGCATATTGGAAAAGCCATTGCCGATCAGTTTACACAATTGGATCACGTCATTTTTGCGGGAGTAACCCACAAACAAGCCATTCGTTTGGCAGAACGCGTTGTAACGATCTTGCCTAAGCAATTCTCTAAAGTTTTTTTCTCAGATGACGGATCTACCGCTGTAGAAGTGGCACTGAAAATGGTGTTTCAGTTTTGGTACAACCAAGGCAAGACCAAAAAGCGTATTGTTGCACTCGAAGGTGGTTACCATGGTGATACCTTTGGCGCAATGGCAATAGGTCAGCGAGGTTATTTTAATGAACCGTTTGAGCATTTTTTCTTTGATGTCGATTTTTTGCCTTTTCCGGATAAAACGCACGAAACAGAAGCCTTGGCAAAAGCACAAGCATTGTTTGAAACCGGTGAAGTTGCCGGAATCATTGTAGAACCGCTTGTTCAAGGTTCGGCTGGAATGCGAATCTATTCGGCTGAATGGCTGGATCAACTCATTGCGTTGGCTCACAAGCATGATGTTTTGGTCATTTTTGATGAAATAATGACAGGTTGGGGCAGAACCGGTCGCTTATTTGCGATGGATCATTGCGAAAACAAGCCAGATGTGGTTTGTTTGTCGAAAGGATTGACCGGAGGAACGCTGCCGCTTGGTTTAACTGTGGCCACCGAAGAAATTTACGAAGCCTTTCTGCATCCCGAAAAAACAAAAGCCCTATTGCACGGCCATTCATATACGGGAAATGCGTTGATATGTGCTGCGGCCAATGCCAGTTTGGATATTTTCGAACAAGATGAAACCTGGGCAAACATTGAGCGGATTGAAACAGCTCATCATCACTTTTTAAAAGAATTAGTGCAATTGCCAAATGTGATTGATGCAGCCGTATGTGGAACTATTTTGCGGTTCGAAATTCAAACAGGTGAGGGGAATACATACTTTTCCGATATTCGCGACAAAGCATATCGTTACTTCCTAGAAAACGGCTGTTTGATTCGTCCGCTGGGGAATGTGGTGTTTGTGAATCCACCGTATTGTATCACAGAAACGGAATTGCGGAAGGTGTATGATGTATTGTTGGGATTTTTGAAAACATGTTAGTCCCGTAGGGACGAAATATGGTAAAATTAAACGCTCACTTATTTTTCACCCCATAGGGGTGAGACATAGCAAAACATGTGTTGAAATATCTTACTCCGCCTCAGGCGTATAATTGCTCTTATAATGATTTTTGGTGCTAACATATTTCGTCCCTACCGGACTAATATATGGCACAAAAAAACCGGTTCACCCAAAAGCAAACCGGTCAATATATCGTTATCAGAAACTATTTCGCTTTACGTACCTCAACAGCATTCATTCCTTTCGGACCTTTTTCTGTGCGGAACGTTACTTTGTTTCCTTCTTTTATTTCTTCTAAGTGTTTACCGATGTGGGTAAAAATACTTTCTTGAGTTTCCAAATCTTTGATGAAACCGTATCCTTTTGATGAATCAAAGAAACTCACAATTCCTGTGCGGTTACCGTCATTTTCGTCGGCAGCTTCACGAATAGGTACGCCCAATTCGATGTCTTCGGCATTGATTTCTTCTTTCTTTTTAGTGGGATCCGGTGGAGTGGAAGTAATGTTTCCAAACTCATCTACATACGCAAGCATGCTTTCAAAATCAGCAGTCGGAGTGTTTGCTTTGCGTTCTTCTTTCTTTTTGGATTTATCTTCGCGCTTTTTTTTCTTCTTGTTTTCTTTCTCTTTTTTGTTCCACGTTTCTTGAGATTTTGCCATGCTTTTTCTATCAGTTTAATTCTTACAAATGGTATTTCTTAATTCGATCGGATTGTTCAACAAAAGGAGGGAAAATAAATCTACCAGCGTGCAAATATACGGAAGTTAAAGCAACCAATTTTATTTCCGTTTGTGTTTATTACCGAAATCAAGGTTTTAAGGGGGGGATTTCTTATTTATTAGCGCATCGCAGTCTCCCACGAATAAACCTATGGAATTGGATTATTGAATTTGGAGCGAAAAATTGAAACTAGTTTCCTTTGTTTAGTGAAGGCTCGCCATAGCGGGCTATTCGCAATGAATTGTGCTCAATACGTCATTTCCGCCTGAGGCGGATGGTGGAAAATACGCAGTACGTCAAATTCTATAAGGTTGCGCGTTTAAATATGAATTCACCCTTTTAAAGGGCTTGCTCAGAATTACGATTGTGCATTGAATGGTGAAAAGTTCCCCGAAACCCCATTCTTTCGCCTTCTAAAATTCACTATTTTCATGCAAAATTTCAATATGCGTCAACTCCTGATATGCTTATTCGTGACACTGGCCTGCTCAGCTTTTGGTCAAAAACGAAAAACGGCTAATCTTCATTACAAATCCATTCACGATACCCGATTTTCCATCGGTGATCGCATTTCCTTGGGGGAAATAACCATTGTTCTTTCATCCAAAGGCAAAGATTCACTCATCATTCCGGATAGCTTGGAATTGTATCGTTCGTTCGTGCAGAAGAATACATTGATGACCTTTAAATTGCACATGATCTGGCGTAATCAAGGTGTGAAATTTCCGGGAAGAACCAATTATACGCGCGATGCATTGCTGGAATACCTCAATGAAGATGGTCCGGATGCAAACGGAGATCTCAACGATTCAACGTGCTACATCTATGGTTTCAAACATTCGTTTTTCAAGCAAAAACCGCTGTTGATTCTTGAATTGGAAGTAATCGATGTGCAATCGATGAATAACCTGAATACGCCGGTTCAGGGAACGATTAGTTTGCCGGAAATAAATACACTTTACCGAGATTATAATAACATTGTAGAGTTTGCTGTAAACGGGCAATACGATAGCGCCTGGGTAAAAGGTGATGGTGTTGAGTTGACCCAGCATGGAAGTCAATACATTGCTCGCATTAGCTCAACTAAAAGAGAAGTCTCAATGACACTCTATTCAAGAATGGGCGATGAGATAACAGAACACGGCGTATTTAGGTATCGGGTTTCTAATTTGCCGTTGCCAAGTGTTTATTGGGGTATGTTTCAGTTAAATGGAATTCACTTTCCGAGTTTAAATGATTCCAGCTTTCTACTGATGGAATATATTTTCGCTAAATATCCTCCCGAAGTTCCCTTAAAAGCTAGTTTTGAGGTAGGTGAAATGAAAATAAGAATCGGTGATTCAACGTATACGAATAGAGGAAAGACGATTTCGAAGGAGATTATTGCTGCTTATATCAATGCAAATCAAGGTACGGTTTTTACCATTGAATCTGTTGAGGTTAATGGACCAATAAAAGCAACAGTCTATGGACCTTTTACCCGAACGAAATCAACTCCAAAGGGAAAGAAGTTTAACTATCCGAATTTTAATACAATGAATTCCGGGGGATGTGGATAAAAGTTAGTCATTTTTTGAGTTTCTTGGTTGAAGAACAAACTGACAAAACTCACCAACTTAAAAACTTACCAACTCAAAAACTCAAGAACTCACTAAACTTATAAAACTGAAGTCTCTCTAACCGCCCTCTGAATAATCCTTCCCGCTTCTTCAACTTCTTCCCGCGAAATCGTCAACGGAGGCGAAAGCCTGAAACTATAAGGATGCGATAAAAACCAAAAGCTGATCAAGCCTAGTTCCAAACAACGATTCACGACTTTCTCAACGCGTTCAAACGATTCCATGTCACAGGCAAACATCATTCCGACGCGACGAATTTCCTTGATTTCATCAATTTCCGAAAGCATCTTTTCTAATAATTGACCGTTTTCTTCTACCAAGCCAAAGTCAATTTCCGTAGCGAAAACGTCAAGTGTAGCCCAAGCTGCTGCCGCGATTACAGGATGTCCGCCAAATGTGGTAATGTGTCCCAACATGGGTTGATGAGTCAATTCTTGCATGTGCTCATAACGCGCTATAAATGCGCCGATTGGCATGCCTCCGCCCAATGCTTTTCCTAGTGTTAAGACATCTGGAACCACGCCGCTGTGCTCAAAAGCGAATAATTTTCCGGCGCGACCCATTCCGCATTGAATTTCATCGAAAATCAGGAAAGCTCCCACCTCATCGCAGCGCTGACGTAAGGCTTTTAAATAAGCAGTAGAAGCTTGTCGAACACCTGCGTCACCCTGAATCGGTTCAATAATGACGGCTGCTGTTCGTTTGGTAATGCGCGAAAGATCTGCGATTTCATTGTGACGGATAAAATCGACATCTGGTAGGAGCGGACGAAACGCAATTTTTTTGGCTTCGTTGGAGGAAACGCTCATGGAACCGTGTGTATTGCCGTGATACGAACCTTTGCAACCAATAAGTTGCGTTCTACCGGTAACACGTTTGGCTAGTTTTAAGGCGGCTTCGTTGGCTTCGGTTCCTGAATTTACAGGATATACGCAATTCAAGGAGTCGGGGAGAACCCGGTTCAGAGCTCGCGCCATTTCAACCGAAGCATCCTGTATAAATTCTCCGTAAACCATTACGTGTAAGTATTTATCCAACTGTTCCTGAATACGTTGAATGACCAACGGATGCCGATGTCCGATGTTATTGACAGCCACTCCGGCAATCATATCCATGTAGCGTTTTCCGCTTTTGTCGTAAATAAAAATCCCTTCCGCCTTGGCTACCTCAATGAGGTAAGGGAAGGGATTTGTTTGTCCTAATAAGTGTAAAAAATCGTGCTTATTCTCTGTCATGATGATTTCGTTGTCCTTGATTCTCACGTGGCGGCGGTGGACCTTGTTCTTTGAGTCGATCCAACAATTCCCGCTTAAATTCGTGCTCCAAACTTAAGAGTTTTAATGATCGTTTCTCGCCGATAATCTTGGAAATTTTTTCAGTATACTCCTTTTTGAGTGCTACTTCTTTTTCGTCGTTTTCAAAAAGCGTTGCCATTTTCTTTTTGGCATCTTCGTTGGTCAAGGCATCATAACCTTCGTCCACCTCTTTTTCCAATTTCCGGTTGGCTTTGCGCAATTCTTTGACTTTCGTCTCCAATTCATTGTAAACAGGCCAGAATTTTTCAGCTTCCTCGGTCGTAAGCGCCAATTCTGTAGTGATAAAGCCGATTTTTAATTTATCGATTTTCTCATCGCGTTCTTTTTCCTTGATTTCTTTTTCTTCTTTCGTTGGTTTTTTATCGGTCTGTGCCACCAACGTAATCGGTGCCAACAACAATAATCCAAGTACAGTTAATCGAATGGTTTTCATGATTGTTTTATTTAATAATTGATTTATACTTTTTGCTCCCAGTTCCCCAGTTCCCCAATTTCCCAGTTCCCCGTATTGAGCGAAACGAAGTGAAGTCGAAAGGCCTAGCTATCCAACATTTCCTCATCCAACTCAATTTCTTCTTCCTCGAGGTATTTCAGAATATCTTGTTTGTCAATGTCTTTGAACAATTCATCGTATTTCTCTTCTTTTTTACTTTTCACCGCACGGTAAGTTATTTCTTCAACTCCAACCGATGTTACAGTCCAATTCGGAATGGAATCCAGGTGTTGAGCAATGGTTTCAGCTTCAAATTCATCGATGTTATCGTCAATGTAAGCTAGTATTTCATCGCGCGAAACGCTGTTCCAATCTACCTCGGCGACTGCCGGTTTCGGAGTTTCGTTTCCGTCAAACAGGAAGGTTACTGATACAATAAGTGTAATACTGGCTGCAACTGTTGTGATGAACCACGGTTTTCTGTAAAGAGGCACCATTTTTACCGTTGGTTCCAGACGATCAAAAATACCTTGTTTCAATTGTGCAAAGTAATTGTCAGCAGGAACCGGAGTTGTTCCTTTTTTCAGTTCATCAATGATATGTTGTTCGTTCGTATTCACGTTCTTAAGATGAGTGTATGAATCAATGGTTTAATTTCGTTTTTAAATATTCTTCAATTTTTTTCACCGCATGAAAGTAATTGGCTTTTAATCCGCCAACTGTGCCGCCTGTGAGTAGGGCAATTTCCTCGTATTTCAGATCGTCGAAATACTTGTGTTCAAAAATGAAGCGTTGTTTTTCGGGTAAAGTTTCTACAGCTTCCATCAGCCAGGTTGAAATCTCATCAGGGGTGATTTTACCGAAATGCAGCGACGAGTGCTGAAATTCGACCAATGGCGCATCCAAATCAACACTGTAATGACGCTGTTCTTTTTTCAGAAACTGCATGGCTTCATTGTAGGAAATGCGGTAGATCCAAGAGAACAAAGCGCTGTTTCCCTGAAACTGATGCCTGTTTTTCCAAATTTTTAGAAAAACTTCCTGAATAACGTCATTGGTATCTTCGTGGGTTTTTACCCAGCGGCGAATGGTGGTATAAAGTCGTTTGCTATGCAGGTCGATGATCCAACCCAATGCAATGCGTGCTGATGCATCTTCCCGATGAAGATACGTTACAATAGTTGCTTCATCGGGAATTTCTTGTTGCATCTGTTTATTTTCGTTGAATCACTCGTTTTACAGCGTTGATCACGTCTATGGCGTCGAGACCGTATTTGGTCATCAACTCGTCAGGTGTTCCTGATTCTCCGAAGGTATCGTTTACACCCACATACTCTTGCGGAGTAGGTAAGTGGCGCGTCAATACTTGAGAAACTGCTTCACCCAAACCACCGTTGAGCATGTGCTCTTCGGCAGTAACCACGCAACGTGTTTTGCGCACTGAGTCTAAGATTGCTTTTTCGTCTAAAGGTTTAATCGTGTGCATATTTATTATTTCTGCACTGATTCCTTGCTTCGCCAATTCGGTTGCTGCTTCGATGGATTTCCATACTAAATGCCCGCAAGCGATAATGGTAACGTCTGTTCCTTCCGACAATACATCGGCTTTACCAATTACAAAATCGGCATCGGGTTGAACGAAAATCGGAACTACAGGACGACCGAAACGCAAGTAAACAGGACCATCCAGTTTCGAAATAGCAATAGTAGCTTGTTTTGTTTGGTTAAAATCTGCCGGAACAATTACAGTCATATTCGGCAACATACGCATCATACCGATATCTTCCAAAATCTGGTGAGTTGCACCATCTTCACCTAAGGTCAAGCCGGCATGCGAAGCACAAATCTTCACGTTTTTCTTGGAATAGGCTACCGACTGACGAATCTGATCGTATACACGTCCGGTGGAAAAATTGGCGAATGTTCCGGTATAAGGAATTTTCCCTCCAATCGTCATTCCCGCCGCCATACCGATCATATTTGCCTCAGCAATTCCAACTTGAAAGAAACGCTCCGAAAACTCTTTCTGAAAAGCATCCATTTTGAGTGATCCGGTTAAATCTGCACAGAGACCGACTACATCCGGATTGGTTCTTCCTAATTCTAACAAACCTTCACCGAATCCTGATCGTGTGTCTTTCTTTCCTAAGATTTCAAATTGCTTCATTGCCGTATTATAAATTTATGGGTGTTGTTTTATTGGAGGTGATTTTGAAATTCTTCTCCATTGTATAAGTCGTGAGTTTCAAGTGTTTCTGTCGGTAAACAATGCGATAATTGCCCGGTTGCAGGTTCCATGAACCCGAAAGTGAATTGCCATCTAGGTTGCAGACCCACTCGATAGCTCCGTCTTCTTTTACAACGAATAATTGGCCTACAATCGGTTTTCCGCTCGAGTAATTCAATAATCCCGGAGCAGCAATATCAATGGTTGTGGTACTGCTTTGGGTAATATCAACCGTTTTGTAAATGCGCGGTAAGGTCAGTATTTCAACCTGATATTGTCCGACAATGTATTTGTCCGTTCCACCGATTTGTTGGGTATTAATGGTAGGAGATGTTGCTGTTTGGGTAACGCGTGCCGTGATCGAATAACCTTTGGTTGCGTTGGTAAATCGGAATCGCAGGAATCCCTGTGGTGTATTTGCAACAATCGTGTTATGCGTATTCTTTTTGAGCACGATATTTTTTACTTCGACCTTCGGAATGGTATTGACCACCATATCGTACTTGATATTCGGGTCCATAACTACTGTATCCGGATTTCCGAAACGATTAATCGTATGCTCGAATGTATACACCAAACGTTTTGTTCCCGCTTCATACATGAGCATCGTTACATCCGTTTCAACCGGGACGCCGTTGATGTTATTCAGATTGATTTGTACCGTAGTATTGATCAATGCTTTCGAAATAACATTACTCAATACGGTTTTGAACGCATCTTTGGTTTCTGCCTCCGAATAACTACCGATGCATTTGAATTGTTCCAAGTAAGAAAGGTCGAGACCCAAACCGATCACGAATGGCGTTACTTTTACACCTTTATCGTGCAGTTTTTTGGCAATCACGCACGGATCGTTGTCACAGGCTTCCAAACCATCGGTAATCAAAATGATGATGTTTCTAGAATTCATATCAGGGAAATCTTCCGCTGCAGCTTCCAATGAGCGTGCTATCGGAGTGGTTCCTTTTGCCAGAATCGATTTAATGCGGGTTTTGATCCGATCATAGTTGTCTTTGCCAAATGGAACTTCCAATTTGGTATCGTTACAATCCTGATACGTGGCCGTAATGGGTGATTGGTGTCCGTAAACACGTAAAGCGATTTCTAGATTAGCCGAACCGCGCAAACTATCTACGGCTTTCGCCAAAAGTTCTTTTGCCGATTCTATCCGGGATTCATCGCCCCATTTGGCATTCATACTATTGGAAGCATCCAAAATGAATAAAACGCGTGTCAATTCCTGTGCTTGCGCCTTTGAAGCGAAGAACACTAAGAATATACTAACAACGCGTACTATTTTCATACTTTTAATAATCTCCCAACGTTTCTTCCAGTTGACCCAAAGCATTTGCCAATTGCTCGGCATTTGGTGCCACACCGTGCCATTTATGTGAACCCATCATGAAATCAACACCTTGACCCATTTCGGTTTTCATGATGATAACGATTGGTTTACCGTTTTGTAACATTTTTTTTGCCTTATTCATCGTTTCAACGATTTCGGGAATGTTGTGTCCGTCCATTTCCAAAACTTCCCAACCAAAAGCTTGCCACTTTTGTGCTAAGTTGCCCAGCGACAATACTTCATCCACATCGCCGTCTATTTGTCGACCGTTATAATCGATAGTAGCAATCACATTATCTACCTTATTGGCAGCCGCATACATGGCCGCTTCCCAGATTTGTCCTTCTTGCAATTCACCGTCACCGTGAAGTGTGTACACCGTTGATGGATCATTGTTCATCTTTTTGGTTTGAGCAGCGCCGATGGCTACCGAAAGTCCTTGACCCAACGAACCGGAAGCCATGCGCACACCCGGTAGTTTTTTATCAGTACTCGGATGACCTTGCAAACGTGTATTCAACTTACGGAAAGTTCCCAATTCATCAGCCGGGAAATACCCTGAACGTGCCAACACACTGTACCAAACCGGAGAAATGTGTCCGTTAGATAGAAAGAACAAATCTTCACCCTTTCCGTCCATTGAAAACGAATCAGAGTTATGATGCATCATTTCAAAGTACAAAACGGTTAAAAAATCGGCACAGCCAAGCGATCCACCAGGATGTCCGGAATTGGCGCCTGAAACCATGCGTAAAATATCTCTTCTGACTTGACTGGCAATTGCTGTTAATTGTTGGATTTCCATAAGGATTTGAAATTTTGACGCTACAAAACTAAACTTATTATCCCTCCTAAAACGATTTTTTTTTTACTAGTTTTACACGATACGATGCAACTTTTAACAATAGTTGTTAGTCTAAAGCTTAAAACCGATCAAGATGAAAAGATTTACTTTACTTGTTTCCTCCGTTTTTGTTTTTTCAGCGTTTTCCTTTGGGCAAACAGAAATCAGAGAGACCGCAAAAGAAGTACAAACAATGGAGCAGCTTGCAACTAGTTCACCTGCTGAACATGCAAAATTGCTTGAATTTGCTAAAACTCACGGTAGTACGATCATGGACTTCCCGAAAGGCAAGGAAGCCAAGAAGCTGGATGGAGAAGTAACGATGGAACAAGCCGAGTTAATCGACCCGATTAAAATGGGATTATCTATCCTTCCTGCAAATCAGTATTTCCGAATCTCTGGAACCGATAAAATGCTGATGGTAAAATCGGTTTTTATCCTTCAACAAGAAATGAAAACAACTAAATAAGAGCAGATGAAGAATTTTATACTACTCGGAATCAGCTTGATGCTTGCTTGCGCAGGTTGGTCACAATTTTCTATGTCAGACCCAGGGTTTCCTCAAAATGCTCCGATGGACTGTAATGTTTACAGCGACGGTTCGGCCCAAAACTGGTTCGACCAAGGCGGCGCAGGGAACTACGGACCCAACTACAACGATACCATCGTTATTTGCCCCGATTTAAATTTGGGTACAAAGGCCACCATCGTTTTCGCAATCAATGCTGGGTTTTCGTTCAATGTAGATCCTACGGATACCATTTATGTTTTCGACGGGCCGGATGCTACGTATCCTTTATTAGGTGCTCACAATAGCGGAACTGATCCCAACGGATTTACACACCAAGCTACATGGAACAATCCGACAGGTTGTTTAACAGTTGTGTTTGTTACCGATGGTGCCAATGAAGCTGCAGGTTGGGTTGGTAATGTTACCTGTGGTAGCCCGAATCAGCCGTTTGAAGCGCACATGGAAGCCTATGTAAACAATGGTTCTACTAACGAGATGAGTCCATTGGATACAGGGTTTGTGGATGTGTGTTTGGGAGATAGTATATTATTGGTCGCAACACCGTTGTTCCCTTATTCAATGGAAAACACCGGTTACGGATATTCTCAAAACCTCACAAATGTTGTTTATGATTGGAACATTAGTGGTGCGGGAATGAGTTTTCCAAATAACGATTCTATTTGGTTCGTTCCACCAACTCGGAATGGCTTCTTGGTCGATTTGAAAATAACAGACATTTTCCCGCAATCGTATCGAATTGTTTCGAAAGTGAGGGTAAGTATCTTGCCGATCTTTGCAGGAACAGGTCCATTAGAAGATACCGTTTGTTTGGGTCAGCAAACTGAGCTTATCGGAGGTGTTACACCAACTGATACCGTTGGAACGGTAATTCCGGGTGGAGAGTTTAATCTTGGTGGAGCTTTTGCCGGATTAACGTACTTACCTGATGGTTCAGGAGCACAATACCAAGCTCCGGTTTCCATAACAGGTTTCCCGAATGGCGCAACCATTACAAATGGAACCGATTTGAATCAAGTGTGCATCACCATGGAACATACTTACTTGGGTGACCTCGAAATTGCATTGCAATGTCCGAACGGTACAACGGTTTCGTTGGTAAACTCTTACAATCCCGGATTTATAGCCGGTGGTTTTGGCGGCGGCGGTACTTACCTCGGCGATGCTGATGATATTAACGGTAACGGTGTTCCCGGAATCGGTTGGACATATTGCTTCTCGACTTTATTCAATGACTTCCAAACCATGGGTGCTGAATTAGCAGCGGGTAATACAGTGCCTACAACGGTAACTCCTGGTAACCAATCCATGAATCCGAACGGTGTTTATTTACCTGATGGAAACTTCAATGATTTTATCGGATGTCCTGTAAATGGTAACTGGACAATTATTGTTCAGGATAATCTTGGAATTGATGACGGATATATCTTTGAATGGGGATTGTACTTCGATCCGTCATTGCAACCGGGATTGGCAGGTTACCAAAACGTGGTCGTTTCCGATTTCTGGTCTAATGATCCGACCATTGTTTCAGGTCAGAGTGATACCGCAATTGTTGTTATTCCAACAACTCCGGGGGCACATGGTTACACCTACAACGTAACAGATGATTTCGGTTGTAGCTATGATACTACTGTAATATTGTACACGCTTCCACAACCAACAATCTTCTCCGATACACTTGCTTGTTTCCAGAATTTCAACGTACAGGGAACTACTGCTTTCAATGGTGGAGTTTGGTCGGCTGCAGATACATGCATTCACTTTAGCCCTTCTGCTAATGTGCTGAATCCTTCTATTTGGACTACTGTTCCTGGAACATATACAGTCACCTTTACGGATAATGCTTGTGGTACGGTGCTTACGGCTGAGATTTATTATCCGGCGGGAGTGTATACACAGGTTTTAGATACCATCATTTGTGTTGGCGCAAGCTATGTGATCAATGCTTCGCAACAACCGAGTATTCTGAATTACATCTGGAGCACCGGAGAATCAGGACCGTCTATTGCGGTAGCAAGTGCAGGAAATTACATCGTTACAGCCAGCAATGAATGTTACTCGCACTCCGACACAGCAACAATTGGCACTAAAGTGTGCGACATTCAGGTACCAAATATCATCACACTAAGTTCTTTGACAGGAAATAACATATTCTTTGTTGAATATGAAGGTGTGAGTGAATTCGAATGTACCATTATCAATCGTTGGGGTCATACGATTTATGAATACAGCGATCCTGCAGGCGGATGGGACGGAAGAACCAAAGGTGGTGACTTCGTTGAAGATGGAACGTATTTCTACATCATTAAAGCCAAACTGGAAAGTGGTGAAGAGCTAACTAAACAAGGCTTTGTTCAAGTTTACAGATAAACTAATCGATTGCAAAAGAAGCCGATGAGTCCAAACTCATCGGCTTTTTTGTTCTTCCAAAAACCGTTTTTATTTTTATATTGGCGCAACTATTTTACCACATTAGTGGTCTAAGACTAAAACAACAACTATGAAAACACTTTGCTCTTTCGCGATTGTATTGCTGATCGGTTGCTACTCAAACGCTCAGCAACCACTTAATAAGACTTCCACGTCAAGGGATACGCAGCGTTCTACCGAATCTACTTTTGAAGCGTATTGCTTGAAACATGCCCTTTCGGTGATTGAAGTATCCGAAGGGAAATCAAATCAGTACGTAATTGCAGGTGAAGTAAAACCATCTTCATCTAAAACAGCATCTTACGTTGATTACGGTATTCAATTGAAAGAAGAAGAGACTCAGTATTTTCAAATTTCCGGTACCAATACCATCTTAAAAGCTGAATCAATCTACCGCTTGCGTTTATCGTATGCACTTTCTCAACAAAAACTATAAACGCGCACTATGAAAAAGAAACTATTCGCGTTGATTGCCTTTACCGGATTATTCGGTTTGCAATCGCAGGCACAAATGTCTATTTATGACAATGATTTCGGTGTGGCAAATCCATTAAATTGCGATTCATTAGCTGTTGCTTCCACAACCAATTTTGTGGATATGGGAGGAAATTACCTGCCAAATACGGATGAAACCATTACCTTCTGTCCAAACTTGACAATGGGTTCAAAAGTATCGATCACTTTTGCAACCAATATCGGATTTGAATTCAACATTGATCCTACAGATACGATCTATATTTATGATGGTCCGGATATTACAGCTCCTTTGATCGGCGCATATAACTCCGCTACAAACATCAACGGGTTCAACGTTCAGGCTTCGTTTGTCAATAATCCTACGGGTTGTTTAACCGTTCGTTTTGTTTCCGATGGAGCAAATGAAGGAACAGGATGGGTTGCCAATGTTGCTTGTGGCGATTTGGCACAGCCGTTTTATCCGCATTTGGAAGCATTTGTAGGAGGAGTGAATGGAGTAGGTCCGAATATCATGAATCCAATAGATACAGGATATGTAGATGTTTGTTTTGGCGATTCTATTTTATTGGTTGCCAAACCATTGTTTCCATACTCATTTGAGAATACCGGAACAGGATATTCTCAAAACACGAATAACTGTGATTATACCTGGACAATTGGTGGTGTAGGCGTATTCTCTAGTGAAGATGATTCATTGTGGTTCTTACCTCCTGCTCGTCAAGGATATTTTGTTGATTTACGAATTCTTGATCCGTTCCCGCAACCGGCTAGAATTACCTGTAAAGTAAGGGTTTCGCAGTTACCGATTTTCGCAGGAACCGGACCAATTGATGATACGGTATGTCTTGGTTTACAAACCGAATTGATTGGTGGTGTTACGCCAACGGATACCGTAGGTGTTGCTGTTCCTCCGGGATCATTCGGAATCGGTGGAGTTTTTGCCGGACTCACACCTTTGCCTGATGGTACGGGAGTGCAATACGAAACAACAATCGGAATTACAGGATTGAACGGTGGAACAGTTACAAGTCCGAATGACATTACATCTATTTGTTTGGATATTGAACACTCGTATATCGGAGATATAGAAATAGCTTTGACGTGTCCGAACGGAACTACAGTCTCACTCATGAACGCCTTTAATCAGGCCGGTGGGTTAATAGCAGGCGGTTGTGGTAACGGAATCAGTACGTTCCTCGGAAATGATACCAACCTAGATGGTGGTGCTCCGGGAAGCCCAACTTGGACCTATTGTTTCTCTGAAGTCAATGCAACAACCACATCTATTTGTGCGAATGCAATTGCCGCAACTAACATCATTACAAACGATTATGGTTTCCCATCAATGGATCCGAGTTTTGTGTACGCACCGGATGGTTCGTTCTCTGATTTTATCGGTTGTCCGCTTGATGGACCATGGACGGTAACGGTTCAGGATAATCAAGGTGTGGATGACGGATACATCTTCCAATGGACAATTAACTTCGATGCTGCACTCTATCCGGAGCCTGAAACGTATCAAAACGAAATTGTTACCGATTTCTGGACAAATGATCCAACAATTATTTCCGGTCAAAGTGATACAGCCATTGTTGTGGTTCCCAACACACCTGGTTCACACAGTTATACCTATAATGTAACGGATGATTTCGGTTGTTCGTACGATACAACTGTCGTGATTTTCACATTGCCGCAACCAACAATCTTCCCGGATACATTGGCTTGTTTCCAAAACTTTAATGTACAAGGAACTACCGCTTTTGCCGGCGGTGTTTGGACAGCATCAGATACATGTGTTCACTTTAATCCTTCCAATACGGCACTGAATCCATCGATATGGACAACAGTTCCCGGAACCTATACGGTCACCTTTACCGATAACGCTTGTGGAACCGCCGTTAGTTCGGATATCTTTTACCCGGGAAGTGCGTATACACAAGTGCTGGATACGGTACTCTGTGTAGGTGTATCTTATGTGATTAATGCACAAGCGAATCCAAATATTTTGAATTACTCTTGGAATACCGGTGAAACAGGACCTTCGATAACGGTGTTGAGTCCGGGTGATTATATTGTTACATCATCCAATGAATGTTATACGCATTCGGATACGGCCACAATCGGTAACAAGGTATGTGATATCGCCGTTCCGAATATCATTACGCTCAGTTCCCTAAGTGGAAATAACATCTTCTTTATTGAATATGAAGGGGTGAAAACATTTGAATGTACGATTTTGAATCGTTGGGGAAATCTTATCTACGAGTATACTGATCCGGCCGGTGGTTGGGACGGTAGAACCAAAGGCGGTGATTTAGTAGACGAAGGAACCTATTTCTACATGATCAAAGCCGAATTGGAAAGCGGAGAAGAGCTCACCAAACAAGGATTTGTGCAGGTATACCATTGATTTTAAATGAACAAGGATACAGAAACCGATTTGTAATTAGGCAAATCGGTTTTTTTATTTTGTTAACGATTGCAATCCCTTTCTTTTGATTAATTTTCGCTGTACAACCAACAAGGGAAAGCATGGCAGAAAAATTAAGAGTAGGGGTAAACGGATTTGGTAGAATCGGACGTTATTTCACACGTTTGTGCTTAGAACGTTCAGATATCGAAGTGGTTGTGGTGAATGATTTGGCGCCTATCGGAACGCTGTCACATCTGCTTAAATACGATAGTATACATGGAAGATTGAAACAAACCTTCACCATTGAAGGCGATGTACTCACTACCGATAATCAACGCTCCATTCGTTTTACCCAGTACAAATCTCCGGCTGATATTCCTTGGGCCGATATGGGAGTTGATTTGGTAGTAGAATCGACGGGATTGTTTTTAACAAAAGAAAAAGCAGAACAACATTTGGCTGGTGGCGCGAAGAAAGTGATTTTAAGTGCTCCGTCGGAAGGTGATGATATTCTCAATATTGTAATGGGGGTAAACGATGATCGTCTTTCTGCTTCCGACATCATTGTGAGTAATGCTTCGTGTACGACCAATTCTGCTGCACCGTTGATCGCGGTGATGCGCGAATTGTGCGACATTGAAAGTGCTTATATTACCACCATTCATAGTTATACAACCGATCAGCGATTGCACGATAGCCCTCACAAAGACTTGCGCAGAGCGCGTGCTGCAGCCATGTCAATTGTACCAACTACAACCGGCGCGGCCAAAGCATTATCTCGGATCTTTCCTGAATTGGATGGCATGATAGGCGGTTGTGGCATGCGTGTTCCGGTTCCGGATGGTTCGTTGACCGATCTGACAATGATTGTTCGTAATCCGGTTTCGGTAGAAGCGATCAACAAAGCTTTTTTGGATGCAGCTAACGGACCATTGAAAAATTACCTGCGTTACACCGAAGATCCGATTGTTTCTGTTGATATTGTTTGTGATTCCAATTCTTGTATTTTCGATAGTGAACTCACTTCGGTAGTCGGAAACATGGTAAAAGTGGTGGGTTGGTACGATAATGAAGCCGGATATTCCAACCGATTGGTTGATTTAGCCATAAAAATGGGTAACTTGGGTTAAATGAAATGGATGCTGTTGGTTTTGTGTTTGCCGTCGGTGCTTGTTGCTCAAGAGCAATATGGTGCTGCATTTAGCAATTATACACCAACCAACAGTGTTTTCTTGAATCCATCATCGATGCTGGATGCCAAGACATGGCTTGACATTCATATAGTTGGAGCAGGAACCTATGCCAACAATAATTTTGTTTCACTCAACGGAACCAATTGGGTGCGCGTCATTCGCACCGAAGGCGAAGGAATCGACGAAGATGATATCCAATTCCATCAAAACAAAAACAAGTATCACGCCTATAACCGCACGTTTGCTCAAGTATTGTCGGCTGTTTGGTCGCAGGGAGATCATGCCGCAGGATTATTTTTCAATGTAAGAAGTTACACCTCTGCTCGCGGTATTCCCGATTATGCGGGACAATTTATTGAAAACGGTGTTCCGCAATATACGCCACAACACAACATCGATTATTCCTTGAAAAACGTTTATGTTTCATCGGTCAACTATGGTGAAATTCAATTGAGTTACGCCTACACATTCTACAAAAAACGTCGTGATATGCTCATGGGAGGCATTTCCATCAAGAAATTCTTGTCGATTGGTGGAGCTGCGGCCAATGTTTATAACATGGATTTTAATGTCCGCAACGATTCATTGTTGGGTGTTTTTGAATTAAACGCCGACGGAATGGTAACTCCGGATCCACAATTGTACACGAAAGGTGGAATGGGTCTCGACATTGGCTTTACCTACCAGAAAATGATGAGCGAATGTGGTAGCTATTATCCCAATTCGAAAAAAATGGGCTGTCGTTACTTGCCTTACAAATACAAATTGGGTTTTTCCATCATGGACATCGGTTCGGTAAAGTTTGAAGAAGAAAACGTTCAATTTGCCGGATACAGTTTTCAGTCGTATGACTGGCTCAATTATGCTGATGAAAATGTAGATGAAGACAATATTCTGAATGTCTTTCAAAATCAAGAAGATGATATAACGGAAGGTCGTGTAAAGAAACCTTACAAAATTCACCTTCCGACTTATGTTTCGGTGCAGGGTGATTACAACCTGTGGGCATCGCGTGTGTATGCAAATGCTGCCATTGTTCAGGCTTTGCCCATTAGTCGAAATAAATTCGGAGTTCGCCGCGCCAATTCACTGATGGTAGGCGTGCGTTACGAATCGCGCATTTTTGATGTTTCCATTCCCTTGAGTTTGTATGAATACCGCACGCCTCAAATCGGGCTGGCGGTGCGAGTTTACTGTTTGACCATCGGTACGGATAAATTGTTTCACCTGGTGGGCAGAAGCAAATTGTACGGAGGTGATATCTACGCTCACCTGAAAATTCCGATTTTCTACCATCCGAAATGCCGTGCGCACAAACGTGGAGGACGTGATTACGATCCAAGTAGAATCCGTCGAAGAAAAGATGGGTGTGATGCGTATAATTGATGTTGGAAAAGCAGGAATTGGTTCCATATTTTTCTTTTAACCACATCCTCCTGAGGCGGACGCGGTAGGACACATTAGGAAACATAGGGATCTGAAATCGAGAAGGAAAGTCTACCTCCTCCCTTTGAGGGAGGATAGAGGAGGGTGGCATCTTTAAAGTAATTAAAGATGTTGTTTCGGATTACCGATCACTTTAGGAATAATTAGAATTGAGTTTGATTGTGAAGAATATCATACAAGTTTTCTCAGGAATATCTATATTCACTTTGGTATCGATTTTGCTTTATTAATATACGACATGGCTAATTTTTTAAATCAACTCCTTAATCCTCAGATCAACCATACAGCTTTTTTCGAGGTAATGCGTGATTTTAGGAAGGGAGGTCTCAAGCCTGATATTTTTGACCAATTTATGGCTGATGTTGGTTCTTTACCTAAAAATGGCGAATTACAAGAAACACATTTTCAAATTTTTGATAAGTATAATTTGACTGATGTTACTCAGGAAGATTTTGATTCTATTTTAGGACAAGTAATAGCTCTTGGCATTGAGAAATCTAAAAAATGTTGGCATCCTGATGCGAGTGCAGCTACTTGTAACTTAGATTCTACAGGAAAAATAAAAGTTTCAGCAGCTCATTCCATCCAAAATAATGGAGTGCTGAGTCAAATTGTTGAAGATGGTCATGTAATGACTTATAAATTCAAATTAGGGGAATTGGATAGTGAGAAAAAGGGTAAGAATCATGCTTCAATATTTTGGGGCTTCTGTAATACTCATGATGCAATATTTAAGCCAATCGAACTTCACCCCTACCATCAAACTACTGAACAAAATTTTCTTTTCGCCTATAGAGGATTTGTAGTTTCTTCACACAAAAAACTAGAAGTTTCTCAATGGATGAACTTCGGTGAAGAATCAGTAAACGATATCGAAGAAAACAAAACTATATTCGATAGAATTATTGTAGATGGTAGTTATAGTCTAATGAAAACAGAGGTTTTTGAATTAGATAGCTTTTATCCGATAGCTGTCTCTTCTGCTTTTTATTTAGACTTCGATTTTGAAGGTAATTCTATTCCTCATTCAGATAATAGGATGGAAATGATTTTTATTACGTTGCTACCAAATACGAGTAAAACATACTTTCTTATTAGTTATTTTGACTGTGATACCCCTCTTTATGGAAATCTTGGACAACAACTACGTAGTAGGAATAATTTAAAATCGGATATAACTATGTTAATAGCTGCGCATGTTGAAAATGTTTATTTCAATCCAGTTTACTATGAAACATTTATTGAACAGTACGAAAAACATATTATGGTATTACTGGAGGAATCACAATTTGATATAGGAAGATTTGATAATGATGGTGTACTACTTTCAAATTTTTCCTTTACACCTCCTGATTATTTGAAAAATGAATTCGGGATAAATTTCTTTGGATATTAATAAGTTTATCACATTCACTAGATTGTTTTCGAACGGTTTTGCCAAGTGACTTCACTCCGTAAATATCTTCCTGCAAAAAGTAGGACCATCCTCTTTATGAAAGCAACCCTTCATACACATCTCTACCAAAAATAATTTCATACACTTCCATTCCCCCTCCTCATCTCCCTCATCACAAAAAAGATTAGCACACTTTGCACCGCTGCAAAAAAGCACCACACCGAAACCAAGTAAACATCGAAGAACAGTTGGGTAATGGTGAGCGAAACCACATTGGCCGTAGCTAGGATAAAGGTGCGTTTGCAACTGGAGATAAACGGCGCAATCACAATGGCACTGAGATACAAAATTCCGGTGGCAATCATCATTGTTTTGGTGGATTCTATTTCATAAGAGATATGACATCCGTTGATTTGCGCTACCGCTGTTGAAAAAAGCAAACGATAAGTGAGAATGAGTGTGGCGGCAATACCGGCAAAGAGGAAATAACGAATGATCTTGCGTCGCTTTAGAGAACGTTCGATCAACAAATAAGAGAGCGGAATCCAGGTAGGCCAAACGATTTGAGCAAAAATGAGAAAAGCGTATTTGGCGGTTCCATGCCAGTGGTAAAAGGCGCTGTCGGATAACGAAAGCCACACGAATCCTTCGCAGACTTGCTGAATGGCAAACAATAAGGGAATAGATGCAAACATCAATTGAGCCGGTTTACGTACCTGACTCAAAGAAGCTACCCCGACAACCGTTAAGGCTGCTCCGGCTATAAAGCTGGCATTCGCTGAAAAACACATACGTATCTGATTAACTGATTGGATAAAACGGTTACCCGCACACATGATGAATATTCATGTTTGTGGTAAGGTACTCTTATTAAATGAACAACGGATATTTCAAGTAGAAATGAGTTGTTTTGACCGGTTTTTTGTTGTATTGCTTGCATTGGTGACCTATCCGAAACCTTCTTCGGTTTTTTTCGTTTGATATGTCAACTATTAAATAAGATTACTTATGGAACCAAACATTCACATTAATTTTTTAGCTATTGGAATCGCTGTGGTAGCGAATTTCTTCCTTGGTTTTATCTGGTACACACCACTTTTCGGAAAAGTGTGGGCTAAGGAAATGGGATTTAATTTCGATCAAAAACCACCGACATCGGTTTTCGTAAAAGCCATGATCATCAATGTGATCGGAAACTTCTTGATGGCATGGGTATTGGCGCACAATATTGCTGTATGGAATCCGGCAACATGGAATCAACCGGCTTCTGAAATGATGACACCGGCATTGATGGCTGCCATGTCTGCCGTGTTTACGTGGCTTGGCTTTTTTGTTCCCCTTGACCTCAACACCGTTTCATGGGAAATGAAATCATGGAAGTTATTCCTGATCAACACAACGTATCACTTGCTGTCATTGTTGGTGGTGTCGTTTATCATTGTTTTTATGGCTTGATAAACGAATGATAAAATTGCAAAGCCGGGAGAATAAAACTTCCGGTTTTTTTGTTCACATTCTTCGGAAATAGGTTGGTTCTCGCGAACATTGAAATCGGGTATTTTTACCTGTTGTCTATTGACTTAATTGTTGAATACTTGTAGTAATTATTCACTCTTAAAACAGTCTTATGTCTACAAACGCAGTAACAAGTATTCAATCACACGAAGATGTGGTAAAATTGGGAAATGGCACAGTGGCTCTTGAAGCAAAATATAGCTTCAACAATCCTTACTCGATTAACGGTCCGTTTGGAACAGTTGATGTAACGCTTTTAGATGAACCGGAATTACAAAGTGCAGTCGGCACCGTAAACATACAAACGCTTTATGGTATGGGAAGCTTAACGACGCTTCACTACACCGGAACTACAGCTTACGATGGCAGCACAGGTATAACAACAATTATTGCACTTGGAAAAGGCACAATGTCGGCTTGGCCAGACCCTAAAAAGGCAGTAACTGCCAAAATAACAATGACACTTTCTCCGGGTTTTGGATCAGGAACGTTAACGGTAGAAGGTTTCCTTCAGGACTATACGCTTACCGCGACATCGGTTCAGGTAGGATGATTTGAAGTGTGATTTTCGTCTATATTGCCAGACTATTAGCGGTATCATATATCATTGTTTTTATGGAATAAGACGGAATGACACTAAAACTACAAGGTCGGGAGAATATTTCTTCCGGCTTTTTCGTTGTCAAACAGGCATTCTTATGGCGAACTCAGTTTAACAGCGAAACTAGAAACAGGTATTTTTACGTTAGGTTTACCGCATTATTTTTTCGAATATTGTCGCATTAAATAGTATTAAAGTTTAACTCATACCATTATGGCAGCAAAAAATACGACTACCACACTATCGCTCGAACAATTGCTTAAACAACCAAACGGAAAGATCATACTTCAGTGCGAATACAGTTTTCATAATCCTGATTCGGCCAATGGTCCGCTTGGAACATTGCAGGTGACAATTGTCGAAGAAGAGCCAGGGACATTAAGGGCATTTGGTTTGGTCGCGATACATTTTTTATATGACAATTCCATGCAGCATTTTACGCTGAATTATGATGGTTTTGCATACGAATTGAATGCTGGGTCGAATGGAGCTTTAAGTATTGTTACGCCTGGAAGCGGTGTGTATACACCTCCGTCAGGTAAACCAGTACACATTACTACGGACATGTACATCGTATTAGAGAAGCCTGGATTCCAATCAGGAATGTTGAGCGCGGGGTCGGACATTGCTGATTTTCAACTTAGCCCTGTTTCGGTTAACATCTACGAATAAACAGCTGCCTGCCTAGTACGTAACCAATAACCGTTCCTTTGAAAACGGAGTATTGTTACGTATTACGCGCTAGTTTGTCCCACTTTTTTCGTCAAGAAAAGGCGGTTTAGATCAATCACGGCCATTTAAACACCCAAGCCGCCGGCACAATACTCTTCAGGTCATTACTCGCAGCATTGGCTTCCGCTTCTGTCGCAAAACTGGCAATACTCACACGGTACATCCCGTTAAACTCTCCCACAACCACCGAAGGTTGTCCTTTTCCGATCAATTGACGCGCCAAACGTTTCGCATTGGCTTCCGAACCGAATGAACCACCAATTACGTGATACGGTTTTGAAGGATCGGGCGAACCGATAGCCACATTGGAGTTGCTGCTCGGACGCGGTTTCGGTTTTTTAGGAGTTGAATTGACCGGCTTCGGAGTAGGTTTGGGTTTTGCTACCGGTTTGGGTGCAGGTTTTGGTTTTTCGACCGGTTTTGGTTTTGGAGCCGGTTTTTCTTTCACAGGTTTGGGCTCAGGAGTAACAACCTCCGCCGCGGCGGATTCCGGAGTAGGCGCGCTTTCTACATCGTTTTCTGCCGTGGGCTCCTCCGATTCGTAAATGGAATCATTATCCGGATTGGCGTCTTTTTCGCCTTCGGCAATGGCAGGTTTATCGTCATCAGAAGTCGTGCTTCCCGCTTCGTTTTCTCCGGCTAAATCGGCCAGAATCGGGAAATCATTCTTCAATGTATCAAAGTTCAACGCCACATAAGTTGCGCCGCCCATCAGCAAGACCACAAATCCCCAAAGAATGTATCCGAAAACACGTTTTTTCTTCTTGGGCTGAGCGCTTTTCTCCGATTTTTTCTTTTCTGCTTCTTTCTTTTTGGCTTCCGCCGCTAGTTTTTCTTTGGAAGCAACGGGCTTTTTCGGTTCGGCTGGTGGAGTAGGAGTAACCGCTTTCGGTTCTTCAGTTGGAACTTCTACCGATTTTTCTTCAGTGACTGCAGGAGTCGGTTCATCAGCAACAGTTTCCGCAACAATCGCAGCTGCAACTACTGTTTCTACTATTGGAGGAGTAGGAGATTCCGGTTCCACGATTGGTTCGGGTACCACAACCGGTTCAGGTTCCACAAAAGGTTCCGGTTCAATCACAGGTTCGGGCACTACAACAGGTTCCGGCTCAATGATCGGTTCCGGAACAACTGCAGGTTCAGGTGCAACAATCGGTTCCGGTTCCACAATGGGTTCGGGAACAGGTTCTATAATGGGCTCAGGAATTACTTCCGGTTCCGGAATCGGTTCAACAACAGGTACAATTTCCGGTTCAGGCTCTGAAACCGTTCCGGCAGACCATTGGTCAAAAGCCACATCACCGTCGACCTTTTTGAAACTTCCGAATTGGTACATGTCATACGAATTTCCTTTGTCTAATTCGGCGGTGACTTCGCGTACAAACTTGGCAATGAGGTTTTTGGCATCATTGAGTTCCCAGCCTTCTTTGGTGGCAATGTGATTGGCCAGATTCCCGTCATCGTATTTCAGATAGGGCATAAACATCATTTCACCCGTGGCTTCATTGGTAAGCGTAATCGCTCCCAGTCCCGGAATGATAATGGTTTTTACCTCTTTGAGTAGTTGCAGCAAGTAATTGTTCATGGTTGTCCCAAATTAACGACGGTTCAAAATACACTTTTTAACTAAATATCTCAGCAAACGAATGCGATTCATTCATACGGATACCTTTGTCAGTTTGTTTCAATGTACAGCATTCATTTACAGAATCGTGTTCCAAAAACAGCACCAATTCCTTTTCTGCTGCGGTATTCAGGAACAATTCTTTTTCTGTCATAGTCAATAATGGTCGTGTATCATAGCCCATTACGTAAGGAAGCGGAATGTGTCCGGCACTTGGCAATAAATCAGCCATAAACACAAGGGTTTTACCTTTGTAATGAATGTGCGGAATCATCATGCTTTCGGTGTGACCGTCCACAAAAAGTACATCTACATTCGGAAAAATAGTCGTGCTGAAATTACCCGTTCGTTCCACCATTTTTAATTGTCCGCTTTCTTGAATAGGTAAAATATTTTCGCTTAAGAATGACGCTTTTTCTCGCGGATTGGGTTTCGTAGCCCATTCCCAATGGTTTTCGGTGCTCCAATACGTTGCATTCGGGAACACCAATTCCGGTTTTGAACGATCATTGTTCCATTTCACAGCACCTCCACAATGGTCAAAGTGCAAGTGAGTCAGGAATACATCCGTAATTTGGTCCAGTCCGAATCCCAATTTATTCAAGCTTTGTTCCAACGTCTTCGTATCGGCGAGGTAATAATGCGAAAAAAACTTCTCCGATTGTTTGTCACCAATTCCGGTATCAATGAGCATGAGGCGGTTTCCGTCTTCAATCAACAAACAACGCATGGCCCATGTACACATATTATTTTCGTCAGCAGGATTGGTTTTTTGCCACAAGGTTTTCGGAACCACACCAAACATGGCTCCTCCATCAAGCTTAAACGTTCCGGTTTCTATAGGATAAATCTTCATATCTCTGAATGTTACAAAAACGGTTAGTATTTAGAGAGCACCGTCAACAATACAATGGCTCCGATGGCACAAACCAGTCCAAGTATTTTGTTCCATTTGGCCGACTCTTTAAAAATAAGCATTCCGAATATAGCTGCAAGCGAAACAACGCCTATTCCCATGACTGCTATAGTCGTGGTATCTTCCCAACCGGTTGTTTGATAGGACTTGATCAACAGGTAAATAGAGAAATAATTAGGAATTCCGAGTGCGATGCCCCCAACAATGATTTTCCACGAAAAGGTTCGTTTTTTGCGTGCATATTCGGTTATCATCCAGCAAACACCCAAAAAGCCTGCTGCCAAAAAACCGAAAGCGGTAAACATCGATTCGGGGTAGTCGTTGAGGAGTTTCTTTTGGGCGTAATTGAGCAAGGTTTCCAGCACGGCGCTTCCCACAAAAAGAAATAATAACAATAAAACAGCGCCTTTATTTGACGATTGATCTTTTTGAAAAGTGATGAGGAAAATTCCGGCGAATGCCAAAATGAAACCGACGACTTTAAGAAAGGTAACGGGTTCGTTGTAAGCAATAATGAAGAAAATCATAGCCAGCGCCATGCTCATTTTTACCGCTACTGAAGTGGTTCCCATGCCGTTTTTCTGAGAACTATAGCCCATTCCTACAAACAAACTGATAAAGAGGAATCCGGCTAATAAAACATACGGCAAGAGGTTGGTTTCCAGTAAACCGTTTACATCGGGCATAGCTTGATTCACCGCACAACCGCAAATAAAAGCCGTAAAGTAATTCACCACAATAGCCTGAGCGGTATCCACTCCGTATTTAGGAAAAAGCCGGAACAGGAAGAAAAGTACCGAGGAACTCAGGATACTGAATATAAGTTCGATCATGATGGCGAGAAAGTATGAATGGTATCTGTTGCTAAGGTGATTGTTTTCGTTGGAATTTGTCCGATAACAGGAGCTTTGGTACCGGAACCGAATTTGTTGGTTCCGATGATTACACGTGCTTCATCCCAGTTTTCGGAATCGATGTATTGCTGAAGCGTAAATCTTCCACCTTCAATAAAAACGGAAGTAATGTTGAGCTGATACAAGGCTTTTAATTGATTTTCAACCGAACAATCGCTGAGCTGAACGTACTGAATCGATCCTTCCTGACCGTCGCGAAGGGTGTTGAGGACAATTGTAGGTAAGCCGTCGGTGAAAACAGTTGCCGTTGTCGGAGCTTGAAGTTTGCTGTCAATGATGACACGAATCGGGTTCTTTCCGCTTACAGCGCGCACTGTCAAACTTGGATTGTCATTCAAAATCGTATGCCAACCCACCAAAATAGCTTGTTCTTCAGCGCGCCATTGGTGAACGAGGGTTTGTGTATCAGGAGAAGAAATCCAGCGAATTTCACCTGTTTCATTGTTGTTGCGGTCAGCATCGATGAATCCGTCAATGGTTTGTGCCCATTTCAAGATGACGTAAGGTCGCTGTTGGTTATGAAACGTAAAAAAGCGTTTGTTCACTTCCTGACATTCCTTTTCCAACACGCCAACGGTACATTCAATACCTGCTTCCTGCAAGATGCGAATGCCTTGTCCGGCAACTTTGGCAAACGGATCAACAGTGCCGATCACCACACGTTTGAATTGCTTCTGAACCAATAAATTGGCACAAGGTGGCGTTTTCCCGAAATGGGCGCAGGGTTCCAACGTTACGTAGATGGTTGCTTCGCGGAGTAACGATTGGTCTTCGACACTGTTTACAGCATTCACTTCAGCGTGAGCCGAACCAAACAGTTGATGATAACCTTCGCCGATGATGCGGTTGTTGTACACAATTACAGCGCCCACCATCGGATTTGGCGCTACGGAAACACCTCCCAAAAGCGCCAGTTGAATGGCACGCTGCATAAACTGTTCATCCGAAAACATGTGCAATTTTACCCATTTTTTAGCTGTAATAGTGCGCATGCGTTACATTTCCCTGAAAAGCGTCTTGCATCCCGCAAAATCTCACTATTTTCAGCCTCTTAAAATATGCTTTACAAGGGAATTTAGTTGATTTCCCACAGATTCACGAATTTTTGCGCTTCAGCCTCAGGCTGACAGCGCATAGGATTGAACTAGTTATCTGTTGTTTGTGACACAATTATGTTTGTTGAATAATAGTTAGCGAGGGCGTTAGCCGAGCCGAATTCGTGCATTTGTGGTAAAAAAAAACATCCGCCTGAGGCGGATTCATTGAACAACTAATATTCTCTTGTAAATACTAAAACGACACTACTGTGGAAAAAATTTCCTATAAACCCTTGTTTTCCTTGCCTGTAATTGTGGCTGCACTAGGTTACTTTGTTGATATCTACGATTTACTGTTGTTTGGTATTGTGCGTGAGCCGAGTCTTCTGGGATTGGGTTTTTCGGCAGCCGAGGTTGATTCTGTTGGTGGTACGATTATCAATTGGCAAATGGGAGGGTTGCTACTCGGAGGTATTTTATGGGGTGTTTTAGGAGACAAACGCGGACGATTATCGGTATTGTTCGGTTCCATTATTTTGTATTCCGCAGCTAATATCGTGTGCGGGTTGTTACCTTATTTCCCAGGAGATAAAGAAACGTTGACCTATAGTTATGTGGGCTTGCGCTTCATTGCCGGAATAGGTTTGGCCGGAGAATTGGGAGCAGGAATCACCTTGGTTTCTGAAGTTTTACCTAAAAACCTACGTGCTTTAGGAACATCATTGGTTGCCGGTTTCGGGTTGTCTGGAGCGGTAGTTGCCAATTTTACGGTAAAACTGGCAGGCGATTGGTCAATTGCTTATTTCATCGGTGGTGGAATGGGAATTGGGTTGTTATTGCTGCGTTTCGGTGTCATCGAATCAGGAATGTTTAAAGCCGTGTCGCATTCGTCGGTTTCAAGAGGCAATTTCTTTTCCTTGTTTGCCAATTGGGATCGTTTAAAACGTTACCTCAAATGCATCGGAATTGGGCTTCCCACGTGGTTTTGTATTGGAATTTTGGCCATGCTCGGCAATCAATTTGGTAAAGCGCTAGGCATTCCCGGAGGCATCAAAGCAGGCGATGCTATCATGTGGGGCTATATTGGTATTTCGGCAGGAGATTTATTCAGCGGAGTGTTGAGTCATATTTTGAAATCGCGCAAGAAAGCCATTTTATGGATGATGGCTTTTACCCTAATCAGCGTGGTCTGGCTCTTATACGGTGGTATCAAAACTCAGGGAATGTATTATTTCCTTTGCTGTTGGTTTGGTTTCGGAACAGGTTATTGGGCCATGTTTGTAACTGTTGGAGCAGAACAATTCGGAACCAACATTCGATCAACGGCGGCGACTACTATTCCCAACATGGTGCGCGGAATGGTGATCCCGATGACGCTTGGCTTCGGGTATTTGCAAGATTGGGATGTCTCGGTGGTAAATGCTGCTGCCATTGTGGGGTTATTGGCCTTTGGAATTGGCATTTACAGCACAGCTACCATTGCCGAAACCCATGATAAAGATTTGGATTTTGTGGAAGAATGAATTTAAGACCAACTGAATGGTACTTTTTTTCCCACAGATGCACTGATTTTTGCGCTCCTAACGGCAGCGCTGTTGATACTTCAATTTCATAAACAACTATACAACATTAAAAATGTGCGAGGGCGTTAGCCGAGCTGTAATCCGTGCATCTGTGGGAAATGATCATGCAATGCGCCAACAAAAAAGCACCACGATCAGTCGTGATGCTTAAGAATTTTCGGTTGTAAAAAAAACGATTTATGCCGATTTTTTCAAATGGAATGATTTGATCATTTTTTCTGCAATCGGTTTGAAATCGTCTTTTCTGCTTTCAAGTGTCCAGGTCATGATAAAGTACAATTTGTCTTTGGCTTGAATGAAAACAGTATAATAACTGATTCCTTCGCTGATTCCTTCAACCATACCATCGAATTGCATTAGTTGCGCTTGCATTCCGTCGATGGTCATTTTTTTGATCGGATCTTGTTTCGAGATCGTTACACCTTCTTCTATCACTTCTTTGTTGTAAGAAACATATTGATCAAGCAAGGTTTTTCCTTCGTAATTCAACGCTTTCAAAGAAGGCTCTACATCACTGATCATTTCATAACTAGCTACAATGTATTGCTCCTTTACGGCATTCATAAACTGGAAAGGTCTGTCTGCATCAAGAGTAGAAGTAGCAACCATGTAATCAGGAAGCACCATGCTGAAATCCAAGCTATCGATATCCGACTCAACATAATTCACTGTATTCAAATCTTTCTTAAGGTCTTCAAGCGACTTTTTCAAATCATCACTGCTTGAACTGCTAAAACAAGAAGTCATTAATAATCCCATTCCTAGGAAAAGTGTGACTCCGTAAACGGCTTTTTTCATAATTGTTGTTTTTTGTTATTGTTCTTTTGGTTGTAAGCGATTAAAATAAGTTTTTTCTTTCAGTTACGACTAATTCGGAACATTTTAATTCTCAAGTTAAACTTTTACTGTGGTTAACTGATGAATGGAGATCATGAACAGTTTAGTTCTTCTTGAGGTGAAAAGACTTGAGCATGGTTCCTGCAATTGGTGTGAATTCGGATTTTTTGCTCTCAAGCGTCCAGGCCAAAACAAAGTACAATTTGTTCTTCGATTCAATAAAAACAGCAAAGTAGCTGATTCCTTCATCAATTCCGTCAACCATGCCGTCAAATTGCAGCATACGGGCAGGCATTCCGTCGATGGTCAGTTTTTTTACCGGTTTTTGTGCAGAGACATTCACACCCTCAGCAATTACTTCCTGATTATAGGTGACGTATTCATCGAGTAAATTGTCGCCGCTATAACCCATGGATTCCATAGCAGGTATTACATCGCTGATCAGTTCATAACTGGCCATGATGTAATGCTCTTTTACTTCGTTCATGTATTGGAAAGGTCTGCTGTTGTCTAGTGAAGCCGTTGTTTCCATATAATCGGGCACCTTCATCGCGAATTCCAAACTGTCGATAGCCGATTCTATGTACTTGATTTTACCTTTCTCAAAACCTGAAAATGATTTACTGAAATTGGTTCCCGCCGAAATACTTGTACAGGTATAAATAAGTAAGCCCATTCCAAGTGTAATGGCTGTTTTTACGGTTGTTTTTTTCATAGTATTCGTTTTAGTAATCGTGGGTTATTTCAATTCCAACAAGGCTTTTTTTGTGCCGATTGTTGCGGTAATGTAGTCAATTTCTTTTTTCGGACTTCGAGCAGGAGAATGACTTCGACCGTAAAAGATAATTTGCAGGTGTAGTTTGTTCCATAAATTCTCAGGAAACAATTTTTTGGCGTCGCGCTCGGTTTCTTCCACATTTTTTCCGGAAGTCAATCCCCAACGGATCATCAATCGGTGAATGTGTGTATCTACCGGAAATGCAGGTACACCAAATGCTTGCGACATCACTACGGAAGCTGTTTTATGTCCCACACCCGGTAAACGCTCCAAAGCTTCGAAATCGGCCGGAACTTCTCCGTTATGTTCGTTAATTAGAATATGTGAAAGGTCGTAAATGGCTTGTGATTTTCGTGGCGACAATCCGCAGGGTTTGATGATGTCCCGAATTTCTTCCACCGAAACGTTGATCATGTCTTGTGGTCGAGATGCGCGTTTGAAAAGAGTAGGTGTGATTTGGTTTACCCGAACGTCGGTACATTGCGCTGACAGCAGAACGGCTATTAATAAGGTATATGCATCCCAATGATCCAGCGGAACGGGTGTTTCGGGGTACAATTTTTCGAGTTCTGTGATGACGTAATGTGCTTTTTCTTTTTTGGTCATTTGTTCTAATGAAGAGCTAAAATTAATGTAAGCTAGTGAAGATTCGTTCAAATCAAACGGAACTTTTTCTATACACAGGCATTCAAAACAAAAATGGAGGAAAGTTTGGAGGCATAATTGGCGAAATATACTTAATTTAGAGATTCTTAACGTACTACACGATGAATAAAATCCTGCTTTTCGCATATTTTTCATGTGCTTGTATAGCAACGAATGCGCAAGAGGTTGTCTCTTCACAGGGTGAATCCTATACAAATGCTGCAGCCAACGTCGATTTCACCATTGGTGAAGTGATTACTGCTACCTATTCAAATGCATCGAATGATTTAACACAAGGATTTCATCAAACAAATTGGAAATTCTTGGAGTTAGTGGATAATAACCCCTTGTTCATTGTTACTGTTTATCCAAATCCAACTTCTGAATGGTTAACTGTGAAAGCACCGGAATTTGAAAATGTAGTGTGTACATTTTACGACGGAAACGGAAAGGTGGTCTCGCAAGAGTTATTAGTAAATGAACAAACCCTAATAGAAGTAAATCAATGGGCGGCAGGAAGTTATTCACTGGTACTTTCCAAAACAGACGTTAGTCTCAAAACAATTAAACTGATCAAAACACTCTAAATAATTCTTGAATATGTATAAGATTCTTTTAACGTTCGTAGCTTGTCTAGCACTTTCAGCAATTTCGTTTGCTCAAGTTCCACAAGGGTTTAAATATCAAGCTGTAGTTAGAAATGCGGGAAATACTATTTTGACCAATCAAGCAGTTGGTATTCGCATGACCATTCAGCAAGGTGCCATTGGTGGTGCCTCCGTTTACTCTGAAACCTTTGCGGTTACAACAAATGCTTACGGTTTGGTTAATCTTGAAATTGGAACAGGAACCGTTTTAAGTGGATCGTTTGCCGCTATTGATTGGTCTACCGGTCAATATTTTATTGAAACGGCTATAGATGTTGCAGGCGGAAACGCTTACGTTGTAATGGGTACAAGTCAGTTGATGAGTGTTCCTTACGCACTTTACGCGAAAGAAGCTGAAACGGTAACGAATGACCAAGTAGATGATGCCGATGCCAACCCTACCAATGAGTTACAAGCACTTAGTATCAGTAATGATACCTTGTATTTAAGTAATGGCGGTTTTGTTTATTTAGGAGCTTATGCGGTAGATAATGTTGATGATGCGGATGCAAATCCCACCAATGAAATTCAAGCACTGGCTTTTTCAAACGATACGTTGTATTTAAGTAACGGTGGAAATGTCTACTTGGGAGCTTATGCAATTGATAATGTAGATGATGCAGATTCAAATCCAACGAATGAAATTCAAGACATTTCGCTTGTGGGGAATAACTTGTCTATTTCAAGCGGAAGTACAGTGAACTTGTCGGGAGTTAATACAGATAATCAAACACTAACTTATACTGCCGGAACATCTACACTCGCAATTTCCGGTGGCAACAGTGTTACCATTCCAAACGGTGATATTACTGATGTTGTAGCCGGTGATGGTATTTCAGGAGGTGCTACTACGGGAAGCGCAACCTTAACTGCAGTTGCAAATAATGGTTTGAATGTAGATGCAACTGCTGATGCGATTCAATTGGGTGGAACATTGTTGGAAAATACCTTGCTGACGCATGGAACCTTTAATTTAACACACGATTTGAATAGTACGGGTGATTTCATTATTCAAGATGCCGGAGTGAATCACTTTGAAGTGCGCGATAATGGTCTTTCTTATTTTGGTGGCTCAGTAAACTGGTCTGCGGTGAATACAAGTGGTACAACCATTGCTTCATTAACAGAAGATACCGATGATGGACGCTTTCAGTTGTTTGAAAACGGACTAACTTCGGTGGACTTGGATGCGAACGGGCAATTTGTCTTTAACGAACAGGCCTTGGATCGCGATTTTAGAATTGAATCGATGCTTAGCCCAAATGCGCTTTTTCTGGATGCAAGTTTAGACCGAATCGGATTGGGAACGAACACCCCACAAGCCAAATTACAGGTGCTTGGTGGAGCAATAATGCCTGCAATTGGTTTGGGAGCAGTGAACGGAATTATGTTTCCTCCTAATGCGTATGGAGGTAGTGGAGATTTGGCTTACATTCAATACTACTCGCAATCAGGTGAACAAACAAGTTTGCGTATTGGTATAGATAATGATTGGGATGATAACATTGCTTTTTACCAATTTGGACTGCAGCGAATGACCATTCACGACGGAAATGTTGGAATTGGAACGGTAACGCCTACATTTCAATTAGAGATTGGAACAAACAGTGCTGCGAAGCCAACATCCAATGCGTGGACAGTTACTTCAGACCGTCGTTTGAAAACAAATATACTTCCTTATCAAGGTGGGTTGAGTGATTTGATGAAGATCAAACCGGTTTGGTTTACCTACACGGGCGAAGCCAATATGCCAAAAGAAACCGGAGTAGGGGTTATCGCACAGGAATTACAAGAAATTGCACCTTACATGATCAAACCATGGACATACCGCGATGCAACCGGTAAAGAAACCGAATACTTAGGAGTAGATAACGGTGCAATGACCTATATGTTGATCAATTCCGTGCAGGAACAGCAAGCATTGATTGAAGCTCAAAAGGCCGAAAATGAGGCGTTGAAAGAATTGATTTTGCAGTTGCAAGAGCGCATGGAGAAATTGGAAGTGAAGGAGTAATATCGAACCTCGGTTATTTAGACATTATCTCACTGTTTTGTCGCTAACATCATCAATTCATTAAAATGTTCTATGATTTGCTTTCCTTCTTGGTCTAAAAATTCTTGATTAAAAGGCGCACCACAATCACCGGAAATGATTGCATGAACCATTTGGCCTTTAATGAAGTAACTTCTGTCTTCCAAGATTTCTGACTTCTCAAAGTCAAACACTTCGGTATCATTACTTTCTTTCATCTGGGTGGAATCCCAATAAATTGGTCGGTTGTAATTGTAGGAACGTTTCAATACAAATGAGAGTTCACCACCAAGAATATAGAATTCTGAGATTGCTTGTCCGGTTTCACCGAAGTTACGTTCAACGATTTTTTCGATTTTGTCATTTAAGTAATAAAAGCACACATACCCACCTTCTGACGATTGATACACATCTTTTTGCACGACCTTCGACCATTTTTTAATCGAATTGATCCGTTTGAAATTCGCCCGAATCGGTGCAAGCTCTTCTTTCATGTAATCATTGAGCGGAATGTCTGTTTCGTTGTGACTTTCAGCTATTAGGTTTGTGTCGACATTCTTGTTTAAAGGTTCCGGATGATGAACATTTACAGAAGATTTGCAACTGCAAAAAAGAAATGCAATTGGTAAAACAAGTAAGCATGTTGTTTTGAGCATGATGATTTGACTGAGTGGCTAAGATATTCATTAATTAATTGAGCCCTTGAGTTTTTAAGTTTATTGAGTTGAACTGACTAACTCAATAAACTTAAAAACTCAAGAACTTACCAACTTAAAAACTCACTAAGGCTGATACTGAAACAACACTTCTTTGGTTAGAGATTCACCATCGTGATCTACTTCTACTTCAATTACCAAACGTAAAGGTGTAGCCGCAGTAAGCGTATGGGTTACGGTTTCGTTCAAGGTGTAAGCATCCGAATGGCTGTCTAGGGTATTACTGTAGACTACCGACTGATCGTTTTGATTGTAAACCGTTATCATATTACCATGCATTTCGGTATTGCCTGTGATACTTCCGGTAACCATAAACGTGTTTCCACCGGTAATGGTATCGTTGGCTGCTGGAGCGGTTACACTGATACTTCCCGAAAAATCAACATGATCTTCGTCGTCTTTTTTGCAAGAAAATAAGGTAATGGCTAAAAGGGCGAATAAACTGATTGTATATTTCATACTATTTTTTTAATTGAATAAATAATAAACTCCGGCTGTAAAGCCGACTTGCTGTTGCACGTAACCGTTTCCGAGGTTTTGTGCGAGTGGGTGATGGTAATTGGCTTGTACCATTAGATTTCCCCACTGAATTGTTCCGCCTACTGTCACACTAAGGATATTTCCCTGACTAGGCGAACTGTTGATGGCCTTTCGGTCTTGGTAATCAATGCCATTCCAGGCATATTGAAAACCACCGAAGATAGACCAATTGCTGAATCGGCGCATTCCATAAAGGGTTGAACTAAACAGGTTTCCCGGCTGATAGGCATGTTTATTCGTACCTCTCAACATAAGATTGTTTTCCTGAATCAGCGCCCATTTGTTTTTACGGAGAAAGAAAGAAGATTGCAGCATTCCGTCCCAAGTTCCTGTTCCCGGATAAAGTAACAACAACTCATTATCGGGTTCAGGAAATTGTGCAAAAGGCATCTTCACGCCACCACCAACACTCAACCGAATGACTTTATTTCCGGTCGAATCCATACGGTTGATCGCGAAATAATGTCCTGTCAGCATTGGGTCGGCTATGCCCTGACGATAGGAATGCACACCTTCTTTGGTTTGTTCGTTGTATACCAACGGTAAACTTACTTTCAGCTGCCAACGCGAAGCCAGACGAATGGTTCCGGTAAGATCCAACCGCTGAAAACGCTCTGAACTGCTCACCGACGGCTCATTAAAAATGCCCGGATGATTGCTCTTGTAACTGCGGTACTGATAGGTGCAACCAATTGAATGACGATTTCCGGCAGCAACCGTTCCCAATCCCAAAGCGGAATTCACGGCACCACAAACGTCACAGGCCATTGCCTGCAAACCTAAAAGCATACCCGCAACTAATGCGAATAACTTCATATTCGAAATAAAAATTAACTAAATAGAATAAAAGCTTTCTTGTACCGAGATATAAATAGGATGTTCTTCCCACAGATGCACTGATTTCAGCTCGGCTAACGCCCTCGCTATTTTATGTGTTTAGTTTCATCATATAACCAAACACATAGTTTCCGCTGCCGTTAGGAGCGCAAAAAATCAGTGCATCTGTGGGAGGCATTTTGTATTCCTGTACACGAATAATCTGATGGAAATCAGGCTTGCGGCGGGTGGAAAATGGTGTTGGAGAAAGAGCGGGGTGCTTTTTTAAGATCGTTCCAATAAATTAAATTGTGTTCTGTGATAACCGGATTTTTCGTTGCCGGAAGAATTTCAGCCGAAGCAATAACCCATTCCAATTCCTTCAACTTTACTTGTTTTGGAGCGGTGGGTGCTTTTTTCGGTTGCGGTTCTTCCAGTTTTTGCAATTGCTTGGCCAAATGACATTTACCGTTACACTTCATTTTAGGCTTGGCCTTGTTGACGCACAATTCTTTTGCAACATATTCTTTGTTCGCAACATACCAAATATTCCACGACAGCGAGGTGATGTCTTTCGCCATGATACTCATGATGAAAAAACTCACAACTGCTATGACGATGGATTTTCTCAACTGCTAATAAATTGCCGGAAATGCGTTTGGATCAGCTTCATTCATCATTCCGTAAGCTGTTTCTACGATGTCGTCGATACTTGGTTTCGAGAAATAATCGCCATCGGTGCCATAAGCCGGACGGTGATCTTTTGCACTCAAGGTAACCGGAGCAGAATCCAAATGGAAATACGCTTTTTGTTCTACCAAAATCTTGTCGAGCATGTATCCCGTTGCACCGCTGCTTACATCTTCGTCAATAATCAACAAACGATTTGTTTTTGCCAACGATTTGGTAATTACGTGATTGATATCGAATGGAATCAGGGTTTGAACGTCGATCAACTCAACCGAAACGCCCAATTCCGCAAGCGTTTGAGCAGCTTGTTCACACAAGTTGAAGGTAGATCCGTAAGAAACAATGGTCAAATCGGTTCCTTTTTTCACAATCTCCGGTAAGCCCAATCCGATACGGAATTCTCCAATATTGGTTGGCATCGGTTCTTTGGTACGGTAACCGTTTAGCGGCTCAATGACCAATGCAGGTTCATCGGCTGCCATTAGCGTGTTGTAAAAACCGGCTGCTTTTGTCATGTTTCTAGGAACGCAAATGTGCATTCCGCGCAGTGAGTTGATGATCATTCCCATCGGACTTCCACTGTGCCAGATTCCTTCTAAACGATGCCCGCGTGTACTGACAATTAATGGCGCTTTTTGTCCGCCTTTTGTTCGGTATTGAACCGTAGAAAGGTCATCCGACAAAATCTGAATGGCATATAATAAGTAATCGAGGTATTGAATTTCAGCAATCGGACGCAAACCACGCATGGCCATCCCGATTCCCTGACCGATAATGGAACATTCACGAATTCCAACGTCGGAGATACGTAAATCACCAAATTGTTCCTGTAAACCTTCCAATGATTGATTCACACCGCCAATTTTTCCGGCATCTTCACCAAAGATCAATGCTTGTGGATAGTTTTCGAAAATCGAACGGAAATTTTCACGCAGGATAATTCGTCCGTCTTCCATGGTTGGCGTAGATGCGTAAGTCGGATCAACCGGGGTAATATTCAACGCATTTTGTTCGGAAGTAGAGTAGAGGTTTTCGCTGTAACGATCGTAGTTTTTCGCTTTTTCGCTTTCCAGCCACTGAATCAACGCTTGACGAGCAGGTCCGTTTTCGCCGCGAACAATGCGTAAACATTTACGAACGGCATTAAAAATATCTTTTCGGATCGGCTCCATTGCTTTTTCAAGCGCCGTGATTTCCAATTGAATGAAAGAACCTTGTGCACTTTCAGCAGCTAAAGCTTTCAGTAATTCAAGGGCTGAAGTTAAATCTTGTTTCAAAACATCTGAAAATGCAGACCATGCAGCACGTTTATCCTCGTTTACCGCTTTTTTAGCATCGGCTGAAATGGTTGTCAATTCTTCTTCGGAAGCAATGGATTGTCCTTCGGCTTCGAACGATAAAATCCACTCTTTGAATTTGGCAATACAGTCAAACTCCGATTCCCATTTCAACCGGTCTTCCGATTTGTAACGCTCGTGAGAACCTGATGTAGAGTGACCTTGCGGCTGATTGACTTCTTTTACATGAACCAACACCGGAACATGTTCTTCTCGTGCTACGGCAACCGCTTTTTCGTAAGTTTCGCACAAATGCGCATAATCCCAACCTTTGGTAACGAAAATTTCATATCCTCCCGGGTTTTCAGCAGTGCGCTGCATGCCTGAAAGTGCTTCCGAAATACTTCCTTTTGTGGTTTGAAACTCGCGCGGAACAGAAATTCCGTAACCGTCGTCCCAAACTGACATCACCATCGGCACTTGTAAAACACCGGCAGCGTTGATGACTTCCCAAAACGGACCTTCAGAAGTAGAAGCATCACCAATTGTTCCGAAAGCCACTTCGTTTCCACCGTTGGTAAATTTTTTGAATTCCTCTAAATCTTTCAGCGTTGGGTGATTGCGGTATATTTTAGACGCTTGAGCTAAGCCCAATAAGCGTGGCATTTGTCCTGCAGTAGGTGAAATATCGGCGGAACTGTTTTTCTGAGCCATCAGGTTTTTCCAATTCCCGTTTTCATCGAGGTTTCTGGTAGAAAAATGTCCTCCCATTTGTCGACCGGCCGATTGCGGTTCCACTTCGCTATCCGTATGTGCGTATAAACCAGCAAAATATTCGCGAACGGTCAATTGATCAATGGCCATCATCAAGGTTTGATCGCGGTAATATCCCGAGCGGAAATCACCGTCTTTGAACTGTTTGGCAAGGGCAAGTTGGGCGAGTTCTTTTCCATCGCCGAAAATTCCAAACTTCGCTTTTCCGGTCAACACTTCACGTCGACCCAACAGCGATGCTTCTCTTGATAAACAAGCCAACCGGTAGTCATTCAGCACTTGTTGCTTGAATGTTTCAAAATCTACGGATGTAGTTGTTTCAGAGATTACTTGATTTGCCATAGCCTATTTTTGTTGCACAAATATAGAAAATAAAGCCCATAATACAGGCGCGTTACCGGCAGAAAATGCGGTGTTTGTCCTGCGAATAACGACGCTTACCAAAAAAATATTTTTCCCACAGATTCACAGATTTTTTGCGCTCCTAACGGCAACGCATATTATCATTTAACAACATACATGCGAGGGCGTTAGCCGAGTAGAAATCTGTGCATCTGCGGGAGGTGAAAGTCCTCGTTTAATTGTTTAGATGCTTTTTCTGAAAAATAATTGAACGGAACAGTCACTTACCTGTATTGAGTGTCAATCCTATAAGATTGTTATGATGAAAAAAACCGCAATTACCTTTTTCGCACTTCTGTTTTTGATCAATGTCTCGGCAACGAGTTTGTACGATCAGTTGTGCACATTTAATTTCAACTGGAAGAACCACAAAACACAAGCTCCTGAAGGAGAAGCGCGTGTATTTGCTTCGGATAAAGAATACATTCAGGCGCATTTGACAAGTGTTTTGGCAATTTTGCGCGCCAATCCGGGAAATGACTTAGACAAAGAGCAATTTCGTTCGCGAATGCAGCTGATCTGTTTACTCGATGGTTATCGTTTGGCGGGAAATTTCCCGATGAATTATTACCGCAACGAACGCATTCCGGTGTTTATTGATGAACACAATACGCATTGTGCGGTGGGTTACCTGATGCAGCAAACCGGTCATGAAGTCCTGGCGCGACGTATTGCCGCTGCCGATAATTATGTGTGGGTCAAAGACATTACCGATCCTGAAGTTCCAGCTTGGCAACACGCTTCCGGTTTTTCAATGGACGAATTGAAACTCATTCAGGGAGCATACTTTTCGTATATGGAGAATGCATTTACCTTACCGAATCGGTATGAAATTCCACAGAAACCAGAGTGTATTACGGCTTATTTTGAAGACAAAACACAGACTTCTCCCGAAAAGCGCAACAACTGGAAAGTGTGGCTGAACGGTGAAGGTGAAAACGGTGTGTTGCATGGTCGTTGGGAACAAAATTATTCGGAAACATTGCCTTGGATTACCGGACATTACACGCATGGAAAACGTTCCGGAAAATGGCAAGAATATTACCAGGGAACAAATCGACTATGCCGCACCGAGTTTTGGGATAACGACAAATTGAACGGCGTTCGTACGCGTTTTGACCGTTATAATGGCCAAATCATTGAAGAAATCTTGTTCAAGGATGGCAAGGCGGTTACGAAAACCAACTTCGAAATGGGTTTAAAATATGTTCGCACCCCAATAGATTCAACACTTGTTTGGACAGATGTGTACGATCTTCAAGGCGAATTATTGGCTTCGGGAAAAGAAACGATTCACAATCCGGGGAACTTGCAATGGTTTCAGAATATTGAATTGACTGCGTTGAATTCCATTTCACTTTCGTCGCGAAGTGTTTCTATCAATGCGATGAACAATAACAACGGCGGAAATAATGATTTGGGGTATCAGGGAATTGATTTGTATGCTGCGCCGCCTTTGGTGGAATACAAGAAAGAAGGAACGTGGATGTATTACAGTCAAACAATATACAGAATGAATAGTTGGGGATATCATCCGTTGTATGTGATGGATTACCGCGTGATTCAGGAGTTAAACACAACCATACAGTACGACTCTGTTCGGGTTGACTATGTTGAAAATGAATTGCAGCATTTTTACGGTTTCGGAGCCACCGATTTTGTGCATGTGTTTGTGGAATTCTACAAGCCAACTTTACCCACAGATGAGGCTTTAGCGTTCAGAGAACAAATGGGATGGTACGTTGATCCAACTCCGGTTCTAAAAACCATTGGAAAATACAACGAATGCGGTCAGAAAATAGGCGAGTGGAAACACTATGACGAAAAAGGAGTGTTGTATAAACTAGAGCATTTTTTGATTCCTAGAGACGAAGAAGAGGAAGAAAGGGCTTCTCGATAGAAAAAGGGTTTTATCTATCGAAAAAGGCGCCGCTTGTATTGCTACAACGGCGCTTTCTTACTTTGCTACGAAAAGAACTAGGTGCCTTAATCCTAATCCCAAGGTTCGAAAGGTTGATTTTGGTAAAGCATTCCGCTATTTTGGGTTTGTGGGTATTGTATAGTTACTCCTTTTACAATGAGTTTTTTACCAACAGGAATTTCAATTTTGATTTCTACTTCCTGATCTCTGAAACCATCGGTTGTTGGATACGTGTAAGTCGGTGAAACCACCAATTTTGTTCCTAAAAGCTGAGTGGTATGATTGATACGACTGGAACGATCATTTGCCGACTTAGAATCTACACCATGTGCACTCATTATTTGTGAAATATGAAAAAGTGAATCATGGCTTGGCAGATAGGTAATCATAACGCCGTCTTCTTTTACTTTGCCGTTTTTGATATTGAAGAAATCAATTCCACCCGATGATACAACACGCTGATTGTTATAATATTCAGCCATTTCCTCGATGATTAATACATCTGCATTACTTGTCATGTTCGTGCGTTCTAAGTCTTTATACACCGCAAAGTCACGACTGATTTGCACACCGCTAATGATACCGCAAATGATTCCTACTCCCAATAAAGTCGGGAAGATGATCATATTTACTTTAAAGAAACGTGTTGCTCGTTGTAAAATAAGTCGTGTTCCGATAAGAAATCCGAATAAAGGACCGGAAAACCCGATGAGAAGCATGGAGCACCACATCAACGTAAAGGTTTTTGGCACCGGTACGGCAATTTTCAGGAAATCGTGCAGCGAAGTGTATTCTTCATCGCCGGTGGTTGGGATAAAATCTATGACTCCGGTAATGGTTAAGGTGAAGAAAATCAACGATAAAGCAGCTCCGATGATGATTCCAATACCCATAATTTTCGCTAAGATGGTCACCAAACTGCGGGCACGTTTTGTAATATGATCGTTACCTGATTGAAAACGGTGCTTGGCATTTTTTGCATCTTCCTTGATACGTTCGCCTGCTTTGGTAAATTCTTCTTTCAGGGAATCAACAGTGACCGGTTTTCCATGCATTTGCAGCCGTTCGGATGGAGTAGAAGCATTGGGAACAACAATCCATAAAATGATGTAGAGCGGCACCCCAAGTCCTGTGAACAGGAGAAGAATGAAAATCACACGTGCAATAACCGGATCGATTCCAATATAAGCGGCAGTTCCCGAAGCAACACCTGCCAGCATTCCATTTTCGGTATCGCGGTAAAACTTTCGATTTTTCGGTTCATACCATTCGGTGCGTTTGGCTTGTGGTTCTTCTTTTGGCGCGTCTTCCGAAATCTCTTCCGGTTCGCCTAATGAAGAAACTCCTTTTTCTACATCTTCTATGGTAACCACTTTGCGGGTTTCGCCCATATAGCTCATGAGCAATTCTGCAAAGCGCATTTCGATATCTTCGATGATGTCACCAACTCCTTCTTCTCCTTTTAAGGAATTTTCAAGGCGTTGCAAGTATTGCTGAAGGCGGTCGTAAGCATCTTCTTCAATGATAAACAATTGACGACCTAAATGAATAGAGAGTGTTTTTTTCATAATTCGTTTTGTTGGGCGGTAACCGTTGTTACAGCGTGTTGTAATTCGTTCCAAGTGATTTGCAAAGCAGCCAGCGATTCTTTTCCGGCATCAGTGATGCTGTAATATTTTCGTGGCGGACCGGAAGTTGATTCTTCCCAGCGATAGGTGAGGAGTTCCATATTCTTTAAGCGGGTGAGCAAGGGGTAAAGTGTGCCTTCTACCACAATCAACTTTCCGGTTTTGAGTCGATCAAGTATTTCGGAAGGATACGCTTCTCCTTGGTTCAGAATGCTGAGAATACAAAACTCCAGGATTCCTTTCCGCATTTGTGCCTGGGTGTTTTCTACATTCATCGTTGGTATTATTTATAGCACAAATATAGGTTAACTTTAGTACCTTGCAATACAAAGTACCTTTTTTAACATTTATTTTGTGAAATCAGATGATTTTGTTGGGGTGGGAGGAATCATGGAAACTTATGAGAGATATGGTTAATTGAGCGGTTACAGAATCGTCTGAAGAAATATTGATTGAAACTATATGATGTGTTGGATTGTAACCCTTTTATATATTGTCTATTTTTCAAGTATGAAAATAGTTTTGTTGGTTTGGATAATTCTGGCGGTTGGCACTTTCAAGTCAAACGCTCAACTTTCAGGTAAGCGCGCAAGTATTGGTCAATATGATAATATGTTTTGTGGTGAAGAGATTTATTTCCACAATGATTCCATTGCTATGCTAATGTATGGTTGTGAAGCAAATCAAGGTTTAGCGTTTGCAAGGTATCGAATCGATCGTGATGGCGAATTGTGTTTCACGTTGATTCCCAATAAAGAGTTTAATCCGATCGTGCGTAAGTATCGCTGTGAAATGCCTCGTACATCAGAGGAAAATAGACGATTGGGATATGCCGATTTGGTGTTTAAGATTGCGGGAGATACAAGTTCTGGAGTTTACGATGATTTCCATTGGAGATTGATGCTGGATACTGTGTATTTAGCCAGTGGATATCGGACGGAAAATATTTCATTCGGAAATTTCGCTGACTCTAACATGTGTATAAACTTCCCGGTTTTGAACGGTTTATTTGGTGAAGATTATTGTTTTCGTCCAGGAGAATTTGATGGTACTGGTGATCGTTTTGTCATAGAAATAATTTTCACACCTAATTTTTTCAGGTATCACTTATTCTCGCTTAAGTCAGATTTTAAGGAGGTAAGTCTTTTTTATAAAGAAAACCAGCTTTTTGAAATGGTTGGGGGAACGAAAAAAATACTGGAATTGGAGAATGGACGGTGGTGATTCTTAAATCTGAAAACTTACATAATACCGTTTGGGGTCATTGCAGTCTAGTGTTGCGTTTTTGTTTTTCAGTTGATTTTTAACGCATTGCATGATTTCATTTAGTTCCGTTTCAGTGAGTTCCATTTTTGAATTGATTTGATAGACTTCATCGTTTAACCTCGGCTCAAAATAGAGCATTTGGTTTTTTATGGAATCATCCGGATGAATAACAATCGTTAATGGATTCCAGTCATAATAACTGAAAGTGAGGGTTGGGCATAAGTTGGATCGTTCAAATTCAGAAGTTCCATTTTTGTCAATATCCACTAAATAAGATGTTTTACAATTGTCTGATGGAAGAACCTCAAGAAACGATTCGCGCATGTTTGTATCAGAAGTTTCTATATGATAGGCAATGTTTCCGTTAGCCTTTTGATGCCAAGTAAGGGTACAAACCAAGGTATCTCTCAACTGCAAGGAAAACCAATATTCATAAGGAAACTTTTCACCGGGTGTTTTGTGTCTGTAAATAACTTTCTGCCCAAACGAAAGATTGGAAACTATCAAGAAGATTAGACTGATCAATGTTGTTTTCATATCAGTATATTTTTATTGAGATAAGAAATAGGTCGAATTCGATAATTTCACTCTACTTTCCTCAACGTTTTCTCATCATTCCCGAGCATAATGCCTTTGAGATTATAGTATTCGGATTCTTTGTCGAGCGTGAAATGGTATTGAACACCAAAGCAGCACAAACAGGCGCATAAACTACCATATCCTGTGTAATTAAGATGCAGAATGCCATCTTCACCCATTTCTACGTCGCAGAGAAATTCATAACAACAGTTGTCGAAAAAGGTCATGTCAACCACAAGCGTGCTATCATTGATCTCGAAGCTGTTGATGCGCGATGATCCGTGGTATGCTTCTTCACCGTTGTTCATGCAATCGCTTTTGGTGACTTTTTCAAACCAAACTCCGTTTCCGTAAGCGCTCATTTGTCCACCGGTTCCCGGCAGAATACATGTGCCGATCAGCACCTGACCCAACATCGGGGAATCAAACAGAAAGGTATCAAGGCTTGGTTCGTCGCCTGAAAGTGTGTTACTACGATAAATAAGAACTGTGTCTCTCTGGGCCGAGAGATTGGTTTGTAGTGCGATGAGGAAGAACAGAAGAAGGAGATTTTTCATGATTGAGTGATAATAATCAGACGAAAGATATGAAATTAGTGTGATATGATGATTTGATTTGACTGAAAGAGACTGAACTAGACTAGTCTAGTTCAGTCTGGTCGCGATCAATCGCGACCCCACATTAACAATTAAAAAAAAAATCCCTTACTGGCAAGCCAATAAGGGATTTTAGTATTCAAAGAAAGAATGAGATTACTCTCCGCCTTCCATTTTTTCTTTCAAAGCAGCCAAAGCATCCAAATCACCTAATGTTGATTTTTCATTTCCTTGGTTGATTGCTTTTACAGCTTGAGAAGTAGCGCTTCCTGCATTGTTACCACCAGCAGCTTTTTTACCACCTGTGCTTGCAGATTTTGTTGGTTTCTCATCGATGCCTTCTTCGAAAGTACGTGTGTGAGATACAACAATTTTCTTCGCTTCTTTGTTGAATTCAATCACTTTGAAATCCAATGTCTCTTCCACTTTCGCGTTGGTTCCATCTTCTTTACGTAAGTGTTTAGAAGGACAAATTCCTTCTACACCGTAAGGCAATGCAACAACACCTGCTTTGTCTTTGGTTTCAATGATTGTTCCTTGGTGTACTGAACCTTCTCCGAAGATTGTTTCAAATACTTCCCATGGATTTTCTTCCAATTGTTTGTGACCTAAAGAGATACGACGGTTTTCACGATCGATTTCCAATACCACAACTTCCATTTCGTCACCTACTTTGCAGAACTCAGACGGGTGCTTGATTTTCTTTTGCCAAGAAAGATCTGAAATGTGGATCAATCCGTCAACACCTTCTTCCAATTCAACGAAAACGCCGAAGTTAGTGAAGTTGCGAACTTTTGCTTTATGACGTGTATTAACAGCGTATTTAGCTTCGATAGCGGACCATGGATCCGGCATCAATTGTTTGATACCCAATGACATTTTACGCTCTTCACGATCCAATGTAAGGATAACAGCCTCAACTGTATCACCAACAGTCATGAAATCTTGAGCAGAACGCAAGTGTTGTGACCAGCTCATTTCTGAAACGTGGATCAAACCTTCAACGCCCGGAGCGATTTCGATGAAAGCACCGTAATCAGCCAATACAACTACTTTTCCAGCGATTTTGTCACCAACAGCTAAGTTAGTATCCAAAGCATCCCATGGATGTGGTTGCAATTGTTTCAATCCAAGAGCGATACGTTTTTTATCATCATCGAAGTCTAAGATTACAACGTTCAATTTCTGATCCAATTCTACGATCTCTTCCGGATGATTTACACGACCCCAAGAAAGGTCTGTAATGTGAATCAAACCATCTACACCACCTAAATCGATGAACACACCATAAGAAGTAATGTTTTTCACAGTACCTTCCAATACTTGTCCTTTTTCGAGGCCGGAGATAATTTGTTTCTTTTGTTCTTCTAGTTCTGCTTCGATCAATGCTTTGTGCGAAACAACTACGTTACGGAATTCTTGGTTGATTTTCACCACTTTGAATTCCATGTTTTTACCTACGTATACATCGTAGTCACGGATAGGCTTCACGTCGATTTGTGAACCTGGCAAGAACGCCTCAATTCCAAATACGTCTACGATCAAACCACCTTTCGTACGACATTTCACGAAACCTGTGATTACTTCACCGGTACGCAATACATCGTTTACACGAATCCATGCTTTGTGCATACGAGCCGTACGGTGAGAAATAACCAATTGACCTGTTTTGTCTTCCTGGCATTCTACGAATACGTCAACGATATCACCGGCTTTCAACTCCGCATTGTAACGGAACTCAGAAGCAGGGATAACACCTTCCGATTTGTAACCAACATTGATGATTACTTCTTTTTTAGTCACTGCGATAACAGTTCCTTCAATTACTTCTTTCTCGTTGATAGAAGTAAGGGTTTTACCGTAAACGTCTGACATTTCAGAACGTTGAATCAAGGTATAACCGTCTAACGCTAATGCGTCCCAATCAAAATCCGCAGAACCCTGCGTGCTAATTTGTTTTGCCATGTTTTGGCTTTGTTACTTGTATTTCAAGGCGTTCCGCTCATCTTGAAAGATATAATTAATCCCCGTCCGGGTCGGAAACAACGGGTTTCTGTCTAAAAACAGGGTGCAAAGGTACTACTAAAATCGCTGAAATCAAATGGATACGCGAAAAAAGATGATTGGTTTATGGATTCGTTTATATTTGCCTAATCGTCTTAAAATCATTCGGTGATGCGCATTTTTGCTATTGTTTATGTCGTTATTGCTTTGGTTGCTTCTGTGGTAGCCGTTTTCGCTCAGATTTTTCCTGCGACAATCGTGATTGAATTTATCACGAACAGTGACGGAGAATTTTACATCGCCCTAGCCGCCGCGATTGTCTGGTTGGTTCTGATTATTCCGTTATTTCTTGTTTTGGTCTTATATACGCTGATCGCAGGTTTAAAGCAGCGTAATGAAAACCTTAAATATGATCAATCGGGCATTATATTAAGAAGGGATAAATCCATATATAGTGCTTTATTTCCCATAGAAATAGTTGTTGATGGGAAAAGAATGGGCTCTGTTATCATTGGTAGAACACAACAAATCTTGCTACCAAACGGTGAGTATAACATAAAAATTAAGGCGGTCGGGAAAAGTTGTGAAACGGTTTTACTTCTCGCTGAAAATAAATCTCCGGTTTATGAAATCGGTTTTAGAAAAGGTGGAGTTATGTATCTCGATAATACGGAGATTTAATCCATGCTGTTTCGTTGAATTATCTCCAAGCTCCGATGATTACTCCCATCAGCACAAATGATACAATCATATAACCTGCGTTGATGAGCATGTAAACGGTTGATTTTCGTTCAAATAATCCGATAATGAAAATAGCCATGGCTACCCAGCCCAATCCGGCAAGCAACCCGGCAATGGCGCCCCAGGAAAGATCAGTGTTTTTGTCAGCTAAGAAGAAACCAAGATTAAGCGACATTACTGCCGACCAGAGAAAGGCAAACCCGAAAATCCGCAATTGATTGCCGTTTTTGAGTTCTTCATCTGTCAGATTGTTTTCTTTTTGCCAGCGTTTTCCGAAAAGAACGGGTGAATACCACAGGCCTCCAAGGGCAAAATTGGCAAATGCGGCTGTTGCGATAGCTAACCAGTTTAAGTGTTCCATTTTGTTTGTTTTGAAAGGTAAAACTCGATGAATCAGCTGAAACGACATTGTAAAAAATTTACCTCATAATAATGTTGAATGCTTAATTTTTAATTAGGTTTTGTAATGAGTTTAGTTCCAGTATAGCAGTATTGATTTAATTGAAAATGTAAAATTGAAAAGATGTTCTTTTCTGAACCGTCTTTTCAATTCATAATTCAACATTAAGCATTCAAAATTTCTCAGTCGCGGACAGGAATGTAATTCAGGTATTCGCCTCTGGCTTCGGGGTATTGACTCGGATTGATGCCTGAAAACGCATAAAAATCTTTCACAAAGTGCGATTGATCATAGTATCCGCAATCGGTTGCAATCTGTAGCCAATCAATGGTTTCTTGTTGCTCTACTTGTTGAATAACCTGCTGAAAGCGAAAAATACGCGTGAGTGCTTTTGGAGTGAGTCCTACGTGGCGATCAAATAAACTAATCAGGTGTTTTTGACTGATTCCCGCCGTTTCTGCCAATTCTCTGGTGGTGATTTGAAATGGCTTGTTTTTCAGAAGATCAAGAATAAGTTCAAGAGGTGTATTCTCATCAGTGGGATGCAATCGGTCAAGCAGAAATTGCTCCATTCTCTGAAATTTGGCTGAAACATCATCTATTTGCTTCAATTCATCGCGCAGGTTATTGAGATCGTCACCGAAATAATATTCCGAGTGACGCACACATTCGTTCATTTCCGAAATCGGGCAATCAAAAAACGGAGAAGCTCCACCGGCTTTGAACTGAACCACCATCATAGACGAATCGTTGGTTGATTCGATGTAAATAAATCCTTTGTGCTGACCGGAAACATAACTTTTGGTAAAGGACTCAAATTCGGTGAAATCGTTGGAATGAAAACACTTTTTGGGTTCATCTTTAAAATCAATCAGTAAGTAAATACTTCCATCGGGTAAGAGTTTTTCCAAGAAATATTCAGGGAAATAATCGGCGTAAAACACCATGCTTTCAATGTATTTTGAAAGAGGAGCAGATGGAATGTGTGTTTCGAAAATCATGATCAAATATACCCACAATTTGAAAGCTGGTTTTGCAATCAACTGAAATCAAAAAGGATGCCCCAAACAGACACCCTTTATACAAACTTAGAAAGGCACAATTAACGAATAACCAATCTTTCGGTTCCGGTTTCATTTCCGTTCGACCAAACGATAAAGTAAACACCCGTTGCTAGAGAAAGTCCGTTTAAATCCAGCGGAATTTCAGTTTCTCCGACTGCTAAAACAGTAGAACCGAATTTACGAAGGATACTTCCATTGATCGTGCGTAAATCTGTTGTGATAGTCTGAACATCATCTGCTTGAACCATCAATATTGGATTGCTTTCAACAGTTTGTAACAATTGAAGATCTAGAGATGGATCCATTTGATTATTGAGCATTAACGCATTGCTTCCACCCGGAATGCTGCTTGCATGACAGTTTTCCAAATCTCGTAACGTATCGATGTACCGCAATTCATTTTGTACCATATAAAACTCATCAATTTCACGCGATTTTATTTCGTACAACCAACCCGGACCCGGGGTTTCACCTCTTTGAACAATGTCATAGTCACATTGCGATCCTGTTGGCGTAGGTGAAATGCCATTAAAGTAACTTTTGTGTATCATGAGATCAAAATTCAAGGAAGCATGTTCCCGCATGGAATAAACGCCTAGTCCATCATCTACTGCCCCTGTATTTTGCATGTGAATATTACTCGGATAATCATTTCTGAAATTTCCGTGTGTATATTGATCCAAAACGTTTCCAATTGTGGCGTCCACTTTGTAAATTTCAATATCTGTTCCACCTAATTCACCAGCGGCAGTTCGTCCCATGGAATATATTTCAGGGATACCTGATGTGTTTACGCGTTCAATCAAATCAATTCCGGGATTATCGGCTCCCCAACCGGATGTGCTTGGTTGAAAGTAATCAATCAACGTTGACCAAATTGGTGGATTATTGGTATTGTCAAATTTCAGAACCCAATGATCGCGTATTGTTGTTGTTTGTCCAGACCACCCGCAAACATAAAATCCGTCTTGCGCAGCCGCCCTGTCAATACTTTGAAAAGAATCGGGGTCGCTTGTATTGCCATAAAAATCGGTTAAAGGACCTGGCAAGCCTGTTGCCGGATCCAAATGCATGATGTAACCGTCGTCTGAAGTAGACAAACACACATGGCGCTGACCAACTACTAATAATTCACCTGTAGCCTGGTTTTCAATTAAATCAAACGCTTGTTCGGGTTCTCCGCTGTTTGTTCCGGAATCCACTTCATAAGTTCTTGCCCAAACAATATTTCCGGTGATGATTTCCAGTTTCATGACCATTGCATAATGTTGTATTCCGTCAAAGACCATTCCGCATAGATATACGTTATCTAGGTCATCAGAAGCTCTAATAGCATTGACAACATAGGAGTGTGCGCCTAGATTCGTAGTGTATGTTCTGGCCAATAATGGAAGACCATTTGCATCGAATAAAGCATAATAAACCGATTGTTGGTTATTTGATGGCAATTGACAAACTCCAACTACACCATAAACGCCATTAGTTCCGTAAAAATTAAAATCGTTTAATTCAGCGACTTTAGAGCTGATCACGTGATGCTGAATAGTGACGTTGGCATCGTATAATGCATAACGATTCTTAAAATATGGGCCAGGTAGGATTCTTCCGTTTTGTTCTGTTCGAATGAGTAATAATTCATCCGGAGTTGTAGTAGCATCGCGCTGTCCTGACATGATATGACCTTTCCCAGTATAAAAGGTAAACTCGCCGCTACCGATGCGTTCTTCTGTTACAGGCATACCGTAACGATGTTCAAAGTACTGCGCATTGCCCGCCATTGTAACCAGGCAGGCAAACATTGTTAGTTTGTGTTTCATATAGTGAAATTAAAAGGTTACAGAGGGCATGAACCTGTTGGGCAGACTTAAAGAATATAGCCGAGTAAGCGTGCGAATGTGGTTGCATGTGAATAGTCGTTAAAAGTGATAAGCAATTTATAACAATATCAGATACGAGTCAAGTTTTTCTTTGGTTATTAGTGGCTAGTTATTAGTGGTTAGTTATTAGTGGTTAGTCATTAGTGGTTAGTTATTAGTTGTTAGAGGTTGGTTATGGTTTTTGATCGATTACATCTTGCTGATCGCGTTTTCGTTTGCGGTCGAAGAGGTACATGCCCGAAATAAGCAGGTTACTCATTGCAAAACAAATTGCCCAATAATGATTGAACGGCTGAAATTTCAGGTAACTCGGCATTAATGGATTGGGACTTGTTTCGATGCTCATCATCAAAAAACCGAAGATAAAGAAGATAAAAGCACCCATTAGAAATAAAGCGGTTAGCCCCAGTTGATGTTTTACCGTTTGTTTTTCTCCAGTTCGTACCAAACCGAATACAATCCATGGAATTACCGCGATAAGAGCAGCATCGATGGTGGAGAGAGACCAGGATAAATAATAATCAAGCGATTCCAGAAGATTGTTCATCAACGGCATAAATCCATAAACCGGATTCAGCATAAAAAAGAAGAGGAATGTGCTTACAATAGCCGCGATCAGAACCTGAAACTTCATTTCGATTTATAGTCTTTACCGTTAATCATCAGGGTACGAAAATAGATACAATTAACGGGTTTCTTGTCGAAAAGAGCCGGTTTCCATCCCATAGTATGCACAATAATGTTGCGGATGTTGGTCCATTCAGCCACTATTTCGTCGCCGAGAATAACCACATCTCCAATAGAACCATCGCAGTTGACAACAAAGTAATAATTGAGGTTAAAGATGTGTCCCTGAGCTTCTTCCGAAAGAATGAGTTTTTCACGAATTAAGCGGTCTAATGCTTTATCTCCACCAACGTATTTCGGTCCGTTTTTCTTTCCTGAAACTTTCGGGAAATCAACGAAGCGCTCGTCATTTGCAGTTTGTTGCTCCCAAGCAAAGATGCGCTCACCACAATTAGTAGCAGGTAATTTATGAAACGAGCAGAGCGCAATTACAGAAGCTAAAAAGAGCAATTTCATACGGTGTGTTTTGCCGAAAATACAGATCGTGGTGATATGATGGTCAGATTTAACACTATTTGAGAAGCAATTTCACTTGTTGCGATGGTGATGTTGTGCCAAAGCAGCAGAATGTCCTTCTAGGAAAAGATCTTTAATGTGTTCCTGTTTTTTTCTTCCGCTTGCTGTTCGTTTATCGTAATAGCGGGCACTACGCTGTGTAACCAGCTCGGGAATAAATTGAAAAACGGGAACTAAACGCGGTAAAAAACCGAGCGGCGATTTTGGTAATCCCATTTCATTGCAAGAACGCTTGCCCAGAAAAAAGTAATTATAGGCTAAATGTACATTCAGCACCAATCGTTTTTGCCATTGATATTTTGGAAACGAAACATTGTAGGGTTCATTCATCAAAGCCAACGCCAGTGCTTTAGTATCTTCATCTGCGGGTGGTTGGGTGATGGTCCATTTATAGAGTTCTGCAATGGCTTGTTCTTCCGTGTCAGGAAGGTAATGTGCCGGAATACCCAATAAATAACCCACGTATTTCCACAGATGCAACAATCCTTCAATTTCCTGCTGATTGGGTTTTAAACCAAGATTTTTCAAGCCTTCCATAAACACCAATGAAAATCCGAGGTTGGTAGCAATCATGTCCCACAGATTAATGGGTTCGCCCCAAGATTGGTTTTCCCATTCGGGAATTTTGCGCACAGAAACTCGTGCATACGCATGCATTAGGCGCACTTTTACCGCATGTTTAAATCCGGCAGCATGCTGAAGAAGGGCATTTTTATGTGTAATTGCTACCCAAAATTCGGTGGTTTCGGCAATGCGTTTGGCATCACCTTTTTTGAGCGCTCCTGTAAAAATCAAGGGTTTATTGATAGCTGCCGATTCGTAACCACCCATAAGGCAGTAGTTGCGCAAAACGATCAAACCCAGCGGACCGCTTCGGCGACAGAAAGCTGAGCCTTGTTCTACTTTTGTCCAATTAAGCCATTCGGGGATGGTTGTGACTTCACGAAACAGTTGTTTCAGACTTTCGGGAGCTTCAGGAACAGCATCGATTCCTGATTCGAAAATGGTGTTTAATAAGGCGTCTGTTTGCTGATAACCAAGTTTCTGGTAGGTTTCATTTACCACTTGATCGGCCAGTTGATCAAACTCAAAGAGTAGGGGAATACGCTGTTCAATTACTTCCTTTTCAGGGATGTTGCTCAGTTTTTTGAGCATTTTTCGACCTCGACCATGTTTCCAGTAAAAATCAAAGCCGGGAGAAGGATAAGTAAATCGATTCGGAATCATTGACACGAGGGCATTTCAGGTATTAAAAGTAGTCATTTTTAGGTCAAAAAATCGTTCGTAATATTGCAAATTAACGTGCATTTATTTGATATGCCAATTTGCAATATTACGAACGGATTTTAGTGTTGATTTAAAGTGGGTTTAATACTTCCTTATAAGCGATTCAAAAATTAAATCGATAAGAATTTCTATTAATCCAAAACCTAATTCTCTCTAGTTGGAAGGTATTTCGATGTGTCAAAAAACGGTTCGTAATATTGCGAATTACCGTCCGTTTATTTGATATGCCAATTTGCAATATTACGAACCGATTTTAAGGTTGTTTCAAAGCAATGCTGATAGCTTCTAACACAAGTTTTTTCACCAACTCCAGAGGAATATCTTTCTCCGCATCAATGAGCAAAATTTTCATCCGTGTTCGGTCTTCCTGCAGCAATTGCGCATGGTTCATCTGATTTCCATCCACAAAACCGATATACGGTTGTTGGTGTTTTTTGTGAATCCACAGATAACAGAATCGTTTTCCTTTCAGGGTGAAAAACGGCATTCCATAGCGAAGGCTCAATTCGATTTCCGGATCGATTTGCCGAATAACGGTTTTCAATGCCAATAAACACGATTTTACTGGTTCTTCCTGTTTCAGGAAAAAGTCGTCGACCTGTGACATTTAGTTGATTGCTATAAAAATGGGAACCTTTCCATTTACCGGATCAACCGATTCAGCTCCATAAACCTCAAAATCGGCGGTGTAAGCCCTGTCTAAGTCCGAATTCCAGATTTTTACCCATTGATTGTAAACGGCGCCTTCTTGGGCATTTCCAACAGCTGTGAATTGTTCGTAAGCACCGGAATCGATTGTTTTGCCAACCATTCCATCGGGAATCTGATTCAGGTTTTCGACTTTACACCCTAAAATGGTGGTGTATGGAGCAGTGTGATCTTTTTCATAATCAGTGTATACGCAAATGATCGCCTCATCTGTTTTTGACGGAATATTGGCCAGGATTCCTTCTCCCATAAATCGTTGCCAAAGTGCTCCTATGTCCGTTGCCGATTGTCCATTTTCATTGGTGGTACGTATCGAAATACCGATGATGTGGAATGATTGTATTGTTTCCATGTTTTGCTTTTAAAGATAAGCGCCGAAAGTAAGATGGTTCACTGACAACCCTATGGCAGTTGAGTTGCGAAGTAATTAAGTTTCGATCATAAAAAATGCCACTTGAAAATGTTTCAAGTGGCATTCAATAAACTTAGTTTAAATCATTTGCAACCATCGGTAACACCCCAAGCGGCAACACTTACAGCAGTTGTAAATCCGCCCATGATAGCGCCCATTTCGCTATCTTCTTCGCCAACCATTTTTGTCATTTCTTCCATTTGTTTCTCGAAATCTTCGAGACGCAATCCAATTTCAGAATCGTTATTTGGTAACGCATAAAAATCTTTTATTTCCCATGTGGTATTATTGCGTTGACCTTTTACAGTAAAAGCTACTCCAATTGCACCATTGAAATCAGATTTGAATTCGCCATTATCATTTGTAGTACCACCAGCTACTCTAGAGCCACCCTGAATGAATGAAATGTCGGTATTGCAAACAGGAGTTCCTTTATAAGTGATCGTAAAAGTAGTGGATCCTGATCCTGAAATATTGGTGTTTTTAGAACCACTTCCGGATGTTCCTGAGTTGCCACTGCTTTTAGTTGAAGATGAACCTTCTTCTTCGTCATCATCTTTTTCAGTTTCTTTTACCAGTTCCTGGTGTTTTGCACTTTGTTCAGCTTGCCATGCTTCAGATTCCTTTTTATTTTCCTCATGCCATTTGTCTGAATCAGCTTCCATTTTATCCATGCGAGCTTGCGCCTCCGCCGTTATTTCGACATCTTTTCGATCCAAGGACCATTCTCCTTTTTTTTCTTTGATCATGTATGAAACTGCCTGGAGATTTTGATTGGTTTTGATTTCTTCTTGAATGATGATCGATCCATTCATTTTGATAATGATATTTGCTTTACCATAATTAAAGTAAATGGTTGCGTTGTTGGTTGGTCCATTCGTATAAGAACTACCTGGTGAGAGCACTTCAAAGCAATAACCATCATTGTTATAAAAATTCACTTTTACTTTGCCTGCAGCCGGGTTTCCAACAAACGGAGCACATTGCTGAGAATTAGACGCAACTGGTGTACTCTGCTGAACCGTTGTGCTTTGGGTAACGGGTGCGCTTTGCTGAACAGGTGTGCTTTGAGTTACTGTTGTACTCTGTTGAACAGGTGGAGGTGTGGTTTTCGGCGTTTCAACTTTTGTTACGTCGCTGCCAACTTTTCTCACAGTTATAGGAGCAATCGTCAGCTCAGCTATACTATAGCGTTCGAAAACACCTGCAAGACTAATTTCATTCAAACTTCCTTCGAGATCATCGATAGAAAGTGATAATTTGTAATCAACGTTTGGTTTTAAGGCAATTTTGTCGTTATTGAAATCGTATTTATTGACTCCCAAAGGCGATTTTGCTGTTGTAGGAAGTTGAGCTCCTGTTTTTGAAATGCCTTTGATTTTTGTGAGATCAACCAAAATAATTTCATTGGTCGAATTACGTACCAGATCAAGTTTTGCAGTCCACTTCGTTTTTTTAAACTCAAGTTCCACGATGTTGACGTCACCAATTGCAGGATCAACTACTTTGGGTAATGCACTCACAGTGTAAGCAGGTAAAGTTGGTGCAGGCAGAAGAGTACCATTATAACTGATGTTAGGAATCACAATTTTTACAGCGTCTAACTTGAAATTGGCATTGCCTTCAACAGTAATACCCTCCTTTTTTTTCGATTTAGGCGCAATCATGATCACCGGATCTTCCTTGCTGGTTATTTTCGCAACAAGTCCTGATTTAACCGGATAATAAGCAACATCGTTGAAATAAATGGAGATTTTAGAAGGGTCTAAAAGCAATACTTTATCGCTGCTTTTGTTCTCAATCACCAATTCAAATTTGAAAGACTCTGATGTTGCTAGAATTTCCTTGATTTCGATGGTGTAATATTCGCTGGAGATTAGTGGAGGGTTGATGTATTCGACTTCCTTTTGGGAAAATAGTCTGATTGTTGTAAAAAGCAGGGCTACGATAAGAGTAATACTTCTTCTGATAGCTAAATTGTTGACTGTCAATTTCATGTAGGTTTATTAATTATAATTAACAAAGATAAAGAATCAAAGTTGAATAACCAAGTTTGGTAGATAGACAAAAGGATGACAATTGCTTTCGATTAATCAAATTCCAACTAGATAATTTCAACACAAAGGCACAAAGAAAAAGGATGAATTTGACTTGCTAGAAGAACACAAAGGGATTCCGGGAGAAAGCAAATTATCTGTGAAAAGTTGTGGCTAAACATTATAAAAATGAAACCAAAACTTGCTAAAACCACGAAGGTGGTTTACCGGAATTCCTTTGTGTACTTAACACGCCTATTTTTCAAAAAAAACTTTGTGCCTTTGTGTTGAAATGTTAATCTTAGATTGCCCGCATTTTGTTTCCGCGCGGATCATGCGTTACTTCTGCCAATCCCAAGGCTTCCATTAATGGTGGAACATACATTCCGAAACGGCCACGGAGTCCTTTTTTGAGACCATACCAGCCACCAACCGGATTGCTTTCCGATCTTCCCCAGGCTTCAACTGTTCCTTCTTTGGCTGGTTTTTGCTCATCAGCACTGCCCAATTCCATCCAATCACCATGTGCTTTTAGCATAGCGTGTAAATCATTTAAACAGTCGATGTTGTAGAATAAAACGGTTTTTCCAACGGTACACACTAAAACTTCTTTTCCATCTTTTTCATCCACATGCATGGTATATTCAGATGTGTGAGGAGGTGTTTTTAAGGTCAATGGGTTTTCTTTTGTTCCGATTTTAGTTTTCATAGCGAAATGGTATTTTAGTTTAGAATAAATTAACGTTTGCAGCAACTAAAGATAAGAGTTCCTGCTTAGGTGCTGCTTCTAGTCCGCTCGATTTGAGTTGTTCCTGAAAATTTTTGAAGGATGGCAATGCATTTAATAATTGCTGGTCTTCATCTGTTTTGAAAAACGCCGTATGAATGAATGTTTTATTGTCGGCTGACAGACAGGCGGTGTAATGAATACCTTGATGAGAAGCCTCTCTCAAATCGTTCATTACTTTGTTAATGTTGAGTTGATTTTGTGCTGAATATTCAGCTGTTGTGGTGTATGTTACTGTTACAATTTTCATAAGTTCAATTTTGGGAATAGAAATTAGTTTGCATTCATGATTGTTTCCGACTCTTTTTTCAAATCAGCTGCAAATTGTTCGAAGGAAGCATCAAAAGAAGGAATCATTCCGGCAAAAAGTGGGAAAAGTGGTCCGCCGATTTTTTCAATCATTGTGAACCTGATCAACCCATTCCCAATGGAAACAAGAGTGAAGGTTCTTTTTCCCATAGCATCACCCCAGGTCAATCGATTTTCCGGAACCATTTCTTTGATGGATAGTTTGAAAACCCGTTTCGCATCAAGGATAGAGCGAAGTTGGATTTTTTTACCCAATTCTATTTTTCCTTCAAGAGAAGTAATGGTTGAATTCCATCTTGAAAAATCGGATGCATTGGTGAGTAAAGCCCAGATAATTCCAGGATCTGAAACGATTTCTGTGCTAATTGACGTAGTTCTGCTAAATGTTTTGCGAACCGTTGTTGCTTTGTTTAATTGTGTCTGAATCATGTTACTTTTAGTTGAGTTACAATTCTTCGACGTTTGAGGAAAACAAAACGATAGGTTATTGATCGTTTTTTTTCAAAAAAGTTTCCATTACAGTTCTATTGTGCTCTAAATGATGCAGTTGCAATTCTGCTGCCGGCGATTCAAACGGATCGATTTCTTGTAACAATTGCATTCGAAGATCGAATAGGTGTTCTTTATCAGCCTTTTCTGCTTGTTTTACCAAATCTAGTTTCACCAATTCTTCTTGCTGTTGTTGCTGTGGATTAAAAATTCCATTCAGTTCAGAACACTGATGGCAAACACCCTCTTTGTTGATCAGCGCGCATCGATTGTCAAATACCTGAATCATCTTACTGCGACCGGTATGCAGGTAATATTTTACCATAGCTTCGGTAGTGTCTAAGATTTGAACAATCTCGCTGACTTTAAATTCGTAGACTTCTTTTAAAAAGATACTGAGTTGCTGTTCCAGCGGAAGTGATTTGGAAATACAGGTAAAACAAAAAACAATGTGTTCTTTTATTTCAAACTGTCCTTGCGGAGAAGTCGCCCTTATTTGCATGGCTTCACTGAAAAATGCAGGATTGGACAGTGCAGCTTCTTTTGTGATATCGGTTACATTTTCAACCCATCGTTTCTTGACGCGCAAATTGTCTTTCGCCAAGTTGGAGGCGATGGTAAAAAGCCATGTTTTAACCGAGGAATCGCCCCTGAAAGTCTCACGTTTTTCGGTAGCTCTGAGATAGGTGTCTTGCACAATATCTTTAGCATCTTCAACACTAGCGGCAATGCGCAGAATATACGATTTTAGTTGCCCTTGTACTGTTTGAAATGTTTCGGTAAGTTCATCCTGAGTCATTGCTATTCTATTAAAAGTGAGTCTGATAATTGGAAATAAAGGTATTGTCTTTTTTGGAATGGAGTTACTTAATCCTTAATAAGCAGATTGAGAAGCGTGGAAATTTCATCAGCCTTATTAACCGTCATAAAATGTCCGCCGTTTTCGATGGAATAATCGGCATTCACAAACCGTTTTGGAAGAATGCGATCACTGGTTCCGTGGATGTGAATTGTATTCTCAATTAGAGTTTCATTCGACCATTTTACGATTTGGTCAATGGCCCATTTCAAGAACACCTGATCTGTTTCACGAAGTATTTCCTTTAACAAATCGCGGTCGAAAGCATCGGTTGTGCCAAAAAACCAATTGGAAAGCGTGTTTGAACGGGTCAACAATCGGGTAGGGAGGAGTTTGTGAAGTTTTCCTTTACCTGCAAATCGATAATACCAGGGAACTTCCAGTTTGGTTTTGGCAGTTGCAAGCAAGATCAGTTGTTTGGGATTTACAAGTTTAGACACTTCAATTGCGACCATTCCACCAAAGGACAATCCCATAATTGTTGGATTTTCTTCGGGAATTTGTTCCGATACCCGAAGTGCATATTCCTCTATAGTTTCTTGCTTTTTTGGTGTAATCCATTGAATAAAAACCGGATTCCATTCACCGAAATCGATGCGTTGAAAAACCCGGTGATCTGTACCAAGCCCGCTGAGTATATAGAGATTGTTGCTCAAATTATCTTGTAGTATACATCAATATTAGGTAGAAAAAGTTTTTTTTAGAATAATGGGCTAACTGATTATTTTAGTACCATCAAATCATCTAAAATGCCCAACTATTATCAATTACTTGAAATCGATCAATTAGCTACAACTGCAGAAGTAAAAAAAGCGTACAGGATTTTGGCAAAGAAATATCATCCCGACATGAATGCGGAAGACACAACCAGCCAATTTATTGAGTTGGAAGAAGCGTATCGCTGTTTGTCGAATAGCGCATCTCGTAAGTCGTATGACAGATTACTTGTTTATCAGGCAAATCCAGACACCGTTCGTTCGGGTGCGTATCGTAAGTTTGAGCAAGATGTGGCAATGAGTAATTCAAGCGCCAGACGATCAGGGTCGAGACATGCCAGCATGAATTATAGGCAATTCAGACGTGATGATATTCTACACACTTCATCATCCGCTATCATCATTCAAACAGTTTTTGTACTTTTTTCGGGAGTTGGTGTTGCATTTTTACTTCATGCAGTGGCCGTTATGTTTTATGGTCCCTATTCTAATAAGTGGGTGGATTATAACGGAATTCGGTTATTGGCGGTTGTTTTTCCATTATCACTGATCGGCTTATCTTCTCTGTATGAACCGCTGGTACGTTATTTAATAGTAGGAAAACCTAAGTCAACGAGAAAAAAAGAATGACCAGATTCGTGTAAAAGCAATTCATTCCAACTTCCGGAACATCGAAAACAACGGATCTTTGTGCGCCATCCTAACCTTATGACTTTTTCGGTCTACAATAACAACTCTGCCCGATAAATCGTTGTTCAATTCAAGTGCTGTCATGTTGCTGATGTCAACACTATGTGCTAAAAACCCGATGTGCCACACACCATTGTCTTCGCTGATACAAAATGCTTTGGAGTGCAAGGTATTATGTCTTCGTTCCAAAATAACGGAAACATCTTCACCGGTTTGGTCCATGAGTTCAAAGCTGAGGTTTGATTTGTCGGCGGGAGAATCGGTGTAACCGTTGTCCTTTACAAATTGCTCAGCCAGTTCAACGGCTTGTTTTTCGGTAAGTTTAGCACGTTCTATTCGAGGTTGGTTCATCGGATCGGATGATGGTGTTGCTTCGGCTTCTTTACACGCGCATAAAATTCCGATTCCGAAAAGAAGTACAAGCAGTGTTTTATAGTTAGTAGTGCAGCGCAACATGGTTTTTTGTGGATTTATACAACTTAAAAAGAGCGTGCTGCAAATTACGGATATTTTAAGGGAAATACTTGTTCATCAGCATATAATCGATGTTTTCTGTTTGCGAATGGCAGCTGATACAGGCATTTCCTTTTTTGGAGGCGCCTTCTACAATACTGCCGTCAGCATTCATATATCCCCAAACCCAGCCATTTGCATCAGCGAAATCGTTGTCCGAATCCTTGTACAAAATGGCGTAACGCCCGATGGTTGTGGTATTATCAAAGAGCTCTTTTACAATCATTGATCCTTCGGGAAACTGAGCGTTTGCCAAAATTTTTCCATCAGAATCAAGTTGTGAGGAAGCGATATTGTTGTAGCGTGTTCTTAGAAAAGGCTCATTGTGACTGCTCCCAACACTTTTCGGAAGGAGTGTGTCAACGTATTTAAACCATACAAAGCCGGTAGTATCTTTTGCTTTTTCAAGAAGCTCAATATCAACGGTATTGACTTTGTCTTTTGCGCAGGCTGCAACTACTAAAGCGACCAATGTTAACGAGAAGAAAATCAGGTGTTTTTTTGTCATGGTTCTAAAATACAATAAATACGAATCAATGAAGTGATTGGATTTCAGTTAAACGGATTAACAAATTGCTTTAGTGAATTTTTAAGTTTATTGAGTTTGAATCCGCTAAACTCAAGAAACTTAAAAACTTAAAAAACTAAGCTTTCTTCAAATTTTCCCCCACCCGAAAAATCACTATCCGCTGAATTAAATCCAACGGCAACGGTTGATCTAACGGAAATTGCACCGAACCTTTTCCTTGTTTGTAGCTGGAAAGTTCTTCCGCAAATTCGGTATGTCCGGTAGGTGTGGCGTAAAACCCGATATGGCTTTTGTAACCGGCGTAATACACCAATGGTTTTCCGTTCAGTTTAAAAGCAGGCATACCATAGCTTATGCTTTCAACGGCTTCGGGTGCTTGTCGAGTAATGATTGCTCGAATTTGTTCCATGCGCTCTACGACCTCTTCCGGAAAAGCAGCATTGTATTGATCAATGGATGTAAGTTCGGTTTTCATGGCTAAACAATTAAGATTCTTGTTGTTTCAAATAAAGTGTTGTGAGAGTCCTCGACCAATAACGTGGTACGTTAAATTCCAGCTGCAGGTGAGCAACTACGTCGTTTGACTTTTTTTCTTCGGCTTTGAATTCGCTGAGAATAGTTATCCATTCCGCAATTGGTTTTCCTGTTTTTTCTATCACTTGACTGTCTTCGACGTTCCAATAATCCTGTTTCATAAATGTTGAGCTTGTGGTGATAAATATAAGTTGTTTGAAGCCTCCGGTCAAAACTCAGAATGAGCTATCGCTTTCAAAACAACAACTAAAAAGTGCGAAAAACTATTTTTACGGTAAGTGTTACAATTTTTATAATCAGTAACTTGGAAAAATAAAATAACAGTTAAAATGTCAAAAACGCATGTTCTACAACTTGTATTCTTATTCTTAAGCGGAATCAGTGTAGGTCAAATTACTCAAGAAATAGATAGGCAACGTCTAACGAATGTGAATAAATGGGTGACATTGGTATACAAAACCGGCCAAATTGAAGATGGTCAAGAAAAGTATAACCTCGTTTTTACCGATATTAATTATAAGGATTCGTTGGTAATGCCCGTTAATGTTGGGATTCCGGCCTGCGCTAGATTGAACTCTATTCTGTTTACAAATGACTCGGTTGGTTTCATTACGTTGACTGGTGGATGTTATATGTATAATAATCGATTGTATAGAACAACGAATAAAGGAAAACAGTGGGAAAGAGTTGATTTGGGTAAGGAAAGTTATAATTCCTCTCAGCTTAGTGGAGAAAACTTCCAGATGTTTGATGAACAGCGAGGAATTATCATTTGGCAAATTGAAGAAGATCATTTGACTTATTCAATTACCACAGATAGCGGTATAAACTGGTCTTTTCAGAAACAAAAGCTTCCTTTCGAATCAATTTCACACAATGCGGCAATTGAAGTGATCTATTTTACTCAGAATGGTGAAGTGACGCTGATTACGCGATATAGACAGCAAAATGGGACGGATAAAACAGCTGTTTTGCAATCAATAGATTTCGGTAAATCGTTTAACTTATTGAAATAATCGCGTTTCGTTTACTTTCTGTTCATAATCGTATTTTTGCAGCATGCAAGCAAAACTGTTGGAAGCTTTTTACGAAATGATCCCGGAGAAGAAAAAGGTGATGTTCGATGCGATTGCCGCTGAGCGTACACGTCATGTAACCGTGGTGTTGGAGAATATTTACCAGGAACACAACGCCAGCGCTGTAATGCGGTCATGCGAAAGCCTTGGCGTACAAGAATTGCATGTCATCGAAAGTAAAAATCAATACAAAGCACAGCGAGACATAGCACGTGGAGCAGGGCAGTGGATCGAATTGAACAATTACAGCAGTGATCAGCCGGTGGTTGATTGTTTGACCGGTTTGAAAGAACGCGGATACCGCATCGCAATTCTCACTCCCGAAGCCGATAGTCATTCTATTTTCGATGTACCCATTGATGAGCCGTTAGCGCTGGTATTTGGCACCGAATGGGAAGGAATCAGTGATACCGCTCGTGAAATGGCCGATTTGAGTGTTTCCATTCCGATGGTTGGCTTTACAGAAAGCTTCAATGTCTCTGTTTCAGTGGCGTTGAGTTTACAGGCCATTCGTCATCGCTTGGAAAACGCACCGTTTGACTGGAAACTGACCGAAGAGCAACAAATTGCTGTGAAACTCGACTGGTGCGAGCAGATTATGAAAAATGGCGAGGGCGTGCGTCGGGAACTGACTTCCAGATTAACAAATCAGGAAGAGGTAAGTTAAGGTGTGTTAAGATAAGCCACTTTTTTTCGGATAGTTTTCTGTTTTCGAGTAGGCTATGTTTCTAAGAATACTATCTTTGTAACTACATTTCCAACTATTAAAACTATAATTTACCATGGGAAAAGGCGATATCAAAACAGGAAAAGGTAAAAGAACCAATGGTTCTTACGGTAATACGAGAAAACGTAAAAAAGCAACAACCGCTTCTCCTGTAGCTGCTGAAAAACCGAAAAAGGTCGTAGCTGAGAAAAAAGCTCCGGTAGCTAAAAAAGCTGCAGTAGCAAAACCGGCAGCCGAGAAAAAACCTGCAGCGAAGAAAACAGTTAAAAAAGAGGCCGCTACGGAAGAATAACCGAATGAGTCTTTTAGCAACATATCACTCAATGAATTACGAGGGCTTTCCAATGGGGAAGCCCTCTCTTTTTTTGTCAAAACTTCACAACGAATTAATGTCGCTTTCACTTGAAAAATCCGACATTTGTCAAAGTGCTTATATAACAAACCGAATAAAAATCAAACAATGAAAAAACACAATTTTGGAGCCGGACCATGTATCCTTCCACAAGAGGTTTTCACACAAGCGGCAGCTGCCGTATTGGATTTTAATGGACTTTCTATTCTGGAAGTTTCACACCGCCACAAAGATTACGAAGCCGTGATGCAAGAAGCACGCGATTTGGTGAAAAAAGCACTCAACGTTCCGGAAGGATACGAAGTTCTTTACCTGCAAGGTGGCGCAACATTGGGCTTTACCATTGCTGCCTTGAACATGATGCGCGATACCAAAAAAGCCGGTTACATGAATACCGGAACATGGGCATCGGGAGCGATCAAAGAAGCAAAAAAAGCTGGAATTGATGTAAATGTATTTGCTTCTTCCGAAGACAAAAACTTTAACTACATTCCAAAAGACTATACGGTTCCAACCGATGTGGATTACATCCACTTTACCTCCAATAATACGATCTACGGTACGCAATTCAAGTCGTTTCCGAAGACCGATTTGCCTTTGGTGTGTGATATGTCTTCTGATATTTTCTCACAAGAAATCAATGTTGCCGATTTCGACCTGATTTACGCCGGAGCGCAGAAAAACCTCGGACCTGCAGGAGCAACTCTGTACATTGTTAAGAATGATGTTTTGGGGAAATCAACTTCGCCATTCATGCCTTCTTACCTAGATTTGAAAGTGCATGCTGAAAAGGATTCCATGTACAACACACCTCCAGTTTTTGCGGTGTATGTTGCCATGTTGAACCTACGCAATTTGATTGAAAATGGCGGAGTTCCTGCCATGCAAAAGCGCAATGAAGAAAAAGCAGCGTTGTTGTATGGTGAAATTGACCGCAATCCTTTGTTTCAGGGAACGGTTGCTGTTGAAGACCGCTCTTTGATGAACGTGAATTTCTTGTTGACCAACGACGCATTGAAAGATGCATTCGACGCTGCGTGGAAAGGTGCCGGAATAGTAGGGTTGAACGGACACCGTTCGGTTGGAGGTTACCGTGCTTCTATGTACAACGCTTTGGAGTTGGACAGTGTGAAAGTATTGGTAGATGTTATGAACGATTTTGCTCAAAAAAACGGATAAGATGAAGATATTGGCCAATGATGGAATTTCCAATGAAGGAAAAGTAGCCCTTGAAAAAGCAGGTTATACCGTTATTACAGACAAAGTAGAGCAAGCCGATTTGGCTGCTGCAATCAACGAACAACACATCGAAATTGTGTTGGTACGCAGTGCTACCACGGTTCGCAAAGAAGTTATTGATGCATGTCCTGGCTTAAAACTAGTTGGTCGTGGTGGTGTAGGAATGGACAACATTGATGTGGCTTACGCGCGTGAAAAAGGAGTGACGGTAATCAATACACCGGCGTCTTCTTCGCAATCGGTTGCCGAATTGGTAATGGGGCATTTCTTTGCCGGAGCACGTTCGTTGCACCATTCATTCAAAAACATGGAAACAGGTGATTTCTCTGCATTGAAGAAACGTTATGCAAAAGGAACGGAACTTCGCGGTAAAACTTTGATGATCATTGGTTTTGGACGCATAGGTCAATCGTTAGCAAGTTATGCGTTGGGTTGCGGTATGAAAGTGATCGCCGTTGGGCAGTTAAACGAAACTATTGAGATTTCACTTGGAGAAATTCAAGGAATAGGTGAGTTGAAAGTTCCAGTTAAAGTTGATACTGATTTGAACGCCCTACTTCCGCAAGCTGATTTTATTTCGTTACACGTTCCCAAACAACCGAATGGTGATGCTGTATTAGGAAAAGCTCAGTTTGAATTGATGAAAAAAGGCGTGATTCTGGTAAATGCAGCCCGTGGTGGCGTGGTCAATGAAGATGATTTGTTAGCTGCCATTGCAAGCGGAAAAGTTGCGTTTGCAGGCTTAGACGTGTTTGACAACGAACCGAATCCACGTGCCGATTTGTTGAATAACGAAGCCATTGCTACTACTCCGCATGTTGGAGCAGCAACAGTTGAAGCGCAAGATCGCATCGGCTTGGAATTGGCTGATTTGATTATTAAGCAATTCGGAAACAAGGTTTATGCCTAATCGATAAAATTGACACAAACTCAGTGTGGGGTCGCGATTTATCGCGACCCCATTGTTTTTATAAACGACTATTGTTTTAACTGCTTTTATACCTAATTTTAAGCCGCTCAAACAACAATTATGGCAGAAATTCATCCTTTTAAGGCGGTTCGACCAACACGCGATAAAGCGCACTTGGTTGCAACACGTCCGTTGGCTTCGTATAAGAAACACATTCTCAAAGCCAAATTAGAGGATAATCCTTACACATTCTTGCACATCATTCATCCTGAGGTCGATAAAACCACGAAAACCAAGCACAATTCCCCCGAGCGATTTCAGGCGGTGAAGCAACGGTTTGAATTGTTTTTGAAAGACGGAATTTTGTTTCAGGATCAAACGCCAAGCATTTATATTTACCGACAAACCAAAGGAAAGCATGCGTTTACCGGAGTTATTGCCGGAGCAAGTATAGCGGAATACAACAATAACCTCATTAAGAAACACGAGGCAACATTGACTTCACGCGAGGAAATGTTTACCAATTACCTCGATATCGTTGGCTTCAACGCTGAACCGGTTTTATTGTCGCATGAACCCTCCGATGAAATTGAAGCATTTTTAGATGTGTGTACGAAAGTGCGTCCCGAATACGAGTTTTCGACCGTAGATTACGTGAAACACGAATTGTGGGTATTGGATTCGCAACAAACAGCGACCATCCAACAATTGTTTGAGAAAATTCCGGCTTTGTACATTGCCGACGGGCATCATCGTTCGGCATCATCAGCTAGATTAGCAGATAAATTGGTCGATTCGCCGTTTACCAATCCACGTTTCTTTTTGTCGTTTCTCATCGATGAACGTCGCATGCGTATTTTAGAATTCAACCGATTGGTGAAAACCTTAAACGGATACACAATCGATTCATTTTTAGCTAAATTAAGTGAATCATTTGATGTAACACTTTTGGCTGAAGGTCGCAATCCGTTGTACGAACACGAACTCACGTGTTACCTGAAAGGAACGTGGTATAGCTTAACTTGCAAAGCCGAAATCTGTAGTAGTAAAGATCCGGTCGCTTCGTTGGATGCACAAATTTTAACCGATGTTATTCTGTCGCCCATTTTGGGAATTACTGACTTAAAAACCGACCAGAATATTTCATTTGTGAGCGGAGCTGAAGGACTGAAGGCTGTTGTTTCAGCAGTGGATAAAGGACTAGCTGAAGTCGGGTTTGTGTTGTTTCCCATTCGCATGGAGCAAGTAAAAGCCGTTGCCGACCATCAATTGATCATGCCACCGAAATCGACATGGGTAGAACCCAAAATCAGAAGCGGACTAACGATTTACAACATCAATGAGTAACGAAACACTTGCCGATCGCTTGATCGATTTACGCACGAAAATTCCTGCCGACGTACAATTGATAGCCGTATCCAAAACCAAACCTGCGTCAATGATTCAGGAACTTTACCAAGCCGGACAACGTGCTTTCGGTGAAAACAAAGTGCAGGAAATGGTGGATAAATATGAACAATTGCCCAAGGATATTCAATGGCATTTGATCGGACATTTACAAACCAATAAAGTAAAATACATCGCTCCGTTTGTTCACTTGATTCATGCGGTAGATAGTTTGAAATTGCTCCAGGAAATTGATAAACAAGCGGCTAAAAACAATCGAATTATTCCTTGTTTATTACAGTTTCATATAGCGAATGAAGATACCAAGTTCGGACTTGATTTTAGCGAAGCGGAAGAGATTTTGCAATCGCGCGAGTTCATTGAAATGCAGAACATTCAAATCGTGGGATTGATGGGAATGGCAACGTTTACTGAAAATGAAGAACAGATTCGCGACGAATTTAGAAACCTGAACAACTATTTTCAAATCATTAAAAGTCATTATTTTAAGTTCAATCCCGATTTCAAACACTTGTCGATGGGAATGAGTGGCGATTATGATATGGCTATTGAAGAAGGAAGTACAATGGTGCGCATCGGAAGCACGTTATTCGGTTCAAGATGAGGCTCATTGTTTTTATAGCAGTTTTTGTGTCTTTCTCCACGAACGCACAATCTTACACGGAAAAACTGGAACAAGATCGGGTTTTTAGTAATCTGGAAATGCTCACACAGGTTCTTGATTCTGCTGAAAGAGTCAGTTTTAAAGGGATTTGTTATTTCCCGATTGATACGAACTATGTCGTCAATGCCACTTTCACACGCAAAAAAGGAAAGAAATTCGTGATGCCGATGACCAAGGCGCGTACGGTGTATTACCGTCAATATGGCGTGTTGCAATTCCGCATTCACGATACCTTGTGCGAATTGATTGTCTACGAAAACCTTGGACTAAAGGGAAAAGAGTACGAAAATTACTTGTTTCTGCCTTTTCGTGATGGAACTACGGCTTTATCTACTTATGGTGGTGGGCGCTACGTTGATTTGGAGAAGCAAGCCGGAACCAGTTGGATCATTGATTTTAACAGAGCTTATCATCCGTATTGTGCGTATTCACACCGGTATTCTTGCCCGATTCCCCCGAAAGAGAACGCGATTTTGCCTTTTGTAACGGCAGGGGAGTGTTATGTTTTGGAGGAGTGAGTAGCTCTGTAAGTCAGTGTTTCCGGACTTCTTTGAAATGTCTAAAATTGTAAAAGTGCGCAATTTTAAACGTTTGCTATTTTAAAATTCACCAACTTTCTCAGCGGAAATTTCCAAATTTACCATATGGCAAATTTGGAAATTTGGCACTTTCCTTCCTGAAAATCAACAAATCTTCCTCTAGGTTTATTTCAGATTAAAAATTAATCATATATTTGACTAAAAAATGGTCAATATGGTTTTAGGGAACAACATGAAACTGCTGCGTAAAAACAAGAAGAAATCGCAGGAAGAAGTAGCTGTCGACTTGGGTTTAACCCGAAGCAGTTATTCCGGTTACGAAAACGGTATTGCCGAACCTGGTTTGGATACGTTGGTGGCGCTTGGCAATTATTATTCTGTTCCCTTGGATCAATTATTGACGCGTGATTTCGCTACGCTTTCCGAGTTGGAATGGCAATCAATCGAAACAGGTGTATTTGCAGATGTGAACGGAAAACGTTTACGCGTACTTACTTCAATGGTCAATGAGCACGACGATGAACTGATTGAATTGATTCCGCAGCAAGCCAGAGCTGGCTATACAGTCGGTTATTCCGATCCTGATTACCTGAAAGTGTTGCCGACCTTTAGTCTGCCATTTTTATCGAAAAACAGAAAATACCGTTCGTTTCCGATTATCGGTGATTCGATGCCTCCGGTTGATGAAGGTTCGTATGTCATTGGTGAATACCTTCAAAACTGGGCAAGTCTGCGCAGTACCACACCTTGCATTGTTGTTACAAAAGATGATGGAATTGTGTTCAAGATTGTCAACAATTACATTTCTACACAGCAGTCATTTGAATTGTGTTCCACCAACCCAATGTACCAACCTTATTTCGTGCACATTAACGATGTGTTGGAGGTGTGGAAATTTGTGAACTACATCTCGCCAACATTACCCGAAATGCGCATAGATGATCATCAATTGTCAAAATCCATTCAAGATTTGCAGCGCGAAGTGCTCGATTTGAAACGGACGATTACCGGCGAATCGAATACCGCCCGGAATTAAACACGATTTGTTCGTCGATAAGCAGCTGTTTTAACGCATCTTTTACCGCTTCATGCAAGCTTTCGTGAAATTGCATCAATACCTCTCGCTGAGCAAGCGGTTTGGTAAACAATTCCATGATTTGTTTTGGTAAATCTGCTGGCGTCTCCAATATATTCGAACGTTTACAGACATCGCATTTGCCACATGGAGCCGTTTCCTGACCGAAATAACGGATCAATTGAACTTGTCGACATTCTTCTCGTTCCACAAATTCTTTCATGGCATTTAAGCGCACAAAAGCCCGTTCTTTGCGGTACAGATAATGCTCCGGACTGATTTCCAAATAATCATCCGGTTTGCGTTCGTGTAAAAAAGTCACCAGCGGATTGGACGTTTTCCAAGTGATATCAATGATTCCGTGCGATTCTAAAAACTCGAGTTGTTGGGTAAGCGCTTCTTTTGAAAGTTTCAGTTGCTTACAAAATTGCCATTCGTTTATTTCACAAAATTCATCGAATACATGACTGTTGGTGCGACAAATCAAAGTGATCAGCGGGTCTACAGTAGGATTTGAAAGTTGAAAACTGTACAAATGAGCATTGTTGATCGTGATTTTAAGCCTTGAACGATGCATGGCATTTTCGCTAAAAACAATGTTGCCATTCATTTCCAGAAGTTTTAGAGCTGGGTAAACCACTTTGGGGTCAAGTTTGAAGCGTTTTGTAAACAAGGGGAAATCGATGGGATAGGTCTCGTTATCGCCCGAACCGATAGCGATTTTCAAGAAATTGCACAATGCCCGATATACAAACTTGATTTCTTCAATCGGCGGGAACTGAGCTTCAATTCGTTGTTCGAGCAACTCCAAATCATTCGGCGCGAGAAAGGCAAATGTTCTAGCCGGATGGCCGTCTCTTCCTGCTCTTCCTGCTTCTTGGAAATACGCTTCCGGATTGTTCGGGATCTCAAAATGTGCCACAAAACGCACATTGGGTTTGTCAATTCCCATTCCGAATGCGTTGGTAGCCACCATAATCGGTGTTTCTTCCGAAAGCCATTGATTCAATGCCAAAGAGCGCTCTTCGCGTTCCATACCGCCATGATACATATTGGCTTTAATGTTTTGCGAAATCAGCAATTTCATTACTTCCTTTACACTGCGGCGTGTTTGACAGTAAACAATTCCCACATAACCCGCCATGCGTTCGCATAATTTCAAGAGCGCATCCGGTTTGTTGGCTACAGGATAAACTTCGTATGTCAAATTAGATCGCTCAAACGGTGCTTCAAATACCTGCGGATGGTGAAGATGCAGTTGCTCGATGATTTCGTTTTTCACGTGTTCGGTAGCCGTGGCGGTAACTGCCATAATCGGAACTTGCGGGTGAATTTCGCGAATGGTATTGATCATTAAATAGGGCGGACGGAAATCGTGTCCCCACTCAGAGATACAATGCGCTTCGTCCACTACCAGCAGCCCAACTTCCATGAGTTTCAACCGTTCCTGAAACAAACGTGTCTGAATGCGTTCGGGAGAAACATACAAAAAGTCCAATCCACCAAAGCGCGCGTTGTCGAGTGTGATGTCCATATCGCGGTAAGACATTCCACTTGTTAAGGCTTTTGCGCGTACTCCGCGACTGACCAATTGCCTCACTTGATCTTCCATCAAGGCGATGAGCGGTGAAATAACAATGCAAATACCTTCGCGGGCCAATCCCGGAACTTGAAAACAAATCGATTTACCACCACCTGTGGGCAGCAAAGCCAATACATCTTTTCCGTAAATGGCGGCATCAACAATGTCTTCCTGCAATGGGCGGAAGTTGTCGTATCCCCAAATTCGTTTCAGTATCTCGCGGCTTTTATCCATTTATGTGGAAGGACTTACGGTTTTCCGATGCTTAACAATGCATTTTTATAAACCGGATTCAGGTATTCAGAAAGTTGTGAGTAGGATAATACAGCCCATTCCGGATCATCACATGATCGCGCGGCTCTGTAAAAATAAGCGCTAAACATCAATCCGTTTTCGGTAATCATTACATCACTTATACTCCAAACCGAAGGATCGTCGTAAGCACATTCTTCCTCATTTCCTTCAGCCATAAACTGATCGGGGTAGTTAGTTTTTAGCAGTTCCATTACGGTTGGCGCAAAGCTTTCTTCTCGGTAGGTGAACCAAGCTTCGTTGTAATCTTCATCGCTTTTACGATCAACCACTCCGTTGAATTGAAGAATGTCTTCCGTATTTAATTCACGTAAATTTTTCAAATCGAGAATTGTTTTTCGGGAACTAAAGTCGGGGTGAGCGCCTCCGCAGTAATAAGCTGTAAGAATGTTTGTTGAAAGAAAATCAGCATTCACAAAATAGTCAGTCAAGTCACTTGAATACTCTGATTCTTCTCCGAAGCCACACATTCCTCTGCTGCAAAAATCACCCAGTTGTTCGCTTTCCATGTAATTGTTTACCCACGTCATAGTGGCTTGGGGTAATCCTTTGGTTACACGAAATAACACCGAATTCCAGTGTTTTTCTTTGTACCACTGCAATTGAATGCCGTTTTTGAGATTGGTAAACGAATCCAAAGCCACAAACGAAGCGAGCGACGAACGCAGGTGTTCATAACCGTTGAAATAAGTATTTTCTTTCACAAACGGATTCTTTTTAAACGGATTCGCAATCGCTTTTTCACTGATAGATTTCAATACCACTTTCAACGATTTTCCATTGTAAGTCCAAGTCCCGCTAAGACTACTTCCTTTTAATACCAAACTGAATTTTTCTTTTTGGTCCTGTTCCTTGAAAAACGACCCAGCATAGAAGGTCAGTTTTGTTCCGGTTTTTTTACCCTCAAATGGAATATCAACGCAGGCTGAATTATAGAAATAACGACCGTAAACTTCACCGTTCTCACTAGCCGGATCAACTTGCAGGTAGATAGAGAATTTCCCGATTTTTCCTGAATAAAGTTGGGCGTTGAGGAAGGTTGTTGTTCCAACGAAGAGAAGGAGTAAGAGAGTTGTTTTCATAGTTTTTTTTTCAATGTCACGAAGATAGAGAATTTGGGAAAGATGAGGGCACAGTGCAGAGAATTGAAACGATTCTTCTATAAGGAGGTAACATTGACCTTTCATAATGATGAAGGGATGTTAAAATCCCAACCATTCAACCCGCTCGCCTTGAATCCTTTCACAAAACAACGGGTTTAGACCGGTTTTAAATTAATCATTGGTAACCCGTGATTTATTGACATCGTGAACTTATTTCGGTATATTCGCGAGAGATATCAATATATGTTACAAACAATAGCTATTAAGGTAACTCCCGTTCAAGAGTCAAAAATCAACGCTGTTGATTGGGAGAATTTACCATTCGGAAAAGTGTTTTCCGATCACATGTTGGTAATGGATTATAAAGATGGTGCTTGGCAAGATGCTGAGATCATTCCTTTTGGTCCAATAGCAATGCACCCCGCAATGTCTGCTATTCACTACGGTCAGTCCATCTTTGAAGGAATGAAGGCCAATAAAACAGTGAATGGAGATTTATTGATTTTCCGCCCCGATATGAATGCCAAGCGCTTCATCGAATCTGCCGAACGCATGTGTATGCCGCCTATCCCCGAAGATATTTTCGTGGAATTGGTGCGCAAAATGGTAGAAGTGGAAAGTAACTGGATTCCTTCCAAAGAAGGATATTCGCTCTACATTCGTCCGTTTATGTTTGCAACCGATGAATTTATCGGCATCAAACCTTCTGAAACGTATCGTTTTGTGATTTTTACATGTCCTGTGGGCGCTTATTACAGCGAACCGGTAAATGTGAAAATCGAGGAGTTTTATACGCGTGCCTCCGTTGGTGGAGTAGGTCGTGCAAAAGTAGCCGGTAATTACGGTGCAGCTTTGGCTCCGGCGCGTATCGGTCAGAAAAACGGCTACCACCAATTGTTGTGGACCGATGGTAAAACCCACGAATACATTGAAGAATCCGGTACAATGAACATTGTATTGGTGATCGATGGAGTTGTCATTTCCCCTTCTGAAGAAAGTGATACCATTCTACGTGGTGTAACCAAACGCAGCGTGCTCGATTTGGCAAAACATTGGGGATACCCGGTTGAAGAACGCAAGGTTTCCGTAAAGGAAATTGTGGAAGCCAATAAAAACGGAACGCTTACAGAAGCTTTCGGTGCAGGAACCGCAGCAACAATCGCACATATCGTGAAAATCGGTTACCGCGACGGTGATTTGATTTTACCACCGGTTGAAGGAAGAACCTTCTCGAACCGCGTATACGATTACCTGAATGACCTCAAAGCAGGAAAAATTGAAGATACCTTCGGTTGGACCTTGAAAGTTTGATAATCAATCGATTAAAATAGAGAGGCTTGTAATGAGCCTCTTTTTTTATGGAATTTGCACATGCGATGCATCTCAAAGGCATAAAACGTTTCCCATGAAAACCGCACTTTTTTTCCTGGCTCTTATCATCACCGGTTTTACTCAATCACAAACCGTATTGAAAATCTATGCAATCGATAAAAGCAATCAGGATCCGGTTCGGTATGCCTCCATTTCCGTTTTTGCCGATTCAGTGAGACTGAATAAGGTGTACACCAATAACCAAGGTTACGCCTATGTGAATATTGCTGACAAAAAAGATTTACGTATTCTTTGCGAACATGTAGCCTATGCTGATGAAGTGAAAGAGTTGCCTGCAAAAAACCTGAACCGTGATACACTTAAAGTGACGATTTTTTTGCTGTTTCAAAAGTCGTCTAACATCGATGAAGTGGTGATTTATCCGGTGGGAGTGCCAAGAAAGATTTTTGAATCTGATCGTGTTTCGGTAGACGATTTTGAAATCTTACCCGATGATCGTTATTTGTTGTTAACCTACGCCAAAAACAAGAAAAAAGGAACCGAATTGTACCTCTATGACGGTGATAAAGTGCAATCCAAAATTCCGGCTGGTGAAAATGAACTGGGGCAGGAATTGATTCGTGATTACCGCGGAAATCCGCATCTGGTAACGGATAAAAACGTTTACGGGATTACAGCAAACGGAAATGAAGTGTTTATCGGAGGTGTAGAAAAGAACTACTTTATGACCTACATTGCACCAATTGTAGATACTTCGGTGAGCAAATACTACTTTTCCAATTACAACCCGGATTACCCGGCGTTCGATTACTTTACCTACGATTTGGTTGACTCTTCTTACCGTAAAATTGCGCAGGTCGAAGATCAACTCATGATGGAATTGTACCGTTCCGAATACAAATGGGTGGATGTGCGCACCAAGCTATGGGCCAAAGAAATGGAAAACGAAACCGGAATCGATGCCGAAATTTGGGTTGGAGCAAGTTATTTCACGCAATCGATTTATTACAAAGAATTGTACGCACCGCTGTTCAAGCGAAATGATACGCTATTTTTGTTTGATCATTACAAAAACCTGCTATTCCGCTTCAACGAAATGGGCGATGTAATGGACAGCGTTCCAATTTTTTATCACCTGCAACCCAAACAAACAGGGTGGAAGAAGCTTTTGTTGCAGGATCAGACTACCGGTCAGGTATATGTGGTCTACGAAAAGGTCGGACAATACTATCTGCAACGCCTTGATTTAGTTACCGGCGAAACAAAAGAAACCATTCCGCTGCACTTCAAATATCCCGAAAAAATAATGGTGCGTTCCAACAAGATTTATTACACCTATCGCGAATTTGAAACCGCACAGAAAAAGTATTTGTGGACAGAAAAAATGCCTGTTGAATTTCCAAAAGTAAAAGTGTTGGATGGGGATCCGCTCACTGATAATTAATGTTGAATGCTTAATTCTTAATGTTGAATTGAATGACAGGTTAGTTGTCGATTTCAGGGAACAACAACGAGTTTAAAGAAAGAGGGCAGGACTTTAGTTAAGAGGATAATCCAATTAAGCATTCAAAATTCAACATCCAAAATCGCGAGGCACGAGTTGCTATAAAAGGCGAATGGAGCAAAGACGGGCGTCCTTACTCCATTCACTAATCAACCTAACCTAACCACCTAAATCAGTTCAAAGGTAAATTATTTTTTGAAATAAAAACTACTATGTGAGAAAAAAATCAAGAAATTATTATCCTGCGCTTAAATCAGTATTACCAACTAAAATTTAGCGAACTCACGTTAATTTAAGTCTTCCCATCGGTCCGTCACAAAACAAGAGATCCAAAATAGAAGGGTTTTTATGAAAATTCGATTCTTGAAATGATACCTGTGTATAAGGAATACTAATGAAGCCACTAATATCGGTGCTTTCAAAATCAACGGTCCTGAAATCGGGAGTGTTGTCTGATGTAGTTAAATAATCCGTGGTGCACTCCATGGTTATCGAATGATCGAATAAACCCGCAATGGTTTCTGTTATCAGCCGATTGTAGGTTGCCAAATTTCGTTCACGTGTGAAAATCAATGCCTCTATTTCGCGGGAATAATGGTCAAAATAGGGGGCAGCAGCGTACGCACTTTTGATGGCACGCCAATGATTGTTGCGCCAGTCGTCGCTTTCTACCACCAAAACATCATTGGTCAAGGTTTTTGAACCGTTCGGTTTTTCAACAGGGAGGGTTAATCTCAACGGACCTTGCGCACCAAGAATCACACAGCGGTTCCGAAATGTTTGCTTCGGAAAGGTATCCCAAACCTCAACGGTAACACTTTCGTGCTGCAAAACCTGCTGAAAATAAGCAATACTCCCGAAGTAAGCCGTCGGAAATACTACCGCCATTACTCGATTGCCTTGAACATACGATCGGTACGAATACCATGTGCTCCACTATGGAACCACACAATTGATGCACGACCTACGATGTGATCTTCGGGCACAAAGCCCCAGAAACGCGAATCGGTAGAATTGTTGCGGTTATCTCCCATAAGCCAGTAATAATTCATGGCAAAGGTATACGATGTCGCTTTTTTACCGTCGATAAAGATTTCTGTTTTTGTTTCTTTGAGTTTGTGTCCTTCGTAAGCTGTGATAATACGTCTGTACCAAGCAATGTTCTTCTTGGTCAGTTTTACTGTCATTCCTCTTGCCGGAATTTGAAACTTCGTGAAATCAGACACCGTATTGTTTATATTCGGATCGTTCGGGAAGTAGTGCATGTTGGTGAATTTGTCAACAGAACTAGGATAGTAGCCTTTTTGATCGCTGTACTGCAATTCGGAAACTGTATCCAGTTTCACATGCGGGAAATCCTTTTTGAAACGCTGAAATTTTTCCTTAGTTAAAAATATGCGGGACAAATTCCCATTACCATCTAAATAGTAATCACTTTTATTAACATAACCATATCCACCTTCTTCTTCTTCTTTGTTCAATAAATGATACTTGATTTCTTTCAAATCACCACTCACGTCATATCCCATATTCTGGTAACGAGCTACTTCTGCAGGTTTGCCATTCACATAAAGCACAGAGCGTTTAATTTCCAACCAATCACCCGGAATACCTACGCAGCGTTTGATGTAGTTTTCGCGTTTGTCTACCGGACGGTACAATAATCCAAAATGCTCAATTGGCGGTTCTCCAGCCTGACTTCGACTATAGGTTATATGCTCATTAGCCATGGATTCGTATGCCATTTTGAGCCAAGGACTCATATCACGCATAAATTTACCTAACATGTATTCGTTGAATTCATCACTAATCTTAGTGTTGAGGGTTTCACTCATTTTAGCAAGTGAATCATCCGAGATTCCCTGTTTACGATATTCTGCAAGAACACGTTCACTGATTTCGCTTTGTTTTCCTTGTTTTTCGATATTCGTCATCGACATATTGTAGAAATAATATGCTTCATCAAGCAGGATCACATGATAATCATGTCCCATCAAACCATCCGGAACACGTGGGTCAAAGATTGTAACGTCACCCGAAGGGTAGTTGAAAACCACCACGTCGTACCTGTCCACCTTTCCGAACCCAGGAAGTCGTGTGTATGAGCATTTTTCGATGGTTGAATACGAACGAATATTGATCCACGGAATGGTATTGTGCACCAATGGAAACGAAAGAGGAGTTACCGGAACTTTAGGTCCGTAAGCCAATTTGTTGACAAACAAGAAATCGCCTACCAACAACGTTTTTTCCATGGAACCGGTCGGAATTTGGAACGGTTCGAATACGTAGGTACGAATGATACTGGCTGCAACCAATGCGAAGAGAATAGAATCACCCCATTCTTTGAATTTCGATTTTTTACCGATTTTGGTGGAACGGAAACTTAAGGTCATTGCGACAGCATGACCGATAATCGGCAAGGATAAAAACAACACCAAATGATCACCGTTGGCACGAATGTTTACATCTTTCGGATTCGCCCAGTTGGTTTCGGGAATAGCCGTTAATTGCGGATCGTTGGCAATTTTCCATAAAATCAGGTAAGGGAAGAAAATTCCCTGTGCCGTATCAGTAATGGTAAAGTATCCGAAACGACGAATGTAACTTACATTAGCAGCCATCCACATTACAATGTGAACTCCCGGAAACAACATCAACAAACACCACCACGGTTTTTTAGCACCTGCTTTGAAAACATAGAAGTAGTTCAATCCAGGAATCATGGCTTTCCATGAAGCATAACCCAAACGTTCGAAACTCTTCCACCACATTGCAAGATAGGGGTGAAGGACTATTAAAAAGAGGTAAAAATAAAGTGCGTTCATACGTTATAAAGATAATACATCGCGCATAGTGAAGAGACCTTTTTTATTCACAAGGAATTCTGCCGCTAAAACAGCTCCGAGTGCAAAGCCTTTTCGGTTGTGCGCTTCATGAGTTATGGTGATTGTATCTATTTCTGAAGTATAGCGAATGGTGTGTGTGCCGGGAACATCAGGTAAACGAATAGCAGTTACACCCAATTGATGAGCCGCCGTAACCGGTGGTTGTCCCTGAGAACAGATCCACGATTCGTATTGATTGTTGTTTTGAACGATTCCGTCGGCTAAGACAACCGCGGTTCCGCTCGGGGCATCTAGTTTTTGTATGTGGTGAATTTCTTCGATACCTGCCGTATATTCACTATACGGAGACATTAGTTGCGCCAGGCGTTCGTTGAGTTGAAAAAAGATATTCACCCCGATGCTGAAGTTAGACGAGTGCAATAAACTACCATCATTCGCTTCCAGTAAATCAATCACTTCGGGCAATTGTTCCTGCCATGCGGTGGTTCCAACTACAATCGGTAATTGTTGTTTCACGCACGCTTCGATGTGTTGAAAAGCAAGTACAGGTTGCGAAAATTCAATGGCAACATCGGCTAAATGAAGGTTTACCTGTTCTATCGGATTTTCAGAGTTGACGCGGAATGCAATGGTGTGACCACGTTCAAGAGCAATCTCTTCAATTGCTTTCCCCATTTTTCCGTAACCGATCAATCCTATTTTCATGTTGTGGCAAAAATAAACAATCTACAATGCGCTGGCGGGTTTTAACGAAAATTAAGTCGAATACCAACCCCCAAACGGTAATTCTCCATCAATACAGGTTCAACCGAAAGCGATAAATTCTCGCTCACATCAAACGACACGAAATGCGCTTCCACACCTGCGTCTGCAACATTCAATAAATACACAAATCCTAAAGCGAGGATAAACAAATCGCGACGCTGACGGTGAATGGAGTAGAGTTGAAGCAAACCTGCATCGTCGTAAATTTCAAATTGTTCCGATGCAACATTCCCCGCTTGACGACTTTCGTATTCGGTGCGCAAGTCATTTTTTAAGGTGTTGTTGCGAAAGAGGAAATAACCGGTAGCGCCCAGTCCTGCGTAGATCAACGGTACTTTCCAATACGCCTTTTTCTTGCCTTTCGGCATAGCCAAATGATTGTAAATCTGTCCTGAACCCGGAAGAACGGCAGAAAACAAAATGGCTTTCTTAATGGAATGAGTTGTGTCTTTGGCTTGTGGAACTACTGTTGCGCTATCGTCTTGTGCCTGTACTTTCTGAAAGCACCAACAACTAAAAGCAAGCAACAGCAATAAACGCATCCGTTTCGATTATTTGTTCATCAATTCGATAATGCGATTCAAATCCACTTCTGAAGAGAAATTGATGACAATTTTCCCGTTGCCATTGGTCGTTTTCTTGATCTCAACTTTAGACGAGATTTTATCGCTCAAATGATGACGGAATACTTCCTGAACAGTAGTGATTTCACCTGCAGTCGTTTTCTTGATTGTAGGCACTTCAGCCGAACCTTTCGATTCTCCGGTGCGGATCATTTCTTCAATTTCACGCACTGACAATTGAAAATCGATTACCTGACGGTACAATTCCAGTTGACGTGATTCATCGCCTGCCGAAACCAATGCACGTGCATGTCCCATCGAAATGATATTATCGCGCACACCTAGTTGAATTTCTGCCGGTAATTTCAGCAAACGCAGGTGATTGGTGATACTTGAGCGACTTTTTGAAACTTTCTGACTCAACTGATCCTGCGTCAAATCGCATTCGTCAATCAACCGTTGGTAGGAAAGTGCAACTTCAATCGAATTTAAATCTTCGCGTTGAATGTTTTCCACCAATGCCATTTCAAGCATCGTTTGGTCATTGGCAACGCGCACGTAAGCAGGAACTTCAGTCAATCCGGCCATTTGCGAAGCACGGAAACGACGTTCACCCGAAATCAATTGGTATTTATCACGACCGAGTTTACGAACGGTAAGCGGCTGAATGATTCCATGAATTGCAATCGAAGCAGTCAATTCCGCCAACGCTTCTTTTTCGAAGTTGGTACGCGGATTAAACGGATTGGCTTCAATGGAAGAAATAGGTAACAAAGCAACTCCTCCCGTGAGTCCGGAAGTGGTTTGCGAAGTTGTAATATCGGTTGAAGCATTGTCGAGCAACGCACCCAGACCTTTCCCCAGAGCAGAACGTTTTTTTGGATTAGATGTCATTACCTACTTGAAATTGTTTGTCGTTGTTTCCGATTTTAGTCAAATTATTTCGTTGCAATAATTCGCGCGCAAAATTAAGGTAATTTATCGAACCTTTGCTTGTGGCGTCGTGCATTACAATGGTTTCACCAAAGCTAGGCGCTTCACCCAATTTGGTATTGCGGTGAATAACGGTATCGAATACTAAATCTTGAAAATGCGTTTTCACTTCGTCTACTACCTGATTGGCCAGACGTAATCGGGTATCATACATGGTAAGCACAATTCCTTCGATTTCCAAATCCGGATTCAAACGTCCCTGAACAATTTTAATCGTATTCAACAATTTACCCAATCCTTCCAGTGCAAAATACTCGCATTGTACGGGCACCATTACCGAATCGGCAGCCGTAAGCGCATTAACAGTAATCAATCCCAATGAAGGCGAGCAATCGATGATAATAAAGTCGTATTGATCTTTGATCTTATCGAGTGCTTGTTTGAGCATGTGCTCACGGTTGGGAAGATTGATCATTTCCAGTTCAGCTCCCACCAAATCAATGTGAGAAGGAAGAATATCCAGGTTTGGATTACTGGTTTCAATGATCAATTCCGATGGGTGAACATCGTTGATGAGACAATCGTAAATATTGCGTGTGTTTTTTGGGTCGAGGCCCACACCCGAAGTAGCATTCGCTTGTGGATCGGCATCTACGATCAATGTTTTATACTCCAACACACCGAAACAACCTCCTAAATTAATAGCGGTAGTTGTTTTGCCTACACCTCCTTTTTGATTCGCAATAGCGATGATTTTGCCCATATTTTGGTAAAATTTGTGGTTAAAGATACGGTTTCCTGTCGAGCTGAAAACAACGCAACACAGGTTTATTTATCAACCGGATTGGTGTTAATTAACGGTTCGAAAATCACTTGCCAATTACAAAGGTTTGGTATCGAACCGCGGATACCTTGCCTTTCCCACAGATGCACGGATTACCGCTCGGCTAACGCCCTCGCATTTTACAGTTGCTGTGACTTTATAAGTAGACAAGAACTATGTGTCATTGGCGCTGTCAGACTGAGGCTGAAGCGCAAAAATCAGTGCATCTGTGGGAAAGGCATGATGTAAGTCCTTGGAAGAAATTCTAGGAAAGTATTCGGGAAAGTTTATCTGCTGAATTATTCTTCACGCATGTTGCTGATCGGTTCATTTTCTTGAAGGGCTTGCAATTCGCGTGCTTTATCGATTACTTCCTGCAATCCTTCAATGAATTTGTCGAAATCTTCTTTATAGAGAAAAAGTTTGTGTTTTTGGTAGTTTTGCTTGCCATCGGTCTCACTTTTTTTGCTTTCGGTGAGCGTTAAGTAGTAATCCATACCACGCGTTGCCTTTATATCAAAAAAATAGGTGCGCTTTCCTGCCCTTACGGATTTGGAGTAGACTTCCTCTTGTTTTTCGTTCCCATTTTCATAGGTCATAAGGCGTAGTTTTAGTTTTCAGTAGTCAACAAATATGAATTTTTTTTTCAAATAGGCAATTAATTCTACTGAAAACTTGGGTTTTAACTCAGAATTTTACGCGAACTTAGCTAGGTCTTTAGTTCATCATGTTAATACATAAATTGTTTCTATGAGAATACTCGTTTTTGGAATGATGTTGTTGTTCTTCAGTTTTAAACTCAACTCCCAAACAATTTCCATGAGTACCGGTGGCGGAAATTTAAATAATGGTGCTTACAACTTAACTAATCTTCTATACGCCAATATTCTCGAGTCAACCGGAGCAAAAATGGTGAGAATAAATTTATACCCAAATGACTATTGGGACTTTGCTAATGACGAACCGAGAACGAATTATGCGGATTTATTGTTGCTTCACTTGGCCGAAAAAAATATCCAGGTTGTTTTTCTTTTTGAGCATTATGCATACTTTGTTTCATTAGGTCAGCCGCTCGGAGATTATTCCAAGTGGCAACAAATCGGGGCTGCTTTTGCTGATCGATACCAGCCGGGTAGTACATTTTTTACTTCTAATGGTTATCCAAATTATGGAGTGAGTTATTATACTGCAATTAATGAGCCTGATATAGGTGGGTATATGCCTTTAACAATCGCTGATGGACCTGAAAATTACCATGATGCGATAGAAGGATTGGCTGATGGGGTTCATAGTGTTAATAGTCAACTGAAAGTAATTCCAGGGGGTTTTGCCAGTGAGAACGCGGCATTAGATCATACATTGAATGGATTTGGAACAGCTATTACAGACTTGTTTAATAACGGTAAGCTGTATGGCATTGATTTGCACACCTATAACGATGTTTCTTATGCTCCTATTTTAAAATATGATAATACCAATCATGAGCAGTTCATGGCGTATTATGATTTTTATGAAGTCAAACAAGGGTGTGGGATTACTGCTGATATTAAGTTTTGTCCAACCGAGTTTGGATTCAAAGAAAATACTCAAAATATCAATGATGTTTTAGCGGCTAAACGACTTTTGACATGTATTTGGGGTAATCTAGGTGCTGTGGCGAACGACGGATTTTCACGTGCTACAGAATATGCACTTATTTGGAACGTATATAATTTAGTTTTAGATGATCCGGTTTATGGAATGTGCTTAACTCAATCGCCGTATGTGCCAACATTGAAGGGTAAAACGTTTAATTTGGTTCTTGATTTAGCCAATAATATGGAATTTGTGAAACTCGACCCGTTTGACAGAGGTGAGTATATTTTAAGTGGTTCAAACAAAAAAATGTGGGTTTTGCAAAACTATAACTTGTTGAGTTCAATTTATGGTTCAAGCTATACCATAAACCAAATTCCTGTCGAAACGGACTCCATTAAAGTGTATGATTGGCAAGGTGAAGTTAGTTCCATTCACTATTCCGGTGCAGATTCCGTAACAATTGATGGTTTGAATGTAAACGAAACATACATGATCGTTGCCGAATCAAATACGCCATTAGCGAGTTTGGATGTTGAAAAACAACAATTAAAAGTGTATCCCAATCCTGCTCAAAATGTAATCACATTGGAGTTAGAAAATGATTTCACCCCTACCACAATCAGTGTTGTCAATTTACAAGGAAAAACAATCATGGAGCAATCGTGGAGCGGATCGAAAAAATGTAATTTGGATTCAGAGAATTGGTCGCCAGGCACCTACTTTATTAGGTTGTTTGATTCAGTCAACAATGAATACATGGTTCAGAAAGTGACCATTAACGATTAGCCGTTTTTACAAATAATAAATTCATTGTTAAGATGGTGAAAGTTTCAACCGAAAGCCACTATTTCACTGAAATGAAATGGCTTACTTCTTCTTCGGTTTCTTAGGCTTTTTCGCTTTTTTTCCGTTGTCAAAAGTTACAGAATTGGCTTTTTCTTCTTTCCTGTGTTTTTTGGCGTCGTAGGCCTCCATCGCGTTTTGTGGATCTTTGTTCTTTTTGCTTTTCGCTTCCTTTTCAGCTGCTTCAGCCAATTCACTTTCCGAATCAGGAGTTACCGCAATATGTACTTCTTTACTGGCCGGCGATCCTTCTGTGGTTGGATCAATCCATTTATTGGGCATTTCTGTTTCAACGATTTCTTCCGTGCGCGGATTGATGGATTTCACCGTGATCATTTCTTCATCTTTGTTGACCCCAATCACATCTTCCACCAACATCCATTTGTTGCCGTTGAATTCGTAGGCATCGTAAGACATATCCGGAACATAATACTCAAAGAAACCTTCCATGGTTGGTGTTTCAGGCGAAAGGTGGTCGAACATAATGCGATTGTGATCACCGTCCCAACGCAAGGACATCACCGTTTTTTCGGAATGCTCCATGTAAATACGTTTTTTGGTATCATCCCCCGATTTAAACAACGGAGCTCCCAATTTGAGTGTATTTCCCGAAAAGTAAAGGACATCGATGAGCTTGATGTTGCTCGAAGTTGTGTTACCGTCCCAACCGAGAAGGGTGTAATAGGTTTTGTTGTTTTTATCAACCGGAATGATTTTGTAGTACAAAGCGCCGTACCAATTGTTGGCGTCTAATACATCGTCGGTTCTGGCTGGAAGCATGAATGAATTGTCGACAAGTTCAATTACTTTGTGCTCGGGCTTGCGCTCATCACCTTTCAATACATAAGCAAAGTATTGTTGTGATTGATCGTCTTGTTCAACATTCCAGGAAACGATACGAACCAAGTTGTCAGGACTATTAATAATCCCGATGGTTTTTAGTTTCGTAAAAGTGTACGTAAGCGCCGTAGGCTCATTGAGTGTTTGCTCGAGTTGTTTTTTGAATTGTGTATTCCAATTGCGTTTGGCGGCGTCACTCTTCGCTGCGCGTAATGAATCTAGCAGTAATTCAAGTTCTGCTTCCTGCTGAATGATAGCGTCCTGCCCCAACAAAGCGGTGGAACCGAAAACCATTACTGAAAACAAACAAAGTACCTTTTTCATGTGTATCTGAACGCAATATACGATGATTCGTTACACCTTGAGAATAAAAAAGTTCAGGACTAAACGTGCATGAAATCCTTTTTCGCCAACAATTCATCTTCCGATTCGCGGAATTCAGGATCATCAACGCAGCAATCAACCGGACAAACTGCAGCACATTGCGGTTCATCATGAAAACCGACGCATTCGGTACATTTATCGGTTACAATGAAATAAACATCCATGTCTTTCGGCTCAAATGCAGCATCTGCTTCGGTGTCTTCGCCGTTTAATGTAGTGATCAATCCTTTCAAAGACGTACCATCGGAATAGCGCCATTCCGCACCACCTTCGTAGATTGCGTTGTTGGGACATTCCGGTTCGCATGCACCACAGTTGATGCATTCGTCTGTTATCATGATTGCCATAGCTGAAACAATTTTTTTTGGTGTGCAAATATACGAAGCCTAAAACAATTCTTCGATCATTTTTGTTCGAATCTTTCGGGTAGCTAGGACAAAACAGCTAATTTTGCATCGTGAAAAAGGAGCAATTAATTGATTTGTTGAGCAAATTGGGTGAGCTATTCCGCTCGTTGGGTCAGGATGCCGAATGGCCGGGGTTTGAAATCGGTTTAACCGAAGAAGAATACGGCAATTTCCGTGAGTTGATTGCCCGTGAGCACATTCATAATCCGTGGTTTACGAAAAGTGCTATTCAATTTGCGTTGAATTCACTCGCAGATATGCTTGAGCCAACAGTTTTAAAGCCTTTTTCAGACCGTTATGCTGTAGCCGAACAACCGAAAAGGGTAGGGATTATCATGGCGGGTAACATTCCGATGGTAGCTTTTCATGATGTGGTATGTGTGTTGTTATCCGGACATATTGCTGCTTGTAAACTCAGTTCAAACGACAAACATTTAGTGCCTGCGGTGGTAAGCGTGTTGCAGAAATGGAATCCTGAATTTGCCAATCGAATTGAATGTCATCAAGGCATGATGAAGACGATGGATGCCGTGATAGCAACCGGAAGCGATAATGCAACCAATTATTTTGAACAATATTTTGGTCACTATCCGCATATTTTCAGACGAAATCGCACCTCGGTTGCGGTTTTAGACGGATCCGAAACACGAGAAGAACTCGAGAATTTGGGAAGCGACTTGTTTCGTTATTTCGGTCTTGGTTGCAGAAATGTTTCCAAGATTTTTATTCCGCGTGATTTTAATACTGACCGTTTGTTTGAAGCGATTGTCAATTACGGTGAGATTGTGAATCATCACAAATACGCCAATAATTACGACTACAATCGCACGATTTACCTGATGAATAGCATTCCGTTTCTTGATAATAACTTTTGTATTTTCAAAGAAGATGAAGGGTTGTTTTCGCCCTTGTCGGTATTCTTTTATCAGCGATACGATTCAATGGAAGAAGTGAATCAATTTTTGGAAACGCACAACCAATCTATTCAAACTGTGGTTGGAGCAGGTTTTCAAGCCTTAGGTAAAGCGCAATTGCCTGCGATTGATGATTATGCTGATGGAATTGATACGATGGAGTGGTTGGTGAAGATTTGAGTTTTTTTTAGCGAAACAACTGTTCGTAATATTGCGAATTCACGAATGGTTATTTGATATGCCAATTTGCAATATTACGAACGCTTTTTTGAAGTCAGGTTCCTTCTTTAATCCGCATTTTCATTAATCAACCTTACCAATTCCTTCGCAGGCACAACTCCCGACTGTCGCCACTTGATTTTCCCTTTCTGAAACAAAATCAACGTGGGAACACTTCTCACTTGATAAGCCTGTGCGGCGTGCGGGTTTTTATCAATATCGATTTTTAAAACGGATGCTTTTCCACCGATTCGCTGTTTCACATCATCCAAAATAGGAGCCATGGTCTTGCACGGACCGCACCAAGTAGCATAGAAATCAACCAATACAGGTTGGTCACTGTTAATGATTTCCTTGAATGTTTTCTTTTGCGCCATGATCGGTGAATTTACTTTTTACAAAGGTAGATGATTTACAAACCACTATTTGTAACCAATGTCACTTAATCGATTAACTTCGTATTCAAACCGTTTTACCCATGTTGAAACAAATTCTTAATTCTTTTATTCTGTTGAATGTGCTGTTATTAGCGAGTTGTGGCACTACAAAGCCCGTTTCCGATGCTGATTCCAATGCCGAAACCCAAGAAAAACAAACATTTACCGGTGATTATCATTCTACAACAGGCGTTATGACTCCCCTGAGTTGCTATTGCAGTGACGGTGGAGCTCTTTTGATTGGCGAAAACGATAAAATCAGTGTTTGTTTTGATAGTATGAAAGAAAAGCCCGATGATTGCAAACAGTTGACAGTTACCGGTCATTTTGAAACATTGTCTAATGAGCCCGAATCTACGAGTCCATGTCCGAAAGGAACAATGGAAGTATTTGTCGTTGAGAGTTTTAAATGTAAATAACGATGCAATATTGCTTTGGTTTCCTCTTGTTTTGCTTATTGACAGTCTCTTGCTCTTCAATTCAGTTAGATGTTAAAGATATGGCTCCCGCAGCTTCTGCGAACGATTCAACTGAATTAACAAATCTAGTTCCGTTTTCGATCCCATCAACCGATTTTAAGATTACAGGTAAGTGGAATTCTATGGAATCAGACGCAATTAATTGCACGAATTGCAGGGAAAATGATAAAGGCTGCTGTGTGGTAAGATTTGACGGCAAAAGATATCTTCGTAATAAATCATTCGTGCTTACTGAAAAAGGAAAAGTTGATTCAATTTATTCCTATGCCATTCCTCTTGGTGTTGATATCTATAGCATTGAAGAGTTTTTAGATTCACATTCGTTGGATGAAGATGAAAAAAGACAACTTACTGATGGATTAATCTATTGGAACAAGAAGTTGGAAGCGGTGATTGATAATAACGATACTATCAGCGGTTTGAAAGTTGATCAGGAAAATAGTTGTCTATACAAAGTAAAAGATATGGAACTTATCCAATATGAATTCAAGAAATAATCAGAATTGTATAGTCTTAATCTTGTTTATTAAGAATTAAAAAATCGTTTCTAATAATCTTCGATTTACCAATAATTTAGTTTGCGGACTGCGCCAATTCGAGGAAGCGAAGTAAGAAAAATGGCTCTTTCGTTGTGTTTTGTCAAAAGCGCTAAAACGTACAGCGTTTGCCAAAACTGCTGTACGTTGCGTTTCAGATCCTGATCTGACACTTTTGACCTTAAAACACAGAAAGAGCCATTTTTCACGAGTGGCTTAGAATGGCGCTAAAGGATGTTTTGCTTACTTTTTCAGCCTTGGCAAAAAGTAAGAAACCACGTTATCAACAATTTCCAAAAAAGTTATTGACAATTTTTGTAACTATTGTTAATAACCTGCGTAATGAAGGCAACTATAAAGCCTTTTTATTATGCGATTCGTTACCGTAGCTTTCAGTTTAATTGTCGTTTCAAGCGCCTTTGCCGGCGGAAGCGAGAAGAAATATACTCAAACAGAGTATGTGCAAATGTGGTCGACCGTGGCGGTTTCCCAAATGCAGACCTATAAAATTCCGGCCAGTATTACGCTGGCACAAGGTATTTTAGAAAGTGGCAACGGAAATTCCGAATTGGCGAAAAAAGCCAACAATCACTTCGGGATCAAGTGTCACGACTGGAAAGGTGATACCGTTTTAATGGACGATGATAAATTGGGTGAATGCTTTCGCAAGTACACATCAGCTGATGAATCGTACAAAGATCACAGTTTGTTCCTCACAGGACGTTCACGTTATTCTAAATTGTTCGCTTTCCCGATCAACGATTACAAATCGTGGGCACAAGGATTGAAAGATGCCGGTTATGCTACCAATCCTAAATATCCGCAACAATTGATTGAGTTGATTGAACGCCTACATTTGGATAAATACGATGAGCAGGTGGCGCCTGTCAATAATCAAGGTTCAGAATTGCTGGCTCAGGAGTTGGAGGATGCCAAAAAAGCGAATGAAAAGCCCGAGGAAAGTGCAAAAGCGTATCAAAAGCACACCATTAAGGAGCACAAAAACAAAATCAACTACATCGTTGCTCGAAAAGGTGATACGTTTTACAAAATTGCGCAAGAGTTTAGCTTAGGTATCTGGCAATTGTACCGTTATAACGATTATGGTCCGAAAAAAGATTTGTTGGAAGAAGGCGATATCGTTTACTTGGAACCGAAACGTCATCATGCGAAAGAGAAAAATGCTGTGTACACAGCTACAAAAAATACAACCATGCAGGCTATTTCACAGGCCGAAGGAATTAAACTGGAATCGCTGTTGGATATGAATAACGGTGAATCAGGAGAAGAAGTTGTGGAAAAAGGGCAAAAGGTCCTTCTTCGTTAGTCGTTGTACTGAAGAAGTTTATTGTTGTTGTTTGTTATTGCGCCTGCGCTCCTTGAGTGTCAGGCGCAGTGCTTTTTACGAATCGTTGTTTTAGGTACTAGGATTTCAATTATTTACTAGCTATTCTACCAATAATGTATACTAATATAAAGCTAAATAACGGTTTAGTAAAAAGGTTAGGAATAAAAGAAACTTTTGTTATTTTTGATCAAAACAGGCTGTATGAAACCCTCTAGTGAACTGTTCAAGCTGATCAAATCCCTGACCAAGTCAGAGAAACGTTTTTTTAAGTTGTCCTCTGCCTTGCAAGCAGGCGAGAAAAATTACCTCAAAATCTTCGATTATATTGAAAAACAAGAGCATTATGACGAAGATGAGCTCAAGGATGCTTTTGTGGGGGAAGTTTTTGTGAAACATTTGCCTTCTGAAAAGAATCACCTTTACCGATTGATCTTAAAAAGTTTACGCGTTTATTACAGTGAACAATCGGCTTCGAGTATTTTGAAGCAGGAATTGAAAAACGTTGAAATACTTTATAACAAAGCTCTTTACCGCGAATGCGAGAAGTTTGTGCAACGCGCCAAATTGGTTGCGAAAGAGAACGAAGAGTTTTACTACTGGTATGAATTGATTGCCTGGGAAAAACGCCTATTGGAAGCTGCTTACGAAGAAGGTGAATTCGGACGCGATTTGGATAGTCTTGTAGCTGAAGAAGAGGAGGTGATTTCCAAGCTGCGCAACGTGGCCGAATACCAAATCATTTATTCGAAAATCAACCTCATTTTCCGCAGTGGTGGATTTACACGCAACGAGGCCGAACGAAAAATTGTGGAAGACATTGCCGATTATCACCTGATTAAAGGTAAAAACACCGCTTTGTCGACGCGCGCTTCGTCCATTTGTTACTACGTGAAAGGCTTGTGTGCCGCTACAAACCGCAATTACGAAGATAGTTTTCAGTTTTTCAATCGCACGCGTGATATTCTCGACAACAATCCGAAAATCAAGGAAGACCTCGGACACCGTTACGTAGCTACATTGTCGCATTTGCTGCGTTGCTACATTGATAATCAGCAGTTTGAAGAAGCAGAGCGCATGATTCAGGAATTGCGTTCGCTAGAAGGCAAGAAAGGCTTCAATTCCATGGATATTTCCTTGCGAATCTTTACTATTTCCTACAATTCGGAGTTTTCATTGAATCTGGCAATGGGTAATTTTCCGAAAGCTGCTCAGTTGATTGCCGAAGTAGAACAACAGGTTGCTGCGTTTGATGATAAAATTTCCAAAGAACAATCCATTTTGTTCCAATACAACAAGGCTTATACCTATTTCGGAATCGGGGAGTTTAAAAAAGCACTTTCTACACTGAATGAAGTATTGAACGATAACGAACAGCGTTTGCGTCAGGATATTTATAGCTTTTCACGCATTTTTAATTTGATCATTCATTTCGAATTAGAGAATTACGATTTCCTAGAATATGTGATCAAGTCTACCAATCGTTATCTATCGAAACACGACCGCGATTACGAAATTGAAAACACGGTGATTCGTCACATTCGTAAATTGGCCAAATCGACCAACAACGCGCAGCGTACCGAGATTCTCGAAAAGATGAAAGTTGAGGTCGATGAACTGATGAAAGACCAGCAGGAACGCGTGATTTTGGAGTATTTCCACCTACCTGCGTGGATCGATAGTAAACTCACGAAAGAAAGTTTTTCAGGAACCATTCAAAAATACTTGCGCTAAGCAAAACTGTTTACACAGGTTGTGTTTGCATTTCCCACAGATGCGCAGATTTTTTGCGCTCCTAACGGCAGCGCATGATTACGTTTTACAGATATTACAATTAGCGAGGGCGTTAGACGAGCAAAATCTGCGCATCTGTGGGAGGTAAAATATCGGCACTGAGTCCATGTGTCCGTTTTTCGCTACGCGGAATTTTCTAATTTTACACCCTCATAAATTAACAGCATAAATTACAGCACAACATCATGGCGCAGAAGTACACAACACGCGAAGAAGATTACTCGAAATGGTATAATGAATTGGTTGCGCGAGCAGAATTGGCAGAAAATTCAGGCGTGCGTGGTTGCATGGTTATAAAACCGTACGGCTACGCAATCTGGGAGAAAATTCAAGCTCAGTTGGACAAAATGTTCAAGGAAACCGGTCACCAAAACGCTTATTTCCCGCTGTTTGTGCCCAAAAGCATGTTTGAGGCTGAAGAGAAAAATGCCGAAGGTTTCGCGAAGGAATGCGCTGTGGTAACACACTACCGCTTAAAAACCGATCCTGAAAATCCGTCAAAACTAATTGTTGATCCGGAAGCAAAATTGGAGGAAGAATTGATTGTTCGCCCTACAAGTGAAGCCATTATTTGGAGTACTTATAAAAACTGGATTCAATCCTACCGCGATTTACCTATTTTGATCAATCAATGGGCGAACGTGGTGCGTTGGGAAATGCGAACACGTATTTTCTTGCGTACGGCTGAGTTTTTGTGGCAAGAAGGTCACACAGCGCACGCTACCAAACAAGAAGCCATTGCTGAGAGTGAATTGATGTTGGATGTTTACACCACTTTCGTTGAGCAATTCATGGCTATGCCTGTTATTCGCGGTCGTAAAACCGAAAGCGAGCGTTTTGCCGGAGCAGATGACACGTATTGTATTGAAGCAATGATGCAGGACGGAAAAGCATTACAAGCCGGAACATCTCACTTCCTCGGACAAAATTTCGCCAAAGCATTTGATGTGAAATTTGCCGATAAAGAAGGAAAACTCGATTACGTTTGGGCAACTTCTTGGGGTGTTTCCACCCGTTTGATGGGGGCTTTGATCATGACACACTCCGATGACGAAGGATTGGTGTTGCCTCCGGCTCTTGCTCCGATTCAGGTAGTGATTGTACCGATTCACCGCACGGAGGAAGAATTGGCAGCCATTACTGAAGTTGTAAATACGATTCAAACGGATTTGCGCGCATTGGGCATCTCTGTGAAATTCGACGATGATGATAACCGCCGTCCGGGATGGAAATTTGCCGAATACGAAGCAAAAGGAGTTCCTGTACGTTTGGCAGTAGGTCCGCGCGACTTGGCAAATGGAGTAGTGGAAGTGGCACGTCGTGATACAAAAGAAAAATTTGCGATGAACATCGAAGGAATTGCTCCTGAGATCAAGCAATTACTCGATGCGATTCAAACCAATCTATACGAAACATCATTGGCGCGCAGAGCTGCAGGAATGCACACGGTAGATTCGTATGAAGAATTCAAAACACGTCTGGAAGCTGAAGGTGGTTTTTACTTAGCTCATTGGGATGGCACAGCTGAAACCGAAGAGAAAGTGAAAAAAGAAACACAGGCTACGATTCGTTGTATTCCACTTGATACTCCTTCCGAACCGGGCGTTTGTATGGTTACCGGTAAACCTTCTGCGGGTAGAGTTGTTTTTGCTAAAGCATACTAGGAGTTTGCTAGTTTTATAAGTTTTTGAGTTTCATGAGTTTTAATCTAACTTGCGAGACTCAAAAACTCAATGAACTCAAAACTCAACGAACTTAGTAACTCAAAAACTTATAAAACTAAAAGTATGAGCGATACATTAAACCTGATTCAGGAGTTGTTGCAGAAAAAGGCAGCGCTGAAGCAAGATATTTTTCAGGATACGAAACGTCAGTTTGAACGATTTAAACAACATTTGCTAGAGGAAGTTGGAACATTGCGTCATGGAATCACAGATGACCGCATACGCTTGCATGTAGAACACAAAGGTGAGTTTCAGGTCGAAGTGTATATCGGTAGTGATGTCTTGGTTTTTCAAATGCATACCAATGTGTTTCGTTTGCCCGAAGAACATGCGCTTTGGAAATCCGATTACTTGAAAGAAGACAAAGAAAGAGGTTATTTTGGCATCATCAATATTTACAACTTTTTGGCCGAATCATATTTGAAATCACGTCTCAACGATTTAGGGTATCTGATCGGTCGAATCTTTATCAATAAGGATGAAAATTACATGGTGGAAGGGAAAGGACAATTGGGGTTTTTGTTCCGCGATTTGACCGACACGCAACTCAATGATTCGATCATTAAACACATCATTCACGTAGCATTTGTTTACGCGTTGGAATTCGATTTATTGACCCCGCCTTATGACATTGTATCCAAAGCAACTGTAAATCAGATGTTGGAGCAAAATTCACGTGATCAGATGTCAACCGGCAAGCGTTTGGGATTCAAATTCTCGGCAGAAGACAAGGATATATTTTAGCAAAAAATGAGCGTGATTACTTGCAATTAGAAAAAATCCAAGTATATTTGCACTCCGAAATTCAAAAACGGCCCATTCGTCTAGTGGTTAGGACGCCAGGTTTTCATCCTGGAAACAGGAGTTCGATTCTCCTATGGGCTGCCAAGTTTTTTGGCCCATTCGTCTAGTGGTTAGGACGCCAGGTTTTCATCCTGGAAACAGGAGTTCGATTCTCCTATGGGCTGCAAATTTTGATAGATTAAAAAATTAACTAAGTAGAAAATGGCAAATCATAAGTCAGCACAAAAGCGAATCCGTTCCAACGATGTTAAACGTTTGCGCAACAAATATCAGCACAAAACTACACGTAATGCTGTACGTAAATTGCGTTCGTTGAAAGACAAACAAGAAGCAGAAACATTATTGCCTTCTGTAGCTTCAATGTTGGATAAATTGGCGAAACGCAATGTGATTCACAAAAACAAAGCTGCGAACCTTAAATCAGGTTTGACTGTTTTTGTCAACAAACTGTAATCAGATTTAATCGTATTCAAAGGGTCTTGTTCGTCGGTTGACGGATGAGACCCTTTTGCTATTTTTACGCTTTATATGTTGCTTAGGCTTTTTATATGCGGTTGTGCGGTTGTGTGCTTTGCTTTTACAAGTGCGGCACAATTCCCATATTATCAGTATTTCCAGGATACCTTGCGTCCGGGATACCGCATTTCAGGATCCTTTGATAGCATTGATGTAAAATTAGGAGCGTATCAATCTACGCAACCCACACTTTGGCGACCTTCGCAGGAAGTGTTTGATCTAAGCAGCATGTACACTGCCGTTCCCGCACACTTATTGCCTTTGCGTTTTAGCTCCATTCCACACGTTGGGCTGCAATATTCTTTTGGTTCCAATTCCTCGCAACAGGGCGGACTTTCCTATACACAAGCGCTTACACCCAACCAGTTCATTCAAATCGATTACAAACGGCAAAATAGCAATGGAGCCATTCGAAATGCGAACTACGAGTACAATCATTTTGAACTGGCGCATTTGGCCCGCTTTCAGCGTTATGCTTCGCAGGTGAGATTGCTCTTCGATGGCATGAACAAAGGAACAGGCGGTGGTATTTTCAACGATAGTATAGACAATTCTCAACCAATAGAGTTTTTCGCCGTTGAAAAAAGTCTTGCAAGCATTCGAACCCGCAATTTTGTACTCGATTGGCAAAATTACTTTTCCTTTACCAAGGATAGTTTGATCAAAACAGGTTTATACCTCGCACCGCATTACGAAATTAGCAACCGTCGTTATACCGAAACGGGCGATATTGTTTCAATCTACGGCTTAGCCAATATCAATCCGGATGAAACAAATGATTACTGGGAACGCACCGAAATAGGAGGTACGGCCGGCTATTTCTTTCATACCCGCGCTTTTTCTATCAACGGTGGACTGAAAACCAAGTATTGGGACTTTGATAATCTTGCTGTAAAAAGTGACACGATAGAAGCCGGTTTGGTAAGTGATATCGTGATACAACTCCGTAGTCGTTTACAATTGAAAGCCAATGGCTCTTATACGTTTGTAGGTGCTGCCGGAGAAAAATCGTTGAATGCTAACTTGTACTTCAAGCCCAATTTTGCCGATTTTAATGTGCATTTTCTGTTTAATGAGTTGTTTCCGACCAATGATCAGCGTGCTTATTTCTCCAACACACTGAACTATAGCTGGCAATCCAAAACATTGATCACCACTACCGCATTAGAAGCTACCGTAAAATCGAAGATCAATAAATTGCCGCTCAAGGCAGGATTTTCATTCAAAAACGTACAAAACAATCCGTTTTTCTCAGGAACCGGCTGGCGACAAGATACCTTGACCAATTTATCGTTCCTGTCAGCCGATCTTCGGGCCGATCTTTCGTGGTGGAAACTATTCTTTCAGCCCATGGTACGTGTGCAGCAAAGCAATTTCAATTACGTTCCTACCTTTCAGGCGTCCGCGCGTTTGGGCTTCGATGGTTTTCTCTTCAAAGCCAAGAAATTGCGCGCTACAATCGGTGTAGATCTCGGGTATACCACAGCTTTCAATTTACTCGATTACGCTCCGCAAGTAGATGCCTACATTTTGCCGAACGGAACTTCGCTCGTAACACAATACGAAGCTATGCCTAAGTTACATGCATTCACACAGTTTGAACTCGGATTTTTCCGCTGGTACATTCGCGTAGAAAATATTGAACAGACCTTCATCAAAACAACCAATCAAGAAGCACTTGGTTATCCGGTTGTGCCATTGCAGATGCGAATTGGTTTGTCGTGGGACCTGTTTAACTGATGCTTGTCGATGTTTGATGCTTGATTTTTGATTAGGTTCTTCCTAAGAACTAAAATTTTACCTTCTTACTATAATCTGTTTTTGTTCCCAAGGTTTTCATCCCTTCCAGAATCCAATCCAACACCGCGTCCGCCTTTGGCGCGATCAAAAATCCAACATCAAGCATTTTCTCGTTTCCGAATCAACTTAAACGACCAATAAATCAGGTTCAGCAGCAATCCCATGAAAAAGGTTACACCCCATGTTCGTGGATGATCAAATGGGTGAATGAACCGATCACCGACGTCTCCCAACAAAGCACTTGGCTTAGAAAGAATATCCCAGCTGTTCCAGCGAAGGTAACGACCGAGGTAAATACCAAAAGCACTCAGAAACAAAAAACCGCCTATTAATAAGTTGAGTCGTGGTTTCCGAATGAACGGTCGAAGTATTTTTTCCATATCCCACAAACTCAGGAAACCGAAGAGCAATCCTGTCCAGGCGTAAGCTAGAATCAGCACCAAATCAAACCAAATAGGAATAGAGGTATGATCGTGTAAGTGGAACAAATCGGTGAAAATGTAAGGAGCATTCGGAAAAAACAACAACCAAGCACCCACTAATAGCAAGATCATTCCTTTGCGCTGTTGCAATGCCGGATTGATAATCATAAAACTCGAAAGCGCCCACGGAATAAAAGCCAGAAATAAGTTCCAGTTGAGAAACAGAAACGCACGCGAGTCGGTGATGTAGATTCTAAACAAGGAAAGTCCGAAACAACAAAGCGTCATTACGAATAACAAAATACTTTCGTGCAATCGGTTGTGTGTTCTAAGCTGGGCAAGCATAAGCGATGATTTTAGGTAGGAAAATAATGAGTGCGACAGCTAACGCGGTAATTGCTCCGACCAACACGGCTGCTGCGGCTAAATCTTTTATTTTTTTGATGGAATCGTGGCGTTCCGGAGAAACGAAGTCAGCGAGGTTCTCAATGGCTGAGTTTACAATCTCTAAAGCGATTACCAAACCAATAGCGAAAGCAATGGCGATCCATTCGTAGGTCGAGATGTGAAAGATAAATCCGAGAACAATTGCCACAATCGCGGCGGCTACGTGAATCCATGAATTGTGCTCTTCCCGAACCAAAACACGTAAACCGTTAAAGGCATAGATAAAACTACCGAATCGTTTGGAAGTAGAAAAAGGTTGTTGCTGTTTTTTCATGAGTTCTCACAGAGCTTGTTGAATGCCCCGGCAAGATAACGATAGACTTGAAAAAGAAGTGTGCTGTTAAGATGAATTAACAAATGTCGTCCCTCCGAAAAAAAACAACCTGATCGCTCAAAATCAAGTCAAGACATTATCTTTACCCCCAAATAAAAAAACAGCATGGGATTATTGGACAATAAAGTGGTGTTGATTACCGGAGCTTCGCGTGGAATTGGGAAATCAATTGCCGAGGAATGTGTGAAACAAGGGGCAACAGTTGCGTTTACCTACCTTTCTTCTGAAGAAAAAGCACAAGCATTGGAGGCAGAGTTGACAGCTAACGGTGGTGTAGCCAAAGGCTTTAAATCGGATGCAGGAAATTTTGATCAAGCTCAACAATTGGTTGATGATGTGGTTGCTGCTTTCGGTACCATCGATGTGTTGGTAAACAACGCCGGAATTACACGCGATACTTTGTTGATGCGTATGACAGAACAACAGTGGGATGACGTGATCAATACCAACTTGAAATCGGCATTTAACTTGACCAAAGCAGTGCAACGACCAATGTTGAAAGCACGTTCAGGTTCCATTATCAATATGTCTTCGGTAGTTGGTGTGAGCGGAAACGCAGGCCAATCAAACTACGCGGCTTCAAAAGCAGGATTAATCGGTTTCACGAAATCGGTAGCACAAGAGTTGGGTTCACGTAACATTCGTTGCAACGCCATCGCTCCAGGATTCATCGAAACGGAAATGACCGGTGCTTTGGACCAAAAAGTAGTAGAAGAATGGCGTAACTCAATTCCGTTGAAACGCGGAGGTTCGCCGAAAGACGTGGCAGATGCTACGGTTTTTTTAGCTTCGGATATGTCGGCATACATTACAGGTCAAACACTTCACGTGTGTGGAGGAATGTTGATGTAATCATTCAAATTATAGAAGAGGAAGCGTATCGGAAACGGTGCGCTTTTTTTTGTGATTCATTTTTCACAGAAAATGCTAGGATGACTATTGTTTTTCTGAGGTTATCATCGAACTGAGTATATAATATTTTGGTTTTTTGGTAAAATTGACTAATCTTACTACAGTTTAAACCACTAATAAACACTGAATAGGATGTCAAACGAAATTAAATTACCAGCAAAAGGATATTACGAAAAGGGAGATAACAACCCTGATATCATCAAGATTCAAACAGCACTTAAAAGCAATGGCTATTGGACAGATGCCGCATTCAGTGAGAATTTCGGGCCAACAACCGATTCGATGGTTCGAAAGTTTCAAACCGATAATGGACTAGGAGTTGATGGAAGGGTAGGGAAAAACACCTTGAAATTGTTAGGACTTCAATCTGCCGCAGGAAGTCAGCCAATTGTGGAGGAAGTAAACACAACTGAACCGGAAGTAAATCCTACTGTAACAATTGACGGAAGAGCGCCTTGGATGAAAGTCGTTTTGGAAGAAGCCAAAAATTACGGCGGACATGATGAATCAAAAAATCCATTGAATGCACGAATCAAGAGCGCGTACTTTAGCATTAAAAACGAGGCGGTGACTCCGAATACCGATCCAACAAAATTTTCTTGGTGCGCTGCATTTGCCAGTTGGGTTTTGCAGAAAGCCGGTTTCGCCAATCCGAGTACATGTAGAGCGCGTGAATTTGACCCAGCTTACGATTGGAATGGTGGAAAGGAAGGCGACAGAAAATCCGGAATGCGAAAAATTCAAACGCCCGTTTTTGGTTGTATTGTTGTCTGGAAAAGCAATGATGGTGGGCATGTTGGATTTTATTATGGCAAAACTTCCGACAATAAAATTGTGGTTCTCGGAGGAAATCAAGGAAATAGCTTGAAGTTCTCTAACAGATCACCCAACGGTGATTACAACCAAACGGTGGTAGGTTATTTTTTACCGGAAGATTATGCAGACAATCCGAATGATGTTTTTACAGCTGCTGATATGAACCTGGATGCTGTAAAATTGAATAAAAGTTCACTACTCAATAAAAATGCTGAAACAGATAATTCGAAGACTTGATATGTGATCAATTGAACTTATAAGAGCTCTGAACTACTCATTAAAACACTGAATATTATGTCAAACGAAATTAAATTGCATACTAGAGGATATTACAAGAAGGGAGATATAAGTCCTGAGATCATTAAAATTCAACAAGCACTTAAAAACAACGGTTGTTGGACAACAGCGGCATTTAGCGAAAATTTCGGACCAACAACCGATGCTATGGTTCGTAAGTTTCAGGCTGACAAAGGACTAAATGTTGATGGAGAAGTTGGAAAAGATACGTTAACAGCTCTTGGTTTGGAAACGGCAACTCCGGTGAAACCTGCACCAGCTGTTGGCTCAGGTAGCATGTGTACAACTAACTACAAAAACCTACCGGTTTTCGATACCTACGAACCAACGTTACTTTCATTCAAAGCGGCTGTTCAGTACCTCAATGCAAAGTATGATACTGCCATTGCGAAAGCTGTTTTTGTTGTGTTGGGAGCCGAATCGAGTCATAAAGACGGAATAAATTTCAGTAGTGCCGGGCATTACAATTATGGCGGTGTTCAAACCGATTCGGGGAAATGGCCAGGAATGGATCATTTATTTGTAGGACAGTTTTGTAGAAAGGATAGCGTAAAATACCGGATGTTTGCTGCGTTTGAAAACAATGAAGGATTTCTTGATTTTATGTGCGGTAAACTAACCGCAAAAGGATTCGCAGATCAGGATGGTGCAGATCATTGGACTGAACGATACATCAATAATTGGTGGTTTAAAGACCTTAAAAAGAAAGACATCAACAAATACAATGAGGTTTTTCCAAAGAAGAAAGCCATTTATGAAACATGGTCAAAAAAGTATGATGCGCTGAATAAGTGAGCATGTTTAAGAGATTTTGATGGAAATTAGACTTTCTTGGGTTTACCAAAAGGACCATTTTATCTAAGTTGAATCTCATCTAACAAGTTAGCTATATTATTTACTCAAAAAGGAGTTAGCTATATTGTTTACTCAGAAGGGAGTTAGGTATATTGTTTACTCCAATTGATCTGGATTGACTAAAAACGGGTTAATTCCCAAATCACTTCTTGCTCTTGCTCAAGATCGGGATCTTGATTCGTTCACTGAAGTCAAGTAGTTTTTTCAGTAAGTCAAAGTAAAGCGCAATGATCATCGCAACGGTCATGAGCCACAATACGATCACATTGGCCCAGAACGTGTCGATTCCGATTCCTAAGAAATACTTTTTGTGAGCATAAAACGGAGCATCCAGGAAACGCATGCCAACCGGATCAATGTATAACGGATCGTCTTTTTGGATCAATTCGTCTTCGGTAATCAGTATTTTTTGAACTTCGGTTCGGTTGGTCACCAAATCCTGCAAACTTTCGTTCATGAATTCATTCTGACTTGCCTGAAATTCCTTGTCGCCCAATTTGGCTATGTAGGTATCCAAACTATCCGAATAGTCATTGTAGGATTTGTTGTACTGTTTTTTCATCATGTCTAAGAAAGACCCAATGTTTACTTGTGCGGAGCCACCTCCAGGAATGCCTTTGTGCAATTTCTCCAATGACTCTAAACAATCCTTGCATTCCAGATTTGCCCAGCGCTCGGTTTCCTTTATGATTTCATTGCTTAAAATACGCTTGGCATGTTCAAAATCTTGAAAGCTCGTTTTTTTATTGGCAAGCAGGTTGAGTTGATTTTTCATCTCCGGCAACCAATAATCGCGTTTCCAACCACTGGCACTCTTCAATTGATTCCACTCAAAGAGTTTCGCCTCATGATAATTGTCTTTTGCCGATGTCACAGCCAATGCTTCATAAGCCCAACGTGATGCCATTGCGTTTCCGATCCATGGAACTTCATTGGTACGGGAGAAAATAGGGTGGAGCTTGTCGAATTTCACGATGACACCACTAAACAACAATTGCGGAATAATCAGCAAAGGAACGGTAATGTAGATCACCTTCGCCGAATTGAAAGCAGATGAAATATTCAATCCAAGCGCGTTCGCCATACACGAAGTAGAGAACAACACCAACCAATACTGCCACCACAATCCTTGAATTTCTAGAATCAGGTTTCCGAACAACACAAAGAAAAGTGTTTGAATACCTGAAATAATAAACATGATCGAGATTTTCGACCACAGGTAACTGGCACGAGATAAATTCAAGAAACTCTCGCGTTTCAGGATTTTTTTGTCTTTGATGATTTCTTCTGCTGCAACAGTCAAGCCTAGAAATAAAGCAACCACCACCGATATAAAGAGGTATTGCGGAATGTTTTCGTTCTGATAAAAGACGTACTTGGAATTTCCTCCGGCTTTGTAGTTGAAGAACTTCACGAAAAATGCCAGAATCAATGCCAATACCGGAGCTTCCAGCATGTTGATGAGCATGTATTGTTTGTTGGCAAGTTTACTCAACACATCGCGCAGGAAGAATACCCTGAACTGCGACCATTTGTTGGCAATTTTAGAGCTTCCTTTTACAGGATCAAGTTGTTCCGTATTTTCTGTAATGGTATTGTTTTCCAAAAAGCGCTGATTCCATTCTTTCGGTGGAACTTTGCGGTACTTGGTTTGATTTCCGTATTCGTCGACAACTTTCGACTCAATAATATTAAAAATCTGTTCCGGGTTCACATTACCGCAAATCGGGCATTCACGTTCGTTGGCATTGGCGTGGTGAACATGTGTTTTGAAGTAAACCACTGCGTCAATCGGATTTCCATCAAAAATCGGATAACCACCCTGATCCAAGATCAACAACTTGTCAAACATCTTAAAGATATCAGAAGAAGGCTGGTGAATGACCACAAAAATGAGCTTTCCTTTCAGAGCAAGCTCTTTGAGCATGTCCATGATGTTCTCCGAATCGCGCGATGATAATCCCGAAGTTGGTTCATCGACGTATAAAACGGCCGGTTCACGGATCAATTCCAGGGCAATATTCAAGCGTTTACGCTGACCTCCTGAAATGGTTTTTTCCAGCGGACTTCCTACTTTCAGATTTCTCACTTCATTCAGTCCGATGTTCGAAAGCAAATCGATGACCTTCTTTTTGATCTGTTTTTCGGTCAAATCGTTGAAGCAGAGTTTGGCGTTGAAATACAGGTTTTGGAAAACCGACAATTCCTCAATGAGCAAATCATCCTGACTCACAAAACCAATCACACCTTCCAGTCGTTCTTTTTCGCGGTGAAGATCAACTCCGTTAATGGTAACAGATCCAAAAGTTGGCGTGTAGTTACCGTTCAATACGTTCAGAAATGTCGATTTACCGGCACCCGAACCACCCATGACGCCAATCAATTTACCGGATTGTTCGGCAAAATTGATTTCATGAAGCCCCACTTTTCCACCTTTAAAGTGAAATTGCAGGTGATCGACCCGAAAGGATATTTTTTCACGAGTTCCGTCACTCAAAAAACGAGAGATAACATCGCTGTAATAAATAGGAGCACTTTTCGTAGTACGAATAGTTGACCCCTGATTTAGGATATGATTCCGTTCGTTGGAAACAATCTGACCGTTTAGAGCCAATTCATCCGGCCCGAAATGACGGAAAAAGATGATGTTGATACTTTCCATCCGAATGATCCGAATGGTGCCTTCCAAACCTTCCAGGGGTAAAAACTGCGCTTTTTCAAGCGTCATTTCTTTCGCAGAAACATATAAAAACGGCTCTTCATCAAGAATAGTCGCAATTGGTGCTTCAATGAAACTTTTTAACTGTAAGTATTCTTTTTCGGAAATGTTGAACGATTCAGCCACTGTGTGAACGAACTCTTGTTCCTGTTCCTGAACCTGATCGTTGGCATGAATGAATTCGAAAATACGAATCAGTACGATCATTTTCTGACGCTGCGTCAACTCTTCATTGATCTGCGAGCAGATGCGTAAAACTTTTACCGAGTTAACGGATGTGCGCTTGCGCTCACCGTCCTTTTTAGCAGAACCATTGTGGTGAACGAGCAAAAATTCGTCGAACTGCTGAATGTATTTTTGTATGAGTTCATTGTTGAGTTCCGAACGCAAAAATCCTTCAATGATTCTTCGTCCATTGGAGCTTTCAATGGCTTCTTTGCTAGTGTCGGTAACTTCATCAACTTTTGCAATAATGGCAAAAAGTTGCATCAATGCACGAAGTATACGTTCACTCATAATGACTCTATTTTAGTGTGGTGATCTAAGCATTAACGTTTAAAACCGATCATCATTACGGCACAACCGGTTACTTTTTTGTCCATGTCCAATTCGGTGGAAATAATCACCGGAATGGTATTCGGAACTTTAAAATCCCAATAGGTACTGTTTTTATAATTCTTATTGGTAAACAACAAGTTGCCTTTTGTATCGGTTACCGTGAAAATAACGTACGTATCATCTTCACCTGCAGTAGCTGCAATTCTATAGGTAGAACCACCGAAAAAAGTGGTTTTAAATTCGGCCTTTTCACGATCAAGGAAAGCTGTATACACTTGACCGTCTGACACGAAATTGTTGTTTTTTCCTTTTAAGTGAACTTCACACGCCTTTACAAGTGATTCACAATCCTGCGCGTAAGACATCGTTGCTGATGCCAATAACAAAGCGGTAATAACTGCTAACTTTTTCATAAATACGTGTTTAAGCTGTGATTTTTTGACGGATAGAAGTGATTTTCTCATTGATCGTTTTCAAAAGAGCCGCGTCCATTTTTACGGTTGTTTTATGACGCAAAGTGGTGAGTTTTTTGCTTGCTTCCGTTTTCGGTTGCACAAACTCATAGTCAATAACGATTTTATCGAAATCAACTTTCAAGTCTTTCATTTGAGCAATCAACTCGTCATTAGTTCCTTTTTTGTTGTATTTATCCAAAATTTCAATAATCGTAGCCAATGTTTCACGTTGTTCACCGATTCGTTGGGAGATTTTTACGTTTTTACCATCCGGATTGATCGCACACGCTAAGTACAACGATTCAATCCATCCGCCTACAAGAATGAGTGATGAAACCGATTTACGGTCGTTTGATTTCAGGAAGTTATCTGATTTCTTAAAAGCATCAGAAACAATCACCATCATTGAATCTTGATTGGTGCTGTTTTTCTCAAAACGCGACATGAATTCTTTATCAAAAGCGCCTTCCAACCCTAATTTGGATGTTAACTTTTCAATAGTAGCCAAATACTTCAACGAAAGACTGTTTTGTTTGTAGATTGCCAGGTATCCCAAATCGGTTCCGTAAATCCCCAAATTCAATGCACGCTTCATTTCTGTGCTGTAGTTTTCTACATTATCAATACTGTTTAAATATGATTCGTTGAAAGGTGCATTCGCTTCTTGTAGCAACATTGCTGTTTGCATCGGAGAAGGAATACTAAAGATTTTACCGTCAAAGTTGGTGTTTAATGAACTATTCGGGTCCAATACTTCTTTTGCTACTTCAGGCTTATCGTCATTTGAGCCACAGGCGGTAAAAATTCCTGCCAGTGCAATACTTGCAAAAATGACTGAGAATGTTGAATTCATAGAGTAGATGTTACAATTATTTATTGTGTTCTAATTCGCGACTAAAATATACAAAAATCGATACTCACAAGGCTATTTGTTAATAAAAGTGAATAACTAATGAGTATTTAACGTGTTCCGGTGAGCCTGTAATTTCTTGCTACATTTGCGGAAAGCAAGAAGACATGAATATCCGTCCGAGAAGAAACCGTAAAAATGCAGCTATTCGCTCCATGATTGAAGAAACCAAATTGGGTGTTGAACATTTGATTTATCCTGTTTTTTTGCAAGACGGGAAGGGAATTAAGCACGAAATCAGCTCGTTACCGAACAATTTCAGATGGAGTTTGGATCAACTATTGCCTGCTTTTGAAGGTTGGATGGAATCAGGAATCAGAACCTTTGATTTGTTCCCGGCTGTTGATGAGCATTTGAAGGATACAATCGGTTCTTATAGTTATGCAGAGGAGAATTTCTATCTGCACGTTATCCGCACGTTGAAAGAACGTTTTCCGGAAGCGGTTTTGATGTCGGATGTGGCTCTTGATCCGTATTCTTCTGACGGTCATGACGGTTTGGTTGAAAACGGGAAAATCGTCAACGATAAAACCTTGCCTATTTTGGGTCGAATGGCTGTTGCTCAAGCACAAGCCGGAATTGATATTGTAGGACCGTCGGATATGATGGACGGAAGAGTAGGTGTCATTCGCGATGAATTGGATGAAGCCGGATTTACGGATGTTTCCATCATGTCGTATACAGCCAAATATGCCAGTGCGTTTTACGGACCTTTCCGAGAAGCCTTGAATTCTGCCCCGAAATCGGGCGATAAAAAAACATACCAGATGAATCCGGCCAATAAGCGCGAAGCATTGATTGAGGCGGAATTGGATGTGGCAGAAGGAGCCGATTTCCTGATGGTAAAACCGGCCTTGTGTTACCTGGATGTCATTCATTTGTTGAAAGAACATTTCGCACAACCGATTACGGCTTACAACGTGAGTGGAGAATGCGCCATGGTGTATGCGGCTTCCAGAAATGGTTGGTTGGATTACGAACGAACGATGATGGAAATGTTATTGAGCATTCGCCGTGCCGGAGCAGATGGCATTTTGACGTATTTCGCACCGGATGCAGCCAAGTTGATGAAAGGTTGATTTTACTGCTTTCCCCAAAATAAGGTATACTTTCCTAAAAGTGCGTAATGGTTATTTAAGTAAGTTTGGTTACTGAACGCTAGGTTTTCTTCATTTTTGTTGCGCTATACGCAAGAAGGTATTGACGACCTTATTTAACCAAACGAACAATGATCAATTTCAAAGAACTATTCAAAAACAACGAAGAATGGGTGGCGCAAAAGCTTTCCATCGACATCAATTACTTTGAAAAACTGGCCAAGGGTCAGCATCCGGAATATTTATACATCGGTTGTGCAGATAGTCGTGTTACGGCTGAAGAGTTGATGGGTGCTGAGCCCGGAGAGATTTTCGTACATCGTAACATCGCCAATTTGGTGATTACTACAGACAATAATGTGAATGCAGTGGTGCAATATGCTGTCGAATTTTTGAAAGTAAAACACATTATCATTTGTGGTCATTACGAGTGTGGTGGCGTGAAAGCAGCTATGAATCCGACTGATATGGGTCAATTGAATTCGTGGTTACAAACCTTGCGGGATGTTTACCGTTTTCACCGCGCTGAATTGGATGGTATTGATGAAACCCAAAAGCGTTTTGATCGCTTAGTGGAATTGAACGTGCTGGAGCAATGCCTTAACGTCATCAAAATAGATCATGTGCAACGTTCATGGTATGCAACTGGCTTTCCGTCGGTTCACGGTTGGGTTTTCGATGTGCGCACCGGAAAATTGGTTGATCTTGGTTTGGATATGGAAAAGGAATTCGCGGAGATCCGCAGTATTTATGATTTGAAACCTTTAAACAAATAGATATGATTAGAAAAGCAACAGCCGTTTGGAACGGATCGGGAAAAGAAGGGAAAGGTCATTTGACAACACAAAGCACGGTTTTATCAGCTACTCAATACTCATTTAATTCACGTTTTGCAGAAGGAGTAGGTACCAATCCGGAAGAATTAATTGCTGCTGCACATGCCGGTTGTTTCACCATGAAGTTGAGTTTTAACTTAGGCGGAGCCGGATTTGAGCCTACCGAATTGGAGACTGCTTGCGCGATTACATTTGAAGACGGTTCTATTACCAAATCGCATTTAACTTTGAAAGCAACCGTTCCGTCAATTGATGCGGATAAATTTGCCGAATTGGTAAAAGATGCAGAACAAAACTGTCCGATTTCTAAATTGTTGAATACAGCTATTTCGGTGGAGTATACGTTGAATGCTTGATTTAAAAGATGTTTGATGCTTGATTTTTGATCACGCCATAGGCGGACGCGGTGTTGGATGGCGGTTTTGGTGAAATCAAATTTTCCATCCAATATTAATGATCAAATTATTCTTTATTAAATCCATTTAAAATAGGTGTATTTTAGTGTTGAAACACAGTTTTTTGTATCTTTAGGGTTGAAATAAACCAAAGATGAAAACAAAGCCTAACCAAACAGGAAATAGTGAATCGGACTATTCATCTCGTTTGAAGTCACTCCAAGGAATTGCAAAAAACGATGACTGTTCTGATTACAAAAAACAATTGGCAGCAATCAAGAAAAAACGTTTCGATTCAGTGTAAGCTGAAATTAATCTACACAAGAAAGAAATCGAAGTCTGAAAATTAGCGCGTCCGTTAGGCGCGAAAAAATCTGCGCATCTGTGGGAAATGAAAAAAAAAACTTGCTAAATCGATTTCTTTATTACTTTTGCCCCATGAAAATGACACAATTATTCCATCATCATCATCATTTGCACTGCTAGGCGCATTGGTGAGATGATTGTATCTATACAAAATTTTAACCCGCTTGGCTTTCAAGCGGGTTTTTTGTTGTCATTTTCTTCCGACATCCGATTTCCTTCCGAAAGTCAAGCACAAACAAAACAATATGAAACGCTTGATTATCGCATTACAAAAATCGGGGAGACTCCAAGAAGGCTCGCTCAAACTGCTGCGCGAATGTGGACTAAAAGTCGATTACCGCGAAGGACAACTAAAAGTCATCACCGCCGATTATCCGGCAGAACTGCTGTTTTTACGCAACAGCGACATTCCGCAGTATGTAGCTGATGGAGTAGTAGATTTGGGGATTGTTGGTTCCAACCTGCTCGAAGAAGATGAAACGCCTGTTGAAGTGGTACTTCCGCTCGATTTTTCCAAATGCCGGGTATCGTTTGCTGTGCCGAAGAATTCAACCATTCAACAAACGAGTGACCTCGCCGGAAAGCGCATCGCGACTTCGTATCCAAACACGGTGCGCAAGTATTTGGAAAAACAAGGTGTTGTGGCAGATATCCACACCATTTCCGGATCGGTGGAAATTGCACCTTCGTTGGATTTGGCCGATGCCATTGCAGATATCGTTTCAACCGGAAACACACTTTTTCAGAATAATTTACGCGAGTTATTTCCCTTCCTTGAATCGGAAGCCGTGCTGATCAAAGGTGCTAGTTTCGATGCGGAGAAACAACCGTTGTTGGATCAATTGGTGTTTCGCATTCAGTCGGTATTGGCCGCCAAAGACAATAAGTACATTTTGCTAAATGCTCCGAGTGATCAGCTGGAAACCATTTGCGCCATTTTGCCCGGTATGAAAAGTCCAACGATTTTGCCGTTGGCAACCGAAGGCTGGGTGAGTGTGCACTCGGTGGTGAAACAAAAAGATACTTGGAACATCGTGCAACAACTCAAAGAAGTAGGCGCGCAAGGCATTTTGGTGGTTCCGATTGAAAAAATGGTGATTTAATCAAATAGAATAAACATGAAAGTAATTGTAAATCCATCGGGTGAAACGATAACGGAAGTATTAAAACGTCCGAAACTTGAAGCAGTGCAATTGAGTGAAACCATTCAGACTGTATTTCGGGAGGTAGAACTGAACGGAGATCAGGCTTTGCTGAAATTTACCGAACAATTCGACGGAGTAAAGCTCGATGATATGAAAGTAACCGAAGCCGAAATCTCTCAAGCAGAAATGGTGTTGTCCGAATCACTGAAGAGTGCCATTCGCGTTGCTGCTCGAAACATTGAGCTTTTTCACGCAGCTCAACAAGAAGAAGTTAAGGTCATCGAAACAACGCCCGGAGTAACGTGCTGGAGAAAGGCTGTTCCCGTTCAATCAGTTGGATTGTACATTCCTGGTGGAACGGCGCCGCTTTTTTCAACGGTTTTGATGTTGGGAATTCCAGCCAAAATTGCCGCTTGTCCGGTGAGAATATTGTGTACGCCTCCTGCAAAAGACGGATCGATTCACCCTGCTATTTTGTTTGCAGCATCCGTTGCGGGAATTACTGAAATCTATAAAGTCGGCGGTTCACAAGCTATTGCGGCTATGTCGCTCGGAACGGAAAGCATTCCGAAAGTCGATAAATTGTTTGGTCCGGGAAATCAGTATGTGACAGCCGCCAAGCAATATACACAGCAACTTGGGGTTGCTATTGATTTACCGGCAGGTCCGTCGGAAGTTTTGGTAGCAGCTGATGATTCCATTCCTGCGGCGTTTATTGCTGCCGATTTATTGGCGCAGGCCGAGCACGGAGCTGATAGTCAGGTAGTGTTATTAACCGATTCGGAAGTGTTCGTTTCGACCATTCAGTTAGAATTAATCAAACAATTAGCTCAACTTCCAAGATCAGGAATAGCTGAAAAAGCATTGGAAAACAGCGTTGCGATTGTGGTCGATTCATCGAATTGGGCTGCAATCATCAATCAATACGTACCGGAACACCTGATTTTAATGGGGAAATACGAGCAGGAAGTTGTGGCTCAGGTGGTGAATGCCGGTTCTGTTTTCTTGGGGGAATTTACTGCCGAAAGTTTTGGTGATTATGCTTCCGGAACCAATCATACCTTGCCGACAGCCGGATATGCGCGGGCTTACAGCGGTGTTTCGCTCGATTCGTTCGTGAAAAAGATTACCTACCAGCGCGTTTCAGAAATTGGGTTGAACAATCTTGGAAACACCGTAATTGAACTGGCTAAAGCCGAAGAGTTAACGGCACACGCTTATGCGATTGAAGTGCGGTTAAATGCACAAAACACCAACATTCAGACATCATGAAACAGTTTATCCGCAAAGATTTACAAGGAATTACGCCCTACAGCTCGGCACGCGACGAATTTAAAGGCGAGGCCGGTATTTGGCTGGATGCCAATGAAAATGCATCGGTCACTGCTTGGAATCGCTATCCGGATCCGTTACAAGGCAAGTTGAAACAAACCATTTCAGAGCTGAAAAACATTCCGGTAGAAAACTTGTTTCTGGGAAACGGTTCGGATGAGGTGCTCGATCTGTTGCTGCGACTCACCTGCACGCCGTTCCAGGATACGATTGCTTTCTTTGATCCTTCCTACGGTATGTACGATGTATTGGCGCGCATCAACGGATTGTCAACAAAACGCATTCCGCTCAACGAACGTTTTGAGGTCGATTGGTCACAACTCAGTGAAGCAATTGCCGGAACACGTGCGCTGATCATTTGCAACCCGAATAATCCGACGGGAAATTTGTTTTCACAAGAGGCTATTTGCGCTGTTTTGCGCACGTACCAAGGAGTAGTGATTGTAGATGAAGCGTATATTGATTTCAGCGAACAATCTTCCATGAGTAAATTGGTAAATGAATTCCCGAATTTAGTAGTGGTTCAAACGCTTTCAAAAGCCTACGGAATGGCCGGATTGCGCGTTGGGATGGCAATTGCGAATATTGAATGGATTGCAGCTCTGAACAGCATCAAACCGCCGTATAACCTGAGTTCATTGGTGCAGGAAACCGCCGTCAACTTGATTCAATCAACCGATTGGAAGGCTGTTATTACTGACATCATTACCGAGCGCAATCGTTTATTCGAAGCATTAAGTCAGCAAAAAGGGGTGGTTGAAGTTTTCCCAAGCGAAACCAATTTTATCCTGTTTCGTGTGGAAGATGCAACCCGCTTATACCGTTCTTTAGCCGATGCGGGAGTGGTGGTGCGGAACAGAAGTTCGCAGTACAATTGCAACAATACCTTGCGGGTTACCATTGGCTCTGAAGCCGAAAACACGCTTTTTTTAACCTTGATTAAACAATTTTACAATGACTAAGCAAAAAGTATTATTCATAGATCGCGATGGCACGATAATCAAAGAACCTGCGGGTTATCAAATTGATCGTTTCGAGAAATTGGAATTTCTGGAAGGTGCTATTTCTGCACTGAAAACCATCGTTTCATGGCAAGAATACAAATTGGTGATGATTACCAACCAAGATGGTTTGGGAACAGAAGCTTTTCCTTATGAGGAATTTATCGGTCCACAAAATTTGATGCTTTCCGTGTTGAAGAACGAAGGAATCGTGTTTGATGAAATCTGCATTGATCGCAGCTTCCCGGAAGAAAATGCGCCAACCAGAAAACCGCGTACCGGATTATTGACTACTTATTTCGGTGAAGAATTCGATTTGGAAAACTCGTTCGTGATCGGAGATCGGCTTACGGATGTTGAATTGGCTAAGAATTTAGGTTGTAAGGCCTTTTTCTTTCAGTCTGAAAGTGAGTTGGGCAATGCCGAATTGAGTGTTTCGCAGGAAGATTTACAGCCATTTATTCAGCGCAGCGTAGGCAATTGGGAAGAATTATTGACGCAACTGCGTCTCGGAATCAGGAAAGTGAGCGTTCAACGAACAACCGCCGAAACGGATTGCCTCATCGAACTCGATTTAGACGGAACGGGCAATGCTTCTTGCTCAACAGGAATCGCGTTTTTCGATCACATGCTGGATCAGATTGCACGTCACGGACAACTTGACTTACTGGTCGAAATGAAAGGCGATTTGGAAATCGACGAACACCACACCATCGAAGATGCTGCCATTACACTCGGACAAGCGATTGATCAGGCTTTTGGTTCCAAACGCGGCATAGAACGTTATGGATTCAGTCTTCCGATGGACGATTGTTTTGCTACTTGTGCAATAGATTTCGGTGGCAGAGCCGAACTGATTTGGGATGTAGAACTAAAAAGAGAGTTCGTCGGAAAGATGCCAACTGAAATGGTTCAACACTTTTTTAAAAGTATTTGTTTTTCAGCTAGATGTAATATCTATATTAAAGCAATAGGTGAAAATGAACACCATAAGGTTGAAGCCATTTTTAAGGCTTTTGCAAAGGCTTTATTGATGGCCAAACGTCGCTCGGGAAGTTATGATGTACTTCCAACAACTAAAAACAATTTGTGATGGAAGTAGTGATTATTGACTATGGTGCGGGGAATTTATTTTCCGTTCAGCAAGCTTTCAAACGATTGGGAATTGAACCGATTGTTTCCAATGATTCGGATGTAATAAAAAGTGCTTCACATGTTGTGTTTCCGGGAGTTGGACACGCTCAAACCGCTATGGAACAGCTAAAATCAAAACAACTCGATGTATTGATTCCGCAACTAAAACAACCGGTTTTGGGCATTTGCCTGGGAATGCAGCTGTTGTGCGAATCGACCGAAGAAGGAAACGTACAAGGATTGGGGATTTTCAGATCAAACATTGAACTCATTTCCGATGAGGTGATAGTGCCGCATATTGGGTGGAACGATGTTCAATTTTCCGATCAAAAAGGAACGAATGCCTACTATTTCGTTCACAGTTACAAAGCTTCTATCTGTGAAGATACTTGGGGAATCTGTGATTACGGACAACCGTTTTCAGCGGCGCTGAAGCGAAACAATTTCTTTGGCGTGCAATTTCACCCCGAAAAAAGCAGCGAACAAGGAGCAAGAATACTCACCGAATTTTTACAACAATGAAAGCAATACCTGCAATTGATTTAATAGACGGACAAGTAGTGCGCTTGTTTCAGGGCGATTTCACGCAGCAAACTACCTATTCCCGCAATCCGGTGGAATATGCGCAACAACTCGCTGAAATTGGGCTTGATTCGTTGCATTTGGTCGATCTTTCCGGAGCAAAACAAGGAAAACTGGTTCATACTTCCGTTTTAACGGATATTGCGACTTCAACGAATTTAAACGTTGATTTTGGCGGCGGCGTGAAAACGATCAACGATGTTGAAACCATTCTGAATGCAGGAGCTAAACAGGTTGTGATTGGAAGTTTGGCAGTAACGGATCCTGCTTTGGTGTTATCGTGGATCAACCTTTTTGGAAGCGAGCGATTTGTTTTAGCCATTGATACAGACGGAACTTCGGTGAAAATCAATGGCTGGCAAGACGGTTCCGGGAAATCGTTGGCTCAAGTGATGGATCAGTATTCCGAAATCTCCGATTTAACGATTCTCACAACAGATATTCGCCGAGACGGCACGGGAACCGGTCCAAGTGTCGATTTGTATACAGCATTGCTTCGCAGCTATCCCAATCAACGCTGGATTGCCAGTGGTGGCGTAGAATCGATTGCCGATTTACAACAATTGCGCGCTATCGGTTGCTGGGGATGTGTGGTCGGAAAAGCTTTATTGGAAGGGAAAATCAGTTTAGAAACCTTAAAAGCCTTTAACGATGGACGTTTATAAACGAATTATTCCCTGTCTCGACATTCAAAACGGTCGAACGGTGAAAGGCATCAACTTTGAATCCATCCGCGATGCGGGCGATCCGGTGCAACTGGCAAAATTATATGCCGAGCAGGGCGCTGATGAACTGGTTTTGCTCGATATTTCTGCGACAAACGAAGAGCGTTCAACCTTTTTGCCAATCGTAGAAGCTGTTGCCGCTCAGGTCGATATTCCGTTTACAGTCGGCGGTGGAATAGCTTCGGTAGAAACGGCTTTTCAGTTGTTACGTGCCGGGGCAGACAAGATTTCTGTCAATTCATCCGCGATTCAGCGTCCTGAGCTCATTACGGAGCTTTCCGGTCAATTTGGGAAACAATGTGTGGTAGTAGCGGTTGATATTCGAAAAACAGCAACCGGTTGGACTGTTCACACGCATGGCGGAAAGCGCGATACCGGCAGAGATGCGTTGGAATGGATTGTAGAAGCTGTAAAGCGCGGAGCGGGTGAATTATTGATCACTTCCATGGACGGCGACGGAACAAAAAACGGTTTTGCGATTGATTTTTACAAGCAAGTCACGCAACGGGTGAATGTGCCGATCATCGCATCAGGCGGAGCCGGAACCGCTCAGCATTTCGAAGATTTATTCACCGAAACAACCGTAACGGGTGGATTGGCGGCCAGTATTTTTCACTACGGAGAATTGCCCATTCCCGAACTCAAACAACAACTCAAACAAACAATTCGAATCAGATGATCTCAACTCTTAATTACGACGACAACGGATTGATTTCCGCCATCATACAAGACGCCCGAACACAACAAGTGCTGATGTTGGGCTACATGAATGAAACAACACTTCAGCAAACAATCGACACCGGAATTGTCACGTTTTACAGCCGTTCGCGTCAGGAAATCTGGGTAAAAGGTGCGACATCCGGCAACTACCTAAGACTTGTTTCCTGGTCGGCAGATTGCGACAGCGATGCGTTGCTGATTACAGCTCTTCCCGACGGGCCGACTTGTCACACCGGATCGGTTTCCTGTTTCGGAGAACAACCACCTGCTGGGCTCGCCATTCTTTCAAAGCTCGAACGGACCATCCAAGATCGGTTTACAACACCGAAAGAAGGTTCGTATATTCAATCGCTCATCGAAAAAGGATTGCCAAAAATTGCCCAGAAAGTAGGCGAGGAGGGTGTTGAAGTGGTCATCGAAGCCATGCGCAACGAACCGCAATTGTTTTTGGAAGAATCGGCCGATTTGCTGTTTCACTACCTGATTTTGCTGCGGGCGAAAGGAGTTTCGTTGGACAAAGTACTGGAGATTTTGAAAGGACGGATGGGGTGATTCGTTTGACAATTTTATCTACTGAAGTTAGGATCAGCAAACCTTCTGTCATAAATGAATGTTTTGTCGGTTAGCGTTAACAAGAAGGAACGCAAATCTTCTGTTTCTTCTTTGGTTAACTTGCCAATTTTACCCACCAGTTCATCTGTTCCGGCAGCAAAACTTGTTGAGTTTCCGTAATGATTAAGGGCTTCTGTGAGATTCCTGAAGCGTCCATCATGCATATAAGGGTAGGTAAGTTCTACATTTCGTAAACTAGGCACCTTGAATTTATAGTTATCGTCTTCATTTTCTGTGATGATAGCTCTTCCTTTGTCATTCAACATTGGATTGGGAGCGATGCCGTTATTTCGAAATGAATGATCAGTGAAAAGAGGTTCTTTATGACACGTTGCGCATTTTGATCGAAACAAGTCAAGGCCCTTCTTTTCGGATAGCGTAAATTTCTCTTTACCAGTAATATACTTGTCGTATCTGGAATTGGAAGAGACCATTAATCCCATAAATTGCGTCAAGCTTTTCATGATTCGTTCCGTTGAGATGATTGAATCATTGAAGGCTTCATAGAACGCTTTTTGGTAATCTGGGCGCAGTTTTAATTTGGCAACAATTCCGTCTAAGGTTTCTGCCATTTCTAGCTTGTTAGTTAATGGAGCAATTGGTTGTACCTCAATATGATTGATCCCGCCATCCCACATGAAGTTTTTGTTCCAAATCAAATTTTGCAAGGCACTGACATTTCGGGTGCCAATTCGGTCTTTTATGCCATGACTTAATGAATGATCAATGTGTGCAAATGCTGCGTACTGCTGATGACAACTACCACAACTGATAGAATTGTCGAGGGAGAGAAGGGTGTCATAAAATAGTTTTCGCCCTAGGATAAATCCTTTTGGAGTGATCGGATTATCCGAAAATGAATAATTGGGCTTAGGGAAACCTTTTGGAATTTTAAATGCAACATCTTTTTTAGTGATTGTAAAGTAGGGATCGTCGTCAACAAATCCGAATTGCAGAAAAACGACAAATAAGAAAACGAAGAAAAGAAACTTATTCAACACGTTCTAAAGGGATTATTGTGAAAATATCTTGGTAGTTGTTGGAAATCATTTGTGAATTCTCCACACCTGTAACCACCGGGACCTCAGAAAAATCAATATCATTAGGAGATTTCAATAGTTCCATAACATCCGTTTTAATTATAAGCATGCCCGATTTCTTTTTAGCAATGATTAGTGGGGTTTCCAAAGCTAATGAAATGGTTTTGATGCAATTATTTGGCTGTTTGAAGCCACCAATGTGGTATTCCAGCGTTCCGTTGGGCATGCTTGAAGCCGTTGATTTGCCTTCCAGCTTCAGAAAAATGTATCCGGTGTTCCAAGTCCAAAACATGCCGTTAATGGGATCTAATGCTCCGCTTTGGATTCCGCTGCAATTCTTTATGCTATCAACACCAATCGAAAATTGGATGGAAGTGTATTCGCCCGGTGGAATCTTCTCCAAAAAACACCTTTTTGAGGAAGGTTCATCTTCTTTTATCAAAAAATGCATAGGTGAAACGAATTCCTTACCATCTTTCCTTGTTAATCGGATATCGCTAATGTAATAGTTGAATTTTGTTACCGTAAAATCTTGTCCTAAAGGATTGATATAAGTTACAGAATCCAGTTGCAGAACCTCACTTCCTACGAAATGTTCAAACCGAATTTCTAACGATTTCTTTTTTTCGCTGGTTTGCCCCCATGAATAACCAAGACAAATCATCGATAACAGAATGATGAATACTTGTTCTTTGGCACTAAACGGAGTTCTGATCATTTAACGAGTTTGAATTGACGTAAAGTTCCATCTTTTTGGATAACTGACAAGTTGTAAAACCCAGAACTTAAACCCGATAAATCTATTATGGTCGAATTTTCTTCAATCAGTAGGATATGACCCTGAGCATCGGTTAGTTTGACAAGGTATTCGGCATCGGTTCCGTGATCAATATATAGGTAATCACTGAATGGATTTGGATAAATACTCATTTCTACCAATCCGTTTGTAGTAGAAGTTCCTAAAAAAGCGTCGCAAATGGACGGTTCGGTAGGATTGTTTTCTATTTCACCTAATGGTGTTAAGATGTGTCCGTCAAATCCGGCAAAAGTTGTGGGGTAAAAATTACAACGGAAGACAACGTTATTGGAAGCGGCATCACCTTGAGTTAGAATACCACTTTGTGTAACAGGATTTATGTATTCCCAAACGGTTTCTTCTGCTGAATTAATTTCGAAAAAGGTACCATTGGCTCCACTGGCAATTAGAAACGAACCGTTACTCAAAGGGTAAACACCTGATATATTGCTGCTGTAAAAGTCAGATGGAGTTGGTGCGGTGTACGTCCAAAAAAGTGAAGTTGGTAAAAATGCCGATGATGCATCTATTGGGTAGTCTTGGGAAGCATCGATTGGTGTTTCAATCATGTCGATTGAAGAATAAGTACCGGGTCTGTTTAATCCATTATTAAAAACAATGATTTTTCCTGCATTAGGGTAGCCTTGCGGAATCCAGGAAGCGTGGTGCTGTCCGTAAAACACCTTTGTTGTTGGGTTTCCACGGTCATACGTTTGTGGATTTCCCCAACGATAGAGTAGGTCACCACCCTTGTTTGAATTTCCGCCTGTATGTCCGGAAGCTTCTACAGTGCTGGTGCTGTGATCAATCACCCAAATTTCATTCAAAGTATGAGAACTGACTAGAAGCTGGTCTAGTTCGGCATTGTAATCAATCGAGTTTAAGTGAATCCAGTCTACACTTGTTGGCTGCCCCGGAAAGTAATTCAAGTCTACCAAACCGGGTTCATCAGCAACCACTCCAAAATTGGGCTTGGTGTTGTCAAAATCCTGAACCAGGTGATCCCATAATTTCCATTCCCACACAATGGTAGCGCTATTTGCTCCAACGGGTTGTAATTCGACTATTTTTTCGCTCCACAAATGGGAGTTGGCGTAACTGGTGTTTTTTCCATTGGCAATTGCCTCAGCGCTGGTGTATCTGTCCCAAACAATGACCAAAATGTTTCCGTTGGGAAGTACCGTAAAATCGTGGTGCTGACACATATCATCATCTGAAAGCGTGTAGCTCCAAACCAAGTTGCCGTTCCAATCAAATTTCTCGATTATCCCACCGCTGCCACCTTCATCAAAATTAGGATTGTCCAAGATCCCTGATCTCATTAAGGAGCCATCTTCTAACAGATAGGATGATAAGCCCGGGCGATAGCTGCTTGTGGTCCACTCATGAACTTTTTCACCACATTTATCAATAAGATAGGTGCCGGTTGAAGTCATTGGCGAAAATAGGACATACCCATCCAAGTTTTCCGTGTCGTACTGAGTTAAACCCACGGTTGGTTGCGCAAACGAACACAACGCACAGAAACTGCTGAAAACTGATAATAATAAACGCATAGCTCTTATTTTGAAACAACAAACTTGTGGGTATAAACTTTATCGTTGGTCGTGATTTTCAGGTAGTAAACCCCATTTGCCAAGACACTTGCATTGTACGAATACATTTTTCCGGGTACAATATCTCCTTGCTCAACGATCTTTCCCCATTTGTCATAAATCGTTCCAACATACGTTGTGTTAAAGTGCGATGATTCCAGTTGAAAATTCAATTGACCAGCTGTTGGATTGGGGAATAGTTCGATGTTTAATGTTTCTTCTATCTCTTCTAGTCCTACAACGTTTACATAAGGAGTAACGGGCTCATCGATCACAACAAACCCTGAATTTGGACCTGTATTTCCATCTGTCGGATATACTTCACCATAATAAGTTGGTCCGATTACATAAGGGAAAACGGGTTTTATACTTGTATTATAGCGGTCTGTGACCCAATCAATCGTTGTAAAGTAAGCATAGGTTCCATTCGGGTATTCGGTTGTAATGCAGAATCGACCATTGTGTTCATCTAAATCGCCCAAACCGGGTACATATTCATAATCTTCCATGTAGGCGCCGAGTGGAGCTGCAATGGGTGTGTTATTAAGCGGATCGAGGCTTGCTGTGTTGGTATCGATGGGTGGTCCGTAAAGCGATGCCGGTAAAACGGTTCCATCCGGTAAAGTTGTTCTGGCCGAAATATTTCTCAAGCGATAGCTGCTTTTTAATCGTTTGATGGAAGATAATGTATCCATTGGGTCGGAATAACCGTAACCACCATAAATCGGATAACCATCAAACGAATAACCAACTATGGGTGAAACCTGAGTGCTGTCTGTAATATCGTACAAACAAGAAGGACTCACGTGTGTATGGTATTCGCCGGAACCATTTGGATGTCCGATGCAAGGATCAAATGTTTCCAAAATCAAATGTTCCCAAAACCAGGCGTTCTGAAACCAGGTCAATGAATCCTGATAATGCTTCGCGTCTTTCGGATTATAAATGGAACAACCATTTTTCCAAAGTCCAATGTGGCCATAACCAGTATAGGTGATAGGACCAACATTCGGGATAGGGTTTCTTCTAATGCGAAATTGATACCCCATAGCCTCGGCAAACCACGGATTGTTGGGCCAGTTGTAGCCAACAGGAATCCATGAAGGGATGTCTTCTGTTTTTACATAGACATACGTATCAGAATAATTGACTTCCTGCACATTGGTTAACTCATTTGCGAAACCAAGATTGGTGGTATTCTGTTGCCAGCAGGTGATAACGCTTGATAGTTGACTAAAAACCCCATTGCTAAATAACAACAGAGGAAGTAGGAGAAGAGTATTTATAGGTTTCATAACAGAGCTTATATTTAGTTTACTGCCTTTTGATTAGTGTTCGTCAAAAAGGTTTAACTGCCGCATTATTTTTTGCTTGAAGTTAATGAAATGGGAGTTGAAAAAGTGTTCATTGTGTTTGCAAAATCAATTTTTATTGCTACTATTGAAATAGAACTTACTGACGAACAAACACATTCACGGATAGTAGGGTTTCCGTGATGTATAAATGATTGAAATGCTGATTTATATTCAGTAATAATTGGTTGTAAATGTTTGTTTTGTTGCCCCAATTGTAATGTTATACACACTGCTCGACGAAAATATAACTTCGGGTTCGGGGAAATAGAGTAGCTTTTATTTTTAAGTCGATTTGAATTTATTATGAATGATAAAACTTCATGAAATGAAGAATAGGATTTTGATTTTTTTTATATTAATAAATACACATTACTTCTCTCAAATTGATTCCTTGAAAATTTATAAGGAAATCTTTATTGACAAGAACAATATTTACAATGGAAAAAGAATTGTTGCTTTTTATTATTTGTTAAATCAAATTAAAATTGATGATAATGTCACTAAAAGGGAACTAAAATCAACATTCGGTATTGAAAGTGTTTTTAGATATAAAGGTTATAAAATATACACTTATTTAATTTCAGGAGATAAATATGAATCACCGGAGGGAGAGATTTCTTATTACGGCGGTATAAAATATGAATTTAGATTTAAGAGACGAAAATTAAATAGTGAACACTCAAGTATTATTGGATAACAGTAAAAAGTTTTCAAATAAATGAAGGCACTGAAAACCATAATAGGCAGTTGTGTTTGCGAACTCAACTTTTATTGCTACTATTGAAACAGAACTTACTGACGAACAAACACATTCACGAATAAGGCGGGTTTTCTGAATTGGTTGTAGATGTTTGTTTTATTTCATCAATTGTAAAGTTGGCAGTTATTGTAATGAAACCGCATAAAATTGATTTTTATGGACAATGAAAACATAAAATTAATTATTGCCATATGGGGCGCTGTCTTATCAACCATATTAGCAATAATTAAAATTTTTCAAGATAGAAACGAATCGAAAATCAAACTTTTTATTGATTGTCAAGAAAAGAAAATCGAGAATGAAACCTTCTTAGTTGCATTTATTGCTAATATTTGGAAAAGGCCTGTAACTATAGTCGAAGTAAATTTAGGTTTAGGAAATTTTGATAACCAAAGAATTGTTTATTCCAAATCGTTAAATCCAATGCTTAAACTACAAGAAAGTGAACCGGAAATTTTGGCAATTGAAAAAAAAGAAATTTTAAAGTTCAATGAAAATTTATCTGATGATGACTTTATGTTTTCAAGGTTGATAATAAATGTAAAGCTATCATCTGGAAAAACTATTAGCGAATTGGTCAATCTCGATGTGAAAAATTTAAAGGCTACAATGCTTCCTAAATACGATGAATTTCTTTTAGCCTCAGATTTTTTTAATAGAAATATTGTCCATCGCTACAATGAAATTTGGACTAGAAATATGAAGTATCAAAGAAAATAACAACTACCTCCAGCAGCTGTCACACACTACCGCTAGTTTTGTCTTTATTGCAGAAGTTATATCCTAAATTCGCTTTCTCCTAATGGATAAAACTCAGTCGCTAAGCCGCGACCCTCATATGCCAGCGAAACGCTGAGTAGGTTAAAGCTATTGTGTACGCACTATAAATCAGAAACCCTTTCAAAAGTGGTGGTGGCGTTTGCAGACTCAATTTTTATTGCTACTATTGAAACAAAACTTACTGACGAACAAACACATTCACGAATAAGACTGTTTTTTTGTGATGTATAAATAATTGAAATTCTGATATATATCAGATAATAATTGATTGTAAATGGTTGTTTTGTTTCGTTAATTGTAAAGTACCCAACATATTAAAATGAAGACGACAACCAAAAAAATAACGACAAACACAAGGGTAATTAAAGACCTTTTGACAAACTATCGAGATACTTTTCAAGCATTTCGAGAGCTAATAAATAACTCAATACAAGCAGATTCTAAAAATATAGAAATCAATATAGAATACACAAACTCTGCAAGTATTAAGTCACCAATTAAAAGTATAGAAATTAAAGATGATGGTTTTGGAGTTCCATTTAATGAATTTGACAACAGAATTCTTGAAATCGGAACTATGGCGAAACAAAAAGGTCAAGGAATTGGAAGATTCAGTTCACTACAAATTGGTGAACTAATGCATATCGACACTGTCGGGTTTGATAAGACCAAAAATCAATGTTCAAGGACAGAATTCAGCATTGATACAACTGACTTTAATAACGCACAACTCGAAGAAACCGAATTTAAAGTAGATTATGAATATTTATCCAATAAAGTTAAAACATACTACAAAGTTGTGATTGAGCAACTCCATCACAACAAACAAGAAAAAATAGCCAAGCGAAATTCGTTGAATGAAAACTTTCTATCAAAGAATATTAATCAAGCAATTTTTGAACACTATCCATATGAAATTTTCCATAGCACTGTAAAATTCATTGTTAATGGCATAGAATTAAAAAGAGATGATTTTGTTATTGGACAACCTAGTAAAAAAACAATTGAATATGAGGACAAAAAAGGAGAAAACCATAATCTGAATTTTTATTTTTATAACATTAAATCATCACTTAACAAGGTCAAAGTTTTTTTTCAAATTGATAATGCAGGCTTAAAAAGTGTTGCACACGAATACACTTATTCATCAGATTGGTACACACCAGATTTAGGCACCTGGTTCATTTATATAGAATCACCAATACTCAATTCAGACTTATTCAGGAATCTTGACCTAGAGACTCTTGGAGAAGCAGAGGTCAAAAATCTGAAAGATACAATTAAAGATACTGTCAATAATTTCTTTAAGGCTAAAAATAAAAGATTTGAAAAATTCATTGCAAGTCTAGAGAAGGATAAATATTATCCATATCAAAACAACGATTATCCTGCCTCAAAATCACAGGAAGTATTATTTAAAAAGGTAGCTTATCTTCTAGAAGACGAGCACAAGTTAATTCAGAAAAATGACAAAATAAGAAACTTTCTATATCCTCTTCTTGACAAGGCAATCGGAAATGGAAATATTGAATACATATTTAAAAAAGTTCTAAAGTTGTCGGATGATAGCTTAGAAAAATTTCATCACTTGCTAGAAAAAACTGATTTGGAAGATGTTGTTCATTTTGCAAGTGTTGTAGCTGAAAAGACAGAATTTTTAAATTTTCTACAGGAATTAACGTACGGAAATATTTCAAAACATATAAAAGAAAGAAGTCAATTACATAAAATAGTGGAAAATCAACTATGGTTATTTGGGGAAAACTATAATGGAACTCCAAAACTATGGTCTGATAAGAAAATTGGCAACATTTTAGAAGAATTGAGAAAAGAATACTTTGATTATGAACCTACTGAAGCAGACAAAAATCTAATTGAATTAGAAGATAGTGGATTAAATGATATTACTGATTTATTCTTTTTTAATGAAAAAATAACAGATTCTGGAGAAAGAGAAATAATGATTGTAGAACTTAAATCTCCGAAGTGTGCTATTAGTGAAAAAGAACTAAATCAAATAAATAGATACGCCTTTACAATTGAAGATAACGCTGCTTTTCCAAGCGATAAGGTTAAATACAAACTTATTTTAATATCTTCAAAACTCACGAAATTCGCTAAATCTCAAACAAAATCGAGAAGAGAATCATATCCTGATAATCCGTTTTTGTATGAAAAGAAAGTTGAAAAGAATATTGAAGTTTATGTGATGGAGTGGGCAGAAATTATAGAACAAAACAATAGAAAACTAGGATATTTATCAAACAAATTAAGCGTAAAAGACAAGAATGTCAAAGAAAAATTTGAAGCAGAATATGCGGAATTAATTGACGAAAAAATATCAGCACAATTAAGACTAGTAAAATAAATACGTTGGGTTACAGCACCTTTACGCAAGCGAGTGCAGCTGCTCTATGAAAGTGAAGTGCTGAATCAAAGTTCTGTAATTTTGATGAAGTTCCAATGCTAAAAATCTCCACCTGCGTGTTGCAGCAAGGAGATCGTTCATTGTAACTCAATTACCAATAGCATAAAATGGATTTACTACTTCCTCTCAATCTTCTGATACGACGTCACAATCCCTTTAATCAACGCCGAGCTAAACCCGCTGTGTTCCATTTCGTTCAATCCCACAATGGTGCATCCTTTCGGCGTGGTTACTTTATCGATTTCTTCTTCCGGGTGAAGTCCGTTTTGGATAAGCAACTGCGCGGCACCCTTCACCGTTTGACTCACAATGGTATTGGCTGTTTTGGCGTCGAATCCAACTTCAATTCCGCCTTGGATCATCGCACGGATGAAGCGCAACGCATACGCAATACCGCAAGCTCCAAGGATAGTAGCTGATTCCATCAGTTGTTCGTCTATCCAAACCGTTTGTCCGATGGCGTTGAACAATTCTTCGACTGCTGCTTTTTTGTTGAGCGGATCGTTGAGCGAACTCAAAGCCGTAATACTTTCCTGCACATCGGCCGCAGTATTGGGCATGGCGCGGTAAAGCGAGTAAGATCCATTCCCAAGCGCGGCCGCCAATTCGTTGAGTGTTTTGCCTGTTGCCACAGAGATAATCGTGTGACGCGAAGCATTAAATTCACCTGCGAACTGTGAAACGAAATCCAAAATGGTGTACGGTTTCAATGCAAGAATGATGGTATCACATTCGCGCAAAACACGAGCGTTATCGGAAGTAAAAATGGTTTTTTCGTCGGCAAATACCTGCAACAACTCCGGATTTCTGCGTGTACCGTAAATCACGGCATTGGGGTATTGTTTACGAAATCCTTTTACCAATGATAAACCAAGATTTCCGCAGCCAATAATTCCAATTTTTTCCATGATTTCTGTATTTGGGTGCAAAAATAGACGTATTCCTCTTACTTTTAAGAAAACAATCTTTAATGCGCTCGATTTTAATCGCTTATTTGGCAGGATTTGTCTTTTCGTGGTACTTTGCTGCTCTGGTGAGGAATAAAGAAGTTGAAATTGAGCCAATTGAGTCGGTTGAACAATTTTATGCTGAAAAACCAACCGTTAAGTTATGGTACGGAACCGATTCTGTTGCCATGGAATTCATTTACCTAGCGAATACCTATCTGTGTTTGCACAGGGAAGCAGAGGCATTGGTCTTGTACAAACATGCTTGTACACTTGATCACGAATTGCCCGGCGTTTTCCTATCCACAGGAATGTTGTATTATTTTTCGGGCGATTTTGAAAATGCGCAGACGTATTTTAAGCTGGAAATTGAGCATGGCAAGCGTTTCGTTGACAGGCATTTTCTTAGCAAACAATTTGCTATTGATATGTATGAAAGCTATTTATTGCTAGAAGATCCGGGGAATGCTGAAACAATTAACCGGAAATATCATCTTACAACGAACAGCGGTTACTCGCTCTACTGAAAAGAAGCGGTAGCATTAAAACTCCACCACTAACACCGAATTGGCCGGAAAACCGACTTTTCTGAAATAACTGATTTTAAGACTTTTGTTTCTTGTTTTTTGAACTGCTTGACGTTTTTAGCCATTTCGCTTGTTCCCTTGCTTCTGATAAGGTCACCGGCGATTGCTTGGATAATTGCTGCAAACCTAACTTGGCTCTTTCCTGAAATGATAGCTTGTAATTCATCGTTCGTTAGCTGTATCGCTAAGTTAAAGATCTATCTCTAAAAGATTAAACATCATGGTCAAAACTCCACAACAAACACCGAATTGGCCGGAAAACTTAGCGGATATTCCACATCCCGCATTTCAAACGCATTTTCTTCGCTTGTAGTAATGATCGTAGGACGAAAACCATGATTTAGCTTCTTCATTTTTAGCTCCAGTTCCACACGCGCAGCATCCGATAATTTTCCACCAACAATTTCTACCGAGGCGCAATGTCCGAAGTGGGAGATGAGGAGCTTTAACGTTGTGCCTTTTAACTCATCGTTGGGAAAGGTCGTTTTCAAATGCTGCGCTAGTTCTTTTTTCAAGGCTTCTTTTCCTAGCTGGGTTGAGCGACAATGCTCGGGATCATAAATCGCGTTGACCGGTTTTCCCGTGTGTATGCTGTCTGACCAAATGCGCGTAGCGAAATCGTCTTCAAAACTTCCGGCATATGGACTACTCCAATTCTCGAAGTTTTCTGAAGTTTGATCACTTGTTGGCAGTGGTTTCACAATGTACCAAGCTGCATGTGGTTTTAATGCTAAATTCTCTTGTTCAGCACCAATAAAACCGGCACATAGCGTCAACTCCTGATGCTGTTCTGCAGGATCATTACTGTAAAAATTGTTCCAGACCAAAGGAATCTCACAAACAGCATCGGGTAAATCACGAATATCAATGGAATGGTTTAAGTAGTCGTTTCCGGTTAAATATGGATTTCGGTAATAGTAGGTCACCGATACGCCTTCTGCTTCTGCGGCTTCCGGATGCGTTTCAATATACGCGTGCAAACGATCTCCATGCATCCATTCTGATCGGGTGAAATAGGGGAAGAACTTCGAAAGCCAACCGTTCATATCCATCACCTGGTATTCTTCGCGGTATTTGTACATGCGTTGCCAAAACGCGCGATCCGCTTTTCCATCGAAAGCATTGATGAATTCCTGTAAAATCGGTTTAAGTTCCACCGTCCAGAATTCAAGGTTGTAAGCATTTAATTGTTCCACATGTTGTAATAACTTTACCCAATCTTCGCGTGTTCCAAGCAATACAACGTTCGGAATGCCGCAACCCGAAGCTCCGGTCAGTGAGATCACTTCTTTCAAGGAAGACAATAAAATAGTATTGAGTACGGTTCTAGTTTCGGCAGTGGAAGTCGAAAATTCGGGAAGCATGGTTTTATAAAAGGCATCTGTCGCTTTTCCTTTGGCCATCAACGCAAAGGTATCAACGAGTTGCTGCCAGTTTTCTTCCTTCAGATTAACCAAATCATCCATTCTTACCGCTAATTGCTCTTTTTCGGCTGATTTCACAACGCGGGTTTGCAGTGCATCGAAGTGTTCGTTTACATGAAGCGAAACTCCCAATGCAATCTGAATCCAAATATCGTCGGGCGATAAGATTAGATCATGATGCTGCGCATAAGCCAAATGCACCGTTTGGAGAAAACTGTTTTGACCTGTCGGAACAATCTTTTGGTCTAACTGCGAACCAACCAAAATTGTTCTAGTATGGTTTTCCAAAATTTGTTGAGAAGGAAATTCATTATATGGAACAGTGGTTGGAATCACTGTGTCGACTTTAATTACAAGTCCGGAGTGGGTGGCTTGCTGAGCATTCAGGCACGAAATGAACAGCAAGGGGAAGATAATTCTTAAAAATGGACGCATGGGTATTGATTTAGACCAAAGGAAATTAGTCATTTTAGTTGGAATAATTGATTTTTGTAAGACTTAGTAGAATCAAAAGTTCGTATCCAATGATCTTATGTTGACCTATTCTTCGGCTTACGGACAGTGTCATTTGACGCACTGTGTATTTGTCCCCCACGAATTAATCCGCCACCGGCGGAAAGTGCTTTGCACAATTCATTACGAATAGCCGCTATAGCGACCTTCACCAATCAAAATGGAAACTTGTTTCCATTATTCGCTTTGAATTCAGGTGTAATTTTAATTTCGTTTATTCGTGGGAGACAATTATGTGCTAATAAATAGGAAATCACTCCTCAGTGGGATTCATTCGTTGATTCGTGGGAGAAAAAAAATGATCATTCACACTTCTACAAAGTGTTTTTTAAACGAAAAATCGGTTGGATTCAAGCCACAAATCAATTACTTTTATAAAGTCGTTCGTCAATCTGAGTATTGAGTGTAAACGGCAGTTTCGACATTGTTGAAACAACCCATGCAGTTTTTGTTGACGTCTAACATTTTACAACGAACGGGGAGTCTTGACGTTTCAATGGCGGGCCGCATCTGCCTCAGGTGGAACAGTTTGCTTCGGCACACGACCAGCGGATTTCAACGAAGCGCAGCGAACTAAATCGTACCTTTCTGAGACGTTCAGAAGTACGCTGCATGGGTTTTTTATACCATTTTTGCGTTGAATTTACTGGAAGTAAAAAGGGGATTGACTAGTCTTAATCATACTATGAATGGCGTAAAAGGATGTTTTGCTTACTTTTTCATCAGCCTGAGGCTGAAAAAAGTAAGAGAAAATTGTGGTACTATTGAGACCAATCAAAAAGGGGATTACTTCCCGTACGTTTTATAAATATTAGCTTTTTTGTCCTTCCCTTTGGTAATCAACTCTGTGGAAGTGATAGAGGTAATTTCTAATTCTTCAGTATAGGAAGAATCATCCATTAAGTGTGTCAACGACAGTTGTTTGCCATTCAATGACCATTGTCCTTTTGATCTGCGTTGAATCAACGGAAGACCTTTTTCTTTCCAAGTTGGATCAATGAAAGTGTCGTAAATGATGAAATAACCGTTTTTCTGAATGTGTAACACAATATTGGTGGGTTGATTGGAATACTCAACTCCTTTTTCACGCGTGGTTTTTTGCTCTTCCTTGGTTAATTTCCAGCGACCCAAAATGCCGTCTTTTTCAGACGTTACTTGTTCTTCAGCAGATTTATCCGCCGATTCGCCGGAACACGATGCTACAAGGAGCAACGCAAACAGAATAGAAGTAATGTAAATCAGTTTCATGTCCTAAATATAAAAGAATTCCGCGTAATGTTACAAACTACTCAACCGAATGTTGATAATTCGATTCTTTATTCCTTTGTAGATTGGGATTTCCATATTTCACAATAAATGGCTCGATGGTCGGAATACACTTTATCTTGAATGACAAAGTGTTGAGCCGAGAGCTCGTCAGTGTGGAAAATATAATCAATTCTGCCGGCGGGAACTTTACCCGCATACGTTACTCCGATTCCTGTAGAACATTCTCTATATGAGTCGGTAAGCTGGCTGTTGAATTGATTGTAAACATACGACATGGGTGTATCGTTGAAATCTCCGCAAATCACCACCGGATACGGAGAAGTCAGCAAATGCTCGGTCACTCTTCTGGCCTGATCGGCGCGATTCGGGTAGGCAACCCGCAATTTTTCAATCAACAAACGAAAGGTTGACTTTTCCGGATTGGCCTGTTTGTTTTTTTCACCGAACAAAGCATAATCGTCTTGCTGTAGTTTGATGGATTGCAGGTGAATGTTGTAAATCCGAAGCGTGTCACCACCTTTCACAACATCAGCAAAAATGCAGTAATTATCGCTGTTGGAACTATTACTAAACATCACATCACCTTTGGCAACAATCGGATACTTGGAAAGCATACAGATCCCGAAGTTTTGCCTACCGGTCATTTTATGTGAATAACGTTCATGGTAGTAGTTCAGCTTCAACAAATCGATTAACGTGTCTTTGGTAGAAAAACCGGTTGGTTTGTCCTGTTGGTAAAACTCCTGAAAACACACCACATCCGGGTTCATTTGCTCCACATAAGCGATGATCGCGTTGCGGTTTTTGTTGCGTTCTTCAACGGAATGATTGTACACATCAAACAAGCGCACATTGTAGCTCATGATTTTCCAGACATTGTCGTTTTTTGTTGCTTCTTCAGCTGAAAACGTGATGGAAAGTGTACGGAAATGCAACGTTCCTCCAAGTACGATTACTCCCAACACAATGAAGAACCATTTGGAACGCATGATTGCCCAATAGACCAGAAACAATAAGGTACAAACGATGATAATAGGGTAGGCTAATCCGAAAAAGGGCATTAACCAAAAGGTGTTCGGGTGCACAAAAGGGCAGAGATAAGCCAATAGCAGGGAGGAAAGACAGATTACTGTCAAGACCTTCATCCATGAAGTAAACCGTGTTATCTTACGCCACCATTTGCTCATTCAGTTATTTCTTGCTCTGCGAAAATAGAAATTCCTTTTCCGATTTAGAGAGTGATTCATAACCTGATTTTGAAATTTTATCAAGAATCACGTCTATTTTCTTCTGGCGCTCTTTGGCTTCCACATTGTATTGTTCGTCGGTTTTTACCGTTCTACCACCGCCTCTTTCAACACGCATGCGCTGTCTGGGCTTGAACAGTCGACTAAAAAAATCAAGAAATCGTTGTCCCATCCTTTCTGAGAAATTAATCATATTCGATGACGCATGTAAGTTCACAACCGAGAGCCAGCCAATCAAGGCTCCGCCCAAATGTGCAAAATGCGCCGTTCCGTCTTTGGCTCCTAAATTAATAAAGTCTGAAATCAGAAAAAACAACGGGACAATGAAAAACGGAATTTGGAGTGTGCCGAATAGAGAGATTTGCAAACTTGGACGATACACAAAAATGGCGACCAATATTCCCATAATAGAGCCGGATGCGCCTACTACCAATCCATGATTAAATTCCATAACAGGGAATGCAACATCAGCTAATATTTCGACCAATCCGCCTGCAATTCCGGCAATTACATAAGTGTGCAACAACCGTTTTCCGCTAAAAAATTGCAAGAACATTCTTCCGGCAAAAAAAAGCATCACCATGTTGAAAAAGCAGTGAATGAGATCGAAATGCGCGAAAATACTCGTCACCAATCCCCACGGTTTGTAGATCAACTGCGACAAATCGGTGCGCAAAGCAAAAATGTCTTTCAACACATCCAATACAGGTGTTCCCGCCGTTTCTGAAGTTTGATACAGACGCTCGATCATAGCAGTTGTACCAATCAACATAAAAATCACTACGTTGAAAAAAATCAACCGAATGTGCATGCCACCAACCTTGTATTGGTATTTCAATTCATCAATAAACGAACGTTGTGTTTGCATGGTTTAATAAAATTGAGTTCTGTTTCTACGCCAAATCAATACCATCACGGCGCCAACGATTGCTCCACCTATGTGGGCGAGGTGACCTATATTATCACCATCCTGAGGGTTAAATACCATGTAAAGTTCATAGGCAACATACGCTCCAATGAGGAATTTAGCTTTAATTGGTAACGGGAAGAAAAGCATCTGAAGTTCCGTGTTTGGGAACAAAATAGCAAACGCAGCCAATATTCCGAAAACTCCTCCAGAAGCGCCCAAGGACGACGAAGTACAAACGTGTTGGTATTTAACGAATACTTCCGTTAAATGCCTTCCATCGTTAGGATTACTGATATAACCAGGATTATCCAATAAGAAAGCATGTATTCTGCTAAAGTCAGATGAAGTAAATCCGTTAGCAATGAGTTCGTTTTTCAACTGGTAAAATTGAATGTAGCTGATAGTTCCATCAATTAACCAAGATCCGATGGCGGCTGCAAAAAAGAAGATAAAAAAGCGTTTCGCGCCCCATAATTTTTCTAAAAAAGCACCAAACATTAAGAGTCCGAACATATTCATGAACAAATGCATGAAATTGGCGTGCATGAAAAAGTGGGATACGATCTGATATGGTTCGAAAAAAGGTGAATTAACTGTATGAATGGCAAGCATTGATTTCAAATCTATGCCTTGTGACGCAAAAAAAACAGTTAAGATAAACATCAATACATTCAGTATCAATAAATTTCTGGTAACAGGAGGTATATTATTGAGAATGGAGAACATACGCTTAAAAGAGTTGGATCATGGATTCGTTACTAAAGGTATTCAAAATGCGTTTTCCGCTTGGTGTAAATTGGTGCTCCTGTTGTTCAAACAAACGACTCACGAAATCGTTCAGTGAAGCCTGATCCGGATTGAGTTTCAAATGCATACTTCCCGCAAATGCCAGTTGTGACAATACGGTATGAGCAATTTCGCCTTTATCGAGCGTTCCTTGCTGCAGTTGTTCGAGCACTTTATCCACGCATTGCAAAACAGTCGATTCGGAAATGATATCCGGAATTCCGGTCAATTGCAATTGTTCGTCTTTCCATTCCCACGAAAAACCAATGCGTTGCAGGGTTACTTGGTGTTCTTCCCACGAGAGTTTTTCTTGCTTGGAACACTGTTTTTCCATCGGAAACAACAATTGCTGCGAAGCGAGCGGAGCCACGTAAAAACCACGCATCATTTCTTCGTAGAGCAAACGTTCTTGCGCCCTACGGAAGTGAATGAGCAACAAACCTTCCTGAATCGCAGCAACGATAAATGTACCTTTGATTAGAAATGGTCCGGTTGGTGTATCATTTATAGTGAGCGAAGTTTGCTCAGCATCGGGTTCCAATTCGGGCAGAACATCGTCGGTGGTATTCCAAAAATGTTCCCAAGGTTGTTTTTCTCCGCTTGGTGCTTTGCCGAAACCTACATTGGTCATTGCGTTTGAAAACGATTTCGATGAAGAACTTGCTGCGGGCTTGGGCGGATCAAACGGATTGTAGGTTTTATCAACCCTAATGGTTGGTTCCACTGCCGGAGTTCCCAAAAAGGAAAGCGGTAAATCAAACTCACTTTCACGGTCGAAATCAAGCGTCGGTGAAATATTGAATTTACCCAATCCCAAGCGAATCGCGCTTTTGAGAATGGAATAAATGGCTTTGTCTTCCTCGAACTTGATTTCCGTTTTTGTCGGGTGAACGTTTACATCTATTTGTTTCGGATCGACTTCCAAAAACAGGAAATAGCTCGGAAATGATTTCCCCGGAAGCAACTGTTCAAAAGCCGAGTTGACAGCATGATTAAAGTACGTGTCTCTGAAAAAGCGATTATTAACAAAGAAAAACTGTTCACCACGCGATTTTCTGGCAGCTTCAGGTTTCCCTACAAATCCTTCAATGCGAACAATGTCGGTGCTTTCGGTGACGGGAACCAGCTTGTCGTTGTACTGTTTTCCGAAAACGTCGACTATCCGTTTACGCATAGGTCCGGGAAGCAAATGATAGATTTCTTGATCGTTGTGAACCAGTTTGAAGCTCAGATCGGCATGAGCCAAGGCGACGCGTTCAAATTCATCCAACACGTGTTTGAGTTCCACGTTGTCCGATTTCAGGAAATTACGTCGAGCCGGCACGTTATAAAACAAATTGCGTACTTCAAACGAAGCGCCCACGGCACATTGCACCGGTTCTTGTTTCATGATGGAACTGCCTTCAATGGTCAATTCGATTCCCAATTCATCGGTAGCGCGACGCGTTTTAAGCGTTACATGCGCAATTGCAGCAATAGAAGCCAATGCTTCACCTCTAAAACCCTTGGTTGTGAGCGCAAATAAATCGTCGGCATGTTGAATTTTACTGGTCGCGTGACGTTCAAAGCACATACGCGCATCCAGCGGCGACAATCCTTTTCCGTTGTCAACAATATGAATCAACGTGCGACCGGCGTCTTTTACAAACACCTCAATTTTAGAAGCACCCGCATCAATGCTGTTTTCGATTAATTCCTTTACTACCGACGCAGGACGTTGTACCACCTCACCGGCAGCAATCTGGTTAGCGATATGATCCGGAAGTAAACGAATGAGATCTGACATGCTTTTTTGCTTCTATCTTGTTTTTGTTGCCAATTTCAGGAGTTGCCCTGTGTATTTCGGAAACTGCGATTTCAAAAATACGACTAAAATTGACTTTTCAACGGCAATGCTGACAATTCCCGTTCCACTTTTCGCAAGCTGACAAAGCGTCAGTTTTTTCACCACTGATACCTCGAAAGGATTCTCTCCCACAGATGCACGGATTTTGGCTCGGCTAACGCCCTCGCTGTAATTTATGTAACGACTAAATCGAAGTTAGTTGTTTGAAAAAAGTAATAACTATCAATATGCGCTGCCGTTAGGAGCGCAAAAAATCTGCGCATCTGTGGGAGTTTTAGTTATTCTTTATTCGGTTAGCTGTGGCGGAAACGATTATTTTTGTCAAAAATGAAATTCATGAAATTCTTCAAGCCTCTTTTGGTCTTTACACTGTTGATTGCTTTAGCCACTGTTGCTTTATCGATAAGTTCGAAAAATGGTAAAACAACCGGTCATTCTAAAGGCAAAGCGCTTTCCGAAGAAGATAAATGGGTCAGCGATCAGCTGTCGAAAATGACGGCAGAAGAAAAAATCGCACAATCGTTTATGGTGGCTTGTTGGTCGAACCGTGGAGAAGATCATATCAAGGAAATTGAACAGCAAATAACAGAAGATAAGATCGGTGGCGTGATCTTTTTTCAGGGTGAACGCGGCAATTTGCAGAATAGCATTGATCGTTTTCAGAAAAAGGCAGAAGTTCCACTATTGATTGGAATGGACGCTGAATGGGGAATTGCCATGCGCATTTTTCAGGAAGAACGTTTTCCGTATGCACAAACCATTGGTGCGGCGAATGATGTAGAACTTACCAAAAAAATGGGCGAATACATGGCTATTGAATGCGATCAAATGGGCATTCACATGAGTTTTTCGCCGGTAGCCGACGTGAACAGCAATCCTAAAAATCCGGTAATCGGTTTTCGGGCTTTTGGTTCGGATGCCGCGCATGTTTCCAAACACGTTTCAGCGTTTGTACAAGGAATGGAAGGTCAAAACGTGCTTTCGTGTGTAAAACACTTTCCGGGTCACGGAGATACGGATGCCGATTCGCATTTGGAATTGCCCACTGTTTCGCATACTGAAGCAGAATTCAAGTCCATCGATTTTGCACCGTTTAAAAGCGGAATTGCAGCCGGAACCAGCGCAGTAATGGTGGCTCACTTGAATGTGCCATCGTTGGATAATACAGGTACACCAAGCAGTCTTTCCAAAAAAGTAATTCAGGGATATTTGCGCAATGAATTGAAATTCAAAGGACTCGTGATTTCGGACGCCTTGAATATGAAAGCTGTTTCAGAGAAATACGGAAAATCGGAGGTCGTTGCAAAAGCATACATTGCCGGTTGCGATATCGTGTTGTTTCCCGAAAGTGTGAAAGAAGCCATTCAGCTCATTCGCAAGAAAGTTGATTCGGGCGATTTGGAAATGACCGAAATTGACGCGCGCTGCAAACAAGTGCTTCATGCCAAATACAAAGCCATCATTCATAAACCGATGGTGAAACGCAAAGATGTTTCGATTGAACGGAATTTGGCTTGTGCACAGGTTTACGAAAAAGCAATGGTGGTGATTAAGAACGAGAATAAATCGTTACCCCTTGATCGTTTGGACCGCAAAATTGCTCGTATCAGCGTTGGAACGCACGCATTGGCTTTCCGTGAAAGCATTGATCGTTATGCAAATGTGGAGCATTACCATTTTTATTCCATCAAGGAAGCGTTGGAACGTTTGAAAGACAAGTCCTGGCAAGGTTACGATGTAATCATCACCGATTTTCATTCCAACGCACAACGCGCCAAAAACAATTACGGTTTCGGTGAATGGCAAAAAGTAACGGATTTACTTCCGGCTGAAGCTACTGTGATTACAACTTTCTTCGGGAATCCGCTTGTCTTGGCAGAAAAAACGCAATTACCCGTAAATATTGATGCCTGTGTTTTGGGGTATGAAAACCATGAATTGGCGCAAGATCGTGTAGGACAATTCATCATGGGAGCCTTTGATGTAAACGGAAAACTGGAAATAACAATCAACGATACCTGGAAAAAAGGAACAGGATTGAGTGTGAAGGGTAATGGGCGTTTGAAATACACCGTTCCCGAAGAATTGGGGATTTCATCGGATAAAATGAAAGAAATCGATGCGATTGTAGACAATGCAATTCGTTCGAAAGCGCTTCCGGGTTGTCAGATAGTTGTGGCGATTGACGGAAAAGTGATTCACCAAAAAGCTTATGGAACGACCATGTATGAAAAGGGAGATTCCATTACCAACGATCACTTGTACGATATTGCGTCGATTACCAAAATCGCGTCATCGACTATGTCATTGATGAAACTGAAATCGGAAGGAAAATTTGATGAGACCGCCACTTTGGGCACATTGGTACCTGAAATTGTTGAAGGAACCGATTACGCCAAGCTGAAAGCCAGTGATATGCTTACGCATCAGGCCGGTTTGACGCCTTGGATTCCATTTTACAAATCGACCTTAAAAGAAGGCGAGTTGAAAACCGAGATCTACAGCACGACCAAAAAAGACGGTTTTTCTGTTCCTGTAGCTGATGGCTTGTGGATCAGAGACGATTACGGTAAAGTGATGATGAAAACCATTTTGGAAACGCCATTGTCGGGCGAAAAGAAGTACGAATATTCCGATTTGGGTTATTATTTCTTCAAGGCTTACATCGAAAAAACAACCGGAAAAACGCAGGATAAATTCGTTGATCAAGCCATTTACAAACCGCTGGGATTGCAGCGAATGACCTATTTGCCATTGCGTAAATTCCGTTTATCGGAAATTGTACCGACCGAAAATGACAAAGAATTCCGCAAGCAAGTCATTCACGGTTATGTACACGATCCGGGAGCTGCAATGGTTGGTGGAGTAGGCGGTCACGCCGGTTTATTCTCCAACGCGACTGATTTGGCGGCATTAATGCAGGTTTTACTAAATAAAGGTCAAGTAGGAGAATTTAGCTTAATTGACAGAAGTATTGTGGAGCAATTCACCAGCTGTCAGTATTGCCCGAAAAACCGTCGCGGTTTAGGATTTGATAAACCGACCATTGACAAAAAGAGCGGACCAACCTGCGCGTTGGTATCATCGAGCAGTTTCGGGCATTCAGGATTTACAGGAACATTGGCGTGGGCCGATCCGGAGTTTAAGGTGAATTTTGTGTTTCTGTCCAACCGTGTTTATCCGGATGCGACCAATTGGAAAATCACCAATATGGGAATCAGAACCGAGATTCAGCGGGTGATTTATGAGGCATTAGCTCAAGCTAAAAAATAAATTTGATCTAATAGTTCATTGTGGGGTCGCGATTCATCGCGACCTAGTTGTTTATAACACAGTTATACAACAACGATAGGTTTTCAAGAATAATAGTACAAGAGTAAGATTGTGGTGGTAATAATAGAGATACCTTTGTAGCATCAGATTTACAGTATACAATAGAATGGTCGCGATAAATCGCGACCCAACAGACAAACTAAACGAAAAAACACACAAATGAAAATCGGAATCGTACTTTATCCAACTTTCGGGGGAAGCGGTGTAGTAGCCACCGAATTGGGGAAAGCTCTTGCATTGAAAGGACATCAAATCCATTTTATTACCTATTCACAACCCGTTCGTCTGGGAAGTTTCAGAGAAAATATTTATTACCATGAAGTAGCGGTGAGTGATTATCCGCTTTTCGAATACCAGCCATACGAAACCGAATTGGCCAGTAAAATGGTAGATGTAGTGAAGTACGAAAACCTCGATTTACTCCACGTTCATTATGCCATTCCGCATGCTTCAGCAGCATTTATGGCCCAACAAATTTTGCGTACGCAAGGAATTGATATTCCATTCATCACAACCCTTCACGGAACCGATATTACGCTCGTAGGAAAAGATCCGTCATTTGAACCGGTGATTACGTTTTGTATCAATGCATCCAATGCGGTAACGGCAGTTTCAGAAAGCCTACGAAAAGATACGTATGCCCATTTCGCCACAGATCGTGAAATCCATGTAATTCCGAATTTTATTCAGGCGAAAGAAACATTAAAGCCCATTGATTTGGAAAAACGTCGGCATTATGCCCAGGATCATGAGCGTATTTTGTGTCACATTTCCAATTTCCGTAAGGTAAAGCGAGTTGAAGACGTGGTGGAAATTTTTCGTCAGGTACAAGAGCGCATTCCTGCCAAATTGATTTTAGGTGGCGATGGTCCGGAACGACCGTTGGTAGAGCGCATGGCTCGTGAAATGGGAATTTGTAACAAGATTATTTTTACCGGAAAAGTGCGCGAAACCGGTCCGATATTAGAGATTGCCGATTTGTTTTTATTGCCTTCAGAAACAGAGAGCTTCGGTTTGGCAGCATTGGAAGCCATGGCAGAAGGAGTTCCTGTGGTTTCATCCAATACAGGTGGTATTCCTGAAGTAAACCGACATGGTTTCTCGGGATATTTATCCAACGTAGGAGATGTTGATGCCATGTCGAAACATGCCATTCATATTTTGTCGGATGATGAACGTTTAAAGGCTTTCCGTGAACAAGCATTGGTGCAGGCGCACAAGTTTTCACTGAAAGAAGTGTTGCCAATTTATGAAAGTCTTTATGCGCAGGTGATAAATGAAATGCGGGTAGTTGTATAATGGAAGATGTATAAATCGAAATAAGCTTGTCGTTATTTTTGGAAATCGACGTTGGTTATTTGCTTAATATAAGTTGTTTTTAGTGTGTAACGATGATTTTATGAATTGTTCCTTGTGAATGAATAAAATAGAATCCGTTTTCAAAATCTTTGGTCGACAATTGGTTTGTTGGTGAAGCATTCCCGTAGATCAGTTGACCTAACGAGTTGTATACCGCAATGCGTGAAATTGTCTTGTCAAAATAGAGTACCTCATTTACCGGATTAGGATAGCATGAATAGTGAAGTGCATCATCTTGATTCAGTTCCGGTGTTGAAAGATTCAAGGAAGAACGCTGTGTATAAAACAAGCTTGTAGAGTCCGTACCGTAAGGGATTATAAAAAAATGAGCCCTTGGAATGCCGTCTCGGCCTACTTTGAAATTGTGAAACCCAACCTCATTGCTATCAGCATCCGAAATGAATTCTTGAACAGATAGTGTTGTTCCGCTATTTTGGACATATACAGCCATAATATCGGCTCGTTTATCGTTAAAGTCAACATAATCGCGTTGGTCTTTGTAGAAGTACCAAACCACGTCGTTTTCATAGTCATAAGCCTCTTTTGCCAAATGGCTTTGAATATTTGAAACTGAAATCTGAGTGAATCCAACCGGCGACCAATTGATTCCTAGGTCATTAGAATGTGCATACATCACTTTTGCACTCAATACTCCACCAAATTGTGGATAATAATGATAGCACACATGAATTACTCCATTTTTATCGACAACCACAGCTGGATCAGATTGCATGCCTGAACCTCCGGCAGCAGTAAAAGGAACTGTCCAGCTTGCACCACCATCAGTACTGATAACCATTTTAACATCCCAATCTTGAGTATTAGAATTCCCTGGCCCAATACTATCACGCCAAGCAATAGCTAATGTATCATGATCAACACCGTAAAAATCACCACTTGGAAAGGCTGAATGGCGCGCTTCCCCCGTGCTTAACATTGTTTGTGTCGACCAATTTACCCCGCTATTGATTGATCGTGCATAAAAAACTTCCGCTGTATCTGCTGACCCAGGCTCACCTTCATTCCAATAGGCATGTACTCGGTTTTTTCGATCGGCACTAACTTGACAAAAACCAATTCTATTTTTATCAGTAGAACCAATACGCATTGTATCGGACCAAGTAAGGGTACTCGCGCTAGCCGAAACATAAAAAAGTGCTTTTTTTTCGCGAGATGACCAAATAACATGGATGATTTCATTGGTATCCATATCAACACTTAAAGTGCTATTTAAATTAGTGGTTAAAGAGGGTGTAAACACAGTGGGGGAAGGCTGATCCCATGTTACTCCATTGTCAGCAGAGCCTGTAAAATAGTGTGTGGATTGGTTGTTGTTTTCTTCTGTATAAAACACAATCACTCGTCCGTTATGATCTACAATCATATTATTTGCCACAGCGCCCTTAGCATTCCAGTCTGCATTAAATTTTGAAATTGGACTGGGTTGTTGATACCATTGCGCGTCTATACCGTGAAGTTGCGCTTGAATAGAGGCAATACAAACGAAAAATGCTGCTGTAGTAAGTAGGATCTTCATGTTTAAGAATTTATTGGTTTGACTAATAAAACCTAAAATGGTTTAACCACAGCTTTGATTGAGTGGGTCAAATAAAACAAATTCCGCTATTTCAGCAATGAAAGCGGAATTTGTGAAATTTAAACAGGCACTAAACCTCAATCGTTTCCGCTATTTCCCTTTACAGGAGCGCTTTCACCTGCCAAAAGACTTGTAAGACTGGCAAATAACGACTCATTGTTGAGAACGTAAAATGTTCCACCACGTCCGTTTTGACTACTGCTACACACTTGACCTTGATAGGCGTAATTCGGAGCCAAAGCACCTTGTTGGTTCATATCACCAAAAATACATAATGGTTGAGACGTATCTTTGGAAATGCCTATTTTGGCGTGATTGAAGTTTTGTCCTTCACCGCCTTCCAAACCGATTGATGTTCCGTTCCAGTTACCTGTTGTTGCAATTTCAACTGCTCCGGGAATTCCTAATCCGGCTGCCCAGCAATCAGGTGTTTGTCCGGCTGCAGTGCTGTAAATAGTTGGACTAGCCCACCAGCTTGCTACGCGCAAATCCAAGCTTTTGAGTTGAGCAGAAACCATTTGCCAAGGCGGAACTGCCATTTCCGAAGGCTTAGAGATGATTTGTACACCGCTCGAAAGTGTTGTTTGTAAGACGGTTGTGCTTCTCGATTCTTTTCCGAGCGTATTCACCAAGGCTTGAATGTCTGCCGGTCCGCCGTTGTTTACAATGCTTGGCTGTGAAATACTGGTCGCTACACTTGCATTGTTTAAGGCTTGTAAGACAATCACAACATCGTCTTTGGTCAATTTCAGCGCGAAAAAATGCTGACTGACTTCAATATCGTCATCGTTGATGCAGCCAAGTGTATTTCCGTCGTTTTGTCGCGGATCGAGATTACTGGCTGATGCCGGCCAAGATGGTGTAGTTACCTGAAGAACCATTCCTTCTCCGTTGGCATTCCAGGCTAGCATTCCTTTGCTGTGTCCCCAAGGTGAATCGAGGTTTTTGATCGGGTTGTTGTAGAACTGATCGTTCCAAGTAACATAAAAGTAACCGGGTGTATTGTATATCTGCCCGAAAGTTGCTCCCAACGGATCATTGGCTGTTGCTCCGATACAACCTGTACCTTTTGCTAAAGTTGGTGAAGCGCTTGTTGCATAGACGTATTGCTGACTGTGTCCGCTTTTGTATGCGTCGACAGTTCCTCCGAAAATACCGGGAGTGCCTATTGCGGGTTGAACTCCGTCATCGGTGCATCCGGGGAAAGAAGCAGCATTGAATTTGAAAGCAAACATCCACTCAACAGGCGTGTTTTTATCTGCCATTGGGCTAGGAGCGGAGAGAATAGTGTTTTGGTCCATCGTTATTAGTTAATAGAGTTTAGAAAAATTGAATACAAATTGCGACAACTAATATAGCCGAATCAAAATAAATAGTAGTTAAAAGGATGTGTTTTTTTAAAATAAAGTGCTTATCACTTGAAAAGGAGCACATAAAAAATCCCGTCACTCAATTAAGAATAACGGGATATAGTATTCAATTTGAATACTTATTTCTTCTTCAATATATCGCTAGCCATCATTTGCTGCATGGTTTTTTCCATACCATCAACCGAACCGTCTAAGAAAATGACGTTTCCTTGGCCTTTTTCGGCAAATTCTTTCACCGCTTCCGTCCACATCGAGAATAAGATCAATGACGTATCCAAGTTAGCGGATTTCATTTGTTCTGCAGCTTCAGACATACCTTTGGCAACTTCTTCGCGGAAGAGTGCGATACCTTGACCTTTTAGCTGAGAGGCTTCTTTTTCGGCCTGAGCGGCAATTTTGATAGCGTTACCGTCTGCTTCGGCAGCTTTCGTTTTTGTGATCAATAAAGCTTGACCTTCATTTTCCGCTGCAGCTTTTAAGTTGTTGGAAGCCACTACTCTTGCCATTGATGTAGTGATTTCAGCATCAAATGTAATATCATTGAGTTGGAGATCAATCAAGTGAAATCCCCATGTCTCTAGTGTTTGGTCAAGCCTCTCTTTCACGTCGTCAACAATTTCGCGGCGCAATAACAAAATTTCGGCTTGTTTTTTTGTGGCAACAAATCCACGAACGGAACCTTCGATTGTGCGAATGAGCGCTTGCAAAAAACTGCGCTGATCCATGAATTTAAAAGCTACGTTTTTAATGGTTTCTTCATTCGCATCCAATACTGAGTAAACCAACATGGCTTTGAAATACACATTTGCCTGGTCTTGTGTAATGGCTTGAAATTCCATTTCAATCGCACGATTTTGAATGGAAACACGACTGAAAGTGCGTTCTAGGAAAGGAATCCGCAAGTTTAACCCCGGATGTAAAATTCTTCGGTATTTCCCGAACATGGTTAACACACCGATGGTGCCCTGCTGTACGGTTGTAAAAGCGGCTAGAATAATCAGGGCTCCTACAGAAATGAGCACAATCATTGGAATAGACATAATTTCAGTTTTGGTATAAAACAAAGCTATCAATTTCTTTTAAGTGACGAAAAAAAAAACGGAATTAATAAAATAAATCCAAAGATCTAACGTTTTGATTTGAAAGTAGTAATTGAGCCTATGGTAAAAAAATACGCAACTGATTCGCAGCGTAATGAAGGTAAAAGCTATGCATCTCCTTCGGCTGCACTTGTTCAACACTTACTGAATTACAGCAAAGCGTTGGAAGTAAAAAAAGTAAAGCACAAAAAAGTGCTGTTGAACCTCAACTGATCTTGAAGCCCTTGAAAAAGGGCTTTTTTTATGGAGATTTATTCCACGTAATGTTGCAAAATGACGAGGAATCAAACCCACGTCATTTTGCAATATTACGTGAGATTGTTCAATTTGTTTTTCGGAGGAATATTTGCCACATATTCTTGACAAATGCGTCCCGTAGGGACGTAATATGTTAGAAAAACATTGCCCAATTCATTATTGCCCCGTAGGGCAATGTCATTAAGTTAAGCTTTATATCGTAGATAAACAAGTTGCGCAATAAATGGAAGTCCCGTAGGGACGTAATATGTTAGAAAAACATTGCCCAATTCATTATTGCCCCGTAGGGGCAAGATATTATTATGCATTTCGTATGTTCAACCCCTAAGGGGTTGCTGATGATGGTATGATTGACGTTCTAACATATTTCGTCCCTACGGGACTTACTATATCTTTATAAATTCCACCGAGACGGATGGCTGAAAAATCAACACCGGCTAATTGGTCAACAAAAAAGGGCCGTGTCAACCTAAAACTGACACGACCCTACAATGGATTTTATTATCTCTGTTACCAAATCTTCGATACCTTATCGGCTTCGTTGCGCATTTTGTCGCCTTCTTTCACGCTAAATGCTTCAAAAAATTCAGGACAATTCATCAAGGGACCGTTTACACGATACATTCCCGGAGAATGCGGATCGTTTGCGATGCGATTTTTCAATTCGGATTCTGTGTAATTTATTTTCCACAATTGCGCATAAGCAATAAAGAATCGCTGAGCAGGAGTGTATCCCTCACGTAAGATCCCACTTTTAAATTCCTCGGTGAGTTGGTAAGCATAAAAAGACATGGTTAAACCACCCAAATCGGCAATGTTTTCACCCATCGTCAAATCCGGATTCACACAATGTCCGTCAATAGGACAGAAGCCCGAAAATGTTTCACCCAAAATCTTGGTACGCGATTCAAACAACGAACGGTCACTTTCGGTCCACCAATTTGTAAACGTACCGTCGGCAGCGAATTTTGATCCCGAATCGTCGAATCCGTGTGTGAATTCATGTCCGATCACCATTCCGATTCGACCATAATTAATGGCGTCTTCAGCTTTTTCATCAAAAAACGGTGGTTGCATAATTCCGGCAGGGAAGGCAATCTCATTGAGCAACGGATGGTAGTAAGCATTCACCATGTGGGCAGGCATTCCCCATTCTTTACGATTAACAGGTTTGTACAGTTTACCGAAACTTTCTTCGTTTTCGTACTTCGCGCAGTTGTCAACATTCGATAAATAATCGGTTGCGGAAATATCTAACTTTGAAAAATCGCGCCATTCTTCAGGGAAACCTAATTTACGTCCGATTGCGTTCAATTTTGTTAAGGCTTCTTTCTTTGTGTCGGCCGACATCCAGTCAAGCATTTTGATGCGTTCACGGAAACTAGCCAACAAATTGTCGACCATTTCATTCACGCGTTTTTGCGCATTTTCAGAATACGATACTTGCACAAACGCTTTCCCTAACAATTCACCGATTGGCGAACCGGTAATCTCATCAATAGCTCGTTCTGAAATGGGTTTTAATTCTGATTTACCGCTTAAAACTCCTTGGTAAAAACGAAACTTGGTGTTTACCCAATCGTCGTTGAGCATTCCGGCGTAATGATTCATTGATTTGAACATCAGGTAATTGATCCAGTCTTCCATTGGCAATTCACCAATCAATTCATTCACTTGTTTCAAGTAAGCCGGCTGACCAACAATAATTGTATCAAATGTTTGACTTCCAACCAACGATAAATAGGTTTCAAAATCAAAGCTTTTGAACAACCCTTTTGCTGCTTTAAAGCCATATTTATTGTAGGTATTTTCCGGAACACGCAATTGAGCAGGCGCCATCATGGAATCGGCTAATCGTTTCTCGAATTGAAAGACACGTTCCGCTTTTTTTGCTGCTACCTCGTCTGTTTCGCCCGTTAATTTGAATAAATCTTTGATGTAGATAATATATGCATCGCGCTCACGCTGTTTATTTTCTTGAAAATAATAATCACGATTTGGGAGACCTAAACCTCCTTGACCGATGTAGCTGATATTTTTGGTGACTTCTTTCAAATCCTGACCTACACCAAAACCAAATAAACTGTTGACCCCAACTTTGTGTTGTTCGGCTACCACTTTGACAATTTCTTCGCGCGATTTGATGTTTTTGATTGCTTCCAATCGTGTTTTTAAAGGTCTCCAGTCCAATTTATTGCGCGTTTCCATGTCAGTATATGACTTAAAATAATCGCCGAGTAATTGATCTTGAGAACCTTTTGTTCCGGTATTGGTTCCGGCTGCTTTCAAAATATCGGTTAACACTATTTTGTTGCGTTGTTCCAATTCATTGAAACTTCCCCAACGAGATTCTGAAGCCGGTACAGGATTTTCTTTACACCACGTTCCGTTCGCAAACATAAAAAAGTCATCTTGCGGCTTGATGGATTTGTTCATATACGCAACGCTGATGGTGGTAGCATTGTCTTGAACAGATGATGAATGTCCGGCAGTATTATCCGGAGTAACATTCGGTTTTGGAGTACAAGCTGTAACGGCAATTAAGGCTACAGAAATGATAGCAATTACTTTCATTGGTCTTATGGAATTAAAAGCATTTCAACGTGTGGAATCTCGTCTTCGAGGTATTCTTTTCCGGTTGAAGTAAAGCCTGTTTTATTGTAAAAGGATTCGAGGTGCTTTTGAGCGGAAATGCGAATAGGAACTACCCCAAATTCTTCATGGGCAAAACGCACGCAACGTTCCATGAGTTCAATTCCAACACCTTCTCCACGGAAATCATTGTTCAGTACCACACGACCGATAGCCACTTCTTCGTAAGCCAATCCCGGAGGAAGGATGCGAGCTGTGGCAATGACGTCGCCTTTTCCGTCGCGAAGCAAGAGGTGATACGATTTTTTGTCTTTACCATCCAAATCGAGGTAAGTACAATTTTGCTCAACCACAAAAGCTTTCAGGCGCAATGCAATGATGTCGTGAAATTCATTCAGACTTAATTCTTTGTAAGGTTTAAATTGCCAATCTAAGTGCATGTTTGTTTTAATTATAAATTGAAAATGTAAAATTGTAAAGGATGAAACCTTGTTGATTTCACGTTTTTCAGGTTTGTATTACTCCAACGTTGTAGGGTTTTTCAGCCTTTTTGTGACTTGCCATTGCTATTCCGATGGATAGGAATTCACGTGTTTTAGCCGGATCGATGATGGCATCTAACCACAAACGCGAAGCTGCGTAGTAGGGAGAGATTTGTTCATCGTAACGTGCTTTGATGGTGTCGAAGAGTTCTTTTTCGCGTTCAGAAGTGATGGTTTCACCACGCGACTTCAACGAAGCGACTTCAATCTGTAACAATGTTTTTGCTGCTGCAGCGCCACTCATTACGGCAACTTCTGCTGTCGGCCAACCAACGATCAAACGAGGATCGTAGGCTTTTCCGCACATGGCATAATTCCCGGCACCGTAAGAATTACCGATCACTACGGTAAATTTCGGAACAACCGAATTGGCCATTGCATTCACCATTTTTGCTCCGTCTTTGATGATACCTGCGTGTTCTGATTTGGAACCGACCATGAATCCGGAAACGTCCTGAAAAAACACCAACGGAATGTTCTTTTGGTTGCAATTCATGATGAAACGAGCAGCTTTGTCAGCCGAATCGTTGTAAATCACACCACCAAACTGCATTTCGCCTTTGGCATTTTTCGACAATTCACGCTGATTGGCTACAATTCCAACACTCCAACCGTCGATACGTGCGTAGGAACACACAATGGTTTTTCCGTAATCGCCTTTGTATTCGGTGATACTTCCTTCATCTACGATAGAATCCAGGATATTCATCACATTATATGGTTTTGCGCGTTCAGACGGCAATACACCGTAAACGCGTTTCGCTTCTTCTTTCGGAGCCACTGTTTCAATACGATCAAAACCGGCAGTTTCCGATGCGCCGATTTGTCCCATCATTTTGCGAATGGTCATCAAACATTCTTCATCGTTGGCTACCTTATAATCGCATACGCCTGAAATTTCAGTATGCGTAGTAGCTCCGCCAAGTGTTTCATTATCGATTGTTTCACCGATTGCGGCTTTCACCAGATAAGAACCTGCCAAAAAGATCGTTCCCGTTTTGTCTACGATCAACGATTCATCCGACATAATCGGCAAATAAGCGCCACCGGCCACACAACTTCCCATTACGGCAGCAATTTGGGTGATTCCCATAGAGCTCATAACAGCATTGTTGCGGAAAATGCGTCCGAAGTGTTCTTTATCCGGGAAAATTTCGTCTTGCATTGGCAAATAAACACCGGCGGAATCGACCAAATAAATGATCGGTAAACGGTTTTCCATGGCAATTTCTTGCGCACGAAGGTTTTTCTTTCCGGTAATGGGGAACCATGCTCCGGCTTTCACGGTAGCATCATTGGCCACTACAATGCATTGTTTTTTGGAAACAAAACCGATTACAACTACAACACCGGCACTTGGACAGCCACCGTGTTCTTCATACATGCCCATTCCTGCGAAAGCTCCAACTTCAAACCGAGGGGTGTTCGGGTCGAGTAGGAGGTCAATACGCTCGCGAGCGGTCATTTTTCCTTTTTCATGTAAAGCAGCAATGCGTTTTTCGCCTCCGCCTTTCATGATTTTTGACAATTCAGATTCCATACGCGAGATTTTCATGCGCATTTCATCGTCGTTCTTGTTGAATTCCAATTCTTTTGGATCGATAGCCATGGATACTTAATTAATAGCGATCCAAATATACACAATTCGTTGTAGAAACATTCTTTGTGGAAATGATTCGACTGGCTGGAAAGCGCTTATTTTTGTGGTGATGCAAGATACATACAAACACAAGGGAATGCGCAAGCAGCTGATAGACGAGTTGCGGAAAAAAGGAATAACGGATGAACGAATTTTAACGGCGTTCGATGCGGTTCCGCGTCATTATTTCCTCGATTTGGTATTTGAGCAACAAGCCTATTCGAACATGCCGTTTCAAATTGGGTCGGGACAAACGATTTCTCATCCGTACACAGTAGCATTTCAAACAAGTTTATTGGAATTGAAACGGGGTGATAAAGTATTGGAAATTGGCACCGGATCGGGTTTTCAAACCAGTATTTTGTGTGTGTTGGGCGCCAAGGTGTTTTCAATCGAACGTCACAAAGAATTGCATTTAAAAGCCAAGAAAATCATTGATCAATTGGGATTTACTCCCAAATTGTTTTTTGGAGACGGCTACGAAGGAAAAGCGACTTATGCGCCATTTGACAAGGTGTTGGTGACTTGCGGAGCGCCTGAAGTACCTCAGCAATTGCTTTCGCAACTTAAAATCGGTGGCGTACTCATTATTCCGGTCGGTGATTTGGATCAGCAGCAAATGTTGCGCATCGAGCGCGTTTCCGAAACCGAATACACCGAAGAAATGTTCGGGAATTTCAGTTTTGTTCCGATGTTGGAGAAAACGGTGAGGTGATGGATCGATTGAATGATAACACCAAACTGTCAATTTGGAACGAACGTTTGCTTTGGGGGATGTTTATTGTTTCTTCTTTTATAGCATTAGAACTTTGCATACTTTTTGTGTTGAATTTGTTCGATAGAATTGAACTTTGGATGCGTTTTTTCGATTTGGTAAAACCACTAAGACTATATGTTAACGGATGTTACTTTGTGCTCTATATTAGTTGGAATTGTATCTTTTTCAGTTGGTTGTATCGCTCATACAGTAATGTTCATTTGCTTAAAAAAGAAGGATTACATGCTAAAAGTTCGATTGTTTGGGCGTGGTTTATTCCAATAGTAAATCTTTATTTGCCATTTAGAATTTTAAAAAGTCTATATTCTTCTGAACTAGAACTAACAGGTGAATCAAATGCACTTGAACTAAAGAAAATGAATCGTACAATCAATGATATGAAGGTGCTTTGGATATTTAGTTGGATTTTCTCAGTGATTATATTCGTGATTTCGTTTTCTAGATATTTGGATCAATTGATTGAGATAGTAGGTGTTACAAGCCTTGTCGTTCAGATATCATCCGTAATCTATATTCTTTGCAAAATAAGGTTTGTAAGGCAGATTCGAGCTTTAGAAAATAAATTGAAGCGGCAAGTGGTGTCGGATTTTGATTTTCATAAGCCGAATGATTTAATCGATTCGATTTGAAAATTTCGGGTTGAAATTCCCGAATTTGGGAATTCGCAAATTTGCAATCATCCTGAGGCTGACACAGTATTACGAACCGTTAGATAAAATTAGTTTTTTTTTTAATTGAATCGCTGGTGTTTGAATTATAAACAACTCTTTTTAAGCGATTTAAATTCAGTAATCCCGCAATATTACTGAAATACATAACGCATAATAAAGCCCCTCCAATAACTACTTCAATTGCTTGTACAAAGCCTCATTAAACACCTTCACACCATTTCGGTTCAAATGCACTGCATCGTAAAAATCCAGTGAATCATTCAGCTGCAATCGCTTGTTAAAATTGTAGTAGCGCCCATGTTGCTGAATATACGCCTCAAATTCAGCGTTGTTTTCATACGAATCATTCAACCGTGAAGTAATTGGTGCGCGGACCAATACAAATGGTATTTTTTCAGCTTTCAGTAAAGCAATAGTCGCTTCAAAAGCAGCTTGTTGCTCCGGTCGAATGATCCATTCTTTCTTGATCACTTTTCCATTTTTCACCTCGTTTTTGTAAGTAAGGTATTTGAAATAGGTTAAATCGCGCTCCACAAATCCGTTTCGATCAATATACGTGTCTGTTTCGCGACGTTTCGGTTGTCGAGATAAGTCGTTTTTTCCGGCCAACTGACGATACGAAGCATAAATGTAGGTGTTCAAGGTCTTTGCATTCAGGGTTTTGAAAACCATTTGAGCGGAATAAAGATCAACACGATCATTCGCTGTTATGTCGAGAGTCGATTCTACGCCATCGATTTGAAACGTCTCGGGATAGACCTCGTAAACAACTAGTTTGGGCTTTAGTTGGCGCAAATAACGCTTTAACAATTGGTGTGTGTTGATCGGTGTTTGACTGCTTGAACCGAGATTAAACGAAACAAACCCTTTCGATTCGAAATAACGTGTATCAAAACCACGGTAACAGGTGGAAGCGCCCAAAAAAAGTACGTCGACATCTTTTGTGTTAGCAGCATCATTAAGTCGTGAGAGCGTATGTCCGAAAGATCCGCGATTGTAAATGAGGTTTTTTTTGTAGCGTTCAGGCATAAAATCACCCCAAAAAATCACCATTAGTATATAAAACACTGCAGCGAGCGGAAGAAATTTCAGTATGTTGAGCAGGAACTGTTTCATAGCTAAAACTGAAAGTAAATGAACGGTGTTTCTTCGGTTTGCATGAACATTCCGATCAGGAAGATGATGAACGAATAGAAGGTCCAACGTACAAAACGAGGCCACCGGAAACCGAATCGTTCAAGGGCGTATTGTCGTTCGCGACCAAACCATTCAATGATCAGCATAAAAACTACCAGGATAATCATGAGTACCGACATCACTTTCGGTGGTTGAAACAAGTTCTTATGGAAAATATCGCCGATGTAGGTCAAGGCATGTTCTACGCTTTCGGCACGGAAGAAAACCCAAGCTATGGTTACCAAAGCAAAAGTTCCGATCATTTTGATGAATTCTATGAATGAAGGAAGTATTTTCCCTTGTCCTATGATTTCGATATTGTTCCGGTTTTTATTCGAAAGGAGTAAGGGTAGGAAATACATTGCATTCAATGCTCCCCAGCAAATGAAGGTCCAATTGGCACCATGCCAGAAACCGCTGACCAGAAAGATGATAAACGTGTTCCTGATTTTCTTACCCAAACCGCCCTGACTTCCACCCAAGGGAATGTAGAGGTAATCTCTGAACCAGGTAGAAAGCGAAATGTGCCACCTGCGCCAAAATTCGGCGATATCGCGCGAGAAGTAGGGGAACGCGAAGTTACGCAAGAGTTCTACGCCAAATAAGCGGGCTGTTCCCAAGGCAATGTCTGAATATCCTGAGAAATCACCATAAATCTGAATGGCGAAAAATACCGCTCCTAAGACCAAGGTACTTCCCGAATACATATCGGAATCGTTGAAAATTAGATCGGCATATTCGGCGCAACCGTCGGCAATCACTACTTTTTTGAATAATCCCCACAAAATCTGACGCAATCCGTTGACTGCTTGAGCATAATCAAATGTTCGTTGACGTTGAATTTGGGGAAGCAAGTGTGTGGCGCGCTCTATCGGACCGGCAACAAGAAGTGGAAAAAAGCTTACGAAAACACCGTAGTCAATGAAGTTTTTCTCGGGTTTGATACGGTCTTTGTAAATATCGATGACATAAGAAAGTCCGTGAAAGGTATAGAAAGAAATTCCTACAGGCAAGATCACGTCAAGTGTCCATGGACTTACCTTCCATCCGAAAACACCAACGGCTTCGGCAAATGAGTCAGCAAAAAAGTTGTAGTATTTAAAAACACCTAAAAACCCAAGATTGATAGAGATACTGAGCCAAAACCAAAACTTTTTCCGAGCTTGATTGCCGGCATCGGCCATTTTGATTCCGGTGAAATAATCCAACAAGGTGGAAAAGAGCAAGAGGAATAGAAAACGATAATCCCAACAAGCGTAAAAATAATAGCTGGCAACTAATAGAAGGATGTTTTGCAAGCGCGGTTTTCCCTTCACTACAAACCAGTAGAGCAGAAATACAAGGGGTAAAAACCAAGCGAAATCTAGCGAGTTGAATAACATTTACAGCAACTATTTAGCAGAGCTAAAAGTTCCAAAGATAATTTATTTCATTGATCACATTCGTTAAGCAATATTGTTTTGTATTCCGAGTTATTGATCAATCTACAATGATTAAAATTAAAGTTGGATGTTGCGACTTTCACTATCACTTCTTGCTCTACTCTTTACTTCGGTTTTAGTTGCTCAATCAGTTGATGCCGGGAATGGCCATTCGCTCATTTTAGATAAAAAAGGACATGTTTGGGCATCAGGAAGAAATGTTTTCGGACAATTAGGAAATAATTCGACGGTTAATTCAAAAGTACCTTTGCGTGTACCGGGTCTTGAAAATATTAAAGTGATATCCAGAGGATATGACCATAGTATGGCCATTGACAAAGCCGGATATTTGTATCTATGGGGAAGGAACAATTATGGGCAGTTAGGAACCAAAACAATTGATGACGCTCTTATTCCACAGCGACTTGAAAACCATAGAGATTTTGTAACAGCAGAAGGAGGTCATTGGCATACCGTGGCTTTGAAATCGGATGGTTCCGTGTGGGCATGGGGACATAATCTATTTGCGGAATTGGGTAATGGAACGCGTGAACACAGTGAGTGGCCTACACGTGTTTTACAAACATCTGATGGAATTGTTTCAGAACTTTCAGGGGTACAAAGTATTGCTTCGGTTGGCTATCACACATTGGCGTTAAAAAAAGATGGTTCAGTTTGGGGATGGGGAGCAAATTCGTCCAATCAACTGCGTGAAAACGGAAAGGATTTTTATGTTCATGCGTTTAGAATTGCTGGAATACCTAAAATCAAACAAATTGCAGTTGGTTGGAATCATTCTGTTGCATTAGATTACGAAGGAAACATCTGGATGTGGGGCGCCGATTATCCATCTAAAGATCATTTGAAAAATTTCCCGAGACCCACACGTTTGAAAGGACTACCCAAATTCATTAAAATCGCTTGCGGAAGTTGGCATTCACTAGCCATAGACGAGAATTACCAAGTTTGGGGGTGGGGCAAAAATCAGTATGGCATGCTTGGTTTGGGCGACACTGTTGGTCGTTCATTTCCTGTTCGTATCCCAAAATTGACTGGGATTAACGAAATCGGAGGAGGTTGTTTTCAGTCTATTGCCGTCAATAATAAGGGGGAAATAGTTACTTGTGGAGATAATCCGTCTGGTCAGTTGGGAATTGGTAACCACACAAGATGTTTTTCACCACAACAGATGGCAATTAATAGTGATGGAATCATTGTGAAAAGTGACTTGTATCCGAATGAGAATACAAGTTACTTTAATGAGAATTTTATGGTTGTGGTTTTGGCCTTGATTTTAGTGCTAAGTCTGGTTTTCAATATCATTCAATGGAAAAGACGAATGAAAAATAGTCTTTGACATTCTGAAAACTAAAAATCAATTTCTTTTGAAATACTTCCGTAATTGATCAATCCTCTGATCATTTGAACACCGCCAAAAACCACCGCACCCCACGTCATGTAATAGCTGCCACCACGTTCCATTGCCATTGTATACGTGAAGAGACTAATCGCCAATCCACCGAAGCACCAAGCTGCACCTATCCAAATGTCTTTTTTTGCTTTTCGTTTTCTAATAGCTCGATCTACTCGTTGCACCATGTGGCGGGCAACGGATAGTTCAATTCCTTTTTCAACCAATCCATGCGCTACTTTTTCAGGAAGTCGCTCCATTCCAATTAGCTGATTTTCGATCCAATCATCGTGTGTGTAATCGAGGTCGTCTAGGGTTCGTTGTTGCATATTGGCATTTATTTGGCAATAAAACTAACAAAAAAAACGCCGAATAAATCCGACGTTTCGTTCCAATTAAAGAGATATTAATGCCCTAACGCGGCTAAATAACGTTCTGCATCCAATGCTGCCATACAGCCTGTTCCTGCAGCGGTAATGGCTTGGCGGTAATTTTTATCAGCGGCATCACCGGCAACAAATACGCCGGCTACATTGGTTTTTGAAGTTCCCGGTTGTTCATATTTGATGTAACCCACTTCATCCAGATTGATGTAATCTTTGAAAATATCTGTGTTCGGTTTGTGACCGATGGCTACGAAAAATCCGGTACAAGGAATGGTTTGTTCTTCACCTGTGACGTTGTTTTTAACCAAGGCTCCGGTTACACCCATGTCGTTTCCTAACACTTCAACTGTTTCGGTGTTGTGAAGGATGGTGATATTGGGCGTATTGCGAACACGGTCGGCCATGATTTTGGAAGCGCGGAAAACATCCGTACGCACCAACATGGTAACTTTGGTACACAATTTAGAAAGGTAGTGTGCTTCTTCGCAGGCAGAATCACCGGCTCCAACAATTACTACTTCTTGTCCGCGGTAAAAGAATCCGTCGCAAACAGCACATGCGGAAACGCCGCCACCGCTTAATAAATATTTTTGTTCGGAAGGTAAACCAAGGTATTTGGCTGAAGCACCGGTTGAAATAATCACGGTTTCAGCGTGAATTTCATGTCCGTCTTCTGTCCAGCATTTGTGGATCGGGCCAGAGAAATCAACTTTATCGATGAATCCGGCACGAACATCGGTTTCAAAGCGTTTTGCCTGAGCCTCGAGTTGAATCATCATTTCAGGTCCGGTAACTCCTTCAGGGTATCCCGGGAAATTTTCTACTTCGTTGGTTGTTGTTAGCTGTCCGCCGGGTTGAAGCCCAACATACATAACAGGTTTCATTTCAGCGCGTGCAGCGTAGATCGCGGCAGTATATCCGGCTGGGCCGGATCCGATAATTAAGCATTTTACTTTTTCTACACTCATTGTCTGTATTTTCTAGGGACACAAATTTAACGTTTCATCCAACATTTTTGTTGAAGTGCGGATGAAAAAAAATATCAATAGGAATTCAAGAATAAAGCCCACTGCTACTTTTTGCAGGTATACACAAAAGCAGGAGGGAAGTTAGCAGGAGTAAAGGTTATGGCGACTTCTCTAAACATACCTTTGATGGATTTTTTAGCATTCAACGAATACTGAAATTGCACATACAACGAGTTGTCGGTCATTACATTATGACTTTCCTGCAGGATGCGGTTTTTAAGTTCTACCGGGAAGTTTGCCAACGGCAGCGAAGAAAGTACGACGTCTGCTTTTGAATAACCGCATTTCGTAAGGTATTCACCGATTTTTTCTGCCGAATCGTGAATCAAGTGTACTCTCGGGTCGGTAAATTCCTTTTGAAGCAACTCCATGAAGTTATCGTTGAGTTCAAACACCAATAACACACCTTCAGGATGCAATTGTTCCAGTATTCTGCGGGTAAAAACGCCCGTTCCAGGACCTAGTTCCACGATTACGCGAACCGCGCTAAAGTCAATGGATTTGAGCATTTTTTTTGCCAAAAACGGAGAGCTCGGGCTCATTGCGCCCACCATTTTTTTCTCTTTCCAGAAGTTGCGTAAGAATGATTTTTTGCCAGACATTCGGTTAATCTTTCAGCGCGAATTTACCATTATTGAATACACCGTACACAAATCCGGTTAATTCTTTACCAACAAACGGTGAGTTTTTTGTGCCGATCAAAATGTCATTCTGGGTGAATGTCCATTTTTTTGTGGGCGAAAAAAGCGTGAGATCTGCTTTTCCTCCGACTTCAATTGGCTGGTTTTGAATGCCTAATAAATCTCTTGGACCTTCTGTTAAACGACTGATGATCCAAGGCAATGATGTTGCTTCGTATGTGAGTAACTCCCCAAATAATGTTTGCAAAGTGCTGTTGCCAAAGTTTGCATGGTCAAATTCCACATCTGTTTCTTCCGAATCGTTGGGTCTATGGTCGGATACAATACAATCGATGGTACCGTCTTTCACGCCTTCCCATAATGCTAATCTATCTGATTCGGAGCGAAGTGGCGGCATTAACTTAAAGTTTGCATCAAAGTCTAATACAGCAGTTTCGTTGAAAATCAAGTGTTGTGCGTGGACATCAGCTGTAATGGATAATCCGGTGGCTTTTGCTTTTCGTACCAAATCAACCGCAGCAGCAGATGAAAGCCCGGTTACATGTAATTGTCCTTCGGTGTATTCCAATAAACGGATGTTGCGTTCCAAGTTGATGACTTCTCCGATGATCGGATCGGCTTTTAATCCGGTTTTGGTAGAAGCTTCGCCTTCATTCACCATTCCTTTTCCTGAAATAGAGGCATCGCGCGAAAAACCGACGATTGTTCCGCCGAAATTTTTGCTGTATAATAAGGCGCGATACATCATTCCTGCAGAAACGGTTCTAAGATCATCAGAGAATAAACGAACGCCGTTTTGGAACATGTCATACATTTCAGCCAGATGCTCACCCTCGTTTTTCTGGGTAATGCATCCCATTGGGTGAAGAGTGCTAACACTGTTCTCTGAGCGACGAAGTACGTATTCAACGGCTGTTTTTCCGTCAGTTACAGGTTTTGTGGTAGGAAGTGCAGCAACATGTGTAAATCCTCCGAAAGCTGCGGCATCCAAGCCCGACTCGATGGTGGATTTATGTTCTTCTCCGGGATCGCACAAATGTGCTTTTAAATCAACCCAACCTTGCGAAACATGCAAGTTTTCACCTTCAACAACAAGTGCGTCATCGGCTGTAATGGAAGGAGCTATCGCTGCAATGATTCCGTCTTCGATCAATAAGTCTTGTTGTTTACCGCTGTGGGAAGAGTGTTGATCAAAAATCGTTGCGTTGCGAAGAAGAACTTTCATGGTTGTTTAAACGTTTAGTGTTTCCAAAAATAGACGATAATCATTTCTGTAAGCAGGAATAAAAGGGCGAAAATGACGCACCATTTCCAATAAGTAATCGGCTGATCGAGTTGTAGGAATGAAGCGCCTGTCCAACCCGAAGTGCTGCGTACGTCCATTGTTTTAATGCCTGCATTTTCAAAAGTGCTCATGATTTCCGACTCGTTGAGCGATTGAATGCGCGATTCGGAACGGTTGTAGTTGATGGACAAGGCTCCGAGTTTTTCACCGCCCGAAACCACACTGTAATTGCCTGATTCCATCTGACGAACAGCCTCTAAGCCTTGCACCGAAATGAAGTTTGATTGGCGTTTTTTGAAAACGGTAGGAATAAAATCGATGTCGCCTTTTTTAAGATGAACGGCTTGCTCGGCATTGCTTGGCTGACCAATCGGATAACTGCCGTCTTCTCCGATAATCAAGTAATACGGAGCTTGGCGCTGACTCAATTCACCGATGCGCAAGAGCAACGTTGAAAAAAGTTGATTGCTCGTGAAGGAGCTGTACGTTTGGTCGAGCGACGTTGCTGATAAATAAGCGTTGAATTTTCCGGTTCCGCGCACAAAGAAGGAGTTTCCGCTTTGGAAGGTCAATAAATCAATACTTTCGGATGCCGAGTTGGATTGTAAACGATACGCTTTTTTTACAGCCGGTAAGTTCAATTGCTCCGGTTTACGTTCGAAAACACCATCGAAAAACGGATCTTTGGTATTGATTTTTCTGACGGTTAATGCTTTTTCTTGTAATTGACTGAATGCAGGAAGTTTTAAACGAGACAACAAGCCGTTCCAACCACCAACGCTTGTGTTAGCGCCGGGAAAGAGTAGGAGCGAACCACCATCGTTGGCAAATTCAAGTAATAAATCGGTGGTGTTGGCTGAAATTTGGTTACAACCGTTGATTACGACCAAATCCTTATCCTGCAATTGCGTTTCGGTGAGCTGATTTTGCTGCACGGAAGTGGTTTTGTAGAAATCATCAAGTCCGTAGACTACATCGATGTTCGAAACTGAACTTTCACCGTCGATGATCAGCACATTACTTTGTTTCCGAACATCGTACGAAAAGAAGTAGCTATCGTCCATGTTCATTTGACGGTCGTTGACTTTCACCGAGCCTTGAATTTTGCCCAATTCGTTGTTGAAGTAGCTCAATTCTACTGTATCACTTCCGTTGGAAGGAATATCTGCAAATACATCGCGGTCTATTTTTCCGATACGAATATTGACATCAACTGTATTTACGGCTGTTTCGCCTTCGTTGCGCAAGCGTACATACAATGTTTGTTTGGCTTCTTTTTTCTGAACAGGAGTAGCAAACCAAATGGAATCAACGTAAAGATTTCCGTTGTTGACGGGCTCCAGTTTTACCGGATAAAGTAAGGTTTCCCAGTTCTTGTATTTCGGCAAAACACCCGTGGTCGATTGTTGGAAGTCGGAAAGGTAAATCAGCTGACTACTTGCAATGCGTAGGTCATTGGATTTATTGTCGACCAACCATTGTTCCCACCAATTGGTAACATCGGCGGCTTTTCGTACCAACGAAGTCGGTTTGATCTTTTCAATTTTCTCTAAAAACTGCGCTTTGGTGAGTGTTTGTTTCTCCGAACCGCTGAGTTCATTGGTCAATAAGACAAATTGAGCCGTTCGAGGCGCATCTTGCACAATGGATTTTGCCAATTCACGCGATTGAGAGAATAATTCGCCCGTAACGCCAATACGCGTCATGGAAAATGAATTGTCGATGTAAATTCCGATGACGTTGATGCCACTTTTGTTCGATTCTTCTTTTAGTGGAATAAATGGCTGCGCAAAGGCAAATACCAGAAACGAAAAAGTAAGTGCTCGCGCGGTGAAGATGAGCCAATACTTGAGTTTACGGGTGTTTTTCTGATTTTGCTCCACCGATTTCAAAAAGGTCAAACTCGAAAAAAAGACGGTTTTGTAACGCTTAAAATGAAAAAGATGAATAAGAAGCGGAATGAGGATAACCGCAAGGGCAAACAAAAATTCAGGATAGACCCACTTCATGTTTCCAAAGATAAGTTGATTTATAGAATTAGCAATACGGAAATGATAAATGGTTGTTTACAGTTTTTAAGATCAAGTTTTAGAATTGGATGATTTAGTGTTTAAAATCACCAAACTTTAGCCGCAAATCGCAATAAATCATCTTCAACTGATTAGAAAGTTCGATAGAAATAATATATTTGGGTATTCACTTGTAAATGACAGTGTACCACTATTTAAAAAGCGAAAAGATGAATACCCACGCTGCTAAAACCTTCGAAAACGTTGCGCCCAATCACACGCAGAAAGGTCAATCAATTGAAAATTCTATTTCTCGGACACAAAAAGGTAATTACCTCCCTTATTCATTTACAGACAATCGCAGCGAAACCGTTGCTCAAAGAAAGCTACAAGAGATAGCGAATACTAGTCGACAAGTTTCGCAGCTAAGAGTTTTTCAGGACGTTGCCGACAACGGCGCGAAAGTGAACCAAGTGGTTCAAATGCAAAAGATAGCGGATACACATTCTATTCGGCAACAACCTCCTATCCAAAGAAAAGGGAATGATATAAGCAGCGAAGTTGTACAACGAGTAGTCTCCGTAAGTGGACTTCAGTATATTCCTGCAGCAGCTGATCTCCTTCTTATTAATGCACTTGACGGACAAATTGCCACTGCTGAAACTGCAGCGAGTAATGATGTGCAGAATAATCCGGCACCCTTGTTGCATACGAACCAACAAGCAGCCTATATGAATAATCCAACAGCGGCAGGATGGGGAAATTGTGTTGAAGAAAAACTGAATGTATGGGCAGGAGCTAACGGATGGTCTATGCAGAACAATGGCGGCGGATCTAACCCGGACTATAGTAGAACTCGAAATGGAACTAAAATTTGGGCTGACTTAACAACTGCTGCAGAAGCCGGAGCAGGAGCGAGCCATATTATTGACAAATTGACCAGAAAAGTGCGTTCAGGCTCTAACGATGCCACTTGGGTAGCAGCTGATGTTGTTCATCAAGGCTTAAATCCTTTGGCTGGAGGCCCTGCTGCTGTGGTCGCAACAAATGGCGTTGTATCTCTTGCTCATAGGAATAGCTGGCAGCAAGTTAAAACATACCAAGGCAAGGGAGATGTTGGATACGATGATTTGATGGAACGTCGTATCAACGCCGCGGATAATCTGCCTTCATACGCCATTTATACACAAGTTTGGAACGCCGCCAGAAGAAGTAGATTTACTAGTTGGATAGATGGTAGTAAGGATGCTGATTTAGATGAAGAGGAAGATATTGATTAATCGTCCGCAGTTTCAGAAATGATGACCTCATTGCTGATGGATAAAATGAAACGGTGTTAAAACCCCTCGAAAGCCCCCAATCCAAACAACGCGAAATCATACTTACACGGATCGTTCGCATCCATTTTTACTAGGTATTCCTGAATTTCAGCTACGGCTTTCCAATCGTTTTGTGTTCGATGCAGTAATCCGAGTTTGCGACCTACATTTCCGGTGTGCACGTCTAACGGCAAATGCAATTCGGAAGGGGAGATGCTGTTCCAGATTCCGAAGTCAACACCTTTTTTATCGTTGCGAACCATCCAGCGCAGGTACATGTTCAAGCGCTTGGAGGACGAATTTTTCAACGGATTGGAAATGTGTTTTTGTGTGCGATCAGGGAATGAACCTGCAGTAAAAGCTTCGCGAAAGCAGGCAATTCGACCGAGTACGCCCGGGTATTCTTCTTGCGAAGCGAATGCTTTTTCAAGTCCGTCTTTTTCGTAAAGACGTTTCAGGCTTGCAAAGAAGTTGTGCAAATCTTCGGCGTTGAAAGTGCGGTGAACAAAGGCCGATTCAAACGGTTTGTAATCGCGGATGAAATTGTACGGATCGTGTTCCATGATGGTTAGAATCCGTTCGCCGCTGGTAATTATTGATTTACGATTTCCCCAGGCAATAGTTGCCATCAGAAAACCGACAATTTCGATATCTTCTTTGCGTTGAAAGCGGTGCGCCAGTTGAATGGGATCCGATTCGATGAATTTCGGATTGTTGTATTCATCGGCTTTGAAGTCGAGAAATTCTTTTAAATCGTCAAACGACATTCCGCCGTGGAAATCCGATTTCATGAAACGATCAACCCGTCTTGCATGGTTAGCGTGCGATCTGCCATTTCGGCCAATTGGTTGTTGTGTGTTACAATCACAAAGGTTTGACCCATATCGCGACGTAAATCAAAAAACAATTGGTGCAATTCTTTGGCGTTTTTCGAATCGAGGTTTCCCGAAGGTTCATCGGCGAACACCACTTTCGGTTTGTTTACCAAAGCTCGGGCTACGGCAACACGTTGTTGTTCTCCACCTGAAAGCGCCATAGGTTGGTGCGTTGCACGATCTCCTAATCCCAATTGGTTGAGCAATTCCATGGCTCGTTGCTGTGCATCCTGTTTTGAAATTCCGTTGATCAATGCAGGCATCATCACGTTTTCCAAAGCGGTAAATTCAGGAAGTAGCTGATGAAACTGAAACACAAAGCCGATTTGTGTATTGCGAAATTTGGCCAGTTCTTTCGAAGAAAGCTCAAACGGATTCACACCGTCTAATTCCACAATTCCATTATCAGGTTTGTCTAGTGTTCCCAGCAATTGAAGCAGGGTAGTCTTACCTGCTCCCGAAGAACCGACTATTGAGACGATTTCTCCGGAAGCAATTTCAAGATCTATTCCTTTTAATACGTCGAGTTGACCGTATTTTTTTTGTAAACCGACAGCTTTCAGCATTATTTATCCAGTTTCAACGAATGCCCCATTTTTTCCTGTTTGGTTTTCAGGTAACTTTCGTTGTGTACGTTTCTTCCAACTTCGATAGCTAGGTTTTCAACAATTTCAAGCCCGTATCCGATCAATCCTGAGCGTTTTTTCGGGTTGTTCGACATCAACCGGATTTTCTTCACACCTAAATCATGGAGAATCTGAGCTCCGATACCATATTCGCGCTGATCGCTTTCAAAACCCAATTTAATGTTGGCTTCAACGGTGTCGTAACCTTCTTCCTGTAATTTGTAAGCGCGTAATTTGTTCATCAAACCGATTCCGCGGCCTTCCTGATTCATGTAAACGATGACGCCTTTTCCTTCTTCGTTGATTTTTTTCATGGCGTATTCAAGTTGCGGTCCGCAATCGCAGCGGCATGATCCGAAGATATCACCCGTGATGCAAGATGAATGGACGCGCACCAGGACAGGTTCGTTGGGTTCCCAAGTTCCTTTTACTAATGCTAAATGTTCTTGTTGGTTTGAATTGACTGTGTAAGCAACGAGTTCAAAATCACCTATTTTTGTAGGCATTTCGACCTTTACTTCTCGTGTAATTAATGATTCGTGTTTCATGCGATACGCAATTAAGTCTGCTATGGATACTATTTTGAGATTGAATTTTTCTGCAATAACTAATAGTTGAGGTAAGCGAGCCATTGTACCGTCTTCGTTGAGGATTTCAACAATCAAACCTGCCGGTTCAAAACCTGCCAGTCGGGCAAAGTCGGTTGCCGCTTCTGTATGTCCTGCTCTGCGTAAAACACCTTCTTTTCGGGCGCGAAGTGGGAAAATATGGCCGGGTTTCCCCAGTTCTTCCGGTTTGGTAGCCGGATCGATCAATGCCAATACGGTTTTCGAACGATCACTAGCCGAGATTCCGGTAGTGCATCCGTGACCGATCAAATCGACGGAAACGGTAAATGGTGTTTCGTAAGTAGCCGAGTTTTGGGCAACCATCATTTCCAGTTCCAATTCGTCGCAACGGTTTTCTAATAATGGTGCGCAAATGAGCCCTCTGCCATGTGTAGCCATGAAGTTGATGACCTCTGGAGTCGCGTTTCGGGCAGCTGTTAAAAAGTCGCCTTCATTCTCACGATCCTCATCATCTACTACGATTATTACTTTTCCGGCTTGAATATCAGCTATTGCCTCTTCTATTGTGTTTAACTTGCTTGTCATGACTATTTATTCGAGCTGTAAATTTAACCCGAAAAACAGGACAATTGTTCACCGAGAAGTAATCTTTTCAAACTGATAGTTGATTCGATTGGGATCGCCGACTCCGTTATCGACCCAAGTAGGCATGGTTTTGCCCTTTGGACGCACATAAACAATACGTTTTGGAAAGTCGTTCTGTTTGTTAACAAATGCTAAAGTATCTTTTGTGAGGTCGGTACACTGAAAACAGATGGGCGGCTTTTTATCCATTGAAAGCTGATATATCAGGGTGTCGTGCTGAAAGCGAATCACCAACTGATCGATGCGTTTGTTTTTTCCTTTCGTCCAACTGGTCACTCCAATCAATGAGTCTCCTTTTTGAACCCACTTTTCTTTGATGGTAATTCCGTTAAATGATGTTTTCCATTCGCCCTTGAGCCAATGAGGCAATTCGGGGGTGTCGGTAGAGCAGGAGTGTAAGAAAACCAAGGAAGAAACTGCAAAAAGGCAGATTATAACAATAGCTTTAATAGCTGATCGTTTTGGTAGTTCCATGAGTAGTTTCGCTTAACAAATAATTGGCCTTTGTTACCAATTTCGGTAAACATATCCCTTTCTGTTAAAAAAACAACGATTTTTTCGACGAATACTTCCGTTTGTTCTGCTAAGAGAATATTTTCCCCGTCGGTTGCGCCTAATGCGTTGTTAGCTAGCGATGTTGTAATACACGGAAGCCCCATTGCCATTGCTTCGAGCAGCTTATTTTGTAGTCCTGTACCTATAAACATAGGAGCTACAAAAATGCGTGATTGTGCGTAACTCGTTCTGATATCATCCACCCAGCCTGAAACCGTAACCTGATCAGAAGCCAGTGACAACACGCGCGAATGCGGAGAAGCACCCGAAAGAAGTACACTCACATTATAACCACGCTTTTTTAATAAGGGCAAAATTTCATTCACCAGATAACAAGCCCCCTCGATATTGGGCGGATAACTGAAATTGCCGGTAAAAAGCAGGTCGTATTTCTTTTCAACAGCCGGAAATTGAAAGAAACTTTCGTCTACTCCGTTGGGAACAACCACAATATCATTGCGTTTGGGGTGATGAATAAACTGCAGATCTTGTTTCGAAATAATGACTTTGTGCTCGAAATAGTCGAAAATAGCACGTTCATAGCGCACCAAACGTTTGAATTCCATGCTGAAGAACCAACTTTTGTACCAAGGTTCGGTTGCTATTCTGCGTTCCATTCCCTTTGAAAGCGCATCCATGTAGTCGATGGTTTTCGGACACAAATGGTAGTCTTTCACGTATTCGGCCATGCGCAGAAGCTGACAGAAAATGTGACTCGGTTTGTATTGTAGAAGTAGCTGCTGTATCTTCTTGAAATGGCGGTATCGGTAAAAATAGGCGACTTGAAACGGTTTATTGGTTAGAAACGTTAAAGCCGCCTGCCACAATAATCCGACTTTTGTCAATGGAAACGTGTGGATTTCATGGCAATACCGGTTGACTTCCTGAAATGCTTTTTCTCCGATAGCTGCTTCGGTCATACAGCAAAGAACAATTCTATAGTGTTCCGAAAGCGATTTGATCTGATGAAATGCACGCAATTTATCGCCTTTCTCCAACGGATAGGGGAAGCGTGAAAGTACCATGAACAGAATCGGTTTATCGTTCAAGAGCTGCGAGTATTTGTGCGTTTATGGTCGCAAAACTATGGTATTTTTCCATATAGCGTTGCGCTTTCCGGCCTAGTTCTTGTCGATTTTCAGTCGATAAAGCTAGGGTTTCCATAGTATGGAGCCATTCCTCATTTGAAGAAGCTATTTTCAGACAGTCTTCTTCAAAACGAATGCCGGTTGCTCCCAATGGAGTAGTGATGCATGGAACGCCAAGTGCCATCGCTTCCAGTAATTTGATTCGAACGCCAGATCCGGCAGTTATAGGAGCAACAAGAATGCCGTGCTGCTGCATAAATGTATCGGCATTTTGCACAAAACCATGATAGTTGATTCCTGGAGCAGCCGTTTCTTCCATCGATTCAGGGAAAGAACCCGCAATGTGCAGTTGATGCTGTGTTTTGTCGAGCTGAAGCAGAGGCCACAATTCAGAAACAAGTCGTTTTACAGCCAATTGATTCGGAACCCAATTCATTGATCCCAAATGAAAAAAATCACCGGACTCATAATCTGCCGCTTGAGTGCTTGTTTCCATTACTACCGGAATGACTTGGATCGGTTTTGTAATTCCCAACTCCTTGAAGCGTTGTGCATCTTCAGAAGTAATTGTCCAGATCGCATCGGCGTTGTTCAATAAAACAATTTCTTCACGTTTCAACGACCGGGCCAATGATCGGAGGTACCATTTTTTGAATCCGGAAGCAGTCACCGCTTGCTGTTCCCACAATTCGTGTTCTACATTATGTGTACGGATGATGATTTTTCCGTTAAAAACAGTCCGAATTGTTTTGATATAAGGGGCAAGAAAAAGGCTTTCCAGTACAATGGTATCAAATGCGTTTGTTTGGATATAGGCTAAAAGCACTTTCTCAAATTCTTCACTGTGAAAGCGTTTCAGATTGTAGTTTTTACCACTAATCAAGGCTTTTAAAGCTGATACAGGTCGAATGGCAGTGTCTATGAATGTTGTTTCATTCGGCAGTTCCGGACTTATTTCTTTTGGATAGATACCGGGAGTAAACGGATGTTTTGGGGTATGCAGGAACACATGTTTTACTGTTGCCACCTGCATTAAACTACTCAATAGTTTTGCCATTGCAATGCAACCGCCGTCTACCTGCGGATAAATCGGTTTGTTACTGATGTGCAGTATGTTCATCGTTTTCTTCCAAGTGAAAAAATCAAACGCCAGAGTTTCGGATCGGAAATTTTCAGGTCATTGGCGGCGCTAATCATGAGTAAGCAGGCGATAGGAGCAAGTGCCAGTGTTGGCATCCACATGCCTACAAAAGGGATTACAACGCCCGATTTTGCAAGTCCTTCACCGACTGTAAACAACACAAAATAAACCATGAACAAAAGGGCAGCAATCACCACAGGCGCTCCAAAACCACCTTTTCGAACAATGGCTCCAAGCGGTGCTCCCACAAAAAACAATACAATAATCGTGGTAGTGAGTGCAAATTTTTTGTGAAACTCAATTGAAAATTTGTCACTGTTGTCTTGCACACTGAGCATGAATTGTTTTTGCCCGTCGAGGTTTTGATTTTTTCTACGAATTCCGGCAATAGCGCGATTCAATGCTTCAATTTTCATTTTCGGATTCACTGTGTCCCAGGAAATTGGGGCGGTGGGAATATCTTTCAAGAAAACAGGATTATTGGCAGGAATTTTAAACGTATCCAAAAACGCCATCGACTGAAAATACGGATGTTCGTTTTTGAGTGTTTGGGTGAAATTTTTCAGCGTAGAATTTGCCAGACGTTGCATGGAATCTTTTGCATCGTTGATCTGAAAAACATTCAGCATTTCGTATTCATCCTTAAACATATCAGGATCGTTACGCTGTAGCTGAAATCCGGTTAAATCCATTTTATAGGTTGCTACTTCAAACTTGGTGCGACGACTCGGTCTGAAAGCGCCCGGAGGATGATGTGCTTGTCCGTTGGGTTGGAAAATTGGTGGTTGAGCGCTGAGTTCTTCTGCAATTTTACCGTCAATCAAGCGGAAAAGCAGGTAATCACCACTGACACTTTTATAAATGGTTCCCGAATCGGCCTTAATGGTTTTTACAATGGTAGGATCGGTGTAATCGTGAATGGTAATTCCGGTAAATGTGTTATCGTAGCCGTTTTCAACTTTAATGGCGTAACCTTCGAGTTCTTTGGAGTAGGAGCCGGGAGTAATTAGAGCAGCCACTTTAGTTTCCTGAATATCAAAGATAAGTGAGTGCCATTTCAGGTTTGCCACCGGGATAACGTAGTTGGCAAAATAAAACGTTCCCATCGCTATAAAAAAGACGACTACCATTAGCGGACGCATGATTCGAAAGAGCGATAATCCGGATGCTTTAAGGGCGGTAAGCTCATTATTTTCGGCTAAATTCCCGAAGGTCATGATAGAACTCAAGAGAATAGCGAGCGGAAGTGCAAGTGGAATAAGTCCGGCGGAAACGTAAAAGAGCAATTCGGTAATCACGCCAGCTCCAAGACCTTTACCCATCAAATCATCGATGTATTTCCATGTAAACTGCATGATGAGCATAAACATGGAAATTAAGAAGGTCACCACAAACGGGCCTACAAATGATCGGATACTAAAAACTGTCAGTCGTTTCACCAAGAACAAAATGATGACAAAGGTAGGTTAAATTAACGTGAGAAGGTCAAGCACCAATCACTCTTCTCAAGTCGGTAATCTGAGATTCCCACAAACGGACAACCTGATCTTTTTCATTCTTTTCGGCAAAATCAACAATTGATAAAATAACTACTTTGGTCATAGGATCGATGGTATATCGCATTTCGAAAAAGGTGTCGAGTTCATCTTCCTCGTCTGAAATCCATTGCCATCTGATTCCTTCACCCGATTTTTTAGTAAGCAACTTCGCTTGTTCCTCGCTTCCGTCCCAATGAAACGTATAAATCTCGTCTTTCACAATGACATCATCGGCAAACCACTCACTCAAACCATCGGGGGTGATTAACAGCTTATCGAGCACTTTCGGAGAGGTTTTTAGCACATATTCCAGCTCGAATTGTTCCTTTTTTGTCATAGTAGTTTAATAATGTTAACTTCGCAGAATTATTCAAAACACGCAATATACACAATTCTTTTCATGGCGTTAGTACATTCTTTTGAAAAAAATGGAAACATGCTGTTTAAGTACAGAGGGCAGATTCCTGTCATACTTTTCATTTTAGCAATTCCAACACTTTATTTCACGGATCCTACCTGCATTTTAAAAAATGACATGGTATACTACTCATTGACAGGAGTTGCGGTGGCAATGTCGTTGCTTGGACAGATCATTCGCGCCATAGCCATCGGTACGAGTAATAAAAATACGTCGGGTAGAAATACCAAAGAACAGGTTGCCGAAGCGTTGAATACGAAAGGAATTTATTCCACTGTACGTCACCCTTTGTATTTGGGCAACTACTTTATGTGGGTTGGAATTGTGTTTTTCACCTTCAATTGGTGGTTTTTCATCACTGTAAGCTTGTTGTTCTGGATTTACTACGAACGCATCATGTTTGCTGAAGAACGTTTCTTAGAACGCAAATTCGGTGATTCGTATGTGAAATGGTCCATGGGAATTCCTGCTTTTTGGCCGAGTATGAAAAATTACGAAAAAGGAGAGATTTCTTTTTCAATGAAAACCATCATGCGTCGCGAGTATGCAGGTATTACAGCAACAATGCTTGGTTTCATCTTCGTAGCTTACTTACGTGAATGGTTTTTGACCGAAAAACTACCGACTTCATTAAACTATGCTTATTGGACAGCGGGAGCTTTACTGATTAGCTTGATTTTCAGAACACTGAAACACAACACCAAGATTTTGTTCGAAGAAGACCGTTCGTAGGTTTGCTAGAATAAAAAAGAGTGCTATATTTGCACCCGTCTTACAGAAAAAGGGTTTGTTTACAAGGCTTTGCTGAAAAGAAGGGAAATAAATGGCGAGGTAGCTCAGTTGGTTAGAGCGCAGGATTCATAACCCTGAGGCCGAGAGTTCAAATCTCTCTCTCGCTACAAAGGAAGTCGAAAGACTTCCTTTTTTTTGTTGGTGTAAGTGTAAAGTGTATATGTAAGCTCGGGCCGCTGCCCGAGCCAATATACAGACAGACATTGATACGTAGCTAGGGATGAGTCCCGAGCTTACATATACACTCTACAGAGGAATATACCAACAAAAAAGACGTCCATCCGAACGTCCTTTCTGTATTTATAAAGATTTTAGTTATTCTTCTTCATCGTCCCAACCCGAAGATTTACGTCTGTTTAGGCTCCAATCATCGTCCTCATCATCCTCTTCGAAAAAGCGGTTGGCTTTTCCGCTTTTCTTGTAAGGTTCAAGTTTGTGTTGTTTGGGTTTGTCCTTACTAGCGAAGGTATCTTTCGATTTTTCTTTTTTGCTGCGATCTGTTTTAAGTGGCAAAACATCCTTTAGCGGAACAATGTCATCGTTATCGAAACTTGGTCTTACCGGAACATCTTCTGTTCGTTTAAACACAGGACGATCACCGGTTGGTCTGTTTTCGGGACGTGGAGGTCGGTCGTTTGAAGGTCTTTCACCAGCAGGTTTTGAACCACGATCATCCGCTTTTTTCACGGCAATAGTTCTACCGTTCACTGAGGAGTTATCCAGTGCTTCAATAGCGGCTTCTGCCTCCTGTTCATTCGGCATCTCAACAAACGCAAAGCCTCGTGGCTTGCCGGTTTCGCGATCTTTCGCGATGGTAACACGGTTCACTTTTCCGTGTCTTTCAAAAAGGGACTTCAACTCTTCGTCTGTGGTGTTGAAATCTAGTTTTGCAACAAAAATACTTGTCATGGTAGCAAGAAAATCTCGGTTCTCTTTTTTAGTTATTACCGATCTATATCGAATCGAAGATATATAATTTTTTATTTCAGCACGAAAATACCTATAAAAAAATCAGTGCTCATCGATTGTTCATTACTTATTCTTGAGTAAATCGCGAATTTCGGTGAGTAAAACTTCCTCGTTTGTCGGTGTCGGTTCAGCAGCAGGAGCAGCTTCTGCTTCTTGTTTTTTACGCAGGTTCGACATACGGTTCATTGCTTTGATCACCATGAAAATAGAGAAGGCTACGATTAGGAATTCAATAACGGTTTGGATAAAACTGCCATAGTTGATAGTCACAGCAGGGATTTCTGCAATTTCCTTCATGACTTCTTTTCCGTTCTCGACAACTTTTTCCATGTGTTTCGGAATCGAATCGACTATGGTATACTTTAAATCCCCGAACTTAACACCACCAATCATCACACCAATTGGAGGCATTATTATATCTGTTACAATTGAATTGATGATTTTTCCGAATGCTCCGCCAATAATTACACCGACAGCCAGATCGATCACGTTGCCGCGCATGGCAAATTCTTTAAATTCTTTAATTAGTCCCATGTTGTTTTTATTATTTAAATTCTTGAAAATCAGTATTTTGTTATTTTTAGATGAATTTCTCAAATTCGAGTATTTGCAATATTGCGAACATTCAAATTTGAGAAGTTAAAATTCAATTTTCAACTCAAACATCGTTAAAATATTTCAAAACACATTGATGAGGAAAAGGATACTTTCACACATTAAGTTGCTGAAAAATAGTGTGCTGTTTTACAAAGTAAACGGTGTTCGCTGTTGAATCGATCTCGAAAGTGTCAATTCATCGGCGTATTGCAATTCAGAGCCAATGGCTATTCCACGCGAAAGAGCACTGATCGTAACCCCGCAATTGGCAAGTTTTTTATAGAGGTAAAAATTGGTGGTGTCACCTTCCATTGTTGGACTCAACGCTAGTATAATTTCTTCCAATTCACCTTGTTGCGCTCGTTCGATGAGCGGTTGAATGAACAAATCGTTGGGACCGATGCCATCCATCGGTGAAATAATCCCCCCCAAAACGTGGTACAATCCTGAGTATGTGCCGGTCGATTCAATGGCCATTACGTCGCGAATATCTTCTACAACACACACCAAATGCTGATTACGTGCCGGATTATTACAAATGTGGCAAATTTCAGTATCCGAAATATTCCCGCATTTTGAGCAGCTTTTGAGGTGTTGTTTCAAGTCAAGAAACACTTTCGAAAATTGTTCCACCTCCTCATCACTTCGCTGCAAAAGGTTTAAAACCAGTCGCAAAGCGGTTCGTTTACCTATGCTTGGCAATGAGCTGAGTTGTTCAACGGCATCCTCTAAATAACGAGATGGAATGTTCATGCCTCAAATGTAAGGAATGACATGCAGATTTTCAGATTTGTTTTTCAGCGTTAGCATGTTAATTTTGCAGCATGGATCTCATAAAATTTGAGTGGTTAGGTCTACATTTGCAGGAACCGATGGCGATTATCATGAATGGTATGATTTCGTTGTTTTGCTTTTTTGCATTTTTCAGATTGCGTAAATGGGGAAACGAAGCCAATTATTGGTGGCGCATGTTTTACCTTATTTTTGGTATTTCTACATTTTTCGGTGCGCTGGGTCATGCATTCTTTTATTATTTCGGTGTTTTCGGGAAATATCCGTGCTGGATTACAGGCTGTATAGCCAATGTGTGCGCTGCAAAAGGTATGCTTTCATTCCCGCACACCAAACCGATGAAATATACAACGCACATTGCTATCGGTAAAAGTGCCATTTTATTAGTCTTGGCTTTGGTGACCCAAAAGTTTGTGTTTGTGGCGATTGATGCGATTATTACCTATATTGCTTATACCGGCATTTTTGCACGATTATTGGCCAAAAGAGGAGTGGGCGAAATGAAGTTTATGGTAATTGGTGTAGCTATCCTGATTCCTTCGGCATTTATTTTCTTGTTGAAATTAAATCCGCACCGTTGGATGAATAAAGATGACATAAGCCACATTTTAATGTTATTTTGCATCTATTGTTTCTATTTGGGAATGAAGTCTTGGGGAATTCGTTCCTCTAATAAACCTGAAAATGTCTAAAAACGAAGTCAACATACGGAATAAACGTGCTCGTTTTGAATACCATATTGAAGATACATTCACTACCGGAATGGTGCTGGGGGGAACGGAAATCAAGAGTATTCGAAACGGAAAAGCCAGTATTCTGGAAGCTTATTGTGTTGTCTTGAACGGTGAAGTGTTTATCCGTAATATGCACATTACACCTTATGAAAATGGCTCGTTTTACAATCACCAACCACGTACAGACCGCAAGTTATTGCTGACTTCCAAAGAAATTAAGAAGCTCGAAAAATTTGTGCAAACGAAAGGAAATACCATTGTTCCGCTGCGCTTGTTTTTGTCTGAAAAAGGCTGGGCGAAGTTGGAAATTGCCTGTGCTCAGGGCAAAAAGCTGCACGATAAACGTCAGGATCTGAAAGAGAAAGACGATAAGCGCGAAATGGCGCGTGTGATGAAGCCACGTTGATTCGATTTGTAATCAACTAGCTCTTGCTTTCCCACGAATAAACGAATTACGAGCAGAGCATAATTTAAAGCGAATGACAGACAAAGTCTGTCTCACTTATTTACTGAAATCTTAAAAACGATTGCAATAAGTCCGTTATAGCGGACATATTAGAATTCGTTCAGAATTGAACGTAGCACTTTATTCGTTTATTCGTGGGAGAGAGCGTGTAAGATCAGTAGTTGTTGAGTTTATGATCAAAAGAACCCCAATGAAATAAGGTGAACCAACCGGTTTTGAGTGAGCAGTAGAAAAATCAACATGCCCCCAATTCCCCAAAATGAAAGTTGGTATAAAAACACAAAAGTCAGGTCTTTTCGTTGCCTGAAGTAGGTGAAAAGCGGAATTAGGAAAATAACGACCAACATCCAGCGAATAGCTCCCAAATGAAAATCAAATCCGGTGACAAATTCTTCGTAATCGTCGGTGGTATACATTACCATTGGCGTATGGAGGAGCCACGATTTTTCAATCCAGACTTCAGTATAGGCATTGGTCCAATTCCCTCTCCGATTTTCTAAAAAGTACACTCCGTTTTTTTTGAATTCCACTTGTGTGATTCGTTCGTGTAAAACGCCGTTGTGGTTGCCGGTATCGTATGCTACCAATTCATCCTTTTCCAAGTGTTTGGGTAGTATGGAGTCTAATGCCAAGGCTAAAGCAAAGACCCAACTGATGCGAATGATCCATTTGAAAATGAACCACCTGGGACCACTCGTCAACGCGGTAAAATAAGCGTTTTCTTCTTCTTGTTTTTTTGCTTTCTGGTATTCGTACCGCATTTTTGCTTGATCCATGCGGTCTTTCTTCTCACTCTCTGTTTCATTCTTTTTGGCTTCGCGCTGTGCCTGACGATCCATTGGGGTTCCCTGATCTGAATTCAGTAACACTTCAACCGCTTTTGCTAAAAGAATGAATTCCTCATTGGCTTTCGGACTCGGGTTGATATCCGGATGCACTTTTAAAGCCATGCGCTTGTATTGCCGCTTGATGTCAGCTTCCGAGGCTCCCGGTTTCAGTTGCAATATGCGGTAACATTCAGCGCGGGTCATTTGATTCCGAGTTGTTGAAGGGTTTTTAGCCGGTCGATTTTCCCACCCGAATTAAACACAATGGCCGATCTATAGGCTTTTTTAGGAAAAGCATACGGACCGATATGTTCTTTACAAAAGTTCTGAATAAATTCCAATTCCGGATATAAAGTCGAATAATCAAAAATGATAATGCAGATTTCTCCAAAAGTATCATCGCGTTCTCCTGCAATAAAAAACGGACCCGAAATTATAGTGGAAAGCTCTTTTTCAATCAGCTCCGGATGCAATTTGATACCACCTGAATTGATCGCAAAATCAGCTCGACCCAGCCATTCAAACGTTTGTGAATCAATCAAACGAATGGTATCTGTGGTTTTTAAGTGCTCAATGCCGAGTAATGAATCGGTGATGATCAGCTGCTCGTTTTCCGCGTTCAACGAAACTCCTTCTAGGGCCGAATAATAGTATGTTCCCAGCTTTCGAATAGCAATATGAGAAACAGTTTCTGTCATTCCGAAACCGACAAAACACCGCTGATGAACTTTCTGTAAGGCTTTTTCCAAATCGGATGAAAGTGGGGAGCCGCCGATCAAGATTGTTTTTATCTGCTCAAAAACCGCAGGAACATATTCAAGCAATTGTTTTAGTTGCACCGGTACCATCGGACAAAAATCAAGTTCTTCTCCTGCGAGTAAAGCCTGGGTTGGAAATCCCGACGGTTCGGTAACGATTAAGGTTAAGTTTCCAATCAACGCCCTAACGATCATCATTTTTCCACCGATTGTAGCGGGTGAAAGTCCAAGTAACGCGGTATTTCCGGGTTCTAATTTGAAAAAATCAAGTGTCCGTTTGGCAGAAGCACTCAGTTGTTCACGTGTTAGTTGTATGTTTTTCGGATTTCCGGTAGAACCACTTGTTTTGACCTCGAAAACAGTCTTCCCGCTATTCCATTCAGTAATGAATTGTTCAACTTCTTCCTGTATTCGAAGGTCGTTTGTGCGGTATTTAATCTGAGTTTTCAATTTTGGTACGATAGTTGAAATCCAATAAGAACTTTTTGACGTAGCTTGATGATAATATTCGCTAAATTTAGGCATTCAAAAAGAATTGGAAACGCAAATTAATTAAGTCATGAGAAATACATTGATCATAACCGTAGTAGCTGCATTTGCCGCAATGGCATTCACTTATGCGCCTGTTAAACCGAATCACAAAACGTATAAAACCGTTAATAGCGGAATCAAATTCGATAAGCTGTCTTGGGCAAAAGCGTTGAAGCAAGCCAAAGATTCCGATAAATTGATATTTGTAGATGTACATACTTCGTGGTGCGGACCGTGCAAGGAAATGGCGCGTACCACATTCCAATCGGATGAAGTAGGGAAGGTCTTCAACAAAAAATTCATCAATCTTAAAATTGATGCCGAAACCGATGCAGATGGTCCGGATTTAGCTAAAAAATACAGCGTTACGGCTTACCCTACCTTGTTGTTCATCAACGCTGAAGGTAAATTGGTAAAACGTTTGGTTGGTAAACAATCCGAAGAAAAATTGTTGTCGGTAGCCAATGGGTTATAAACAATTTCAACATAATGATTTGAAGCGAATTCGGAAACGGGTTCGCTTTTTTGTTTGAGGAAAGTGAAAATAGGTCATCTAATTGGTTGTAATGACATTGCCCGACGGGGTAGCGTTTAATGCGAAGACTGCGTGTTAATATATTCCGTGACTACGGACTAATATCCGTGAACATTTAAGGGAGATGTGACAGAACGTATTTTATTCTACAACGTTCCCTGTTTAAACAACACCCTTCTAAACACCACCGTCACCACAATCGCATTAACGGTAGTAAGCAACAACATTCCCAATAGCGACAAAATCATTGTTGATCCGGGATTGTAGAATGATTTAGGACCTTCCATCGCTTTTTTAAGAATTTCTTCCTTGGTGAGCGACGCATTTTCAGGATCTCTTTTGAAAATAGCAAGCTGTTTTGGGTCGTTGATTTCTTCCTGATATTTCTCGCCGATTCGTGCCAATTGACGTTCGTTGTATGCAGGATCGATTTTGGAATAGTAGAGGTAAATCAAACCTGCCACCACAACGGTATAAATCATTCCACCTCGCATGGCTTCTTTGATATCAGCAAATGCCGAACCTTCTGAACCTCTTCCTTCACGTTTTTCCTTCAATTTTTCCACCAATGTGCCAATGGTAATGGCCATGAGGAGACAAAAAAGATTCCATAAGATTAAAATCTTTACACCCGATTCGTTTTGAAAGAGTTGAAACTGAAAGAAACACATTCTAACCAGAAACCAGATTCCGGCAAAAAGTAACGCGATTTTTATTGATGGACGCATGCTATTGTACTAAAAAATAAAGGTCTCACCTCATCGGCAAGACCTTTATTGATTTATGAATTCATTGATACTAAAAACTCTTCGTTTGATTTGGTGTTTTCCATGTGCGATTTCATGAACTCCATAGCTTCTACAGGATTCATATCTGCAATGAATTTACGCAGCAACCAAATACGTTGCAATACATCTTTGCGTACCAGCAAATCTTCGCGACGTGTTCCCGAAGCCAGGATATCGATAGCAGGGTAGATGCGTCGGTTGGAAATTTTACGATCCAACTGCAACTCCATGTTACCTGTACCTTTAAATTCTTCGAAGATTACCTCGTCCATTTTAGAACCTGTTTCCGTTAAGGCAGTTGCTAAAATGGATAATGATCCGCCGTTTTCAATCTTACGGGCAGAACCGAAGAAACGTTTCGGTTTGTGTAAGGCATTGGCATCCACACCACCGGATAATACTTTACCTGATGCCGGAGAAACGGTATTGTAAGCACGTGCCAGACGTGTAATCGAATCCAGAAGGATACATACGTCGTGACCACATTCTACCATACGTTTTGCTTTTTCCAATACGATATTGGCCACTTTTACGTGACGATCGGCCGGCTCATCAAACGTTGATGCAACCACTTCCGCTTTTACACTGCGTGCCATGTCTGTAACCTCTTCCGGACGTTCATCGATCAACAAAACGATCAAATAAACCTCAGGGTGATTGGCCGCGATGGCATTTGCAACATCTTTCAATAACATGGTTTTACCCGTTTTCGGTTGTGCAACGATCATTCCACGTTGACCTTTACCGATTGGAGCAAACAAGTCCATGATACGCGTCGATAACGACTCGTCTTTGTGACCCGTCAATTTGAATTTCTCGTCCGGGAAAAGCGGAGTAAGGTATTCAAACGGAACACGATCACGAATATAGCTTGGGTGACGACCATTGATCGAATCGACCTTAACCAACGGGAAGAATTTTTCACCTTCTCGTGGAGGACGAATTGTACCGCGAACGGTATCACCTGTTTTTAAACCGAATAATTTGATCTGACTTTGAGAAACATACACGTCATCCGGAGATGGTAAGTAGTTATAGTCAGACGAACGCAAGAAACCGTAACCGTCTTGGATTACTTCCAATACACCTTCAGCGGTAACAATTCCCACCAAGTTGTAAGCTTCTTCATCCACTTTTTCTTCTTGTGGTTGTTGCTGATTTGGATTAGGCTGACGCTGCTGGTTTTGCTGGTTTTGATGTTGCGGACGTTGTTGATTTGGATTTTGGTTGGGCTGTTGATTGCCATTATTGTTATCGCTGCGATTACCGTTTGGTTCACCTTGCGGCTGACGTTGCTGCTTGTTGAACGGCTGACGGTTTTGTTGCGGGTTGTTTTCTCTGTTTTGTTGATTCGGGTTGTTCTGCTGATTGGGATTATTTGGCTGTTGTTGCAGATTGCGCGGTTCGCGTTGTTCACGTGGCTCTCTGTTACCTTGCGGTTGATTTTTAGCGAAATTTCCTTTTTCGTTAGCAGGTTTTGCCGGAGCCTCACCAGTAGTTTCAGTTGTTTCAGCTGTTGCCGCGGGCGATTCCGTTGTTTCTGCTACCACTTCTTGTTTTTCAACTTCCGGTGCAGGAGCAGTTTCATTTGCAGCAGGTTGGTTGTTATCGTCTTCTGCTTTATCCTTGCGAGGGCGTAATTTTCTTAGCGGAGCAGTAGCTTCTTCTAATGAAATTACTTTCGGTGCAGGAGCTGTTGTTTCTGTAGGAGTAACCTCCGCTTTTACTTCAGCTACCGGTTCGGTAAACAAATCAACATTTTTACTTGGGTTGGAAGTTCCGATTGGTTCTGCGCTCACTGCTTTACGCGGTCGGCCTTTTCCTTTTTTCTCTTCTTCTGCAGGAGCAGCACTCGGTTTTTCTTTCGATTCCTTAGCGGCAGGGGCAGTAGGAGTGGCGGTTTCACTTTTGGAGATCAGGTCGATCAATTCGTTTTTTTTGAATGATTCAACGCGTTTGACTCCTAGGTTTTTTGCAATTTCTCTTAATTCTGGTAATAACTTACCGTTTAAGTCTTGACTGTTCATAGATATGATTTGAACTAACTTGTTGTTGTTGTGGAAGTTTCATGCGGGCTGCATGAATGAGTGTCGGGTTAACGACGTTGCAATAATACGAATATTCTGTTAACTCAGCGGCGCTTTGATTTTTTTTTCTAAAAAGTTGGGTGTTGAAAAAAATCTTTTGTGTTGATTACTTCAAATAAAATGGTATTTTAGTTGCTCTTATTTCTGCTTTTTAGATTTAAGGAATTACTATTTGTTTTAATAACCATATATTCAACTTTAAGAACTATGAATTCAGACATCACACAATTATCAACTCCATTTGGTGTATTCATTGGAGAGCCTATTTCAACGGTAGATCAAGGAGCTTACCGAACATCATCTATAATGGACGAAGACTTTATGTTTCCTCCGTTTAACGTGACTGCTATTTTATCTGATGATAGCGAAACTTTAGCCATAGTAGCCTCCGTAAATGTTGCTCAACCTTTTACTGAACAACCGTTTCTGATTTATCAGAATTGTTGCTTAGATAATGCTGGCGAGGTTCGTTTACAGTTTTATATTTGCTATACTGATCTTCCAGTAAGTGCAGCTGACTTTGAGTGTTTTACGCTTGACTTTAATGCGTCAGGGACTGATTTACCTAAAGATGTTGTATTGGATGATGTGAAAACGATTGAGACTTTTCTGTGGAATAGAGATCCGAAAACGTCGAGAGGGACGGTGACGACGGTTATTCATTCTGCTTAATGATATGTAAATATTGAAACAAGCGAAATAAATTAGGATTTTGGTTTTTAGAAGTGGTTACAAGTTACTAAAGGGCTCTGTCTTTTTTTTACTTCTTTTTTTGCCGATATTAGTGTTCGGTAAAATTTCTGTAAATAAATCGTTTTGGAGCCAATCCGCAAAATTACACTCACATAAGTATAGGAAAGTACCTTTTTTTAATCAAGCTCGTTTGTTTTATGAAAAAAGTGATTGGGATTCAACTTTGTTTTACTCAATGAAACTTTTACAGATCACAAAAAAAACAAAGAACTGACCAATTATTGCCACTATTTTCGCGGATATGCTTTCATGGAGAAAAAATTACTCAACGAAGCCAAAGGTGAGTTCGTTCAAATTTCAAATACGTTTCAATTATACTATAACGTCAGATCAAATTTAGGTGATATTTCTCTAGAATTAGGAGATTATTCGCAGGCAATAATATACTTCAAAGAACTTGAACAGGTATCTCAAGATAAATTGGTCTTCTACAAGAAAAGTGGAGTGCTTCATAACCTTGGTTTATGCTATTTTCATCTTCAAGTATTTAATCAAGCAGAAGAATATTTGACTAAGGGTGCAACTTTACAAGCGAACCAAAAAGACACAACAGGATTGATCATTTCCTACATGGACATCGCCAACCTCTATTACGAGCAATACCAGGACGCTTTAGCCATTCCGTATTTCGAAAAGGCTTATCAATTATCGAAACGTGTCAACAATTTTGAACTCAAACAAAATGCAGCCTTGAACATGGCGGTGGTAGAAGAAAACCGCAAGTATTACAAAGAAGCGCTGGTTTACCGCGCAGAATATGAACCTTGGCGTGATTCATTTAATAATTTCAGTTATTAGGAAATATTACTAAGTAATAATAAATGATTATTTTAGAAGCAATTAAACTGCTTGATTAGAGTCTCTTGAGGCAGTTTAGCAATATTATTAATCATTATTCGCAATCTTATGGAATCAGCATATTATAATAGCATTAAAGGAGCAAAACGCGGAACTGAACAACCAATTAGAAGGTATGAAATTGATTTTTCAAATCAGGCAAATGTGGCTTTTATGCCATCACCGATGATTGTGTCTTCGTATACTCCGGAACAAAACCAAATTAATGTAAGCATCATCGTATATCTGCCATTAACTGTTCCTGCGCCGACATTTGACCATTTGTTTGGTTTGTTTAATGTGAATCCAAGTGGGCTTGAGCAATTGCAGTTTTTTGTTGTTACTAATTACGATTCTACCATAGCTGAATCGCTATTCATCGGTTATCAATTTGATTTTGGTGCTAATCCAGACTTATTACCGCCAAATGTAGGTTTGGAAAAAATTGTTACAACACAAGCTTTTCTTTGGAACGAAGACCCGAAAACATCACGAGGGACGGTAACGACGGTGATAAGAACGACTCATGCTTAGTTCATTGAAGTCAATTTGAGTCTTAAAATGCTAATAGACATAAAGAGTTTACTATCCATTATATTTTTATTTACGATTAGTCATATTACGGTTCGGGCTGGTGAAAATCAATTAAGAAAAAGTGATTTAAGCATTTCGATTGAAAAAACCATCTTAAGAAACCAAAATACTGAGTATTTGCGTTTAGCATGGAGCTATTTTCAGAAGAATAACTGGGATTCAACTTTGGCTTACTCAGTTAAGCAATTAGATGTTACTAAAAACCTCGAAATCCGCAATTATGCTCATTATTTGAGTGGTAATTGTTTTCGTGAAAAGAACCTTTTAAATGACGCGAAATCTGAGTTTACAAGCATTACAGATAATTTTAAATTTCGCTTGGCTGTAAAATCTAATCTTGGAGAGATTTACCTAGAACAAAACAATTTTATTCAAGCGATTAAATACTTTGAGGGAATTGAACAAAGTCCAGATTATTTAAAGTCAGCGATTACCAAAAGTGCTTTATTTCATGATATAGGATTATGTCATTTTCATCTTCTACATTATCGACAAGCAGAAAAGTACTTGATTGAAGGCGCTGAACTACAGGAGGGAGAAAAAGACACTTCCGGTCTCATCGCTTCCTACATGGACATCGCCAACCTCTACTACGAGCAATACCAGGACGCTTTGGCCATTCCGTATTTCGAAAAAGCGTATCAATTGTCGAAGCGCGTGAACAATTTTGAACTCAAGCAAAATGCAGCCTTGAACATGGCGGTGGTAGAAGAAAATCGCAAGCATTACAAAGAAGCGCTGGTTTACCGCGCAGAATATGAAGCTTGGCGCGATTCGCTTACCGATCAGAACAAGGTGTGGGACATAGCGCAGCTCGAGAAACAGTTTGCGGTGAAAGAAAAACAAAAAGAAGTAGATGTGCTGGCAACCGAAAATAAAGTGAAAGTGGCTGAACGAAACAGTTTTATTTATGTGGCTGTTTTGTTGTTTGTATTACTTGGAACGGGCGTTTATTTCTACCGGTTAAATGTGAAACGTTCTAAAACCATCTTTGCTCAAAAAACCGAATTGGATGAACTCAACGCTGCGAAGGATAAGTTGTTTTCGATTGTGAGTCACGACTTGCGATCTTCGGTAAATGCGATGAAAACCAGTAATACCAACTTGCAATCGAATTTGGCTACGAAGAATTATGCTGAGTTGGATCAACTGCTGCAAACCAATAGTGCCATTGCCAACGGTGCATACAACTTACTGGATAATCTCTTGCATTGGGCCTTGCTGCAAACCGAACAATCGTATTTTAAGCAAGAATCGTTACGCTTATTTCCCATTGTGGAGCAAGTGGCATTCAATTACAAGCATTTGATGTTGGAAAAGAACATCGTGTTTGAGCAGTTAATTCCCAAAAGCACGGTAGCGTTTGCCGATCCCGAATCGTTGAAAATTGTGCTGCGCAACTTATTCGATAACGCAATCAAATTTTCAAAAGAAGGAGGAAAGATTGCCGTTTATGTGCGTTCAGAAATCGATTTGGTTGAATTGGTAGTTGAAGATACCGGATTGGGAATGTCTGAAACCACGCGGTTAAACTTATTAAAAACAACTGCTCAACCTGCCAAGAAACAACACGAAGAATTGGTGGGAACGGGCTTGGGGTTGCAGTTGTGCAAATCGATGATTGCAAAAAATGGTGGTATGTTTACCATTGAAAGCGAAGAACAAGTGGGTACAAAAATGATTGTTTCACTCCCAAAACCGGAAAAGAATGGATAATGTACGGGTATTGATAATTGAAGACAATCCGGCTGAAAGCGATGCATTGGTAAAAGCGTTGGAAGCAAACCAATACACGGTTGTGGGTGTGGCGCAAACCAATCGCGAAGCACTGGAATTGTTTTACAAAAGCGCCGTAGATATTGTAATCATCGATGTTTTTTTGGGAGACATTCCAGACGGAATCACCTTTGCTGAAACCATTACCACTGTTCCTAATTCGCTGAAACCGTTTGTGTTTCTAACCAGTTCAAACGACCGTGCTGTTTTCGACCGCGCTAAATTGACCAAGCCATACAGTTTCCTGATGAAACCGTTTAACGAGCTGGAAGTGGTATATGCCATCGAAATGGCGATTGAACGCTTTTACGGTCAAAATGATGTGTTTTTCAGCGAAGAACAAAATACGGTGATCAGCAATGACTATTTGTTCATTAAGAAAAACAATACCTTAAAGAAAGTGCTGATTTCCGAAATTTGCTACATCGAAGTAGAAGAACGTTATTGCACCATTTTCACCGAAAAAGAAAAGTTTGTGATCTTAATGTCATTGACCAAGATTACCGAATTGTTGGATGCATCTCGCTTTGCACGAACGCATCGCAATTTTATAGTCAATTTAGCCCAAATCGAAGAAATCGATACCACTGACAATCGAATCGTATTACAAGGAAAACAAGTGATTCCGTTTAGTGAAAAATACAAAGACCTGATTCAGCGGTTTCGGTTGTTGAAGTAACAGAGTTTAGCTTCTTTCTTGAGTTGCATCCTTCCTTTTCAGGAGGGATTTTTGTTGTTTGCAATGACTCAAAATAGTTCATACGTTGATTTGACCATCTTATGACAAGCGTTCCGCATCTTATGACAATGCGGTCAAAATGCCAATGAGTTAGTCATAGCTTCGTTTTCGGAAGGCGACCAAATGCCTCCGCTAAAACGAAGAATCATGAATATACCAAGTAACAGTTCTTATTCGCTTAGCGATTATGTGATTACAGCTTGCGCTCTAAGCGAAATAGCTTATTTAGGACCGGATGAAAGCGGCGAAACAGATCAAATCTCGCAGACTGTAATTGCTGCGGCGACCACAGATTACAATCCCGGTAATTACGACCCAAACGCGAGTTCTCCTATGACTCCTTACACACCTATTCCTTCAACGGTAGTTTGGGGACCGGTATACCTATCGACATCTGCGTCAGACACCTACAGCCTGATGTATATTACTTCATCTACAACGAGCAATGAATATTTTGTAGTCATTCGCGGTACCAATTTCGAAAGTGCTTACAGTTGGGATAGTGAAGACTTTGCAATTTATGCAACATTGCCATTGAACACGCTGCCAAGCATTGGTGGTTCCATCCCAGATGATATCATGATTTCGCAAGCAACGTTTAGCGGTGTATCTGATTTGTTGCAGCTGGTTGATCCTAATTCCGGACTTTCTGCCACCGACTTTCTTAGTGCAATGATTAATACTTCAACTCCGGATAATAAACCCTACATTTATGTTACCGGTCATAGTTTGGGTGGAACGCTTGCTCCGGCGCTATATGCTTATTTAACAAATACATTGGTAAGTGATGGCGTTTATTCCGATATGGCCATGTGGACGTTTGCGGGTTTGACTTCAGGAGGAAGCAATTTTGCAAGTTATATCGATACGTTGAATCCGGAAGGTTTTGTGTGGCGCATTCAGAATAGCCTTGATGTTGCACCATTGCTTTTTGGTGGCGATGCAGGTGGTGCTTTACCTTCTCAAGTATCTGGGATTTATCCATCGCCAATCGATACGATGGCAAGCCAAATTCTCACGGATTTATTCCAATGGGCCAATCAAACAACCACTGCAACTCCATCGCGTTTGCCATATTTAATTATACTAACTCCTGTTCCTGCGCTTTCTGGTAGCGTAGCTCCCGGAGTAAATTTTTATCAGCAACCTGACGCCAATGTAGGAACGATCATTAGTGGAGATTTCCAGGGGAAAACGTGGGTTGATGAAGCGCTGTACCAACATCATTCACAGACCTATTACCAAATGGTGTATCTGTATTACACAAGCAACTAAGAGTGGAATTTCAAGTGCGGTTTCACCACCATAACAAGCGGTATCCGAAAAGCTTTACGAGTAGGAAAAACAGATCACAATAAAAAAGAATTGATCATCAGAAATTGATGAATTGTGTCAAAACCGAAAGACGGAACTTCTAAGTTGGAGGTTCTGTCTTTCGATTTACTGATGCGCCTTACAACCACCGAATTGTTGCACCAACAACCTCGGAGATTGTTGCTTCTGCGTTTCATTTTGCGCTTTCACGTGATTGTTTTTCGTTTGAATAGTAGTTGTTTCGTTGGAACAAGCACCGCAAAGTACGGTAGTAATTACAAAACAGGTAATAACAGATGAACGGATCAATAATTTCATACTCCAAATGTACACGGTTTGTCGTTTACATGTAATGGAAAATGAGTTAAATGCGTGTTTCGTCGATTAAAAAGATTCATTCATCGATTAAACTAATGCAGTGAACCGCTCTTTTAAGTGTTTCGCCGTATAGTTGCCTTCCTCGGTAATCAGTTGTTCGGGCGTACCTTCAAAGACCACATTACCACCTTTTTCGCCACCTTCCGGACCGATATCGATGATCCAGTCGGCGCATTTGATCACGTCCATATTGTGTTCGATAACTACAATTGAATGTCCGTCGTTTACCAAGCGATTAAAAGCAATCATCAGTTTTTCAATATCATGAAAATGCAACCCGGTTGTCGGCTCATCGAAAATAAATAAGGTTTTCTTTGTGTTTTGAACGCCTTTAATAAGGAAAGAAGCCAATTTGACACGCTGCGCTTCACCTCCGCTCAATGAACTGGATGATTGTCCCATCTGCAGATAACCCAAACCGACATCTTCCAGTGGTTGAATTTTCTGTACTATTTTTTCGTCCAATTTATCTTTTCCTGCTTTGAAAAATTCCAGTGCGGAAGAAATATCCATTTCCAGAATGTCGGCAATGTTTTTTTCTCGGTATCGAATATCCAATGCATCTTGTTTGTAGCGCGAACCATTGCAGGCTTCGCAATTCAGGTGAACATCAGCCATGAACTGCATGCTTACGGTCACAACGCCTTCACCTTCGCACATTTCACAACGACCGCCTTCTACATTGAAAGAGAAAAAGCCCGGTTTTAATCCTTGTTGTTTGGCGGCTTGCTGGCGCGAAAACAACTCGCGGATATCATCGAAGGCTTTCACATACGTCACCGGATTACTTCTCGACGATTTCCCTATCGGGTTTTGGTCGATCAGTTCTACTTCGGCAAGACTATTCAAATCGCCCGAAAGGACTTTAAACAATCCCTGCTGATCACCAAATTGACCAAAGTGTTTGCGTACCGCCGGATACAGAATTTCTTTCACCAACGTTGATTTTCCGGAGCCGCTAACGCCGGTAATGGCAACAATGCGATTCAAGGGGAAGTCTATGGTAATGTTTTTCAGATTGTGTTCACGTGCTCCCGAAACCGAGAGTTTGTTTTTTCCACCGCGACGCTTGGTTGGCATCGGGATTTCTTTGTTTCCCAACAAATAATCGGCAGTAAGACTGTTTTTGGCATTTTTCAAATCGGAGTAAGTACCTTGAAATACCACTTCGCCACCAAATTTACCCGCTGCCGGACCAATATCGATGATTTCATCGGCTGCTTTCATGATGTCTTCTTCGTGCTCTACCACAATCACCGTATTTCCGAGATCGCGCAGGCGTTTCAATACCTTGATTAATCGTTCCGTATCGCGCGGATGAAGACCGATACTTGGTTCATCCAAAATATACATAGAACCGACCAAACTGCTTCCCAACGAAGTAGCCAGGTTGATGCGTTGAGATTCACCACCCGAAAGTGTATTGGCTGCCCGATTGAGCGTCAAATATCCCAACCCGACATCACACAAGAAATTCAAACGTTGGGTGATTTCAGGTAAAACGCGTTTGGTAACCTGCTGATCGTGATCCGAAACGGTTAATTCCTGAAAAAACACCAAGGCATCTTCAACCGGCATCAATACCAGCTCCTTGATGCTTCGACCACCTACTTTTACGTAATTGGCGTCCTCGCGTAATCGTGTTCCGTGACATTCCGGACAGCTGGTTTTTCCTCTGTAGCGCGAAAGCATGACGCGGTATTGAATTTTATACGATTGACTCTCGATGTGCGCGATGAATCCGTTTATTCCGGTGAAGTATTGATTTCCTTTCCATAATACATCGTATTGCTCTTTGGTTAACTCATCAATGGGTCTGTGAATGGGGAAATCGAATTTTCGAGAATTGGAAATCAACTCTTGCTGGTATTCGCTCATCACTTCGCCTTTCCAAGGTGCAACGGCTCCTTCAAAAACACTCAGACTTGTATCGGGAATCACCAGATTGGGGTCGATACCGATTACAGAGCCGTAGCCCTCGCAGGTTTTACAAGCGCCATAAGGATTATTAAAGGTAAAGAGGTGAGGAGTAGGTTCGGCGAACGTCATTCCATCAAGTTCAAACTTTCCTGAAAAATGGCGTTCTTCTTTTGTATCAACGCTAAACACCATGCATTCGCTGCTTCCTTCTGCGTAAGCCAATTGCACAGAATCGGCCAAACGACCACGTGTATCATCATCCGGAGCTTGGGTCACGATCCGGTCAATTACAATAAAGATGGCTGCATCATCAGCTAATGTGGCAGGAGTAAGGTCTTCGAGGGCGGCCATTTCATGATCGATCAACAAACGGCTGTAGCCTTGTTCTTTCAAGAGCTGCAGGCTACGTTCTTTTCCATAAAGTTGAAGATGCGTAAACGGCGCACAGATGAGCAATCGTTTTCCGTCTTCAATAGAGAATATGTATTCAAGTACGTCTTGAACGTTCTGTTTTTTTACTTCATGACCGGAAATAGGAGAAATGGTTTTCCCAATTCGAGCAAACAAGAGCTTGAGGTAATCGTATATTTCGGTAGTTGTTCCTACTGTAGAACGAGGATTGTTGGAAATTACTTTTTGCTGGATAGCGATGGCAGGAGCAATTCCTTTGATGAAATCTGTTTCCGGTTTATCCAATTTACCAAGAAACTGTCGTGCATACGAAGATAAACTCTCGATGTAACGACGTTGTCCTTCGGCATAAAGCGTGTCAAATGCAAGGGAAGACTTTCCTGAACCTGATAAACCTGTGATTACGGTAAGTTTTCCGTGCGGTATTTTGACTTCGAGATTTTTAAGATTATTGACGCGTGCGCCTTTGATATGAATGCATTTTTCGGCCATACTGCGAAGATAATCAATGTTAATGTTTGATGTTGGATTTTTGATGTTGGATGGAGTGATTTTCTTAAATAAGTTGAAAAGATTGGTACGATTCCATTAAACATCAAAAATCAAGCATCCAACATCAATTTATTGTGTAACCAAATGGGAAATTTGAGTTTTTTTACTCTTTTTTTTGTTTTTTTAGCAAAATGTCCTATATTCGTCAAATATAAACGCATAAGCCTATAGAGATAATTCTACATTAAACAAGATTTACGGAAGTAAGTTAAACTTTTTAAGAGTAGAGTTATGGCTATGAAAAATCTAGACGACCAACAGCTTGTGTCTATTTATTTAGACGGTGGAGAACAAGCATTCGAGGTGTTGCTAATGCGTCACAAGGACAAAATTTTCCGAAGCATTTACAATAAAATACGTGATCGAGAACTTGCAGAAGATATCTTTCAGGAAACCTTTATGAAGGTAATTAATACCCTCAAATTAGGGAATTACAATGAAGAAGGGAAGTTCTTGCCTTGGGCAATGCGCATTGCGCAGAATTTGGTGATTGACCATTTTAGAAAAGCAGGACGTATGCGCATGGTGGGCGAGCGTTCTTCTAAGAGTGAAGATTTCAATATCTTTTCCATTCTGAAATTGGAAGATGCCAATATTGAGCAAAGCATTACACGTGATGAGTTGGAGCAGCAAATGATTCGATTGATTGATTATTTGCCCGAAACCCAAAAAGACATTATCCTAAAACGCATTTTTCAAGACTTGTCTTTTAAAGAAATTGCGGATATGGAAGATATTTCAATAAACACTGCGCTTGGGCGTATGCGTTATGCGTTGATCAACTTGCGCAAAATGATTGAGAAATACCAACTTGTCACCGATATCGATTGATATCTTTTTTAAGAATTGAGTTTTGGAAGACGACTGTAACAGGTCGTCTTTTTTTTGTGTTTATTGTAGTGGCGCGATTAATCGCGCCTCCACAATAAATGGACAATCAGATTACTTCAGTATGTTTACATGGCCGGTAAGCGCCTCCAACTGAGGTTCGTCTCTGTCAAGTGATTTGAATTCGATTTTCCAAGTGTAGGTGCCATCTTGCGCTATTTCTCCGGCAAATGAACCATTCCAACCGTAATCCACATCTTTCGACTCAAAGACTAATTGTCCCCAACGATTAAAAATATATAAGTGATACGTGTCCCGATCAAAACCTGACGTGAACTGAGGTTTAAACTCTTCGTTGAAACCGTCACCATCCGGAGTAAACGTATTGGGTACGTAGTAAATCAATTCTTCTTCCACTACCACAACAGCTTCTGCTGTATCGATGCAGCCATGTTCTGTGATCGCTGTGAGGACAATCACGTAGTTGGCAATGGCATCACTGTATTCGTGTGTCGGATTTTCCAATGTTGATGTTCCACCGTCGCCAAAAGTCCATTCATAATCGACTGCTCCAACTGAGCTATTGATCATGGTAGTAGTTGGATCCATTTCTGTCATTACCGTTGGATTTGGCTGAAATTGCGCAATTGGATTCGGGAATACGCACACAACACTCATTAATTGCGTGTCGGACACACAACCCAAGGCTGTTGTGGTTGTAAGTGTGACGTCATAACAACCTGCGTTTTCAAACAAATGACTTACCGATCCGCAACCAACAGAAGAAGTACCGTCGCTGAATTCCCAGAAGCAATTATTTCCACCGGAAGAAAGATTGGTAAATGTCACCATAAGCGGTGCGCAACCTTCTGTGATGTTGAGGCTGAAGTTTACATCTACAGGTGGTTCAATGGATACAGTCACAGCATCCAGCGCTTGACAACCATTGGCATCAGTTCCCATAACGGTATAGGTACTTGTTGCTGAGGGTTGAAATGCCACGCCGTCAGTGATACCATTATCCCAGAAATAGGTTACGGCGCCCAATCCTTGCAAGGTAACTGAGCTTTCCGAACAAATGATTTGATTTGCCCCCGCATTTACTAGTGGTAACGGATTTACCAAAACAACTACCGAATCGCTATTGGAACAACCGTTTGCATCAGTTCCAACCACCGTATAAACCGTTGTGCCTAGCGGAGGTGTGAAGATGTTTCCATTGATGACTCCGTAATTCCATTGATAATTGGTAACACCGGAAGCTGTTAGACTTGCTGTTTCACCGTTACAAAGTGTTACGTTAGGTCCGGCTTCAACCACCGGATCGGCAAAGAAAAAGGACTGAACATCATCTGTGTTACTACATCCGTTTCCATCTGTTCCGGTAACGGTATAGATTCCGGGTGCTAGCGGAGTAAATGCAATTCCGTTGCTGATTCCGTTGTTCCAAACGTAATTGGTAGCTCCTGAACCACTGAAAGTAATGGCGGTTCCAGGGCAAATGGTGACGTCAGGACCTGCGTTTACAACTGGAAGTGAGTAGATTACCGTAGGATTTGTGACACTAGCAGCACAACCCATTGAATTGGTAGCTGTTAAAGTTACATTGTAAATCGCGCCAGCTGCATACGCGTGACCGGCATTGATAGTTTGTACATTAGCCGAACCGTCACCGAAATTCCAATCATACGTCAGCGGATAAATGTCTGAAGATGCATTTGCGAATGTAATGCTGCTTAGTGCGCATGATCCGTCACTTGTGAAAGCTACAGTTGGAATCGGATTGACCAAAACAATCAATGAATCGGTGTCGGTACATCCATTGAGATCTGTCCCGATAACACCATAGAAAGTTGAACCGATCACAGAAGGAGCAAAAGCAATTCCATTTGTAACACCCTGATCCCATTGATAGGTGGCAGCGCCCGATCCTGCAAGAATAGTTGTAGCACCTGAGCAAAGTGTTACATCCGGTCCCGCATTAACAACAGGATTCGGATAAAACAGTACCTGAGCATTGTCTGTATTACTGCAACCGTTAGCGTCGGTTCCTGTAACGGTATATATTCCTGGAGTTGCCGGTGTAAATGCCACGCCATCACTGATTCCATTATCCCAGGTGTAGCTTGTAGCTCCCGAAGCGCTGAAAGCAACGTTAGCGCCCGGACAAATGTTTACATCCGGTCCTGCATTCACAAGAGGCAACGGATAAATTTGCGTCGGATTGGTTACACTGGCAATGCATCCCATAGAATTGGTAGCCGTTAATGTGACATTGTAAGTGCCAGACGGATTATAAGTATGGCTTGTGTTGATGGTTTGCACGTTCGGTGAGCCATCTCCAAACGTCCAGTCATAGGTTAGCGGATACATATCCGATGAAGTATTCAAAAAAGAGGTGATGGTGGATGCACAAGAGCCTGTGCTTGTAAAAGCAACTGTTGGATTGGCATATACATTGATTTCATGTTCGATCGTATCCAAGCATCCTTCCGTTGAGCTGGCGATGAGCTGGATTAGGTAAGAGCCTCCGTTAGCAAATGTATGATTCGGATTTTGCAGAGGCGAACCATTCCCGTCACCGAAATTCCAGGTCCAACCTGCGATATTTCCAGACGTAACAACAGATTGATCGGTAAATGTGAGTCCGATGTCTTCACAACCGGACATTCCCGTAAACTCTGCTGTAACCGTTGTAGGAACAATCTGAATAGGAAGATTGACCACACAATTGCCTTGATTGCTAAAAGAAGTCATGGTGCAGGTATAAACCGTTCCGAGCGCCGGAGTAGGAATTGTTACTTGCTGACCGGATATTGCTCCCGGATTCCATTCGTATTGCTGGAAACCAAGGGGTGCTGTAAGCGTTACTTGCGTATCTCCAGAACAATATGCCAAATTGATTGCCATAGGCGCGCATTCAGCTGCTATATAGGCATAGCCGAAATGACCGGTGAGTATACAATCTTTGGTAGTAAACTCAATAAGAACATTTTGACCGATGTACGCAGTAAGATCAATTCCAACAGTTGACCATGGTAACCAGGTTACACCACCGCATGTTTGGAAGTTTTGTCCTGCTTGACCACCATAAACATTATAAGTACCACAGTTTCCACCAATGGGATTTCCTACGGCATCTAAAATACGGACTGTAAATTCAGGTTGCTCATTGGGCAAATGTCCTGCGGGATTTTCCAACACCACAGCATACTTATATATAAAGAGTGCAGTTTGTGCTGTTACAGATAAGTTATAGATCAATTTTTCGGCTTGGGCACCAGTATTGTTGTTGCCAAGTCGGGCAGAGGATGTTCCTCCCGGAGGCAGAACGCTAAGTCCACCGCACGTAAACGGGTCGATTCCGGGAGCATTCATAATCGTGTGTCTTCCTGCTACAATCCCTAATGCTTGATTAGGGTTTGTATAAGTTCCGGTTGTGCCTTGCCAAAAGGAGAAGTTTCCCTGACCGAAGTCAGCATTTGGACAAGTAGATTGCGAAAGCACAAAAGATTGTTGCAGAAGAAGTACAGCAGCAATAATCAGTGTCGCTTTTGGATGTTGTAGAGGTGTTTCCATAGCGCAACGTTTAGTAGATACCTTATAAGTTAAGTCATGTTTCCATGATAAGCAATGCGTACATAGCTTTTTTAACAATTATCGGAAGACTATTAGACGAACGCCAACAAAGTATGGATGAATCGGTTTGGTTTCTGAACATTTTTCGTTGCAGAAATCACATAATTTCAATTCTGATAGATTTGTCTCATTTAGTAAACGGCATTAAATTCACTGTAAAATGTAGTTAAGACCGTTTTAAATGCAAAAACCGCCTCCATGTGTTTCAACGGAAGCGGTTCAATAATTAGGAAGAGTACGCTTATTTCAGCACGTTCAAATGACCGTTAATGGTTTTTCGTTCGTCATTTTTTGAGGTTTTAAACTCAATTCGCCAGGTATAAACACCTTCTTGAACCAATTTTCCGGCATAAGTGCCATCCCAACCGATTTCATGGTTGTTCGATTCGAAGAGAATTTCCCCCCAGCGATTAAATACCTGAAAGTTGTAATCGTACGGATCAAAACCTGAAGTGAAAACAGGTACGAAAGTCTGGTTAAACTCATCACCATCGGGAGTAAAAGCATTCGGGACGAAGTAGATTAGTTCTTCTTCAACGATCACCGTTCCGGTAGCGATATCTGTACATCCGTCGGAATTGGTAACGGTTAAAGTGATGGTGTATGTTCCTGGCCCTGTATCTGGAAAAGAATGACTTGGTGATGTTGCTGTAGAACCCGCCGTACCATCACCGAAATCCCAACTGTAGCTTACTCCGTTGGTGGAGTTGTTCAGCATTGTTGAAATGGTGTTGTCAATCGTTAATACATTTGGTGTTGGTGAAAATGCAGCTGTAGGTGCCGGAGAAATACAAACAATGTCGTTATAGGTAGCGGTTCCTGTGCAACCGCTTGCTGATGTAGCTGTGAAAATGAGGTCGTAGCAACCCGAAGCGGTAAACGTGACAGTTTGGTCACCACATCCGTTGATTGTTACACCATTCGAAAATTCCCAGGTACAATTAACACTATTGGCAGTTGTATTGTCGAAGGTTACTTCCAAAGGTGAACAACCGCTAGTGACAGAAGGAGTCACATTCACCACCAATCCCGGATTCACAGTAACGGTCACTTGATCTGTTGCTATACAGCCGTTGGCATCTGTTCCTGTTACGGTGTAAGTTGTGGTTGCAGCAGGTGTAAACGGTGTATTATTGGTTACACCATTATCCCAGACATATGCTACTACGCCGGCTCCTGAGCCACTTAAGGTTACTTGTTGTCCAACACAAATGGTTTGATCTGGACCCGCATTCACTGCCGGACCATTCAGGTTGGCAATTGTTGTATTTCCGGTAACCTGACAACCACCGGCATCTTCTACTACAATAGCATAGTTTCCAGCGACAAGGCTGTTAAAGGTAGAACCGCTCACAAACGTAACTCCATTATCGATACTGTATTGTAAAGCTCCTGATCCGCCTGAAGCGTTGATAACAATCGTTCCGTCGGAAGCTCCGCAATTGGCATCGGTTGGAGTGATGCTATTGATTACCGGACCATTTAATGTTGCAATAGTTGTTGTTCCGGTTGCTTGACAGCCTGAGGCATCTTCTACTACGATATCGTAATTTCCTGCGGCAAGATTGTTAAAAGTAGAGCCACTCACAAACGTAACTCCATTGTCGATACTGTATTGTAATGCACCTGACCCGCCAGAAGCGTTTATGACAATCGTTCCGTCGGAAGCACCACAACTGGCGTCGGTGGGAGTAATAGTATTGATTACAGGTGCGTTTGCATTTGCAATGGTTGTGGTTCCTGTAGCCTGACACCCACCAGCATCTTCAACTACAATATCGTAGTTTCCAGCAGCCAGATTGTTAAAAGTAGAACCACTCACAAACGTAACGCCATTATCGATACTGTATTGTAAGGCACCTGATCCACCTGAGGCGTTAATGACAATCGTTCCATCTGAAGCACCACAACTAGCATCGGTTGGTGTGATACTGTTGATCACAGGAGCATTAGCGTTCGTTAAGATGATTGTTCCCGTTTCAAGGCAGTTATTATCATCAATTGCTTGAATGGTATAATTACCCGCAGGAAGATTATTGAATACATTGGATGATTGAAACGTAACACCACCATCTATGCTGAATTGTAGGTTGGTCGTTTGTCCTGAAACAGTAACCGTAATTGTTCCATCGGAAGCACCACAAGACGGATTTACAGGAGTAAGATTATCAATAGTTAGCGCACAGCAGTTGCCAACTGTGATTGTAACATCGTCTGTAACGGTTGTACAACCGTCCGTATCCGTAGCGGATAAGGTATAAGTTGTGGTTGCGGAAGGACAACTTGTAGGCGAAAGCGTTGTTGAATTGCTTAAATCTGTTGTTGGTGTCCATGTAATGTTGACAGGTGCGGTTATTTCAGGATCGTCGAAAGAAATACTCCAACCGTTTAAGAAACCTACACCGAAACCCAAACCTCCGGGAGCGTTCACTTCCATTGTCCAAACCCCGTTAGAAGCACATCCGTTCAATACCGAAAACGGTTGCTGCGGATTCCAGTTGCCCGGTGAAGGAAAACTTGGCAAGGCAATACTTTGTCCACCTGAAGGTACAAAACATACGTTGGTGTAATTAGTTCCACTGGCTTGACCTGCGGGAACTAATGTAATCTGGCAACCGCCCGGAGAAGTAACAGTAATGTCAAAACTGCTGACATCCAGATTGCAACTTGAGCCAAAAGCAATCGGTGTTCCGTTGCAATTACAACCACCAAACGAAGTACAGATTTGTGTTCCGCTAAACGTGAAACTGTTTAAGCAAATAGAAGTAATGGAGCCAGCGCTTACAGTAGGCGCATTCAAGCCCTGAACATTAATGTTCATTTCGGCACTTCCGCTAAAGACAGGCGTTATTTCGCTGTTTTCGAAGGTTGGTGTGCTGGCGGGACTTACCAATTCGTAAGCTGTAGCGGATATTACAGCGCAATCTCCCGGACAAACCGTTGTATCATTTCCGGCATCTATAATGATAGTTGGATCAACAACAGTGATGGTAATGGTTGAGGTACATGTAGTTACCCCGTTGGTAATTTGCGCTGTGTAAGTTGTGTTATTTTGCGGACAGACAGGAGTTGGGTTGTCTCCTCCACCTGACCCGAGGCCGTAATTATAACCGTCGTGTAACCAAGAGATTTGAAATGTAGGATCGTTGAGTGTAATGATCACGTTGTCAATTCCCCAGTGGTCGTACTCTTCACCGGAAACAGCATCCTGATGCCAGCGAATCATGGTATTGGTAGTTAACGCCCCGGGAGGTAAAACAACACAATATTGGTTCCACGAAGTCAGATTCGGGTCGTTCCCTCCATTCGGATCATAATATTCTATCGTGATCCAGGTAGCTCCGTTGTCAACAGAATACTGCAGATAAACACCTTCATCCGGTTCATCGGGACCTTCGCATGGAGTTGCATCTCCCTGAATGGAGTAACGCATTTCAAAACAGACAGTTCCGCCGGGTGTTAGGTCGAATCCAACGGTTTCCATATCTCTTGGATTCACGGAAGCGTCACCCATCCACATAAATGGAGATCCGTCTGGCGAAGGAACACCACATGTATTGTTAGCGATTGTTACGGTTTGTGTAAACTGCCAGCCTTGCGGCGAACCGGAGTTAAAGTCTTCCTGAAAGGCAATGTTGCCGGAACCGTTTCCAAATGCAGAAAGTGTAACACAATCACCACACGTAATGGTTTGATTATCGGCAATCGTTGTAAGCGAACATTGTGCTATTCCCAGTGCTGAAATCAAGAGGAAAGCAGGAGCGAGTAGTTGTTTTTTCATCTTGATTAGCGAATAACGGTTGTGGAACTGATCTCAGTGAGTGAATAGTCGGTAAGGACATTCTTATTCATACCGGAATATTGATTCACGAAAATGCGTAGGGTTTTATCAGTGGCAGGATCAATGGAACCAGTTTTGATTTCACCTGCTAGTAAACGAAACGGCTGAATGGCATCGGAAGAGGATGGTTTCATGTTGTAACTCAGTTTTTTCTGAAACGAAACATCGATTTCCGAATTGGTTTTGTTCGTGACCCGAATAAGCAGGTAATTGTTGAAAATGCCATTTACGGAGTCGGCGCGCTGAGCTTCGGCCAATTCGATGCGGAGTTCATCATTTTCGTAATACGAATTCCAGGTAAGGGTAGTAGCTGTAGTTTGTCCCAGCGATTGAAACGCCAGAATACAGAAAACAAGCATACAGGAGAGAGTATTGCCTCTAGCTTTCATAGTTGTAGTAGTAAAATGTTATTCTCTTAGTGTTGATATTTCCTGTGGATCAAAAATGATCAATGAAACAAAAGAAATATTCATTCAAAGGTACAAACGGTTCGAAAGCCAATAGGTTGCTTTAGGATTCACAATTTGTTTAAATAATAACAGGTAATTGTTGATTTAATATTAATTAGCTGATTATCATTTTTTTAGTGGTTAGATGAGTTGATTGTAGAAAAATAGAGGATGCAATTATTCATGCTAATTTAACAGAATCGTTTTGGTAAGTTAAAAACTAAAGTTCTTTTCACCACAACATTCATGCTAATCACTTGTTGTCAACAGCTTTACCGGAGGCACAAGATTCAGCCAAGGCTGTTCTATGTCGAACTCACATTAATTGGGAAGACGAAACACTTATTTCAGCAAGTTCAAATGACCATTAATCGTTTTTCGTTCGTCATTTTTTGAAGTTTTGAATTCAATTTGCCAGGCATAAACACCTTCTTGAACCAATTTTCCGTGATATGTACCATCCCATCCGATTTCATGATTGTTCGATTCGAAGATAATTTCCCCCCAGCGATTAAACACTTGAAAGTTGAAATCATAAGGATCAAACCCAGAAGTAAAAATAGGAAGGAAGATCTGGTTGAATTCATCGCCATCGGGAGTAAATGCGTTGGGGACATAATAAATGAGGTTGTCTTCCATGTAAACAAGCTGATTGGCAGTATCCTTACAGCCATTCACTGCACTTGTAACAAGTGTTATGAGGAAAGATCCGGGGATATTTGAGGGATAACTATGCTGAGGAGCAAAAAGTGCTGAATTATCTGAGCCGTCGCCAAAGATCCATTCATAACTTGCTCCGCCAACAGAATTATTGCTGAAAGTTGTTGTTGTATTTTCAGCATTCAAGATGGTTGGTGAAAGAGTAAAAGACGCAACCGGAGGTTCGGAAAGACAAACAATTGATTGAAAATTAGCTATTCCCTGACAACCGTCATTTGAGGTAACCGTTAGTGTTAAGTCATAACAACCTGAATTTTCAAAGGTTACGATCTGATTGCCGCAACCGCTGATACTGGTTCCATCAGAAAATAACCAATCACAATTAGAGCTATTGGATGTTGTGTTCGTAAAAGTAATACTTAACGGAGCACATCCTTCAGTAATAGAAGGAGATACAGAGATGGTAAATGGCGGAATAACGGCAACTGTAACTTGATCGGTTCCAGAGCATCCGTTTGCCTCAGTTGCTGTTACCGTATAGGTTGTAGTAGTAGCGGGAGTAAAGGCAATGTTATTGCTTACGCCGTTGCTCCAAGTAATGTTTGACGCGTTTGGGACGATCACATTTAGTGTAGCTGTTTGTCCGTCACAGATTGTTTGGTCCGGTCCTGCGTCTATTATTAGGGAGCCTAAAACGACATTGATGGTGTCACTTACAGTACAATTACTTCCAGGCAACACAACAGAGAGCCAATAAGAACCAGTAGTAGAGACTTGAATGGTTGAGGTAGTTTCACCGGTTGACCATAAATAAGATGTCGCATTAATTGCGGGATCAATAGTGATAGAAGCATCGCATGTGCTAATGTCAGGTCCTATATTTAGTAGTTCGGCCGGCGAATTACTTTCAGGTAGTTGGATAGAATACCGAACAATAGACAATGGACTTCCGGGTTCAGCGCCATACGAATTAAGGTAACAATAAGAAGTCGATACCACATCTATTCCGGCACTACCGGGAAGTTGTTGGATGGTAATGTTTGGAGGTAAAGACGGAGTAGAAACCAATAGCGGTCCTGTACCACCGCCACCACCGGGTCCAAAACAAGATGGATACGTTGTTTGTTGATTTCCACCGTTTCCACCGTTTGTTCTTAATGTAAGGTTTCCGGTAATAGTTGCCGCATCAAGAACAATGGTTCCTCCTGTACCTCCACCACCAGCTCCGTCGCCTATGCCATTAGGTACTACACCAACATTGTCTCCATTCGATTCTATGCTTTGATTGTTTGAAACAATCGTTTGCGCTCTGATGATCACAATTCCTCCACCATCTGAACCGGGAGTACCAACACCATTATTATGGTCAGAAGAGCCACCGCCGCCTCCTAAAAACAATCGTCCTGTGTTGTAATCTAGTGGCATACCGCCTTCTCCACCAATTGGCTGCTGGCCGCAAAACTGAGCCTGATCACCACCGCGACCACCCATGCTGGCATTGGAGCCACCACCACCGCCCGTATTGTGTTTGTTGCCACCACCACCGCCATTTGCTAAAGCACCACGTCCACCATTCATTGTGGCATCAACAATAGCAATTCCTTCACCTTTTTCTGCACCATCACCTGATGAAACAGCGTAGTAGTAATTAGGGAAGTTTCCACAACCACCATCAGGATTATTACAGCCGAACGATCCTCGAAATCCTTTTCCGGTAACTGAGATTGGAGCATTGATGGTAAGTGTTCCAGAAACTTCAATTACTAAAACTCCACCCGTGCTGCCATTCCAGTCTTGGGCCGTTAATTGACCATTTACTGTAACATTTGTGTATTGTGGAACGAGCACCAATTGGACTAATCCTGAGATTGTATAGGAATTGAGTAATTGATTCTGAAAAGTGATGGTATTGCCATTGATTGCTATAATTTCTGCAAATTCATAGTTTCCACAGTCATTATAGTTTTGAATGGTTCCAAATGTATTGTTGTTTGCCATGCTAATAGTAGCACCTTTCATCTGAATAATGAGTACCCGGTTTCCAACAGAAAACGGAGAAGCATCTGTTACCGCTACAGAATTGCAGCTGATACTAGTAACAGGTTGATATTGATTAACTATTCCGGAAATTTGGGCAGTTGCTTTATGAGAAACTAAAAAAGAAATGAATAGGCCTAAGCAAATAAAAAGTTGACTCCAATTTTTGAATACGTACAAACGTTTTGAATTGAAAAAGAAGAAGCTATTCAGGTAAAGATCATTCATTGCTCAGTAAATATTGACTTCAATTTTAATAAAAGTAATAATCTCGTTTTTAGTTGATTCACTTTATCAACAATCTAATAAGCTGTATGTTCGTTAAAAGTGCTCTATTACTGGTCTTTTTGTTTTTAGTTGTTAAGCTCAATTTTCTCAAAGAATACTAATTGTTAGGCTTTTTAGTTCCTAAACATTGGTAAAATAAAAAAGTGGTTATATAAATAAGGTCTAGTCTAAACCTCATTATATAACCACTTTTAATTCGTCTTAGAAGGGTAATCAACAATTCTCAATGATCATCGCTGAAGCGCCACCACCGCCGTTGCAGATAGCTGCACCACCGATTTTACCGCCGTTTTGTTTCAAAACATTGATCAAAGTAACGATCACGCGTGATCCTGAATTTCCAAGCGGGTGACCTAAAGCTACAGCTCCACCGTTTACATCCACTTTATCCGGATTCAATCCTAAAATCTTGGTGTTTGCAATTCCAACTACTGCAAAAGCTTCGTTCAATTCCCAGAAATCAACCTGATCTGTTGTAAGACCCGCTTTTGCCAATGCTTTCGGAACAGCCAAAGAAGGAGCAGTGGTGAACCATTCAGGAGCGTGTGCTGCATCAGCATAACTCACAATTTTAGCAATCGGTTTTAATCCGTGTTTTTCAACTGCTTCTTTTGAAGCTAAAATCAATGCAGAAGCACCGTCGTTTAAGGTAGAAGCATTTGCAGCTGTGATGGTTCCGTCTTTATCAAATGCCGGACGTAAAGAAGGGATTTTATCCAAAAACACATTCTTGTATTCTTCATCTTCCGTGATCACTATTGGATCACCTTTACGTTGCGGTACCGAAACGCCAACTATTTCGTCGTTGAATTTGCCTGCTTTCCAAGCTTCAGCCGCACGTGTATAAGATGCAATGGCAAAGTTATCTTGATCCTCTCGGGTGATGTTGTATTCTTTTGCACACAATTCGGCACAGTTACCCATTGGTACTTTGCTGTACACATCCAATAAACCGTCTTTGGTAATACCATCTAACATGGTGATGTTTCCGAATTTGGTGCCGTTTCTTCCATCGATATAATGTGGTGTTTGGCTCATGTTTTCCATTCCACCGGCTACTACGATTTCATTGTCACCTGCAAGGATAGATTGGGTTCCAAGCATGATCGCTTTCATTCCAGAAGCGCATACTTTGTTTACCGTTGTACATGGAACATTGTTACCCAAACCGGCTCCTAAAGCAGCCTGACGAGCTGGAGCTTGTCCAACACCGGCTTGCAATACGTTCCCCATGAATACTTCGTCAATCAATGCAGGATCGATTCCTGATTTATCCAATGCTCCTTTGATAGCAACAGAACCGAGTTGAGTAGCAGGAATGGATGACAATCCGCCTAAAAAAGCTCCCATCGGGGTACGAACGGCAGCAACAATGTAAATTTCTTTCGACATAGCTTAATTTTGTTTGTGCAAAATTAGTGTTTTATAAGTTATATGAGTTGATCAATAGGCTAGTTTTTAAGTTTACTGAGTTGGGATCATGAACTTAAAAACAGACTAACTCAATAAACGCATGAATTGTTATTTTTGTCGAAATTTTTTTTGATGAAATTCACTGTTTTAATTGCTTTACTCTCTGTTTCCACTGCTTTTTACGCACAAATCGATACAGCTTCACTTGATTCGTCTGAACCCAAAAAATCATGGGCGCTTAAAAGTATTTTCGGCGTTAACGGCACTCAAACTTCTTTTGTGAATTGGGCTGCCGGTGGACGTAATAATGTGTCTGCGCTTGGTTTCATTGAAGCGACGGCCAATTACCAAAAGAATGCCCTGAAATGGCAAAACGAATTTAAGTTTGCATTGGGCGGATTGAGATACATCGATTCTACCGGAAAAAAAGACGGATTGCAGAAAACGGATGACAAGATCGATCTTTCCTCGACTTTCGGTTATGAGTTTAAGAAAACATGGTTTTATACCGTAACTGCCGGTTTCAAAACGCAATCACTCAATGGGTTTTCCTTTCCAAACGATTCGGTGCGCATTTCCACGTTTATGGCACCTGCTTATGTGAACCTATCTATTGGTATCGAATACGCTCCGAAAGAATATTTTAATATGTACATTTCTCCGTTGGCAGGAAAGATGACCATAGTAAACGATGAGGTGCTTGCAAATGCGGGTGCTTTTGGTGTGGAAAAAGCTATTTTGAATACTGATGGATCAGTATTAACGGCTGGAAAACGAATCAGAAACGAATTTGGGGCTTATTTCCGTGTGAAATTCCAAAAAGAGATCATGAAAAACATTGAAATGAAAACCCGTGTCGAGTTGTTTTCCAATTACCTCAACAATCCGGAAAATATCGATGTGAATGCCGAAAATATTTTCGCTTTTAAGGTAAACAAGTGGTTTTCTGCCTCTTTGCAATGGAATTTGCAGTACGACGACGATATCGCGATCCGAGATTCTAAAGGAAATACCGGACCGCGAACCCAATTTAAATCGGTTTTAGGATTGGGTATTTCATATACCTTGGCGAATAAGGCAAAATAAGTCTTATTTTCGTTGATAATTCATGTTCAACTATTTTTCAGATATATCGCTTTGGTGGTTGCTGCCTATCGGAATCCTATCGGTGGGTTTGTCGTACTTTTATTATTATAAACCGCGAATTGCAAGTGATTGGACGGTAAAACAACTCCGCCAGCTATTTGCGCTCAGATCGGTTGCCTTATTTGTAGTCGGCTTGTTGTTGCTAGGCTTGCTGTGGGAATCGATTCGGTACCGCGACGAAAAGCCTTTGTTCATTACAATGGTCGACAATTCAGGTTCAATGCAGAATTATTCTGACAGTGCGAAGGTCAAACAACGCATTCAGGATTTTCAGCAACAGTTGGAACAGCGTTTTGGTGATGAGTTTGAGTTGATGACACTGGAAGTCGGCGAAAAAACCGGAAACCTTAAAACACTTGACTTTTCAGGAAAACAAACCAACCTTGCCGGTGGATTCGAGCATGTACGCGAATTGTTTTTCAACCGCAATATCGGTGCGATCACGTTGATTTCAGATGGAAATTTCAACACCGGAACCCATCCGATGTATCCGGCAGAACGCATTGAGTTGACGCCCGTTTTTACGCTGGGAGTAGGAGATACTATCACCCGCAGAGATCAATTGATCAAAAGCGTCAACACCAATGAAGTCGCTTTCCTGAACAATCAATTTCCCATTGATGTAACGGTTGATTTTAACCGTATTCCTGTTGGTCCCACAACTGTTTCGTTGGTACATCAAGGTCGAACGATAGCCACACAAACCGTTAGTTGTACCAATTCCGTTTTCGATCAGCAGCAGGTGTTGTTTAATGTTGACGCGAAATCGAAAGGATTCCAGCGTTACAATGTTGTTTTACAACACAAAAGCGGTGAATATACCTTCGACAACAATCAACAAACTTGCTACATCGAAATTGTCGATAACAAAAACCTGATTTGTTTGCTTTCCAGTGCTCCGCATCCCGATTTGGCTGCTATTCGTTCAATACTTGAAGAAGATCAGCAATCGCAAGTAGTCACGGCGCTTACAAACGAGTATTCCTTACCGAAAGAACGTCCGAATCTGGTGGTGTGGTACGAAAACGGAAGTAAACCAAATGCCGCTCTGTTCAAAACAATCAAAGAAAAGAAGATTCCGATTTTGTTATTGTTAGGACCAACAACTCCTTCTGCGGTTGTTCGATCATACGAAATTGGATTGACAGTGCCCGGAAGCACGCAGCAAGACGATGTGCAAGGTGCGGTGTCGAGCGGCTTTTCGTCTTTTGAATTTACGAGTCTTTTTACGGATGCATTACAGTATTATCCGCCATTGCGGGTGAAATTCGGAAGTCATAATTTACCGGCAAACGCAGAAGTGATTCTTACACAGCGAATCGGAAGTGTAAGCAAGCGCGATCCGTTGTTGTTTGTGACACAACGCGATCAGGTGAAGATTGGTGTGTTGCTGGGCGAAGGAATTTGGCGTTGGAAAATGAAGGAATTCAGTCAACGCAGATCGATTGACGGTTTCAGGGAATTTGTCCAAAAAATGGTGCAATACCTAGTTGTTCGTCAAAACCGTGAACCGTTGCGAGTAACCTTGCCAAAACGTTTCAACGTGACGGAAGATGTGGAGGTAAAAGCGGAGTTTTACAACGAAGCGATGGAGTTGATTACCACACCTGAGATTGTGTTGACTTTGGTTGGTCCCGACAAGAAAAAATCGAGTATCGAGTTTTCGCCATTGTCGAATTTCTACAAAGCCAACGCCGGTCAGTTAAAAGCCGGAACCTACAAATGGATTGTAACGGCTGATAATAAAGGAAAGAAGTACACCAAATCGGGTGATTTTGTAGTCGAAGATATTTCCATTGAACAAGCCGAAACACGTGCCGATTTTAGTGTATTGAATCAATTATCGACGCAATCGGGAGGTACATTCCGACCACTCAAAAATGCGAGTCAACTGTTGGATGAAATTGAGAAACGTGGCGATATCACCACAATTCAGTACGCCGATTCGGGTTACACGGCCTTGATTGACTGGAAATGGTTGTTCGTGATTCTGATTTTGGTACTTTCCACAGAATGGTTCCTCAGACGTTGGTGGGGAAGGTATTGATTCGTGTTATTTTCCTGTTAACTGTTTTTCGGATACTGAAAATCGATTATCTTCAACCTGATTAATTGATCAAACGACATGCTGCTAACTTACAGAATCTATTTTTTAATGATCACACGATTTACCGGGATTTTAGCCGTTTTGCTTTTTTCTTTTGCCACTTCTGCTCAGGAAATTGACTGCGAGAAAGTGAAAGACAATATTCCGACCTTTATTCGAAGTCAGATGATTTCTATTGAATTGGATGATTCGACTCGTTTGGATATGGACATTTTTCGAACATGTGGCAATTGGGATTCAATTGATAACAAGCTGTTTGCCTGGCCCAATATCATTAATATTATTATCGATTATAGTGATATCGAGGAAGATGATACCTATGGTGAGATTATGAGTGTTGTAGATTACTACAAATCAACGGAACAATATGAGCTTGATCGCAACGAAATAATTGAGTCTGCTAAATTTGCCTCTTACCTAGAAAACGAGTCAAAGAACAACTATCACTATTCCACCCCGAATACTGAATTGGTACTTGAACTTAATCAGGAAAATGGAGTGTTTTATCAATTGAATGATCTTTCTTCAGCGTTGGACGAAGGTAAAACACAACAGAAACGTGTGCTGATTTATTTCACGGCTTGGTCATGTGCAAACTGCCGAAGATTAGAGGATCGTATATTGGTGGATAAAGAAATTCAACAGCTGCTTGCAGATCATTTCGTCTGTTTTTCGGCTTACACTGATGATAACAAGAAAATTGCCGAAACTGATATTTTAGAGGGCCAAAAAAATGCTCAGATTCAGTTGGAAAGCTTCAAGTCTATCAGTACACCGCATTTATTCATATTGGATGAAAACGGAAAACTGATTTCAGAAAGTAAGTATGTGATGTCGGTAGACGAGTTTTTGACTTTCCTAAAGAAAGGGTTGAAGTAACTTATTTAGAAATAGATTCCAGTAGTTTCACAAAACCGTGAACATCCGTCAACGGAATATGAAGTCGCCCGCTGAGTTTTTCATCCATTCGTTTGAGGCGACCCGGCTCAAAGTTGAGAATCAATTGAATCAATCGATCTGTCAGTGTTTCATCATCCGAAACAGCCATTTTTAAAAAGAAAGGTTTGGGGATTTTGCTCAGGAATTGCTGTGGCATAAACCAGCGTCTCAGGTATGATTTTCCCAATGAAAAGTGAGGCCCCGCGTACAATCCCGTTACAATGAATCTGGTTTCAAGGTGATTATGAGAGTTTTTCGGAATATAAACACCATTTTGGGTTACCTGTGCTTTAATAAACTGCAACTGATAGGTAAACAAATTTTTCCGGAAGGTAGCTTCCACATCGTATCCATACGCATTGCAATAACCGGAATAGGTAGCACCTAACTCATCTAGCTGCTGTACAATTGATTCAACGTATCCTTTGTTTTCAATGAAAAAAGAAGATGGATTTGTTTCGTATTCGATCATTTTTCGATTTGTTCGTTGTATTGCGAAAGAAATTGAACGAGTTGTTGAGGAGTTGTCATAAAACGAATGTATAAAAAATGCTTGATTTAGAGTGCAAGAAGAATGTCACCCTCCTCGATCCTCCCTCAAGGGAGGAGGTGGATTTATCGTTAAAATAAAGTGAACGAAAAACCTGAATTTTGATTGAAAAAGAAAGTCAAAAAGATCATATTGATCTACTTCCTCCCTTGAGGGAGGATCGAGGAGGGTGGCTCATTTACACGTTATGACAATGACATTTATCCACAACTGTAAGACAGTTTCAGGTTTTATTTATCTTTAAATCTCAAAAATCATCCATCATGACCGAAACGGTGAAAGCATATTATGATCGCATTGGCAAAGAATACGATGACGATCGTTTCGGTGGGTCGAGTTACGGACAATACATTCACAAGCAGGAATGCGCTTTTTTGGATAAATGGCTCCCCGAAAATCCGAACCAACACGTGTTGGATATGGGCTGCGGAACAGGACGTTTTATGACGCGTTCTACCGACGGTGTTGACTTCAGTGAGGGAATGACAACCGAAGCCAAACAGAAATTTACCGACAAAAACTTCCACCTGGCCGAAATCACCAACACCGGATTGCCGGCAGAATCGTTCGCAAAAGCGTTTTCCATGCACGTGTTGATGCACTTAGATGCGGAAACCACCACGAAATTCTTAGAAGAAGCTCATCGTTTGCTTGCCAAAGACGGATTGTTTATCGTTGATTTCCCTTCGGCTAAACGTCGATCATTTGGTCAACGGAAAGTCAACCCAGCGCACTGGCACGGTTCAAATGCACAGAATACGAATGATTTATTGGTCTTGGGAAATGGCAACTGGAAACTGGTCGCCAAACGAGGAGTCTTGTTTTTTCCCATTCACCGTTTTCCGGTGCGTATGCGTTCGTTCATGCGTTTTTTCGATAATCTCTTTTGCAGATCGTTCCTGAAAGGGTATGCGTCTTATGTAGTTGTGGTACTTCAAAAAGTAGGATGAGAAAGTTGATTCCGGCATCTTTTAAGCGACGCTTTCGTCTGTTCCAACGGGCTTACCGTGATTGGAAGAATCGACGCGTTGAGCCGCAAGCTACCTTAAGAAGTCAACTCAATGAGCCTGTTCAAATTTCTGTAAAACAACTCATTAAGCGAACTTCGTTATTTGAAAATAAAGTCCACAACCTGCAACGCGCCGCTCGAGAATTGGAACAAGTGATCGTGCATCCGGGAGAAGTGATCTCGTTCTGGAAAATCATCGGCGATCCTACTGCAAAACGCGGATATAAAACCGGACGAAATATCGTAAACGGAACGCTGCAGGAAGCAGTAGGCGGAGGCTTGTGTCAATTGTCCGGGATTGTTTACCATGCGGCTTTACTGGCTGGATTGACAATACGTGAGCGCTACAATCATACCGTAGATATTTACCAAGAGGAAGATCGATTTACACCACTTGGAGCCGATGCTACGGTTGTTTACGGTTACAAAGACCTGCGTTTTCAGAACAACACTGCGGTTCCGATTCAATTGCGTTTTGCGTTCGAAGACGAGGCAATCACTTGTGGAATCAAGAGTTCTATTGATTTGCCTGTTCAGGAATTGCAGTTTGAACGCATTGAGGGTGATGGATTTCGATTGGTTTATACCAAAGATGTGTCCGGGAAAACGATTGCAGAATCACGGTATAAACTGGAGAAAAAATAACCAAAAACTAGGTCCAGATCATCCTTGAGGCTGACACGTTACGCCGATGTTCAAAGATCAGATTAGTTAGCTTTTTCGAATTAATTTACGGGTATGCTTGAGCGATTTCTTGCTTTCCCACGACTGATGTCCGGGAATGATCCATTTTGGATGTTTGAACGTTCGTTCTACCAGTTTTACCGACATTTCCCAAGTACCAAAGTTGGCATCTGCCCGGTTGCCGATATCAGTTGCTTCTACTGATTTTACGAAACAGCCTCCGTACAAAATTTTTTCTTCCGGAAACCAGATCACAATGTTGTCAGGGGTATGTCCGGCGCCGGGAAAAAAGGTTTGCACCTTCGTAGTGCCTAATTGAAAGACGGTGTCGTGGTAGAACACAAACTCGGGTTGCGGTTCTCCACGTTCTTCGCAGATTTTCCGGGTCGAAAAGGAGGTGTAAGTAGCAATTCCTTTTGATTTGTAATAATCCAATCCTGCTGTTCGGTCGGCGTGTGAGTGCGTTGAAATCACCCATTTAACCTGTGAATTGAATCGTTTTTCAATGGAATCCAATAAGGGTTGAAATTGCGTTGTATCCCACGGTGTGTCAATAAGTAAAACTCCTGCTGAAGTGATTTTGATGAAACCATTTGCTGGATAGAGAGCGCTGTCAGTTTTGCTCACGTATAATTGCCAGGTGGTGAAAACGTAGGAACTGTCGCTGAGGCGGGTTAGTTTCAGTTGAGCAGTTGAATGGGTATAAACGAAGAATGCAGATAGGACGAACAGATATTTCATTGTTTTTCATTTTTTAACCTGCATTTTTCAACCGGAATCCATCCTGCAAAATGCTCAAGTGTGATATCGTAAAAAGCGTATTCAAACAAAGTAAATTTGTTCGATTGATCTTTTGACAGTTCCATGAAATACCACTGGTTGCCCAACTCATCCGTATAACTGTTTAATAAGCGACCAATACTGCCACGCTTGCAATTCGCCATAAAAGGAGCGTATTCGTCGTACGTATATTTCTCACTCAATAAAACTTCGTTGGGCACTAAATTCTCGGGGTCGGGTCCATTGAAGAGGTAGGCTGAGTCTAATGCAATTTCCGCAAACGTCGGTTGTGGCATTGGAATGAGGGACTGTTCGTTTAACCGAGTGTCTGTAATATTCACGAAACCAATAGCTTCCGTTTGTTTTACAAAAGTAGTAGATCGTGATTTTGAGAACTCAATTACTTTCAGTGATTCCGTATATTCGGTGCAACAGGGGTAATGATAAACGATCATTTCCATTTTTTTATCTGGCAATTGATTCAAACCAACAACAATTCCATTTTCTGACAAAACTTCGAGGTAATGCTTTTTATGCCGGATAAATACCAGTGTGCTTTTGGTATTGTAGCCGGGCATTTGATAACCTTCGTAGACAATGTCAAGATCATTATCCCGGTCGAGGTCGCACAAATGAATAGATGGCACGTGATAGGCCACAAATGCTTCAAAGGTTCCGGAACCACTTGAATCGCTGTAAGAATCGTGTTTTTCGAGCCAGAAATATCGCGTTGAATCTTCTTTTAGATTGTACAAATACGAGAGGAAATCAAGGGTTATTTCCTGATCGAAAGCTTCGTGTGTGTTCCAATGAAACGGTGTTTTAACAATTGATTTCATTTCGAGAAACGAATGAAACCTGTACGATTGCTGATTCGATTCGGCTGAAGGAGATCGTTGCGCCGCGACTTGCAGAAAACACATCAGAAAGTAAACACAGCACCATTTTTTCATCGGTCGGAAATCTGACACCAAGTTACCAATTATTCCTATCGATTCTCTCGCTTTAGGCGGTTTTCCTCCAGTTTAATTGCAACATAATCCACTGATCTAACCTGTAATGCAGTCGCAAACTGCTCGAGCGCAAGCATCGCGGATTTGTACTCCAGAAACTCGTAAATGGGTTGTTTATCGCCAGATTCTAACTCGATGATCAAATCGTAAGTAACTGACTTTAATTCAGTTCTACCAGTGTAAGTGCGAACAGTGTCAGCATCTACAGACAATTTTAACTCAACTTCGCCTACGGAATTGAGTGAATGCCAAGTACCATATCTTAATCCGAAATAATCCATGTATTTCCGGTACCCGGTACCTGAGTTGGTTATTTCAAGACCATTCGTTGCGGAAAACAGACTGATTGAAACTGCCAAAATGATTAAACCAGCAATGGGAATAAGAAAGGTGAAACCGATTCCAATTAATATTCCAAAAATCGCCGGAACGATCAAACTATTGGTTTTTCCTTCTGAAATGGTGATTGTGTTCATGAAAGTTAATTCAAAAAGAAAGGACCGTCAGCCTAAGATTGACGATCCTTCCATGATTAATTATTGTAAACGATTAAACCGTCATTTTTACTTTCGGAGCAGCAGCTAAAATATCAGCCGATGTTTCAGCAGCATAGATTTCGAAGTTCTTAACGAATTGTTCTGCCAAATGATTGGCTGTTTTATCGTAAGCACCTTTGTCAGACCATGTTTCGCGCGGGTTCAAGATTTCAGCAGGAACGCCTTCGCATGAAGTAGGGAATGCCAATTCGAATACCGGAAGTGTAGCAAATTCTACAGTATCCAATTTTCCTGTCAAAGCAGCTGTAATCATTGCACGTGTGTACGACAATTTCATACGACTTCCTACACCGTAAGAACCACCGGACCAACCCGTGTTGATCAACCAAACTTTGATGTCGGTTCCGTGCAATTTATCGCCTAATAATTTGGCGTATTTAGCAGGGTGAAGGGGTAAGAATGCTTTTCCGAAACAAGCCGAGAATGTTGTTGTAGGTTCAGTAATACCAACTTCGGTTCCGGCAACTTTCGCTGTGTAACCCGACATGAAGTGATACATTGCTTGTTCTTTCGTTAAGCGTGAGATCGGAGGCAATACACCGAACGCATCAGCTGTAAGGAAGAAAATATTTTTCGGACCCGCACCTACAGAAGGTGTCATGATGTTGTCGATGAAATCGATTGGGTACGAAACACGTGTGTTTTCAGTAATCGATCCGTCTGTGTAATCTGGAGTAGAAGATTCACCAATGAAACCGATGTTTTCAAGGATAGCTCCGAATTTGATGGCATCGTAAATCTGTGGTTCTTTTTCCTGAGAAAGGTCAATGGTTTTAGCGTAGCATCCACCTTCGAAGTTGAATACCGAATTGTCGGCCCAACCGTGCTCATCGTCACCAATCAATCTGCGGTTCGGATCAGAAGACAAGGTAGTTTTACCTGTTCCCGACAAACCGAAGAAAATAGCCGTATCACCGTCCGCTCCAACGTTAGCCGAGCAGTGCATAGACAATACATTTTTTTCGTGCGGAAGAACGTAGTTCAATACAGAGAAAATTCCTTTTTTAATTTCACCTGTGTAACCTGTACCACCAATGATGATCATTTTGCGGGTGAAATTCAAGATAGCAAAATTGTGCTGACGTGTTCCGTCGATAGCAGGATCTGCCAAAAAGCCCGGAGCACAAACGATGTTCCATTCTGCATCGAAGTTTTCGATTTCAGCGTCGGTCGGACGTAAGAACATATTGTAAGCAAACATGTTTGACCATGGAAATTCTGTTGTAACACGAAGATTCATGCGGAAATTATCGTCTGCACATGCATACGCGTCACGTACATACACATCTTTACCGGTCAAATATGCTTTCATTCGGTTGTACAATGCGTCGAATTGCTCTGTAGAAACAGGAATATTGACATCACCCCACCAAACGCTGTTTTCTGTTTTCGCGTCTTTTACCACAAAGCGGTCTTTCGGCGAACGACCTGTGAATTCACCTGTTTCGATGGCGATTGCACCGGTGTCGGTTAATACACCTTGACCGTTGATGATGGTATCTTCTACCAATTCAGCAGGTGTTAAGTTCCAGAATACGTTTCCGAGATTTTCCAGACCGATTGTTGCCTTCAAATCGGCGTTGTTTCCCCGTTTACCAAATTCGTTCATACATTCGTTTTTTAGCAATGCTATTTTGCCACAAAAGTACGTCGCTTCCGTTAAATATGCCCGTTTTTCACGTATAAATTTCAACAGTCGATGACTTTATGAAAGAATGAACACAACGTAAACCGCATTTAATCAATAAATTAATGGATATTAACGGTTGATAAGTTCTTTAGAAGGGAACTAGGAATTGAGGAACTAGGGAGCTGGGAATTAGGACTCCTAGTTCCCCAGCTCCCTAGTTCCAAGTTCCCATTATATCAAATAACCCCCATCTTCTTCATCAAGAAAGTCGCGCTTTTGTTCTGACAGATTCCATCGCGTAATCGGTAATCAAACTTCAATTCATTGTTGATGATTTCTACTTCAAAACATTTGTTTACAAGTAGTTGTGGGTATTCATCGGTTGTGTTGCACACTTCCAAATCGTGTGTTGCAATAGCACCGATCGCATTTTTGGCAATTACTTTTTTCAACACTTCGATGGTTCCGGTGCGCTTGTCGTCGGAGTTGGTGCCGCGCAAAATCTCGTCGAGAAGAATAAAACAACGCCGATTTTCCAGTTCGGTCATGATTTCCTTGAGACGTTTCACCTCGGCAAAGAAATACGATTCACTATCGCTCAACGAATCGGATAAACGCATAGAAACCAGAATGTCCATTGGTTGAATATTGGCCGACTTCACACAAATTGGAGCTCCGGCATTGGCAAGCACCAGGTTTACGCCCAAGGTTCGCAAGAAGGTGCTTTTCCCCGACATGTTAGAGCCGGTGAGTACAATGAATTGTTTATCGGAAAAATCGACTGAATTACTCACCCGTTTCGAAGCCGAAATAAGCGGATGTCCCAATTCCTCAAAACGAAGTACAGCTTTATCGTTTAGTTCCGGGAAGTTAAAATCCGGATTGTTGAAGTATAAATTGGCAAACGAGAGCAGTACTTCCGTTTCACCGATTTGCTGCAACCAATTATCCAGTTCTCCGGCATGTGTCGATTTCCAACGCAACAACTTGCGATACGTATGCAGGTGGAAAAGCACGGTTCCGTTAAAGATAATCGCCCCCATGCCGTTTTGAAGGCTCTCCAGCGATGCGAAAATGCGCGAAAGGGTGTGGATTTGTTTGCTGGCAGCGACTTGTGACGAATTCAGTTTTCGCTTAATATCGATCAATAGTTCGCTTTTCCATTCCCGCTCTTCAATGGCCTGCAGTAATTCGCTGTAACGCACCAAGGTTTGATTGATCTTGTCGGCGAATGCAATTTCAGCATTCATTTTCTTGAGTTGGGAAGCCAAAACAATCAAGTTGAAAATAAACACTGTTACTGCAAGATTTAGAAAGAGCGGACTGCTTCCTTTCAAAAAACCGAGAATGGTGAGTATTCCGCCCAAAGCTGGCAAACCATAACTCAACACAACAGTGACCAACGAAACTTTTGGTTGATCGTTGTTCCACGAGCGCAACGTATCGCTGATTTTTTCATTATCGTTGGCCAATAAAGCTTTGGCAGTAAATAATTGTCGCCATTCAAGCAGTGGAGCAAGCTCGGCAATTGCTTCCTGACGGTTTCTGATCGTTTCAGCTTCCGATTTACTAAGCAGCGATTGACCTAAACTGCGGTTTCCCATGAAGGTTTGCGTGCGATTCAAATGCTGAAACAACGAGTGCTCTCCGAAAATATCCAAATCGTACGTATATGTATGATTGGCTTCCAAAAAACGATTTCCGCCATCGAATGGAAGTTCTTGTTTTTCTAAAAAAGCCAATTCGGTTTCATTGATTTTCACCAATGTTTGCTCCAACACCAATCTCCGCTTTACCCCAAAATGCAAGCGCATGAAGACTACGAATGCTGCAAAAGAAGTGATGGCGACAATCCATTGAACCGTATTTTCTGAACGAATGGCGAGATAACCGAATACCAAAGCCAATACGATACTTAGCAAACGAGCAAAAGCAAGACGGTTAAACTGTTGTTTTAATTGTTGAACTGCTGCATCGTGTACTGCTTTTCGTTCGTGGTAAATCTGCATAGATGGAGTTGATTAAATCAGGTCACGCAAGGCTTCAACTGCCTGACGAATGTTGTTGCGAATATCTAAAATGGTAGCATCCATCATGTAACACGGAGCGGTGACAATCTTGTTTGTGGTGTCGATTTGAATTTCACGAACGGTTTTCATAACCGGTTCAACTCCTGTTTTAGCTAATCCCGCCGAAAAATCGGTAATGCTGTAAGGCGAACCTTCTTTATCGCTGCCGATGGTCATATTGGCGTGAATAGCTGAACCTTCAAAGGCTTTTGCCAAAACAACAGGGCTTACGCACAAAGCCGCGATTGGTTTTCCTACGTTCACCAGGTTCACCAATAAGAGTTTTACTTCCGGTAAAATAGCCCCATCAGGTCCTTCAAACGCCCATTTGGTAAAGTTTTTCGCACTTCCAAATCCACCTGGAATGATCAACGCATCGATATCTGCCGGAGCAATGGTATTGATATTGCGGATCTCTCCACGCGCAATACGAGCGGCTTCCACCAACATATTTCTGGTTTCAGGCATTTCTTCGCCGGTTGTATGATTGATTACGTGGTGTTGTGGTGCATCCACCGAAATGCAGATATACTCTGCACCGATTTCCTGAACAGCCAGCATTGACAAGACAGCTTCCTGAATTTCAGCACCATCGTAAACTCCGCAGCCTGAGAGAAGAATTCCTATTTTCATTGGTTCATTTTTTAGCGACTCAAAAATACGGTTTTAAGTTGTTGGAAATGGTGGAATGAGGTAGAGGAACGCGATTTTGGGGAATTTTAAGAATAGGAGGAAAAGCTTGGTTGGAGGAAGTGATGTTCTTAGTTAAAAGGCGACTCAGTTTCCCTCCTTGAGGATGGGAAGAGCCAGCCGTGGCTGGTGATGAATGGGAGGTGGCAAGCTTGTATTGACCTATGCAAGGTGCCACCCTCCTCGGTCCTCCCTCTGCGCCTTTGCTGTAGCTTTAGCGCAAGCATAAGGGAGGAGGTGGATGACTCTCCATTATTTAACGCTTTCCTCAGCAAAAAACCACCATTAAACCGTAGCTTTAACCCATGAAATTTCCGGTAGTTTTTTACGATGGTGATTGCGGATTTTGCAACCGTTCGGTTCAGTTTATACTCGATCACGAGCGCGATGCAACCGTTCATTTCTGCGCCTTGCAATCGGAAACAGCCCAACGCTTTTTCCAGAATCACCAATTCCCTCAACCAGATTTAAGCACCTTTTATTTTTGGAACGGAACGCGATTATTCGAACGATCTTCGGGAGCGTTAAAAGTGACAGCTCATTTAAAGGCGCCTTACTCATGGTTACGGATTTTTAGAGTCGTACCACGCTTTCTGCGCGACGGAGTTTATAACTGGATTGCCAAACGTCGACACAAACTAGCCAATCAGCAATGTGCGCTGCCGACTCCTGAACAACGAAAACGGTTTTTATGAGACGATTGATCCTTCTTCTGGTTGTTGGATTTGTCTTTTTAAATGTGGGATGTAATCAACAGAAAGAAGAAGGATCAATCATTCAATGAAATAACTATATTAGCAAGTAAATACATTTGATCCTATTCTTTAAATCCGAATGTAAAAATGAGAAATTGGTTGTTGTTGACCTTTAGTTTGTTAGCCGTAAATTTATTGTTTGCGCAAAAGCATCGTTATCTTTCCTTTGAATTGGCAGGAAGTGGAGGTTTTGGTTCGATCAATTATGAAAAAGGATTCATCGAAAATCCACAATTTCAATTGATTGGCAGAGTTGGTTTTAGCGTAGCGCCAATTGATCGCAACAACGGTTCAGCACTTGTTTTTCCAGTCATGGCACATGCTGTGTTTGGGAAAAACGGACATGGGCTTGATGTAGCTGCCGGACAGGCATTTTCATTGACTACCCGCGGATCGGTATTTCTACGTATGCCTTTGGGCTTAGGATATCGTTTTCAACCGCTCGAAAAACATTATTATTTGCGAGTTTCCTATACACCGATAGTTTCATATTTAGTTGATTTTCAATGGGAACATTGGGGTGGATTAACGTTTGGGTACCAATTCCATTAAGCAGATGAAGGCACTGATTTCACTATTGTTATTGAGCTTGGCTCTAACTTCTTGCAACAAGAAGAAATTTTTTGACGGTCCTGATTCGTATGATGACTCGTTCGAGATTTATGCTGATGCAGATGCTATGATAGCTGAATCTGATGATAAATACTGGTCTTTTTTTCAACTGACAATGGCGGAAAACACACATTCCATTGACACCTTGATTAAACATTCAGGAAACAAAAGTTTTAAGATGACAGCTGTTGCTTCGCCGGCGTCGGATGTTTCTAAAGCAAGTGTTTCTAAACAAAACATGGCCTTTTGGGAAAAAGAAACAGTGCATGTTTCGGCATGGTACTACTTGGAAGGAAACGGATCTGCACAATGGATGTTTATCATGGATTTGGAAGAGCAAACGTCAATTGGTGCCGGACCTGGAATGCGTTTAGCAATTGTTGACGGAGCATTGCGTGTGGAACACAAGTTTTTCAATGAAGACATTATTCAACAAGGAACAGCCCTGCTTTTTCCGCGAGATCAATGGGTTCAAGTTGAGTTGGAAGTAAAATTGTCGCAGAAAAAGAAAGGTTACGTGAAGGTTTGGCAAAACGGAACACTGATCATAGATCAAGATAAGTGGAAAACCTTGCCGAAAGATTTTTTATACAATCAACAAGGAACCAAGGGTATGTATAGCAGTATTGAATTTGGAATTACTGCCAATACAAAGGAACACAATACTGTGTTGTATGTTGATGATGTTTCGGTGAAACGAGTAGACTAATAAGCATTCCTTTTACGAAAGAAATATACCTAAAAATTGAAGATCAAAAAAAGCGCAACCCATTTCTGAATTGCGCTTCTTCCTTTCATTTGCTTTGTTACACTACTCAATGAAGATCCTTATTTGATCAATTCCTGTATTTGTGTCAATTCACCATCGGTATAAATCTTTAACAAATAAGCTCCCGATGAAAGACGATCCAAACCACTCACGGTTAAAACAGAAGTAGACTCGTTATAGGTATTTACACTAGTTGTACTTAGTTTATTTCCCGAAACAGAATAGATTTCAAAGCTGATTTTTCGGTGGGTATATTCTTGCGGTATATCAATATTCACTTCAGAAGTAAATGGAATCGGGTAAACCGAAAACAAAGGTTCGCTCGAAGTCAATTCATCTGTTTCGGCAGTTGACAGCCAATTCACATAGGTCTCCAGCAACTCCGCAATTACCGGCGACAATTCCCATGATATGATATTGGCATCGTTGTTCGTTACTGTTACGCTAATGTCTAAATCAGGGAAATACCATGAACTGGCTGAATAGGATAAATCACCGCCGTGACCGTAACCCGTGTAGCCGAAAAATTGCTTTTTCATGAGTCCCAAGCCGTAAGTAGTTGCAGGTAAACCCGGAGCAGGAACGGTGATTCGAGCTTCATCCATCACTATTGCCGAAAGAAGGTCTCCACGCATGTAGGTTCGCATCCACTCAGAAGTTTCCAATGGCGTGGCATAATATCCTCCTGCAGCTCCAGCCGCCGAATTCAATGATAACCAGTTGAAGAAAAAAGTATGTGCATCGTCTAGAATAGCGTCACCGTTAATGTCTAGCCAAAGATGTGCAACCGGTGAACTTACGGTCTCGTATGCCGGAATGGCTGGAGTAGTTAACCCGAGTGGAGTGAAAAATCGATTTCTGATTTCGGTGTAATAGTTATTGCCTGTGGCTGCTTTGATGATCATTCCCAATAGGAAGTAATTGGTGTTGCAATAGCTCCAAGTTCCGCCCGGTTGATTCGGAGGCGGCATGATAAAGGTGTAGACCAATACTTCAGGATCCCAGATTGAATCTTGATAAGTCAATAACGTTGGTTGACAAGATGGGTTTCCCAATACATCATACAAGCCGCTTTTGTGCTGCAATAATTGGCGAATCGTAATATCTCCGCTGATATTCGGAATAGGAGCAAGCCATTCATGCAAACTATCGTCCAACGTTAAAACCTGCTCATCAACTAATTGTAAAACACAGGCAGCCGTCATCGTTTTTGCCACACTTCCTATTTCATAAACGTGGTCGGTGGTAACAGGTACAAAAGTCGAGGATATCCCGACGGCATGTTTCCAATGGTAATTTCCCGACATTTTAATGGCACCGCTCAGCGACTTATTGTTCAATGCCACATGCATGCTATCCAATTTGGCGTCAAGCAAAGCATCCAGATCTGGAGAAAGACTTTGAGCATTCGCCCGGTTGGAGAGACTTATTACAAGTAAAAGTAGTGTGAACGAGATGATGGAAAGTTGTTTCATATAATTTGGTTTGTACAATCAAAAGTAGCACCAACATTGGCAGCCTCTTTGTCAAATCCTGCAAAAAAAGACAAGGAATGAGGATTTCTCAACCGTTAATAAGTTCGTTTACATCGCGGTTATTTTTGATCCATCTTTCATTATTTTTGCCGAATGAGAATTTCAGCATCGATCTATTCGGATAAGAAGCGAGATCTGCAAACAACTATTGCAGATTTGATGGCACATAAAGTTGATTTACTGCACGTTGATTGCAATGACGAAGTAACAGTATTCGACGATATCCGCAACATTCGCACCTGGTGTAACATTCCAATCGATCTGCATATCATTACGGCACAGCCCGAAAAATACTTCGACTTGCTGCGCGAAGTTCCGGTAGAATATGTGACCTTTCAATTGGAAGATCTAACATCTCCACTTGATTTACCTTCCGACATCACCGGAAAACGTGGACTTGCAATCACAACACCAACAAGTATTGCCGAGTTTGATGCCTACAATTCCTTCGATTTTATCTTATTGATGGCTACCGTTCCCGGACAAAGTGGTGGTGTGTTTGACGCATCCAACTTTAAGAAAATCCGCGATTTTCAGCACAAATACCCCAATAAATCCGTACATGTTGATGGAGGCGTAAACGGTGAAGTATCGTTTATTCTGCGAAATATGGGAGTTCATACTTCCGTTTCCGGATCGTACTTATTCAATGCGCCAAGTATCGGTCATGCGTTGATGGATTTGACCAAACGTGAAGTAAATTCACAGTTCAAAGTGCGCGATTTTATGATTCCATTGTCAGAATCGCCTACCATTTCTGCGAATGACGCTACGTTTACATCCGTACTTCAAAGCATCGAAAACGGAAACCTCGGATTTACACTGGTCGTTGATGGATCAAATAAACTCAACGGATTGGTTTCCAATGCTGATGCACGCAAGGCTTTATTGAAGTTCGGTGAGGCTACTTTTCAGGTTTCGGTGAACGAATATATGAACGAACGACCTGTTTCGTTGAATGAGTCGTCCACTGTAAACGAGCTTCTAGCATTAATTAAGCGTTGTTCTTTCCCAATTCTCTACCTTCCGGTGGTAAATGATGCCAACGAAGCGCAAGGAATTATTACCTTTGTGAACCTGATCAAGGGAGAACTATGATTTTACATTTAAAAGATACCATTTCTGCTGTAGAAGCTAGCCGGCTTGCAGAACAATACAAGGCATTCCACGTTGTGTCCAACAATACCAACGTATTGATCACAGGATCAGGCGTAAAAGAAATTCCTGACGGATTAGAAGACAAAGTAGCCGAGCATTGGGTTTTTCCAAACGATATGCAGTTGGCTTCGCGCAGTTATCGCAATGAAACGCGAGAAGTTACCATCGGAAATACGACTATCGGTGGAAAAACCGGTAATACACTCATTATTTCCGGACCGTGCTCTGTAGAATCGGAAGAACAAATTCGACAGTCGGCAGCTTTGCTAAAAGCAAACGGATTAACATCATTGCGTGGCGGATGTTACAAACCAAGAACCAGTCCTTACAGTTTTCAAGGAATGGGTCTCGACGGATTGAAACTATTGGCTAAAATGCGCGAGGAACACGGTTTTACGGTTGTTACCGAAGCCAGAGATGCTACTCATATCGATGAAATCATCGAACACGCCGATGTTATTCAGGTTGGTGCAAAAGCCATGTACGATCAGGGAATCTTGCGTGCATGTGCCAAAACGCAAAAAACGGTATTGATCAAACGCGGTTTCGGAACTACGTTGCAGGAATTTGTTCAAGCGGCAGAGTTTGTGCTTTCTGGTGGAAATGAAAACGTTTTGCTCTGCGAACGCGGTATTCGTACGTTTGAGACCGGAACACGTTTTACGCTTGATTTGTGCGGTGTGGAATGGTTAAAACATTATACGAATCTTCCTGTAATATTGGATCCGAGTCACGCGATGGGTTATGCCTATGGAGTTGCCGGATTAACGCGTGCTTGTACGGCTTTGGGTGTCGATGGATTGTTGATCGAGGTTCACCCGAACCCGAAAGTAGCCAAGTCGGATGCTTCACAACAGTTGAATCATGCCGAATTTGAAGCATTATTAACGTCTATCAAACCGATTGCGGCTGCAGTTGGCTATACCATTGTGTAATGCAGTTTTTAGAACAAAATATCAAAGGATTGTGTACCAAGTTCGGGGTGAATTTCAACCAGTTTATGGCTGATTTTCAGGTAGACAGTGTTGGTGAATTATCCATGATCGACCTGGAGGCTTTTGCTGAAGAAAACGAAGTGGATTTGTATTCATTGCTCTACAAACCCTTGTTTGTGCTCGATCATTTAAAACCGCTTTTAGCTAAAATCAAGTTGCTGATTTTGGATGTAGACGGCGTAATGTCTGACGGAGGTATGTATTATACAGAATCGGGTGACCAAATAAAAAAGTACAACGCAAAAGACGGAATGGCGATCTTGAAAGCTCAGGAAATGGGACTTCAAATCGGCATTATTTCTTCTGCCTTTACTGATAAAATGGTTATTAACCGTGCGAACACGTTGAAAATTAAACATGTCTATGTTGGACGGGAACCTAAGATGGACATTTTACGTCAATGGTGTACCGATTTGGGAGTAACCCTAGATCAGGTCGCGATGATTGGTGATGACATCAATGACCTTCCGGTAATGGAAGCCGTTGGTTTCAGCTGTTGTCCTTCCGACGCGGTGCAAGTGGTAAAACACACCGTAGATGTGGTGCTGAACCTCAAGGGAGGACAGGGCTGCGTTCGCGAATTGATAGATAATTATTTATTGGAACAACCGATTGGAAGTTCACAAAAGAATTAGAATGGCTCAAGTTAAACTAGGTATTATTAGGGAAGGAAAAGTACCACCGGACAAACGAGTTCCGTTGACTCCCCAACAATGCCTACTGGTGAAAACCAAATTTCCGCACGTAGAAGTAGTTGTGCAGACAAGTGGTGTGCGCGCATTCAAAGACGAAGAATACACACAAGCCGGTATTGAAATTGTTGATCGCCTAGATGATTGCGATATCATAATGGGAGTGAAAGAAGTAAACATAGAAGACCTTATTCCTTCGAAAAAATTCCTATTCTTCTCGCATACCATCAAAAAGCAGCCTTATAATCGACGATTGTTACAAGCTATTTTGGATCGTAAAATCCAATTGATCGATTACGAAGTATTGAAAAACAAACAAAACAAACGCATTATCGGTTTTGGTCGCTACGCAGGAATTGTGGGGTGCTACAACGGTATGTTGACCTTTGGAAAGAAAATTGGTGCTTATTCCATCAAACCTGCAAACGAATGCAGAAATCGTGTTGAGATGGAAGAAGAGATCAAAAAAATCCAATTACCCAAAGATACCAAAATCGTACTCACAGGATTTGGTAGAGTAGGTTATGGCGCTCGCGAAATCATGGATTTGCTGGATATTACAGAAGTAAGCCCGGAGGAGTTCTTGCACCAAAAGTTTGATGGTCCTGTTTTCGCGCACCTCGACGTGGAAGATTATTACGCGCGTATCGACGGAACACCGTTTGAAAAACAAGATTTTTACGCCAATCCGAACTTATACAAATCGGTGTTTGCACCTTATATTTCAGCGGCGCAGGTCTACATTGCCTGCCATTTCTGGAGCGACAAATCACCGAACATCATCACACAAGCAGATTTTCAAAAAGCCGGAACAAAAATCAAAGTTGTAGCCGATATTTCGTGCGACATCGCCGGGCCGATTGCTTGTACCATCCGACCGTCAAAAATCGCCGAACCTGTTTACGGATACGATCCTGCTACCGGACAAGAAGTTGATCCGTGGTTGGAAAACAGCATTACCGTGATGGCAGTAGACAATTTACCGTGCGAATTACCGATGGATGCCTCTGAAGATTTCGGAAACGAACTCATCAAATACGTACTTCCTTGCTTGTTAGGTGAAGATCCTGACAATGTAATCGGTCGAGCAAGTGAAACGGATTTTAACGGAAAACTGACCGAAAAATACGCCTATTTGCAAGATTATGTAGATGGGAATACTGTTTCTCACTAACTGAAATGGAGCAATGGAAAATGAAGGATTGATTGATGGAAACATACCACAAGTTGGTAAGCACATTCAAAAAGGGGATAAACGTACCATTCGCGGTTGGGTCATGTACGATTGGGCCAACTCTGTTTACAACCTCGTGATTTCGTCAGCCATCTTTCCAATTTTCTACGATACAGTTACCACGAATCATTATAAATCGACTCATGGTATTGCCGATACGGATTCCATTCCAGATGGCGTAAACGTTACGGTCAATTTCTTTGGTTGGGAAGTTTCCAACTCGGCCTTGATGAGTTTTGTGCTTTCTGCCTCGTTTTTATTGGTTTCGTTTTTGTCGCCCTTACTTTCGGGAATTGCCGATTACCGCGGAAATAAAAAACGTTTTCTGCAGTTTTTCTGTTATTTAGGAGCAACAGCTTGTATCTCGTTGTTTTACTTCAATGATTTATTAGAAAACGATTTAATTGAAGTCGGTTTGCTGAGTTTGTTCATTGCCAGTATTGGTTTCTGGAACAGTTTGGTATTCTATAATTCCTACTTGCCCGAGATTGCCGAACCGAAAGATCACGATAAAATTTCTGCCCGCGGATTTTCCATGGGTTATTTCGGGTCAATGTTGTTGTTGGTGATTTGCCTTTTGCTGATCAAAATTCCGGCCTTGACGTTTGGTTATTTTGATGATTATGCCAAAGTAACACCGGATGTAATTGAGGCAATGCCTGTGAAATACTGTTTCATTTTGGTAGGAATTTGGTGGATTGCTTTTTCGCAATTGACGTACCGCGTATTGCCGAATACCACGTCGAATCGTGTGAAAGAAAAAGGATATATCTGGAAAGGATTCTCAGAACTGAAGAAAGTCTTCATCGAGTTTCGCAAGACTTTCCGTTTGAAACGTTACCTGACTGCATTTTTCTTTTTCAATACAGGTGTTCAAACCGTGATGTTGATGGCGACTTATTTCGCGAAAAAGGAAATCGATTGGCCAATTGATAAAATGACAGGAAAGCCTAACGACAGTGGTTTGATCATTGCGATCTTGCTGATTCAGTTGTTAGGTGCTGCCGGAGCTTTTATCATGTCACGCGTGTCGCAGCGCATCGGAAATATCAAAACATTGGGGATTTCGATTGTGATTTGGGTGGGTGTTTGTGGAGGCGCATTCCTGATTCATACGCCGGTTGAATTTTACGCCCTAGCGTGTACCGTTGGACTTGTAATGGGCGGTGTGCAGGCAATGGCTCGATCTACCTATTCGAAATTCTTACCCGAAACCGAAGACCACGCCAGTTATTTCTCATTTTACGATGCCACCGAGAAAATCGGTATCGTATGTGGAACCTTGTTTTTCGGAACCATGGAATTGGTATTCAACGATATGCGGTTTTCGGTGTTATCGGTTGCCTTCTTCTTTGTTGCCGGATTGTTGATGTTGTTCAGGGTTCCGAAGGAAGAACGGGTGTTGGCATAAATTTCCTCCACATTATTTATTGCATTTGTTTCCTCCATTCATTTTATTCATTCATTTCATTCATTCATGGGCGCGGATACATTTCGCGCCTTTTTTTATTGACTTCGTTTATATTCATTCCATTCATACGGGCGCGGGACCACGCCTTAGGCGGACAAGTGCGTCCCGCGCCAACGTGCAATTTTGGAATAAATAATTGGTAAACACCACGGAAATGCAACGTGTTATTTGGAAATTTTTCCTGAAATCCGTATCTTGAATCTATGTCAAATAAATTTATGGGCATATTCCGAAATGGAACCAATCGATTAATCGGCTACGATTATGGCAGCCCAAACCATTATTTTATTACCATTTGCGTGAAGGGAAGATTGCCTGTTTTCGGGAAAATCACCGATTCAATTATGGAATTATCCCCCTTGGGAATTCATGCTGAAAATGAATGGAAAAAATCAATCATTCTGCGACCGGACACAAATATTGAATTGGGTGAATTCATTGTTATGCCAGATCATTTTCATGCGATTATCACAATAGGCGGAAATCAGTTTAATGAACAATTTTCATCCAATTCCATGGGTGTTCAATCACAGAATGTCGGTTCAATCATTCGGGGATTTAAGGCAGCGGTTACAACCTATGCCCGAATCAATAATATACCATTTGAATGGCAATCGCGTTATTATGATCGAATCATTCGCGATGAAACAGAATATGGCAATGTTGAAAAATACATTCGGGATAATGTGAAAAATTGGAAACCACGGTTGCCGTAGGCGCGGGACGCATCCCGCGCCAATGTTTTGCGTGCCTACGCAAAACACAGAAATATAATATCGTTGCATTCATGCATGCATGAATGAATAGGCGCGGGTTGCGTCCCACCCCAAAAAAAATCCCATCCGCCTTAGGCGGGCGGGATTTCAATTTCAATTAATTTCTATCAATGTGCCTCTTCTTCCGGATCGGGTGGGAACAATTTCACAGGGTCTTTGATTTCCTGTAAACGATCCAACATGTCTTCCAATTGGGAAATGGTCAATTGTTTGGCGATGATTTTTTTGTCTTTATCCAACACAATGATGCGCGGTGTGGCATACAAATCGTAGGTTGTGGAATAATTCAACGATTCGATATTGGTGTATTTCGGTACAAACTGGCGGGCGTCTTCCAAGGCGGCTTCGTACAGTTTTTGCGTCAATGCCACGTTTATGAATGACAATCCGTTGTCCTTGATAAATTTCTTCCATTTTTCGTAATCGTCGCCGGTAGCTTTTCCTACGGAGAATACTTCGACATTGCGGGCTTTCAATTTTTCAGCATACAACTTTTGCAATTTCGGGGTCACTTTTTTACAGTGTCCGCATTCCGGATCCCAGAAATACAAAATGGTGTATTCCGATTTTAAACTCATGAAATCACGCCAAACATTGTTCGTATCCGGCAAAATCACATTCGGTGGAACCATTCCTTGAAGAATTCTTCTTTTTACAGGAATGTCTTCGCATGCGCTGGTCAGTTTCTCTTCTGTCATCCAGAAAGCCGGCGATTTACCGTTCTCATCGCGTGCGCAGTAATAACGGTCAACCATCAGCACATAAACTTTATCGATCCCCATTTGGTTTGATTTCGCTGCCCAGTTGGTCAGGTAATCTACGTGGTATTTAAAGACCTCGGTTCCTTTTTTCAATCCGTCGATGTACGGAAAGGCAACAGCCAGAATCGAATCAGGATGCGGTACAATCATGGTTTTGCCATAGAATAGCTCCACTTTTTGGTGAAAAACAGGGGTGTTGACCAAACGATCATCATTCAGGTCGATGTTGTCCCAAAAATGCTTGCGGTAATAATTCAACTGCCACATGTGGTCAATCACTTCGCCTTTTTCGTTTTTCGGAGCGTCCGGAATTTTGACTTCAACCGACATTTTGATGATTTTACTCACCAATTTCTGGTTGTGTAGTTTAATTATACTATCCTGATAAGCGCCAACTCCTTTCGAAATAACTTCCAGTTGTTTGGTGATCAAATCGTATTGCGGATCTTCTTTTTTCAGACTTTCTTGTTTTGTCTTTAGAGCCGTAGCTTTTAATCGCTGTGTCTGAAGAAACTGCACATACGACACAAATACTTTGTTTTCTTCCGATTTTTTCACCTTCATCTGACCAATCAGGTTGGTGTCGGCGGTTTCAATGCTGATTTCTTCGTTGTTATTCACAATGAACTCGAAGTATTTTTGCCCAGGCATGTACAAAGCAAACATACCCGGTTTCAAATTTTTGGTATCGAATTCGATGACTCCCGACTTTGACTCAGCCGTATCGGCATAGTACAATCCCTTTCCGTAATAACGTGTCAGGAACACGGTTGTGTCTTTCAATCCTGCAACTTTGAAGCGCATTTTTTGACCGAAACCGAGCGTAGCAGTGCAAATAAATAACAACAATAATAAGTGTCTCATAAAATAGCTATTTGTTACAACTAATATAACGTCTACAAAAGTAATAAAGTCACCGGTTTAACAGAATATTAACCATTATTGGATCGGTAGATTCCTTTCTTGGCGTTGAGATAAGATACGAATGCAAAGATTCCGTAGGCCGCCAACAGTGAGGCAATGCTTGTTACCGTAAACGTGGTACCGATGTACAATCCGCCTTCTTCAAACAAGGTGTCGAGCCAGAATTTGAATAACACAAAGGAAGTCAGGCTCAACAAGGCCACAATGCCGAATACTTTGGTGAAATACAGGAAGAAATGACGCGTCAATAACTTCGGTGAATACCCCAATCGCAAGAGCGTTCTCACTTCATAAGTGTTTTTACTCAACAAGAGTTGCAAGTATTGAATCAATACCAATCCAGAGACGAAAACCGCTATTACCGAAATGCCGAGCACGATTAGGATCAAGGTTCCCACCATACTTTTCAAACGACCGATCACCATTTGTCCGTTACGCGATTCGAGGTGCTTTGTTTTGAGCATTTCTTCTACCAAACCAAATTCGCTTTCTTTTCCGGAAATCATGACCTGCGTAATGCGCTGATTGTCGTCGATTCCGTATTTTTCATTGGCCCAGCTCATGAATGACTGTGGAACCAAAATCGATGAAACTTCATTCGTGAAACCGATGATGCGCACATTCGCCCATTCTTTTTCGGTTTCGTTGGAAAGGGTGAATTTGAATTTGATATCCATCGCCAGTTCGTCGCTTACTTGTGGAATTCCACTGGCGCTCATAAAGGTGTTGAGCATCACCAAAAAGTCGCGAGGCATGATGATCGGAACAATCGAATCGCCTTCTTTCCATTTCCATTTACTCGATTTTACGTCGAGGAAATCAGGATCTACGGTTTGAATGAACACATCCGAACGGAAACGGGGAACCAGTTTATCCGCTGTTTCAAAGGAAACATCGAAGTTGTTGGTTTCTACCGGCTGCACATCGATGATAAACGGTTCTTTGCGCAGGTTTTCCAATTCACGCATGGTGAAGTCGGTTTTGGCAATGTTGAGTGTGTTGGAAGTAGACACTTTTTTCTGCACGATAATCGTGTTAGGGCCAAGAATCTCTGCACCTTCGCCGAATTCATTCACTTTGATCAGGTAATGAATGGAGGTCAATAAGAACGTCATTCCCAAAAACGCACCGATAATAGCGATGACCAATTGGGTTTTTTCCTGGTGTCGAAAAAGCAATTTGCGTACCATGGCGTATCAGAGTTTAAGTTCGTAATCATACGGAAAACGCTCATCATCATCCAATGACGTGAGTACGAATCCGGCTTTTTGGGCATCGCATTCGGTAGCGATCATTTCCAGACAGCGCACACTGTTGCGTTCATCGAGGTGCGAAAAAGGTTCGTCCATAATGAGCCAGTGAAACGGTTGACAAAGCGCGCGCACAATGGCTACACGTTGTTGTTGTCCCATGGAAAGTAAACCGCAGCGGTCGTTCCATTTGTGGTCGATCTCTAAAACAGCCAGCAGGTTCTTGATTTCCTGTTCGGTTTTGAAATCGGTGAGTTGATTCTTCAACAATAAATTCTCGGCCACCGATAAGTTGTGAAACAACTGCAGATCCTGAAAAACAGTCGCGATCTTGCGTTGTCTGATAAGCACCCATTCATCAACCGAAAACGATTGAATATCGCGGTCGTCGTAGCGAACAATGCCATCGTAGTCGGTTCTGATACCGAAAACCGTCATGGCAAAGGTCGATTTTCCTTTTCCGCTGGATGCGTTGAGCAGAATTTTGTGACCGGCTCTGAGTGATACTTTACTTCCCCAAATGCTATCCGAACTATGTTCGATAGAGGCAAGCGGATGGGGCATTACGTTTTCAAAATGGATGTCCATGGTTTGTGGATTTGTCAGATGAAATTCAAGAATCGTTCCAAGTTTTCACAGCGCTAATTATCAATCAATTGCAGTATCTCACGCAGCATGATTTTCGGCTCGTTATACGGAATCCAAACTGCTTCGGGGTGACGTTTGAACCAGGTAAGCTGTCGTTTGGCATAATTGCGCGTGTGTTGTTTGATTTTGTCAATGCTTGTTTTCCAGTCTGCGGTACCGTCAAGGTAGGCAAATAGTTCATTGTAACCTACGGTTTGTAGCGAAGCCAAGTCTTTGAACGAATAAACGGCTTTCACTTCGTCCAATAAACCGGCGGCAAGCATGTTATCAACGCGTTGATTGATGCGATTGTACAGTTGTTCACGCGGATGCTCAATCACAAACCGCATTGTGGAAAAAGGCCTCGGAGCAGGTTTATTTTGTCGCCATTCAGAAAAGGGTTTTCCGGTAGAGCGAATTACTTCTAAGGCGCGTAAAATCCGCACGGAATTATCGCGATCCACTTCGTTGTAATAATCAGGATCGGTTGTTTGTAACTCGGACAGGAGTGGAGCCAGCCCTTGTTGTTCCAATTCAGCGCGCAATTGTTGTTGCATCTCCGGATCGGTAGGAATAGGATCAAGCCCAATACACAGCGCATCGATGAACAAACCCGAGCCGCCCACAACAATGATGTGTTGATACTCTTTTAAGGTTGTTTGCAGCAATTCCATGGCTTCCTGCGCAAATTGCGCCGCAGAAACCGGTTCGTGAATGGAGTGGGAGTCGACAAAATAATGCGGAACGCCCTGCATCTCTTCAACTGTCGGTTTGGCGGTTCCAATAGCAATTTCCCTGTAAAACTGGCGCGAATCGGCTGAAATGACCACCGTATTCAAGTGCTGCGCCAACGCTACTCCAAGAGCTGTTTTACCGCTGGCAGTAGCGCCTTCAATCACAATGAGTTGTTGCATGGGGTAAAAATAGGGGGAATATTATTCTTTATTTTTTTAGATATTCTCCTGCAGTTAAAACCGGGATTTTTGAACTCTTGAAATCCTTTTTGTTTCGTGTGATGATAATATCTGCCTCATTGTTCATTGCAACAAAATATTGTAGACCATCTTCAAAATCTTCAAATTCAGATGCTAATGCCAATTCAATAGCTTTGTCCTCGAGCGGAAGAACAGTCACAAGAACTTTGAATTTTGCCATGTATTTCCTTGCATCTACTTCTTTATGATGTTTTACGATGGAGTAGTAGGCATTTGCAAACGAAAGCGAAGAAATATACAGTTGAATTTCATTTTTATCGCTCAAGGTAAATAAATCCTGAGCTTCTTTGAAAAAAGGTTCGCGCTTAGCTAAAAGATCAATAATGATATTTGTATCGACAAAAACGTTCTCCATTAGGAATACTTTTTAGTGATGTAATCCCGGTAATCTTTCTTTTCATCGTAATCATTAGGAATGATTCCGGTTAAACTTTCAACCAACGAACTAACAGAAGACTTCTGTTTTGTTTTCCGTGTCAATGAATCAAGATAGTTTTCTATGAGTTTGGAAAGGCTAACATGATTGTCCTTTGCATAACTTTTGGCTTGCTCGATGACTCCTTTGTCAAGATTTAATGTAAGTTTCGTGTTCATGATATATTTGATTACGTACAAATATAAAAAATTATTACGTGTTATTTTGGTTTTTATTGATTTTTTGGAAAGTGACATCGGCGTTTTGAAGAATAGATGTCGCTACTACTTTATTCGTTCGAATGTTAACTGATGATTTTTAAAGACGATTGTATTTGGCGAACCTGTTTGAATATGACACCTCCTATTTTCTGATACAATGTTCCAATAACACCAATCTTCCGACATGACATATTCCCATGTTCCGCGTTTACATGATAATTCGGAATATTTTAATTCCCAGGTGTTATCAGGGTTAACTTTCAGCACATCAGAAGTTGTGTTGCTTTTGAATTTTCCGATAATCAATTGTTCATTTTCAGAATAAATCAAATGATAGCCAATCCAATTGTAGAGCACAAAACCAATACTTAAACAACCGAACACGATTTTACCAATTGTGCTTGCGGTTCTCTTATTTTGGCGCAAGGATTTGATTCCGCTGTACAAAACCATTAGACCGATTATCCCAATGATGGTTAAAAACAGCATTATAAATACTGAAATGAATGGAAGCATGTCAGGTCTGACTAGTTGCATTTGGTTGTAAGATTCCTGTGCTATGCTCCTTTGAGCTCAAAGTTGGACAAGCATTCTTCTATAAGGTAGCGTTTATTCATGAATGTTGAGTTGAATCTGCTGGAAATCAGTAATAAAAACATAAAAAGTGTTAGGTACAGTTTAGTTAAGAAAATCCTTTATACTTTGGGCATTTACAACACCTGCAAATCTTCTGATAATATCACCTTCATGACCAAGCTTGGAAAGAATAATTATTTGTAATCCCAAAATGGCAGAATTTAACATTGCTGCATTTTCATCTTCTACTCCCAAAACTTTAAATCGTCCAGTGTGCGCAATTGTATTCCTAATTTCAATCATTTTTTTTATATCTAATTTTCACTAGTGTCCGATAAAACTTTTTGCAAAAAGCGGGATTTCCTCTAAAGGATTTCCCGCTTTCGTGTAATTTTAGTTTTGCGAACAAAATCACATGAATAAAAGTAACTACTTTTTTGGACAGTCCGTTTTCGGACAGC
>JARWZO010000025.1 GCA_029866325.1 Fluviicola sp. | reverse complement strand
AGGGCAGACCGGCACGTTTGCAGTCCTTACCGATTCAATATTCGGATTATGCGATTTGGCAACGTACTCATTTGGAGGGCCCTGTGTTGGAACAGAAAATGAGTTATTGGACAAAACAACTTGGTGGTGTTGCACCATTAATCATACCTACCGATTTTCCAAGGCCTTTAATTCACAGTAATAAGGGAGCAATGGAATTCTTTTCTCTCAACACACAATCAACTGAAGAGGTGAAAAATGTGTCAAGAAAACAGGATGCAACTCTTTTCATGACCCTTTTAACAGTATTTAATGTCCTATTGCAGCGTTATAGCGGGCAAAATGACATCTGTATAGGCATCCCGATTGCAGGACGTCAGCAGCAAGAAGTTGAAGGGTTAATCGGGTTTTTCGTAAACAGTTTGTCAATTCGGAATGACCTGAGCGGGAAACCTGCTTTTTCAAACCTGTTACAACAAGTTAAGTCAACATTGCTGGAAGCATACGATCACCAGGAAGTACCCTTCGAACGAATAGTGGAAGAATTACTGGGAAGAAGAGATGTGAGTCAAAACCCGCTTTTTCAAATCATGTTTTCCTTTCATGATAGTGAAGATACTTCAAAAGGAATCACACAAATCGGTGATTTAATGCTTGAGCCAATGGATTCCGAGCATATTACTTCCCCTTTCGATTTGCATCTTTCGATGAGAGAAGTGGATGGTGTATTGGAAGGAAGTATAGAATACTGCACAGAATTGTTTACACATCAAACAATAGATAAACTCATAAAACATTTTAAACAACTGCTAAATTCCATTACCGAAACGCCGGATAAAACGATAGATCGATTAGAACTATCTGATTTTGCTGAAAAACAACTCCTTTTAGAGAAAGCAACAACAAAATTAAATCCGGCAGTAGCTGAAGGCACCATTTTAACTCATTGGAAAGAACAGGTTAAAATGAGACCCGATTCAATAGCAATTGAGTTTGATGGAAGAACATTAACATACGCTGAATTAGATGGTCAAACAAATCAGCTTGGAAATTACCTGATAAGCAACGGTGTTAAGAATGAACAATTAGTGCCATTACTCCTTGGAAGGGGTGTTGACATGCTTATTGGAATACTTGGAGTGTTAAAAGCCGGCGGGGCATTTGTTCCGGTAGACCCTTCATATCCTTTTGATCGGATCAACTATATGATAAAAGATACAGGAGCAAACGTACTGCTAAGTAATTCCGAAATGATAGAGAAGTTGGGTGATACGGGAATAGAAATAAGCAGGTTACTGATCGATAACGATTGGGAGGAAATTGCACGTTATTCAGACCAGCAACCGAAGGTTTCACTTTCTTCCTCAGGATTAGCCTATGTAATGTATACTTCAGGTTCTACCGGAACGCCAAAAGGGGTAATGGTGGAACACTGTAATGTGGTAAGCCTTGTAAAAGGGGTAAATTATGTCAATTTTAGTGCATCTGAAGTACTCTTATCCACAGGGTCACCTTCGTTTGATGCTACAACTTTTGAGTATTGGGGTATGCTTTTGAACGGTGGAAAATTGATCCTCTCAACGGAAAACGACTTGCTTGACATTGAAATTCTTAAAAAGAACATCCAGGATTACAAAGTAACAATGATGTGGTTTACTTCTAGTTGGTTTAACCAAATTGTTGAAATGGATATCGCCACGATCGCATCCTTAAAAACAGTTGTAGTAGGGGGTGAAAAACTTTCAAAAGAACACATCAAAAAGGTGAAAAATTCCTATCCGGATATACGAGTTGTGAATGGTTACGGGCCAACGGAGAACACTTCTTTCTCATTAACTTATACCATTGCAGATACTGAATTCAATAATGGAATTCCTATCGGAAAACCACTGGAAAACAGAATGGTTTACGTGGTAGATAACAACCTGAATTTATGCCCTGATGGAGTTGTAGGGGAAATCTGTGTCGGCGGAAGCGGATTGTCAAGAGGGTATTTGAATTTGCCGGAGTTGACCCAAGAGAAATTTCAAACACTTTCAGTGGATGGTACAACCGAACAACGAATCTATCTCACAGGAGATTTGGGACGTTGGCTCCCTGACCAAAACATTGAATATATTGGGCGTGCAGATCATCAGGTAAAGATCCGCGGACACCGGATTGAACTGGGAGAAATTGAAAATAAACTTCAGCAAATCGATTTTGTAAACCAAGCCGTTGTTCTGGTAAAAGAAAATGAACTTGGCAAACAATTGTATGCTTGTTACACTCCCAATGAGAAAGCGCTCCGTGAAAACGAGCATGTATTGTATGAGAAACAAGTTGATTCATGGAAACAATTGTATGAAGATGAATATAGTAGTACAAATGATTCAACCATTGAAAGTGATGAGTTTGACATAACCGGTTGGAATGACAGTTTTACCGGTACAGCGATAGAAGCGTGGCAAATGAAAGAATGGCAAAAAGATATCATTCATTCGATTCTTCGCACCAACCCGCAACATGTTTTGGAAATAGGTACCGGTACGGGATTGATTTATTATCAATTGGCAAATCATTTGACCAGATATACCGGCACTGACTTTTCGGGTTCGGTTATTAAGCGTCTGCAGAGCAATATTGCTAAAAATGCAGAAAAGTATCCCGAAACAATTTTACAACAGTTATTTGCTCATGAAATAGATGAAGTTGGATCAATCGATATTGACACCATCATCGTTAATTCTGTTGTCCAATATTTTCCCGGAGAACAATACCTGTCTTCAGTGCTTGAAAAAAGCATTCATCTGGTGAAAGATAAAGGCCAAATCATTTTAGGGGATATTCGGGATTTTAGACTTTTGAAATCGTTTAAAGCTCGTTTGCAAATGGATAAATTGCAAGACAGCACTTCTCTGAAAGAATTTGAATGGCGGGTTGACCAGCTGGTTATGAATGAAGAAGAACTTTGTGTTTCGCCAGTTTACTTTGTAAATCTAAAAAATCATTTTCCTGAAATTCACGCAGTAACGATAGAATGGAAAAGTGGTGATTACCTTAATGAGTTAAGCCTTTATCGTTATACAGCAACGATTCATCTTGGTTCTAATCACGATTCCATACATCCGGAATGGATTTCCTGGGATGAGACGGCAAAAGAAAATTATCAAGAACTGATTGCCGACTCTCAAGAGATTATAGCAATAAAAGGGATTCCAAATCCTCGTTTGTGGAAAGAAGAACAGATCCATCGCGGGTTTAAAAATCGAAGTATCCGCACATTAAAGCACCTTTCAGATTTCACATCTATTCAAGACGATCATAGCCATTGGGTAACCTCGTGGTTAAAGATGGCAAGTGATCAGCAATACATTGTACGTTTGTTAGTACATGAAGATCCTTACAAAATGGATGTGGTTTTGTCTAAAACAGAACTGCCTGCCATCATTTCTCAAGAGAATATCAAGAAAGCAGACCCAATTGCCGGTATAGTTACCAATATGCCTTTATTCCCGGATATTTGTATGTTGTTGCAAGATGAGCTAGCAATGAATATGAACCAATTGCTCCCTGAATACATGGTTCCGACTTCTTATACGGCATTACCATACGTGCCGCTAACCTTAAACGGAAAAGTCGACAGTGAACTACTTATTTTGTTAGATGATTTAAAACAAAGAAATGCGGCCAATTATTTGCCTCCTCGAACAGAAACCGAAAAAACACTTGTCAATATTTGGCAAGAACTCTTAAAAATTGACCGTATTGGAGTAAATGATAACTTCTTTGAACTAGGCGGACATTCGTTGTTGGCTATGCGTGTGATTGCTTATTTGAAAAAGGAATTCGATATGAATCTGTCGATTCGAACCCTTTTCCAATTAAAAGATTTGGGAGAATTAGCAGTTTTTCTTGATGCACTTCAGGAAACCCCTTCTCAGGAAGGAGCAGAGTATGATGTTTTTGATTTGTAAAAACAAGTAGTCTGCATTAACTTTTTAAAAATGAGTGATTTGAAAAATACAGTCAGTGATGCAATTGAGATAATCAGTAAGGCCAAAAAGAAAGGAATTACCCTTTTTTTGGAAGACGATAAGCTGAGAGTGAAAATTGCCAAAAACAGTATTGCTGATCCTGAAATCATGGAACTTCTTAAAAAACACAAAGAGGGCATTCATGAAATATTAAGTAATAATTTGGAAATGGGGAATTTCCAGTCCCCCATTTTTCAGCGACCATCGGATTACTCGGGTAACATTCCGCTTTCTTTTTCTCAGGAAAGATTGTGGTTCATTGATCAAATGGAAGGGAGCACGCAGTACCATATTCCTTCTGCTTTACGTTTAATCGGTAAACTAAACCTCTCGGCACTCGAATTTGCCATAAAGAGTTTGGTGAATCGTCATGAAGTACTAAGAACGGTTATCGAAAAAGAAGACGGAAGCCCTTATCAACGTGTTATTTCGGGCGACCATTGGACTTGGTCGCTGGAAGAAGATACTGAAAAAGTCTATCTGCAAGATCCCATCGCTCTGCAATCGAGAATACAAGAATTGCTGAACGCCCCGTTTGATTTATCCAAAGACTATATGCTTCGTGCATCATTGATTATTCTTGATAATGAAGAGTATTTATTAGTGGTAGTCATGCATCATATCGTATCCGATGGTTGGTCGTTGCCAATCGTTGTGCATGAAATCGTTGAATTGTATGATGCCTTTGTTGAAAAGCGTGAATCGCATTTACTTCAGCTTCCCATTCAATATGCAGATTTTGCCATCTGGCAGCGAAATCATCTTTCAGGTAAAGTGCTTGAAAAGAAAATGAACTATTGGAAAAATGAGTTGAATGAGATTACGCCACTAAATATACCTACCGATTTTCCGCGACCGTATATGCACAGTACGCGTGGAGGAATTGTCTCTTTTGTACTGGATAAAGAACTCTCTGCGAGACTTCAACTTTTTTCCAGAGAACAAAATACGACCTTATTCATGACGCTATTGGCTGCATTTAAGGTGTTATTGTTTCGCTATTCCGGAAAAAATGAAATATGCGTGGGAACTCCTATTGCCGGGAGACAAAATAAAGAAGTGGAAGGCTTGATCGGTTTCTTTGTGAATTCTCTTGCTTTACGAACAATGGTCAATCCCGAAGATTCGGTTATTCAATTTCTCCAAGCTGTAAAGACAAACACGTTGACGGCTTATGACCATCAGGAAGTTCCTTTCGAAAAAATTGTTGAAGCGGTTGTAAAAGAACGTGATATGAGTATGACACCACTTTTTCAAGTAGTGTTTGCTCTGCAAAACAATGAGCAGGCAGTTGTTAGTGAAGGAAGTCTTGGAGGTGTGAAAATGATCTTTGAAGACTTTGATCAAATTAGTTCCAAATACGATTTAAACTTTTCATTGGAAGAGTCGGATGGTGCTATAGTAGGCAGTATGGAATACTGCACGGATTTATTCAATTCATCGACCATTGAGCAATTGCTGAGTCATTACCAGGAGTTGTTGCGTTCATTTGT
>JARWZO010000021.1 GCA_029866325.1 Fluviicola sp. | reverse complement strand
GCTGTCCGAAAACGGACTGTCCAAAAAAGTAGTTACTTTTATTCATGTGATTTTGTTCGCAAAACTAAAATTACACGAAAGCGGGAAATCCTTTAGAGGAAATCCCGCTTTTTGCAAAAAGTTTTATCGGACACTAGTGATCTTAAATATGAAAAACGATAATTATGTGTGAAAAAAAGGACTTTTCTCAACGACAATGCGTCATTTGTAACAAGCAATTATTCGGACGTTCAGACAAACGATTTTGCGATATCCAATGCAAGAATTATTACCACGCTCAGGTACGAAAATCCGTCAAAACCATTAGCTCCGAAACGATTAAAATACTAGCGAAGAACATTATTATCCTGGAAGGTATAATGGGTGAAGAAAAGAATAGCTGTGTGATCGATCAACTAGCACTGGAACGCTTGGGGTTCAGGTTTGGGTATATTACTAATATAAATGAAAAATATGGTATAATGCGTTACGACGTATTCGCATTTTCCTATCGATTTATCAAGAAAAGACGCATCGAAATAACAGTCGATAGAAAACGAAGTCCGGTTTCACCATTCATCTTTAAAAGATGGAGTCGGGAAATTGTTGAAACAGTTCCCATAGAATAAAACGGATTTTTTCAATGACGAGATATGTAAAAAAAGCCAATCAGGTCAAATGAGTGAAGAACTATCTGTACTTTCGGTCTCGAAAAACAATACATACAAAAAAGATGAACTTCCAGACTTATTTAGCTTATTTTGAAGATATACTAGCTCAAGAAAAACCAGCCCACCCGTATGACAATCCAGACTACTTTAATTATGCAAAGTTGAATTGGTCAAGGATGAATCGATGGCTCAAACATGGTGAACTTACGACAGAAATCAACCGGAAGGTATCCAACATTGAAATTCCACAGCAATGGTTAATTATTACTGAGCCTTGGTGTGGCGATGCTTCGCATGTAATACCATTCTTGCAAATGATTGCAGATCTGAATCCATTGATAACAGTTGAATATGAACTGCGCGACCAGGAACCTTTTCAGATTAATAACTACTTGACAAATGGAGGAAAATCAATTCCAAAACTGATTATTCGAAACCAGAAAGGCGATGATTTGGCAACCTGGGGACCTAGACCAGCAGATTGTCAGATTCTTTACGGTAAACTTTCTGCTGAAAAAGCGGATTTTGAAACGGTTAAGGTTGCTTTACAAAAGTGGTACAACGAAAATAAAGGAAAGGATATTCAGGAGGAAATTTTACAGATTCTAAACTCGATTAGCTAATTGTGAGAATTCGGCTGAGATACAATCAATGTTCCTTTTTTTTGTTTTGATCAGATAGGTCAACTGCATGAAATTGCCGCGTGAGTTCAATGTAAGCTTCAGTGTATTTTCCGAAATCATCTCTTATTGTGAGTTCACTTGTTGTTGATTGAGCTGCTGTTTTTGAAAAAGCAATAACTACTCGAATAGGTTTGTTCGGTTTCCCATAGATAATGATACTGTGAGAAACATACATTGCGTTTTCCTTCCCGAAGTCACAAAGTGAATGAAACGATTCGTAGGGAACTATGACCCAGAAAAGTCCATCGGAAGTTAAGTTTGAAGCTACTATTTGAAGAAGTTCCTGATAGGCTAGATTGTCTGTATGCCGAGCTAAATTGCGTTGATCCGATTCACTTTTGGAACTGTTTTCGAAAAATGGAGGATTGCTTATTATCGCGTCAAACAATTCCCCAGGTTTTAAGAGTCGTATATCTTTATTTACAAGATTCAATTTGCTGGAAAAGGGTGATTTGCTAAAATTGAAAAGTGCATCATCAGAGGCGGATTGATCAATTTCTACAGCAGTGATTGTAGTTGGTTCAAATCGTTGTGCAAGCATTAATGAAAGCACTCCGGTTCCGGTTCCAATATCTAAGATGTTTTTTGGTGATTTTGGAAAGGTGCAGATCGAACCCAGAATCATGGCATCGGTTCCTACTTTCATGGCTGAATTCGATTGTCGAATATCGAACTCTTTGAAACGAAACGAACTCATTTACGAAAGATACATCTCAATTAATCCTTCCGGAGCTGCAATGTAAAGTGTTTTCTCGGCACGATCTACTCGTTGAATAAGTCCATCAACAAAAGGAATCAGTATCTCCTTTTCGCCATTTAAAACCTGTAACAAAGGATTCACAGGAAGATCAATCACCTGAGCCAGTTTACCAACTTCTCCGCTAATAGTGTCTATTACGGTGAAATCGATTACTTCATGATCATAAAAATGTTTATCGTCTAATTCAGGTAAAAGCGATAGTGGGAGATAACAGCTTTTTCTCAAGAGCACTTTGGCATCATTTTCCGTGTCGACGCCTTCCAGTTTTACAGCTGCAAAACCTTTGTTTTTCAATTGAAATGATTGCACGAAAAAAGGAGTCAAATGACCATTCAATTCAATGAAAAAGGCATCTAAGGAAGCGTAATCAGTTGGATTGGTAACATCCAAAAAAAGCGAAACTTCACCTTTAAATCCGTGAAGTTTCGCAATATAACCAAGTTGGAAGCAATCAGATTGCTGCATACTTTTACAATAATAAATTAAGCCTCAGCTTCTCCTTCAGCTTTTGGCTCTTCGGCCACTGGAGCTTCTTCTGTTGCAGGAGTTTCTTCAACAGCAGCAGGAGCCTCTTCAGCAACAACCGGAGTTTCTTCAACAACAGCAGGTGCTTCTTCAGCAACAACCGGAGTTTCCTCAACTACAGCAGGAGCTTCCTCAGCAACTACTTCAGTTTCACTTACTTCAGCAACTGGTGCTTCAGTTGTATCTTCAGCTTCTGGAGCCGCTTCTTCAGCAACCTCTTCTACCTCAGGAGTGTTTTTGGCTTCAATGGCTTTCGCTTTAGCAGCGTTAGCTTCAGTTTCAGCTTTCATACGAGCAACTTTATCAGCTTCTGCGTTTTTACCTAGTCCTTCAACTTTACCTTGAATTTTACCTGCCTTTTCAGCTTCCCAAGCAGCAAATTTTGCTTCAACTTGCTCAGCAGTAAGAGCACCTTTCGCGATTCCTTTCAACAAGTGGTTTTTAAATAAAATACCTTTGTAAGAAAGAATTGCACGAGCAGTGTCAGACATTTCGGCACCTGTTTGAACCCATCCAAGTGTGCTATCGAAATTGATTTCGATAGTTGCAGGATTAGTGTTCGGGTCGTATACACCCAATTTTTCAATGAATTTTCCATCGCGTTTTGCGCGAGAATCTGCCACTACTAAATGGAAAAATGGTTTTCCTTTTTTACCGTGACGTTGCAATCTAATACGTGTTGCCATAATTGTTTATTAGTGGAGGTACGAAACCCCCGTTTAATAATGAATAATAACCTGACTGAATGCCAGACAGGGGTGCAAAGATAGCTATTTCATTTTAATCTCCAAATAAGTAATTGAAGTATAAGAATAGTTGACTTGCTAAAACCAAATTCAAGTGGATCAATTTTGCTGAAATGCAGTATTTATAGGGTGATAAACGTTTTAACGATTAAGAAACGGATAACAAAAAGTCCGAAATTGGCTGTCGGTAATCATGATTTGTATATCAGTTACTTGTTTGTAAAAGTTACTAGCTTAAAAAGTCCTGATATCGCCGAATACTAATGTTTTCAGTTATAAAGGAGTTTCTAAAGGCCTGACTGCCTCGGGCATGTTTAAGAAACGGTTATTTTAAAGTTGAAAATAAGTAGTTTTACTCCATTTTCATATCCCCAGAATGAAGCAACAATCACTTTCAGAATCCCAACTAATCCAACTGGATACGCTCAAAGAACTTGTCAAGGCACGTTTTTCAGGTCATGGAGCAGATCATGATTGGTATCATATCGAACGCGTTTACCAACTTGCAATCTTTCTGCAATCAAAAGAAGGTGGAGATTTAATGCTCATCTCTTGCGCGAGTCTCTTACATGATATTTCAGATCACAAGCTGAATGGCGGAATATTGAATGACGGTGGTAACGTGACTCGTCAGATTTTAAACGATCTCGGACATGATGTCGAGTTTGCCGCAAAAGTTGCCGAAATAGTTGACGGTGTTTCGTTTAAAGGTGCTGGTGTACCCGATGAAGTAACAAGTCTTGAAATGCAAATCGTGCGGGATGCCGATAGATTGGATGCCATGGGAGCAATCGGGATAGCCCGGGCATTTCACTTTGGCGGAAGTCGAAACAGACCTTTCTTTTCTCCTAACCAACTTCCAACTCAACATACAACCTTTGAGGCTTACAGTTCTGATAAAAGTCATACAATGAATCATTTTCATGAGAAATTACTCTTGTTGAAAGATCGATTGCATACACAAGCCGCAAAGGAAATCGGGGAAAGACGCCATCAATTAATGGAAAACTTTGTGGAGGATTTTTACCGAGATTGGAATTTTGCAGGGGAGAATTGAATATCTATCGCTTACTAAATCGAGTTTCAAAAATTATTCCAACTTTTGTACCATGATTGAACATGTAGCATTGGGTGTCGATATAGGTGGCACTAATACAGCTTTCGGAATCGTTGACAAACTGGGAAATGTACTCTTTGAAGAATCGGTGTCAACCAAACAATTTGATTTACCAGAGCAATTAGTAGATGAAATTTATAAACGCGTTTCCGAAACTCAATGGAATGAAGCAATCATAGGAATAGGAATTGGCGCTCCAAACGGAAACGTATTTACAGGAAATATCGAATTCGCACCTAATCTTAAATGGAAAGGAATTGTAGCAATTGCCGAATTGTTCGAACAAAAGTTTCACCGCCCTGCAGTTTTGGCGAATGACGCGAATGCCGCTGCAGTAGGCGAACATTTATTCGGTTGTGCCAAAGATTTGTCCGATTTCGTAACAATCACTTTAGGAACCGGGCTTGGAAGCGGTATTTTCATTGATGGCTCTCTAATTGTTGGACATCAAGGGTTTGCAGGAGAATACGGTCACATTCGTGTTGTAAATAATGGTCGCTTGTGCGGTTGCGGAAGACACGGTTGCTTGGAAACGTATGCTTCGAGTACAGGAGTTGTAAGAAGTATAACCGAATTGGATTCACCTAATAAAGCCACTTCAACCATTCATGAACACACAACCGCAAAAGAGGTGTTTCAGGCAGCAGAAAATGGAGATCTGTTCGCCAATGAAATTATCGAATATACAGCCGAGATATTAGGTTCTGCATTGGCCGATTTTGCTGCGTTTTCAAATCCGAAAGCCTATGTGTTATTTGGCGGACTTGCTCAAAGTGGAGAGAAATTCGCACACAAAGTGAAATATTACCTTGAAAAAAATGCCTTGAAGATTTTTCAGGATGAAATCGAAATCAGAATTTCTACCTTGCACGATAAAAATGCCGCTGTTTTAGGAACTGCTGCTTCTTTGTTTTGGAAGTCGATTAATAAACGCTAATATGAAACATTTCATTATCTCATTACTTGCGATATGCACTGTCTTTACAGTGAGTGCGCAGTTGGAGCAGTTGAAAATTGCTGACCAAAAAGCGGAAGATTTAATCGGACGAAATGCGAAAAAAGCACCTTACATCGACCCGTTGGCTTACGTGAATCCGTTTATCGGGACGGGCGGACACGGACATACTTTTCCCGGACCGGTTTCTCCCTTCGGAATGGTACAGTTAGGGCCTGATACTCGTCCTGAAGGCTGGGATGGTTGCTCAGGTTATCATTACAGCGATTCGATTATCTACGGTTTTAGCCATACACATTTGAGTGGTACCGGAGTTCCGGATTATGCCGATTTATTAGTTGTTCCTCAAGTTGGAAAACTGAAGTTGGAACCGGCTTTCAAAAAAGAAAAAGGTTACGGAGCAGCATTTTCGCATAAAAATGAGGTGGCCAAGGCCGGATTTTATTCTGTGAAACTTTCCAACCCAAATGTAGATGTACGCCTCACTGCTACTGAACGTTGCGGAATACACGAGTACACTTTTTTGACAGAGAAAGGGAAGAAGTACATCTTGATCGATTTGGGATACCGCGATAAAGTAATCGAAACGGAAGCAAAAGCCGAAGGAAAAAATCATATTGTTGGTAAGCGAATTTCTGAAGGATGGGCTTCACATCAGCATTTTTATTTCGATTTGGAAACGGATATCTCTTTTTCAAAAGCAAAATGGATTGTTTCTAAGAATGGAACGTATGTGATGGTGCTCGAATTTCCGGCATCAACCAAAAAAGTAATGCTGCGTGTTGGGGTTTCCGGAACCGATATTCAAGGAGCGAGTGCTAACCTAAAAGCTGAAGTTCCGAATTGGGATTTTGATACGTATATGCGTTCGGCTCAAACTAAATGGCGAACCGCTCTTTCCGATATTCAAGCTTATACTGGCGACGAAGAGGTGAAGTTTAATTTTTATACAGCGCTTTATCATGCGTATGTTCACCCGAGCGTTTGGACGGATGTTGATGGCCGCTACCGTGATTTCAACAATCAAATCCAACAATCAACTTCAGGGAATTTATATTCTGTTTTCTCTATTTGGGATACTTACCGGGCAGCAAATCCGCTTTACACGCTCTTGCAACCCGAGAAAACGTCACAGTTCATAGAGTCGTATTATCAGCAATATGTAAATACGGGACTCTTACCTGTTTGGACCTTGTCAAATAATGAAACCAATTGCATGATCGGTTATCACGCAGTTTCGGTAATTGCCGACGCTCAGGTGAAAGGAATCAAAATCCTGCATTCAAAAGAATTGCTCGATGCAATGGTAGCGACTTCCAACTACGATCATTTCGGAAAGAAACAATACGGAATTCAAGGCTTTATTTCAGCAAGCGACGAAGCCGAATCGGTTTCCAGAACTCTCGAATACACCTATGATGATTGGTGCATTTCTCAGTATGCAAAAGCACTTGGAAACGAAGTTGTTGCCAAAGAATACCAACTTCGTTCCGCAAATTGGATGAATCTGTATCACCCTGAATCCGGATTTTTTCAACCGAGAAAAGGAGGAATGTGGTTGCCGAATTTCAGACCGAATGAGGTGAATCAACATTTTACGGAAGCAAATGCCTGGCAGTATTCGCTAGGAAATCCACATCACATAGCTTCAATGGTCGATTTGAAAGGCGGAGGCAGACGTATGGAACGTTTTCTTGATTCACTTTTCTTGTCGTCGTCAGTTATGTCAGGTCGAGAGCAATCGGATATCACCGGCTTGATTGGTCAGTATGCGCACGGAAATGAGCCCTCGCATCACATGTCATACCTCTACAATTATTGTGGCGCACCTTTCAAAACACAACGAACTGTTGATCAAATCTTGCGTGAACAATACCACAATGCTCCGGACGGATTGTCGGGAAATGAAGATTGCGGACAAATGTCGGCATGGTATGTATTGAGCGCAATGGGCTTTTATCCCGTAAGCCCGGGTTCACCGACTTATGCGTTGGGAAGACCTTTGATGGATCGGATTTCTGTTACCGCCGGAGAAACACCGTTTGTTTTGGAAGCAACAAACAATTCACCCGAAAACAAGTACATACAATCCATTAAATGGAACGGTGAGGAGTATCGAAAGTTATTCATCACGCACGAAATGATCACAGCTGGTGGTACATTGCAGCTTATAATGGGCGAGAATCCGCAGGCAGCGCTATCAATGTATAAATTGGATCTTCAGGAAAAAGTAGCTACCGATTTTATTCCGGTTCCCTATTTTATTGCGAAAAGCAGCACATTTTCCGACTCAATCACAGTGAGTATCGACAAACTTCCGTCTGAAACAGGAACAATTGTTTACACCACCAATGGAACCGAACCGAATGAGAAAAGTACGGTAGCCGAAAAGAACATTCGTTTTCATGAGACAACCGAACTGAAAGCGCGTATATACAGAACCGAAGGAAGAGAAGTGGTTTATGGTCCGGTGGTGACAACGATTTTTTCGAAATATCAGAAAAACAAATCGATCAACTTACAAACAGTTTATGCGAATCAATATTCCGGATCGGGCGATCAAACCCTTGTCGACGGGCAATTTGGTGGTGATGATTACCGCGGTACGGAATGGCAAGGTTTCCAAGGCAAAGATGTTGAAGCCTTGATTACCCTCGATGAACAACAAGAAGTATCGAAAGTAGTAGCTTCTAGCTTGCAAGATACCAAATCGTGGATTTTCCACCCGAAATCACTCACAATAGAGGTTTCCACCGATGGAATCAATTTCAAAAAAGCAGGGGTAATTCAAAACACGAAAGTCAGTGATCGTTTAGAAGGAGCTTCTTCCAATCGTTTCGAAATCGATTTTCCGCCTGTAACAGCAAAATATATCCGCATTCGCCTTGAAAACTATGGAGTTTGTCCTGCTTGGCACTTGGGAGCAGGCGGTTCAACGTGGTTGTTTTTGGATGAAATCCTTGTAGATTAGATTGATATTGAATGTTTGATGCTTGATTTTTGATGAGATTCCACGCTTCGATTGATTTAGTTTCTCCTTCTTCTAATGAAATCTGGAATTGGTGCTTCCTTTTCAATTTTCAATTTTTGCATTTTCAATTGAATGTGTCCCTGAAGCCAAGGTTCTTACCTAAATCTAATCAAACATCAAACATTCAAAATCAAGCCTCCTAGAATTATAAACAATGACAATCACCCAATTCTGAAAAGTTATTATCTTTAGCCCTCCTCAATAATAAACCAAAAACAATAATGAGAAAACTAATAATTGCAGTTGTCGCTTTCGGTTTTTCCTTTGGAAATTCTGCACGTGCCGACGAAGGTATGTGGCTTCCGTTTTTGATCGGAAGAAACTACGAAGACATGAAAAAGCATGGCTTGAAATTGTCGCAAGAAGAAATTTATTCCATCAATAAATCATCACTAAAAGATGCTGTGATTTCTTTTGGTGGATTTTGTACCGGTGAAATCATTTCCAATCAAAGTTTGATTTTAACGAATCACCACTGTGGTTACGACGCGATTGCAGGTGCTTCAACTCCCGAAAAAAACTACTTGGATAATGGTTTCTGGGCGAAGAACAATGCTGAAGAAATTCCGGTTCCGGGACTCACAGCTACGTTCATGATTCGTATGGAAGATGTTTCAGCTACTGTTTTGAAAGAGTTGAACAATTCGATGACTGCCGCCCAACGCGCTGCAAAAATCAAAGAAGTAACCGATATTTTGGTGAAAGACGCAACGAACGGTACTAATTACGAGGCTTTTGTTCGCGATTTTTACGATGGAAACGAGTTTTACCTCTTTGTAAAAGAAACCTTTACTGATATCCGTTTGGTTGGAACTCCACCACAATCTGCCGGTAAATTTGGTGGTGATACCGATAACTGGGAATGGCCACGTCATACAGCCGATTTCTCGATGTTCCGTATTTATTCCGGAAAAGATAACAAACCTGCCAAATTCAGCAGTGAGAATGTTCCTTACAAACCAAAACATTCACTTCCTGTTTCCATTAAAGGTGTAAAACAAGGTGATTATGCAATGATTATGGGCTTTCCGGGTAGAACCAATCGTTATTTGACTTCTTATGGTGTTGAGCAAGCAGTTTCGTTGGAGCAACCTAAAATTGTAGATGTACGTGCCATGAAATTGGAAATCATGAAAAAGTACATGGACAAAGATGTTGCGGTTCGTTTGAATTATTCTTCCAAATACGCACAAGTTGCCAATTACTGGAAGTATTTCATCGGTCAAACCAAACAATTGAAAGCAAACGGTGTAGCAGATAAAAAACGTGCCGTTGAAACCGATTTCTTGAAATTTGCCCAAGGTAAAGCAGAGTACGACAATGTGTTATCCGATATCGATAAAGCGTTTACAACAACCAATAGCATTGTTTACCTGCGTGTGTACCAAAGCGAATTTGTACGTCAGGTTGATATCAATTCCTTGGCATATATGTTGAAGTTGTCGTTGGATGCTTCTGCTAAAGGAGATGCTGATCGCGCGAAACAATTGAAAGGTAATGCTATCGATCAAGCTGAAACATTCTACAAAGAGCGTTCAATGGATATCGAAATGGAAACGCTGGAAGAAGTCTTGAAAATGTACTTGCGCGATATTCCTGCTGCACAACGCGTAGGATTAACCAAAAGCCTTTCTGAGGAAGGTGTGACCGCTTTCATGGCCCGTTTGCGTGCTAACTCGATCTTTGCTTCAGAAGAACGCTTTAATGCATTTATGGCTGATTACGATGAGTCAGTGTTGAAACAAGATCCGCTGTTTATCCTGATCAAAGATTTGGATGATGCTTATCTAAAAGCAACTTCAGAGGCTTCTGTAAAAGAAGCAACAGAAAAATTGCAACGTGCCAATCGTTTGTTTGTTGACGGTGTTCGTAAAATGCAACCAAACAAGAAATTTTACCCGAACGCAAACTCAACCATGCGTTTGACTTACGGTAACGTGTTGGCTTACGAACCACGTGATGCTGTGAAGTATGATTTCTATACTACCATCGACGGTGTGATGAAAAAAGAAGATGCTTCCAATCCGGAGTTCAACGTTGATCCACGTATGAAAGAAGTGTGGATGAAAAAAGACTTCGGTCAGTATGCCGATAAAACAACCGGTAAATTGGTGGTGAATTTCTTGTCAAACAATGATATTACAGGCGGTAACTCAGGTTCTCCGGTAATCAATGGCAATGGTGAATTGATCGGTACTGCTTTTGATGGTAACTGGGAAGCAATGTCGGGTGATATCTATTTTGAGCCGAATATTCAACGTACTATCAACTTGGATGTTCGTTATACGTTGTGGTTAATTGATAAAGTATACGGGGCTACCAATATTGTAAATGAAATGAAGTTGGTGAAATAATTTCAATACCACTTATTTGTAAATGGAGCGTTCAATACTGGACGCTCCATTTTTTATGCGTAAAATGTGCAGGTTGAAATGTGGTACAATTACTTGTTTTGTAGTTGAACTACAAAAGTTGCTTTTTTGTCTGAAGAATGTGGTACTTTTGTCGAAATTACGATACACTACACTTATGAAAAGAAAACTATTACTGGTTTTGACGCTTTTTTGCGCCTTCCAATTAACTGCTCAAATGCCCGGTTGGTCGTATATTCAACCGATTTTGGTGACTGAAAACTCAGGAGCCCTAGTGACTGATTATCAATTACAATTAACCGTCAATACACAAGACATGATTACGGCTGGTCACCTTCTGGCTGATGGTAGTGATTTACGCTTTACCAAAGACTGCGGCGGAACACTATTGTTCTCTTATTGGATCGAATCGGGTATCAATACTCCTACAACTAAGGTTTGGGTAAAAATAGACACCTTGCAAGCCAATGCCAATCGCGTGATTTATATGCAATACGGGAATGCTTTGGCTACAGCTGTATCGCAAATTGCAGGCACGTTTATCGGACCCCATTCTTCAACGGATAGTGTTGCTTCCGGTGGAGCAGGTGGCGCAACAACTTCGCAACGGGGTTTCCGTTTCGCACCAACGCAAGATTTGTTATTTTCACATATAGGTAAACGCGAACCAAACGGAACCACTCGTTATGTAACCCTATTCGATTTTGCTACGCAAGCCATTCTTTCTCAAGGACAAGTTAGCGGACCGGCAGCACAATTTAGTTATGCAAGTGTACCCAATCCTATTTGGTTAACTTCAGGAACTCAATATATATTAGAGTTGTACCAAGGTGCATCAGACGGTTATTATTTCGGTACTTCTTCGCAAATCGGACAGCATTTGACATATTTGGATATGCGTTACTGCAACAGTTGTACGCAAAATACATTCCCTACAAATACACTTACAAATTACCATTACGGAACACCGGATTTCTGGTACTTCACAAAAAATACAATTACTCCGGCACCAACTTATTCGTTGACCTATACGGGCGTAAGTGCGACTCTTGCTGATCAACAATCTGCTTGTGCTTCAGACACTTCATCTTTGGTATTGGCACCTACAATGGGTGAAGCTCCATACTCGTTTTCTTGGACTGGTAACGGCGTTATAGACGGTTCCAATCAAACAGCTATTGTTGTTGCGGGCGATACAACAGAATATTTTGTTCAAATGACCGATGCCTGTGGGTTGATTTATACCGATTCCATTACCGTAAATGCGTGGCCGCTTCCGAATATTACTATTCAAAGTAGCGCTCCAGTTATTTGCAACGGTGAATTTGCAGAATTATCGGTTGCCGGAAACTACAACTTTCAGTGGGATGATAATTCAACCAACGATACGTTGATCGTAATGCCAAGTGTGACAACTTCTTATGCGGTTACTGCTACCGATTCCAATTTATGTTCCAATACGGCCGTTTTCCAACAAGATGTAAATGTGCCGATCACAGGGTCACAAAATGTAGAGGTGTGTGCTGGTCAATTTTTCACTTACAACAATCACTCGTATGGTGCTGCCGGATCGTATTTGGATACCATTGTCGGTGTTACGAATTGTGACAGTATCGTTACAACGAATTTAACTGTAAACGCATTGCCTAACGGTTCGCAAACAATTGATGTTTGTGCCGGAGGAAGTTATTCCATTGGCAACAATACCTATACCATTTCAGGAACTTACACAGATACTATTTCAGGAGCTGTTTGTGATAGCGTTGTAACAACAAATTTGGTTGTTGCAAGTCCAATCAATACAACAGTTCAAATCAGTGGAATAACGCTTACTGCTCAAGCTGGGGCGAATGCTTATCAGTGGATCAATTGTGCAAATAATCAAGTTGTTCCAGGAGCTACAGCCAACGTATTTGACCCGGTGGCAAACGGAAATTACGCTGTGATAATTACTGAAGGAAACTGTTCCGATACAAGTAGTTGTTCTACTATTTCAACAATTGGTGTTCAAGAGTTGGATTTCGTAGAAAACATTTCTGTCTTCCCAAATCCAAATAACGGTGTCTTTACTGTTCAATCATCGTTGTCACAAACGGTTGTTCTAACTGACGCGTTAGGTCACTTGATTCAAAAAGTAGAATTGACTTCAGGTCAGGCACAACAGTTGGAATTAAAAGAATTGAATTCTGGAGTTTACTTCCTTGTTTCTCGTACGAAAGTTGTGCGGGTAGTGGTGGAGTAAGATTGGAATAATGATACTAAAAAAGCCCCGTCAATGTTAAGTTGACGGGGCTTTTTATTTTTAGAATTTCAAACCTAAATTCTCAAAATTATGCTTTGTAAAAGGGCAATTTCACCACTTTCGCTTTCACGCCTTTCTCTCTGATTTCAATAAAGATTTCTGTATCAACAGCAGCATTGGCAACGGTAACATATCCTAAACCAATCGCAATTTTCATACTCGGCGATTGTGTTCCTGAAGTTACTTTTCCGATCTCGTTTCCTGCTGCATCCATAATGCGGTAATCGTGACGCGGAATTCCTCGATCAATCATTTCGAATGCGACCAATTTGCGAGTAACACCTGCTTCTTTTTGTGCTTTCAATGTTTCAGAATCAACAAAGTCTTTGGTGAATTTGGTAATCCAGCCCAAACCTGCTTCCAACGGAGAAGTGGTGTCGTCGATGTCGTTTCCATAAAGGCAGAATCCCATTTCCAAACGCAAAGTATCGCGCGCAGCCAAACCTACAGGTTTAATTCCGAAAGATGCTCCGGCTTCAAAAACCTTGTTCCAAACTTGTTCTACTTCGCTGTTTTTGCAATAAATCTCAAAACCTCCCGATCCGGTGTAACCCGTAGCGGAAATGATCACGTGTTCGATTCCGGCAAACGGACCTACTTCGAAATGGTAGTATTTAATGGCAGACAAATCAACCGAAGTCAATGATTGCATAGCTTCAACAGCTTTAGGCCCTTGAATGGCAAGCAATGAATAATCATCAGACAAGTTGCGCATTTCCACACCCAAATCGTTGTGCGAAGAAATCCAATCCCAGTCTTTATCAATATTGGAAGCATTTACCACCAACAAATATTGTTCTTCTTTCATGCGGTAAACGATCAAATCGTCTACAATACCGCCTTTTCCGTTTGGCAAGCAGCTGTATTGTGCTCTTCCGATGGTTAGGGTAGAAGCGTCGTTGGAAGTCACTTTCTGAATCAACGCCAACGCATTCGGACCCGTCAACAAAAACTCACCCATGTGTGATACATCAAACACGCCTACGCCGGTGCGTACCACTTCGTGTTCAACATTTACACCTTCATATTGTACAGGCATGTTATAACCTGCAAAAGGAACCATTTTTGCTCCAAGACTTTCATGGACATGCGTAAGCGCTGTGTTTTTCATGTGACGTTTGTTTAAATATGATGGCAAATGTAGTAAATTACTTCCCTGTAAAAACGTCCTCAATTGAAGAGTGAATGCTTTATTCGTGGAGCGTTTCGGATTAACTATCCGTAGTGTGATTTGAAGGAGCAAGCATACTGATGAAATTGGAATTTATCTAACAAAAACACCCTTTGCAAATTTTTCATGAGCCTCTGGATCTAGGTAAACAACATTTATGATAAAGGGAGTGTTTACCTCTAGTTCTTTAATAAATGACTTTGCTAACAGGCTCAATTGCCCACCTGTTCCAACTACGATCTTTTTTTCGCATACAAGTTCCCAGTATTTTATTTGGAGTTTTCCGGCTTCATACAACGTACTATAATAAGTACAAGCTATCGAATCAAAAGAAGTGATCTTGTTTCCACTTCGTATATCATCGATATAAACCACAGGTGTTAAAGAATCCACCGTCCTAAATTGATAGGTGCCTAAAATTTCTCTTTCACCCGTTTCTTTTTCACCGTAAACTGAAATGGAAAATTGATCCGCATTACCGGGATTTGCCATGTAAATCATAGGATTGTAATGATGTTGTTTGATGATTACATTTTCTCCTTCCAAATACGTATTGTAATAGCTGTTGGCAACCGCAAAAAGTTCAAAGTCTTGGTTTTTTACGATTGGCGTAGCATAATCATAAACTAAAAAACTTTGTGGTATTGTGCCCGATTGGTTGTTGCTTATGTTATCTTCATCAACAATAATATATACATCTTCGTTAGAAATATCATGATTATTATTCATGTCTTCAATTGCCAAAATGTATTCATCAGGATTTTTTTCAAGTCTGATTGCAAAGTCTTTTAGGAATTCTAGCTGCTGCTTATAGGTTTGTATGCCTTCAGTTGAATGTACTTTTTTAGGCATGTTGACCGAGTACCAATCACAGTATTGATTCAATATTGCTGCATAATTATGGAGGTTGCTATTTAGATGGGGGAGAACTAATTGTTGGAGTTCATGAGTTGTAGATATGAATGTATCGGCCTCATCACTGCTTTGAACATAATTACTGTCCATAAACTGAAAGAGCGGAGATCGCCACATTCCTGCAATAAAAAACAGGGCTGCTTCATTGGGTTTTTCTTGGTGAAAGAAATCAAAGGCGCGGTTGTAAAACTCAAAAACCGGTAACTCATTTATATCGGATAATTCCTGATAAACCTGTTGGTCAAACGTTACAATGGCCACTGAAGAATTAAAGTATTTGGCTCTGAGACTATCAGTGATTTGTGCTTGAGATTGAAGGTAGAATACAATCAAAAAGAAGACGAAGCAGGCGAATTTAATGCTGTTCATTGGTTGAGTTTTAATAGATAAAAGTAATCCATTTTGAAAGATTTATTCGTAATTCGTGTAGATGATTTGATATTTCTGAACAGACTAATCACCAACCACTAACTACTAATCACTAATTCACCAACTAATCACTATTTTGGTACGATTTTCGTAAACGCCATCAACGCATTTAAACATTAACGTATTTAACTATGAAAGCATTATTACTTGTTCTTGCAGCATTTCTCTCAACTTCCACGTTTGCCGTTGAACTGAATTATAAATGGAAGGCCAACACCAGCTACCGATTTACAGCAACCCAAAAAGATGATATTACGATGTCAGCCATGGGAATGAACACCGTGGAAAAGTTCACCACTACGGTAGAATTCGTTGTGTTTATTCAAAGTGTGGATAGCACGGGCATGGCAAAAGGTCGTTTGTATCTGACCAACTATTTAGTGAAAGATTCCAAAGGTGTTGCCCTAGCTACATTGGCTGCGCTTCCCAAAGATGCGGTGCAAAGCGCTATTACTGTTGATAAAAAAGGTCATTTTACCTTCGATAAACGAGTGACGTTGGTGACTACGGCTACCGGAAACTTTCTTGTATATGCAAAAGCCGATGAAAATAGTGCTTCCGCAGGATTTGATAACGGAAGCGAAAAAGTGGATGTGTATGCCGAATTCGACCCGAAAACAGGGAAATTGAAAGCAGGATATTCCGTGAAAACAATGAACAAAACCAAACCGGTAACGATCACTGAAAACGAAAATTCTGACGAGCTGGATGTGTTTCCTTACGATTTCCTCGAAATGATGATCATGCCCGATGGTTCTGTCAATCAAGGTGATCACTATGATGTAAAGGCTGGAGTTTATAATGTTGCGGTTGATGCGACTTCAATTGTGAACGGTGTAGCGACGTTAACCGAAACCATTAGCACAGACAAATCGCAAGATCCGTTTAGTGGAGCTGCCAACGGTCAATCGCAAGAAGGATCGTTTTCCATGGAAGAATTTGGTGGAACGGAAGATATGGATTTGGATGCCGAAGATCAGGAAGCAGTGAATATGACAACTGCCATGTCGCCTGATATGTCAGGAACAATCACGGTCGTTTTTGATTCGACCAACGGGATGTTTACCGGACTAAGAGGAAACTTGTCGACTGTTATCGATATGATGGGTATGAAAATGACTGTGAAATCGGTATTGGAAATGAAAAAGAAAGCGTAGGTTAACTAGAATAAAAATGAAAAGCATCAGTCCACCTCAGGATTGATGCTTTTTTTGTGATCATTAATCGCTTGCTTATTTTTCTGTCGGAGCATCATTTAGAGGAACATCATCTAACTCTTCAGATGCATCTTCTTCATTTTTGACAACCTTTAATTCCGTTCCGTGGAAAGGACAATAAATATAGTTTCCCGGAAATAGAACATCATCGGTGGTACAGATTTTATCTTCACATAAACTTGGAAGAGGCAAGTTGAACGTCATGAAAGTATCATCAAGTTTTAGGTTAAATGAACCTTTCTGTGTTGGATCAATCAAATTGTTTCCTTCATCATCTTTAATTTCAAAGAAAAAGACACTTAATCCGTTTCCAAATTCCCCCAACATTCGTGCAAAGGTGGGTTCAAGAATATCCTTAATATTTTGCACTTCATCAGGTAATTTATTGTAATAAAGAGCTTTATATGTCTTACCGTTAAATTCTAATACGAGCTTCTTGCGAATAACACTTTCTTGCATCGGTTCGTATGCTAGCGTCTTTTCATTGATTGAAGCTTTTACAAAACAGATGATGATATAGTTATCAACAATGGAAATAATTTGCTCTACAGCATCAGCTGGCATGTTAGGATTATCTCTAGCTACAACTTCCCAATAAATAGTCGGCATCCAGATAGAACACTCAATTTGCTGAGTACCTGCTTTAGTGATAGTAATGTCTTTCATTAATTTTGAAAAATCAATGTCCGCTATTTTCTTTTGTGCATTGGAAGACAAACTAATAACTAGGAATAGGGAAAGGGTGGTAATGAAGTTGATAATATGCATAATTCGTTGTTTTGTCTCACAAATGTACAGATCAACAAACAATTCTGGTTATTCAAGTCGATTTTTTGTGTTTTAAGTTTTGGATTTGTATGCAAAAACGATTTTTGTGAAAATAAACAGGGGGTGTTCATAAAAATTTACAATAATTTTTGGTTTACCCCCTCTAAAAAAGATACCTTTGCACAAAATTTTGAATTTTATGGCAACAAAACGACTGCAAGCGTATCAGGATGTACTCAATCGTACACCAAAACACATCGAATACGATGGAAAAGTATCGGATCTCTTTGGTAAAAATGTATTTCACACGGAAATTATGCGTGAATACCTTCCATCGGATGCGTATAAATCGATGATTGAATCCATTCAGAATGGAACGCGTTTGGATCGTAAAATGGCCGATCAGGTAGCTTCGGCTATGAAAGATTGGGCCTTGACAAAAGGTGCCACACATTACACACACTGGTTTCAGCCGCTTACAGGTACTACTGCCGAAAAACACGATGCGTTCTTCAAACCGGTTGGTCCTGGTAGAGCAATTGAGCGTTTCGATGGCGATTTGTTGGTACAACAAGAACCGGATGCGTCTTCGTTCCCGAACGGTGGAATCAGAAATACCTTCGAAGCTCGCGGTTACACAGCGTGGGATCCTTCTTCTCCTGCATTCGTAATCGGTAAAACATTGTGTATTCCAACGATTTTCATTTCGTACACAGGTGAATCATTGGATTACAAAATGCCGTTGTTGAAAGCATTACACGCCGTTGATCAAGCTGCAGTTGAGGTTTGCCAATACTTTGATAAAAACGTTGATAAAGTAAATGCAACGTTGGGTTGGGAACAGGAGTATTTCTTGGTTGATCAATCGTTGTTTAATTGTCGCCCGGATTTGATGATGACCGGTCGTGCCTTGTTTGGTCACGCTCCGGCAAAAGGTCAGCAGTTAGACGACCATTATTTCGGTTCTATTCCGGAACGCGTTACGGCCTTCATGCGCGAGTTTGAAACCGAAGCCATTTTGTTGGGAATTCCGGTAACGACACGTCACAATGAAGTAGCTCCGAATCAGTTTGAGTGCGCTCCGATTTTTGAAGAGTGTAACTTGGCAAACGACCACAACTTGTTGTTGATGGATATTCTTGAAAAAGTAGCACGCAAGCACGATTTCCGTGTGTTGTTGCACGAAAAACCGTTTGCAGGAGTGAATGGTTCAGGGAAACACAATAACTGGTCGTTGAGCACTAATACAGGAGTGAATTTATTAGCTCCGGGTAAAAACCCGAAAACCAATCTTCAATTCCTGACATTCTTTGTGAATACAATCAAAGCCATTCACGATAATGCCGATTTGTTGCGTGCTTGCATCGCATCAGCAGGAAATGATCACCGTTTGGGAGCCAACGAAGCGCCGCCGGCAATTATTTCAACCTTCATCGGAACGCAATTGTCATCTGCATTGGATGAGTTGGAAAAGAGTGTGAAAGCCGGTAAAATGACTCCGGAAGATAAAACCGAATTGAAATTGAACATCGGTAAAATTCCGCAAATCATGCTCGATAACACGGATCGTAACCGTACATCGCCGTTTGCCTTTACCGGAAATAAATTTGAATTCCGCGCCGTAGGTTCTTCTGCCAACTGTGCACATGCGATGATTGTGTTGAATACCATCATGGCCAAACAATTGAAGGATTTCAAAAAGAGTGTTGACGCCCGCATCGATAAAGATGAAGCGAAAGACGAGGCTATTTTGAAAGAATTGCAACAGTTGATCAAAGATTCAAAGAAAATTCGTTTCGAAGGAAACGGTTACGGCGACGAATGGGTGAAAGAAGCTGCAAAACGCGGTTTATCGAACCTGAAAGATACGCCACGTGCCTTGAAAATCTGGAGTGACAAAAAAGTAGCCAAATTGTTCAATGACATGAACGTCTTGACTCCACGCGAGTTGGAAGCACGCCAGGAAATTGAATTTGAAAGCTATATCCTGAAAATGCAGATCGAAGCCCGTTTGATGGGAGATTTGGTGCAAACACACATCATTCCAGCCGTTGTTGAATACCAAAATCGTTTGGTACAAAACATTCAGGGAATTATTGCGATCATGGGCGATAAAGCGGGTAGAACTGCTGCTCAAAGTCAATTGCAATTGGTCGAGAAGATTTCCATGCACCTCAACAAAATGAAATCGACTTGTGATACGATGCTCCAAGCACGTAAAGAAGCCAATAAAATTGAGCACGCCGAAGAAAAAGCATTGGCTTACTGTGATAAAGTAAAAGTGTATTTCGACGAGATTCGATACAATGCAGACAAACTGGAATTATTGGTTGATGATGAATTGTGGCCATTGCCGAAATTCCGCGAAATGTTGTTTACACGATAAGTAGATTCGTTTGAAAATAATGGAAGCCCTTTTCGTTCGCCACAGGTGAATGTAGAGGGCTTTTTCTATTGTTAAATCGTTTATCTTTAACCTAAAAGTAGATCATGTTAAGAAGGATTACGGTTAGCTGTATTGTTGTCCTGTATTGTTGTAGCTTTTCCGCTCAGGAGCAACACCTTAACTCTGTTCGTTTTGATGAATTGAAGGGCAATGTTCGTTCGGTTGAATCACGAATGACCAAAACAGGTAAAGACACTACTCGTTTCTACCAATACTATGAGCACCTGATCATAGAGGTGAATTCTCTGTTAGAATATGATTCATCCGGTTTTCGATACCATTCGATTTACTATGAGGAAGGTAAGTCACCGCTGGAAGGATTTGAATCGTATGATGAAAATGAACGAGTTTTAACCTTTAATTTTTTTAGAGGTGGAAAGACGGAGTATGGAACGAAACGTCGTTTTTTAGGTGATGGAAGTGCAGTTGAACAACAATTCGAAAAAGGGCAATTGATCGAAGAATCTATTCTCTCGTATGATCGTTTTGGTCGGGTGATCTTAAAAGAAACGGTACTTAAGCGAAATGACGAGTTCGAGTCAAAGGAAGAATATCATGTGGATTCATTGAATCAACTAGTTATTACAACTACAACAAAAGATAATCGAGGTGACCTAGTTTGTACAACAGTTGAAAAAATAGACTCATTAGTCAGATATGTTTATACTTCTGATCAATTTTATAGTGATTCACAGATATTTTGGGAGTATTCCTATTATTATGACACACTAAACAGATTGATTGCCTACGAGTACGGAGATAAAGCGTCCGGTATGCCAAAAGAGCGCATTGATTTCGGTTACAACACCAATGGCGATTGCATAGAATACAAACGTTCTGCCGGTGAACAGTTATTCGAAACGGTGAAGATGGAATATAAATATGATGATCAAGGGAATTGGATAGAGCAACAGATTTTTGTGAATGGTGCGGCTGACGGCATCATTCATAGGGTTATTTGTTACTACAAATGAGCTCTGAAAGCCTCTGTTTCCGAACTTTATAGGACATTTCTAAACGTTTAAATTCTCACTGTTTTCTCGGAGAAAATTTCCAAATTTACCATATGGCAAATTTGGAAATTTGGCATTTTTATCAGGGAAATTGCCTGAAACCGTTTTTTTTCATGAACCTTTCCCACTTCAAGCTGTAACAACTCCTAAATCAAGTACCATGATCAAAACAAGCATCTTACTACTTCTCCTTTCTCCAATTGCTATTTCAGCACAAACCGCTTTGATAGCGCATAAAAGTCACAGTGGAAATGCTAAAAGTTTTAGTGCCTCTTTTTCAAGTAGTTTCGGTCGCATAGAGCCTCCCGGCAATTTTGGTGAGCCACCTGCACGTTTGATCGCGGTGGTTAAGTTGAGTGATTCTACTGTTTTGATGCAAAATCAGGACTGGAACGGAAGTGATTTTTCGATGGATACAATTTATCATCACCCGCTTTTCAGCGATCCGAATATGACGGTTGACAGCCTGAAGATGATGTATGGCCGTGATATAGAGTTTATCAATTTCGAGCCGAAGAAAGTAGTGGAAGATGAGCAAAACAATCTATTGCCCGTTCCACCCAGTGAGTATCAAGCACCTTCCGGACAAGAACACCTTCCCGGTTTGGGAATTCCTGAAAAAGAAAAACAGAAGAAAAGACACAAGCATCGTACCAAAGGAATGGTTTGGCTTTTTGTAATAGGAGGAGGAACTTTTCTTGGTTTCGGCTTGTTGAGCAAAAGAGTAAACAAGCGACAAAAACAAGTGCCGGTTTATGCGTAATTACGCCCGGTGGAGTTTGTTGGCAACACTTTGTTGGTGGCTGATATTGCTTCCCAAGAGCTATTATGTCTTCTCGTATGTTACCGGTCCAATTCAACATTGGGTGTTCTCACTCAACAATAAACTCTTTGGCGAATTGCCTTACCGAGAAGATAGTTCGGGTATGTACCTGTTATTATTGGTGGCGCCCGTTCTCGGATTTTTAGTCGGATTGCTCGCTTTTGTGCCCGGAATAAAGCGCTGGAATTTTCGTGCGGATAAAGCTGTTCCAATCGTAATGCGCTATTACCTCGTTCTTGAATTGTGGGAGTATGGTTGGATCAAATTGACCAAAATGCAGTTTTACCTTCCCGAACCGAATACGGTTTATACCGAGTTGGGGACTTTATCAAAAGACATTGCGTATTGGTCGGTGATGGGAAGCAGCCCGTCTTATGTTATTTTCATGGGCGTGGTCGAATTGATTGCCGGTTCGTTGATTGTAATTAAACGCACGCGATTTATCGGTTTGTTACTTGCGCTCGGCGTTTTCATCAATGTGGTGATGGTCAATTTTTCCTTCGATATTTCGGTGAAATTGTTTAGCCTCTCACTTTTGTTGTTTACAGGAATATTATTGTTGCAGTATCCCGAACAATGGCGAATGCTGCTGCAACTTCCTGCTAAACCAAAGATAGTTCGATTAACGGAGAAACCGTTGTATTTCAGGTGGGCGAGGGCGTTGGTACTTTCGCTTTTTGTGGTCGAATCGGTGTATCCGTCAATTATCACCGGAAGCATGAACGATGACGATTTACCGCGACCTGCTTATCATGGAGCCTACAGTGTAGCTGAGCATTCCAATTTAACAAGGATGTATGTTCACCGTCAAGATTACGTGATTTTCGAAAACAAACAACACGATCATCTGAGCTTGAAAATTAGTTCAAAAACATTGGGTGAATTCAACCTTCTGGATGAGGTGACAAATGCACAAAGCAAGTTGTCTATCCGAAAAACAAGTCATGGATTTTGGGCACTTTGGAGCGGTAAATCACACAATGACACGTTATTCCTTCGACCGATTCCGTACCGTGAATTACCGTTGTTGAAAGATTCATTCCATTGGTTTTCAGATGAGTATCATTAATGGGAATGATGGTTTAACACAATGCTTACGCTAAAGCTACAGCGAAGGCGCAAAGGGACAAAGGCACAAAGAAAAAGTTAGCGTATAAAAAGATCACAAAGGAGATTCCAGGGAAAAGTAAACGTTTTTATCGAAAAGATGGAACCAAATTTACTAGAAAGAAGAGGCTTGTGAAAGCCACAATTGTGGTCTACCTATGTTCCCTTTGTGATCTTAACACGTCTATCCTTCAAAAAAACTTTGTGTCTTTGTGGTAAAGTAGTAACTCTAATTTCTTCAACACCAACCGTGTTAATTAATAATCGAAGAAAATGAGAGGACTTATGTTTTAATACCTATATTTGCGTTGTTTATAATCAGTCTTAATAAGATGAGGTTAGTCCTAGCAGATAGCAACGAAATAGTACGAATCGGTTTACGAACCGTTCTTTCTTCCGAACGCGCTATCGAGATAGTTGGTGAAGCCAGATCAAGTGTCGAATTATTGGAAATCGTCAAGAACTTCCCGACAGATCTAGTGATGATCGATTATACCTCAGCCCAATTTTCGATTGATGTGATTCCTCAATTACTGCAGAAATACCCGTCTATCAAAATAGTGGCTATCACACCTGAACAATCTGCCCAAACTCTTGTGAATGCCTTGCGTAGCGGAGTGAAAAGCTATGTAAAAAAAGATTGCGACAGTATGGAAATCATCAACTCGGTGAAAGAAACGGGTAGAGGAAACAAGTTCTTTTGTGGTCAGATTCTCGAAACCATTCGCGATGCTTCCATCGATGTAAACGATATCGATTTCGATTCTTTTTCTTGTGAACCGATTTCCTTATCCGAGCGAGAGTTGGAGATTATCACGCTCATTGCAGAAGGATTGACCAATAATCAAATAGCAGATCATTTGTTTCTTAGTGCGCATACAATCAACACACACCGTAAAAATATCATGGCAAAATTAGGAGTAAAAAACACCGCCGGAATTGTGATGTATGCCGTTAAAACAAACCTGGTTTCTCCGAATAAATTCCTGTTCGCTGCAGACGTTTGAGTTTCAGAAGTTTCCTAAGTTTTTGAGTTTCTTAAGTTTTTTAGTTTTATAAGTTCTAGCTAACACATGAATTAACTACTAAACTCGCTAAACTGTCCAACTCAATAACCGTCCAACTCAAAAACTAGTTAACTAACCAACTGAACAACTTCAACCGCTTCCTTCACGTCGTGTACCCTGAGAATTGAAACTCCTTTTGTCAACAATAATGTATGCAGCACAGTGGTTCCGTTCAAGGCATCTTCTGCGGTAATATTCAAGGTCTTGTAAATCATAGATTTTCTTGAAACACCACCTAAAATAGGGCAACCCAGCACATGAAAGTCGTCCACACGTTTCACCAATTCCAAACTTTGTGCACTTGTTTTGGCAAATCCGAATCCGAGATCGATTATAATATCTTTCACTCCCATAGATCGTAAAGTCTGAATGCGCTCCGAGAAATAAGCGATTATTTCACAAAAGAGTTGATCGTAATTGGTTACGTTCTTCATGGTTTGCGGAGTACCACGCATGTGCATCAAAATGTAGGGACAACCTAATTCGGCTACCGTTTCAAACATTCGTTCGTCTAATTCACCACCCGAAATGTCGTTAACGATATCTGCTCCATGTTCTACCGCTGCTCGAGCCACTTCCGAACGAAACGTATCTACACTCAAAACAATCTCGGGAAATTCCTTGCGCAATGCTTCCATTACCGGAACAACTCGTTTCAATTCATCGGACTGAGAAATGTTATCAGCTCCCGGTCTGGAAGAATATCCACCGATATCTAGCATACTTGCACCTTCCAGAATCATCTTTTCTGCTACCGATAAGTAATTGTCGGTGAGCGCCAAACGATTGCCTGCGTAAAACGAATCGGGGGTAATATTCAGGATTCCCATCACTTGTGGTTGCTTTATCGTGAATAACTTACCACCTAGATTTAACGAGCTGTTTCGCGGAAAATAGTTACTTTCAACCTTTAAAAATTCCATAGATCGGATAATGGGACAAACATCGGAACAATATCAACAAATCGTACAGAACTGTCGCGAAATTTTTAAACAGAAAACCAAAGATTACGGCACTTCGTGGCGAATAGCTCGTGCCAGCTCATTGACCGATCAGATTTTCATCAAAGCCAATCGTATTCGTACGATTCAGGAAACCAATGAAAACAAGGTAGGCGAGAGTATTGAAGGTGAATTTGGGGCAATTGTGAACTATTGCATCATGGCAATCATTCAGGTGCGTGACCACAAACACCTTGGTTTGGAACTCACCGAAGTGGAGGCCGTCGATTTATACGATCAAGTGGCGGAGGAAGCTTTTGAGTTGATGCAAAAGAAAAATCACGATTACGGTGAAGCCTGGCGAGACATGCGTGTGAGTTCATTGACCGATATGATTTTAATGAAAGTATTGCGCGTAAAACAAATTGAAGACAATGACGGACAAACAATCATCTCGGAAGGCATCGATGCCAACTATTTCGATATGCTCAATTACGCCGTGTTTGCGTTAATCCATTTAACCAATTAGGAGATAAAAATGATCGGATCACGCACCATTTCAGGACATTCAATGCCGCTCAATACGGTACTGGTCATCTTGAATATTGCCGGATTGGCCCTTACCACTATTGCGTTTCATGAAGCTTTTGCTTCGATGAAAATTTTATTGGCTTCTATCGGAATAGGAGTGATGCTGCTCACAATTACCGGTTTGATCTTGCTGAAAGGTCGATTGATGATTGCTACTGTAGCTCGCGTTTTTGTCGGGTCGTTGTTCATCGTTTCCGGACTCATAAAAGCCAATGATCCTGTCGGATTTTCCTATAAACTGGAAGAATATTTTCAAGACGGCGCATTGGCTTATCGCATCAAAGAACTGTTCGGAGCTCCAGGTTTCTCTATGGAATCGCTCATTGACTCGGCATTGACCATCTCGATTATTGTCTGTATCATCGAGATCGTTTTGGGTGTATTGTTACTCATTGGCGGTAAAATGAAATGGGTGAGTTGGTTTTTGCTGATTACTATGCTCTTTTTCACTTTTCTTACTTGGCACACTGCGAATTGCGATCCGACGAAGAAATTCACCGACCGTGATACCTACGAGCTTTCCGATGCTAAACAAGCTGTACAAGCCCGGCTGAAAATTGATGCAGCCAAAACAAATAAAGATATTCGCATCATTTCCAAAAGCACGCAAGAAGTAGTTGTCGATGAACTAAGATCCCCGCAATGCGTTGCCGATTGTGGTTGTTTCGGTGATGCGCTGAAAGGCTCAGTCGGAAGATCGCTCACGCCAAACGAATCGCTTTGGAAAGACCTGATCTTATTGTACCTCACCAGTTGGATTTTTGTGGCCCAGCGCATTATTTCGCCCAACTCGGTGCGCCAAAATTGGACCATACTTCCGCTTTCATTGGGTATCATTGCCGCCTTCTGTTGGGTATTTGACTGGTATTTCCCGCTCATTTTTGCAACTGTAGCGCTCATTTCAGCCTTGTGGATGTATCGTTCCGGCGGACGTTTGCTCGGAAATCACATCGGAAGTAGCTTGATTGTTACCTTTTGGTGTTCTTTCTTTGTGTGGTATGTACTAGAATATGACCCCTTGAGAGATTATCGTCCGTATGCAATGGGGTCAAACCTCAACGCTCGCATGAAAAGCGATACACCACTTGACTTGCGTCCGTTTTTGGATGCTGAAGATGTAACGAAATACGAACTGGAACTTCCGGCAATTGCCAACCAACTGGAACAATCAACAACCATCGGTTTGCGCTTGAAAGAAATCGCTGGTGGTAACACATTGGAGATTCCACAAATCGAATACAACGTAGAAAGTTATCCGTTAGAGAATTACCAGATTTTGGATACGATAGAAGTGGCAAATCCCGATTTCATGGAAGTTTCGGCGCTGGAATTGATTTTGAAAGAAAAGAAATTATTGGTTGTGGTAATCAAACGCCTCGAAAAGATCGATCCGGATGTGATTCCTGAATTGCTGCAATTACAAACGCAGGCTAAGAAAGCAAAAATCCCAATGATTCTGATTACCAATGCATATGCCGAAATGATCAAAAACTTTAGGTCAAAATATGGCCTCACCATTCCAACGTTTGTCAACGACGAAACCGAATTGAAAGTGATTTCACGTTCAAGTGTGTGCTTGCTGGTACTGAAAAGAGGAAAAGTGGTAGGCAAATACACCTATAATTCGCTCCCGACATTCGATTGGATTTTAACACACTCATTTAAGTAAATACAATGCGTAAAAAAATAGTTGCAGGAAACTGGAAAATGAACCTTTCATTGGTAGAAGCCGTTGAATTGTATCAGGGAATTACCGAATTGACCGTTGCACCTCAAGTGGAAGTAGTCGTGTTTCCACCTTCGCTCTTTATAGATCGATTGATGACACAATTCCTGCATCGGATAAAAGTTGGTACTCAAAATGCACATCCGGTTACGAGCGGTGCGTTTACAGGCGAAATTTCCATGCAGCAGGTAGCCGATATGGGAATTGATGCTGTGTTGATCGGTCATTCAGAAAGACGTCAGTATTTCAATGAAACCAATGAATTTCTTCGACAAAAAGTAGATGCGGCTTTGGCAAACAATCTACGTTCTTTTTTCTGTTGCGGTGAACCGTTGAAAGTTCGTGAGGTGAATGATCATTTGAACTTTGTGAAAAATCAGTTACACGAGAGTTTGTTTCACTTATCTGCCGAAGATTTTCAAAAAACGGTGATCGCTTATGAGCCTATTTGGGCTATTGGCACAGGACTCACAGCCTCAACTGAGCAAGCCGAAGAAATGCATGCTGCTATCCGAAGTTGGATCGTTGACGTTTACGGAGCAACAATTGCAGAAAATTATAGCATTTTGTATGGTGGAAGTTGTAACCCTTCCAATGCAAGTGCGTTATTCGCGTGCCCTAATGTAGATGGAGGGTTGATTGGTGGAGCAGCGTTAAAGCTATCCGATTTCGAAATACTGGTAGCTGAAACAACATGGATTACATCGAAGTAACTATTGATCTGCAGCCGCGTGATCCGTGGGCAGAAGTATTGATCGCTGAACTGGCTGAGCTGGGCTTTGAAAGTTTTGTGGAAACAACCACAGGCATTCAGGCATTTGCGCCGGTTACGATTGGTTCGGTAGATGAATTACTGGCTACGACTTCCTTGCAATTGAACAGTGAAGTAGCGTTTACAAAAACAGAGGCTATCATTCCGCATCAGAATTGGAACGCCCAATGGGAGGCTGATTTTGAACCGGTTGAAGTAGATGATCGATTGGTCATTCTGGCTCCTTTTCATGACGCAAGTGTTTATTCAGGACGTGAACAAATCATCATTCAGCCACAAATGTCCTTCGGAACCGGGCATCATCAAACAACTTACCTGATGAGTCAGTATTTGTTGGATATGTACACCATTCCTGCAAAAGTGCTCGATATGGGAACCGGAACAGGTGTACTGGCTATTTTGGCTGAAAAACGTGGTGCTACCGATATTTTAGCCATTGATATAGAACCTTGGTCGGTTGAAAATACCATTGAAAATGCGCAGCGTAATGGGTGTAAACACATTCGAACGGCAACCGGAGATAGCGATTTGATAACCGAAACCGATTTTGGTTTGATCCTTGCTAACATCAATAAAAATATATTGAAAAAACAGTTGCCAATCTATCACGGAGCGCTTGTTCAAAAAGGAATACTGCTATTGAGCGGCTTTTTTGTGACCGATGCTGCTGAAATGATTGCGCTAGGTGAAGAATTGGGATTCGAACACCTTGAAACACTTGAAAAAGAAACGTGGGCTGCCGTAAAGCTGATAAAAAAATAAAACGATTATGAAGCAATTGATTGTACTTGGGATGGTGTTGCTGTGGGGAGCAACTGCAATCGGACAGAGTTATCCGGAAGATCGTGAAAAGTTTGTGAAAGCGCTTCAGGCTGCCACCAACGATTACATTTCGGGCGATCAGAAGGACTTTCTCAAAAAAGAACTGGCCGTTGCCTTGTTAGAAGGTTCCAGCTTCTCCGATAGCTATTTCAAACAAATGGTTGCAACCTGTAATTTGATGGAAACCAAGCGTATGAAGGCATATCCTGAGATTTACAATTACGTTTTCTCGGTGTATTCGTTTGTGAAAAACAAACAACCGGCTTCCAGTTATACGGCTTGGCATAGTTCGGTCGACAAGTTGCTAGATGCCAAAAACATCAAGAAATTCGAAGATTTTATTGAGCTATCTGCCGGCTTCTTCTCCGAAGGACGTATCGCGGAATCCAGTAATTTCAAATGGTACTTTTACGGCTCGTATGTCTTCGAATTTACAGACAAACCATTGATTCGCTTCACCAATGGAACTTTACTTTGCGGTGTCCCCAACCGTGATAAAAACGACAAAAAAGATGCCCGCTTCATTGATAGTTTGCTCATTTACAACACAAGTGGTGTTTATGATCCAATCTTGAAAAAATGGGACGGAACCGGTGGTAAAATCGATTGGAAAAAAGTAGGGCTTGATCCGGCTACTACTTTTGCCATGATTGGGAAATACGATGCTTCCATGAAATCTTCGGATGTTTCCGCTGATTCGGTGAAATTGACCACTCCTTACTTTAGTAAACCCATTGCCGGTTCTTTAAACGATCGCGCATTCAAAATTGTACGCGAAATCGATGCTGTTTATCCGCAATTTACTTCCTATGAAAAACGCTTGAGCATCAAGAATATTCGTCCGGATATTGACTATGACGGTGGATTTTTGCTTCAGGGTTCCAGCTTCGTAGGAATTGGAACACCGAAAGAACCCGCGAGACTTACAGTGAAACGTGCCGGAAAAGTATTCATGAAAAGTGAAAGTCAGCGTTTTACCGTTGCTCCGAAGAAAATCAACGCGCAGATTGCGAGTGTGTTGATGTACGTTGGCGAAAAAGACTCGATTTTCCATCCTGGGCTCGATTTCGTTTACAATGAAGAGAAAGATATATTTGAACTTACCCGTGGTAAAACCGGTGTTGCGCAAGCACCTTTTTCCGATTCATACCACATGGTAGACATGTATGTTCCTAAAATTACGTGGGAACGCAAATCTTCCGATTTATCGCTCACGTTTGAACCATACACTAGTCAGGAACAACTTGTTGCCCGTTTGGAATCGAAGAATTATTACGATGGTCGATTGTATGATCGTTTACAAGGAATGGAACAGGTTCACCCCTTGGTGGCCATTTCAAAATACTGTTACAAGTACGATGAATACGTAGTAGACGAAGGTAAAATTGCCAGTGCCATGGGTAAAACGATTGAACAAGCCAAATCCATTATCCTCGATTTGGCAGGTTATGGTTTCTTGAGCTACGATTCGGAAAGTAAACAAGTACGCGTGAATCCGAAACTGGACAACTTCATTCAATCGCGTGCCGGTAAAAAAGACTTTGATAACCTGATGTTTGTTTCCGATTTGCGACCTAAAACATTGGAAGGTTATACACCCGAGCAGATGAAAGAAAGTGCCTATTTGCGATCAATGGATTCGATCTACAAAAAACAAAGCGTTGATCGTCGAGCTGTTAAGGAATTCGGTACATTTAGCTTGTCAACAATGGAAATCAAGTTAGTAGCTGTTGATCAGGTGCGTATTTCAGACGTGCAGGCTGCATTTGTACTTCCCGATAATGCCAACATCATACTCAAGAAAAATCGCGATTTCGAATTCTCGGGTTGGGCCAGTGTAGGTAAATTGGAAACACATACGATATCAGCCAATTACAATTACGAAGCCAACAAAATCAACTTATTGAAAACGGATCGTAGTTTGTTCCGAGTAAAACCACTTTCAGAAGCTGATGGTAATAAGTCCATTGCCATGACAAGCGCCATTATCGGTATTACCGGAGAAATTCAGGTTGATGCACCGAATAACCGCTCAGGAAATGATCCTAAAATCACTGATTACCCGAAATTGAAATCGGTAAAACCAACCAAAGTATATTACAATTCGCGTGAAATTTACCGCGGAGCCTACGATTCTACCAAGTTCTTCTTTACCTGCGAACCGTTTGAAATGGATAGTTTGGATAACTTGAAAGAGCGTAATTTCAAACTGAAAGGTGAATTGACTTCAGCAGGAATTTTCCCTGTTTTCAAAGAAGAATTGCGCATCATGCCCGATTATTCCTTCGGATTTTCAACGAAGGCTCCGGCTGGTGGACATGATTTCTACGGAACGAAAGCAAAGTATGAAAACAAAATCGTGCTTTCAAACAATGGTTTGCAAGGAGCCGGGAAAATTGACTTTGTGCAATCCACTTCTATTTCCAAAGCGTTTACATTCTTGCCCGATTCAACAGTCGGCTTTGCTGAATTCTCGAATAAACCAATCGAAGTAGGGGTTCAATTCCCGGATGTAACTTCTCCTGACGCTTACATTACCTACGTTCCGAAAAGAAGTATTTTGAAAGTGGCTTCCACACCGAAAGACGATTTGGTGTTCTTTGGCGGACAGTCAAAACTAAGAGGTACAGCAATCGTAGAACCAAGTGGTATGACCGGTTTCGGAATCATGAACTTGGAAAAAGCCAATCTTGGGTCTGATAAGTTTAAATTCAAACGGTGGGATATCGACGCTGATACCGCCATCTTTAACCTCAAGAATACCTTCGCCGAAGCAGATGAAGATCCGCTGGCATTTAAAACGGATAATGTAACTGCGCATGTGTCGTTTAAACAACGCAAGGGCGAATTCAAATCCAACGATGGCGAATCAACCATTACTTTCCCGGTAAATCAGTATGTCTGTAAAATGGACTTCTTCACCTGGTTGATGGATGATGATGCTGTTGAATTGGAATCGAGAAAACGTGAAGACATCGCCATCAATACCGATTTGGATTTGGTGGGACCAAACTTCTTCTCTATCCACCCGAAACAAGATTCCCTTCAGTTTAAAGCCCCGAAAGCGGCATTTAGCTTGAAGGAAAAAACAATTACCTGTACAAAGACGGAATTCATCGATGTGGCTGATGCTCGTATTTATCCGGATAGTATGCGCGTAATTATTCGCAAAAAAGCGAAAATGGATCCATTACTGAATTCACGCATTGTGGCCAACTACATTACAAAATTCCACACATTTGTGAATGCCAATACCGAAATCACTGCCAGACGAGCATTTACTTCCGTTGGTGACTACCCTTATTTCGATGCCGATTCCACCAAAACGCTATTGCATGTGGATCAGATCGGAGTCGATTCGTCTTACCAAACGTTTGCGAAAGGTGTGGTGAAAAACGATGCCAACTTCAAACTCAGCAAGCAATTTGATTATTATGGAAAACTGGCAATCAAATCGGCCAATCCGTTGATTTACTTTGACGGAGCTACCCGTATCAATCATGAATGCGAGAAATTCCCGAAAAACTGGATGTCGTTTACAGCACAGATCGATCCGAAAAACATTCAGATTCCTGTATCGCAAAACATGAAGACACTCGACGGACAGGCTATTTCGGCCGGAATTGTTTGGAGAGATTCACGTAATACGGATAGTATTCGTTTGTATCCGACTTTCTTATCGGCACTTGAAGTAGCCAATGACCCGATTGTGATGACAGCTAGCGGATTGTTGCAGTACGACTTTGCAGCGAAAGAATTCCAGATCGGATCGAAAGAAAAATTGGTCAACCGTGGCGCAGCAGGAAACTTTATTGCGCTGCATACCGAAAGCTGTTCGATGAATGGTGACGGAAACATCAGCTTGGGAATGGATTTCGGCGATGTGACCGTTGATGTGGTTGGAACGGTGAATTATGACCAAAACACCGGTGAAACAAGTATGAATACAACTATGCGTTTCAACCTTCCGATGGATAAAAATGCCTTTGAAGGCGCTGCCGAACGCATTGTAGCAGTAGAAGGTGTAAAACCGCTTGATTTTAATTCCACTACGCTTGAACAAGCCTTGTTGGAATGGTCGGATCGGAAAACAGCCGATAAAGTGAAAGAGGAATTTACCCTTTCAAGCGACAAAAAAATCAAGAAAGTACCGGATGCTTTGGAAAAATCGATTGTACTTACCGGAATTCGCCTGAGTTCGTTTGCAGAAGCAGGCAATCAGGAACGCGGTTTGTTGACCAATGTAGATGGTGCCGCAATTGTGAACTTCTATGGAAAACCGGTCATGCGTCAGGTAGTATTTAAAGGGTTCTTTCAACAGATTTACTCGCAAAATGCCGACCGATTTGTGATGCTGATGCAAGTTCCGGGCGCAGCCGATTATGTATTGCATTACGACATGCAGAAGCGCGATGGAAAAATGAGCATCGTTTCTAATGATACCGAATTGACAACTGCAATTGGTGCGATTAAAGAAGATAAGCGTAAAACGAAGAATTTTATATACGAGGTATCGTCAAATCAAGTATTTTTAGCAAAACTATTGGGACTTTTTGAATGATCATACCAACGGATTATCTGGCGGCGTTGCCAGCTTATTTTTTAGGATCAATACCTACTGCAGTTTGGGTAGGAAAGATCAAGTACGGCTTGGATATTCGAGAGCATGGCAGTAAAAATGCAGGTGCCACCAATACCTTTCGTGTACTTGGAAAAAAGGCGGGTAGAGTAGTGCTTTCCATCGACGTGTTGAAAGGAATGACCGCCGTTTTGTTACCTTACTTTGTGTTGGGATATGATTTTACAGCTCCGGAACTGACACATGTGCAATTGGTTGCTTCGTTTTTGGCTGTTCTAGGACATGTATTTCCCATTTTCGCAGGATTTAAAGGTGGAAAAGGGGTTGCCACTTCGTTGGGAGCCGTTATTGGTTTACAGCCTTTGGCTGCACTTATTTGTCTTGCGATTTTCTTGTTGGTTTTTATGATTAGTCACTACGTTTCGCTTGGTTCCATTCTTGCTGCCTTCGCTTTCGCGCTGCTACTTTGGTTTGCTTTCCCTATACAAACGTTTGCGCTGCCTGTTTTTGGGTCTGTTCTCTCAGCTATTGTAATTGTGGCCCACAGAAAGAACATCGGCAGAATCGTTGATGGAAATGAAAGCAAAATGAACCTTTTTAAGCGTTGATCGTACAGTGAAACGATTTTAATGAATTCAGTGTCAGGACTAAACCTCTTTCGGCTACTTTCGTTTATTGTATTGCTTTTTGCGGTTCAATCAGTAAGCTATTCGCAGCAAACGGAAGCCGATGTAAAAATTCAGGCCGACAAACTCTTTGAAGAAGAAAAATACGTTGATGCTACGCCGCTTTATTCAAGATTATTGGCACTTAACCCACGTTCTCACGATTACAATTACCGTTTCGGAACGTGTTTATTGTACAATTCCTACAAAAAACAAGATGCCTTCAAATACCTCAATTATGCCATCACGGATGCTTCAACAGATGTTCAGGCGTATTACTTTTTGGGGAAAGCCTATCATTTGAACTATCAGTTCAACGAAGCCATCAAAAATTATGAGCTCTACAAACAAAAGGCCGGCGGCAAACCCAAAAGCACATTCGAGGTAGACCGGCAGATTGAAATGTGCCAAAACGGCAAGCGTTTGCTTACTACGATCAGCGATTTGGTGGTATTGCAAAAAACGGAAACAAGTGCCAAGGAATTTTTCCGCTTGTATAAATTACCCGAAAACATTGGTGGAGATATTATTGTAGCGGCCGATTATCAAAGTAAAATCGATAAGAAGAAAGGCTACGTTCCGCTCATTCATTTCCCGGCAGGAAACAATACAACCATTTATTACGCATCGTATGGTGATAACGATACCGGGCAGAAGGATATTTACATGCGCAGAAAACTCCCCGATGAAAGCTGGAGTTTACCTCAAGTGGTTGCCGGAAATGTGAATACCAAATTCGATGAGGATTTCCCGTTCATGCAGGCCGGAAGCAATTACCTCTATTTCTGTTCGAAAGGCCACAATTCAATGGGTGGATACGATATTTTTCGTTCCAAGCTGGATGTAGAAAACAATACTTTCGGTGTGCCTGAGAACATGGATTTTGCCATTTCATCGCCCGACAATGATTTGTTTTTTGTGGTTGATTCACTCGATAATAACGCCTATTTTGCTTCGACTCGTCAAAGTTCCAACGGAAATATTCACGTATATAAAGTGCGTGTGACACGTGTTCCGCTGCAATTGGCAGTGGTAAAAGGAAATTTTCTTTCGAGCATTCACCCCGAGAACAAAAAGATTTCGATTACGGTAACGGATTACGCTTCGGGCGAAAAAATAGGAACGTTTGCTTCCAACGAAAAAGGTTCTTACCTCATTACATTCCCGAAAGGGGGGAAATATACGTACGACATGAAGGTGGAAGGAAGTACACTTTCGCATAAATACTTGGTGTCTATTCCGTTTACGAAAGAATTTAAGCCACTGAAGCAAAAAATTCTGGAAGAAACGCTCGACAATTCCGAAGTGGTGCGTGTGGTTGATTTGTTTAATGAAGAGGTCGAAGATCCTGCGGGAGTGTTGGCCGAAGTAATCAAAATGCGATCTGAACTCAACCCGAATGCCGATCAGTTTGATTTGGAACAATTAGATGCCAATAAAGAGAATGAGAAGATATTGGCCGAACTGGGCTTTGAAAATGCAGGTCCGCAGGAAATTGTAGCCGTGTTTGAACAATTGGAAAACAAGCAGGAAGACAAAGTGAAGGTCAACGAAAACCTGGTGAACGGTGCGCTGAATCAAGCAAGTGAAAACCTGGATGAAATTGCTAAAAAACAAGAAGAAGCCAAAGCCTTAGTCAATCGTGCGAATGCTGCTCCAACAAAAGAAGTGAAGTTTGAGCTACTGACGCAAGCTCAGGAAAACATCAACGAAATAACAGAACTGAAAACCGAAACACGCGAGTTGATCGCATTTTCGGATAGCGTTGCCAAAAAAGGTGCGGGGGATAAAGATTTGCTGGCTTCCATTGAGGCGGTAACTTCTGAAATCAAAAAAGATGTGGCAGCTGAGAATATCACAGACCTAAAAGAGGTGATTACCGGTAATATCCGCACAATTGATGCGGTGAAAGAAGGTGATTTCTCCAATCCGGTTGATGCCTTGGTTGATGAGCAAATTGGCTTGCAGAAAGAGAAAAAAACATGGTCTGAACAACGCGATAATTACCTGAAAACAGAAAAACAACTCGAGCAGGAAATCAATCAATTGAAAACCGATTTGACAACTGCCAAGAAAAAAGACGTGCCGGGAATTGAAAGTGCCATCAACAGTAAAACCGGTGAATTGGCCATGGTTGTGGAAGAGCGTAAGAATCTGGAAACCAAACTAGAAAGAAACACCAAAAAAGAACAGGCACTCACCGAACGGATTGAATTTTTGCAAGACGTTACTTCCGTAAACGACGCACGACCTGTTTCTCCGGCTGAAGTGCAAAACAAATTAAGTGCTGTTGATTCGAAAAACAACAATACGCTGGCGGCTTATATTGCACAACAAGTTGGTGAGTTGAAAAAAGATCCTTCTATTCAGGCAATTGCAGATAAGCAAGATAAAGATCCGGTGGTTGAGCAATTGACAGATACTTACGAAGAACAAGTAAAAGCTGTTAACTCGCGTCCCGGTTCCGATCCGCGCAAGAAAGAAGAAGATTTACTGGCAATTGACCGTGGGTTAGACAAACAAGTAGATGAGGAATTGACGAAAGTTGAGGAAACATTGAAGACCAATCCGAAAGATGAAAAAGCCATTAAGCGTAGAGAAGAATTGACCGACTTGCAGCAAAAATTGGAAGATCAGATTACGGAACGCGAAACCAAAATAGCCGGGTTACCCGAGAATCCTGCTTTGACCATTACACCGGCAACGGAATTAACTGCTTTAGCGCCGAATCATGAAGCTCAGTTGGAAGCCGTTAAGGAATCCACTCCGAAAGCAACGCTGGAAAAACAAAACGCGTTGGATGAAACCCTGATTGGGAAAATAGATCAGGAGATTCGCGCGGTAGAGCAACAGCAGCAACAAAATCCAACCGATCCGAAGTTGAAGGAACGCAATGCGGCATTGACCGGACTTAAATCGGAAACCGAAGAACGTATCAAAGATCGTGAAGCGACGATTGCTAATCTAGGTAATCCTGCTGCAAGCATTACTCCGGAAACGGTTTTGGCTACCTTGGCTCCGAACCACGAAGCGCAATTGGAAGCCATCAACGAATCCACTCCGAAAGGTACGCTGGAAAAACAAAACGTTTTGGATGAAACCCTGATAACGAAAATAGATCAGGAGATTCGGGCGGTAGAACAACTTCAGCAACAAAATCCGAATGATCCGAAGCTGAAGGAACGCAATGCTGCGTTGACAGGACTCAAATCGGAAACGCAAGAACGTATCAAAGATCGCGAGGCGACAATTGCCAATTTAGGAAATCCTGTTGCAAGTATTACTCCTGAAATGGTATTGGCTACCTTGGCTCCGAACCACGAGGCGCAATTGGAAGCGATCAACGAATCAACTCCGAAAGGTACGTTGGAGAAACAAAACGTTTTGGATGAAACGCTGATAACGAAAATAGATCAAGAGATTCAGGCCGTAGAACAACTTCAGCAACAAAATCCGAATGATCTGAAGCTGAAGGAACGTAATGCGGCTTTAACCGATCTCAAATCGGAGACGAAGGAACGTATTGAAGATCGCAATGGAATGATTGCCGATCTGGATAGCAATCCTACCCAAACCATTACTCCTGAAACGGAATTGGCTTCTCTGGCACCAAATCACGACGCGCAACTGGAAGCCATTAGCGAATCAACTCCGAAAGCAACGCTGGAAAAACAAAACAATCTGGATGAAGCGTTGATCGGGAAAATAGATCAGGCGATTCGCACCGCGGAACAGCAGCAACAGCAAAATCCAAACGATCCGAAGTTGAAAGAACGCCAAGCGGCATTGGCAGGACTTAAATCGGAAACCGAAGAGCGGATTCGTAACCGAAATACTGATATTGCCAATTTAAGTAATCCGGTAGCGACCATTTCTCCAGAAACGGAATTGACAGCCTTAGCTCCGAATCACGACGCGCAATTGGAAGCCATCAGCGAATCTACTCCGAAAGAAACATTAGAAGCGCAAAACGCCTTGGATGAGCAATTACAAAATCTCATCAAGGGTGAATTGGAAGATGTGGAAGGTCAATTGTTGCGCAATCCGAATAACGAACAAGCCAAAGCGCGCGAAACAGCGCTGAACACCTTAAAAGACCAAGTAGAAGAGCGCATTGCAGGTAGAACAACCGAATTGGCTGCTATCGAAAACAATTCCTCTCCGCAGGAAAACTCTGTAGAAGCAATTGCAGCAATCGTTCGCCCTGAGTACACCAAAAATAGAGATGCTATCATAGCGAAGACGGAAGAAGGAACGGAACGCGAACTCGCTTTGTTGAAAGAAGAACAAGGTTTATTAGACGCGATCGGTAATGCCATTTCCAAAAAAGAGGTGGAATTGCAGAAAAACCCTTCGGATACTAAATTGTTATCTGAAATTGACGATCTCAAGGCTGCTGAAATTATTCAGGAAGCAAAAGTGAGCGAAAGCGAGGAAGAGTTGATTGCCATTGAGAAAGCAGCGATTGAGCCCGAACAATTCATTGCGCAGCTTGACCCTAAATACCAAGCTCCTAATCTTGCCAATCGCGAGAATTATACCGAAGAAGAAATAGCCAAGTTCACGCAGCAAGAGAAAACCTTGCAAGATAAATTGATCAAACGACTCAATACCAATATCAAAAAACTGGAGAAAGGATTTGATCCGAAGTTGGCAGCAGAAAACAAAATCATTACCGGTTTGATGGAACGTTCGGTGAATCTGCAACAAACCTTGAACGAAGCTGTAGTAGAAGATCCTGCAGTGGCAGATCGTATCGCCGAAGAACTGGGTGACGACAACGAATTTGTGATGAACACAAAACCCGCGTCTATAGATGAAGCCAAGCGCATACTAACCGAATTGCACGAATACGAAAATGCATTAACCGAGCAGATTGAAACCTTGCGTGGAAATGATCCGGTTGATGAGGAAGCAGTAAAAGCTAAAAACGACCAGCTGAAAGCTGTACGCAAGCGCATAGGAGTGGTAGAGGTGGATTTAGACGAAATGGAATCGTTTACGGAAATTGCAAGTAATCCGAACGCCTCCGAAGCGCAACAGGAATTAACGCAACTCACAGCGGCTGAAAGTGAATTACAGGGACGGTTAACACAAGGAAACCTGACGCCGCAAGAACAGCGTGCCACTGAAAAAGAATTGGCAGCTATTCAAACGAAAAAGGGTGTGCAAGAAACGATTGTGTTACAAGAGAATGTTGCTGCGGCAAAAACCGAACGTCAGGCAGAAACCACTCAGTTGGATCAGCAATCGGGCACGGATCCGTTAGTGACGGCTGTAAAACAGCGCTCAACCGATTTAACGGAACCTACTTCTTCCAAACCGACCAAACGCGAGTTGGAACAACAATTACAACAAGAAGAGCAGGCTACGGTATTGGTTAAAACAACCAATGATTATTTGGAGAACAAAGCTATTTATGATCAGGAACAATTGGTTACAGCTTCTCCGGAAGAATTGAAAACACAACGTCGTCGCTTTTCTATTGAAATCGGTCAGCTGGAAGCCGTGATTGCTGCCGGTAAAAACGATCCGAAGAAAACCGAAGAAGTAAAAGCAGCACAGATTCAACTCAATGCATTGGAAACTGCCGTTGCTACCATTGACGAAATGTTGACGAAGTTAGACCAAGAAAAAGTAGCTGAGAGTCCTGTGAAACAAGGGTTGCAAGCTCCGTTGACTTACGAAGAAGAAGTAAAACTGGCAGCATCGCCTGCTTATCCGGCATTATTGCAGCAATACAACGAAACACAAGAAACCAAGTATGAATTGGAAACCGTGGTACGTGAAAAAGAAGCTGTTCGTGAACAATTAGCGGGAGCTTCTCCTGAAGAATCTCAGTCGTTGATTGACCAATTGCGCAATCTTTCGGCAACAGAAATAACGCTTCGCATCGAATTGGACCAACAGGAACGTGGATTGGAAACCGCAGTAAACGCAACCGAAAATCTGGAACAAGTGCGCAACTTATTAGCACGTGAAGTGATTCCGGTGAAACAAACTCCGGGAGCAGCCTCTACCATTGCAGCAACCTTAGGTGACGGATTTGAACTAGTAGCTAATCCGGCTGAAGTGCGTAGCGAAAAGGTACTTCCTGTTGGTACGAAAGCGCCGTCAGGATTGGTGTACCGTGTTCAGGTCGGAGCCTTTGCCAAACCGATTCCTGAAGATTTGTTCAAAGAATTTACGCCTGTAACAGGAGAAAAACTGAATAACGGTATTACGCGCTATCTAGCAGGTTATTTCGGAAATAGAAACAAAGTGGCCGATGCTCAGCGAGATATCCGTGCGTTGGGTTATTCAGATGCGTTTGTGGTGGCTTATTGCGACGGTGAACGCATTACTTTGGCAGAAGCGCGCCGTTTGGAAGATTTGGGCTTGTGCATTCCGAAAAACCAAGATTCGCTTTTGATGGAAATTGCGGAAAATACCTTGGCACAACTTCCGGCAGATTCGCAAGCCCGTTTGCAACCACAAATCAAACCTTCCGATTATAACAAAGCACCGGGAGCCGTGGTTGCTGAAGCGGCGGAAGAACACAAAGGATTGTACTTTACGGTTCAGGTGGGAGTTTACAATCGTCCGGTGCCGGCATCGCAAGTAAAAAACATTGATCCGTTGGTGACCAAACGATTGGAAAACGGTCAAATTCGGTATTCATCAGGAATGTTCCACAGTGTGGAAGAAGCACGTCCGAAGCGCGCAGAAGCCATTGAACGTGGCATTACAGATGCTTTTATTACCGCGTATTTCCAGGGTGAGCGCATTACCATTGACGAAGCCAAACGCATTTTAGCAGAGCAGGGAACAGCTATTTTGGAACCGAATACAACTATCGTTCCCGCCAATGCAATTGAAGCAGCCAAAGACTATGTAGCGTCTCAACCACCTGTAAAAACGGTACAAGAGCCGTTGGTACAATTTGTTTCCAAGGAACGTTACGATGAGTATCCGCGTGCTGAAGTGAGTCGACTGAACAACTACGGTAGTTTTTACTTCGATCCTTCCGACAAGCGCATCAAATCGGTTGAATACCTGAACAGCGAAGCAATTGCGCAACTTCAAGCATTACAGCAAGAAATGGATACGGTGCAAACAACACAAAATGCCCTTCCGTTTGAACTGAAACGCTCTACAATTGTAGCAGAATGGGAATCGTTGGAAATGACAGGAGCTGCTGCAGATTGGTTATTGCGCATCACGCAACCGCATAACGGGACGGCAACTGAAAATGGCTTTATACTCTCATTTGAAGGTGTTCCGGCATCAGAACAGGAAACCTTGATGCAAACCTTGCAGCAATTCGGAGCCAGCAAGGTGGAGCTAGAAGTAGAAGCGCAACTCTAAAGCAATCAATGATTCACCCTTTTAGTGTCTTTTTTTGTTAAAAAAGGCATGTGAAAAGAGTAGAAGTTTGTAACTTAGTGTTCCCGTTTGAAGCGGAACACTGTGAAAAGAAAAAGACATGAATACGGCAGTTGAAACAGAACAAGAAACAGTAGAATTACTCGTAGATCAGCGCGATTTGATTGTGTACAATGATGATGTTAACACCTTTGATCATGTGATCGAATCGTTGATCAAAGTATGCAAACACGAAGTAGAGCAAGCGGAACAGTGTACTTATATTATTCACTTCAATGGCAAATGTCAGGTGAAGCGTGGTGAGTACGAAAAATTGGAACCAATGTGTACTGCTTTGTTAGACAGAGGAATCAGCGCAGAGATTGAATAATTTTTAAAAATAGCTTGCAGAAACGAAAAAAGCAGCTATCTTTGTGCCCGCATTCAGCGATAAGTTGATGTTGAAATTGGCTTCGTAGCTCAATCCGCCGCGGCGGAAGCACCACAAGCCGTATGCACATAGAGAAGATTCCGAAAGGAACAAAAATAATTGGCTTCGTAGCTCAATCCGCCGCGGCGGAAGCACCACAAGTCGGATTGACATAGAGAAGATTCCGAAAGGAACAAAGATAATTGGCTTCGTAGCTCAACTGAATAGAGCACCACATTACGGCTGTGGAGGTTTTAGGTTTGAATCCTAACGAGGTCACAAAAAGAAACCCTGACGTTTACGTCAGGGTTTTTTGTTTTCAAGTGTGTCACCAATTTATTGGTGTAAGCAATTGGAAACAAAAAACACAGCCTTGCGGAGCAAGGCTAGGGTTTCTATGCTTGTTATGTCCATAACGAGAGGATCTGGAATCCTAACGAGGTCACAACAAAAAGAAAAGCATCGCGAAAGTGATGCTTTTCTTTTTTCATCATTCTCGTTCTGTTTCTCATTCTTTCCAAAATCGTCTCAGATGCTTTTCTTTTTCAGAGCGAGAGCAGAGAGTGAGAATGATGAGAATCGTAGTAAATCAACTATATTCGTTCATAATATTTAGCAGAACAGTAAAACCTAAATTTCATGATAAAGAGAAAAATTTCGAAAGAACTAATTGGGAAAGAAAGAGGACTTGTTTGGAATGCTTATGTAGACCTTGTTTGTATGGAAGAATATGAGGATTTAACTGAAATACAACAAGTAGGGAAAGCATTGTTTTGGTACGAAAATGAAGTAATGAATGGTGGACATATGCAATTTTTACTTAACCGAGGAATCGAAGAGTTGGAGTTAACCATCAAAGCTTTAAAATTTGTCTATCATAATGAGTTTATAAAACTCTTAGAAGATGCGAAATTGATCTATAGTGAACTTGACTTTTCGCAGATTGTTGACAAAGAATCATATATAGAAATGGCATTGGAGGATCATTTTGATCAATGTGATGAGAAATTTTATCAAATTAATCCCTCGTTATACGCTTTACAATTAGGTCTTTTACTTGATTATCAGCAAGAATTTATTGAACTTATTTAAAATTGTATATCATTAAATAAGCAAAACGTTATACGTTGAATTTCGTTTGAACTTCAGAATTTTCAATCATTTCCAATTGTAAAACTTTCTCCCAACCTTGTGGCCGTTAAAATTTGGCTCCCCGATAAATTCAGCTATTTTTAGCTCAACTTATTACACATGCTTATATTCATAATCGTTGGATGCACTATCTTGGTCATAGGATTAACTTTTCTGTATATTTTCAAAGGGAGGACAAAAATCCAGGCGATCGATATGGTGGTTGCTGATAGCGATATGAACCTTTTCCATATTTTCGGTCACAGCATTTATATGCCCGACGATTCTCCGAGTTTTGAAATTTACCGGCACTACGTTTTCGACTTTTCCAGTTATCAATTCACAGCAGGTGCCCATCAAGAGGGAAAAGGGATTGACATTGAAAGTCCGTTTGTTGAGCGAAGTTTGCAGACGCTCTCCGGAAAAATGGGAAGAACGCTGAAGTTGGCGCCCGACAAGCACCTACGTTCAGAAATAAAAGTCATTTATCGTGATGTAAATGCTACCGATACCGAGGTGATTGAAAAGATTCCTAGTAACGCGTTTGTTGTAACGAAACTCCGTGAAAACGAAATGGGGCTTTCAAAAGTCAGTCTGGAAATCTATCGCAATGGAATAAACATGCGGCGTCACGTTTTCAAAGGTTGGGCCGAGCATGAATTCCGGATTTATAAAACTTCTTTCCCCAACCATGTCATCTTGATGTATTCAAAAGGGTTCGTTAATTACGGAATAGCGCTCGCTGTCATCGATCTCGCGAACGGCGACTTTTTGTTCGATCAACATATCACAGAAACCAAGAAGATTCGATGAAAGAACGGTCAAAGATGGCATGCCACTCAATCTGACCCGGTATCGGCCTTTAAAATCCTATATTTAGAAAAAAAAGAATTTTTTCTCACCAAAAATCACATTGTAAATATATTTATCGTAATATTGCAATATAGTTATTTTACGATAGACATGGGCGCAACTAAAACAGATCATTTTTCAGAGGAACAAAACAGACTTGCGAATAGGATGAAGGCCTTGGGACATCCGGCGCGAATTGCCATCATGGAACATTTGATTTCTGTTGATTCGTGTATTTGCGGAGATATTGTGAATGTGTTGCCATTGGCGCAGCCTACAGTATCACAGCATTTAAAAGAATTGAAAAATGCAGGACTTATTAAAGGAAGTATTGAAGGAACTGCCATTTGTTATTGCGTAGATAAAGATGCAATTGCAGAATTACAAAACTACTTAGCGAAAACCACTCTTCAATTGGAGAATAAAGAAAAATCGTGTTGTTAAATTAAAAATCGTTCTTCGCGGTTGCGGAGGATCTAAAAAAGAAAATCATGAAACTTTCAGAAATTAAAGCAATTTTGCCGACGCTTGAAAATGTAGCGTTTCAAACCCCGGACGGGTCATTTGTTCCGGAGCATTTCCATGTTACCGAAGTAGGGAGCATTCAAAAACACTTCATTGATTGCGGTGGTACAATTCGTAAAGAACAAGTAGTCAATTTCCAATTGTGGAATGCGAACGATGTTGATCATCGCTTAAAACCGGCAAAACTGTTGAATATTATCAAACTTTCAGAAGAGAAGTTAGGTATTGAGGATAACGAAATTGAGGTAGAATACCAGAGTGATACGATTGGGAAATATGACCTTGCATTCAACGGAACTCATTTTGTGTTGATGGCTAAAACAACTGCTTGTTTGGCGTCTGATTCTTGTGGAATCCCTGCTGAAAAGATGAAAGTACAACTTACTGAACTGAGTGGAAGTGCCAATTCATGCGCTCCGGGGAGTGGTTGTTGCAATTAATGGTATATGTTCTTCGATAATAGGAATGAAAATAAGATGGTACTTAGACAGCAAGAGTTGTCTAGGTACTTTTCGTTGTTCTCGCAGTTTACACGCCTAAAAATAATGCAAGAAGTAGCTCAATCGGGCGAAGCGGGATTAAACCATATTGTTGAAGTAAATGGCTTACATGATGCAACGGTGAGGAACAATCTTACGCTTCTGAAAAAATACAATTTCATAACCGGCAATTTAAAGTCGAGTCAACACCTTCAGTATAAGGTCAACTACGAGCAACTAGATCTATTCAAACAACAGTTTGATGATTGGTTTGATTTGCTCAATCAAAATAGATTTCCTGAACACAAAAAAACGATCATTCAAATGAATGCGAATATCAACAACTACGCACATGAATTGGTGAAGCAATTCGACACAATTTCTAGCGAACGTAAAGCCATTTTAGATAGAATTTCGGCTTACATACGCACAAAACAAGAACAAAACAAGCCTGTTAATTTGGTTTATATCTGTACCCATAATTCGCGCAGAAGTCATTTAGGACAAATTTGGGCAAAAGTAGCTTCCGATTATTATGGAATCAACAATGTGAATACTTTTTCCGGAGGTACACAAGTAACGGCGTTCAACATCAATGCTATAAGCGCGTTGCAACGACTGGGCTTCAATATTCAGAGAACCACAACTACAGCGAATCCGATTTACCATGTTTATCATAATGACGGGTATGAACCAAGTGTTTGTTTTTCAAAAGTGTATGATGATCCACAAAATCCAAGTTCAGAATTTGCGGCTATTATGACCTGTAGTGATGCTGACGAAAATTGTCCATTCATTTCGGGAGTTGAGATTCGGGTAAGCACAACCTATGACGATCCCAAGGAATTTGATAACACGCCATTACAGGATGAAAAATACGATGAGCGATGCAGACAAATTGCACTGGAAACATTGTACGTATTTTCTAAGGTTTAAAGATGAATTTCGTTAGAACATTCGGGATTTCCTGTATTATTTGTTTAGCTGTTAATCCTTCGAACGCTCAAAATATTGACGTTGGAGGTGTTTTCCCAACAGTAGACCATTCAGGAACATTGACCACGAAATTGGATTATGGGTTGTACTATTTCGGTTCGTTTCCTTTGGTGAACTTTAATACTTCTACCACGTCAAAAGATGCTTACTTTCATCAAATCTATGCTGAACAGGCGTTAACCTACAAACAATCGGAAAACCTTTCGTTTACGGGAAGTTATGTATATCAAAGAACAAACGTCCTCTCTAGTAATTATGTCAATGAAAATAGGTTCTATTTGCAAGCCAAGTTAAAAAACAGTTTTACCAAATTTACCCTCTCACATCGACTTCGTTTTGATGGACGGTTTATTCAAAATCGAGCAACCAATACTTATCCGTTTACCCATCGTGTTAGGTATCAATTAGGCTTCGAAACACCGATTAATGAAAAGCTGTATTTCACAGCGTATGAAGAAGTATTCTTCAATACTTTCAAAGATGCAAGTCCCGTTTATGGCGAGAATTGGTTCTATGCAGCTTTGGGAAGAAAAATAAACGAGCGCAATAAAATTGAGGCAGGTCTATTGTATGTAACATGGAATATTGGAAACAAAAACTGGTTCAATCAATACTATTTACAATTCACTTGGATTAATCATATTGATTTCCGAAAGACAAAAACAACCCCATGAAAAAATATTTAGCCGAAATTATAGGAACGTTTGCATTGGTTTTTTGCGGAACAGGCGCCATCATTATCAATCAAGAATCGCATGGCGTAATTACACATGTTGGTGTTGCAATTACATTCGGTTTAATTGTTTCAGCAATGATTTATACCGTTGGGGACATTTCGGGAGCGCATCTAAATCCGGCTGTTACCATAGCATTTTGGGTTTCGGGTTCATTTCCTCTTAGAAACGTTTTACCTTATATTTTTAGTCAAGCCACTGGAGCGTTTTTAGCCAGTTTTGTTCTCAAATTCCTGTTCCCCTTAAACGACAAGTTGGGCGCAACCCTTCCCGCCGGTTCACCAATGCAATCCTTTGTGTTGGAACTGATATTGACCTTTATTCTCATGTTCGTTATTCTTCATGTGGCAAAAGGAAGCAAAGAACAAGGAATGTTTGCAGGAGTCGCCATTGGTGGAGTAGTGCTCTTAGAGGCCATGTTTGCAGGTCCGATATGCGGAGCTTCAATGAATCCTATTCGTTCCATTTCTCCGGCATTTGTATCAGGGCATTTGGAACACATTTGGGTGTATATTACAGCACCAATTGCTGGAGCAATAATAGCCGTCGGTTGTTGGATGGTTCTAAAAAAAGAGGAACAAAAAAACAATGTAACCTGAGTTCGGGATACATTGAAGACTTTTTGTGAGAATCGTTCAACGAACGTTATCAAAATTCATCCTAAGATCCTAAACCAAAGTAGAGTAAAAAAAAGTATGCATAAAAAATAAATTGATTGGTCTCAATCGTACCACAATTCTCTCTTACTTTTTGCCAAGGCTGAAAAAGTAAGCAAAACATCCTTTTGCGCCATTCATAGCCGCTCGTGAAAAACGGCTATTTCTGTGTTTTAAGGTCAAAAGTATCAGATCAGGATCTGAAACGCAACGTACAGCAGTTTTGGCAAACGCTGTACGTTTTAGCGCTTTTGACAAAACACAACGAAATAGCCATTTTTCTTACGTCGCTTCCTTGAATTGGCGCTGTACGTAAGCTAAATAATCGATTAATAAAAGGTTATGTGTTACGAATTTTTGATTTTACTAAAATCAATTAGTGGTATGATTAGGACTAATCAAAAAATAAATCCCCTCTCAGACAACTTATCCTTTTTAAGCGAAGTCTTTAAACAAACCAATAGAAGATATTATGAAAAACCTTACTCTACTTCTGCTATTTCTGGTTGGGATTACCCAGCAAGCAATGAGCCAGACAGCAACAGGGACGTTTATACAGACACCTTGCAATAACGACGGCATTTATGAGGTCACTACTACCGGAATTCCACTTCCGATTACGTATACCTATTATGTAAACGGAACATCGATTGTTCACGCGAATGTCAATTCAGCTACTGATCAATTGACCAATATCGGGATGACCGAGAGCAGCGATATCTTTTGTCAGGCAGTCAACGGAAATACCAGTGCCTACACACAGGATAGTTATACGCTCCCATTTACGTTTTCCATTACAGGTGTTTCACCTACTTGTCCTGCTACGATGGGAACCATTACAGCTACACAGTTAACCGGACCAGCCGATCCGTTTGGTTTTACTTGGACGGATATCCAAACATTAGCTACCTATACCGGGAATAACGCATTGGTGCCTGAAGGACAATATAGTGCGGAGATTGTGGATCAAACCACCGGCTGTGTATTGACGATCAGTGATTCTGCAGCTTATATTCAGCAACTTTCTTCTGTTACGGCAGCCATTAATACAACCCCTGCCAATTGTACGAATGGCACGGCAACGGCTGTGGGCTCAGGCGGTATAGCTCCCTATACTTATTTATGGGCAAACGGAACAAATGGTCCGGCAATTACCGGTTTGAGCCAAGGATATTATCCGTTGGTGGTTACAGACGCGCAGGGTTGTCATTCGAATTACTTAGGTGCATACATTACACAAGCGGTTCAGATCACGGTAAACACAACGATTACAAACGCTACCTGTCTTCAACCGAATGGAAGTGCGATTGCATTCGGTTCGGGAGGTCTGAATCCGTATACCTACTCATGGAGCAACAATCAATCGGGTAATACAGCTTCTAATTTATTGGGAGCTACATCGTATACAGTGGTTGCTACAGATGCAAATGGCTGTGTGGGACAAGGATATGCTTACATCAACACCAACACACCTGTAAATGTTACCTACAATGCTACATCCAGTCAATGTACTTCTCCAACAGGTTCTGCTTCGTTGTCTCCAACGGGCGGAACGGCTCCGTATTCGTATTTCTGGAATTCATATCCAATGGCGAACGGTGCTACACTTTCCAATGTAGGGCCGGGAACATACGCGTTTCAGGTAACGGATGCTGTTGGTTGTATCCGAACAGGATCTGTAATAGTTCCACCTGTAAGCACCATCAATGCTTCTCTTTACGCATCATCGGTAGTTTGCCCGAATACTACAGGAAATGTGACTTCAAGTGTTTCCGGATCAAACGGACCGTTCACGTACCTTTGGAGTAATGGAGCAACCAGTAGTTCTCTTAGTGGTGTTCCATTGGGAGGTTATTCGTGTGTGATTACCGATGCATTGGGTTGTTCGGTTACAAAATACAAATCAATGTCAACGGTTTCTCCAATTAATGTTGGTGTATCAACGGTGCCTGCAACCTGCATTTACAATACCGATGGGGCTGTCACTTCATTTGCAAGTGGCGGAACGGCTCCGTATTCGTATTCGTATTCCAATGGAGCAACAACGCCCAATACAAGCAACCTGGGGGTTGGTAACCATAATTTATACGTGACAGATGCCAATGGATGCAGTAAATCAACCCATTTTTGGATTGCAAACGCCAATACGAGTCAAGATTGCTATTGCACTATTTCGGGTGATGTTTATGTAGACGCGAATTCAAATTGCGTAAATGATCCGGGAGAAGCCGGTGTGGAAAATATCATGATCCATTGCTCAGGGTTCGGTTATGCGTTTACCGATGCAAACGGACACTATAGTTTCCGCGTTCCAACAGGAATATATACTATTTCTGAGCAAGTGAACCAATATTACCCGCTTTCTGCTTGTCAAAACAATTCGAATACGGTTAGCGTAACTGCTGCTGCCGGTTGCAACACGGTTGTCGATTTTTCAAACCAATTGACTGTACTTCACGATTTGAAAATCGTAACGATGAATTCAAGCGTTCCTCCGATTCCGGGAATGGGTTACCAACAACAAGTGGTTGTTAAAAATGAAGGTACGGTTACCGAATCGGGTATACAACTCGGGTATGAGCACGATGAGCAATTGCCTTATGTGAATGCTACATTGCCAAGTTTCTTGCAACTAAACAGTGCTTTGTATCCGTATTCTTATAGCGTACAGTCAGGCTTTCCTACACTTAGTCCGAATAGCTCAAGTGCTATGCTGATTAACTACAACACACCAACGTCTATTCCTTTGGGAACGGTGGTTGATTTCTACGATACGGTAGCAAATGTGGCTCCGATCGGTGTGAATTGGTTGTTGGATAATACGCCTTGGAATAATGTGAATACCTTCCAAACAGCTGTCATCGGTTCGTATGACCCGAATTACAAAGAAGTAACTCCAAGAGGTAATGGTGCGGAAGGATTTGTTCCCATGGCTACAAAAGAATTTGATTACACGATCCATTTTCAGAATGAAGGAACGTATTTTGCGCAGACCATCACGGTTACCGATCAGTTGGATGAAGATTTTGATTGGACAACGTTTAGACCGGGTTATTCAGAATATGAATATTCTACCACGATGAGTGAAACAGGTTTGGTGACGTTTACGTTTGCCGGCATCAATCTACCTTGGAAAAGTGCTTACGGTGATGCGTTGAGTTCAGCCATGGTTCATTACAGCATTCAGCGTAAAGCTACAAATCCGGTAGGAACCGAGTTTACCAATACGGCGAATATTTATTTTGATTACAATGCACCGATTATCACCAATACTACATTGAACACCTTGCAAAGTTTGGCTGGTATTGATGAGGTAGGGTCAGGAGACGCAGAAGTAGCCGTTACAATGGAGTTGTTTCCTGTTCCTGTAAGCGATCAGTTGACGATTCAGGTAAACAATGTGTTGAAAAACGAGAAAGCGGTTGTTAGTATTATTGATTTAACCGGTCATGTAGTGCTTTCAGAAAACGTTGATTTGGGCGAAGGCACAACAATGGTTACCAAAAACTTGTCTGCGTTGATGTCAGGTACTTATTTGACACGCATTGCGTTTGAAAACGGATCGGCTATTGTGAAGAAAATAGTGGTGTATAACGATTAATAAAACTTTCGAAAAGCAGCAGCCTCGACGATATATGTCGGGGCTTTTTTTGTTCACATTTGAGCCCGATGTTCGGTATGAGAAGGTAAATGGTATCCCGAAATTACGTTAATGCCACACTAACTCCCGGTATTAATTTTTCGAAGAGTTGCCTATAAAGAGGTGTTTTCTCCAAAAATCATTTACTAATTGCTTTGTTTTTAAATCGCTCCAACAAATTGGCATCTTTTTTGTTTTTAAGTTTGATACAATCAAAATACTAATTATGAAACAGTTACTACTTATCATTACCCTGGTTGTAATCCAATTTTCAGGGAAAGCTCAATCATCGGGCACGATTTACAATTTTACGTTTAGAATAGACGATGAATTGGTTACTCAAATGAAAACTCAGAACAAAGAGCATCAGATTTTGAATATTGCCACCTTAGAAGAAATGCCGAAAGAACTTTCGGATACGATTTTGTTCGTCAGCGAAAGTATGCTCGGTGATTTTTTGAAAGCTAGTTTATCCAGCATGCGACCTGAAGAGAAATTGATCATGGGGGCTTTACCGGAACACCTCATGTACTTGCCTGCAAATACCTTTAAGAAAGCCGTTAAGACAAATGATACACTTGGTTATTATATTGACATTGATTGCCATATAGCAGCAAGTGGCGGAACAAAAATCACACTGGCAAATGAATCGTTTTCAAAAGTAAAACCAAAATTGAGTTTAACCATTAAGGTGTACGATAATGCCAAAACGCTCATTCATATGAAAGAAGCGGTGCTGAAAGATTTTGAAAAACTACGCTCTCATACCTTCGAAGAAACATACGGCATTAAGGGTTTAGGAAAAAATACAGACGAAGTTACCTTATCCGAAACGATCAATTCGGATGACGTGTTGCGTATGTATGTTCTTGGACTGATAGAAGCATTAAAATAAGGCAATCGTTGACTATAATTAAAATCATATAAAAAGAGGCTGTCTAAGAGTTAGATGGCCTCTTTCTGTATATTATCGAGTTTTAATTCCCCGGATTATTCAACAAATTCATGATCTCATCCAATTTTGGGGAGAGAATAATCTCTGTTCGTCGGTTGAGTGCTTTTCCTTCGGGAGTATCGTTGGAAGCTTTGGGGTAATATTCACCACGACCGGAAGCCGTCATACGCGCGGCAGCAACAGCATATTTCTCGTTTAACATACGCGTGATGGCAGTTGCACGGGCTACGCTTAAATCCCAATTGTCTTTGAATAGGACCGTTTTGATAGGAACGATATCGGTGTGACCTTCTACCAAAATCTGAATGTCCGGATTTTTGTTGAGTACATCTGCCAATACTTTTAATGCTTCAACTCCTTTTGGTTCCACGGCTGTAGAAGCAGATTTGAACAGCAATTTATCCGACATCGAAACATACACTTTACCGTTGCGAATTTCCAAGGTAAGTTCGTCGGAACCAAATCCTACCAACGCATCACGCAAGGTTTGATTGAGCTTTTTTGTGGCTTCATCCTGACGGGCAATGATGGCCTGCATGTCGCGCAACATGCGTTCTTTGTTTTGCAGGTCTTTGTTTTTCTGGTCCAGCTGGTCTGACTGCAGATTTAATTGGTCCGACTGATTTTCATTAATGTTTTCCTGACCTGAAAGCATAAACTGCAGTTTTTTATTGTCAACAGTCAACTGATCGTTTACCTTGTGCTGATAGGTAAGTGAACCACACAATGAATCACGTTCAGAAACAACCGCCTGCAATCGTTTACAACCTTTCTGTTTCTCCGGAATCGGGTCGCCGCATTTATAAATAGGCGCGCAGGAAGCCACCGTCAATATTCCGATAGCGAGTGTGCTCATCAGGATAGATTTATTGATTCGTTTCATAACTTTTTCGTTTTATAACTCGGAAGATGATCCGTCATTTAATTGTGCTACGAATCTATGAAGCTGTGTTGACATTGATTTTATAGAGTAATGTGTTCTTATTACATGATTCACAGATAAAATTTAGCTATCTCAGAAGATCACAAAACACCGACTCTCCGAAATGTGTGAATAATGTAATTGATACGCATTAGTACATAAGCCATTATCATTTTGTATGAGAGATATTTACATGGCGTTAAAATGTAATCATTGCTTCAAAAAACAAGTAAAATGTAAAATAACAATGAATTAGAAGTTGATGATTAAGAGACGTTCGTTGATGAACAACGATCTAGACAAAACCAAAAGGTGACGGAATTGTTCGTTCATCTCTTTTTAAAACATACTGTATGAAAACACTCATTTTGGCCTTCATTGCCTTGGGAGCTCAAGCTCAACCATTGGAAACCGTTCCGCATGTTGATTTGAAAAAGTACATGGGCAAATGGTTTGAAATAGCCTCGTTCCCGCAACGGTTTCAAAAAGGATGTAACTGCACCACTGCCGAGTACACCTTAACAGAGAAAGGATATGTGATCGTTGAAAACCGCTGCAATAAAGACAGTATCAACGGGAAACTTTCTTACATCAAAGGAAAAGCATTTGTGGTTGAAAACAGTGGTAATGCAAAACTGAAAGTGCAGTTCTTTTGGCCATTCAAAGGAAAATACTGGATCATTGATTTGGCTGATGATTATAGTTATGCAGTTGTTGGACATCCAAATAAAAATTATCTCTGGATTTTATCGCGAACGTCGACAATGACGGATAGCCTCTACCAGCAAATCACTTCCCGAATGGCGGAAAAAGGGTTTGATGTAGCAAAACTTCAGCGCACGAAACAGGCTCTATAATCAAACTCAATTTTAAACGGAAAATCGGCTGAAAATTGGTATATTAGTAAGTAATCTTGCTGTACCGAACTACTGTAACTTTTGTTTATGAATACGCTTACCAAAAGTGACATAACTTCTTTGCTGAAACCAAGGGAATCGTCTTCCTCTAAAAGAGATCACGGTCATGCATTGCTCGTTGCGGGACAAAAAGGTACCATGGGCGCTGCAGTCATAGCTGCGAAAGCCGGATTGCGATCAGGTGTTGGTTTGTTAACCGTTTCTGTTCCGTCTGATGAAAGAGGCATTGTGCAAAGTTCAATCCCGGAAGCAATGTTGTTGATGCGCGAAGACAATCACATTCCGTTTGAGCATTACACAGCTATTGGAATAGGACCGGGATTTGGTACAGGCAATGATTCGGAAGCGTTGTTGACCGATGTGTTGAAACATGCCACTTGCCCGTTAGTGTTGGATGCAGATGCATTGACCATTCTTTCGACCAATGAAAAGTTGTTTGATTACCTTCCTGCTGAAACCATCATTACCCCACACCATGCTGAGTTTGACCGGCTTTTTGGTGATCATCACACAACGGAAGAACGCATTCAAACCGCCATCCATAAAGCGCACGAATACAACATTATTCTTGTTTTAAAAGGTCACCAAACGGCAATTATCACAGCTGAACAGGTGTTTTATAATTCCACAGGTAATGCAGGTTTAGCAAAAGGTGGATCGGGCGATGCTTTAACGGGGATGATCACGTCGTTTTTGGCGCAAAAATATCCGCCGTTAGCTGCCGCGAAATTAGCCGTTTACCTTCATGGATTGGCAGCCGATAGTTGTTTACAAGAACAAAGTATGGAAAGCATGATCATCTCGGATGTCATTGACAATTTAGGAAAGGCTTTTAATAGCCTCAGAACCTAAAAAATGAAGTCTATTCACGCAAGAAAATCGGAATTTCCAGATGAATAAAAACCATTTCAACGGTACGGGCTTAACCACTGAACAAGTAATTCAGGCTAGGAAACAATTCGGTTCCAATCAACTCACGGCTAAAAAAGGAAGTGATTTGTTAGCAACGATTGTTCGGGTGGCAAAAGATCCGATGACGATTTTACTGTTCACAGCTGCTTCCATTTACTTTATAAGTGGTAAAGTCGGGGATGGCATTTTTCTTTCGGCAGCGATATTATTTCAAGCGTTTATTTCGATTTTTCAATACTCCCGAAGTAAGAATGCGCTTGATAAACTCAAAGACTTTTCGCAACCCAGCTGCACGGTTATCCGAAACGGGGAAACACAACAACTAAAAAGTGAAGAAGTTGTTGTTGGAGATACCTTGATGGTTGAGGAGGGCGGTTTGATCGTTGCAGATGGGAAGATCAACCAATCGAACGATTTTTCGGTGAATGAATCGATTCTTACAGGTGAATCATTGGCGGTTTTTAAGGACAAAGATGCTAAAGACAATAGTATTTATAGCGGCACAAGCGTCACTACCGGATTAGCGATTGTAACAGTAACAGCCATTGGCAACGAAACCAAGCTGGGGAAAATCGGAAAAAGCATCGAAAGTATCACTGAAGAAAAAACACCTTTAGAATTGCAGATCGCCAATTTTGTAAAGAAAATGGCAATTGTCGGGGGAATTGTATTTGTGGTGGTTTGGATCATCAATTACATTCATTTGGGCAATTTCTTAACGAGTTTACTACAATCCTTGACCCTTGCAATGAGTATTTTGCCGGAGGAAATTCCGGTTGCATTTACCACATTTATGGCGCTTGGCGCGTGGCGGTTGATGAAAATGGGAATTGTGGTGAAACAGATGAAAACCGTTGAAACCTTGGGCAGCGCCACCGTGATTTGTACCGATAAAACGGGCACGATTACCGAGAATAACATGAGCTTAGCCAAACTGTTTGTGTTTTCTACCAAGAAAATAGTCGCATTGGAAGCTGTGGCAACCACCGAGGAAAAAGAACTGATTGCAGATGGAATGTGGGCCAGCGAGCCTATTCCGTTTGATCCGATGGAACTTACGTTGCACCAGGCATACAAGAAGTTTACACCAAAAAACAAGCAAGCTCATTACAACATGATCCATGAATATCCATTGGATGGGAAACCACCGATGATGACACATGTTTTTGAAGATGATCATGGCCATCGAATTATAGCAGCAAAAGGAGCAGTAGAAACCATCATGAAAGTTTCGTCACTTACCGCTGAAGAACAACAAGAAGTGAACAAGGTGGTACAAACAATTGCGAAAGACGGTTATCGTGTATTAGGGGTTGGCGTTTCCGATTTTTCAGGAACGGATTTTCCTGCCAGTCAGGAAGAATTGGCTTTTACCTTTAAAGGCGTGGTTGCTTTCTACGATCCGCCGAAAAAGAACATTGAACAGGTATTACAATCGTTTTACGATGCCGGAATCAGCGTTAAAATCATTACAGGAGACAACGCCGAAACCACTGCTGCTATTGCTAAACAAATTCATTTTCAAGGTCATGAAAAAAGCATGAATGGCGATGAACTCATGAAACTCAACGAAAAAGAGTTGGCTAACTGTGTGATGGAGACGGCCATTTTTACACGAATGTTTCCAGAAGCAAAATTGAAAATCATAGAATCCTTAAAAGCGAAGCAGCAAATTGTAGCCATGACCGGAGACGGTGTCAACGACGGCCCGGCACTCAAAGCAGCACACATAGGAATCGCCATGGGGAAAAAAGGAACTGAGATTGCAAAAGATGCGGCATCGTTGATTTTACTGGAAGATGATCTGGCCAAAATGGTGGATGCCATCGCAATGGGAAGAAAAATTTACACCAACTTGAAAAAAGCCATTCAGTACATTATTTCGATTCATATTCCCATCATTTTAACGGTTTTCATTCCACTGGCATTGGGCTGGATTTATCCGAATATTTTTTCACCCATCCATGTCATATTTCTAGAAATCATTATGGGACCAACGTGTTCCATCATCTATGAAAACGAACCGATGGAAAAGAACCTGATGCTTCAGCCACCACGAGCAGTCTCTACAACGTTTTTTCATTTGAGAGAATTGACTACTAGTATCATTCAGGGATTGGTGATTACGCTCGGAACATTGTTTATCTACCGTTATGCTGTTTACAACGGGTATAATGAGGAACTAACCAGAGCAATGGTCTTTACCGATTTAGTGGTTGCAAATATTCTGCTGACCTTGATTAATCGCTCGTTTTATTATTCGATCTGGACAACCTTGAAGTATAAAAACAGGCTGGTGTTGTACATCATCGTGATCACTGTGTTGATTATGACCTTGTTGCTGGTGGTTCGACCGCTCACCCATTTCTTTGAATTCGACCCCTTGAATCTGTTTCAGTTGCTTGTATGCATTGGCGTTGGCTCGACATCGGTGATTTGGTTTGAGCTTGTAAAATGGTGGAGTAGGAGAAAGGCAGTTCACAAATCTCCGGCGTAGAATAGGTGTTCATCAGTATGGTTTTAACGCAACATTGGCACTAAACTAACTGTGGGAATAGTATAAGCTTTTAAATCACTGTGTAACACTTCTACATGTTCAAAGTCTGAGCTTTACGGCAAGAAATTAACTATGAAAAACGCGCTCATTGCTTTATCACTCAGTACAGCTTTTTTATTTTCATGCCAGCCGCCTCAAGTGGTAAGTAAGAAGAAAAACAGTGAAGCTCCCAAATGGCAGCGGCCAGCAACTAGTGCCTATGAATTGGTAAATGCCAAAGAGTGGTTGTTAGAACATGAGTTTGACAGCTCTCAACAAACAATTGCTTTTGCGGTAAACAGAACCGATCGTTCGAATTTCGCACAAATGGATACGGTGGTGTTGCCGATTGATTTTAGTGGCGACATAGTGTATTACCTGCCATTTCCGTTAGAGGTTCCTTATTTAAAAGACATTCATAAAATCATCTTTTTCTCTTACCCCACTCAAACATTCGCCACCTATGAACACGGGATATTAATGCATACCGGTCCCACCAACATGGGAAGGGAAAAAGATGCAACACCAACCGGACTTTTCTATACCAATTGGAAAGCCGAAGAGACACGGAGTACGTTTAACGACGAATGGATCCTGCGTTGGAACTTTAATGTACTAAACATAGAAGGCATTGGTTGGCATCAATACAGTCTACCCGGTTATCCGGCATCTCATTCTTGTTTGAGGCTTCAGGAAAAAGATGCAAAATACCTGTATAACTGGGCTGATCAATGGATTTTAAGCGATAAAAAGAAACAACTTCTTGTTAAAGGAACACCAGTCATTGTTTTTGGAACCTATGATTTTAGTGTACCCAAACCTTGGCTCCAATTAGTTTCCAATCCGCATGTTCTGGATATTACGGAAGACGAAATCACACAAATCACACTTCCTTACTTAAATGACATTCTGACCGCTCAAAAAAACAGGGACACGCATCTGGCTAACACACATTAAGCAGTTTGGTCTAACGCTCTTATCCATAAAAAAACAACCACAATAAGTGGGATTTATGTAACAATGCTCCGTTTTTCTGTAATGATTTTCCTGTTATGATCGCATAACTTCACGCGTTACTGATAAGACATTCTCAGAGATAGAAGTGCTATCTGGTTGATGTCTTGATTGAGTGCAAAAAAACAGAATCATTATGGCTAAAGAGAAAGATACCAAGCAGAAGTCGGAGAAAAAACCGGCTGCTAAAAATTTGAAAGAAAAAAGAGCCGAAAAGGCACAAAAGAAATTAGAGAAAACGTATGAATGATTGTTGCTCAAGGGAAATCACTTTTCTGTAACGATTATTAGAAAAACGGAGGCGAAGTTTTGAATAAAGACGTAATCCATGATCGGGTTACGTTTTTTTATGCGATTACGATTTTTAGCCACTGCTTGATTGAAGGTTTTGCGGAACTGTTGAATGGTTCTGTATGAAAAGTGATGTGTGAATCGGGGGTGTATTTCGAGTTGGAGTTTGATTAGATGTATCATTATAAGATCTTCTATCCGATAACCTGTTTAAGGAGGAAAGCACCAAAATCCTCTATAGGGTCAAGGTAAAGCCGTTTTATCAGCCTTACCTTTTTTTATAATTCGTGAGATATATCGTGTTTCTATTCTTCTGTTTCTTCTTCGATAAAAACACCGTTTGCATCAAATAGAACATCTTTTCGTTTTACTTCTGCTTCATACTGAACTGTCCCATCTGCCAAAACAATTTTAGCAGCCTCAGTCACTTTTTGTCCTTTGTAGTTCGTTGTCATGTAATCCTGTGCTGCTTTTGGAAGCATAGTCACTTCGATTTCACTTTCCGTTTCCAAAATCCCACCATTGGCATCCATCACTACAGATGTTTCCGTTTCATTGGCTTCAAATTCAGCTTCGTAATTGTTGTCTTCCATTTCCCACTCAACATCTTCTGCATTGGGATAGTGCTGTTTGAATGAAGCGGAAACGGCATCAGGAATCACCAATCCTTTGGTTGCTTTTTCTTCTTTCTGAGCAGTACCGCATGCTGCAAGTGAAAGAACTAATACCGATGTTGCAATTGTTTTTTTCATAGTTTAAGTTATTTGTTTAGACAAACTTCGTTACAGATTCTGAAAACATTTAGAATTTGATGGTGAATTGGTGCTGATGATTGTTAAATGCATAAGAAAGCTTCCAATGATACCGATCACAAATTTCTTTAGAGATCGCTAATCCGAGACCGCTACTGGTTGTTTCTGACGAAGAAATGGCAAAACGCTCGAAAATTTGATCCGGATTCAGCCCCTGTATTCCGGAGTTGGAAAAAGTCAATTGATTACCTTCTAGTGTAATTCGGATCATCTCATTTGCCTCACCATGACGAATGGCGTTAATGATGAGGTTATTGATTAAAACTTCCAGCAGCGTAGCGTTACAGTTGACATCAAAAGGCGAGGCCGATAATTCAATCTGCATTCCTTTATTTTGGCTATAATCTTCCATTAATTCAATAGTCTCTTCGAGAGTTTGTAGAAGATTTACCGATGTTTCTTCGCTGAATTGATTGTTTTCAATTTTCGACAACAGCAACAGATTCTTGTTGATTCTCGAAATTCGCGACAGGTTTACATTGATGGAGTTGATAATACTTGATTGTTCCTCCGTTAGCATTTCGTTTTGAAGCAAAACATCAATTTTGGTTTTCAAAACAGCAAGTGGTGTTTGCAGTTCATGCGAGGCATTTTCGATGAATCGTTTTTGTTGGTGAAAAGCGGCGCTGTTTTTTTCAATGAGTGTCGTCAATTCACGGTTCAGTTCTTCAAATTCTTCAATATCGGATTGTTCTAAGTGAATCTGTTGATCTTTGTTTAGATCAAATTTTTTCAACTCATTCAGTGTTTTGTAGAACGGCTTCCAGCTTTTTCGAGAGATGCGTTTGTTCAAAAAGACAAAACCAATGATTAGAAAAAGGAAGAAAAATGCAGTTACAAAGGCAATTGCGATTAATGTTTCATCGGCCTCTTCTACGTTGGTTGAAACGGTCAATAAATAGGGCTTTCCCTGAATGCGAATGGTGGTAGAAAGCACCCTGAAACGATCCATTTCATATTCAAAGTTGTTGTATGCCGCAGTGGTGTAAAATTGATCTTTTTTTACCTGATTTTCATGGATAGCTATGAGTTTGGTTCCCGGTTGCAGGCGATTCCAAATGGTCAGGGTTTTGTTCAATTCCTGCTGATCGACTGTGGATTTTTGCAGTCCCCGTTCCATACGCGTTCGGATAATCCAGTTGTGTTCATCCAACTCTTCCATCCAAATCGAATCGACCACATAATAATAAACCGGAATGCTACACACCAGAATAATCAGTGCATAAATTGAAAACGACTTTAACGGTTTATTCAGTAGTTTACTCATACTTCCCATTTATAACCTGTTCCGTAAATGGTTTTCAGGTAGTTTTTGCATCCGGCTTCGGCGAGTTTCTTTTTGAGGTTTTTGACGTGTGCGTAAACAAAATCATGGTTGTCAAACATGTCGGCAATATCGCCCGAAAGGTGCTCGGCTAAAGCGTTTTTCGAAATCACGTTGTTTTTGTTGCCCAGAAAAAGAAGCAATAAGTCGAATTCTTTCCGGGTGAGCGGAACGGCATTTGAACCGACAGTTACCGTTTTAGAAAGCATGTCTACCGTGAGTTCATCTTGTGTGACGGTGTTTGAATTATCAAATTGTTTTCGTCTGATGACCGAATAAATACGCGCGGTCAATTCGGATAAGTGAAAGGGTTTGGCTAAATAATCATCGGCGCCCAATTGCAGTCCGTTGATTTTATCGTCGAGCGCATTTTTGGCAGAAATGATGATAACGCCATCTGCACGTTTTGCCGATTTTAAGGCTTCCAACACTTGCAGACCATCACCAAATGGAATCATCAGGTCCAACAAAATACAATCGTAAGTATATGCCGCAATTTTATCGATAGCTTGATTGTAATCTGAGGCCAGCTCACACAGGTAATTCTGTCCGGTCAAATAACCGATAATATCCTGCGCCAATTCCGGTTCGTCTTCAACAATTAAAATCTTCACGCTTTAAAGATACGATTCCAATTCTGAAGAAATCTTGAATAGGTGCTGCGTTTGGTTTTTAATAATGATCACAGGTTCATGAATTTCAGGCGAATGTTTCAGTTGTTATTTTTTCTTTTCGACGTCAGCTTTGGGGTGAACTGTAAGCAAAGAGTCATTACTTTTATCTTTAAACCCGCATACCTGTTACATGAAAAATTGTTTAAAATGAAGAATACGAAAAAGGTTTTGCCTCCGGAACAACAGGAGGCTTTGCTCAAGCTATTGAAAGCTCGTTTTGAAAAGAATAACAATCGCCATCAGGGAATAGAATGGGCGAAAGTACAAGCAAAACTGGAAGCGAATCCGGAAAAACTATGGTCGCTCGAAGAAATGGAAGCAACCGATGGTGAACCTGATGTTGTGGGATATGATCAACAGACGGACGAATATATTTTTTACGATTGTTCTGCAGAAAGTCCTAAAGGGCGCAGAAGTTTTTGTTACGACCACGAAGCCTTAGCGTCGCGAAAAGAATACAAACCTACCAATAGCGTGGTAAACGCCGCAAACGAAATGGGCATCGAACTGTTAACCGAAGAAGAATACCGCGGCCTACAGCAACTTGGTCAGTTCGATCTCAAAACCTCCAGTTGGGTGAAAACTCCAGCCGACATTCGTGAACTCGGTGGCGCTATCTTTTGTGATCGTCGTTTCGGGCGGGTTTTTATGTACCATAACGGTGCAGAATCATATTATGGAGCGAGAGGATTTCGAGGTATGCTAAAGTTGTAGATCGAATTCGATTTTCTGATTTTTCATAGCATTTCAGCCGTTAAGCAAGTATTTCAATAAGAAAATGTTAAAAAAACGTCTAGTTTTTGTGGATAAGTTATAATTAATTCAAATTAGGAACCAATTTCTTCTTCTTAAATTAGTCTTTCTTTTCAACGGAATGCATTTGGACTGCTACTAGCATTAACTATAAATTAAAGCTATAAGGAAATCTATTAGGTTATGTTTAAAAAACAATTGCTCTTTCTACTATTTCTAGGCACACTTTTAGGTGGAATATTCTATTTCTCTTTTGAGGATAATCAACTTGAAAATCAGAAAATTAATCATCGAAATAAGAAGGGTGTAGTGCTTAGTCAACATCCTGCTGACCAATTAGTGGCCGCTCTTGAACTAAACCATGCAACTCAGCAGATAGATAAACTGAAACGAACTGATTCGATTGAACTGAAAAAAAGTCGCTGGGCAAAATTACTGGCTAATCACCCCTATTCTAAGCGTAAATCGTATAGTTTAAAAGAATGGAAAAGCATTCCGAAATACGACAGACCAGATCTTGCATTTGAGTTAGATGTACTAAAAACAATGGATCCAGCTTTAGGGCGAATTCCTGAAGGTAGATTGGAGGTTGCGCGTAACCAGATGAATGAGATGATGCAAACCCGCGCTGCAATTGCAGGAGTATCATGGGTAGAGCGAGGACCAACGAACGTAGGAGGTCGAACACGCGCATTGATGTTTGATCCGAATGATGTAACGAATAGAAAAGTGTGGGCGGCAGGAGTTGGCGGCGGTTTGTGGTACACCAATGACATCACTGCAGCAAGTCCCGTTTGGAATAAGGTGAATGATTTTTGGAATAACATCGGCGTAACTTGTATTGCATATAATCCTGGAAATACGCAAGAATTATATGTAGGTACAGGTGAAGGCTTTGGCAATGCTGACTCTCAGCGAGGTGCTGGTATTTGGAAATCAACCGATGGTGGTGTTACTTGGAATCAACTGGCCAATACGAATCCTGCAATCAATGGAGAGTTTTATTATGTACAAAAAATAGTAGTAAAAAACGATGGAACTGTGTTTGCTGCCACAAGCGGAATCTTTATCAACGTAGGTGGTATCCAGCGTTCGACCAATGGAGGGGCAAATTGGAATATGGTCAGAGATGTTTATGTAGCTGCTACATTCAATTATGATAATGCGTGCGATATTGAATTGGCTTCAAATGGTGATTTGTATTGTTCTTTCGGGAGTTTTTCTTTGGGCAGAGTTTTTAAATCAACCAACGCTAATAATGGGGCGGCAGGAACATGGACTGATTTGGGTGTCAACATTGGTCTTACAGGAAATGAAGAACGAATTGAATTGGCATGTGCACCGTCTAATTCCAGTGTGATTTATGCAGTAGCCCGAAATACCGCAGGAGGAGATACTGATATTGCTTGGCTTAAAAGAAGTACAGATGCTGGCGTTACATGGAATAACATGGCTTTTCCGTTGATGGTTGATGGAACGGGTGATCATTTTACACGCAGTCAATCTTGGTACGATTTGATTTTAAAAGTGCATCCGACAAATTCGGATTATGTAATTGCCGGAGGTATTGATTTGCACCGAACAACCAATGGTGGTGCAGCTTGGTTTGGAATATCGCATTGGTATGGTGGTTTTGGGCAACCAGAGGTACACGCCGACCAACACGCCATTGATTTTAGACCTGGTAACACCAATGAAGTCATTTTCGGCAATGATGGCGGTGTTTATTACTCCACAAACGCTGGGAATTCATTGGCAACACCAACCTTTTCAAATAAAAATAACGGTTATAATGTGACACAATTTTATGCCTGTGCAGGAAAAAACGAATTGAATAGTAATTATTTTTTGACTGGAGCTCAAGATAACGGTTCTCAACGGTTCACGCAACCGCAGCTCAACGCTACGACAGAGGTAACAGGCGGTGATGGTGGATTTTGTCATATAGATACAGATAACTCTAATCTGCAAATGACTTCATACACCAATAATGTAATCTATCTTTCAACAGATGGCGGTGCTACGTTTCCCCAAATTGTGAATGATGGGAGTGGTCATTTTATTAATCCAAGCGATTATGATAGTCAGTTAAATATACTGTTTTGCGCAGCAGATGATAATCAAATCAAACGCGTATCAGGCATTGGCGGAGCTATTGTAAACGCAAACTTAGCTGTGGCTATTGGAGGGGCAGGATCGGCTCAAATTTCGACCCTCAAAGAAAGCACGTATAATGATGTTGTATTCTTTGGTGTCGAAAATGGACGGATTTACAAATATACGAACGCAAGTACAGGGGCGCCTGTATTAACAAGAATAGATAATGGAGCAGGAAGTCCAATCACAGCTGCTGGATGGGTAAGTTCGATTGATGTGGGAGCGAATGACAATCAATTATTGGTGACCTATTCCAATTATGGTGTTACCTCAGTTTGGGAAACTGCAGACGGTGGTGTTAACTGGCGAAACAAAGAAGGAAATCTTCCTGATATGCCAATCAGATGGGCAATTTATAACCCGAATAACCGAAATCAAGTATTAGCAGCAACCGAATTAGGTGTTTGGAGTACGGATAATTTTCAAAACGGAGTCGTAGGTGCTCCAGTTTGGGGTGTCAGCAATACAGGTTTAGCGAACACGCGTTGTGATATGTTGGAGTTGCGACCAATTGATAACTTAGTAATGGTTGCCACTCATGGTAGAGGTTTGTTCACAACAGATATTTTTGTAGTGAATCCAGTGGCAGATTTCACGTATGATCAGAGCAATTCGTGTTCCGGAAGCTTAACAGTAAATTTTACAGATGCAAGTTTAAAACCGAACAGTTCTTGGGCTTGGGATGTTGATAATAATGGTTCAGTAGATTATACGGTGCAAAATCCGACCCATACTTACGCTGCGCCCGGAATATATACCGTAACGCTTACCGTGAGCAGTGGTGGCGCAACCGTTACAAAGACCAATGTTATTTTAGTAACAGCCTCCGGACCCGTTGCCAATACGAGTTGTGCGATTGTGGCAAACAGCAATGCAGGCAATGGTTTTGGTATTGGATTGAGCCGTTTTGCTTTACAAGCCATCGATAATTCAACCAGTAACAACGACGCTCAATACATGGATTTTTCGTGTTCACGATGGACAGAATTAGCATTGAACACAACTTATAACATTACCATAACTACAGGAACCGCAAATAATGAGGCAGCCAGTGTATATATAGATTACAACAACAATGGCGTATTTGGTGCAGGAGAAACCGTTGCCAATTTTCCAGCGAATATGGTTGGGACACGCACCTTAGCATTTACAACACCTGCCGCTGGTGTTACGTTTAATACGCCACTTCGTTTGCGTGTAACGTCTAAATTTTCTTCCGCTCCAACCACACCTTGTAATACGGCAACCTATGGTCAGATAGAAGATTATACGGTTTATTTTTACAATGCATCTTTAGGAGTTGATCTTGTAGATTTTAAAGCTACTTGCGAGAATGGAAGCGCCTTGATAGAATGGGAAACTGCTTCAGAAGAAGTGAATGGTCATTTTGTGATCGAAAAATCAACTGATGGTGAAAAATGGATGCTTCTAACCACAATAGATGGTCAAGGTTCAACACAATCAACGACTAATTACAGAATCAATGATTCACAACTAAACTTGGCCGAGGTTGTTTATTATCGATTAACGCAAGTTGATATTGATGGAGCAACAACCACTTATAATCCGATCAGTTTGCTATGCAATGAAACAAGCCTGATCGTTTATCCAAATCCGACAAGTGGGTTAGTTTACTTCAACGGGCTCAACAATGATGCAAACTTACGTTTGCTGGATAATCAAGGTAAATTATTGGAAATTATTCAAATTAAAAACGGAAAATCCATTGATTTGTCTAATTATTCGAATGGCATTTATTATTACGAAGTTCAGCATGGAATAGAACTGGCGAAAGGTAAAATCGTACTTCAGAAGAAATAAAGAGACAATGATTTAATCCACTGACATAGGGTTGTCATTAGTCGTATCTATTTTGTCAGCATTAACACAAAAAAGTTAGTGATTATATGAACGAAGTTGATCTATTTTACCCATCAAACAGCGAAGAGTGGAGAGCATGGCTGCAAGAAAACCATGTTGAAAAACAATCGGTTTGGGTCATTTTCCACAAAAAAAAATCAGGTGTTCCAACCATTTCTTGGAGCGAAGCCGTAGATGAAGCCTTGTGTTTCGGCTGGATTGATAGCGTAAAACGACCACATACAGAAGGGCGGACAATTCAATATTTCACCAAACGAAAAGCAGTGAGCACATGGTCTAAAATCAACAAAGCCAAAGTGCAACACTTAACAGAAGCCGGTCGCATGACCGAAGCCGGGTTGTGCATCATTGAAACTGCCAAACAAAACGGTTCGTGGACCATCCTGGATGCCGTAGAAGAATTGATTGTACCCGATGATCTGGAACAGGCATTGGCCACTAAGCCCGGAGCAACGGAGTTTTTCGTAAGTTTGAGTAAATCGATGAAAAAACAACTCTTGTATTGGATTGTTTCTGCTAAGCGAGAAGAAACCCGCCAAAACAGGATTACGGAAATTGTGGAGAATGCAGGGCAGGGGAAGAAGCCGAAGGGGTTTCGGTGAATTGAACGATTGGGCAAAAACAATTATCTTGCTGTTCAAAATACCAAATCGATTTTGACAACCAACATGAAAAACAAGCACAACTGGTCAATCGACGAACTGCAACAAACATGGGAATTGGCTTCGCGTTTGCACGATGGTCAAAAATACGGTGGACCAAACCAAGGCGAGCAAGTAGAATACATCAATCACATCGGGAGTGTGGTCTTTGAAGTGCTCAAAGCTATCGACCACACCGATGATATGAATGCCGGTTTGGCCATTAAATGTGCTGTTTTGCACGATACCATTGAAGATACATCGTTTTCGTACGATCAAGTAACAGAACTCTTCGGGAAAGAAGTCGCCGATGGAGTGTTAGCCCTATCGAAAAACGATATAATTGAAGATAAGTCTGAAAAAATGCTCGATAGTTTGAACCGTATCAAACAACAACCGATAGAAGTGTGGGCAGTAAAAATGGCTGATCGCATTTCCAACCTCTACCAACCGCCTTTTTATTGGAACAATGCCAAAAAGATCGCCTATATGCAAGAAGCTCGTCTATTGCTCGATACACTAAAAGATGGGAATGCTTATCTGGCCGGACGACTGGCGGAAAAGATAAAGGCGTATGAACGGTTTTTGGAAGAGGAGTGAAGAGCGAATGATGAAAGAAACGTTAGCCGTTAATTTTAATGCTCAATTTAGGGAGTTCAAGGAGATCTTCTTCGAAAAATGTATTCAGGAATTTGATGTTTTGAATAAAAATTTCGAACAGCGATTGTTATTGTATCGTGTATTCGGGAATGGAAAAGATTTGCAACTAGATCGCGATTTGGCGATTAACATCATTGAATCGACCATTTTTCATGAACAGAATCCTGAGTTTATTCACGATGTTATTTTCAGATTGAAAAATACGGTTGATCTGGAATCTGAGGATTTTGCAATCTATAGTAAGCAAGAAGAGGAGGCGTTTAATCGTTTTCTTGAGAAGAAAAGTGATGAAATTAAGCTCTTTCATCTTCTTGCCTTTGATTGTTTCAAAGAAAAGATTGTCAATTCGGTTCAAGGAGATGATTATTTGTTTAATGGCCCTGGTTGGCGGCGTTTTTTTGTAGATTTATTTGCTGAATTGTATCCATCCTTTCGCATGGAACGGTCAACAAATGAAGTTCTTTTTCTTCGCGATTTGAATGAAAACATGAGTTTTGGATTTCGAATAAATTTAAAAGAATTCAACTATGTATTAAAGCGTTATGGGCATCCGAGTATTCCTGAAATGCAAATGATAATCATTTCTAAAAATGGCGAGAAGATTGTGTCTGATACAAATTTTTGTCATCCTTTTTTTGAACCTCTTTTTTCTTTAGAAAGATATATTTTAAGTGACTATTTAGTTAAGCATGCTGACAATTTGGTCGAATTTTTAGCAACTTCTCAAAAAGAAATTTTACCTAACGGTCGAATTCGATTATTTCAATCAGAAGAAAATGGGATGAGGTATAAAAAATATGCTTTGTTCAAAATGTCTTTGTCTTCAGGCGTTAATAATTCTTATTTTGATTTCTTAGAAATTGTTTTCAAGCAAACATTTAAATAAAACACGGATTTTAATTTGATTTTGTGCATTTTATCAGGAGGAATTATCAGACAGGTGTTGGTGAAATTAGCATGGATCTATGGTTATTGCAACGCATTGGTGATTACTTACGTCAACTAATTAATTGTAGATGCAATACGCGTATGAAACTTTTGCGTCTTAGCATCAAATTCTTGTTTTCTTTACACTTCAATTGTTAACTTGCCGCAATGAAATTAGTTCTGCTTTGGTTCTGCTTTATCACAATAAGCTTGTTTTCAGTTGCCAATGCGGTTGATCAACCAATCAAATATGAACGGTTGATCAAAGATCGATTGACTGCGTTAAACACTTACCGAAAACAACACAAAAATCATGCTTTGGTTGAATGCCAGCTTGAAATTGGGCGCATTTATTTTGATAAAGGAGATTTTCTAAATGCACTTGATTACGACCTAAAAGCACTCAGAATTGCAGAAAAAATCAATGATCGGCAACTAATAATAAAAGCCTTGAGTGCGATTGGCGCAATTTTCCTGATTCAGGAAGATTACCATAAAGCCAAAACATATTTTTTGGCAGCCGAAAACAAGAGTAGAACTAATTCTTCCAAAAAGGAACGGGCAAAATTGCTCAATAGCCTTGGGAATGTATCTATAGCCGAAGGCAATCAGAAAGAGGCATTGCTGTATTATTCAAAAGCGCTTCATCTTTACAAAAGCTTGAACTCAAAAGAAGGAATAGCCATTTGTACCAGTAATCTGGCAACTGTTTACGCCGAACAAGGCAACTATGAATTAGCAAACGACTACTTTTTCAAGGCTTTGAAATTGGATACTGAAATTGATAGTAAAAAAGGAATTGCCTGTGATGCCCTTCATATTGGTCTATTTTATCTACAATCAAAAAAGTATGATCAAGCTGAACATTATTTGCTTTGGGCATCAACACTTTCTAAGCAAACAGGTGATTTATTGGAACAAAAAAATGCGAGCGAACAATTGGCCGTTTTGTATTCAGAGACCAAGCAATTCCAAAAAGCGGTTAACTACTATCAAACTGCACTGAAGGCGAAAGATGTCTTGTTTAGCCAAGAAAAAAGAAAGGCAATTACCCGGCTGGAAATGAGTTTTGAATTTGAAAAAAGAGAAGCCAAAGCCAAAGCCGAACGTGTAAAGGAAAAATTACAGCATCAAGCAGATTTGTCAAAAAGGAGAATCATTACAGGAAGTGTGATTCTTGTGCTGATTGCGCTGCTTGTAGTGGTTATTGTGTTGTACCAAAAGCAGCAATTAAAACGCAAAAAAGACAAGGTGATTTTTCAACAGGAAACAGCTTTACTGCTGACCGAAAAACAATTGCTGGAGTCTGAATTGCTGAATGCCAAACAATTGCTGGATAGTTATACGGCAAGTATGCTTGAAAAAAGTCAGTTGCTCGAAAAATTTAAAACAGAAGGATATTCCTTAAAACAATCGAATTCTCAAGCAGTTGAAGATGCAAAGCTGAATCATCTGAATGATCTCAACAATAGTACCATTCTTACTGCGGATGATTGGTCCAAATTTCAAGTATTGTTTGATCAAGTTTATACCGGTTTTTTGATGCGCTTAAAAGAAAAGCTGCCTCATTTAACGCAGGCTGAAATACGATTGATCTGCTTAACCAAATTGAAACTATCAACCAAACAAATGGCAGATGTGTTAGCCGTTTCGCCGGATACGATTAAGAAAACGCGTTATCGATTGCGAAAGAAAATACTGTTGGTAGATATTCATGAAATCGATGAGTTGGTTGATGATCGTTTTTTTGATGATGAATCTGCTTGAATGACAAATGATTAGCCATTTGTCCACCGCTTTGTCTACCCTTGTTTTGCAGTGATTGACTTCTTCGCACTGTAGCTTTGTGCAAGGCTTAAATCAATGCCTTAAAACAAAAGAAGTATGAAAAAAATACAGTTAATAATTTCGTTTGCGCTAACCGCTTTTTGCGGAATGTCACAGCTTCAAGATGGAATGATCGATCTCACTTTTGAACCACAACTTGAACCGTTGAGTTACGTGAAAAGTATAGCCACTCTTAACAATGGTCAAGCTATCGTTGGTGGAGACTTTTCTAAAGGTATTGCCCGCTTGAATGCAGACGGAGGCCTCGATACCGATTTTTTAATTGGAAGCGGAGCAGACTCAACGGTCGCAATCGTCAAGATTCAACCAAACGGAAAGCTATTAGTAGGCGGAAACTTTGCGTCATTCAACGGAACAGCTGCTAACATGTTGATTCGGTTGAACAGCGATGGAACCATCGATCCAGGTTTTCAAATTGGTACCGGATTTTCAAGCAGTCTTAGCAGCAATTGGACCCCGGGAATAGTGAAAGCAATTGCGGTGCAACCCGATGGTAAAATCTATGTTGGAGGTTTTTTTGATCAGTTCAACGGCATTCCGGCAAACAACTTGGTTCGGTTAAACGTAGATGGAACACTTGATACTTCATTTGACGCCGGTGCCAGCACTGATAGAACAATCCATTGCATGGTTTTACAACCCGACGGTAAATTGTTAATTGGTGGAAATTTCTTTAGTTATGGCGGATTAGTAGGATTCATCCATCCGTTTTTAGCCAGAGTGAACCCTGATGGAAGTGCGGACAGCCTTTTTATAGATAATATTGAATTCGGTCCGATCAATGTTTCAGAAGTAACTTCATTGGCGCTTCAAAGTGATCTGAAGATTTTAATCGGCGGTAAATTTAATTACGTAAATGGCGTAACTGCCAAACAAATCGTTCGCTTGAATCCTGACGGGACATTGGATAATTCGTTTAACCTCAATGAAACCATTCCGTCTATTTACGATGAAGTGAACACGATTGCTCTACAACCCGATGGTAAAATACTTCTTGGAGGTTCTGCTCAAAGTTGGATCTCCGACACCATTAGTCGTATCATTCGCCTCAATGCCGATGGAATATTCGATGCTTCTTTCATAACCGGAAACGGAGTAACAGGTGGAGATCCGTATGCATTGACTCTACAAAACGATACCAAAATTTTGGTAGGCGGTAACTTTAATGCGTATACCGAAATTTCGCGAAATGGATTGGTTCGTTTGCACAATGGTGAAACAGCAGATCTGCTGGAAAGCGAGATGAATGGCCTTCAAATCAGTCCAAATCCATCCACCGGAATAATTCAACTAATGTTAACAGCTGAATTGCAAAATGGAACCATAATAATTGTTGATATTTTCGGTAAAAAAGTAGTTGAATCAACAATTTCCACAACCGCTAGCTGTCTGGAAATAAATCTATCCGGTCAACCAAAAGGGTTGTATTATCTAATGATTAGCGCTGATCGAATCTATTCAAGTAAAGTTTTGCTACACTGATAATTGAAATCACATTCGTAAAGTGAAACCAGCATAGCACAATACGGCCTGCACCGATTGATCTCGCGTGACAGGCTTTATTGTAAAAGCTAATTTCAAAAGCGTATTTTTGAGGTGTATAAGACCTTTAAAACAAATCATGCACAAATTCCCGGCACATTTTCACCGAATTTCACCCCTTTCCGAAGCGGAAGTCAAGGTTATTGAGGAAAGCATGTGTGTGAAAACCTTCAAAAAAGGAACGGTTTTATTGAAAGAAGGACAACAATCCGTCGACAGTTATTTCATTCTCGAAGGCTGCGTTCGCGAATACCTGATGGTTGATGGCGAAGAGAAAACCACCAATTTCTTCACCGAAGAACAATGGGTCATTTCTACCAACAGTTTTACTTCGGGAAATGCTGCCATTCATTACCTCGTTTGCGCAGAAGACACCACCTTGGTTGCCGGAAACGAAGAACAGGCACAAAAGATGTTTCAATCCTTCCCGAGGTTCGAAACCATTTCTCGGGCAGTGGTAGAAGCCGTTTTCAACGAGCAACGCAATCAACTCATGTCTTACCTGACCGATTCTCCCGAACAACGCTACCAAAAACTCTTGCAATCACGCCCCGATTTGTTTCAACGCATTCCTCAATACCAATTGGCGAGTTATATCGGCGTAAAACCGGAGTCGCTGAGCAGAATTAGAAAACGTTTACTTACCAACTAACCACTAACCACTAACCACTAACCACTAACCACTAACAACTAACAACTAACAACTAACCACTAGCAACTAACCACTAACAACTAACCACTAACCACTAACAACTAACCACCACATTCCCCTTTTTATGCCCTCCTTCAACATATTGATGCGCTTGCGCCAAGTTTTCGAGTGAATAGCTGCGGTCGATCACCGATTTTAAGTGCCCCGTCGCCATTATTTCACGAATTTCCAAAAGATAGGCTAAGCGTTTTTTAACCGGAAGTGCTCCTGTGGCCGAAAATTTCACCTTTTGTTTACCGAAAATAGCTTGTACCAATGATCGCAATACGAGTGGTAAACCAATAACGGATGACAAATAGGTACCGGTAGGAGAGAGCGACTGTTTGCATTCCGAAAATGAACGTTTGCCAACGGTGTCGAAAATGATATCGTAGTGTTGTCTGTTTTTGGTGAAATCTTCTTGTGTGTAATCAATGACATAATCCGCTCCAAGTGATTGTACTAGAGCAACATTTACGGAACTGCAAACACCGGTCACTTCAGCACCTACAAACTTGGCGTATTGCACCGCATAAGTTCCCAAACCACCTGATGCTCCGTTGATTAAAATGCGATCATTTGCTTTGATTTGTGCTAATCCTTTCAGAAAATTCAACACAGTGTTGGCGCTGCTTGCAATGGGAGCGGCTTGTTCGTAAGAACAGTTTTCAGGAATCGTAGTGATCACATCTTCCTGATTCACGCACACATATTCTGCATAACATCCCAGTTTTGTAGTACCGCCAAACACCTTGTCTCCGATCCGAAAAGTTGTTACAGCTTCGCCAATTGCTACAATTTCACCCGCAAAATCAAACCCCAATACGGGTTGTTTGGGTTTCGTCAATCCTAGATACAACCGTCCTATTTTCGGCAACCCTGTACGCATCATAATATCTGCTGCTGTTACGTTAGTCACGTAATTTCGGATCAGGATTTCGTTTGCTTTGGGCGAAGGCGTTTTAAGCGTTTGCAACTGTAGTACATCGGCAGTGCCATATGCAGAGGCTACCATTACCTGCATGTTTTCTTGATTCATCGTCTTTACTTATTTGTGACGACAAAATTATTTCGAGCAGAAGGCAGATCTCGTTGACTTGGGTTAAGAAATAGAAAGTACCAACAGCAAGTCAATACTTCCCTTCAATGCCATTTTCTTTACGCGTTTTCTTTATTTCTTTTTTGTTTTTCTTAATGTACTCAATCAGTTTTTCACAATCTTCTATCCGATTTTGTTTCGCTGCCTTAAAACCTTCCTCATCTAGGAAAACAATGCTGGGATATTGTGAAAAGGCATTTAGATTATCAATGTTCAACTTAACTTTTTGCAGTGTTTCAACCCACTTATCTAATTCGCCACCTGCATACCCGTTGATATATTCACCCGCCAATTGAGAGAATGCAATAAATTGTTGTTTTAGTTCGAATGCTAGTGAACCTATGCCGCCAGTTTTTTCAGGATCAAGTGATTTGATGAATACTCCAGCTCTAATTTTGGCAGAATGAAACCAATACACAGCTTCATCTTTTTTACCAAGGTCATATAGCCGAACCGAAAAGATGAACAAAGATGTAATGCTCACACTATCTAGTTTAGCGGAAAAAAGGGTTGCCAATGAATCGTAATTATCTAGTGAAAGACTTTTTAGCTCAGCAGAATAATCCTCCGTCTCAATTTGAAGCGGATCGTAGTTATAACATGGAGTAATAACAAGCGGCATTGGGGTCGAAGTAGCCGAAACTTGAGCATTTATCGTGTTTAGAGAAAATGAAAAAAATGCAAGGATAATTATTGATAGTTTAAGGTACATTAATAGTTGTTTGAGTGAGTGTAAATGTTCAGTAAAATATAGGTTACCAAAGTTAAAAAAAACAATGTTACTATGAATAAAGCAGGTGTCCGATGAAAAACATTAAACAATTTCTTATGTTTGGTGCGATAAACATAAAATCAATATTGCACTTGCGATAGTACGTAACCCACAAAAACTGAATATCCATGGAAAAAACATTAGCAGAAAAAAAAATAGCAGCCCGAAAAGCCCTCGGAATTGATCAGGAAGATAAATTGATCTTAAGTCTTGATGGCGGTGGAATTCGCGGAATCATGACCTTACAATTGTTGAAGAAAGTTGAAGAAATTGCAGGTATTCCATGTTATCAATTATTTGACATGGTGGCAGGAACTTCAACCGGAGGAATTATTGCCGGCTTGATCGCGTCTTCAAAATCAGCAGCTGAAATTGAAGAATTGTACATCAAATTGGTGACAAAAGTCTTTAAAAAGAAAAGCTGGAGAGCTAATAGAACGCTCAATCCGCCGATGTACGATAAAGTGAATTACCGAAAAGCGTTGCTAGAAGTTGTAGGTAATACAACACTTCAAAAGGCGTGTAACAATTCTGATATTGATTTACTCATTACGTCAAAAGACGTTGCGGCGGGCGAAGAAACGTTCTTTACTTGTTTTCAACACAATGGTCAGTTTTCGGGCACTTACAAAGATGTGTTGTTGCGTGCGGTGATGGAAGCTACCATGTCGGCGCCGACCTATTTTACGCCGTTAGAACGTTTTGTAGACGGCGGAACAACTACCTACAACAATCCGGCACTTTCGGCAGTGATGGAAGCTGTTTATTATGGACCAAAAGGTAAATATGATTTAAACAAATTGACCTTATTCAGCTTCGGAACCGGAACTACCATTGAATTTATCAAACCTGAGAATACGGTTGATCCGAAAGGAATAGACGCTTTTTTCTGGTTGGATTTCGTGATGCGCGAATCGAGTCAGGATGCCAGCGATATGCAGAATAATCTCATTCGTTCAGGATTAATTCCCGATCTCGATTTCAGAAGATTCCAGTTGTCGCTCGACGAAAAAACAATGGAAAAACTACCGAATAAAAAAATCGAACACATAGACCATGTAGAGGCCAACTGGCTGCGCGATTTAACCGACGAAGAACTCAAGGGAATCGATTTGGATGATGTATCAAAATTCTCGCTCATGAAAACCATCGGTGAAGCCATGGTAGATTACATTATGACCGATGGACATGCGTTCAAAGTGGATTTGTGCGATAGCAAAAAACGCGATTTATTGGTGACCGCCTTCGGTGATGTAGATCGCATCAAAGCTCAGATGAGCGATCCGAATTGGGTGAATGGTTTTGAGAGTTGATAATCAGTTTTTATAACGGTAATTGAGATCGTTTTGTCGATTTCAATTACCAGTTTTCAATCATAGAATATTGTTTTGATTTCAAAAGGAGTTATTTTAGCAATCATTTATAACCGAACTATGAAATACCTGTATCTGTTTTTAGTGTTTGCGGCTTGTTTTGCCGGTTGTGCTAAAAAGAAGGCCGAAAAACAAGCGAAAGAAGACGATGAGATCATTCAACAATACATTGCAGATCACGGTCTGACAACGGCTTATAAAACCGAAAGCGGGTTGTATGTGGTGATAGATACTCCGGGTACAGGCTCATCGTGTACAAGTAATTCAACAGTAAAAGTTGCCTATACCGGTTATTTCACCAATGGAACTATTTTCGACGAAAGTCTCCCTGCCGGTATTCAATTTGGTTTGCAAAGTGTTATCAAAGGTTGGCAGGAAGGAATTCCGCATTTTAAAGAAGGTGGAGTAGGGAAACTATTAGTTCCTTCAGCATTGGCCTACGGCAAAAATGGTACCAGTGGCATTCCCGCCAATTCCGTATTGATTTTTGATATTCATTTGATTGATGTGTTATGACAACCGAACAAACACATTATCTCTCCATTGGAAGGCAACTGGATGATGCGGTAGAAAGTCAACTTTTCGGCAAGCCCTGCTTTAAAATCAACGGGAAAGCATTTATTAGTTTTTTTGATAACGAAATGGTGTTTAAGCTTTCAGGAGAAACACATCAAGAGGCATTGAGCTTGGACGGATCGCATTTGTTTGACCCATCCGGCAAAAACCGACCAATGAAAGAATGGGTGCAGGTACCGTTTCATTATCAGGAAAATTGGTTGAAATTCGCCAAAGAAGCGCTGAAATACGTTTCGGGAGAGTGAAACAAAAAAAGCGACAACCTTCCGATTGCCGCTTTCCATATATGTTTATCCGATTACTTGATTTTTACAATTTCATCGATAATGATCGGTTGTCCTTTCAAACAATCGGTTTGTTGTATGCGCGAGGAATGGTACTTCATCACCACAACGGTTCCGTTTTTTCTGAATTGCTCGGCTAATTCATGCGGCAGTAACAATTGTTTTTCACCATCTATTTCTACTTCCAGTAACACAGCACAACCATCAGAAACGTAAGCTGTAGTAACCACTGCTTTTACGCCGCCTTCCATTTTAGCTCGTTTAACCGCTCTGTCCTCGCACGAAGAAGAGAGTAAAAAGGCGCTTAAAAAGACAGTGCTTGCAATGACGGCTGTTGTTCTAAGAATTTTGTTCATAATCGAAAAGTTTAATGACTGTACAAAAAGCGCATAGCCTTCTGGTACTGTTTGTTTCCGATACGAACAAAATAGATGCCATCATTTAACTTCACTGAGCTGAAGGTATGAGAAACCGTTTTTCCATCCGGTGTTTTTTGCGCAGTTGCAATCACACGTCCGTCCATTCCGATTAAATCAATGGTTACCTGACTTTCATCGTAAATACCTTCCAAATTCACTACAATTTCAGCAGCTCCGGTAGTTAAGGTCATATTCAGGTTGGTGTAGTACGGATTTTCATCCATGCCAAGCTGATCTTGAAGGTTAAACGAAAAAATACGCGTTTTTCTACCGCCATTTGTTGTTAAGTATTCACCTGTATGCCAAAATGTTTCACCGTCTGGATCTAGCGATAGATGACCGTAATCACCAAATCGATCTGTAATCGTTTGAGATCCGAGTCCGTCTATGGCAACTTCTTCATTAAAGGTCATTTGTCCGAGCGGATCGTTTGCCATTCGTCCTGTATAAGCCAAGCCCGGATAAATTGTAGTTGAAGCGTTGCAGATCGAATACGCCATTCCGATGTTTCCGAAATTATCCATTGCTGCACTGCTCATCCATCTGCTCGTGTTGTCTGGTGCGTAGGTTCCTTGTTGAAAAACAGTCCAGTTTCCATCGTTTGCATCGCGCAATTCATACCAGCGAACCCCAGATCTGTTCGACCCCAAATCTACCGCATGCGAAAGCACAATGGTGTTATAACCCGTCCAACGGATATGTTGCGCACGGTACATCAATACGCCTTGAATGGCATCTAGTTTCTGACTGGTTCCCGGCTGAGCGATATTGGCAAATCCTCCGGTGAAAACCGCATCAAAAGAAGCTACTGCCAACTGCTGTGAAGAAACAACTTGCGATGATCCCGGTGAGGTCCAGTTAGTTGTCATTTCATAAATTTCAATCTGATCCTGAGAAACACCAAACTGATTGTCTTCGAGGTTAAAGAAATAACAAGGTGTTCCATCCGGAGGCAAAGGGCCGTCAGCATCTGCCGGAAGCGGACTTCTGAAACCACCCGAATTGAGGCTAGGCAATGTCAATGCAACCATTTGTGGTGTGGCCGATCCTGCTAACATAGCTGTGCGTTCAAAAACAACCGCTGTGTGCGTAGAATTGGAAGTCATGTAATAACCGTCCCACCAAATGGAGTATTTCGGGTAGTCAGGAAACTGGGTTAGATTAAACGTATAAGCGTAGTATGTTCCCGTGGGATCATTGGTGGTTGAAATGGCAATTAAAATCCTTGCCGGATCGTTGAATTGAGAAATAAACCAACGATCAGCATGACGGTCATACATCACAATCGGGTCTCCGGTATTGGAACTTCCGGGCCACAATGTGCTCAAATTCTTAGTGGTCGTGAGTGCATTTCCGGTTTTGTCGAATACGCGATAGGTTGTATTTACCGCTTGTACATAATGATTGGGACCAGCAGCACCGGATGGATCAGGTGGGTATCCCGAACCCGTTTGTCCCGCATAATTTACAAGTGGAGCTCTGCTAATGCGCGATCCTTCATCAGTTTGAACTACCGGATCGACTTCATTGTCTGTTAAACTATTCAGGTATGCCTCGCGCTCAAAATTGTTTCGGATTTTCTTCGGTTCTTTTTTTTCATTCGGATCAACGTCTTCCCATTGTGACATGGGTGGAGTAATCATAAAGGAAGCTGCTGTAGAGGTAGTAACAGTTTGTCCTAACGAATTTGTTGTGGTAACCTCTTTTACCGGATTTACCGTGATTTGTGCCATAGCTGCTCCACCTCCGAGAGAAAGAAACAACGATGCAGTAAGCAAACGTTTCATGCGTAGTTTTTTAGCCAATATTTGTTCTATCTGTTTCTAAAAATACAACAATGATTTAACAGGACTGTTCATTGAACTGTAAAATAAAAGTTTAATCAGTAACCAATACTTTGAAGGGAATTAGTGCTTATTGGTTAAATCGTTAGGTTGGTAGCGTTTGAATGAACGTTTATATCCCGTTTGGTCGATTTGTTTTCACGCGATAGAGGAAAGCTAAACTGCATTAGTTGCAAAAGAATGTTAATACTTCATCGGTCCGCCAACGGATGATGTTCTTTTTTGCGTTTCGACTGTATTACCGAACAAATAACGATACTATGAAACGTCAAACCATCATCTTTGGAATAGCCATCTTATTGCTGGTAGCCTGCGGGCAAACAAACGAAAGCAACTTGCCGACTAAGCAAAAAATTCAACAAGTTCAGCTTGAATCGAGTACCAGAGATGGATCTCCGAGTGCTCAAAAGAACGAAACAAGCACTTTTGTTCCGTCATTTGCTGCTGTTGAAACCGGAACCGATTCTTCTCGCAGGTTTATCCGTACTGCCGACTTGAAGTTTAAGGTGAAAAGTGTGATTGACGCTACCTATGATATAGAAGAGATCGTGCGTGATCACGACGGTTTTGTCACATTTACCGAAATGAGGAGTACGATCGATAACGTAGATTCTCGCACAGTAAGTGCCGATTCTTCGATGGAAATAACCCGGTATACCATTACAAACACACTTACATTAAGAGTTCCGAATAAACTACTGGATACCACCTTAAAAGACATTGCCCATAACATTGATTACCTGGATTACCGCGTCATCAAAGCCGAAGATGTAGCGCTGAGCATTTTGGAAAAACAATTGACGCAACGCCGGGCAGTCAAAAGTGAACAACGGTTGGCGAATACCTTTAATGGGACCAACAAAAATATCGATCCGACCGCAGCAGCCGAATTGCAAAACCAACAAGACGAGGCAGCCGACAACGCAACCATTGAAGCACTCAAACTGGAAGATCAGATTGAGTTTAGTACCATTGAATTAGAGATTTATCAGCGTCAGGGAGTGAAACGCGAACTAATAGCAAATTCCAAAGAAATAGAAGAATACGAACCTGGGATTGGCAGTCGTTTTTCCGACTCATTTGCATTTGGCTGGGAAATCATCGTCGAATTTGCGTTGTTTCTGTCAAAACTTTGGGTATTTATTCTATTCGGAATAGCCATGTATATCGCTTACAAGCAAAAGTTGTTTTCTGCTAAGAAGTAATCATAAGCTTGGTTTTTCACTTCTGTTAGTTCTTCCATTTACAATAAGATGACTATTGTTTGATCAAAGAATAGATTCTTTCAAGGAGGACTCCAAATGGCATTAAGTAACAATCGTAAGAGAACAAGGTGTGTTAGACGTAACCGATGCCCTGTTTGAGCTCAGTCATCGGATTGTTTGCAAAACAATCCGTTAATGGTCAGCCTAAGGCTGACGAGTTGGGTTGAGGTAGTTTGACAAACCGTAGTTCTCAAGATTGGGGCTTATAGCCTTGATTTTTTGCTTACTTTTTTATCAAGAAAAAAGTAAGAGAAGAGTTTGATTGGTCTACGATCAATCAATTTTATTATATTGCAATTCAATCAATAGTAAAAAACCATGCAATTCCGTTTCATTGTTTTAACCATTCTCACAGTTACTTTTTTCGTTTCTTCCTGTTCCAAAAGTGGCTTGGAAATAGAGGAAGATGCCTTACTTAAAATTACCCAACGCGGAAGTATTGAGATTCCCGGCGATGAAGGAGAAGTAACGTTGAGTGTAAGTGATATTACCGGAGGAGCTTGTACCGTTTCAGTGCAAGGCATGATAGATGGATTGGGTGTTTATTTTTTCGATCAATCGTTGAGCGAAGGTCAAGCCGGTACGTTTCAGTACCATGATTCGTATTATGAAATTAAGATTGATCACTTTGAAGAACATTTGCTGCACGATGACTTTGCGTTTATCCGTTTGCGAACCATTTCGGAAGAAGAAAGTAAACGACGCGAAAAAACCATGGAATCACCGGAAACTCAATCTGAACCTTCTACTGCCGATGATTCAAAAGCCATTCAACCTTATTTGACCCAGCTAAAAAAAAGCAACTTGCAATTTTTGTTTGGCGATGAGGTGTGGGACGGACGTTTTACCGCCTCACATTTAGAGGCCAAGTTTATTTTGTTACACGAGTCGTCGGTTGATGCAAAAAAAGACTTCCGAAATATGGTTGTGACCGCTTCTATTACTTCGGATAAAGCCTATTGGGTGGTCACCGAGAAGAAAGATACCGTATTGTTAGTCGATTGGATAAAGTGGTAAGCTGTTGATTTATAGTGGATATTGTGTTTTTTCAACTAGGTAAAATGCATTTTTTGTGATTTAATTAAATATTCACATAGAATACGTTTGCGATATCAAATCTATTTCTATTTTTGTTCAGCACTCCTTATTTATGGATGCACCACTAGTTAACATTATTCACTATGAACAAAAAATACAGCTCAATTTTTCATTTTTCATAAGTCCTGTGTGATTGTCCGTTGGTTTCATTCAACAGCACGACAACTGCATTTGTAAGATAATACCCGGTGTTCCGGTCCACATTCATTGATAACATTCGGTCGTTTTTCGACTATTTAACACCACTATTGCATGTTTGACGAAGTATTCGTTTTAATCAAGAACAAACTCAACAATTTTTTCAATAGCTACATTGAAAACAATGGTGGTGGAAATGGTTTTCAGGAATACGTTACTTTTTTGGAAGGCGAAAAGATAGATCCGTTGGTAATTCCGGTGAATAAAGTCACGCCCATTCTTGTAAACATAGAAGAAGAAAAAGTGTTGCGGATGAACGACCGTTACGAAGGCTCGTTGCGCAACGGTAAACGTACCGATATCAATCCTTCGATACGTGTAAATATGCTTATTTTGTTCGTTTCCAAGTTCAGCAACTACGAACAATCACTTAAGTTTTTATCCCTGATCATCAAGTGTTTTCAAAACACACCTGTTTTCAACCATGAAAATACGCCCACACTCAATCCTGAAATAGAGCGCTTGCGCATGGAACTCATTACGCTGCCCATTAATCAGCAAAATGAACTCTGGAATGCCTTACGCACCAATTACCATCCTTCAGTGGTGTATAAAGTAAATCTGCTGGTATTCCACGATGATCTGTCTGAACAGGATTACTACCAAGTAGAAGAAATCATTATCAACGAACCGATTCACCTGAATACAGATAACAATGGCAATAACAGTAACCTTTAATACAAACAATTTAATTTAAAACTTATGGCGACGACTTACAGAACTCCGGATGTGTACATCGAAGAGACCTCAACACTGCCACCTTCCGTGGCGGAGGTATCAACGGCAATTCCGGCCTTTTTGGGCTACACTGAAAAGGTGACTGATCCTGACGGTGAAGACTTAACTTATGTTCCAACGCGGATCAATACGTTATTGGATTACACGGCAATTTTCGGGAATCCGGATTTATTGACGTTTACGGCAACTACCAATGCTGCCAATGAATTGATTTCGGTAGAGAAAGACAGCACCGATCAGCAACACAGAATGTACTACGCGTTGGATCATTATTTCAAAAACGGCGGTGGTACTTGTTATGTAGTAAGTTTGGGAGCCTATAAAGCAAAAGACAAAGGTGATTTCACGAAAGGACTTGCGGCGCTTGAAAAAGAAGATGAACCTACTTTGATCATTTTGTCGGAAGCAACCACGCTGAGTAGTCAGGAATACCATGATTTGTGTCAGGATGCATTGAACCAATGCGAAAAACTAAAAGACCGTTTTTGCATTTTCGACGTACTGAACGATAAAGACGGCGTGAAAAATTTCCGCAATATCGTCAACAACAATCTTAAGTATGGTGCGGCTTATTATCCGTTCTTACAAACATCTATTGTATATCAATACAACGAAGATTCCGTTACTGTAAAAGGTCAAACTGCCGGCTCAACAACAGCAACATTCACCTTTTCAACCAACGCAATTAAAGTAGAGTTTACAGGTCCTAAAACAGCCACGCCTACCTTGGAGGTGAAAACAAGTACAAAAACTTCGATTACCTTCGACAGAGATGCAGCTACCAATAAACTGACTGTTAATCTGGCCAAAACGGCAGCATCTAACACAGGTAAAGCAATTAGCGATGCCTTTACTGCTTGGGGAGATGCAGCCACATCAGGATTTAAGATAACTTCAGTGGCCGATGCCGAAGTACAAGCTGCTTTGGATGTAACGGCTTTAACAGCTCCAGCTGTTGCCGGAGGAACTACTTCTGCCGATAAAAAATTAACTGCAATCCGCGATACCAGCACCACACTTTACAACGCTATTAAAACCGAATTGGCGAAAATGCGTGTTGTATTGCCTGCTTCACCTGCCGTTGCGGGAGTTTATGCTACAGTTGACCGCAGCCGAGGAGTATGGAAAGCACCGGCAAATGTCGCTATCAACAGTGTGGTAAATCCGATGATTAAAATTTCGGCCCTCGAGCAGGAATCATTGAATATTGATGAAGACAGCGGAAAATCAATCAATGCTATCCGTACGTTTGTTGGCAAAGGAACCCTGATTTGGGGTGCCCGTACATTGGCTGGAAACGACAATGAGTGGCGTTATGTTCCGGTTCGTCGTTTGTTTAACATGATTGAAGAATCGAGTAAAAAAGCTTCTGCTTTTGCTGTGTTCGAACCCAATGATCCTTCTACATGGTTGAAAGTAAAAGGAATGTTGGACAGCTACCTATACGGTTTGTGGCAACAAGGTGCATTGGCAGGTTCCAAGCCCGAAGCAGCTTATTTTGTGCATGTAGGTCTTGGTAAAACAATGACGCAGCAAGATATTCTGGAAGGACGTATGATCATTGAAATCGGAATTGCTGCAGTGCGTCCGGCAGAGTTCATCATTCTGCGCTTCTCACACAAACTTCAGGAAGCTTAATTAACTCATTTTTTAAACGATAAATAACTAGCATTATGGCAATTGCAAAAGACCAGATAAAAACGGATTATCCGTTGCCGGTATATAATTACAGAGTCGATATTGGCTCGGAAACTGTTGCTTTTTCAGAAATTTCGGGCTTGGAAATAGCCCTGGAAGCAATCACTTACAAAGAAAGTCAGGTAGCCTCAGGTATTGCCGGACCAAACAGGATGTATATGCCCGGGAATCCGAAACCGTTGACCATTACCATGAAAAAAGGATTGGTGGTTGCGAAAAGTATTCCGGTATTGTATAACTGGATTCAAAGTACAGAACTGAATCGCATCGAGAAGAAAGACATCACTGTTCATTTATGCGATGAAAAAGGTGAATCTGTTGTGCGCTGGAAAGTCATCGATGCATTCCCTACCAAGTTGTCTGCTCCAAGTTTTAACGCCAACACCAATGAGGTGGCTATTGAAACAATGGAATTAATGGCAACACGCATGGAAATGAGCGAAGGGTAACAACCTCAGGGAAAACATGGCAGGGCGCGTTTACGATTTACGGAAACGCGTCCTGTGCATACCTGTTTCGCCAGATTGCATAGAACTCACGCAACCAGATGATGACACATGGCATTGGATAAACAACAACTCGCAACGGCATATCCGCTACCGGTTTATAACTACAAGGTGACGGTCGGTACGGACGTGATGGCTTTTTCGGAAGTTTCGGGGTTGAATATGGAATATGAAAAAGTGATCTACAAAGACGGATTTACGTACCTCAACGGTATGAATATCATTCGTGCGCAGCCCAAGGAAGTTTCCATCACATTTAAACGAGGAATCTTATCGAAGCACAAAGAATTGTACGGATGGATGAATACCAAGACAAAGAAAGATGTGTTCATCGATTTGTGTGATCCGCAGGGCGTAGCTCTGGTGCGTTGGAAAGTACGAAAAGCATTTCCCTTGAAACTGGAAGCACCTTCATTTAATGCGGGGAGTAACGATATAGCGATCGAGCAATTGCAAGTGATAGCTCAGGATTTAACGATAGAATACTACTAGAATTATGTCATTGACCAATATATTGAACATAGATCCGCCGTTGGTTCACCGTTTCGGGGTGTTCTTTTTTGCGGGCGGTATTATACCCAATCCAATTGATATCCGCTTTCAAAAAGTATCCGGGTTAGGAGCTGAGATAACCCTCGATACCATTCAGGAAGGGGGAGAAAACCTGTATTCTCACCGCATTCCGAAAAAAACGAGCTACAACAACCTGGTGTTGGAACGCGGATTATTGATTGGTTCACCCTTGAACATCGAATTTAACGTGGTGTTCTCGCTGTTCAAATTTGCGCCTTCAAACGTTTTGGTGACCCTGTTTAATGAAGATAGTATTCCAATGGCCGGTTGGTTTTTCACAAAAGCTTATCCGGTAAAATGGTCTACTTCCGATTTGGATGCTTCGGCCAATAGCGTTGCAATTGACAGATTGGAACTGGCTTACACGCGTTTTCAAGCAATAAAATTGTAGTGCGATGGCGGTAGAAATAAGAGAACTGATCGTGAAAGCGGTGATCACCAAAGGCGCTAAAAATGCCGCTAATTCAGATGGACAGCAGTTCAATCAGGACAAAGTAGTGCAGGAATGTGTTGATCAGGTATTAAAGATTATTCGTAGAACCAATAAACGCTGATTGTGGGATTACTGAATTTATTCAAACTGGAAAAACTGAAGATTCAAGTCTTTAGTGATAGAGCGCGCAACGGTTCTCTGCTTCCTCCGCAAACGTTTGAGGTCATGTTTAACCCCGAATCGTATTCGCAATCGTATGAAAATGTGTTTCAGAAAACACAAGCCATTAATACTAGCGGAAGCGAGGCAAAGTATGCTATGAGCAAACCGTCTGATTTGACGTTGAAACTCATTATTGACGGTACCGGCGTTTCTACTTATGGTATCACCAACCTCTTGGGCGGTAAAATGGACGTGTACAAGAAGGTGGAAGAATTTCTGGAAAAAACATCCTACATGGATGGGAAGACCCACGAACCCAAATTCCTCACTATTTCGTGGGGAAAACTGAATTTTAAGTGTCGTCTGAAAAGCGTAACCGTCAACTATACCTTGTTTGATAACAGTGGTATTCCGCTTCGTGCAGAATTAAACACCGTTTTTGTCAGCGACATTGAAAACAAACAACGACTCAAAAAAGAGAACAAAAGCTCACCCGATCTCACACACTGGCGCATTGTGCAATCACACGACACATTGCCGCTTATGTGCGAAGAAATATACGGTTCACCTCACTATTACATTCAGGTGGCAAAGGCAAACAAACTCGATAAATTCCGAAACCTCGTGCCGGGGCAGGAACTGTTTTTTCCACCAATTGTCAGTTAAAAAGTTAAACCAATGGGCGTAGTAACGGTAAGCATATTGCAAAGTGGCAAATTGATCAAACCCGAGTTTGAGCTTTTGTCGATTGATATCATGCGAGAATGCAACCGCATTCCTGTTGCCGAATTGATTTATGCCGACGGAAAACCCGAGAAAAAAGAATTTCCCCTGAGCGATAGCAACTTCTTTGAGGCAGGGAAAGAAATTGAAATCAAGTTGCGATACGAAGGGAAAACCGAGAAAGAAAAAACGGTTTTCAAAGGAATTGTACTCGGTCAGGGATTGCGAATGACTTCCGAGGCATGTTTGTTGCACATCGAATTGAGCGACAAGGCAGTGAAAATGACCGGTGCACGCAAAAGCAACATTTTTGAAGAAATGAAAGACGCCGACGTAATCGGTAAATTGATTACAACCGCTGGACTCAAAAAAGGGGTAGTAGATGCTACCAAAGTAACCCACAAGCGTTTGGTACAATACCATGCTTCCGATTGGGATTTTTTACTCTGTAGAGCAGAAGCCAACGGAATGCTGGTGATGACCACCGACGGCACACTTTCGGCAAAAATTCCTGTAATAAGTGGATCTGCCAAAAGAACCTTTAAGTTTGGTATCGATGAAATTTACGATTTCGATATCGAATCGGATACCCGAAACCAACGCAGTGCCGTCAAAAGCAGTGCTTACGATATCAAAACACAAAAGCTGAGTGCGCCTGTTTCAGCTAAGGCATTTAAACTCAGCCAATCTGCCCTTAACGCCGCTACGGTGAATACCGCCATGGGCAACAGCGAAGAAATGCTGATTGGCGGAGCCGCCCTTAATACAGGTGAAGCTCAGGCTTGGGCCGATGCAACAATGATTAAAAACCGACTTTCCATACTCAAAGGAAGCATGCGTATTCCGGGAGTGGCCGATTTGCTGATTGGCGATGTGATTGAGCTGAAAGGTATGTCGAAACTGTTTTCCGGGAAAACAATCATTACCGGTATTCGCCATCAGGTCAACGTAACCGAAGGGTGGTTTACCGAAGTACAATTCGGAGTTTCCGCCGAGCGATTTAGTAATCTGTATCCGGTGAATGAAACGCCTGCCGCCGGCTTATTGCCCGGAGTAAACGGATTACAGATAGGAATTGTTGAAAAGTTTGAACAAGATCCGGAAAAAGAATTCAGAGTAAAAGTGCGCATTCCGTCTATTGAAAGCAAAACCAACGCCGTTTGGGCACGCCTCGGGTCGATGGATGCCGGTAAAGAACACGGAGCTTTCTTTTTTCCGGAAACAGGCGATGAGGTAATCCTCGGGTTTTTCAACGATGATCCGCGTCAGCCCGTTATTCTCGGATCGCTTTACAGTTCGGTCAATACACCACCGATTAAACCCGCTGATAAAAACCCATTGAAAGGATTTACCAGCAAAAAGGGCTTGAAAATTACTTTCGATGACGAAAAGAAAATCATGACGCTGCTTACTCCCGGCAAGCAAAGCATTGTGATCGACGACGACAAAAAAACAATGACACTCACCGATGCCAACAAAAACAAAATCCTGTTGAGCAAAGACGGCGTGCAAATAGACAGCAGTAAAGATTTTATACTGAATGCCAGTAAAGGAGATGTGAAAATAACCGCCGGTAAAAAGGTGGAAATCTCTGCAAAACAAGTAGAAGTAATATAGAAACAGCTTAAAACAAGGAATTATGAATGAATTGAAATTACAATTAACGGTAGCGGAGGTCAATAAAATCATTGAAGCATTGGGTCATCTGCCATACTTGCAAGTGTATGAATTGATCTCAAAGCTGCACCAGCAAGCGCAGGAACAATTGAGCACGAGTCCTCAATCAAACGGAAGAATCATTGCCGAACATCAGGACGAGGAAGTGGTGCAAACCGAAAATTGAACCGATAGCTGAACTTGGGTAACACGATAGCGTTATGGACAAAAAAGATGCGTTTTTAGGAAAGGGTTGGGGGTTTCCACCAACGTTTTTTGCCAACGGTGCAGAAGTTGAAATGGTGTCGGATGAGAAGGATATCCTGCAAAGTTTGAACATTCTGCTTTCAACCACATTAGGTGAACGCTCGTTGTTTTCTTCCTACGGCAGTGATCTGAACAGGTTTATGTTCGAGGAAGCCGATCAGGGAATGGTCAACGGCATTCAAAGTATGGTACAGGATGCTATTCTCAACAATGAATCGCGCATTGAAGTAACAACGGTTGATGTTGCGGTAAGTGATTCAACCGACGGGTTGGTCATGATTTCAATCGAGTACCTCATCCGGACAACCAACACGCGTTACAACTTGGTCTATCCGTTCTACCTGCAAGAAGCATCTATTTAACCATTAAAGTGAACAAGGGCTATGAGCGATTTTATTATTCAGGAAAACGATCAGGTAATCTTTATACCGGCTTTCGGAGCTGCTATAGTGACCGTTCAGCCCGGAATAATGAAAGCAACCGGAAAACCAACCCTGGGAGGTAAGAAAATTTGCTTAGTGGGAGACGAAGCACAATTGTCTGTTCCGGGATGCCCATATATGACACCGCAATACAGTATACCGGGCGTTGGAACCTTGAAAATTGAAAAATTGGCAGGAAACCAGCAGTCCAAAAAAACCAAAAGCGGCGGCAAAAAGATCATTCTGAAAGGCATGATGCTCAAGGCGAAATTTGAAGTACAAAGCCCTGCGCAGGATCCGTCTCCGGTAGCTTCAGGTGGTTCACCCATTCCGGATGGCACACCAAGTTATTCCGGACAAGGCAGTTTTGTGACAACCAATATCAAGTTTAAAGTCAGTTAACCAAATCTATAAAGAGGCAACAGCATGATAAGTGGTATAAAACCGAAAGAATTACTGTTCAGAGACGGCACAAGTCAGTCTCAACGGCTGAATAATGCATTGAATCCCGGTGCAGTTTTGGTAGATGAACGGCAACTGGCCGATTTTATCCGTTTTGCACAAGACTTTGCCGGAAAACTGCATTTTTTTAATCAGGAAAATGAACTGGCCGGTACCTGGGAAGGTTTTTTGATCGATGATTATTCAACCTATAAGTCACTGGATAATGAAGATCAAAAAAAGGAACTGCGCGAAAAGTGGTTGAAAGACCTCCTAACGTATACGGAAAACCCTGAAAAATTTGCCGATAACCAAGAAATGATCCGCAAATTCGCACGGCCCCATTTGGCGCTGTTTGTCACGTTTCTGCAATTGTTAGGCACCGTTCAGCAACAAATGAACGGGTTGAGCAAACGTCACTTGGATTATTTTTACCGTCAGGTTTTGGGCTTGTCAGAACGCAAGCCTGTTCCGGATGTGGTGAATGTCATAATCAATCTGGCCGATGATGTACAAGATTTTCAGTTGCAAAAAGGAACGTTACTTTCGGCCGGACGCGATAGTTTGGGGCAGGAATTGATCTACCAAGTAGATGCCGATACCATGATTAACCGGTCGCAGGTAGAAGAAATCAGAAATGTATATACCGATCAGAAAGTCACCGGACTGCGTGAAATTCGGGAAGCAAACGGAACCGAACCCGACGCCGGATTAATGGCTGTGATGCAGATGGCCTTGGGGCAACCCGAACCAATGGATCCGCTGCCATTGTATAAAAACAAGGCGGCAAATCTCACACTGTTGACAACCGATCTTGGTAAAAATGACAGTGCTGCGATTACTTACATTCAGGAACAACTGATGCTGAAAACGAAAGATTTCAGTCTAATCATGTCTTTGGATAATGAATCTGACGACGAAAACTGGAGTAATGCTTACAAGTTGCTCGAAAAGGCTTATCAGGATAAAGTCACTTCAAATCGTCAGCAATTGCTGGAAGCCATTCACAAGGCAGATACAGCGAAAGGTTTCCTGAACATGTTTAAGTACGCATTGGGCTCACCGAAACCCAACGACGATTTACCGTTTTACGAAAACGAAGCGGTAGATACGGATCGACTTCAATTGATTTATAAAGAGTTGACAGGTAAGGATGCTTCCGCAAGTGCCGATGCGCTTGCTTATGTAAACGGATCATTGTTTATGTCAAAACCTCACTATGAGAAATGCCTCGAAACTTATATCATCAGTCAGGATAAGAAAAGAACCGTAGATTGGAAACTCGTTTATTCGCTCATCGAGATGGCACAAAGCGATAAGCAGGATTTCTTACCGGGATTGCCACAGCAAATAAATTACCAGAATATTTACACAATTAAAGACGCTCGGCAAACCGCTTTTACCGCTCCGGGCGAAGAAGGAGAAAGTAGTGTTCGCTTTAAAACTTTTGGTAAACAGCTTTCGTTTGTTCCGAATGATCAGATTTCACCGGCGTTTATCGGTTTGGCAGTTGCATCTCCGCAATTGTTGTTAGAGGAAGGATCCCGCACCATTACTATTGGGGTTGTTTTTGACAATTCTTCCGAAGGAACAACACTCAAAAAATTACAAAAACTGGTAGCTCCGTTTGCGTTTTACCTCAGCAGTTCTAATAGTTGGATCAAAGTTACTCCAACAAGCATGGTATTCAGTGAACAACCGATAGCTCAGGGACAACCAATACCACTCATTCGCTTGGATGTAACGTTGGAACTTTCTGCAAACGAGAAAGCCGTCACTGCACCGGTAGCTTTGGAAGCACGGCCATTGATTTCATCCGACCTACCGCTGTTGTGTGTGCTGCTGAATAATCAGCAAGTACCTGAAAATGCAACCATTCCCTACGGATTATTGAAAGACCTGACCGTTCGAAATATGTCGGTTGGGATCTCAGTTAGCGACATCAAAAAACTCAATTTACAGAACGATTCTTCAACGCTGAGCTATAAAAAACCGTTTGAACCATTTGGCACTGAACCTGCCATTGGCGATAGTTTATACATGACGCACCCCGAATTGTGTACCAAGCAATTGGATACATTTTCATTGCGTTTTGAATGGATGAATCCACCATCAAGTTTACCGGTATACTACACCAATTATAAAACACTTGCAGCGCTCGAGCCAGTGTTGACAAACGAACCGACATTCATTACAGCCAATAAGGATTTTAAAGTAAAGTTGAGTTTGTTTGATAGGCAAATGGGTATTGCGCTGCAGGATCTTTCGCTGTTTGACTCAACCGACGCGAAAACGGCAAATACGGTGAAGATTGAACTGAAAGATGTCTTGTCAAAAAAAGCTCCTGGTTTTGTACTCGAGCAACGCATTCCCGATGAAGAACCGCCACAGGAAATTCAGGATGCCGATCGTTATTGGCGGTTGGAACTAAATTCACCAAGTTTTCTGGATGCGTACTATTCTCAATTAATCACGCGGCAGGCGTTGTTGGATTCAAAAAATGTCAATAAATCGTTGGTGTTGAATCCGCCGTATGTACCGAAATTAAAGACACTAACCGCTGGCTATACCACTTCTTTCACCATTAATTTATCGGAAACCCATACCAATAGCACAGATAATCGCTTGTATCATATACATCCGTTCGGTTACAACGAATTACCCGTAAAAGCCGATACAAGTGCTATGAATTTGCTCTTGCCCGATTATTCCGACGAGGGAGAATTGTACCTAGGGATTTCCGGATTAGAGGTACCTCAGAGTATTTCCGTTTTATTTCAAATGGCAGAAGGCAGTGCTGATCCGGATATTGAACAACCCGATATTGTGTGGGAGTATTTGTCTAACAATCAATGGAAAATCTTCCCGCAAGGTAGCTTTAGCAAAGACACGACCAACGGACTCATTGATACAGGTCTCATGGTGATCAACGTTCCAGCAGATGCGACAATTGGGGATACACTTTTAGGAACACAACAAACCTGGATTCGCGCAACTGTGAAAAATAACTGTATGGCCATTGCCGATACGGTGAGTATCCGTACCCAGTCGGTACAGGCTATTTTTGTCGATAATAACAATGCAGAAGAGCATTTGTTAACCTTACTGGCTCCGGATAGCATTAAAGCTCCGGTTGATCCCATTCCCGAAATAAAAAACCTGCAACAACCCTATACTTCCTCAAAAGGCAAACCAGCCGAGCAGGACATCTATTTTTACAACAGGGTGAGCGAGCGTTTACGGCACAAAAACAGAGCGGTAACCATGTGGGATTATGAACGGTTGGTATTGGATCGTTTTCCTGAAATTCACAAAGCTAAATGTGTTCCTGGTGAATTCCTGATCGGTAGTGAAAGCTATGGAAATGTCGACATTATTGTGATTCCGGATATTCAGGGGAAACTACCCTTCAATCCCTTTCAACCGAAAGTACCTTCCGATTCTATCTGGCACATTCAACGCTTTATCGATCATCGTAAACCTGCTTATGCAGATGTGAAAGTGAAGAACGCTTCGTTTTTGCAGGTCAAGGCGCGATTTGCAGTGAAATTCAAAGACACCGGTAATACGGGCTTTTATACGCACGAACTGAATGAGTCATTGAAACGATACTTGTCGCCATGGGCTTATGATGAAGGCGCTGATATTGTACTTGGCGGTAAGATTTACGCCAATATGATTGTCAATTTCTTAGCCGAACAATCCTATGTAGATTATGTAGCAGGGCTGAAATTATTTCAAAGCGATGATGGTGTCAACTTCACCGAATCGAAATTTTTGAACAAAGGAGAAAATGTTGTTCAGGCAGATAAACCCGATGTGATTCTGGTTTCGGCACAGCAACACGAAATAGATATTGTGAGTGAAAATGGCTACGAAGCCAAAGATTTCACCGGAATCGATTACATGAAAATAGAATTGGACTTCACGGTTTCAGGCTAAGCAACAAGAAAACAGCAGATAATAAAAGCAAGATTTAATAATTGGAGTATGAACATCGATAAAAAGGACAGAACGCAACTCAAGGGCTATTTTAAGTCAAACGCAGCGCCGACAGAGCAAAATTTCAAAGATTTCATTGATGCAAATTTGAATCAGAAAGAAGATGGCATTGCCAAAATTCCTGATGGTCCCATTGCCGTTCAGTCTGCTACTGCGTCAGAAGAATTACTCCATTTTTACAAAGATTTTAAAGATGTAAATCCCGCATGGACCTTGAGTCAAAAATCAGGAACCAGAAGCGGCTTTTCCATAGCCAGTGGCGGATCGAGTAAATTATTCATTGATGCTTCGAATGGGAATATCGGGGTAAATCTGCCAACTGCTCCATTGGCCAAGTTACATTTGTATGAAGAAACAGGAAGTGCCGCAACACCAAATTCAGGATCACTTTTACTGGAGCATGGCGATACTGGTGGTCAAAGTTCGATTGTTTTTAAAAGTAAATCCGGTGCAGGAACCGACTATGGTTACCTTTCATTTATAGACAATATTCCCGGCGGTTCCGGCAAAGTAAGTTTGCTTACCATCGGTTCGGTAGGCGATGCAGCAGATCACATTGCGCTTATGCCGGGTGGTTCGGTAGGCATTGGAACAAAAACACCGGCTGGAAAACTCCACATTTACGAACAAACCGGAACAAAAGCATCGGCTACTTCAGGATCTATTTTGTTGGAACATGGAGATACAGGCGGCCAGAGTTCCATCGTATTTAAAAGTAAAAACAATAGCAGTTCCGATTATGCCTTTATCGCTTTTCAAGACGACGCTATATTGGGTGGAACAGGTGAAGCCAACATTCTCACCATCAGTACACAAAATGATACCAACGACCACATTGCCCTCATGCCTAGTGGTAATGTAGGAATCGGAAGAAATCAACCTAAAACAACACTAGATGTTCGTGTAGGTTCTATTATCGGAACAGCTGAGGCACCTGCCGATGAGGGCGCGGCAACTAACCGAGGTTCGAAAGTGCGTTTTGGTGGAATGGTGAACCAATTTGTGGGGATGGACATTCTTGTAAAAGAAGGTACAAAAGGTGCGGGAAACTCTTCTGATATAGCATTTAGTACATGGGAAACCAATACGTCAGCTTCACGAGAAGTGATGCGCTTGAATGGTACAGGAAACTTGGGACTTGGTACGGCAACACCTGCCGGAAAGCTGCACTTGTATGAAACTGTCGGCACGCAGCCTTCAGCTAATGCAGGTACGCTATTACTGGAACATGGTGATGCGGGTGGACAAAGCTCCATTGTTTTTAAAAGTAAGAACAATGCAGGGTCTGACTATGCTTACATCGCTTTTCAGGATGATACTACGCTCGGTGGGGCGGGAGAAGCCAATATTTTAACCATTAGTACACAAAACGATGCAAACGACCACATTGCATTGATGCCAAGCGGAAATGTTGGGATCGGTACAAAAGTTCCCGGTTCAAAATTGCAAATAGCAGCATCGGGCGGTACCAACCCTTTTACAAACGGATTATGTGTTTACAATGAAGCTGCAACTGCCAATCAGGATGCGATCATCACTGCGCGTGTCAATGGCTCCGCAGGAGGAAATCCGTTCATTGCTTTTGATGTTAACTCCGTTTCAGGTTGGGCTGTAGGAATCGATAACAAAGACGGTCAATCATTGAAGTTCTCTTCTGCTGCCGACAGTCTCACCAGCTCTACCAAACTGACCTTGCAACGCAACGGAAATCTGGGGCTTGGAATTGCTCCGGCAGGGAAATTACATCTTTACGAAACAACAGGTACAAGGCCTTCGCCAACGGCAGGAACAATTGTATTGGAGCATGGTGATACCGGTGGACAGAGTTCCATTGTATTCAAAAGCAAAAACAACGCGGGCAGTGATTACGGTTACATCGCTTTTCAGGATGACTCGACACTTGGCGGTACCAGCGAATTAGCGGTGTTGACCATCGGGATTCAAAACGACGGAAACGATCACATTGCACTCATGCCCTCGGGAAATGTAGGTATCGGAAGAATGCAGCCGGTTACAACATTGGATGTAAAAGCAGGTGCCATTATCGGAACGGGAGATTCTACGGCTGACCAACACATAGCTGAAAACCGCGGCACAAAAGTACGCTTCGGTGGTTTGGTGAAGGAATATGTGGGTATGGACATTATTGTGAAAGAAGGAACCGCAGGTTGTGGTAATTCAGCCGATATCGCATTTAATACATGGGAATGTAATACTTCCGTTTCACGCGAAGTAGTGCGCATTACCGGAAAAGGTCATTTGGGAATCGGAACAAATAATCCGTTGGCGCCACTTCACATTGCCGGCTATAAAACATCAGCTACTACAAGCGGTAATGGTGCCGAAGGACATAAAAACGGATGGGACAATGGCTGGGATAGCAACAGAACTGCCAATTTATCCATTTTCTGTGAGTATGGAGTTGGAACAAGAACGTCCTTTTTCTGTCACGAGAATTTTTCGATGTCAGATGCACGCATCAAAGAAGTGATTGGTCGTAGCAATGCTCAGGAAGATTTAGCACGTTTGCGTCAAATTCAGGTTACTGATTACCGACACATTGACCGAAATACTTACGGAGGAAAAACACATAAAAAAGTCATTGCACAGGAAGTGGAAGCCATTTATCCGGAAGCTGTGGGAAGAAGAACGGAAACTATTCCGAATATCTATGCGCAAGCAATTTCATCGGTTTACAATGAGGTAAGTGAAGAATTAACGATTACCCTTTCCAAAGAACATGGGTTGTTGAGCGGCGATTTAGTGGATCTGATTCATGAAAATGGTAACCGCAATACTTACAAAGTAGCATCCCACACTGCAACCGCATTCTCGGTATTTACAAACGCAAATCCGGGTAATGTATTCGTATATGGTAAACAAGTAGACGATTTCCGTTTTGTTGATTACGACAGCCTTTTTATGTTAGGTGTAAGTGCTATTCAGGCGTTGAGTACCGAAATGGACGAGGTAAAACAAGAGTTGAAAGCACTTCAGAATTCATTCGCAAGCAAAGCGATTCAAGCAAATTAATTAAGGATCATTCACTCACCATGCTATGAACAACGATAGAAAAGACAGAACACAGCTCAAAGGCTATTTTAAGTCGAATGCCGCACCAACGGAACAAAACTTCAAAGATTTTATAGATGCCGGGCTCAATCAAAAAGAAGACGGTATTGCGAAAGTTGTTGACGGACCAATCGCTTTGGAATCGGCTGGTGCGAAACAGGAATTACTGCATTTCTACGCTAAATTTTCTGACAATGAACCTGTTTGGATTCTAGGTCAGAAATCGGGTGATCGACCGGGTTTTTCGTTGTTTACCAGCACCATGAAAACCACTCCGAAACTCTTCATCGATACAGCCAATGGAAATGTGGGCGTCGGAACAGGATTGCCGGTAGGAAAATTACATGTTTTTGAAGATCTGGGCACAGCTCCAACACCTACTGCCGGAACTGTGATTTTGGAACATGGCGATTCAGGCGGACAAAGTTCCATCATCTTTAAGAGTAAAGTCAATGCCGGAAGTGACTTCGGCTTCGTTTCTTTCAAAGACGACGCAGGTGCTTCCGGAGAATCGTGTTTGTTGACCATTGGTGTTCAAAATGATCCAAACGATCATATAGCTCTTATGCCAAGTGGAAACCTTGGAATTGGGCGAACACAACCCAAAACCTTTGTGGATGTCAAGGCAGGTGCTGTGATCGGAACGGGTGATGCTCCGGCCGATCAACACAGTGCAGCAAATAAAGGAACAAAAGTGCGCTTTGGTGCTGTTGTGAACGAATATGCCGGAATGGATGTCATCGTAAAAGATGGCACAAACAATGGCGGTAATGCTGCTGATTTGACCTTCAATACTTGGGAATGCAATACGGCAAGCTCACGAGAGGTGATGCGTGTTAACGGTAGAGGAAATGTCGGAATTGGCACAGCCTCACCATTGTCAAAATTGCACATTACGGCTACCGGAAATGCCAATCCGCAAGGAAACGGTTTATTGGTAGCAAATGATACAGCTTCTGCGGGTCAGGATGCCATCATCGGTGCTCGTGTTAACAGCACGAGTGGCGGTAATCCGTTTATTTCCTTAGATATTAACGGTTCCTCAAATGGATGGAGTGTAGGGGTCGACAACAAAGACAATCAATCGTTCAAGTTTTCGGCGAATGCGTCCAATTTAGTTGCCGATCCGAAAATGACCCTTCAGCGAAACGGAAATTTAGGACTCGGTGTGGTTGTTCCTGCTGGAAAGTTACACTTATATGAATCCACAGGAACCAAACCCTCACCTACAGCAGGTACAATTGTGCTGGAGCACGGTGATGTTGGCGGACAAAGTTCCATTGTTTTCAAAAGCAAAAATAATTCCGGTTCCGATTACGCCTACATTGCATTTCAAGACGACGCGACGCTCGGTGGAGGAGGAGAAGCCAACATTTTAACCATCAGCACACAAAACGATTCCAATGATCACATAGCACTTATGTCGAGTGGTAATGTTGGTGTCGGAACTAATACTCCGTTGGCAAAATTGCATATAAAAGCCAGTGGTGGCGGTAATCCGGGTGGAAACGGATTGTATGTCTTGAATGAATCAGCCAATGCAGGTCAGGATGCCATTCTTACTGCACGTGTTACAGGACAAACTTCAGGTAACCCTTTTCTTTCGCTGGATGTAAGCGGTGTGACTGGTTGGAGTATAGGTGTAGACAATAAAGACAGTCAATCACTCAAATTCTCCAATGCTTGGGATAGTTTGACCAGCAATACGAAAGTAACCATTCAGCGTGGTGGTAACACTGGAATAGGAACCAATTTACCAACCGGGCGTTTACATTTGTTTGAAGCCACAGGAACCGCCGCAAACTTAAACACAGGAACGTTGGTTCTGGAGCATGGCAATGCAGGTGGAGAAAGTTCTATTTTGTTTAAAAGCGCCGTCAATCCTACCAGCGATTTTGCTTTCATATCTTACAAAGACAATAACAGTGCAATCTCCAACGAAGCAGCGGTGCTTACGATTGGTACACAAAATGATGGCGATGACCACATTGCATTAATGCCAACTGGAAATGTAGGAATAGGAACTCTATCACCGAAGGTAAAACTAGAAGTAATCGGCAAGGTACGTATTACTGACGGGTCTCAAGGTGAGGGAAGAGTTTTAACGTCTGTCGATTCAGAAGGCACTGCAGTCTGGAAACGGGTTGAAGTTCGACGCGATTTTAGACCTTACGGAAAACCAACTTACTTATGGGATGGTGTAGATGGAGTAAACGATAAAGGGGCTGATCCGCAAGTACAATTGAGTATTCGTGGCTCTGCCAATTTCGGTAAATATGCCAATTTTGGGAAATGGGGTAACAAATGCATGTTTTCGCTGGGAAATCTATCCATGGAAGCAATGGCAAATGATGGGGCTCCTGCAAATGGAATTTACCTAACCTTACCGGCAACTCCAGATGTACACAATGCCTTGTTATTGTCAACCATTGACTTTGACCGTTGGAGTGTTTTCTCAGTTTGGTTGTGCGATGCAAATGGAAACAATCCGGTAAAACTAATGCGATCTTCCAATAATGCCGCGATTGGTGGTTCAACACTTACGTCTTCTTATCTGATCGGACCACGGAATAATGTGAAAGAAACACGTGAACATGCCTGGATGACATTCCCGATAACGGTTCAGCAAGTTTCGGGTTATATCAGTGGAGGAAACCTCAAGTTTATTATTACTTCTTCTCAAAACAACGGAGAAACCGGCTTGCTCTACCTTTCCGGATTTGCACTTGCTCCCAATCCTTACGGTTTTGTGCAACACCCGGGTGTAACGGTACATTGGGGTCTCAATTCTGCTGTGGCAACCAATGTTGTCTGGAACGATTGGTTCCAAAATGAAGGATTGGTGCGCATTGAAGCAAACGCTACAGGAACCGTTCATGTAAAAGTAATTGATCCCGATCAGGATTTATTGGTGACGTTCTACGAGCACAACAATGGCTGGTACGGAGGAACTTTGCTGATCAATGTTGGTGGAGATACTAATGTTTTTGGACTTTCACCCGGTTTTAGCGGTATCGGACCCAAATTATACGAAAGCAAGAACTTTATGCGTCCCGAATCCATTCTTATTCCAAAGGAAATAGTAAAAGCGCAATTGATCAATAAAACAGCTGCCGGCGTTTCGAACACATTGCAGCTAAAATGTCGCAATGGTGGAAGCACCCCCTTCTATTTCAGAGGAGTTGATACAGAGATTTTCTTCTAATAAATAGTGAATAATAGATATTGACATGGAGAACACAAAAAAAGACCGCACGCAACTGAAAAGTTATTTCAGGTCGAATGCCGCACCTACCGAGCAAAATTTTAAGGATTTTATCGACGCAGGCTTAAACCAGAAAGAAGATGGAATTGCCAAAATACAGGATGGTCCTTTGGCTATTGAATCGGCTGGGAATACGCAGGATTTATTCCATTTTTATGCAAAGTTTTCTGACGTAAAGCCTACTTGGAAGTTGAGTCAGAAAATCGGCGACCGTCCGGGGTTTTTGCTACTCAATGGCAATGATCTTCCGCGTTTGTTCATCGATTCCGAATCGGGGAAAACCGGTATTGGTACCAAAACACCTTCAGGGCGTTTGCATGTATATGAAGAAACAGGAAGTGTTCCGGCTTCCGATTCCGGAGCTTTGGTTTTGGAACACGGCGATCTCAAAGGACAAAGTTCCATCGTTTTCAAAACAAAATCTAACCGACCAACAGATATAGGTTACATCGCTTATAAGGAAGAAGCGAATGAGGAACCCGGAGGGAATATCCTAACAATCGGCACACAAGCCTCACCTCTCAATCATTTGGCTCTACTACCAAGCGGCAATGTAGGAATCGGAACAAGTTCACCTAAAGCCAAGTTAGACGTAAAAGGTACTGTTAGCTTAAAAATAGGAAATCAAGGAGTTGGAAAGGTGTTAACTTCCGATCTGAATGGAGATGCCAATTGGGTACAGCCGCAAGTTCGCAGAGATTACCGTCCTTATGGAACACCAAGTTATTGTTGGGATGGAACAACAACTATTGCTGAAAATGGTGCAGATCCAACAGCACAATTGAGTGTAAGAGGTGCTGCCGTGTTTGATAAGTACAACAATTTTGTTCCGTGGTTTTACAAAAGCATGTTTACGCTCAGTAATCTTTCAACAGAAGCAGTAGGAACAGATACACCACCTGTAAATGGCATCTATTTAACTCTTCCAACTACTCCAAATGTCCACAATGCGCTTTTAGTGTCGGGAATTGATCGTGATCGTTGGTCAGTAATAACCGTTTGGTTGTGTGATTCAAGTGGTAACAATTGCGTTAAAATTGCACGGTCATCCAATAACGCCAATGGTAGTGCGAGTGGTTTGCCTAATGATGGCTCGGCGGTAGCCGGTAATATGTCTTCTTACTTGATTGGTCCACGCAATGCCACCAAAGAAGTAAATGAACATGCCTGGATGACTTTCCCGATTACTGCCACACAGGTCTCAACCTATAGCAATAATGGTAACCTGAAGTTTATTATTACTACCGGATTTAATTATTATACCAATCATCCGGCAGTATTTTTCTTATCCGGTTTTGCATTGGTACCCAACCAATATGGATTCACACAGCATCCCGGTTTGGTATTGCATTGGGGATTGAATGGTAATGCAAGCAATGATTTGAAATGGGTGGGAATTTGGAACAATGAAGGTTTGGTAAAAGTTGAACCCATCTCTACATCCAACATTTATGTAAAAGTAGTAGACCCCGATAGAGACTTATTGGTGACATTTTATGAACACAATTCCGGTTGGCATGGGGGAACCCTCTTAATTAGTGTCGGAAGTAATAAACAAGTTTTTAGTCCGTCTGATGCGTTTATCGGGATTGGAAAAATGCTCTATTCCGGACGTGCATATTCCAGACCACAATCCATCCTGATTCCGAAAGAGATTGTTAAAGCACAATTGGTTAAAAGCGCTTCGGCTGTTCCGTCGATGTTACAGCTGGTGTTGAGAAACCCCGGCGGTTTACCGTATCACTTTCGTGGAGTGGATACAGAAATAGTTTATTGATTTTTTACTCCGGACATGGAAACTTTAAATACATCTCAAACCATTTCAAACGCTCCGCTCACCGAGAAAGGAATGGATTTTCAATGGCTGCGCGATGAAGGAATCAAACACCTGCAACGACTTTCAGGCTCCATCTGGACGGATTATAACTTACACGATCCGGGTGTAACAATTTTGGATCAGTTGTGCTATGCGCTCACCGATTTGAGTTATCGTATCGATTATGACATAGACGATTTGCTGACTGGAAAAGACGGTAATACCTTTGAAAGTTTATACAGTCCGGCGCAAATTCTCACTACCAATCCTGTTACCTTGCTCGACATCCGCAAAATCATCATTGATGTGCCCGATGTAAAAAACGCCTGGGTTGAATTGGCAACGGAAACCGATCCGGTTATTTATCTGAATCCGACCGAAAAATCATTGCGGTTGACCAATCCGGATGAAACAAATGTGGTATTGCCTTTAAAGGGATTGTACAAAGTATTCATCGAGAAAAAAAATGTGGGAGGCGATGTGCAGCCGGCTGTTCGCAAACGTTTAATGGCGTGCCGGAATGTGGGGGAAGACTTTGCCGAAATCACCGTGCTCGATTCGCAAATGATATACCTAAACGGAAGCATTGAATTGGGCGAGGTGGAAGATGTCAATGCCTTTGCTGCCAATTTATTCCTGCGCATTTCGCGATTTATCTCACCGGTTATTTCGTTTTATACACTCGATGAAATGCTGCAAAAGGGACTTCAGATCGATGAAATAGTAGATGGTCCGTTGTTGCAACACGGTTTTATTGACAATGATGAATTGTTAAAATACGACCGCAAAACAGAATTGCATACCTCTGATATCATCCGCGAATTAATGGATGTTGAGGGCGTGAGCGCAGTGAATAATATTGAATTGATTACCAGCGCATCTTCTGAAAAATGGCGCTTGATATTGGATAAACAAAAAACACCGAAACTGGATGTTACCAAATGTTTGGGGCTTCTTAAGTTTGTTAAGAATGGACTCACCATTGCCATAGACGACGTAAGCGTAACCAACCTGTATGAAACGTTATTGAGTGCAAATGAGCAATCGATACTTGATAGATCTGAAAGGGATATTGTACTTGCCAATGGCGATTACCGCAATCCGGGAAATTACCACTCTATACAACACCATTTTCCGAAAGCGTATGGGATAGGTGAGTTGGGATTGCCCGAATCGGCTAGCTTAGAACAACAAGCTAAAACCCGCCAATTGAAGGCTTATCTGCTTTTCTTTGATCAGTTGATAGCCAATTATCACCAGCAACTGGAACAGGTAAAAGAATTGTTTTCATTTCAATCGCAAAATGCTACAACCTATTTTAACCAATCGTTGAGTGGTATTGTACCGAATGCCGGCGATTTATTGGCGGAGAATTATGAAGCATGGATAGAAGATAATTCAAGCCAACTGGAAACCGACCAGATTCGTAAAAACAAGTTTCTGAACCATTTGCTGGCGCGTTTTAATGAGAGTTTTACCGATTACTCCCTGTTTTTGTTTGATTACTCCAATAAATCTTCTAACAAAAACATGGCGCCGCTCGAACAATCCATGCGCGATAAAATGCAGTTTTTACGCAATTATCCTGCTATTAGTTCTGATCGTTTTAAGGCGGTTGATTACACGGAATCGTTTGATGATCCTACCAATCGCTCAGGATTGGAAAAACGAATCGCCGCCAAATTAGGAATTCCGGCAGCAGATGGCTCTTTATTGTCAGAACAAGAAAACAAGGAAGGATTTTATTTGTTGGAACACATTCTCCTTCGTCCGATTACGGAAGATTACATGGCGTATGCCGATTTTTTGGTTTCGCGCAATATTACTGCTTTCGAAAAGGTGGATGATACGTATGTCAAATGCACGTCAAAAGCCCATGGATTGCAGAGCAAGGAAATTGTTACAATCAATGGAACAGGAACATTAATCGATCCCGGTTACGATGGAGATTATGAAGTAGATCAGGTCTTACCCGATTCATTTGTGATCAAAAGCACCTTTTTTCCAAAACTAAGCACCGAAAGTGCTATTCAGGAATTGGTACCAACCTGGATTCGTACTAAAGTAGACACCACCTTTTTGTTACTTACAAGACCTGTAGAAGAATTTGCCGCTGTTGACGGTGATCCAACATTAACGCGTTGCAAAGTAACCGGACATGGTTTAGCAGATCAGGAATTGATAGAGATCAACGGCACCGCAGGGTATAACGGCAAATTTATAGTTACAATAGATGAATCTCAACAGGATTATTTTACCATCGAAAAACCGTTTACAGCAGATGAGCCAAAGAAAGGAAGGTGGATTAGTGCGAGTCAGAAAAAAGATCCGTACTCTTTGCAATTAACCTATGTTTTCCCCAATTGGCAAGACCGTTTCAAATCGGAAGTAGAGAATGACAATAATTTCCGCGAGTTTATTGAGCGCGTGATACGCGAAGAAACTCCTGTTCATCTCACCGTTTACGTTCGCTGGTTGAATAAAGAAGAAATGGCTGTTTTTGAAACGACGTATTATCAATTTTTAGAACAACTCCGTAATACTTGATGAACATGGAAGATACTCATCGTTTTCAGTTGCGAATTGCCCGGGATAGCCTGATGGATCAGGTTTTGTTTCCCTTGTGTTCCAATTATCCCTTGCCCGATTTGCCCATTACACCCCAAAATAAGGTAGTGATGTATGAAAATAAAGGCAAACTCACAATTGATCCCACGCAAACAAATGTTGATTACACACTCTTTGATGAAACAGGTACAAAAATGGCCGGTTCTCAAAAGCGGGTCGATCAACAGGTTATTATAGAAACGAAGATTCTTTCGCGGGAAGATTATACCTTCAGTGTGACGGCCGTGAAAACACAAACAGAACTTCAAAAACAGTTGCTGCAAACAGTAACCATCAAAGTTACGGTAGATGAAGATATCCCACTTACATTAATTCCTGAAACACCCGAATACAACCAGCCCGTTACAGTGTTCTTGCAGGAAACGCAAAGCAATAATTACTACCAGGTTTTTGATACCAAAGGAAATGCGTTGAGCGAAAATGTATATTCTAAAACCGGTGGTGATTTGAGTATTCCGACGCTACCGTTTACAGAAGATACGGTGTTGAATGTAAAAGTAGTCAACAAGAAAACAGATGAAGGCGGAACCTTGGTGACAAAACCAACCGTAAAGGTGTTCCCGAATACTGCCGTTCAAGTCACGCTCAATGCTGTGGCTGCAGGCACCGATTACAATGCAATAGCTGAGTTGTTGCTCAACGCTACTCAAGTTTCTGCCGACTACCAATTGATTTTCAAAGATATCGATGACGACAAAGCAGATAAACCGGCCTTGTTGAATACAACAATTGGTAAATCAGGCAGAGGTAAAAACGATGCAACACTGCTGAGTCTCAAAACCACCAAATTAACCGAAGATTTAACCGTTGGTATTTTGGCTACCAAACGCGATTCAGGACTTCAACGCGAATTGACTGCTGTGATTACCATTCCGGTGAGACCTGATCCTTCACGTGACCTCATTGTTACCGATCCGATTAGCGCTGCAGGTGATACCGGAACCATTGAAGTATTGCCTCCGCAACGTGGTGTGTATTATCAACTGCGCAATAATGCAACCAATGCCGAAGTGGGATGGAGACGTTATTACCACAAAAATTACGGAATCGGTAGAGCGCGTATCGGGGTCGAATTTGCGGTTGATACTGCTCCGGATGACACGGTGTTTTTGGCCACCGGACCTGTTTCAACAGAAACAGCATTTAACGTTTTTGCGGTAAAAGCGACCACCGGATTATCGGTTCAATTAACCAAAATCATTACTTTAAAAATAGGATGAGTTGAGCGAGCAGCAGCACATCATCCGGCAACAAGTGTTGGAACTGGAGTTTACTGATGAATCGGATACCGAAGCCATTCAACAGGAAGTGCTTGCCTTGTTCAATAGAGTGGTGCTGCCCATGTATGATCGCTTTTTTAGCGCTTATAGCAATGCTCATGAAATAGATCAGATTGCGCGATTGGAGCTCGATTTAGGTGAAATTTCGCTCCATAATCTGGAAAGAGAACTGATTGATAAAATTGCCGATGCACTCGATGAACAATTGGAAAGATTGTGCGGAGCTCCCGTTTATGATGATCCCGATGAATTGGCGGCACAACTTGGTTTAAGTCAGTCGAACAGTCAGACTACGAATTTAGCTGAAGTTAAACTCAGCGAATTGACAGCGTTTTTTGAGCAACATCAACCCGAGGAAACAACAACACAAGAACTAACTTCATTACAAGAACAAGAGGCCGAGGCCGAAAGGAGACGCAACGAATTGATCCGCTTTTTTGAACAGCAAAGTCAAACCGATGACGATTTGTTGACCGAAAATTCGGAAGAAGATGAATGGGACGATGACGAGTGGGAAACAATTGAACCTACGGTTATAGAAATTAATTACCAGTCGCAAGATGATGTTGATCATGATTTGGTTGAACCGGTTGTTAACGAAACAGACCGACAGGAGGATGAGACAAGTCAGCGATTGCTTTCCGACGCAGCGGAATTTGCACCGGTAAGCGAATCGATTCTGCTTTCAAACCACAATATCCTGCATTACTTTTTGCAAACCGGATTATTTCCATGGTGGGCAAAAAATAGTTCCAAATCGCAGTTGGAGCAAGCAATAATCTCGTTGATTCAACACCGACCCGAAGCCCTGAAAACCGATTTACAAGCTTGGTTGACGCATAAAGCCATGCGTAAAAGACTTGTAGCCGCATTTTCGGATGTGTATTTGGTAAAATTACTCGTGTTGCTCCTTCCCTCAGACCAACCATCCAATGCGATTGATCATGAGCTCTTTAGAATCTTGACAAGTCAGTCATTTCCAACAGAACGCCATCGTTTGGTGTTTTGGGAAGCACTGTTTCAGGATGTTCGGTTCCTTCAAGAAGGGATGAATGTGGTGCCTGAATCATTGATTTATGCTGTTTTCAGTCAAACAGAAACACTGGAACCGGCTGTTGTGAGATCACTTGTTCGCGGCAGATTGCTCACTTCTGTTGATCGCTTGTTTCAGATAAGTAAAATGCATCCGGATTGGATCAGGTTGGAAGAATTAACAGCTCGGTTCAACAATCATCCTTTAGCCGATAGTTGGTTTTCTGCATTTTTAGCTGACTTCAACACCAAAACGCAACTCCTCGACAGCGAATCTGCTGCAGATGCTGCGCGAGCAATGGATCACGATACGGAATCCCTCATTGAATTATTGTTGAAATTACAAGAGACACATACTACTCAGTTGGTAGCAAATGATGTTTCAGTCAATGAACCGGAAAATATTCCTCCCATTCCATTGGCTATTGATGCGTTTAGCGAATCAGAGAAGTTATACGTACGCAACGCAGGAATGATCGTGTTGTGGCCGTTTTTGGAACGTTATTTTGAGAAAAACGGCTTGTTTGTCGAATCGAAATTCATTCATCAACAGGCTAAGGAACAGGCATCATGGTTACTCCAGCATTTGGTTTTTGGGTCGAATTATGAACTATTTGAGCCGCACATTGCGCTTAATAAAGTGCTCGTTGGTTTACAGCCCGAAACTCCTGTTCATACACCGGAATTGATCACCGAGCAACAGCAGTTGCTCATAGAAGAATTGCTGAAAGCTGTGATGGAACATGTGCCTGCTTGGAAAAACTTATCGGTTGAAAATTTGCGCAAGGCGTATTTGCAACGCGAAGGTGCACTTTCTGCACGCGATGGTCAATGGCTGTTGCAAGTAAAGCGCGAAACGTATGATGTTTTATTGGATAAACTCCCTTGGCCGATTCAGTTGATTCGCTTGCCGTGGCTCGAGCATTTATTGGTTGTAGAATGGTAACCCGTGTAAAAAAGATGGAATTGGAAGAAGAATTGTCGTTAAGCAATATGCCTTTGCTAGAAAACGGAACGTGTCTGGCGCTAGAAATGGAGTGGCTTGCACAGATCATTGATCTGCGTTTGCGCGATCACTTGGGGCAAGAACCAATGAGTGATATTCCGTATGCCGTTCCCGCACCTGATTTATCGCAATCGAATTCGTTTTACGCACAGGTAATACAGAGACGTGCAGTCACGATACCCGAGCGATTGGTTGTAATACTGGCATTAACTCCACATATTAAACCCGAATTGTTGGATGTGTTTACCATTCGCAACAGCGTTTCTGATAAACGGTTTACTGAATTCGGCGGAGCTACAGATAGCACAATTGCATTTATTCCAACAGGTGAAACAGCCTTGTTTTTGCTTGGCGGAACGTCTTTGGAAGAGCGGTTTTCGTATTATCCGATGCTAACGAACGAAGGTAGTTTGGTAGCCAAGAAATTAGCCAAAGTTGAAACTTCGGGTCGTTTGGATCCTGTAATGAGTGGCAGATTGTCGATAGACAGTAATTTATTACATTATTTCCTTACCGGAAAGCAACGGCAACCCGAATTCAACGACGATTTTCCAGCTAAAATCATTCACACCAAACTCGATTGGGAAGATGTGGTATTGCGCAATGAAACCCGCGAAAGTTTGTCGGAAATCAGTGATTGGATCGAGCATGGAAATACCTTGTTGCAAAGCGGCGGTTTGGGTAAACGGCTGAAACCGGGGTACAAATCCTTGTTTTACGGCCCGCCGGGAACGGGAAAAACATTAACCGCAGCTTTGATCGGTAAAAGTACCGGACACGATGTGTACAAGATCGATTTATCCATGATGGTATCGAAATTCATTGGCGAAACAGAAAAGAACCTTTCCAAAGTATTCGATTTGGCCGATAGCAAACAATGGATTCTTTTTTTCGATGAAGCAGATGCCTTGTTTGGAAAACGCACCGAGGTGAGCAGTTCACACGATCGGTTTGCCAATCAGGAAGTGGCTTATCTGTTACAGCGCATCGAAGATCACAACGGAATTGTGATTTTGGCGTCCAACCTCAAAGACAACATCGACCAAGCATTCACACGTCGTTTTCAATCGGTCATTCATTTTGCGATGCCCGGACCCGAAGAGCGATTTGAGTTATGGAAACAGGCATTTGCTGATGATGTGCCACTCGATCCGGCTGTTGATTTGCAACTGATTGCCCAAAAATATGAGATTGCCGGTGGTGTAATCATGAACGTTATTCGTTACGCCACACTAAAAGCGATTAAAAAAGGAGATAACTTGGTTTCTCAATCGGAACTGGAAATCGGTATTAGAAGAGAATTGCAGAAAGAAGGCATTTTATTTATTTGAAAATTCTAGATTATGAAGGAGTATCAGGAGGTTCAACATGTTCAGGAATCCAAATCGGTAAGTGCTAATTCCGATTCAAAAGCCAACCAATCTGCGATCCAATTGGGACATCCGATGCAATTAATGGCTAATTCCAGTCAACGGATTGTACAATTAAGATCAATGCAACAATTGGCTGATCAAAAAACCGTTCAGCGTCAGGTCAACAATACGGGTTTGCCCGATAACCTTAAATCAGGTATTGAAAACCTTTCCGGCTATTCGATGAACGATGTGAAAGTCCATTACAATTCCGACAAACCTGCCCAACTAAATGCACATGCTTATGCTCAGGGAAATCAGATTCACCTTGCTTCCGGACAAGAAAAGCACCTCCCGCACGAAGCATGGCATGTGGTGCAGCAAAAGCAGGGAAGGGTGCAGCCAACCAAACAACTCAAAGGTAAAGTTGGCATCAATGACGATGAAGGGTTGGAACGCGAAGCAGACATGATGGGAGAAAAAGCTCTTCAACTGATGGGAAATGCTATTCCATCATCTTCTGTGGATGAGTTTCAAAAAAATGAATTTCCTGTCAGAAATACCCGTAATTCATTCCGTCAAACATTTGCAGTTCAGAGAATTATGAAAAAATTAGGACTGGAAAAAGATGCGTACAGAAAGAAAACAATGTCAACCGTATACCTGTTTGCCACATTTGACGGAAAAGATTTGGGGATATTCCATACTGAAAAAGTAGGGCATGCTGAAGAAATGTTAGTAGCGAAAATCAAGGAATTGGGGTTGAAAGATGGTAAACTGGTTATTTATCTTTCTACAAGCCCCTGCAGCAGTACTTTTGGAACGAGAGATGATGGGCATTTAGGATGCCATGAACACCTCGAATCACTTTCTGAAAGAGGAATTACCGTGGATGTCAGAGCAGATCATTTGTACCAACCTCAAATGATTGGTGCAATGGAAAGAGAAAGCGGTTTTCCGACAGGATTTAGTTCATTTAGCGCTGCTGCATCCAGTTCTTTTGATATTTCATTCTCTCATTTACCTAAATCATTCCAGGATTCTGATATGGTAGACGACTCAGAAGGCCCTGTGGCACAATTGAAAAGTATTCAACCGCTAGCTGATCATGCAGTGATTCAGCGCCAAAAATGGTCAACCGGAGCACTCGATGGAAAACAAAGTGATGTAGATTGGTGGACGCAAACGCTTGGTGGAGAACAGGTGGGGATTGAGATGAAAGCAACGATTTTGGGACCTGATCACCCACAGGGAACTCCTCCGAAATCGGGTGTTCAGAAAAAATTGATGGATAAATTGCCTACCGATCCTAGTCTTGCCAATGAAAATAAGTATATCAGGGGCCATTTATTAAATGATAATCTTGGAGGTATGGGGGAAGCATATAACATGTTCCCAATAACTGCTAACGCAAATAAAGCTCACGAAAAAGTGATTGAAAGTAAAGTCAAAGATTGGGTGAATAATGATAAACAATGGGTTTATTATCATGTAAAAGTCAATAATATTGATGATAAATTATCAACAAAAGGATATGTTGATGCCGTATTGGATTGTGAAGCAAGTGTATTAGACGATTCCAATAATAAGATTAGTACTATAAAAGCACAGATAGTGTCTGATTATACGAAAGTCAGGATCACCGATGAAAAAAACGCAATAGATAACAAACAAAGAGAAGCCATTGGTGATGATGCAATGGGGCACAAAGTGCTGCTTTCAACCAGTAAGAAAATCAAAGAAAAACTAGACGAAGATACCTGGATGCACTTGTGTTTTCTTTTTAATGATAAAGATTCCGCACTTCTTCTTAAAACAAAAATGCTCGAGTATGAAGGAATTGGTAAGACTACGGTTAAAAATTTAAGTGAGATGACGGATAGTGATGTGGATATGGTGGACGTCAAGGTTGAGTCAGCCATTCAAAAAGTGTTGAGGAAAATTGGTGGTAATGAGTTATGGGATATCATTAGTGATGTTTATGACGTATACTTCTAATCTTCGGCTACCCAGAGTTTATACCTGAATTTCTGCTATCTTCGCTGCGCATTTCGGCCAATTGAAGTGTAGAAATAAAACAATCCGATGAGTTTCGAAAAAGAATTGATCACCCGTAGCGGAAATGTATGTGAATTGAGTGGAAACACTGAGAATCTGACAACTTACCTCGTGGCTCCGGCAGTAGGAACGAACGCCGATGAATTCATTTACATCCAGCAAAGTTTAAAAGATCAGTTAGATGGTACCACTGAAACGGTTCCCAACGATTGGCGTTGCTTGAACGATAGTATGTGGAGCGAAGTTCCTGGTGTGAAAGTAATTGCCTACCGCATGCTCAATAACCTCAAAGCCGAAGGCTGGCCTGCCGATTTGATCGAAACGATGTACCTAGAAGACGAGACACTTGCCTGGGCAAAAGCCGGAATGGAAGACGAATTTGCCGTCAAACACATCGATTCTAACGGAATTGTAATCAACTCGGGCGACACGGTAGTGTTGATTAAAGATTTGGACGTGAAAGGCACAAGCATGGTAGCCAAACGCGGTACTTCAGTGCGCAATGTGCGTTTGGTACACGACAATCCCGAACTCATCGAAGGAAAAGTAAACGGACAAAGTATTTATATTTTGACGCAGTTTGTGAAGAAATAGCTTCGCAATTTTTGATGCTTGATTTTGGATGTTTGATGTAGCTTTCGGGTAAGATGATTACTTTGGAACAATAGAAGAAGATCGACTCGTTAGTAAAGAGGGAGCACCTAATCAAACATCCAAAATCAAGCATCAAAAATTCCCAAGGATGTTATTCTTTTCCTAATTTTTCAAATTCAGCACCTTGTTTCGTTCGGATCGCTTATTTTTAATCAAACTTTTTTCATTCAACTCATGAGCACTGAAACCGCAACTATCAGCAAAAGAAAATCACAAATCATTTGGGGTTTACGCATTTTGCTTTCGTTTATGTTCCTTCTTTCGGCTGTAGCCAAATTGTATCCGTCGCCGTATTTTGCGATGACTACCTTTGAAATCAAGCAGTTAGTGCCAATGGGTTTCAGTGAAACTGCTGCTGCTTACTTTTCAAGAACACTCATCGGATGTGAGTTTGCGCTTGGATTTTTATTGCTGCAACCACATTTCTTGAAACGTTTAGTAATTCCTGTTTCGTTTTTGATGTTACTGATCTTTGTTATTGAGTTGAGTTATGAGATCGCGACAAAAGGTAATTCAGGAAACTGCGGTTGTTTCGGAACCTTGTTGCCAATGACACCACTAGAAGCCATCATTAAGAATATCGTGGCCATGGGTATATTGGGTTATTTGTACAAAGCAATTCAGGAGAACCCTGCTAAAAAGAACTTCTCGTTCCTGATGTCGATTACATTGGCAAGTGTATTGGCGATATTTATGTTAGGACCAATTCAACCGGCAAAACCAATTGAAAATCAGGCTTCAAGAACTGTAGTGGTGGAAGATGAAGAACCTATAACTAACAATAATGGAACAACTACAAATCTTCAAGGTACAACTACTGATCCTAAATCACCTGCCACAGATCCTGGAAAACCGGTAGATGGAAAAGATCCGAAAACGAATACTGCTGATCCCGTAGTGGAGAAAGTAGATGAACCGACACAGAAAAAATCGGGCTTTAAATCAATTTTTCCGGATATCGATAATGATAAAAAAATCCTGTGCTTCTTTGCTCCAGGTTGCGAACATTGTAAAGAAACAGCCAAAGAACTCACTCAAATGAAAAGCCAAGTCAGTGGTTTTCCTGACATCCGCATTGCCTTTATGGATGAAGAACCCGAACTCATTCCTGCTTTCTTTGAATTTGCCGGAGCCAAATACACCCACACGGTATTGGATATTGCTACTTTTTGGAAAACAGTCGGAAACCGTGATACGCCGGGCGTTTTTTACATCTGGAACGGAAACATCGTGAAAGTTTACGACGGTATTGAAGGCAATGCCTTTAAAGCCAAAGAATTTAAAGCTTTGATTCAGAAGCCTTGGAGCGAGGTGAAATAAGTGTTCATCGATCATTTCTACCAATGAAAAGACTTGGAAAATTTTTAAAATTATCAGGCGGCGTATTTGCGGTGGTTGCCATTGCCGGAAAGATTGCTGATCACTTCGGTTATGTGTTGAAGGTAAGAGGACAAGGTTTGCCTCCCATAGATTGGGCGATGGCCGGGTTTTTCCTTGCAATTGGTGCGGTATTTTATGCCATCGGGTTTTTTCTCGATAGAAAACCGGAGGCAGAAGCAGAGCCCGTTCGATTGGATATGACCGACCTGAGTTTCATTGAAAAAGCGATCAAAAAAACACGTAACAGAAGTTTGTGGGTTGGCGTTTTTATGGTGGCTTTCGGTGCGTTTATGATGATTTTACCATCGCTTGACACAGAAAGCACAACTGGTGTAGCGATAGGTTTGGGAATTTTTGGAGGTATTTGTATCCTGATTGGCGGCTTCATGCTCTATCAATACTTGAAACTGCGAAACATCAAAGAGTCGGAGATTTACAAAAAAATCATGATCGAGCCACAAACCATTACACGGTTCCAAACGGTAGTTGTGCAAAGTCAAGCCGGAAAATCTTTCAATGCAACCAATGTGACACTATTTGTCGGCACAAAGAAACTTACCACATTGGGTGTTTCTGATACCGATCTGGAATTGCTGAAACAATACCTGCTCAAGCACAACGCTGACCTTTTCTTCGGTTAACCCAAGGCGTTAAAAAAGCCTGTCCATTTTCACTGAACAGGCCTAATTATCTGGCATATTTGAATTATGCAGGATTGATTGTATAGCTGCCATCCTGATTCAAAACAACATTCATTTTAGTGACACCGTTCGAAAATGAAATGCGTGCAGCATTTTGAACGTTGGGATTAAGCACCTGTCCATCCTCGTAATTTCCAAAAGCAATCCAGTATTCCGTATCGGGTGAAAACTGATAATTCATTCCGGGTCTTGCCTGTACAATTACTGTTGCAGAACCTTCCATACCCATTCCAGCAGAAAATTGTGGCTGCGGTGAAACGGAATTACCCGTCGTCAGCGTTAACCTGCCACGTTGTCCTCCTTGGCCTAGGCCCAACTGACAGCTTCTTCCGTTGGAATCTAAGATAGCCGCATTATTTGATCCGTTCGGGTCTGCATCCATCATAGACTCGTCATTAAATTTAACGCCTGGCGTCAACTGACCTGTATTACCTGCAACAAAGCAGAAATCGCGTGCCCAGTCAAATGTGGCTTTTGAACGTGGTGATAATCGTTGTGATTTCCAAACCACCGAAAGACCTTGATACTGATCTTGGCTGGGATCTTTTTGAAACAGAATAAAAGTGGTGTTCTGACTTGAATTGTTGGTAATAGTTACCTGGTAACGTGCGCTCATAATGGTTTTTAAATTAATTAGTAGAAAAAATTACATTGCAAAAATGGGTGCTATTAAAATGGTGTGCTAGGTTATAAACACCTGTTTATAAGGCGTTGTAAAACTACTTGTATTAGAATTCGTCACGCTTGTTTAAAACAAACTCGTCTGCCCGCTTTCATCCGGAATTATAAACAAATCTGTGCGCAATTTTGAACTGGATCGTTGCGGCAGAAAGCGTTCACGGGCAATCTTAAACTGCCGTTCTATGTTTAGTGAATAAGCCCCTTCGCCTTTCATTCGTATGCCAAAGCGGCTATCGTTTATTTTTCCGCCGTGCAATGCCTCCAATTGATGAATCACTTTTTCTGCTCGTTCGGGGTAGTGATGCTCTAACCAGTTTTTGAAAATTTCACCGTTCGGTCCGTTTAGTCTTACAACCTGATAATGCACATGCTGTGCACCACGTTCGCTCACGGCTTTTACCAATGCAAACAATTCATGATCGTTGATCGCAGGAATGATTGGAGCTAGCATTGCAGTAACAGGAATTCCCTGAGCAGACAAACGTTCTATTGTTGTTAGTTTTTTGGCACAAGAGGCTGTTCGGGGCTCTAACTTTCGCCGAAGTTCTTCATCTAAGGAAGTAATGCTGATTAAGACATGCACCAAATTTAGTTTCGACAATTCGGTGAGTACATCCAAATCGCGCTCTATCAATGAGTTTTTAGTAATGATCGTAACCGGATGTCTGTATTTGAGGAAGATTTCCAGCAATTTCCGCGTGATACCATAAGTACGCTCGCAGGGTTGATAACAATCCGTATTGCCTGATAAACTCACCGGTTTGACCTCCCATTTTTTTTTACGGAGTGCAACTTCCAGCAATTCCGGAGCATTTTTCTTCACCAAAACCGTTTGCTCAAAATCGGTTCCGGCACTGTATCCCCAGTATTCGTGAGTAGGTCGAGCATAACAATAGGTACAGCCGTGTTCACAGCCCTGATAAGGATTCAGTGAATAATACATGCCCACATCCGGACTGGTGAGTTTATTCACGATGGTCTTTGGAAACACCTCTATAAAAGTGGTTTTCCGGTTGACTGTTTCGCCATCTTCGTCGGTGTGAAATTCATAGAAAGCATCTCCTTCCTCTGTTTTGTGAAACGATTGGCAGGATTGATGTGCGCGCCTCTTCCTGAAAGAGAACCGTCTGGTTTTTTAGGCATTAATGAGTTGGTATGAAGAAAATAATCTGTTTAACATATTTGAGGTAACAACCATCCGATTCTCAAATATAGTCAAATAGGTTAATTAATAATCATATTTTGATTATTAATCAATCATTTCATCTCTAGGTCTGCTTTTAAATTGTTTGCTGCGAATTGAGTAAGAAAAAGTATGATTGACGCAAAACAGGTGTTTTTACGCAATAAACGAACATTTTTTTTCATTATTTTTGGTTCGATTGACAACAAAGTTGATCGCGTAAACCCACTATTATGCTATTGAAAAAAGGATCTAAAGGTGAAGATGTCAAAAAAGTTCAGAGTTTTCTAAAACTAACTGCCGACGGAATTTTCGGCTCCAATACCGAAGCTTCGGTAAAAGCATGGCAGGCGGCAAATGGCTTAACAGCCGATGGAATTGTTGGAGATAAAACCTGGTCTAAAATGGGATTGGGCACGCCATCAAGCAATGCTTCGTCATCGGGAAGTAAAGGCGCAAGCGGTTTCGACGAAACCTACAAAGACGTTGTTATCGAAGGAAGCACATTTCCCGGAAAACCGTATAGTTCTACGGTTAAGATTACACTCAATGCCGAGATTACACAAGAATATTTACCGGCATTTTCGCAAGCCATACCAGACGCTACAAAAGGTTTACGATTGTTACTCACAATCATGGCCTATCACGAAGGTTTCAAAAAAGGATCACGATCTTACAAAACCAATAATCCCGGAAATATTGGGAATACCGATTCCGGAGCCAATCAAAGCATCGCTTCGTTGAAAGATGGGATCTTGCTGCAGAAAAACTACATTGATAACATTGTTAACGGCAAGAGCAAAGCGTTTCCAATGAATCAACCGGTAAATATCAAACCTTATTATTCGCAGGAAATCGCCAAAAACTCCGCGAACTACGGAATGTCGCCATGGCTGCCTGGTTACAAATTCACCTTTACCGGGCAATTGGATCAATTTGTAAAAATTTACTCAACAGGAGCTCGAGGAGGTAATTCGTATGTCAATACCATTGTTTCGTATTTCACCGCGAATGGTTTACCGATCAAACCCGAAAGTAAAATTCAGGATATTATCAAATTGGGATAAAATATTCGGGCGAAATAAAACAGGTAGGGGCGTGTCGCGACACGCCCCTACCTGTTTTATTTCTTCGCCCCTACCTTTTTTATTTCTTTTTCACCTCGGGTACATTACCTGCACGGCGTACATTCACCAATTTTATCAGCATATCAAACCAAAATGGTGCACCGAAACTGAGCGAAAGTCCTGAAATGGCAATTCCGATAAGGTATTTCAGCCAGTTCCAGTTACCGGCAGTAGCATTGCGTTCTTCGATGTAACGCACAAATCCTGGTGAATGACTAGCGATGATTGTACTTGATTCCTTTTTCGAACAAAACCATGAAACAGGGGCGTTGGTTATGCTCCATCCAATAGGTACATTCAATTGAGCCAGCAAGTCCATAACACTATCTAGTTCATGAACTGTTGTACGAGCCATGGAATCTTTTATCTTAAATAGATTGATTTCCAGTGAATTGTTTAAACGAATCAGACTGTCAAGGTCGCCGTATTTTATTGACTCTTCTGCCGACGCAGTCTGGATATCGGAATTTTCGGTAGTAGTAATAGCCGATAATAATTTGTGATTGATTTCAGTTACTTCCGACGATTTATGTGCAGCGATGTTTGTACTATCCTTAATGTAAGCATCTACCGTTTTGTCGGCTTGAGCAACAATTTTATTCTTTAAATTATCATCCAAACTCAGCACTTTCAATAAATGGAGACTGTCAACATTCAGCATAATTGCTACGAAAAATCCTATAAAAAGTAATTTCTTGCGTTGCTTGAGTTTGTAACTGCCCGATACGCGTTCCATATAGTCGTTGTACCAATTTTCAAGCTGCGTTTTCAGTTGCGCGTAATCTTGTCCCGATTTATCGATAAACGATTGAAGTAATTCTTTGAACTCACCGTCTTTCATAGTCGCAACGCCTTCTTCAAAGCGCACCATCATTTGTTTGATCGGTTTTTGGTTTTCATCAACACCCTGAACCACTTTGTCTTTTTGTGAGGGTTGAGCAATGACATCTACAAGTGCTTCAGAGAACATACCCGATGAAATGTAAGCTGGTAATCGGTTACGCAGACTTTTTAACCCGTTGATGATGATGTGGTCGTAGAATTTTTTACCCATTTCTTCATCCGCTTTGTCGCCGAGAAGATTGTCAATGCTATTCTTGAGGTGTTTAGCACGTTCTTTGGTTAAATAATTCAGCCATTCCACCATGATGGAAACCAGAATGCTCAATGCGGCATAAATAAAGACCAGCGAAATGAGAATTTTTAAAATGTTGTTGTCAGCGAAATTCATGAAATCGTAGTTTAAGTTCAATAACCCTTCATGAAACCAACCTCAAGCAGAGTGAATAGTATACCAAAAAGATTACGAAGTAAAAATACAAATTCGTGCAATTACTATACTCACCGTTTTTGATGAAAAACAAACCTGAAAGCCATGAAACTGAGTGTAACGGTTCCGATCAGGAATAGAATAGGGTAAATAAATGTTAGTTTCCGGTGCCTGTAGTGCCTTCGGTGGCGGGAGTTGTTGGTGCTTCCACGGCTGGCAACTCCTTTTTCACTTCAAGGATAGAAACTTCACCTTCTCCGGTGCGTACTTGTGCAAACAACCAATCGTACATTTCGTCACCTCTGAATACTTTTTCCAGATCGCCGTGATCGGCTCCACGAACTTCGGTCCAAATCAAGTTTTTACCTTCATTACAAGCGCGAATGGCCTTTACCATGTCCATTGATTGTTTCAACGGCACGGCCTCATCTCTGTTTCCATGTTGAATCCACATAGGAATCGTTGCCAAATTACAAGCTTCTTTCGGATTTCCACCACCGCACAAGGCTACACCGGCCGTCATTTTGTCAGCGTGTTTTCCTGCAAAATGCATGGTACCGTAGCCACCCAAACTCATACCACAAACGTAAACGCGATTGGTGTCGGTTTTGTATTCGGCCTGAATGTATTCCAAAACTTCCAATACTTTATCGGGATCCCACGAACCGGATGCTACTTGCGGAGCAACAACAATAGCTGGTACTTTTCGTCCGTTTTCAATCTCATGGATCACACCATAGCGCTTCACACGATTGAGATCTGTTCCTGAAAGACTTTTCCCGTGAAGGAAAATCAACACCGGAGGATTGGTTTTTAAGATACTGTCGGCAGGAAGATTGAGCCAAAAATTGTAAGTTGTTTTTCCTTTCACTGCGCTCAGTTGAGCTGTTGAAGTGAAACTGATGCAAAGCAATAATCCAATAAATAACCCTTTCATAGCCGTGTTTTTTTGTGTTTAAAGCAAAAAATGGGAGGTAAGCTGATGCAAATGAGGCACAAAGATAACAGAAGTTTTTGAGTTTGTCAGTTTTTAAGTTTCATGAGTTTTCCTAATTAATGGTAAAAAGGTACTTAAATCAAGCACCAATAAACATGCAACTTACAAACTCAAAAACTGAACTACCTAAAAACTAAAAGAGCTACTCTCCACTAGGAAAATAGCTCTTTCGAAGGCTTAAGACAAAATTATTTTGCTTCGTCCAAACGTTTTTTGTATTCCAACGCTTTTTCAGTGTTTTTCAATGCACGGTAAATTTGCGATAGACACAATAGTACATCTTTATCGTTAGGAAGTGCGCTAATATAGGCTTCCAAAGGAACTAAGGCTTGTTTGTAATACTCATCACTTTGAGCAATCAGCTTATCAAAATTAGGATCGTTTAATTTCAACGCATTCGCTTCTGTTCTGATTTTTGTTCCTTGTGACTGCAAGTGAGCACCCAATTGGTATTGCGCATCCCAGTATTTAGGATCAATAGCAACTGCTTTGCGCAAGCTTTCGGTTGCTTTTTCATTCTGACCCGCTTCCATGTAGAATGTACCAACTACATAGTGCATTTCTTTGTCATTCGGATCTTTTTCAATTGCTTTTTCCAAGTATACAGTTGCTTCAGCAGTTTTTCCTGCCTTAATCAAGGTTGATGCAACCGTTTTATAGATTTCAGGAACTTTGTATCCGTAGTCGGCACATTTGCTGTAGTATTTTACGGCATTGTCCCAATCTTCCGCATTATCAGCACATATACCGGCAAAGTAAATCGCCGTTGTGTCGATTTTGTTGATTGCAGTAGACAATTGTGATTGAAAATCGTAAGCCTCCATAGCTTCTTTGTACTGCTTTGCGTTGTACATGGCTACCGCTCCCATATCAACCAGACCTTTCTTTTGCGCGATTGATTCCTCGATATCAGCATCCATTTTGTTGGAAATAGTGTACGCTTTGTTCCATGAAGCAACCGCTTCATCCAATGCTTGCTCAGTGATTTCAGGAAATGAAGTGCTGTCCATTCCTTTCATCAATAAGGCATAGAAATAGATTTCACCTTTCAAGTAAAGTGTTTTCGGACTTTCCTTGGTATCAGGGTGAGCAGCTGCCTGGTCGATAAACGCTTTTGCTTTCGTTAAAGAACTCTTAGCCTTTTCCATGTCTTGTTGCATGAAGGCACCTTGAAAGTTGTTTTTGTATTCAACTGCTGCTGAGGTCTCAACTGCTTTTTGAGCAAATGAGAAACCGGTAGTAAGCGCCAATGCAGCTAAAAGAAACCAATTTTTGCTATTTTTCATGTTGTTCGTTTTCTAGTTTATTTATTTTGTTGCAGCACCTAATTCAACTTCTGTGCCAGTTTTTCTGTAAGGATACAAAAACGCATCAAAATCCATATTATTCTTTAATTATTCTTCTGAATTTTCTTCAGCTGGAGTTGCAGCATCCGTTTCGCCTGCCTGATTTTCATCAGTTGGAGCAATTGGGTTTCCGTCTTCGTCGAGCATTTCATCTTCCTCATCACTTCGAGGAACACGCGCTACTGCAGCAATTTCAGCATTTCCTTTCAGGTTGATCAAACGAACACCCTGAGCGGCTCTACCCATTACACGCAATTGGTCGATGTGCATACGAATGGCAATTCCTGCTTTCGTAATGATCATCAAATCGTCTTCGTCAGCTACGGTTTTAATTGCCATCAACGGTCCGGTTTTATCCGTTACATTGATCGTTTTTACTCCTTTTCCTCCACGATTGGTAATACGGTAAACAGGTTCTCCGTCTTCCGGATCATTCAGATAAGAACGTTTTCCATATCCTTTTTCTGAGACCACCAAAATAGTTTCGGAGTTGTCTTTCACGCAAATCATTCCAACTACTTCATCCGTATCCGATTGCAAGGTCACAGCACGCACTCCGGAAGCATTTCTACCCATCGGACGAACTTTCCCTTCGTTGAAACGAATAGCTCTACCTGCTTTGGTTGCCAATACCATTTCATTGGTACCGTCGGTCAAACGTGCTTCTAATAGTTCATCGTTCTCACGAATCGTGATGGCGTTGATACCGTTTGCACGTGGACGAGAATAAGCTTCCAAAGACGTTTTCTTAATGATACCTTGTTTGGTACACATCACGATGAAGTTGTTCTCAACATATTCTTTATCGGTCAAGTCCATGACTTTCACATACGCCTTGATCTTATCGTCTTGTTCGATGTTGAGCAAGTTTTGAATGGCTCGTCCTTTTGCGGTTTTGTTTCCTTCCGGAATTTCAAAAATACGCATCCAGAAACAACGTCCTTTTTCCGTAAAGATCAGGAGGTAATTGTGATTGGTTGCCACAAACAAGTGCTCTAGGAAGTCTTTGTCACGCGTTGTAGAACCTTTCGATCCCATTCCGCCACGACTCTGAACTTTGTATTCGTTCAAGCTTGTACGTTTGATGTAACCCGCATGCGAAATAGTAATCACCACTTCATCATCCGGAATCAAATCTTCGATCTTCATTTCAGAAGCCGAGTATTCAATACGCGAACGACGTGCATCGCCGTATTTATCACGAATATAAATCAATTCGTCTTTGATGATTTGCATTCTGCGTTCTTCGCGATCAAGGATATCTTTCAAATCGGTAATCAAAGCCATCAAATCAGCATATTCTGCACGCAGCTTGTCTTGTTCAAGACCGGTCAACTGACGCAAACGCATTTCAACAATGGCACGTGATTGCAAATCGGAAAGCCCGAAACGTGTCATTAATTTTTCACGTGCTTCCTCCGGACTTTGAGATCCTCGGATAATGGCAATTACTTCATCGATGTTATCCGAAGCGATCACCAAACCTTCTAAGATGTGTGCACGCTCTTCCGCTTTACGCAAATCAAATTTCGTTCTGCGCACAACCACTTCATGGCGGAAATCAACGAAGAAACCGATCATTTCTTTCAGGTTCACCATACGTGGGCGCCCGTCAACCAAACAAATGTTGTTGATCGAGAATGAACTTTGAAGAGAAGTGTATTTATACAATTTATTTAATACGACATTCGGAATGGCATCACGCTTTAATTCGTAAACGATACGCATACCGTTTCTATCCGATTCGTCGCGAATGTCAGAAATACCTTCAATTTTTTTGTCGTTAACCAATTCAGCGGTTTTCTTGATCATGTCCGCTTTGTTGATCTGGTAGGGGATTTCGGTTACAATAATTTGTTCACGACCACCCACTTCTTCGATTTCCGCTTTGGCACGAATCACGATTTTACCACGACCTGTCAGCAACGCTTCACGCGCTCCGTCTACACCATATATAATACCACCGGTTGGGAAGTCAGGTGCTTTTACAAATTGCAACAGCGCTTCCGGTTCAATGTCTTTATCGTCGATAAACGCGATAATACCATCTATAACCTCTGTAAGATTGTGAGGCGCCATATTTGTTGCCATACCTACCGCAATACCACTTGAGCCGTTTATGAGCAAATTCGGTATTTTAGAAGGAAGTACAGTTGGTTCCTGCAATGAGTCATCGAAATTCGGTTGAAAATCAACTGTCTCTTTTTCCAAATCGTCGAGCATTTCTTCAGCGATCTTGCGCAAACGGGCTTCCGTATAACGCATTGCTGCCGGACTATCACCGTCCACCGAACCGAAGTTTCCTTGTCCATCGACCAACGGATAACGCAATGACCATTCCTGTGCCATACGAACCATTGTGTCATACACCGAACTGTCACCATGTGGGTGATACTTACCTAAAACCTCACCAACGATACGAGCGGACTTTTTATGCGGACGATTGGAGTAAACACCCAAATCCTGCATACCGTATAATACACGGCGGTGAACAGGTTTGAATCCGTCGCGAACATCTGGAAGTGCACGCGATACAATTACCGACATCGAATAATCGATGTACGCCGATTTCATTTCATCTTCGATGTTAATCTGGATTATTCTTTCTCCATCTGCCATCTTGTCATTGTTTTAAATTAAGCACGAAAATTGTGTGCAAAAAGCAAGGCTCGAAATTAGCTTTTTATATCCTACGAAAAAGAGGGTGATTATGGTTTTTACTAACAAAAAGTGGTGTAAAAATGCTGTTTCGATGTATTTATTAACATTTCAAGCGTTTATATATTTGTAGAGTGCGGAAAGTGGCTCTGCGTAACAAGACAAAAGCAATTCAATCGTTCATGAAAACTCAATAGAGTTGGAATTAGTGTATTTTTGAAGAGCACAACAACAACAAAATATGGAAGCAAAATTTTCTCCGCGTGTAAAAGATGTGTTGAGTTTCAGTCGGGAAGAAGCGTTGCGGTTGGGCAATGATTTTATCGGTGTGGAGCACTTCTTATTAGGAATCCTGCGCGAAGGTGAAGGCAATGCCGTGAAGATTCTCACGGGCTTTAATCTCGATTTGACACAACTAAAAAAAGAATTGGAAAAACAACTCCTCGAAACTGCCAAATCTTCAGTTGTTACAGGAGCCAATATTCCCTTGGTGAAACAAGCGGAACGATTATTGAAGATAACGTACTTAGAGGCGAAATTATTCAAGAGTCCTGTTATCGGTACGGAACATTTGTTACTTTCGATGCTCAAAGACGAAGATTCCGTGGTTTGCAGAACATTAAGCAAATACGGTGTGAATTATAATACGGTAAAAGACGAATTAGACGATATGCTAGACGAAAACAACATACCAAGAGCAGAGCTGCCGGGGTCGGCAGACGACGAAGATCAAACTTTCGGAGCAGGTCAGCGAAAAGCAGCCGATCCGAAATCAAAAACTCCGGTACTCGATAATTTCGGTCGCGATTTGACCAAAATGGCCGAAGCCGGGAAATTGGACCCAATTGTTGGTCGTGAACGTGAAATTGAACGCGTAAGCCAGATTTTATCGCGCCGCAAGAAAAATAATCCCATTCTTATCGGTGAACCCGGAGTTGGGAAAAGTGCCATTGCCGAAGGATTGGCATTGCGCATCGTACAACGAAAAGTATCACGCGTTTTATTCAATAAGCGCATCGTTTCGTTGGATTTGGCTTCATTGGTTGCAGGTACAAAATACCGCGGTCAGTTTGAAGAACGAATGAAAGCCGTTATGGCGGAGATTGAAAAGAATCCGGATATCATTTTGTTCATCGACGAAATCCACACCATTATCGGTGCGGGTGGAGCAAGTGGTTCACTAGATGCTTCTAACATGTTCAAGCCTGCTTTGGCGCGCGGTGAAATGCAAGCAATCGGTGCAACTACATTGGATGAATACCGCCAGTACATCGAGAAAGACGGTGCGTTGGAACGTCGTTTCCAGAAAGTATTGATCGAGCCGACTACGATGGAGGAAACGATTCAGATTCTGAACAATATTAAAGAACGTTACGAAGATCACCACATGGTGACATATACAGACGAAGCACTTGCTGCGTGTGTGCGTTTAACGGAACGTTACATCACCGATCGTCACTTGCCGGATAAGGCCATTGATGCGTTGGATGAAGTAGGTTCGCGTGTGCATTTGACCAACATTCATGTTCCACAAGAAATCATCGACATTGAAGGTGAAATTGAAGCCTTGAAGGAGCAGAAAAATGAAGTGATCAAAACGCAGCAATACGAGAAAGCAGCTGAGTTGCGCGATTCTGAGCGCAAGTTGCAGGATCGTTTGGAAGAAGCGAAAAAGAAATGGGAAGATGATTCCAAAGCACAACGCGTAACCGTTACCGAAGAACATGTTGCCGAAGTAGTTTCGATGATGTGTGGTATTCCGGTAACACGTGTCGCTCAAACCGAAATGGGCCGTTTGGCTACCATGGGTGAGGAATTGCGTGGAAAAGTAATCGGTCAGGACGATGCTGTTGAAAAAGTGGTGAAAGCCATTCAACGTAACCGTGCAGGATTAAAAGATCCGAACAAACCGATCGGTTCATTCTTCTTCCTCGGACCAACAGGTGTTGGTAAAACCCAATTGGCGAAAGTCTTGGCGAAATACTTGTTCGACACAGAAGATGCTCTGATTCGCATCGATATGTCGGAATACATGGAGAAATTCTCGATCTCTCGTTTGGTTGGAGCGCCTCCGGGATATGTTGGTTATGAAGAAGGTGGTCAGTTGACCGAGAAAGTACGTCGTAAACCGTATTCTATTGTTTTGTTGGATGAGGTAGAAAAAGCGCATCCGGATGTATTCAACTTGTTGCTTCAAGCCTTGGATGATGGTCACATGACAGATGGTTTGGGTCGAAAAATCGATTTCAAAAACACTATTTTGATCATGACATCTAATATTGGCGCACGTCAGTTGCAAGATTTCGGAACAGGAGTAGGATTTGGTACGCAAGCACGTGTTGATTCGCGTGAAGAAGATACCAAAGTTGTTATTCAGAATGCCTTGCGTAAAGCATTTGCTCCTGAGTTCTTGAACCGTATCGACGATATGATCATTTTCCACTCATTGACACGTGAGAACATCCACAAAATCATTGATTTGGAGTTGGTGAAATTGTTTGATCGCATTAAACAATTGGGTTATTCTGCCACAATGACAGAAAAAGCGAAAGATTTTATTGTAGACAAAGGATACGACGAAAAATTTGGGGCTCGACCTTTGAAACGTGCGATTCAGAAATACATCGAAGATCCGTTGGCCGAAGAAATCATCAAAGCGAATTTACAGCAAGGTGATTCGATTCAAATTGATATCGAAGATACGAACTTGGCGTTGAAAATTTCAATCGAAAAAGGCACTACAAAGCCTGCTAAGAAATAATTGTTTCACTTTTCAATACTAAAGGCTTCTCTTTCGAGGAGCCTTTTATGATTACAATGAAAAATATCAGTTGCTTTTTTGCGCTTTTCATTTCTATCTCTCTTCACGCAAGTGTTGAGATGACACGTGTAAATCCGGAGTTGTTTATTCATCAACCGCAAACGGATTTGGCTGCCATTACCAAAAATGATGACGCACTCAAAGAAAAATGGGTGCGTTCGTTGTTTGATCGCGATATCCTGAATCATGAAGGAACAAAAGCGTTTTCAGTAACTGCCGATTTTAATGCGTATTACGCTGATTTCAAAGAGCGTTTTCGTTTGATCGATTTGAATAACGACGGCACACCGGAGCTCGTTTTTGACGGATTCGTAAGCAAAGACGACGAAAAAGAACATGTAGAGATTTTCTGTTCGGTTAAAGGTGAATTGACACGTATTTATGACGAAATCGGACACATTTTAGCCTACAAAATTCACCCGAATACACAGGAAATATTGTTGTATCATCATCAATATCCTTGCTGTTTGAATGCTTCACATAACCTCAACCGCCTGCGATTGGTTGAAGGTAAACTGCAAGCCGTGAAACGTTATTTTCTCGGAAGAGAAGCCGGAGATATGAAAGGAACATTTTTTCCGAAGAAAACCCGTTTTACATCTAAGCTAAAAGAAACCAAAAAAGAAGTGCAATTGCGCTGGTCGGGTTCTGTAATTACCAAGAATGCCTGGACAAGACGCGTGCAATCAAACGTCATTGCTCCGTACAAAAAAGGATCACTTTACAAAGTATTGGCCGAAGAAAAGCAGTGGTTGTTTGTGCGCATGCAAACACCACCTGAAATCGGTGAAAACAAAGTGGTAAATCCGAATAATTTGCAAGAAACCGCAGTTTACGGGTGGTTGGAGAAACGGAAGTTGTGATTCTTTTTTGTCATATGGCGTCCCGTAGGGACAAAATATGGTAGAAAAGATCAAGCGGACAATGTTTCTTATCTAAACATGTTTTGAGCAATCGTGCATCCCATTGCCCGACTCAATCCTTCCTCATATTCCATTTTAATTATTGTCAGTCAAGAGCCAATCAGTTACTAGGCATTCGTGTTCAGAGAAGAACTGCTCGATGGCATTGTCGGCTTCCGATTGTTCGCCCGGAATGCGTTTTTCAATTTGCTGAAATGTACGTTGAATGGTATCCAAAATACTGGAGTTCATTAAAATCATTGAAGTGGACGTATCAAATTTGTATCCGTGGAATACGTCAATGATGCGTTGTCTGTCTTGAGCTTCGCGCGGAAGTAATTTTTCCTTTTTTGAAAGCTCGTTAAAAAAAGGTAGTAATTTGGCACTCAATTCAATGAAATGTCGCAATACAACTGTTGCATCATTGACCTGCTGGATAGCTCCGCTTTGCATGATACTTCGTTTGATGAGTCTTTTTTCCATGACCGAATAGTTTTGAACCTACTCTAAAGACGCCTTCCGTTTCCAATAGGTTGTAAAGGATGTAACATGGTTTAGCAAACTGACTTTCCTGTTGAGCGAATGGCAGATTTAAACGATTAGCGGGTAGAATTAATTGATTGAAAAGAAAATAGTAGGTATTGAAATGATAGTCGTCTAAAAACAACTCCCTGGAAATGTTCCGATCTGTTGAAACTTTCAGTGACGCAAGAGAGGCATTATCACTTTTCATGAAGTGCTATCAAGCAGAATCGAATCGTTATATTTGCACCAAAATTCAGCACATGGAAATTCTCAACGGTAAACAAACGTCTGAAATCATCAAAAAAGAGCTGGCGGTTCTGGTGAAAGAACGAAAAGCAGAAGGGCGTAAAATTCCGCATTTGGCTGCTATTTTGGTTGGGAACGACGGTGGATCAGTGAGTTATGTGAATTCAAAAGTGAAAGCTTGTGAGGAAATCGGATTTGAAAGCACCTTGATACGTTACGATGATTCGGTTTCGGAAGAAGTATTGCTGAACAAAGTAAAAGCACTCAATGAAGATAAAAGTATCGACGGTTTTATTGTGCAATTGCCACTTCCTGAGCACATCGACGAAATGAAAGTAACACTGGCGATTGATCCTAAAAAAGATGTCGACGGTTTCCATCCGATCAATGTGGGGAACATGATGTTGAATCTGCCTGGATTTGTACCGGCTACTCCAGCTGGAATCGTAGAATTATTACGTCGTTATAATATTGAAACATCGGGTAAAAACTGTGTGGTTGTTGGTCGAAGCAATATTGTTGGAACACCGCTTAGTTTGTTACTTGGTCGCAACACCGATATGGGAAATTGTACAGTTACCTTAGTGCACTCGCGTTCGGAAAACATCCGTGAAATTTGCAATCAAGCCGATATTTTGGTTGCAGCTGTTGGCGTTCCGGGTTTTATTACAGCCGACATGGTAAAAGAAGGTGCCGTGGTTGTTGATGTTGGAACAACACGCGTTACCGATCCTTCACGTGAACGTGGGTGGCGTTTGGCTGGCGATGTAGCGTTTGATGAAGTCGCTCCGAAATGTTCGTATATAACTCCTGTTCCCGGCGGAGTAGGACCAATGACTATAGCTTCTCTTATGATAAATACCTTGAAGGCAATGGAGCTTAAAGGAAAATAACCTATATTTGAAAAACAATTTTTAGCTCAGAAAATGAAAAAACTACATCTTTTTGCTTCAGCCCTAATTATCACCATTTTAGTGTCTTCATGTGGTGTGGCAGGTAATGGTTTTGGTGGATCATCCATTCAAAAACGTAAGTACACGAAAGGTTTTTATCACAATAAGAATCGAGGTTTTAAAGCATCTGATGATAAGGTAGTTACTGGTGAGTTAATCGTTCAGGAAGATGCCAAAGATGAAGCAGTTGTTTCTTCGTTGGAAAAAAAGGAGGTTCAATCAACTGTTTTTCAGTCGGATAAAGTAATCAAAAACGAACAGCCGCAACCGCAGCAACGTTCTGATGAAAAATCGACGCAAAAGAAAAAAGGTTCAACTGCTAAAAAGGAAACGAAACCTGCTCAACAAGTGCGTCAGCGCAAACAGCGTGAGCACGAATATTATGTTCCGTTAAGCGAAAGAGCTACGATTGCCAAGAAAGCAGCGCAAGGTTCTTCCGAAAGTGGCGTAATGCTTGTTCTACTGGTTATCTTAGCGATTATTATTCCACCGCTTGCAGTTGCAATTTATGAGGGAATTACAACACGTTTCTGGATTGATTTGATTCTAGCCATCGTTGGTTTCGGAATTGGTTTTGCCTTTTTTGGTTTTGGACTTGCTTATTTATGTGGTTTGGCAGCTGTGATTTATGCACTGCTAATCGTTCTCGGCGTGATCTAAGAAAATATTAATGAAAGGAAAGGAGTCTTCGGGCTCCTTTTTTTGTTCGCATAGATTATTCTTAGGTTCACACGTTCCTTGGGCGTTCTCAAACACGCGTCTCTTTTGGAACAAAACAATGCAACGCCTAAGGGATGAATATAAGTATTGGATGAAAGTTTGGTTGTGCTGTAATGTCCCATAGGGACTAAATATGGTAAAACCGAACCTCCTACGGAGACTTTACCCCTAGGGGTAAGACCTTTAATCAGTAATTACAAACGCTCCAAGGGTGTTTTAACACCGTCAACCAACGAATAACACGCCAATTTATCTTTGAATACAGACGATTTGAAAATAGAACTATTCAACAGCATACGCACACATTCCTGAATTCCTTCGGCAATAGATGGGTGTGGGTGAATCAATTCCGCAATCACGTGAATCGGCATATCTAATTTTATGAGTAACCCGATTGCCTGAATAGCGGTAGAAGCATGCTCGCCCACCGCACGCATTCCCAAAATTTTCATTTCGGAGTCATTTGTTACGATGATCTTAAAGAATCCTTGGGTCTTACGCATCGCAATAGCCCGCGCAATGACCGAATAATCGATCTTCACGATCTTCACCGGAATATTATTTTGCAGACAGTATTGCTCATTAAATCCGACTGCGGCAACTTCGGGTTGCAAAAACATAATGGTGCAAATGTTGTCGTAATTCAAGCGCTCAGCAACACTTCCGTAAGCCAACTCAACGGCATGTCTTGCCTCGATTTCGCCCATATTGACCAAAGCAATTCTTCCGGAAACATCGCCTACCGCATAAATGTGTGGTATGTTTGTGATGGTATCATCGTCGCCGATGTGTACTCCACGTTTAGACATCAACACTCCGGCAGCTTCCAGGTTCAATTGTTCCACGTTCGGAATGCGCCCAATAGACAACAAGGCTTTTTCAACCTGAATGGTTTCCCGTTTTCCGTCAGGGTAAGATAATTCATATTCCACATGATCGCCGCGGTTTTCCAGACGCTCCAACTGCGCGTTGTGGTGAATGGTGACGCCTTTTTTCTCCAGATTTTCACTCACAATCGTAGAAATATCAGCGTCTTCAAACGGTAGAATTCTATCCTGACGGTCTATGATATAAACTTTGGTTTTTCCAAGATTTGAAAAAATAGTTGCGTATTCACAACCAATGACACCTGCACCTACAATGACCAAACTTTTAGGATAATCGGTCAAATGTTCGATTCCGTCGCTCGTGAAAATAGTTCGTTCGTCCACATCAACACCATCCATTTTTCGCGGTCTGCTGCCTGTTGCTACAATGATTCTATCACCGTAAACGATGCGTTTTTCACCATCGTGAAGAATCTCGATTTCATGATCATTGATAAAACGCCCAATCCCACGGTGATAAGTGAGCAGTTTTTTCATCGTTTCGGTTTGCAGCAGTTTTAAATGACAGGAATATTGAAACTTTCGTTCGAAGACTGCCTCATCAACGGTAGCACTTACATCTTCCCAATTAAGATAGAATTTTTCACGACCTTTTCCTTGAATGGTGTCGTTTACACTGGCGACTTTCTGCGAAATTTCCCAAAGTGTTTTAGAAGACAGCGCACCATTGTATACTCCGGCTCCACCAACACGCTCTCGTTCAATCAAACAAACACGTTTTCCATAATCAATTGCCCGCATAGCGGCTGCATAACCTGCCGGACCTCCTCCAATGACCACCAAGTCAAAATGTTCATCTGCCATATTCAACGAATATAGTAAGTTCATGCTAATTGCGTGCCAACAACTATTAATTTTACAGTATGAAATATGCAGCTCTTTTACAACAAGCTCTAGCAGATAAAGAAGTGTATCAAAAGTCGGTTCAGCGGTTGAAAAAAGTCAATCCAAGAAAATTGGATGATCTTTTTCACCAAGAGCATACACAGGTATTTAAAAAAATCGATTGTCTTACATGCGCTAACTGTTGTAAAACCACAAGTCCTATTTTCAGAGATATTGATATTCGCCGATTAGCTAAACGATTGCGTCTTTCCGAAGCAGCCTTCATAGCCCAATACTTGCGCATAGATTCAGATGGAGATTATGTGTTAACAGTAGCACCATGTCCGTTTTTAGGGAACGACAACTACTGTGGCGTATACGAAGACCGGCCATTGGCTTGTCGTGAATATCCACATACGGATCGAAAAAACATGTATCAAATTTTGGATCTTACACGCAAAAACATGGAAGTTTGTCCGGCAGTAAGTCAGATAATGCAAACTATTTCAAAAAAAGTAGTCTAAAATTTACAACCATTTTGTAAATTTCACGTCAAAGAGGGGACTCTAAGATTGCGCGATGTTAAAAAATACTACTCTTATTCTATCATTATTAAGCGTTTTTAGTACGTCAATACTAGCTCAACGTGGGAAAAATGGTAGTTACACCGTAACAGCAGCTAATACTCAAATCAATGCCTACACTTCTGTTACAGCCAATGCAGCTGTAAATGCAACGGCAATTACTGTGGCTAGCAATACACTAACAAGTGGTGTTTTAACAACTGCACTTGCTCCGGGTGATTTGATCATGATCATACAAATGCAAGGCGCAACCATGGATGTGGATGTAACTCCAACAGCGAGTTGGGGTGGTACTTATACAGTTCCAAATGGTCACCAATTAGATTGGGGTTCTTTTCAAAGTTTATGGGGAAATGTTACGGCTTATAACAATGCCGGACGATACGAATTGGTCGAGGTAAGATCGATTACAGGAGGAACGACTATTAATCTAATGTGTGGATTGCAATATGCCTACACTGCTTCAGGTCATGTTCAAGTTGTGCGTGTACCACGATTTGTCGATTTAACAGTTAATACAGCTTGTTCAATTGTTCCCACTTCTTGGAATGGTACTATCGGTGGAGTAGTAGCACTTGAGGTTTTTGGAAATTTAGTGTTGACAGGAACAGGAATGATTTCAGCTTCCGGGTATGGTTTCCGTGGTGGAGTCTGTGATTTACTAACAATGGGTTCACCACCAAGCGCTGCAGCCAACAAAGGATATTGTGCATCTAATGATGCAAGAGAAGGTGCTGAAAAGGGTGAAGGAATAGGTGGTTTTTACACGGAATACGATGCTTTATATTCCCGTTATGGTAAGTCGGCTCCTGCAAATGGCGGCGGCGGCGGTAATAACCACAATGCCGGTGGTGGTGGTGGTTCCAATATTGGAACAGGTGCCTACACAGGAAATGGAATTCCGGTTTCAGGCTATAATGCCTCTTGGAATCTTGAATCGGCGGGATTTGCCACATCAACTAGTTCTGGTGGTGGAAGAGGAGGTTATTCGTATTCAACCAGTAACCAAAATGAAACGACTGTAGGTCCCAATAATACTGCTTGGTCTGGTGATTACAGAAGAAACGAAGGAGGATATGGGGGTGTTCCTTTAACTTATTCCAGTTCGCGCATCTTTATGGGCGGCGGCGGTGGCGCTGGTGACGCAAATGCGAATCCTACTCAAGGTGGTGCTGGTGGTGCTGGTGGTGGAATTGTTGTTATGACTGTTTATGGAACCATTTCGGGAACTGGATCAGTTGTAAGCAATGGAGCTAATGGACAAAATGCCAATCCTTTGGGGCAAACTGCTGCTGCTGCATCCACGCAAAGATACGGGAATGATGGTGCCGGTGGTGCCGGTGGCGGAGGGGCAATAGCCATCTCTAATGCAACGGCAATCCCAGCAAGCATAACGCTTTCTGCCAATGGCGGAACAGGTGGTAACCAAGTTATTTCATTTGGTGGTTTTGTAGGAGCTCCTACTATGGAAGCCGACGGTCCTGGCGGTGGTGGCGCAGGCGGACATATTGCGTTTACATCAGGAACGCCCACACAATCAGTTGCGGGCGGTGGAAATGGAGTTACTAATTCAACGCATGTAAATCTTTTTCCTCCAAACGGTGCTACAATGGGAGCATCAGGAATGTCTGGCTTAACGCAGACCTTTTTCAATGTTACTTCGCCAAACGTAACCATTTGTCCGAATACTTCAACAACGCTTACCGCATCTGTTACTGGGGTAGCACCGGGAACATTGACATGGTACTCAACCCAATTCGGAAATACCGTACTTGGCACAGGTGCAACTTATACAACACCTGTATTGTCTTCAACTACAACTTATTATGTAGGAGTTTGTCCTGGAACATTCCGCTTACCTGTGGTTGTTACAGTTAGTGGTGCTGTTACTATTTCAGGTGTCCTCACGATCCCTGTTGGCGGTAATACAACACTTACCGGATCAGGAACACCGAATGGCGTTACTCCTTGGGTGTCAGGAACACCTGCTGTCGGAACAATTACTTCTGGTGGTGTAGTTACGGGTGTTTCTGTGGGAACAACTACGATTACATACATGAATTCAAGCGGTTGTATCATTACTGCTATTGTAAATGTTGTTGCACCGTTGCCAATTGAGTTGATGTATTTCACAGCTACCTTGAATGAATTGCAAAAAGTCGATTTATTATGGGCAACGCAATCTGAAATCGATAACGATTATTTTATTGTAGAACGAAGCATTGACTTATTCAATTGGGAAGAAATTGCGCTTGTTCAAGGGGCTGAAACGTCTCAGATTCTTCATGAATACAGAACATTGGATGCTAACCCTCTTAAAGGGACAAATTATTACCGTCTTAAACAAGTGGATATTGACGGAGCGTTTAAGGTATCCGATATTCAATCGGTTGTGATTGCAGACGAAGATAATTTGATCGGGTATCCGAATCCTGCGAATGATTACTTCCATATTGTAGGTCATCAGGTAGGTCATCAGGATATCGTATTGACCAATCAGTTGGGACAGCGAATCATCTGTGAATCAACAATTTTATCAGAAGATCACTTGGTAGTTGATACTCATGGACTGATGACAGGTATTTATTACGTTCAGGTAATGAAAGACGGTAAAAATGAAGTGTTGAAAGTTACAATCAGCAATCATTAAACCACATTCTGTTATTGATAATTCTAACGTTTTTAGAGCATCTTGATTGATTTTGGTTGAATTGTACTCAACCGTTGGTCATATTTCAGAAGAAATGTTAAGGTAAAAAACCAACCTTTTCGTATTTTGTGCGTCAAAGTTTTGAACTAGAATAGAACCATGTCAAAAAACAGTGCTCTCCTCCTTTTGTTTTTTTGCTGTTTCGCTCTTCATTTATCGGCGCAACGAGCCAAGAATGGGAGCTATACGGTAACTGTTGCTAATACTCAAATCAATGCGTATACTGCTGTAACAGCCAATGCCGCTGTGAATGCTACTAGTATCACGGTTGCCAGCAACACACTTACAAATGGTGTTTTATCCACGCCTCTTACTCAGGGCGACTTGATCATGATCATTCAAATGCAAGGCGCCACAATGGATGTGGATGTAACACCTACTGCAAGTTGGGGAGGATCTTATACCGTTCCAAATGGTCACCAATTGGATTGGGGATCTTTCCAAGATTTATGGGGAAACGTCACTAGTTATAATAATGCAGGGAGATACGAGTTAATCGAAGTGAGATCCGTAGTTGGAGGAACAACAATTAACTTAATGTGCGGTCTTCAAAATGCATATACTGCTTCCGGACATGTACAAGTAGTGCGTGTACCTCGTTTTTCAAATCTCACCGTAAATACCGCAACTTCGGTTGTTCCGGCTCTTTGGAACGGAACCATTGGTGGGGTTGTCGCTCTTGAAATTGATGGAAATCTTACACTTACCGGTACCGGTAGAATTTCAGCTTCTGCTTACGGTTTTCGTGGAGGTGTATGTGATTTGCAAACCGCAGGTTCACCTCCAAGTGCAGCCGCCAATGTAGGATATTGCGCTTCGAATTCTGCATTGGAAGGTGCTGAAAAAGGTGAGGGAATTGGTGGCTTTTATACAGAATACGACGCCTTGTATTCACGTTATTGTAAATCAGCTCCTGCAAATGGAGGAGGAGGTGGTGGTAATCACAATGCCGGTGGTGGCGGTGGTTCGAATATTGGAGCTGGAGCTTACACAGGAAAAGGAAATCCGACAGGTTATACCGCTATTTGGAATTTAGAATCTGCAGGTTTTGGCACATCGACAAGTTCGGGTGGCGGACGTGGAGGTTATTCCTATTCAACTAGCAACCAAAATGAAACGGTTATCGGACCTAATAATACCGCATGGTCTGGCGATTATAGACGAAGTGAAGGTGGCCTTGGCGGTCATCCGTTAACGTATTCAAGCACGCGCTTATTTATGGGCGGCGGGGGCGGCGCTGGTGATGCCAACTCGAATCCTACTCAAGGTGGTAACGGTGGCCGAGGTGGAGGAATCGTTTTTGTGACGGTTTACGGAGCTATTTCAGGAACAGGAACGATAGAAAGTAATGGTGCAGCCGGTCAGAATGCAAATCCTGCCGGTCAAACTGCAACCCCGGCTTCATCTCAGAAATATGGAAATGATGCTGCCGGTGGTGCCGGTGGCGGAGGTGCGATTGCGATTTCAAACGGTACTGCCATTCCGGCTAGTGTTACACTTGCTGCAAACGGTGGTGTAGGCGGTAATCAAGTCATTTCGTTCGGAACGTTCGCTTCTCCTGCAATGGAGGCAGACGGTCCTGGTGGTGGTGGTGCCGGAGGACAAATTGCATTTACTTCCGGTGCTCCCGTGCAAACTGTAACAGGGGGTGCTAATGGAACAACCAATTCTTCACATGTGCCTTTATTCCCTCCGAATGGTGCTACAGCTGGTGCTTCCGGAATTGCAAGTTTGCCTCAGCCATTTTTTAATATTACATCTCTCAACGTTAGTATTTGTACCAATACGTCTACTACGCTTACTGCAACAGTTATCGGAACATTACCCGGTGGTGCTACCTTAACTTGGTATTCTACTCAATTTGGGAATACTGTAGTCGGTTCCGGAGCTACGTTCACTACACCGGTTTTATCAGCTACTACCACGTATTATGTTGGAACATGTCCAGGAACTTTTCGCATTCCGGTAGTGATTACCGTTGGTGCACCTACCATTTCTGGTGTTCCCGTAATTACCGATGCAGGATGCGCTAGTTTAGGTTCAATAACGGGTTTAACGACTTCGGGAGGTGCAGGTTCAAATGTAATTACTTGGAACGGAGCCGTTTCTCCCGGAATGAATCTGACGAATGCTGCGGCTGGTAATTATACAATCATAGTAACCGATTTAGCAGGTTGTACAGCAACAGCAGGACCGTATACAATTGGTACTTCTTCAGGACCGACAATTAATACAACAAATTTGGTAGTAACAAACGCCAACTGTTTGGGAAATAATGGTTCAATTACAGGAATTACTGCCACAGGAACAGGGTTGACTTATGCTTGGACTAACTCAGCAGCAACAACATTGGATATTACCGGATTAGCTGCTGGAAACTATACACTTACGGTAACCGATAATGCGGGTTGCACGGCAACTTCAGGACCGTATACGATTACACAGTCAGCCGGACCGACATTGAATGCAACTGCTTTAGTAATCACAACAGCTACATGTGGAAATTCAAACGGTTCTATAACAGGTATTACTGCCACGGGAACAGGTTTAACTTACTCTTGGAATGGAAATGCCACGATAGGCACCGATTTATTGAATGTCGCATCGGGTAATTATACATTAACAATTACAGATAATATTGGCTGTACGGCTAGCGCAGGGCCATTCAATGTGCCAAATGCGGCAGGACCTACAATTGATGCAGCTAATTTGGTGATTGTAGACGAACATTGCGGAAGTGGTGACGGAAGCATTTCAGGAATCGTAATTAACGGTGGAACTCCTGCGATCAGCTATTCGTGGAATGGAGGTGCTTATAACACATTGGATATTTCGAATCTTTCTGCCGGAAATTACACGCTGACAGTAACTGATTTTAATGGTTGTACAGCCAGTGTTGGACCTTATACAGTTCTAAACCTTTCCGGACCTTCTATTAATGCTACAGGCATTTTAATTGCAGCGGAATCGTGTACAGGGAATGACGGAAGCATTGCAGGAATAACCGCATCCGGAAACGGATTAACGTATGATTGGAACGGTTCGGCTACACCAAGTGCGGATCTTACCAATGCTGCTGCAGGAAATTATACCCTCACAGTCACAGATGCATTCGGATGTACAGCAACTTCCGGACCGCATACGATTACAGGAGCTACCGTAATGACATTAGATGCTACCAATGTTGTGATAACTCCTAGCGATTGCAATGTCAACAATGGAGCGATCACGGGCTTGGTCGTTTTAGGTGGAATCAATCCGGTGATTAGCTGGTCTAATGGACCGTCAACAGCTGACAATACAGCGTTGGCTTCCGCATTGTATACCATTACAATTACGGATGCGCAAAACTGTGTCATTACTTCAGATTATACCGTAGGTTTGATGCCAAATCCTGTGATTGACTTAGTTACTCCTGTCAACGCCACATGTAATTTGGCAAATGCTTCCATTACCATAAACGCTTCCGGAGGAACAGGTTCTTTTCATTATTCAATTGATAATGGTGTGTTGATGAATTCCGGATTGAATACCTTCACTAATTTATCTGCTGGAACCTACGATATCATTGTATTAGACGATGCCGGATGCTCAGCAACTTCTTCTATTATTATTACAGATTCTCCGGTTCCGGTTATCAATTCCATTGTGACTGTTGATCCTACTTGCGGCAATACTGACGGTTCAATTACCGTGAATGCTTCAGGCGGATCAGGTGCTTTGCAATACGACCTTAACGGTACCGGTTTTGTAAGTGGAAACCAATTTAATAACCTTGGCGCCGGTTTGTACACAGTTGTGGTTCAAGACAATTTAGGTTGTACGGTTCAACAGGATGTCACACTAACCAATCAAAGCGGAACAGCTGTAAATGCAGGAGCAGATTTGGTGGTATGCGCTGGCGAATCTGTAACCCTCAATGCCACCAATGCCCAGATTTATGCATGGGATAATAGTGTTGTGAATGGTGTTTCATTTATTCCTGCTGTAACAACAATTTACACAGTTACCGGAACGGATGCATTTGGCTGTACAAGTACGGATCAGCTCACGGTAACGGTAAATACTGGACTTACTATTTCTGTTGTGCCGAGTGTTATATCAGGTTGCGGGCCTTTGACGGTGACATTCCAGAATACAACACCCAATAGTGGTGATTGTATTTGGCAGTTTTCAAACGGAACAACTCTTTCCGGTCCCGGAGATCAAACAGTGACCTTTAACCAAAGCGGTTGTATCGATTTAACATTAAGTGTGGTGGCAATAAACGGTTGTGAAGGCACGCAGACTTTCAACGATATCGTTTGCGTAGATCCAGCTCCGATTGCTTCGTTTACGCCATCACCGGGTATTATGACAACGGGCGATACCTACTCAACGATGTTTAATTCATCGCTGAACGCTACACAGTATTCGTGGGATTTCGGCGACGGAAGTGCAGGTTCCAATCAAACTTCGCCAACACATCAATTCCCGGATACCGGTGCAGGAAATTATACCGTTACTTTAACGGCTACTAATGCAAACGGATGTACGGATATCGCTCAGGCTATTATCACGGTCAATGAAGAATTGATCTACTACGTGCCAAATTCATTTACACCGAACAACGACGGAATTAACGATATTTTCTTACCGATCTTTACTTCTGGCTTTGAAGCGGATGATTATAATTTGACCATTTTTAACCGTTGGGGAGAAAAAATCTTTGACGAAACCGATCATTTGAAAGGATGGGACGGAACCTATGCCGGAAATGTGGTTCAAAATGGCGTTTATACCTATCGCATCGAGTTTAAGTATGCCGCGAATGACGGAAGGGAAGTGGTGCATGGTCATGTGACTTTGGAAAAGTAACTTTTTTGAAATAAACACGTTTCATAGCATGGGATTTCCCAAATAATCATTCGAGGATGCAAACTATAGTTAAGATACTGCCATTTGCACAATCGGATATTTCAGAATAAAATGTTATTGTACTTTTATAGGGTTACATTACACCATGCAGATCAGTATAGCTAACAATGAGACACGGCAATTATTAAATCATCGACTGGAGAAGTTGAATGATGATGGATTTAAGTCCGTTCAATTGGCGCATTTTGGTGATTTGAATCAAGACTTGATCAACAGTTTAACCATAAACGTTGAAGAGATGATGATTTCTGCCGGTGATCGTAAGCCACTCATAAAACGTGTTTTCTCCATTCTGATCGAAGGTTTGCAAAATATCCTGCTTCATGGTGAATCGATGGATGGTGGTCAACCTGCTTTATTGATTGTAGCTTCCAATGAAACCAAATACCGAGTGGTTTTGGGGAATTTGGTATTAGCTACTGATCGCGAAAAACTGATTTCCTATCTTGATAAACTCAATGGTATGAATGACGAAGAAGTAAAGTCATTCTACTTGGAAGTATTGAATAACGGACTTATTTCCACAAAAGGAGGCGCAGGTTTAGGATTCATTACCATGCGAATGAAATCAAAAGACCGTTTGCATTATACCTTTGATACCTGTGATGACGGTCAGTTGTTTTTCTCTATTTCTACGGATTTGGATAGAACGGCATAAATCCAAGAACCAATTCAATTTTCTTTCACCACAAAGGCACAAAGTTTTCGCCGATCGCGTGTCGCCAATAGCTGTAGCGATGGCACAAGCTTCAGCGCAGGAGCAAAGTTTTTTTGAAGGTTAGTCGTGTTAAGTTCACAAAAGGACTTTAGGTAGAACCCCTTTGTGGTCTTAACAAGTCAAAATTGTCTATTTCCTTTGTGCCTTTGTGGTGAAAAAAGTCTGATTAACTTTACCGAATGTCAGTTTCAGTTGCGTACGCTCCCAATTATGTTCATCCGGTTCCTGCGGGACATCGTTTCCCAATGGAAAAATACCAGTTGCTTTACGAGCAATTATTGCTGGAAGGATTCATTCCCGAAAATCAATTCTTTGCTCCGGGTAAAATTGAGTTGGAATTAGTGACGCGTGTGCACAGTCCTGTTTATTTAGAAAAGCTTCTTAAATTAGAGTGTAGCCCGCGCGAACAGCGTGTATCGGGCTTTGAGCATTCACATACACTCATAGAACGCGAACTTACCATCATGGAAGGAACACGCAAGTGTGCCGAATTGGCGATGGAAACTAGGGGAGTAGCGTTGAACATTGCCGGAGGAACACATCATGCTTATTCGGAAAGAGGAGAAGGATTTTGTCTACTCAATGATCAGGCAATTGCGGCTCAATGGTTGTTGGATCAAGGATTGGTTTCAAAAATTTTGATTGTTGATCTGGATGTGCATCAGGGAAACGGAACGGCACAAATTTTCGATAACAACCCAAATGTGTTTACGTTCAGCATGCATGGCGACAACAATTACCCGTTGTATAAAGAAAAATCGGATTTGGATGTAGGCTTAGATGATGGTATTTTGGATATCGAATACATGTACCTGCTAAAATCGTCGATGGAGCAAATTCTGAAGGACTTTACACCGGAGATTATTTTCTTTCAAAGTGGGGTTGACATCATTAACTCAGACAAGTTGGGACGTTTAGGAGTCACCTTAAACGGTTGCCGAAAGCGAGATGAGTTTGTGTTTGAAACGGCAAAATCGCTCAGTATTCCTGTGGTTTGTACAATGGGTGGCGGATACAGCAAAGAAATCAAACACATTATTGAAGCGCATGCTAATACGTTTCGGATGGCAGCGAAGATCTTTGGTTAAAATAATTTTTGATGCTTGATTTTTGATGTTGGATTAGGCTTTCCTATGCTTTTAGAGAACAGTAAACAAGTTTTGGTTTATTCTGAATTCAGGATCATGAACGTTCTATTTACCTGAGATCTCATCAAAAATCAAGCATCCAAACACCGTGTCCGCCTATGGTGTGATCAAGCATTAAATAAGTTTATTTTCGAGTGCAAACTTCACCAATCCCACACTGTTTTTGCTTCCTGTTTTGGCAATGAGGTTTTTACGATGTGTTTCAACGGTATTGGTGCTTACAAAGATTTTATCGGCAATTTCTTGCGTGGTCAATTCTTCTGCAATTAGCTTCAGAATTTCGGTTTCACGAGGTGTTAATTTCACCGGTTGATGCATGTTGGGCGATTGATGTCCTTTCATGATGGTTGAAGTCACCTCTTTGCTGAAATAATTTTCTCCCGAAACCACGGTTTCAATGGCCAATTGCAATTCTATTTTATCGGTGTCTTTTTGCAAAAAACCATTCACACCCAACTTTAAACCTTGATCAATACTCGTGTAATCGTTGTGCATTGAAAGCAGGATAATCCGCAATTCCGGATTCAGTTTCCGAGCACTCTCCAAGGTTTCAAAGCCATTCATTCCGGGCATATTGATGTCTAACAACACCACATCGGCTTCCGGTAAATCGGCTAAAAACTGCTTTCCGTTGTTGAATTGACCAACCACTTCAAATTCGGAAATAGAAGTAAGCAGTGAGTTGAGTCCTTCATTGAACAGTTGATGGTCGTCTACAATGGCTATTTTAATCATGTTGCATAGTGATTGGAACCATTAATATAACAATAGTTCCGCGATTGGGTTGCGCATCTATTTCAAGTGAGCCGTTCCATTTTTCGATACGGTGTCGAATATTGGTGATTCCCATACCGGGCTGATAATGATTAAGATCGAAGCCTTTGCCATTGTCTTCATAAATAAGCGTAAGTTGTTCGTCAACACATGAAAGTTGAAACGTAATTTCAGTTGCTTCAGCGTGTTTGAGCGTGTTGCTCACCAATTCTTGCACAATCCGGTAAATGGTTACATGCAAAGAAGCCTGAATATTGACCGCTTCCATGAACAGATTCAGGGTGATTTTCCCGGAGCGATCTAAGGTGTTTTTGAGTTCATTCAAAGCCTTCGCCAAGCCGTATTGTTCAATATTTCCACCCGATAAATCATGAGAAATGGTGCGCACCTCCGAAATTGCGGTATTCACCAGCGCAACTTGCTGCTGCGCTTGCGGTAGATCTTCGTTTTGCAAACCGAGTTTGATGGTTGCCAGCGTGCTCCCCAAACGGTCGTGCAGTTCACGTGCTATGCGCAGCCGTTCTTGGTCTTGTCCCTCCAACATCGCCGCATACGAGGCGGTTTCCTGCTGATTAAGCAATTCGTTGATTTCATTGTTTTTTACATCAACTTGTAAGAGTGCGATGCGCTGTTTCTGTCGGTAGTTGCGGATGAGGAAGAAGAGGATGAAAACGAAGGCCATAGAGATGATGATCCCTCCGATGATGTAGAAGGTTTCGCGTTCTTGGGCGTTTTTGATCGTGATGTTTTTTTCTTCGGTTTGGTATTTGGTTTCGAGTTCTAAGATTGTTTTTTTTTGAGATTGATCATTGAATTTTTGATTGCTATAGGTGTATTGTTCAAAGTAGTATAGAGAACTATCTTGATTTCCTTCTTTTACAAACAATTTTGCCTTTGACAAATAAACGTCTTTTTGCAACTCATAATCGTTTTGTAGTTTTGCAATAGAGGCTGCGTCATTATAGGATTTTTTTGCCATTGAATAATCTTGCTTTAGTTCATGAACTACTCCTAAATGATGATAACTCATGGATAATCCGCTTAAGTCTTTTGATTGCTTTTGAATAATTATCGCTTTTACGAGAAAACTTAAGGATTTATCTAAATAACCTTTTTCTTCATAAATGATCCCTAGGTTTAGATACACGTCTCCGGTTTCTGATTCAAAGTCTAAACCATTTTCCTTAATAATTGTAAGCGCTTTGTTAAGATATAGCAGGGCTGAATCAGTTTTGCCAATGTCCTTAAATAGTGCACCTAAGCTATTGTATCGTTTCAGATATTCATAATAGTCATCGTCATTGGATTGCTTATAACTTTCAAGGCTTTCTAAAAGGTATCTTTTTGACTTTCCATGACTACCGATGATATACAATAGATTGCCAATGTTCAATTTAGAGTTGGATATTTTTACTAATTCCGTAAGATGGTATTTGTTCCTGATTTTTAGTGATTTATAATGAAAATCGAGAGCTTTTTTAAAATAACCTTTCATCTGGAATAGTGTGCCTCTTATGCTCAATACATCTGATTCAAGAATCGTATTTCTTGGGATGGTGTCTTTAATTTTTATGTAAGCTTGATCCGAATAAACGAAGGCTTTTGCCAAATTATAATCTTTTGTTTCGAAGGCTAAACGATTTAACTCGGAAATGGATTGAGAATAAGTTTTTGTAACTGTAAAATTGATCAGCAGTAAGAATAGTAGTTTGTTTCTCATTTAGCAGGGAGTTGGTTAACACTCCCCACTAAAATAGAAAATAATAGTTATAGTTAGCCAATAGAGTTGGTTACTTTTCCTCGGCTGCGTTTGTGACCAACTATTCGGTAATTGTTCTCTGTATCACAGAAAACAATCAATACGTTTCCTTCATCGCCTGTTTGCAGGGGTAAGCAATTTAATGATTCTATCGTTTTTTGAAGCGGGGGGATGGCTATCGAATGATTTTGGATAGAAACATTTATTACTCCGATATAGTCAATACCTTTTAAAACATCCCATTCTATAGATTCTAAATTTGCCTTCAAAGCATTTAGATAGCCATCAGATACATTTATTTTTAGATCCCATATAAATGGAGTTTCTTCAACCAAATAACTTGGCTGTACATTATCTAATTTAACAACCAATTTATCATTTGCAGTTTCGATTAAGTTAATTGTTAATGAAACAGGATTATTAATAGCAACAGATGGATAACTGAAAATAAATGGTGGCGTTCTATAGAAAAAATTGTCAGATTTTATTGGGGAAGGGTAAATTTTGACTACCGGATTGTACTTTATATGCATGAATTGACGTAATATGTAGTTGTTAAAATCCATGTAATTCAGTCGAGTTCCAATTGATTGACCAATATAGTTTTTCCAGAAATTCAAATAATATTTCGTGAACAAAGTAGGTTTATTCAATGAAGCCCCGAGTAGTCCTTTTACTTCTTGTCTAGTTGAATAAATATAACAAGTGTCTGCTTTGTAAGCAGGTTCTCTTTTTACAAACGAGTCGATTTTATTTTTGTATGATTGGTAATGTGTGTATAATACCCCTTGAAAAAATTGTGAGTCGCCTATTTGCTGTTCTCGTAAGTAATCAAAGTCCAATCCTTCACTATAGCATGAATCAATCATAATGTGAACCTTGAAATCAACTTTAAAAAGTTCGATTTGCTCTCTTAGTTCATTTTCAAGTGCCATTCGATCATAAAAACACAAGAAGTTTTTATGTGTATACTCCTCATTTTGAAATTTGATTTTGGCACCGTGACATGAAATATATATAAAAACGAAAGGTTTTTCAGTTTCCGTTATCGTAATATTTCTAAGGTTAGCTAACTCCGTTAGCACTGTGTTCTCCCAATCAGCAGTTGCTCCAGAAAGCTTTTTGATATTGGTAGATTGAAAACCAACGGTATTCACTAAAAATGCTTCAACGCTGTTGATATTTGTTACGGCCTCATTAAGAGGCATGTTTGAAGCGTAATGATCTTTTTTTAATTCATTCGCTCCAATTAATAGTGCATATCCGGTCATAATAATAAAGTTTAAGTTTCTTCAAAGGTGAATCTTAATTCCTAGTTTCAACTAACAGTTTCTAGTGATTTTTTCATCACAGAATTCTGTTGGCTTCCTCCGTTTTTTAGTGATTGAATAATCAATGAGTTCGGTTATTAGAGAAATACCATTATCCAGTGAACCTGGCTTAAGCTCACATTTTCAAATTTGCTCAAGTACATAATTAAACGCTATCAGAATGAGCACAAAAGAAGAAACTGAGCAAAAACGGGAACAGGAACTCCCCACTCAACCCACAGATGGAAATACAACAAAATATGGCGATTCTCAAAACTATGATAATCAATCTTACAGGTTGGTGGTTCTAATTCTAGGAATTGTTGCGCTATCTATTGTCGTTTTAGTGTATATAAATCGTGGATCGAAGGATGATTTCCCCGAATCGCTAACCACCATTTGTGCGACTGCAATAGGTGCTTTAGCAGGGATTTTGATTCCTCAAGTCAGAAAAAATTAAAAAATATGATCTACAAAATGTTTGTAGGTGGCGGAACCGAAAAGCCTTATGAGTAGGGAAATTAAACAATTAAGTTATGAAACTGAATTTAACAAAAAACTTAAAAAATGGTGGGTACGATCTAATTGGTAGCATCACTCGAAATCATAAACCATTACAGATTTGGGAGAAGAAGGCCTTTAATGAAATAGATTTGCTAGAAGACATTTCTAAAGTGTTTAAAAGTGAAGTAACCCTTCATGAAATTGAAAATCCTGGATTGAATGTTGATTTTCTTCAAAAGGATGAATTTAACTTGAATGTGGGGGCGTCTGCGCTCGATGTGATCCTTAGTTCGTTTGGCTTAGGGGATATGAATCTAGCAACGAATTTAGCGATTACTAAGACTATTTCCATTGGTTTCACTGATACCTATTCAGTTGAATATAAAAGACGCAATTTAGAAGATTACTTTAATCACGATAGTATTGATTTCAGTGGTTATAACAAAGATTTTTATCTTCAGCTGAGAAGAGATAATTTCTACTTGATTTCAGGTGTCATTTATGCTAAAGGATTAGAAATAAGTCTTGAGACAGAAACTGCAATTAGTGCTGAAATTGAGGCTGAATTCATGAAAGTTATTGACGGGAACATAGAATTCTCGAAGACTAGCCAGAAGCAAATTAATTTGCGTTCAAATAACGAGGAACATGTTCCTGTTGCAGTAAAGGTTCACCGACTCAGATATAATGGTGAAACTTTCAGAAGATTAGAGATCGTATCAGATACAATAGATTTGTTTTAGCAATTATCAAAGGTCTTCAAAATCCGCCTTGCGCGGATTTTTTTATACAATTCCCCTCCAATTCAAATTTTGCAATTATCTTTGCGTAGAACAATTCTAAATAACAATGAAGCAAGCCGTTCTCCAGCCGACAAACCTTCCGCAAGTGTTTGAATTATCATGCGCCAATTGTTCGTGCGATAAAAAGAAAGATTGTTGCAAGAAGTACAAGAGAAAAGGCGTTCATTGTCGCAAGTGCCCGAAGCTTTAAGTAGTTTCATAAGTTTTTCAGTTTCATAAGTTTCTTGGTTTAATATGTTTGCCGATTGGCTAAAAACGTAATAAACTCGTAAACTGAAAACTGATTAAACTAAATTTGTCCATGAAATTTCCGGTAATCATGCTGTTGATCTGTTGTTGTGCTGTTTCTGCCAAAGCACAAGATTCATTAGTTTATCGGTTAGGAACACAAGTCGTTTATCATCCGTACGATTTGTTTACCGGATTTCAAGCAGAACGTGAAAACGGCACTCACCAGCATCAGATTGGGTTGTCGGTGGGAGCAAGCACTACTTTTTTTCAACGCCGATTGTACCCGCAACTTCATTATCAATACGGTTTTCATTTGGTGAAAAAGCGCTGGATTCAAACGGGACCGTTGGCTCGATTGTCTTTGTCAACGCTCCGTTTCAACAAACAATCGTCGCATGGTAGATCGTATCAAGAAGAAGCTTTTCTGGGGGCTTATGTGGGAACAGGAAACCGAAGTCGATTCAGATTCTCAGCCGGAATCGGGCCTGCGGTAGAGCAGAATTGGTCGTCGGCACGCGAAAAGTTCGTACATTCCATTTCGTGGAATACCTTCGCTGAAATTTCGTGGTCGTATGCGTTATAAATTCATGTTCATAGCAGCCTTTTTGGTGTTTTCGTGCAAGAAAAAGGAGCAATTCAACGACGTCAAACTGATTGGACATGCTGCTTCGGGGTTGGATGCCGAGACTTCGCCCTATCACGATAATTCACAGGAAGCAATCGATTATGCGGTTCATTTGGAAGGAATCGACGGTGTTGAAATTGATGTTCAATGCTCGGCTTCCGGATCGATGTGGTTGTTTCACGATGAATTATTAAACGATGATACGAAAGGTGAAGGATGTATCAATTCTGTGAATGATGATTACCTCAAGACCATTTTCTACAACGGACTGGAAAACGAAGGACTGTTGAAATTGGCTGATTTGGATTTCCCGTTTGCCACCAAAACCTGCTTTTTAGATGTACGCCACTACAACTCGTGTACCGAACAGTTTCTCGATCAACAAACAGTCATCAATGCTATCGACACGGCATTGACGCCTTTTTCATTGTCTGAAGTGACCGTCGTTACAAATAATCCGGGTTGGATACACGCTTTTTACCTCAAAGGCTGGAAGGTTTATTTTGAGATTGGAAGTGCCAACGGTTATTTGAATCTAGGTCTGTTGGCCGAAACAACCGGTTTGTGCATCCGTAATTCGGAAATTGACCGGTCGGAAGTAGAGTCGGTGAAAGCAGCTGGCAAAGAAGTTGTTATTTTTGAAGTCAGATCGCCCAAAGGAATTCGTTCGGCATTGAAAAAACACCCCGATTATGTGTTGACCGATAATCTGAAAGCGGCAATTATTGAAAAGTACCCATGAGCAAGAACAAAAAAGAACGTATCAACATCGTTTATTCAACGAACCCCAATTTCAGCTACGATCAGGAAGACAATGCGGAGCAGGAAACGCTTTCCGCAAATCAGCAAACCTTGTACGTTTCCATCGACAGGAAACAACGTGGCGGTAAAGAGGTGACACTAGTAGAAGGATTTATCGGTACCGATGACGACCTGAAAGATTTGGGGAAACTCCTCAAAAGCAAGTGTGGTGTTGGCGGAACGGCCAAAGACGGAGAAATTATTGTGCAAGGCAATTTCCGCGACAAAGTCATGGAACTCTTGCAGAAAGAAGGGTATAAAGTGAAACGAAAAGGAGGATAAACGAGTTACGTTATCCTCCTTTCAGTTGATTTATAGGTATAATCTTAATTCACCGCCAATTTCTTGGAAGCAATAATATTCTTGTTTTGATCTAGATAATTGACCATGTACATGCCTGCAGCCACTTTCGGAATGGTCATTTCTATCGTCGAACTTTCGACTTTAACCTGCTGGATAACGGCTCCGGATAAATCTGTTAACTGAATGGATTCTCCTGAAAGCGCATTGTTTCTCAATTGTATCGTTAGCTGATTATCCGTTGAAACAGGATTTGGAAATAGTTCAAATGATAAGCTCGTTGTCTCATCAACACTTAAAAAACAACCGGACACCAAACTCACACTCAATGGTTGTGCAGTCAACGTATAATTAGAAAGATCACCCGTATTTACAACATAAAACGTGGTATTCATCACTTGATTAGGTGAAAGTGTGACATCTGCGCTATAATAGCTGGTCGTTTGAAATGGATTACACGAACTTTCTTCCGGATTGAAGAGCGTGCTGAACGATGCCGTATTTGGAGCGTTTGGGTTGGCAAAACCTTCATAAAGATTTACTCCTCCGGATAAGTTAAAGTTAAGTTGTGAGCCATAGGCATTGTTATATTCTGTTACCAGACCTGTGGTCATGTCAATTGTCATACAGAATCCAAATCCTACAGCAAAAAACTTGTTCTCGCTCATTTCAGACAGGTAATCCAATCCATAATAACTACCTGCTTGACTTTGAATGGTTTTATACGATTCAATCACTCCATTTTGATCCATGATGGCAATGAAACAACCGAGGTCTCCTAAACCGGCAATGGCAAATTTACCATTACTCAATTCAAGTGTTGTTCTCGGGTGACTATAGCCTTCAATCGACCAAATCTTTGACCAAGCAACGGATAAATCCGAATTTAATTTCACCAATGTTGGGTTGCTTTCATTCTTCAGCGTTCCAATATATCCACCATCTGATGTTTCAGTAAAGCTAAAACCGGGGTTTTTACCAATACCATCATTTATATTGTTGATTTTCTTAGAAAAAATCAGATCACCGGTTGCAGAAAATTTAGCCGCATACAAACAATCAAATAACGAATTGGTGACAATAATCTCGTCTTGTGCATTGACTTTTACAGCGTCTAAAAAGGTGTAATTTCCCAACATACTATCAGCAAATTGAACATGTTTACTCCAAACAACATCTCCGGTTGCATAATTGAGTCGCGTTAATGCGTAACCATAGCGATTTGTGCTGGAATTGGTGCCTTCCAAACAAAGTACCACATCCTCTGAGTTATTCATGAGTTTGATACTGGCATTATTCGCATAAAAATCTGATAATGGTATTTTTTTTGACCAAACTGCCTGATTATCATCGAAAACGGTTACCCAACCATAAGCTGCATAAGTAACATTGTCATATCCAGTTCCACACATAGCATGTTTGGTGCCTTTTGAACTAAAATCATTCGTATTTTGATATTGAAATGAGGCATCTGTAAAAATCAGTTGACCTTTAGAAGATTGACCGAAAGCAGCTGAATGAATTAGTAACGCGATTAGAATTAGTTTTTTCATGACCTTTAGGATTAATATATCTATGATGCAATAACGACTAAAAAGGTTGTAGCGTTGGGCTCATTTTAACATTTGCGTAATGCTTTTGGTAAAAACAGCATGTTTTCCAATCTCATTATGATCACAATTTTCCAAAGGCACAAAAAGATCATCTTTCTTTAAAAGTCCTGCCAGTCGTTTGGATGAACTGAAAGGAATTGCTTTATCTTGTTTCCCATGAAAAATGCTTATCGGACATTTCACCTGTTGAATGTACCTGAACGTTTCAAACGGATAAGCAACCAAAAATGAAGGAATGTAAAGGTGACGTTCGGCAGCCAGTTCTTTTACCGAATAATAGGGTGCTAGTAAAATTAATTGTTTCGGGTTGTTTTCAGAAGCTAAAATAGTTGCCGGACCTGTTCCAAGTGAATAACCGATGATGACAATTTCGCTTTCCTTGTACTGCTTTTTGAGATGCTTGTAAACCAATCGCACATCATCAACTAATTGATCTTGATTGGTGTTGCTACCTGAACTTTTCCCGAATCCGCGGTAATCGAAACAGCAGATATCATATCCGAGCGACGTGTAAAATGCCGACGGACCTTCCTGATCTTGTAGACTTCCGGTATTTCCGTGCAAGTAGAAAATCAAGCGCCGGTGTGAACTGTCGCCCGAGAACAACAAGCCGTTGAGTGATTCACCGTCAGGGGTTGTTAGATCGAATTCCCTGAAAGCTGTTTCAAACGAAAAGGAATGTGTTTTAGCTAGTTTTTCGGGGTGAAAGAGCAATTTTTCCTGATTGAAATACACCAGTAAACAACCGGAAGCATATAGGATAAAAATCACCAGACTGAAACGCAGGAAAAAGCGTTTAAATCGTGCAAATCCGCTTGAATGTTGTTTGATAGGACTCACATTATTCGGGATAAAAAAACGGTGTTGTGATAAAATAACGCTGAAAATTAAATAACTGGTTCCGCAAGAAAAACTCAAAAACAACCAAAATGTCAACCAATAACAAACCCTATGAAAAAGCCTTATCGTGCGGAACCAGTAAACTTAATTTATGTAGAAACTTAAACAAAAACACTTTAGCGCTTGCCTTTGTTTATGAATCAAAGATAAAGGAATTGTTACAATGTTTAACTAAAAAACATTGATTGGAATCAACCGTTGATTAATCGGTAGGAATATAATGGTAAAAGGATTTAGTTAATTCAATTATCAGAGGTTGATGTTCAGTACCTTTCCCGCGATTTGGACAATTGCTCCATCGGATTTTTCAAACGGATCGATCGATTCTTATTTTATTTTTTTAACTTTGTTCCAATGGAAAAGCAAGTCATTTTAGACGACCAACATGTTCAATTAACGATGAACAGACTTGCCTATCAACTCATTGAAAATCATTCGGATTTCTCTTCAACTGTGCTCATCGGCCTGCAACCGCGAGGCATTCACGTGTTGGAACGGTTAAAAACCATTCTGGAAGAAATTACAAAACACTCAGTTACTTGTGGTCAGTTGGACATTACGTTTTACCGCGACGATTTTCGCCGCAGAGAGAAACCACTTATTCCCAGCGCAACCAACATCGATTTTAGCATCGAAAACAAGAAAGTGGTACTGATCGATGATGTGTTGTATACGGGAAGAACCATACGCTCGGGCTTGGATGCCTTGCTGGCGTTTGGTAGACCCACATGCGTGGAATTGTTGGTGCTGATTGATCGCCGTTTTCAGCGCGATCTTCCCATACAAGCCGATTACATCGGTAAAGCCGTTGATACCCTCAATTCGGAACGCGTTTCCGTAGAATGGAAAGAAAGCGAAGGAGCAGATAAAGTTATGTTGTTTACACCAGAATTGAATGGAACAGTTAAGCGTTGAGCATTTGACCGGCATTCGTGACCTGACGCGTCAGGATATTGAATTGATTTTTAAAACGGCGGATAGTTTCAAAGAAGTCATTAACCGTCCTATCAAAAAAGTTCCTTCGTTGCGTGATATTACCATCGCGAACCTGTTTTTTGAAAATTCTACCCGCACCCGTTTATCGTTCGAATTGGCGGAAAAACGCCTTTCGGCAGATGTGGTGAATTTCTCTGCTTCTTCTTCATCAGTAAAAAAAGGGGAAACGCTTATAGATACGGTTAATAATATCCTTTCCATGAAAGTGGACATGGTAGTGATGCGCCATCCGAATCCGGGAGCAGCATTGTTTCTGTCGCAACGCACCAATACACGTGTCATCAACGCCGGTGACGGAACGCATGAACATCCAACGCAAGGTTTATTGGATGCATTTTCTATTCGCGAACGCTTAGGTTCTGTTGAAGGAAAAAAAGTAGCGATCATTGGCGATATTTTGCACTCACGAGTAGCGCTTTCTAACATTTACACACTCCAGAAATTGGGAGCGGAAGTGATGGTTTGCGGACCTACAACATTGATTCCGAAATACATCGATCAATTAGGGGTGAAAGTAGAACACAACCTGCAACGCGCGCTTGAATGGTGCGATGTGGCCAATATGTTACGCATTCAGCTTGAACGACAAGACATTCAATATTTTCCGACTTTGCGTGAATATTCCATGCAATTCGGATTAACGAAGGAAATTTTGGATAATCTGGACAAAGAAATTGTGGTCATGCACCCCGGACCGATCAATCGTGGAGTGGAAATCACCAGCGATGTTGCCGATTCTAAACAATCGATCATTTTGCAACAAGTAGAAAACGGAGTGGCTGTGCGCATGGCTGTTATTTATTTGTTGGCAGGAAAAATCGGACGTTAAAAATCAGACGTTAAATTATTTTGTTACATTTGAAAAACGACGCGACAAAATGAATTTCGAAATCATCCAGGAAACACACTACGCTATCGTCAAATCAGGCGTTGAGAAACTTGATGCCGTTAATGCACCCGATTTGAAAGCTGAATTTGTTGTGTTGAATAAAAAAGGAATCAACAACATTATCCTCGATCTTTCCAAAACACGTTATTGTGATTCTTCCGGTTTATCTGCTATTTTGATGGCCAATCGTTTGTGTAAAGACACCAATGGTTCTTTTGCCATGTGTGGCTTGCAGGAAGCTGTTTCGAAAATGATCCGTATTTCCCAATTGGATAAAATTCTTAAAATCACCGCTGATATCGAATCGGCAATAGGCGAAATGACCGTTTGATAACATGCGGTTTGAAGTCACCATTCTAGGCTCCGGAGCTGCTCTTCCAACTTCTCTTAGAAATCCGAGTGCCCAATACGTTTGGTGCAACGACAGACACATTCTGATCGATTGTGGTGAAGGAACGCAGAATCAATTGCGCCGTAGCGGTATAAGTCTTCAGAAAATCTCACATATTTTAATTTCCCATCTGCACGGCGATCATTTTTTTGGTTTGGTGGGATTGTTGAGTTCCATGCATTTATTGGGGCGCAATCAGGGAATCACCGTTTACGGACCTGAAGGACTGGAACAAATCATTCGCATGCAGTTGGAAATTGGAGGAGCGATCATCGGTTTCGGTATCGATTTTGTAACACTCGATGGTAAAACACCACAGTTGTTGTTTGAAGATAATCGCATCGAAATACATACGTTTCCGCTCAAACATCGCATTCCGACCAATGGTTTCCGAATCAATGAAAAACCCTTTGCGCGACAGCTCGATGGTGAAAAATACAAACGCGAGAAACAATCCTTGGTACACATTCCGGCACTGAAACGCGGTGAAGATGTGACATTGGAAGACGGAACAGTATTAAAATCGGCTGAATATACGTTTGCACCGCGCAAACACCGCAGTTATGCGTATTGCTCGGATACGATTTACCAAGAAGCGATTGTGCCGTTTATTCAAGAGGTTGACGTGTTATATCACGAAGCTACTTTTTTAGATAATATGGCTGATAGGGCCAAAGCAACCTTTCACTCAACGGCCACACAAGCGGCTAAAATTGCTCAGTTGGCGCAAGTTGGACAATTGTTACTCGGTCATTTGAGCGCCCGTTACGAAGACGGCAACGCTCACGCGGCGGAAGCCAGATTGGTTTTTGAAAATACAATCGTGGTTGAAGACGGAATGGTGATTGTTTTGTAGAAAACGAAAAAAGGTTCCCGAAGAACGAAAACCTTTTCTCTGTAATTTAGGATTCTTACTGATGATAGACGTTTAACTTAATTGTCTTTTCTTCAAAATCATTCTGATACCTTACAAAGTATACACCTGCACTCAAAGAGGTTGTCGAGAAGGTAATCGCTTCTTCAGAAACGGAAGCCACATCAAGTTTTACTGTTTTTCCAAAGGCATCAATGAGATGAATGTGTTCTAACGAAAGATCTTTTCCAACAAGCGTAAAGAAGTCGTTCGCCGGATTCGGGAAAAGAAGAATATCGTTTCCAAATCCGAGTGATACATTGCGTATTTCAGAATATGAGATAGCACCATCCGTATCTACTTGTTTGAGTCGGTA
>JARWZO010000028.1 GCA_029866325.1 Fluviicola sp. | reverse complement strand
TTCCATTTTGTTGGTGAAGGCTCGCCATGGCGGGCTATTCGTAATAAATTGTACACAATATGTCATTCGTTTATTCGTGGGAAAAATACTCAGTACGTCAAATTCTACTAGGGTTGTGCGTTTAAATAGGAAATCACCCCTCAAGGGAGGAAGCAGGCTTTTGCCGCATTGATTTCAGAACCCATTTCAATACCACAATTGCCTTATAGAACCAAACTTTTTATAATTTCCGAGATCAACCTCCTCCATTGAGGGAGGATCGAGGAGGGTGACATTTTTGATTTACGAATAACCGAGACTAGATATATCCCTATTTTTACACGCATGAATCGCAAGTTAAAACTGTGGGAACTCGACCGTGTTGACGAGGAAACCTTCAAAGCACAAGAGAAATTCCCGATCTACGTCATCTTGAACGACATCCGCAGTCTGAGCAACATCGGATCGTTCTTCCGCACCGGCGATGCATTGAATGTGGAAAAGATTTACCTCTGCGGCATTACGGCAACGCCTCCCCACCGCGAAATCCATAAAACAGCCCTTGGCGCCACCGATACAGTTGAATGGGAATACCGCGCTTCGATTGATGATTTGGTGCAGGAACTGAAAAACCAAGGCATTCGTGTATGCAGCATCGAGCAAGCCGAAAAAACCACCTTTTTGCAGGAAGTAGCGAACCTACCCAACGAACCCTATGCGCTTGTTTTCGGCAATGAGGTCAACGGTGTAGACCAATCGGTAATAGATGCGTCGGATTACATTATTGAGATTCCACAATTCGGCACCAAACACAGTTTTAATGTTTCAGTTTGTGCCGGAATTGTGTTGTGGGAATTTGCGAAACGGTCGATTTAAATAGACCGTAGGTTCGCGATTTATAACGTCTAAATAGTTGTGAAATAGAAGTTGTCAGCACTATTAAAGAAGGCAAATCCAGTTTCCCCCTTTGGAGGGGGATTAAGGGGGAGGACATCCCAAAACGCATAAAAACATTGCTACTTCCCCTTCAAAACACCCACCACATTACTCAATTGTACATGGACTTCATGTATGTTATTTAGCACATCGCCTTCCGAAAAACGCTGAATGGTATAACCTAAAGATTCTAGTTGTCGCTGGCGGTAAGCATCATAATCACCCTTGTTAAGATGGCTATTTCCATCAATCTCGACAATTAAGCCAATTTCGTAAGCAAAAAAATCTACGATAAAGCGATCTATCGGGCGTTGACGTTTGAATTTAACACCTAATTGATTCCTGGATAAAACAGCTTTCCACAGGTATTTCACTCCACGGGAAACTGTTTCGGTGCGCAGTTCTCGCGCAAACTCACGAAGTTGTTTGTTGTAATAATGGTTGTTCATTTTTTCGATTCTTCTATTGAAGATACGAAAATGAATTGGAAAGGAAAAGCGGTGTTTACTGATTTTAGATCAAGGATAATTGTGTCCTCCCCCTTAATCCCCCTCCAAAGGGGGAAACAGATTCACTTCCTAAATCAGGTTTTTCTAAGCACAAAATTCTGCCCAAGATACACCTTACGCACCTGTTCGTTATTAGCCAGTTCTTCGGCGGTGCCAGATGTGAGGATTTTTCCTTCAAACAGCAAATAAGCGCGATCGGTGATCGAAAGCGTTTCCTGTACGTTGTGATCGGTGATCAGAATGCCGATATTCTTTTTGCGTAAATCGGATACAATTCCCTGAATATCTTCTACCGCAATAGGGTCAACACCCGCAAAGGGTTCATCCAGCAATACGAATTTTGGATTTGTTGCCAACGCGCGGGCAATTTCTGTACGGCGTTTTTCACCACCCGACAAGCGGTTACCGAGGTTTTTACGCACGTGAGTCAAATGAAATTCTTCGAGCAATTGCTCCAAACGTTCCTTGCGCTGCGGCTTGGTCATGTCAGTCATTTCCAGAATCGCCATCACATTGTCTTCCACGCTCAGTTTGCGAAAAACCGATACTTCCTGTGGTAAATAGCCAATTCCCAACTGCGAACGTTTGTACATCGGGTAATGGGTGATTTCGGTATCATCGAGAAAAACCTGACCTTCATCGGGTTTCACCAAACCAACCATCATGTAAAAAGAAGTGGTTTTACCGGCACCGTTCGGACCAAGCAACCCAACGATTTCTCCCTGATTGACTTCAACCGATACACCTTGCACCACACCGCGACCTTTATAGGTCTTCTTGATATTGTTTGTATATAATTTCACCTTGACAAATCTACTCTTTTTGATGCTTGATTTTTGATGTTGGATGCTTGATGTCGGATTTTTTGATGATTTGATTAATCCTCTTCAAAAGTTCGACTCGCATCAAGAAGCATTTATTGTTTCCGACAACTCTTTTCCTACCCGCATCTAATCAAAAATCCAACATCAAAAATCCAACATCATCTAGAAGTTAAACGCCCATCTTGCCCTCACGCCCAGCGGACTAATATTAGGCGTCAAATGCGTGGCTCGCCAAACCAGATCAATACGACCTACTTTGAAGATGTTTTCAATTCCTACGGCCAATTCTACATACGGCGTATCGCCGAATTTCTTGGTGAATTCAGGTAATAACATCGCTTCCTGGTGACGATTACTAATAGCCCCGTAAGTCATTCGACCAGTAGTTACCAAGCGCCATTGCAATTTTTTGATGAGCGGAATGCGGTCGAATAACAAACCTTCCCAGTGTTGTTCAACCAACGCGCCCACATACCTGTCAGAAATAAATTCGAAGAACGACAAGCGGTTAAAAGAGTTCGTATACAACCAATACGATTGCGAACCTTCGTGTACTTTCAAAAACGGATACGCCACCGTTCCGAAAATATAACCGCCAACAATCTGGTAACGCAAGCGGCCCAAAACACCCACAGTACGGATGTGTTCCATTGAAAATTCCACTTTCTGGTAGTTGTAATCGCTGCCGAATACTCCTTTTACCCCAAAGATTCCCTGCAATGAAAACACCGGATACTTGGAGCGAATAGAAGTTCGATCAAACGATCCTGCTAAAAACTCTTCGTCTTTCGCCCAGCGGAAACGCGCCGTGATTTCGGCTGTTTGAATCTTGGAAACACGCTCCAGCAAGCCATCAGTATTGTAACGTTCGTAATTGGCTAAACCGAGCGCAGTGTATTCTTTCCATTCCACACCACCAAATAAAATCACGTCTTTACCCACGTCTTTTTCGAGGTTGGAACCTACTTTGGAAACGAAAGTAAGTTTATCGAGCGGACCGGTACGCAACAAAGAACTAAATGTAGAACCAACCGAAGCTGCTGTTGGAGAAAGCCCCAATTGCTCAATGTCGTAGTTGTAATAATTGGTCCACAAGCCGCGTTTTTTCGGAGTAATGTTGTACCGAATAATAGCTCCGTATTTAAATCGTTCGTCACCGAAACCGTAATACAGCTTTCCTCCTATTTCAAATCGGCGCGAGAATGCATTGGAGGTGCGAATAGCCAGGCCGGTTCTGAATTTTTCAACCGGATTCACGGCAATCAGCGAGTGAATGGAACCTATTTCGATTTTCCCAAGCGGATAATATCCTGTGGAAGCCATGTAAGTAGCGTTTTTCAAGAACTTAAAGAACGGATCGTTGTTTAGTGAATCGGTCATCTGGTCGATGCCTTCTTCCTGATCGCTGAGCGGAACATGCCGGTGCGCCGCCCAATAAGCATCGTCACGGGTTTTGGCTCCTTCCTCAAACTCAACGGTATTGTCTGATTTGTAAAAATCATCCGTGTGTGCAGTATTGATCTCGAAATTCCGTCGCGAAGTATACTTCCGCCCATAAAAACCGTATACTTCCGTTTTCTTCGTGATTTTGAGGTCAATGATCATTTTTTCTTCGGTGAGCATCCACACTTCCTTTTCAACCTGATCAAAATGATGCTCGAGGTACAAGGCTTGTACGTAATTGATGTTTGCCCACGGAGAAATGGATGCTTTGATATTTTTCACCGCGTAGGTGGTATCGTGAATCCACATTTCACCCTCGAATGTCATATCACCGGTACGTTTCGGGGTAAACCGCAACTTGTAACACCACTGATTATCGATAAAGGTCGAATCTTCGAGATAAAACCGGTAATACGTCCGTGCAAAGTTCGCCACCGGACTCACAAAGGCTTTGTTGAACAACACGATGTAATTGTCATAGATATTGAAGTCGAGGTACATTTCGCCCAAAAACTGGTTAAGCTGTAGGTTTTCGACCCCGGTAATACGTGTAGCAGAAACCACTTCTTTTCGTTTCTTCGGATTGTTCTTAAAGTTGAACTGCGAAATATTTTCACTGAGAATTACCGGAAGATAGGTTTCTCCTCCATCAGCCGAATCAAGGTAATCCAGCACCAGATCGAGGCGTTTTACCAAGTCTCTTTCTGTGAATTTATCCCCGATGTTGTTGAGGTCGATCTGAATTTTATTGTACAATTCATAACCGTACGAGCCTAGTTTTTCACGGTTATTGATCGGTTTATTGGCGATTACTTTTTTATGGAGCGTTGTGGAAGGAAATTCATCGGGCGGACGAATAAAAACCTCATCTATTTCATCAATCCGCTCAACCATTTTTACGTTCATAATCTGAACCTGATCTTTTTGAACGGCTAGCGTCACAATACGATATCCAGCCATAAAAAACTGAATGCTATCGGTAGCATAATACGATTCGAGCACATAGTTTCCAAGCGTATCTGTCTCAGTACCAATCTTTGAATCCTGAAACACAACCCTCACGAAAGGCAAGAGTTCACCAGTGCTAGCATCTGTCACACGACCACTGATTCTGGTTTGTTGAGCTAACAAAATCTGTGAAACACAGAGAAAAGTAAGAAGTAAGCCTATTAATCGCATATTGAAGCCTTAAAAATAGGCAATTGCAACGAGAAAGAAAAGCTAGGATTTGTTAAATCAGAGCAAGATCAAGCAAGATCAAGCAAGATAAAATCGTCACCCGCCATTTCATCACAAGTAGTGCTTGCTCTTCCCACCCTCAAGAGGGAAATTGCTCTTGAGAGAGGAGCAAGGTGAACAAAGCAACGATTAATGATCCTTCGCAAGCTCTGTATCAGGTTGCGGAAAAATCCCTTGACGCACCATGGTTTTCAACTTTTTATCCAACACAATCTGTTCTTCGGCGAGTTGGCCTTCGAGGCGAAGTGAAAGTACGAAATAAGCTTTCTCGGTGCTTACGATCTTCCACGTGCCGTTTTTGGTGCTGTTTCCCAATTGCTGCACCACTCCTTCGGGAGAAAGCACAATGGTGATACTGGCCGAAGCTACATCAACAACATCTGAACCGATATCCAGTTTGTAAGCCGGAATCACACCAGTATAGGTACCGTAGAATTTTTTCTTGAGGTGCTGACCGAAACCGGTACTCGCCACAAACAGGAAGCAGATTATAAGCCAATTTTTCATCAATACGGTTCTTCTGACCACGGCAAATGTAACGAAATAGGAGTTGAGAGCCAAAATTCATCTTTTCACCACATAGGACACATAGATAACATAGTTTTTGAGCTTTATAAGTTCTTGGAGTTATCCTATGTGGCCTATGTGCTCTATGTGGTTGAATTTTATTGTTTCAACAATGAGACCGACTTATGAACCGTGCTTGTACCGCGCTCGAGAAAATCGTAATTTCACGCTTGAATTTTCAGCAACATGAAGCAATATCACGATTTATTACAGCATATTTTGGATAACGGAACTGCAAAAGGCGACCGAACAGGAACAGGAACATTGTCTACTTTTGGTTATCAGATGCGGTTTAACCTGGCCGACGGTTTTCCGGTATTAACCACCAAAAAACTGCACCTGCGATCGATCATTCATGAGTTGTTGTGGTTCCTGAAAGGCGACACCAATATTCAATACCTGAAAGACAACAATGTGAGTATCTGGGACGAATGGGCAGACGAAAACGGAAACCTGGGTCCGGTATACGGTTATCAGTGGCGTTCATGGCCTACACCCGATGGTCGTCACATTGATCAGATTGCGAATGTAGTAAACCAAATCAAACACAACCCCGATTCACGCCGAATGATCGTGAGCGCCTGGAATGTAGCATACGTGGATGAAATGGCTTTGCCACCGTGCCATACGATGTTTCAGTTTTATGTGGCGGAAGGCAAGTTGAGCTGTCAGTTATACCAGCGTTCGGCCGATACCTTTTTGGGTGTGCCGTTCAATATCGCTTCGTATGCCCTCCTTACGATGATGATGGCTCAAGTGTGTGGGTTGCAACCCGGAGAATTCATTCACACGCTGGGTGATGCGCACTTGTACAACAATCACCTCGAACAAGCGAACTTACAATTGACCCGCGATTTCAGAGCTTTACCGCAAATGAAAATCAACCCGGAAGTGACCGATTTGTTTGCCTTTACGATTGATGATTTTGAGTTGGTGAATTATGATCCGCATCCGCATATTAAAGCAGCTGTCGCAGTTTGATCGCGCCAAAGGCGGACGCGGTGTTTGATGCTTGATGTTTGATTGGAGTCCTCCAAAAAAGCACAATCCAATTCCTGCAAGAACTTCAGTAAAGACGGAAGAACGGATATTCATAGGAAAGCCCTAATCCAACATCAAACATCATTATAGATAAAAAGCAGCTACTTCTTCCAGTGTTTTGCGGTGAATGTCAGGCACGTAAGACGGTTCTGCGGCATAACCGACTGGTAATAATAAAAAGGCGCGTTCGTTTGCCGGGCGATCAAGCAATCCGGTAAGAAAGTTCATCGGACTAGGTGTATGCGTAAGTGTCACCAACCCGGCGTTGTGAATGGCAGAAATGAGCATTCCGCAGGCAATTCCCACCGATTCGTTCACGTAATAGTTGTTGTGTTTCTCGCCCGATTCATCTACTTCATACGCACGTTTAAACACCACAATCAACCACGGCGCGTCTTCCAGAAAGGGTTTGTGTTCGTCGGTTCCTAAATGTTCCAGGTCTTTACGCCAGCGCTCACTCATGCGACCATCGTAGTTTTCTTGTTCTTCTTTTTCGGCAGCAATTCTGATTTGTGTTTTGAGCTCAGCATTAGAAACCGCACAGAAGGTCCAAGGCTGTTTGTGCGCTCCCGACGGAGCAGTTGATGCTGCTAGAATAAGCTGATCAATGACTTCTTTTGAAACAGGTTCGGTAGAAAAGGTTCGCACCGAGCGACGTTCATTGAGCTCTGCGTAAAAGGTCTTGCTGCGTTGCAACGATTCTTCTGCAGAAAACGATTGTCCGCTGTATTTAAGATGGCGATGGCCGTTGATGAGAATACTTTCTGTTTTTTCCATGGTTGATGTTGGATTTTTGATGCTTGATGTTGGATCGACGGTTAAATCCCAATTCACCAAACGGACCAAGTTTATGTATATGAATCTTAGTTTTTTAATAGAATCCCATCAAAAATCAAGCATCAAGCATCAAGCATTATCTATTTGCAGGAGTCCTTATACAAATCCATATACTCAAAAACGGCATCCGACGCTTCTTTGCGCATATCCATGGTTAAACCCGCATTTGTGCGCACGGCATCAGTGAGTTTATACACGGCACACCAATCGGCATCGAAGGCTTTTTGTGCTTTGATAATGGCAACGATCAATTGAATGGTGTAACTTTTCTTGTTTTTCTTGGCGGCCAAATCGGCATAAACCACCGCATCTTTCACGTCGAAGTAATTGTCCATCGCCTTGAAATAAGCCATGCAGATCAATTGATGAGCCGTTCCTTTTTTCTTGAGTTTGGCTTCGCTGGCTACCTTTTTGGTGGTGATGAGGTAATTGAGGTAAACATCGGCATTCGATTTTCCATCGAAATCCCAACCCAACTGATTGATCACGGCCATTTTCACATCAATGGGATTGTTTTCGTCGGCAAGGTAAGCCATCAATTCGTCGGTGAGTACGCCTTGCGCCGATGCGGCTGTTTGCACGATTGCAACATCTTGGTACGACGAAGAAATATCCGTGGAAGTAATTGGTGAATCGGCTTTTGCGAAGGGGGAGAAGGCCCAAAGGAAAAGAATTGCTAAAAGGGTTGTTTTCATAGTTAAATTTTTAATTTTTGGTAATTGGATGCTTGATGTTGGATGCTTGATGCTTGATGTTGGATGAGATTTACCGTTAGAACTCGATTCTTGCAACCTTCATTAAAGTTTTGTATGCAAGTCTCAACTTTTATGCGAGATTTCAATCAAAAATCAAGCATCCAACATCAAAAATCTATTGAGGGTAATCATAATTAATCATCCACTTCAACCCAAACTGGTCGTCGCACATCCCGAAATAAGCACCCCAGAAGGTTTTTTCCATGGGCATTTCGGCTACTCCGTTTTGCGAAAGAGCTGCGTAGAGTTGGTCGGCTTGGGCTTCGCTCTCGGCATCAATCGACAAGGAAATGTTGTTTCCCATCGTTACTTTGTGTCCGGCAGATTCGAGTGCATCGGTTCCCATCAACACACAGGCTTTTCCGATGGGCAGCGCCACGTGCATCAGTTTGTGTTTGTCTTCTTCGGGCAGGTTATCAGCCGCACCTGGAATGTCGCTGAAGCGCTGCAAGGTAGTAAACTCGCCTCCGAAAACGGATTTATAAAACAAAAAGGCTTCTTCGGTGTTGCCTAAAAAGTTTAAGTAAGGGTTAATTGTTATCATGTGTTGGGTTTTGCGGGATGAAGATAGGGATTTTGGTTGAAAATCCAATTCTTTAACTAAGCTGGATAAACCTCTTCCATCAAGTCTCGAAGTATGCGCTATTGACTTCATCGTGAGATATAAAGTGAGCGGCATTTTTTCTGACTCCATTTCCTTAAATGGCGCGTGGTCAGCAATATGAATTCTTCTTTTAACAACAAAGTATTTTGTAACAAAGGAATTTAACTTCAACTAAATTTCAGCTATCGATCTGCTTTTTCATGGTAACGAACCAACTATTCACCGTTTTTAGCATCTTTGCACTAGAAGCGAAAAACCACTCAATGGTGAAAACACGATTACTTCAAACCAAAAAAGGCACTAATTCATGGCACTCTTTCAGCAATCCGTTATAACCAAACACTTACAGTCGTTAGATCAAAAATTGCTTGAGCAAAAGTGGAATGAATTTACCGCTGTTTTTCATAAAACCGAAAAACAAACCAATATAAAAAACAGTAAAGAAGAACAATATCAAGAAGGTTTTCTACGAGATTTATTCGTTCAAATTTTCGGCTATACCATCAATCCGGAAACCAATTTCAATTTATTGACCGAACAAAAAAACCGAACCAATGCTAAAAAAGCCGATGGTGCTATTCTGATTGACGGAAAAGTGAAAGCCGTTATTGAATTAAAAGGAACCGATACTACCGACTTAAACAAAATTGAAACACAAGCATTCGGGTATAAAAACAATCAACCGGAATGTGTGTATGTCATTACGTCCAACTTTGAACGAATTCGTTTCTATATTGACAATGCCATTGATTTTGTAGAATTCAATTTGTTTCAATTAACCAAAGACGATTTTGCGCTTTTGTATATGTGTTTGTCTTACGACAACATTAAAAACAATATTCCCAAGCATTTAAAAGACGAATCCGTTTCGCAGGAAAACAAGATTACCAAGCAATTGTACAAGGATTATTCAGAGTTCAAACGCGGATTGTATAACAATTTGGTAGCACTCAATCCTGAATACGATAAATTGCTCTTATTCAAAAAAACGCAGAAATTACTAGACCGTTTTTTATTCATTTTCTTTGCTGAAGACCGGTTGTTATTGCCTACTAATCTTATTCGACGAATCAACCTAGAGTGGAAAAATCTACGCGATGCACGTGTACAAGTTTCGTTGTACGATCGCTATAAAATGTATTTCGAAGATTTAAACACAGGTGCGATGGTTACCTTACCAGCCTTTGGAAAAAAGACGGGTGATGCCATTACGGCCGAATTTGAAATCTTTGCTTACAATGGCGGGTTGTTTTTACCAGATGAGGTGTTAGATGCGGTGAAAATTGACGATGCGTTATTGTATGATCACAGCCACAAAATGAGTGATTACAATTTCTTAAGCGAAGTTGATGTTAATATCTTGGGGCATATTTTCGAAAACTCGTTGAATGAAATTGATGAAATCAAATCGGAAATTGAAGGTCAAGAGATCGATAAAACAAAAACCAGACGAAAAAAGGACGGTGTTTTCTACACTCCCAAATACATTACAAAGTACATTGTAGACAACACGATTGGGAAGTTGTGCGAGGAAAAGAAAACCGAATTTCAAATCATCGATGAAGAGTTTGCAAAAGGACGTAAAAACCGCAATAAAACAACCATTGAAAAACTAGACAACGCGTTGCATGCTTACCGCGATTGGTTGTTGCAAATCACCATTTGTGACCCCGCTTGCGGTTCGGGTGCTTTCTTAAATCAAGCCTTAGAATTTTTAATACAAGAACACCACTACATTGATAGTTTAGAATCGCAATTGTTGGGTTATTCATTTGAGTTTCCGGGCACCGAAATGCACATTTTGGAAAACAACATTTATGGTGTTGATTTAAACGATGAATCGGTAGAAATAGCCAAACTTTCCTTATGGTTACGCACTGCCCAAAAAGGCAGAAAACTCAATTCCTTAAACAACAACATCAAATGCGGAAACTCCTTGATTGACGATGTTGCTGTGGCTGGTGAAAAGGCGTTTTCTTGGGAAAAGGAATTTCCGGAGGTGTTTGAAAAAGGTGGGTTTGATGTGGTGATTGGGAATCCGCCTTATGTAAGAAATGAATTAATTTCAAATGTCATAAAATTAGAATTAGAAAAAAAGTTTAAAACTTACACTGGTAAATCTGATTTGTATGTTTATTTTTTCGAAAGATCTCATTCTATTTTAAAAGAAAATGGTTTAAATGGTTTTATTGTTTCAAGTAAATATACTAAGACAAAATATGGCAAGGTTCTAATTGATTTTCTCAATTCTGAAGTGAATATTATATCTTATATTGATTTTAAAGATTTAGATGTTTTTGAAGGAATAATTGCTTATCCATCAATAATAATTTTTAGAAAAACTAAAATTGAACCAAAGAAAATGTTCTCAAATTTGTTAGTGGTTTCCAATGAAAATTACAGCGAAGTTTCAAATCAATTTAGGAGTGCAATACGTGTTTTTCAAATCGAATTATTCGAAAAATTAGGTAGTTGGTCAAATGGTTCAAACAATGAAGGAGTTTTTAATTTATTCAAAAAACTGATTAAAAGAAATAAGAGATTAATTGAAATAATTGAAAAACCACAGGTAGGAATCAAAACCGGTCTGAACTCCGTTTACATTCATTCAAAAAACAATTTACCCCAATTATTAGCGACTTCCAAAATCACAAATGACTATGTTGTTGGAAGAGAAGTTAAAAGGTATTCCCCTGTTGTTTGTAATAACATAATTATTTTACCTTATACCTTAGATGCCGAGAAAGTTAAATATTCTCTAATAAATGATCTCAAAAATCACAAAAATGAATTTGAATATTTAAGCCAATTTGAGACCAATTTATTGAACCGTGCTATAATTAAAGAAGGAGTGAAAGCAGGCAATAAGGTTTGGTATGAATTTCAACAATTTAAAACTGATTTTCCGTATTCAAAAGAGTATATTATTTATCCAGATATTTCCTCCGATGTTAATTTCACTTTGGCTAATAACACACTAATGGATATGACCTGTTTTGGAATTCCTTCAAATTCAAAAACGCTTTTGGGTATTTTAAATTCAAAATTAATCCGCATGTTCATCGAAACTATATGTGCAAAAGCAAGAGGTGGTTATTTAAGATTAAAAAGTCAGTATATCAATAATATTCCGATTTCAAGTCAGTTCCTTGAGAATAAAAACATTGAAGATAAGGTGAAACTTATTTTAAAAACAAATAGTGAATTAACACAAATTCTTCAGAAATTCTCATCCTATTTCTCCAACCAATACAAGCTAGAAAAACTTTCCGGGAAACTCGAAAAATGGTACGAACTAGCATTTACCGATTTCATCAAAGAACTCAATAAAAGCATCAAAGCAGCAGGTGGTTTACCACTCACCAAAAAAGAGGAATTTGAATGGATTGATTTATTTGAAGAAAACAAACAAAAAGCGCTTTCTATCAAAGCCGAGATTGACAAAACAGACAAAGAAATAGACCGAATGGTTTATGAATTGTATGGTTTGACGGAGGAGGAGGTGAAAATTGTAGAAAGTAACTAACTCGCTAGTAAGAATAAGAAAATGCATTCGGTGAAGATTTGTATCATCTGATTCTTCGTGATTTTGCAGAAGCAATTGTGAAGATTATCAAGTATTATTACCCGGATAAAAATATCGATAAATGGTTGCCGAATTTTGAAAAATAAAAACAATAATCGTTAAACGCAATTAATAATATAGCTTCAATATGAAATCCTACAAATGGTATTGGGTAGCAGCAATCAGTTGTATGATAGCTGCGTTTTTAGCGCCGTTGGTACTTTCAATGTTCTTTCAAAATGAGATTAGCCCTAGCGCTGGAATCATGGGAGATACGATAGGCGGACTAACCTCGCCATTTCTAAGCATTGCCGGTTCCATTTTAGTCTTTGCTGCTTTAAAAGCGCAGATTGAAGCCAATAAAGTTGTCCAAGACCAGTTTCAAATTCAGCGACAAGAGAACGATAAACGCGATTGGGAAGCGAAACTGTTTAAGTTATTTGATCTGCACTTATCCATTGTTGATTCATTTGTGGTACATACCTCTAAAATCGAATTAGTGAATATCGATGCTAATTACCAATTTTCAAAAATTGCAGGTTTCGAATACAATCATAGTATTACACGACTATTAGAAGAGTACCCAATAATGGAAGGAGGAGGTGTTTTCGAACATACCATTGATCTTTTTGATTGGACAATGTTTGATGCAGCTAGATTGGACGAGGAAGATAAGACTCCGGATTGGATAATTGCAACTACACTGGAATTTTTCCTCGAAGGACTAAAAGGTGCTTTTTACCGGTATTACAACAATTGTTTTTATATCATTCGAATGATCGACTCTTCTCCATTTCATAACGAGGACGAAAAAACAGATTTGATCAATCTTTATTTGAATCATTTTACTTACCCCGAGATCAAGTGGTTGTTTTGGATTAGTTTTCAGGAAGATTATGTCGCATTTACTCCTGTTCTTGATAAGTATCGTTGTTTTGAACGAATCAGTATCATGGATTTAAACTCCAAAGGATATATGTTCTTTTGGGAAAAGTATGCTCATTTACGTGAGCGATTTAAAGTTGAATCTTCATAATAATAACTACAAAGATGTCAAACTAACACTTCCCTGTAAGGAGAATTAAAAAATATCATAGATCCATCTATTTATGAACAGTCCTTTCGAAAGATGAACCATAATAAGTAACTTTATACTAGATACTTATTACAACATTTTGAAAGCAAACGATAAAATATTTTACAACCTTTTTTGGAACGATCCCAATTGTCAGGCTATATTTTCAGTTCATCGAACGCAATTACTAGAAAATGAAATTGAGCTTATCCTAACCAAGGAAAAATTCCTCGCGCAACGTTTGGTGCTAACAAACTCGCAAAAACGCAAAACTGGTCTACAAGCCTCAAAAAGAACCGAGAATGCGAATATTGAATTGGTTCACGAGTTACAAGTAGCTGCAAAGAAATACTTGGATAACGATAAAATCGAACTCTATTTCAAAAAAAATTCAACAAAACGTTCAACAAATTACAGTCGGATCTTCGTAAGAATGTAAATTGGCTTAGACTCGCCGGAAAATTAGTTGATGCTATTGAAAGTGAACAGGATCTTTTCAAATCATTAGCTGAATACTACATAATCCCCGAAAACATTGAATCAGTTCAGCAACTTCTACTTTATTTTGAGCAAGAATTTAAAACCCAGCTAAAAACTTTTCTCAGCAATGAAAATCTATTTGATTTGTCTATTTCGATAGATCTGTTAAGTACATATTACAATCATAAAATCAAAGGAAACCTATTATCTGCAACCAAGCATTTTACCGACATTCTATTTGATAACGTAAATTATTTTGATCGGCTTGAATTCTTTGATAATCTGTATGAGATTGATGTCATTAAGGGCGGGAAGTTAAAAAGCTACTACGAATGCGTAAGTTGCCCGCCAAATACGTTTAATGGGGTATTGTCCATTAACATCAAACCAAGTAATCTAAAGCTTAAATGCCCTTCATGTAATAAAGAAGTCCTTTACATTGTCCCTTATGAATTGGACAAGACTATATACGATCACATTGTTCACAAAGACGGATTGTTGTTCCATGCAATTGGATATCTTTTAAATCAAACAGGAGTTAAACATATACCAAATCAAACATTTTTGACAGACGTTGAAATTGATTATTGCTTGTTAGATAATGAAAAGCACACTCAAGAACTCATTGAAGTAAAAATGTTCAAAACTGATAGACCCTCAGATACCCAAATTGGGAATCTACGTGACAGTGTTGTTCAAATGAAAAAAGCAATAGATAAATTAATTGAAAAAGATTTAGGATTCAAAGAAATAAAGCATAGTATAGTTACGAATATCAATAACAAGCAAGCATATGACCAAGTTAGAATTGAAATGGAAACGATACTCAAAGAATATAACATTGAAATCTACACGATAACTCAGTTTCATGAAAGATTTTCCAGTTAATATCCTTTTGAGTTTGCTAATGGAAAAACAAAAACCCTCAACACGTGTTTGTCCTTATGCATGATCCGAAGACATTGACCGTTCCGTTTCCAATGAAAGGTGGAAGCATCTCAGAATGAGAGCGAGAAACAGACCGCGTTCGCTAATCGCATGTCACCAATAGCTTTAGCGATGGCACAAGCTATAGTGTTAGCGAAATGAGTGTTTAAAACAAAACCCTGAACATCCGAAAACGTTCAGGGCTTGCTTTTCCTATGAAAGGTGGAAGCCAATTCATAAGGTTTTGAATATGTTTTATTACGCTTTCTTTTCAGGCAAGCGACATTGCTAACTTGTATATGCTTGTAAAAGCAAAAGGAGTGCAAAGATAGGAGAATATCCGCTTTTAAGTTAGTGTAGCTTATTTTCCAAACTGTAAATTACCTGTACATCCAAAATCAGTTCCTAGCCACCCAACTAACTTCAAGTAATTATCGTGAGAATGTTGATCGCCGGCTTGTGTTGCCCAAGCAGTTATAGGTAAAATGTGATCATTCGGAAATTCATACTTAGCTGTATTTAGCAAAATGGTGCCTGCTAATGGTGTGTAATACGAATTATATTCTTTCTCGGCTTTTTTCATTTGGTCATTTGCCAATAAAAAGAGCGCCTCAAGTTCTATAGGAGCCTTCGGTGCATACCGATGCTTTCCACTAAACAACTTCGCGATACCCCCAATATTATTTGCTGCAAAAGGAACAATATCAATTACGTCTACATACAACCGGGCTCGACCTTTGAATGTTGCGTTAAAAAGAGCTGCAAATGCTGCATTTCCAGTGGTTGGTCCGGCGAAAGTAACTACAGATATCGGTTGTAAACGAATACCCGATCGTTGTAATTGAGAATTCAGGTACAAGGCATAAACGGGAGCTAAACCACCGCCAAGACTGTGCCCCGTAACTGTTATGGCAGCAGTAGAAGGAAGTTGACGAATAAAATTTAGGAGCGTGCCTTTATTTTCTCTACCAAGCAATTGACTCATATTATGTAAACCATAAGCCGAACCGGCAGAAATCATAGGTTTCGTTACCGGATCGTACGGATATTCCCATTGCACTTGTGTGAATACATTGAAATCTTCTCGAAACCAATTATCAAACGAGCCTATCGAAAAATTCAAAATAGACCCTCTTATAGCAATCATGTATTGGTTTCCGTTTTGTGCAATAAAAGCATAGTTGCCATTCACCGCATCTATCGGTTCCCATACCAATGTCCAATCAGGTAGGTATTTTCGCAATGTTCCGCGTACATTATTCGTTAACGAACAATATGAAATGGATGACGCTAGAATAGCGGGCACATCTGCCGAGTTAGGATTAATCCCGGTTGGTTTTTCTTTTGTTGAACTCATGAATAGTAGAATTTATGGTTAATAGATTTGAAATTTAGCTAAATAATCTTGATTAAAAGGCCTGTTGAAGTATAAAAAACCCAAGTTTCTCCTTACTCATCTCAAGCCATTTTAATGTCTAGTTGATTTGTATCAGTGTGAAAGGCTTTCGCTTTTTCGTAAACTTCCAGTTTTTGAAATTCAAACATGATAGAATCTGATTTTAAGTTGGTTATCTTAAGATACAGATTTTTTTTCTGAAAAGCAGCAGAATCTAAAAATTTTAAATGGCTCAGAATCATTCTTTCCGCGGCAGCGGACTCATTCTCATTCTGTTTCCCGCTCTGAAAAAACAATGCCTGCGAAGTAGAAGTCTACGTAATTTACCGTGCATTCCTAGAATAGAACGAAGCTCCAACATCATTCTCATTCTGTTTCTCATTCTGAAAAAATAACGGCTCTAGCAATATTAGAATGAGACAGAGAGCGAGAATGAGGACAAAAAAATAACGGCTGTGAAGTAAACTTCTTTTCTTTTTGTCCCAAAGCAGAATTCGTTCCTCATTCGCCATGGGACAACGAAGTGAAAAGCCAACGAAAAACGAAAAAAGCCTTTGGAAATCTCCAAAGGCTTTTCTACTTCGTTGGTACTCGGAGCGGGACTTGAACCCGCACGCCCAAATGAGCACAGGATTTTAAGTCCGGCGTGTCTACCAATTCCACCATCCGAGCATTTCTCATTACTAGAATAAAAAAAGGATTCATCCGCCGTGGCTGACAAATCCTTTGGTATTCGAGCGGGAGACGAGATTCGAACTCGCGACCCCAACCTTGGCAAGGTTGTGCTCTACCAACTGAGCTACTCTCGCTTATTTTTATTTCAATCGTTGCTTTCGCAACTACCGCAACACGTTTGTTACGGGGGACAAATGTAGAAAGTATTTTTTAAAATCAAAGCCTTGAAACGGAAAAAATGCAGAAAAGTTGAAGGTATTTTTCTGCCGACTTGCCAAGAGGCTGATTTTGTTGTTGTTTGGTTTTATCATTCCAAATGATAATCGACCAGATACAACTGCCATTTGCCATTGAATTGCTTAAAACACAGCACTATCGCCGCATCGCTTTCTTCCGAAAGCATGCATGCCAACATATAGGTCTCCGTTTCGTCATCACCCATTGTAAAGGCATCAATGGCATCGATATCTTCCGAAGCAAGTTCAGCTACAATTGTGGAAGTGAAAATGGATTTATAACGCGTCTTGAACTGTTCCTTGGTCAATTTCTCACGCTTTTGACCGGTTTTGACTTCCAACGGGTAGTGGGTTTGTGTGAGCACTTTCGTCACATTGGCTTTTACAATTGTCTGAATGTTATCGTTCCAGAAAGCACGCGCTACGGTCGTGTCGGAAACTTGAGCAGCTGCCCAGCCGGAGAAAAAGAGGAATGTGAGTAAGATGGCGTTTTTCATCGTATGGAGAACTTGTTTAATGCGAATTCGTATCCCGAACTCACGTTTGTTGTTGATTAACGACTATAAGACTCTTCAATCCTCGCTCAACTAAAAAGCAACGATTTGTCAAGAGATACTGACAAACCATTGCTTAAAGAAAGTGAATTTCTATTATCGTTTTTCTACAACGAAAAATACTTCATAGTCACTTGGGAAGTTTGGAACAACCACCCATGTCCATTCGTAATAATCCGTATCGCAGAAGCCTTTGCTGTTGGCAAGAATTTTAAACAAAATTCGTTTCGAACCATCTTCGCGTTTTACCTGGTTGTAGATTTTCATCTTACATTTTCCTTTCACGTATTTCCCCAACAAGGTGTTTTTAGAGAAATCTACGCCGAAAGTAGAGGCAGTGCATCCGGAAGCTCCAAGAATAGTGCTCAATTGAGAAGATGAAGTCACTACATACTCGTCACCGTCAGCAGAGTTCAATGTAGGACAAGCGTCACCCAATTCATTTACAATAATTCCCTTGTCTTTTTTGATGTCGCGATGACAAGCGGAAAGGCCTACAAAAAGGATCGCAAAAATAAACAGCGGAGCGTTCAAACGCAGTAGCCGTAAATAGGTTGTTTTTTTCATTGCTGTAATCTAAGATTCATTTTGAAGCCGAAAGCTACTAATATTATTCTTAAAAATCAAATTTGAGTAAAGATCAACTAATTACAATGCTTGAAACGAAGGAATTAAGGGGGGGCTATTCACCACAAAGGCACAAAGAAATAGGACAGACTTGACCTGTTAAGAACACAAAGGGATTATGGTAGTAGTTCTGTGTTTCCTTTAGAACCGGAGATGTATTGTGAATTACACGAAAAGACTTTTCACCGAAAAAGCACAAAAAAAATAGTACAGGCTTGACTTGTTAAGAACACAAAAGGGATTCCGGTAGTAGGGTGTATGTTACCTTCACAAAGAGAGACACTTTTTATAGGTAGAAGAAAAAGATTTCCTTAGAACGCCTTTGTGATCTTAACACGTCTATCCTTCAAAAAAACTTTGTGTCTTTGCGCCTTCGCTGTAGCTTTAGCGTAAGAATTGTGTTGAAAATAAGGTGAATTAGTGCTGCACGTTTTCCAGCTCGGCTGGGTTGTGTTTGTGGCGGAAAAGTAAAGCAAAGAGAATCGTAATGACAAGTGCATAGAGAGCAAAAGTAATCCAGATAGGTCTCCAGTTTTTATCCCCGTTTTCCAATAAGAAATAACTGTCAATCACCCAACCACTGATATAACTTCCGAGTACGGCACCAATTCCATTTGTCATCATCATAAAAAGGCCTTGAGCGCTGGAACGGATTTTAGGCGAAACACTTGTTTCAACGAATAACGATCCTGAAATATTGAAAAAATCAAATGCCATTCCATAGACAATGCAAGACATTACGATCATCCACAAACCATCTGCCGGGTTGCCGTATGCCAATAATCCGAAGCGGAGCACCCAGGCTGCCATACTGATTAACATTACTTGTTTGATGCCAAAGCGTTTCAGAAAAAATGGAATCGCCAGAATAAACAACGTTTCGGAAATCTGAGAAATGGACATGATAATAGTGGAGTGCTCTACTACCCATAAATCGGCATATTTAGGAATCTTTTCAAATTCGGAAAAATAAACATCACCATACATGTTGGTCAATTGCAATGATGCTCCCAGTAACATGGAAAACAAAAAGAAAAGCAACATCTTGTACTGTCCAAATAACTTGAAGGCATTGAGGCCAAGAACTTCTTTAACTGATCCTGTACCGGTTGTTTTTCCCTGTGGGGTACATTTTGGCAATGTAAACGCATAGATAGCCAATACAGCCGCGGCAATAGCGGCAATGTAAAACTGATTGGCATTTGCTTTGCTTCCCGTAAGATTGGTGGTCCACATAGCTGCAATAAAACCAACGGTTCCCCACACACGAATGGGAGGGAATGACTTTACAACATTGAAGTTATTCGATTTTAAGATATGATAAGCCACCGAGTTTGATAAAGAAATGGTAGGCATATAACAAATCATTGCAAAGAAAATAACCCAAAAAAAAGTGTTCGGGTCATCAATGGCCGGAATGCATGCTAAGGCAATGCCACCTAGCAAATGCAATATTCCTAATAACCGCTCTGCATTGATCCATCTATCTGCAACAATTCCTGTTATGGTAGGCATAAACAATGCTGCAAACCCCATAGTTGAAAAGATAGCGCCAAATTGGCTAAAGGTCCAGCCTTTGGTAGTAGAACAATAATTGGCTATCGTAATCAACCATGCGCCCCACACAAAGAATTGCATAAAACTCATGAAGATTAAGCGATTCTTGATCGAAAGTTGCATGTAGTAGGGTTTTAGTAGTTACGACCGTTTATTGATCTCGTCTCTCAGCATGGACGCCCGCTCATAGTCTTCGTTTTCAATAGCTTCGGTGATGGCTTGCTCCAGTTCGTCTTTCGACATGCGCTGAAACTCGTTTTCTTCGGAAGTATCATCATCCGTATCATCGTCTTCATCCATAAACTCATCCGACAAAATACCGGCTGAAGATAAAATCGTTTCAAAGGTGAAAATGGGACATTCAAACCGCACGGCCAAGGCAATTGCATCTGAAGTACGGGCATCGATATCCGATAATTGTCCGTCGCGTTCGCACACCAGTTTGGCAAAGAAAATACCTTCCTGTAGGTTATAAATGATCACTTCCTTCACTTTGATGCCGAAAGAAGTGGCAAATGTTTTGAATAAATCATGCGTAAGCGGTCGGGTAGGCACCATTTTTTCGAGTTCAATGGCAATAGCTTGCGCTTCGAACCCTCCGATGATGATCGGTAAACGGCGCTTCCCACCAGCCTCCGAAAGCACTAACGCGTAGGCTCCTGACTGAGTCTGGCTGTAAGACAGCCCAACGATTTCCAATTTTATTTTATCCATTCGGTCGCTTGACGTTGCGAAGGGTTTAAACAATGAGGGAAGCAGTTGTGTGTGCTTCCCTCGTATAGTAATTCATTGGTAAAAATAACCAAAATGTGCAAATGCAATTACTGCGCAGCGTGGAATTTTTTAACAGCCGCTGTTAACTTCGGCAATACGTCAAAAACATCACCCACTACACCGTAGTCAGCAGCCTTAAAGAATGGAGCTTCAGCATCGGTGTTGATCACCACAATTACCTTCGATCCGTTCACACCCGCAAGGTGCTGAATAGCCCCGGAAATGCCCGCAGCAATGTACAAGTTCGGACGAATGGCAACACCGGTTTGTCCAACGTGTTCGTGGTGAGGTCTCCAACCGATATCCGCCACCGGACGTGAACAAGCTGTTGCAGCGCCCAAGGCTTTTGCCAAGTCTTCTACAATTCCCCAGTTCTCAGGACCTTTCATACCACGACCGGCAGAAACAACCAATTCTGCTTCCGGCAATGGAATTTCACCTTCCGGCTTTTTGGTGTCTACTACTTTAATGGCAGCAGAACCCACTGCTCCGTCGAATGCTTCCACTGCACAAGCAGCTCCTGCTTTTTCCGGTTGAATGGAGTTTGGCAATAATGAAATGATTTTTTTAGCAGAATTCACGGCTACTTGCGCAAATGCTTTTCCGGAGAAAACGTTCACTTTACAAGAAAAACCGTTGCTCATATCCGGAACGGCAACCGCGCCTGAAATATAACCTGCTTTCAAACGAACGGATAAACGCGGAGCTACTGCTTTTGCGATCAAATCGTGCGAGAAAATAACCACATCCGCATTTACGGCTTCAGTTGCTTTTGCTACCAAACGGGTAACCTGTTGCGCATCGTCTGCAGAAGCCGAACGGTCGATCATTACTTTTTGAGCACCGTATTCGCCCAATGTTGCCAATGTTGTATCATCAGCGTTTCCTGTAGCTACTACTGAAACCGAACCGCCTATTTTTGAGGCGTAAGTAACGGCTTCCAATGCACTTTTTGCCAAGTTGCTGGCAGTATTGATATATACTAGAATATTCATGTCTTCGAGAAATTAGATGACTTTCGCCTCGTTGTGTAACAATTCAACCAACTCATCCATGTTGTTCGGATCAATCATTTTTACTGCCGATTTAGCAGCAGGTAAACCGTATTCAACATAAGTTGTAAGATCTTCAACAGCAGTTGCCGCTACCACTTGAAGTGGTTTTGTACGAGCCGCCATGATACCGCGCATGTTCGGAATGCGTTGTTCCGCCATTCCTTTTGCACACGAAACCACTAACGGAAGATTCGCTTCTACGACTTGCAAACCACCAACAATTTCGCGCTCCATACGAGCAGTGGTGCCGGTGATGTCCAATTTAGTTGCCAATGAAACAAACGGTAAATCCAATGCTTCGGCAATCATTCCACCTACTTGCGAACCGTTGTAATTGATGGTTTCTTTACCTGTAAGGATCAAATCAAAAGCATTTGTTTTTGCGTATTCTGCAATCTGCATCGCAGTGAAATAAGCATCTTTTGCATCTGCATCCACTCGCACCGCGTCATCTGCACCAATCGCCAATGCTTTACGGATCACGGCCTCATCGGCAGCAGTGCCAACGGTAATGATTGTCAGATTTCCACCAAGGGTTTCCTTTAATTCCAATCCGCGTACAAGGGCATACCACTCGTCGTAAGGATTGACAATATATTGCACTCCGTTTTCATCAAACTGCTTGTTACCGTCGGTAAAGGCAATTTTAGATGTTGTATCAGGAGATTTGCTTATACAAACAAGAATTTTCATGTTTTCAACAGATTTTACGGTTGCAAATGTAAGCAATTCAGTTCGCAAATTAACGGTGCGTTAAGAGAGAAAATTGAACGAATTTGTCCTTTTTTAATGTGAGTTAGTAATAGGAATTTCGTCAGATCGCTTGAAAATGGTAAGATTCGACGATAAACAGTATCGGAATAACGGGTTATTTTGATACTGTTTATAGGAAGAAGATTGCTGTTTTCAAGTGAAAGAGCTATAAACTAGCGATAAAATGTACTTAACTTTTTCCACCACGAATAAACGAATGAAGTGTTTTGTACAATTAAAGCGAATATTGTAAACGTTGTTTACAGCACAAATGTGATAGGTTGAATTGCCAAGTACAATTAGCTGTTTTATAATGGATTTAAAAACAATTTTGAATCCATCGGTTTTTCTAAATTCTGACTGTAATTCTTATTACTAACGCACATTATTAGAGATGAATGATGTAATTCCGTATTTCGCGTACCAAATAGCAACGGTGGAATTGTATTTTTTGTAATTTTGGCGACCTTCCTTAGGAAGAATTAAGTTAGAAAAAGCATGAAAACAGTTCAATTTAGAGAGGCACTTAGAGAAGCCATGACAGAGGAAATGCGTCGCGATGAAAACGTATTTTTAATGGGGGAGGAAGTTGCCGAATACAACGGTGCGTATAAGGTTTCTCAGGGAATGTTGGATGAATTCGGCTCGAAACGAGTAATCGATACACCGATTGCCGAGTTGGGATTTGCCGGAATTGCCGTAGGTGCTTCCATGAACGGTTTACGCCCTATTGTGGAATTCATGACCTGGAACTTTGCCATCCTTGCTGCCGATCAAATCATCAATTCTGCTGCAAAAATGATGCAGATGTCGGGAGGTCAATACGGTTGTCCGATTGTCTTTCGTGGTGGAAACGGTACTGCCGGACAATTGGGAGCCACCCATTCTCAAAGTTTTGAAGCGTTTTATGCGCATTTCCCGGGATTGAAAGTCATTACTCCATCCAACCCGTATGATGCCAAAGGTTTGTTGAAAGCGGCTATCCGCGACAACGACCCGGTGGTATTCTTTGAATCGGAGAAAATGTACGGTGATAAAGGTGAGATTCCGGAAGGTGAATACATCATTCCGATTGGAGTAGCTGATATTAAACGAAAAGGAACTGACGTAACAGTTGTGTCTTTCGGAAAAGTGATTAAAGTAGCTTACGAAGCAGCCGAAATTCTTGAAAAAGAAGGCATCTCTGTCGAGGTAATTGATTTGCGTACTGTTCGCCCGATCGATTACACTACCGTAGTAGAATCGGTTAAGAAAACCAATCGTTGCGTTATTTTGGAAGAATCGTTCCCGTTGGCGTCTATTTCATCTGAAATGGCTTACCACTTGCAACGATATGCATTTGATTATTTGGATGCGCCTGTAATGCGTGTGACTCAAACTGATACACCGTTTGCATTTTCACCAACCCTGATTGATGCGGCTTTGCCAAATTTGGATAAATTGATCAAGGCAATTAAAACGACGTTGTCTAGAAATTGATGATTATGTTGTGGGGTCGCGATTAATCGCGACCCCACAATCACAACTATTGTATTCATAAAAAAAGGTTTCCATGTCATGGAAACCTTTTTTGTTGGTGTGTGTGATTAATCGCGACCTCGCAATTATGACGATATGGGTGATGTGGCTCGGGATGCGTCCCGAGCCACATCACACATACATTTACAATACTATTATAATTCTGCGCTGGATGTTGGGAATGCGCGATCTACTTTCTTGAATAATCCTTGCAATACTTTGCCCGGACCGACCTCAATAACTTCGGTACAACCATCGGCGATCATCTGATTCATGGTTTGTGTCCAACGAACCGGGGCGGTTAATTGTGCAACCAGGTTTTCCTGAATGGCAACAGGATCGGTTACACCATTTGCGGTAACGTTTTGGTAAACCGGACAAATAGGTGTGTGGAAGGTTGTTGTTTTAATCGCTGCGGCTAATTCCTCACGGGCCGGTTCCATCAATGGAGAATGGAAAGCACCACCGACAGGTAAAATCAACGCACGCTTAGCGCCTGCTTCGGTCAATTTTGCACAGGCTTCTTCAACTGCTGCAACACTTCCCGAAATAACCAATTGTCCCGGACAGTTGTAATTGGCCGGAACCACAACACCGTTGATGCTTGCACAGATTTCTTCCACTAAGCTGTCTTCCAAACCTAAGATCGCTGCCATTGTCGACGGTTCGCGTTCGCATGCTTCTTGCATTGCTAGAGCGCGTTTTGATACCAATCGCAAGCCGTCTTCAAACGACAGAGTTTTGTTGGCTACCAATGCCGAAATTTCACCCAATGAATGTCCTGCAACCATGTCGGGTTGAAAGCTCTCGCCCAGACAAGCTGCAAGTATGGTTGAATGTAGAAAAATAGCAGGTTGAGTTACCTTGGTTTGTTTCAGTTCTTCTTCCGTTCCTTCAAACATAATTTGTTGGATGTTGAATCCTAAAATGTCGTTTGCTTGCTGAAAAAGTGCTTTTGCAATATCGGATGATTCGTACAAATCCTTTCCCATTCCGGGAAACTGAGCTCCCTGACCGGGAAATACGTATGCTTTCATGTGTTCATAATTAGTGGCGGTAAAGATAAATAGATTAGTGATTAGTCGTTAGTGATTAGTGGTTAGTTTTTAGTGGCTAGTTTTTAGTGGTTAGTTATTAGTGGGATTATGCTAAAAGGAAAAACGCTCTGCCAACCGAAGTCAACAGAGCGTTTGATATTCTCTAAAGAAAGAATCTTATTTTTTCACTACCAATTTCTTAGTAACTACTGAGTTGTTTGCGCTGAAGTTTACAGCGTAGATACCACCTGCCAATACAGCAGTGTTGATTTCTACATTGTGTTTTCCAGCAGTTGTGTTACCCAAGTTGTTTGTGTAAACCACTTTACCTGCAAGGTCAGTAACAGTTAATGTAACATCAGAAGTGTTTGTCAATTCAAAAGAAACCGTAGCCTCGTTAACCGCAGGGTTAGGGAAAACGTTTACTGAGAAATCAGCTGTGTTTTCGTCTACGCTCAATGGTTGGTCAGAAATACGCACCATTACTGCATTTGGGGTAGTTAAAGCAAAAGACTGACCATCAGCAGTGAATCCAATCACACTTTGCTCTTCGCATGGTTGAGCTAAACCGAAAGCAACTTCATTTGTACCACCGTAGTGTCCTGCAACAACCAATAACAAGTCTCCTGCATTTACGGTAACAGCACCACCAATCAACGGCATGTTTACAAAGTTATCCAAATCAGAAGCAACAATTGCGTGTGGATCTGTTTCAGCTAAAATCACCCAGTCGTCAGTCGGAACATCATATAGGTAGACTTGACCGTAAATCTCTTGGCCTTCAGCAGCTGCTTGATTAATTAATCGAGCAGAAATTATGGTAATATCCATTGGATCGAAAATGTCCATAACATTACCAATACTAAGTGCTGCATCAGTTTGAGAAGTTACCTGAGAGATGGCACCTGTTCTGTTGTTGTCATCGCGACCATATAACCATTGGTCACGACGGATAGTCATAACTTTCGTATTGTTCGTCAATTCGCTGTCTGTTACTCCGGTAAGCTGTGTAGTCAATGTAACAGGATAGTCACCAACGGCTGCAGGGATCATCATTGGTACAGTAACAGAAATAGAATCAGTTGCAGCAAATGGAAGTGCTACGGCAGTACCGGTTTGATTGTAAGCGCTAGCTGAAGGAGCGTTAGCATTAAGAGCCACACCAGCTTGAGCTAGGGTTCCGTTGTTCAAAATTTCAGCACCGAAAGTTGCACCAGGAAAACTAGTTTGAGATTGATTGATAATAAAATAATCGAAACCATTGGTTGTTGTAACATCCGTAGCTTGGTAGAAGTTTGTCACTTTCACATCGTTATCCCATGCTTCAACCAATTTCACATCATCAACTCCCCAGAACCAGTCATAAGCACCTTGGTAACGGAAACGGATACGTACATCAGATCCCCAGTTACCACCACCGATTACCGAAGTAATGTTTACCACTTCTTCTTCCGGATTACCAGAATTGGTGTTTACAGGAACTTCAGCTTCCGGGTTTACTTGAAACTCAACCCATGTTGTACCACCGTCATTTGAAATAGACACGTAAAACTCCTCTAAGAAGTGACGGTAAATTTCAGTAAACTCAAGGTACATCGGTGCGTTAGCAGCTGAACCGTTTGTAGTCAACAATGCTGCTAAATCGATACCCGCAGCAGTTGTTAAGTAAGCATTTTGAGTTGCAGAAGCACCGGCAGCGTCTGAGTTCACCAATGCAAAGTTGCCACCTGAATTAGACAACATAGCACCTGGGAAACCGTAAGTAGGAATTTGAGATGTCAAGCCGGCTGGCATTGCATTCACGATAGCCCAATCGCCAGCTGTGTGAGGAGGAACTCCGGCAGCACCTGCGTTAGAGAATACCCAGTCAGACGGAGTGCTGAAAGTGTTTGTGTAAAGTACGTCACCTTCAGCTTTTTCAACAGAAGGACCTTTTTTATTCGCGTAACCAGGTAGGTTACGATTGTTTTTTGCAGCGACGCTCGCATTGTTGTACTGTGCATTCACAGCAAAACCAGCAGCAAGAGCACCTGCTAGTAAGTAAACTTTTTTCATAGCTAAGTAATATTTTGTTGTAAAAATAGACAATGATTGTTAGATAAAAAAATTGTATGTATCTGAATGTAGGTTCTACTGACTTAAGTGTTTAGGTTGGACTTTCTTTCTAAATACCGCAACACTTAATAAATACGTAGGAAAGAAGAAATTTCGTATTTCAATAAGAGCATAAAAAAATAGAAACCGTATTTTTGAAATCGTTCCAACAACAGTCGATGACACGTTTTCTGATTTTCTTTTTTTTGACACTTCCTTTTTGGGGGCTTTCGGCATCAGGTGAGCCAAAGGTAATAAACGGAGTGCTCGATGCCCGATCACACGGTTTTGAAATGAATGGTTCGTTGGAGCTAAACGGTGATTGGTTCTTTCAACCCGGAGCATTTGTTGCTCCAAATGTTCCGCTTTCCAATGCAGAACCGATTACAGTACCGGGTGGGTGGAAAAAAAATGTCCGTTTCGGAACCTATCGTTTGTTGGTAATACTTCCGAAGAAACATCGAACATTAGCCATTAAGACAGGTGATATAGCAACTGCTTTTCAATTGTATGCCAATGACAAGTTGGTGCTTTCAGGTGGAAAAACAGCCAAAGATCAGCGTTTGGTGAAGGCCGGATACGTTCATATAATTAAACCGATTGAAGCATCCGATAGTTTGTGGATTACCATTCATGTATCAAATAACCAGAATTTTGAAGGTGGTATTTTGGGAGCAATTCAATTGGGGGAAGAAACCACCTTGAATCGCGCTACCGGAAGTGCATCGATGTTAGGGTTTCTTATAACGGGAGCAATTCTCTTTTGTGGATTGTTTCATATTGGTTTCGGGTTTTTTAGAAAAAATAATTTCTACCATTTTTATTATGCCGGAACCTGTCTTTTAATGAGTCTACATTTTTTATGCATGAACGAGCGCTGGTTGTATGCTTTTTTAGGAGAGGGCAATTGGGCCTTGGCATTGCAGATTGAATTGATCAGTATCATTGCGGCACTTTTTCTGATGCAGAAAACAGCTGAATTCTTTTTAAATATTCAGTCTGGGCGTGTTTTTAATTGGATCAGCGGTGTTTTTTGGGTCGGTCAAATTGTGTTGGTGCTTGTAGCGCCAATTTCTTTAGGGTCGCGAATGGTAAATATGATCCCCTACAATGCAATAGCGGTGGCGGGATACATTACTATCATTTCAGTAGTCGCCCTTCGGCTTAAAAAAGAAGGAAGTTTACCGATTTTGATCTGTAACGCAATCATGTTTGTGGTGGTGTTGAGTGATCTCTTGTTTGTACACAAACACGTTGGCGGATTAATTGCGAGTCACTACGGGTTATTTTTATACGCGCTTTACCTCACGTTTGTGCTCTCTCGTCAAACCGCTTTTGCGTTTAAACAAGTGCGCTTTTTTTCAGAACAGTTGCAAATTGCCAATGCCACACTAGAGGTTCAGAATGAAAACCTCGAAAACCTGGTTTCGCGCAGAACGCAGCAATTACTTGAAACCGAACAACGTGCCCATGCGATGGAATTGGAATTCAAACAGCGCGATTTGGAATCGGTAAGTGCCAATAATCAAGTGAAGCACGAGATTACGAAAACACTGGTGACGTCGCTGGAACAATTGCAGCGCGAAGACCAGAACATCAAATTGTCACTCAAACTGTTGGTTTCTGATTTGAAGCAGCAATTGGGAATGAACGAACGCTTGAATACGTTGGAAAGTGAATCGGAAAAAGTGAATGCCGAATTTCATCAACGATTGGTTGAAAAATACCCGAATCTCACCAAAACCGAGCGCGAATTGTGTACGCTCATCAAACTCAATTTGTCGAACAAAGAAATTGCAGCCTTGCTGAAATCGTCGACCAATGCTACGAACGTTGCCAGAAGCCGTTTGCGCAAGAAACTCGATCTGAACAGGGAAACCGATTTAGAGGTGTTTATTCGTCAATTGTAGCAACAAAAACAAACGCACCACCAAAACTCGGTGATGCGTTCGCTATTCAACAAACAGGAAGGCTCTAACTGCTACAAAAGAGCACTTCACGACTACTTAATGATTTAGGAAAGCAGGTGGTTGAATTCTTTATCCACTGCGTAATCGCAGAGTTGTAGGTAGTGTTCAAACACATCCGGCTCTTTCATGTCTTTCATAAGGTCTGTCAGATTCCCGATGTTGAATTCATGATCTGGAGTCACTAGGTATTCGTGTAACTGCGCGCCAACTGTACGGTAGTAGAGTTTTTCTAATGGATTTTGATCTTCGGGAATGTGATCGGTGAATTCGTAATTTTTCCAGCCCACTTTTTTTAGCATGTGTGGCACGGCATAATTGTTTGGCAAACACGTTCTGTTGGCAATGTTCATTTCCTGAATATCTGTGTCCAAAGCACGCACGATGGCTTTAGCTGCATAATCAACCGGCACCAGATTCAATCCCGATTCTTGATTCATCGTAATCCGAATGGTTTGGTCACCATATCCTTCTTTTATGCGGTAGAAAAAAGCACCGAAAAGGTAAAATACCAGAAATTTCGGAATCACATGGTGCGGGTGATCCACTAATCGCCCGCAAATAATGCTCGGTCTGAAAATCTGCCATTCTAACCCGTAACCTTTGCAGGTTTGAACAACCTCGAGTTCGGTTTGCGCTTTGAATTGCTCATACGGATTACGGAAACTCTTCGGCGATTCATCCGAAAGTCCGCCATCGATCAATCCGCTTTTATGCCCTGAAGAAAAAGCCGTGCTTATAAAGCTGACTTTAAACAAGTAAGGTAAAAGGGTGTGAATGATGTTGAGTGTTCCGAGGTAATTGTTGCGTTTTATTTCGTCGAATGTTGCTTCATTCGTTCCCAAGTTGACCGATGCAGCGCAGTGAATGAGTTGATAACGAACCTCTTTGTTCAGTTTCGCTAAACTTGCGTGTTGCACGTTGGTAATGTCCGTATCGATCAGTACAACACAATCATCAATCCGCGAACGATCCACTGCGTGGAAATAATCCGGCACCAATGCTTCATCGAAAAGCTCATCATATCGTTCAATTGCGGTTTTGTCTTTCCGCGACCGAAGCAACAGCACCACACTTCCGTTGTAATCGTTTTTATGAATGCGGTACAAGAGTTCGTATAAAATGTGTGATCCGAGTATTCCGGTGGCTCCCGTAAGAATAAAGTGCGTGTTTTCAGCCTGTTTCATAGTTCTGTATTTTGTGTGAAACAAAGGTAGATGTGTGCTTTTCTCACGTATAAAAACAGCTCTTACAATGACTTACAGCCGATATTACAATTAATTACATTTTGGATTTATAGCATTAAAACCAATTGAAAACGAGTGGTTTAAACGGAAGAAGGAAAGTGCTTTATTTTGTGGTCTCAATAAATAAAAAAATGTACTTGATTACCATAAATGAATGATCGGCATCATTTTAGTACAACTTTCGTACTTTTAGCACCCAATTATAATGGTATGATCAAACAATTTATTGCATTCATTTCCTTTGCCTCTTCATTGAGTTTTTGGGCTCAGGATGTGCCTTCCAAACAAGTAAATCTTTTGTTTGTGGGCGATGTGATGCAGCACGGCGGGCAAATTCAAGGGGCACACAATACCAAAAAAGATGCCTATGATTACCGCGATTGTTTTCAGTTTGTGAAACCCCTGATCAGCGAAGCAGATATTGCAATTGCGAATTTGGAAGTCACACATGCCGGGAAACCCTATAAAGGTTATCCACAATTTTCGGCGCCACCTGAGTTGTCGGAAGGTCTGGTAGATGCCGGATTTGATGTAATTCTTACCTGCAACAATCACTCTTGCGACGGCGGAGCCAAAGGTGTGACCAAAACCCTCGATGTATTGGATAAATTGGGCGTAAAACATACCGGAACTTTTCGTAGCAAAGCGGAACGTGAAAAAAATTATCCGCTAATTGTTGAGAAAAACGGATTGAAAGTGGCGGTGTTGAATTACACCTACGGAACAAACGGTTTGTCGGTGGCAGCACCTCTTATTATCAATTACATCGATAGTACGGTGATGAAAGCCGACTTCAAAAAAGCAAAAAACCTCGGTGCTGATTTGATTATTTGTACCATGCACTGGGGAACCGAATACCAATCGCTGCCAAATGATTACCAGAAAAAATGGGAAGCGTTTTGTTACCGTCAAGGTGCCGATATGGTGATCGGAGGTCATCCGCACGTATTACAGCCGGTGATTCAGAAAACGGTAGCGGGTGAAGAAAAACTAACAGCCTGGTCGTTAGGGAATTTTGTTTCCAATCAGCGTGATCGCTACACAGATGGTGGAATGATGTTGCGCACAACAGTTGCGGTGGATAGCAATTCGGTTGTTTTTCAGAAAGTGGAACATTGTTTTACGTGGGTATTTCCACGCCAAGAGGCATTAGTGAAACCGTATTACATTCTCCCCGATTTTGATTACAATGCACACCGATCCGGATTTTTGGATGAGGCATCGTTGGCAAAAATGAATCTGTTTTTCACTGATTCGCGCACATTGTTTAGTCAACATGCCAAAGGAACGGTGGAGCAATTTGTTGGGCAAGATGTGTTGGCACATCAACGCTACGATTTGTTGCTCGAAGGCTATTATACTGTTCAGTTAGATGCCGTGCTTGGAACGGATTGGACCAAACTTTCACCTGAACAGCAAGCTTCCACAACGCGTATTTTGGCACCGGATGGCAATTATCATTTGGTGAGCGGACTGTTTTCATCACCCGAACAAGCAGGAGAAATTCTGGCTTTCTGGACCAAAACCCAAACCGCTGCGCCACAGTTGGTGTTTGTGACACCGAAAGAAGTAACAATAGTAGGAGATTAATGAAGGTAAGCCTGATAGTGGCCATGGATCGCGAGCGAGGCATAGGCAAAAACAACGATTTGATGTGGCATTTGCCGGCAGATATGAAGTTTTTCAAAGAAACTACCACCGGTCATATTGTGGTAATGGGTCGGAAAAACTACGAATCCATACCTGAGCGTTTCAGACCACTTCCCAATCGAGAAAATGCAGTGTTGAGTCGAGCGGAAAATTATGTAGCTGAAGGTTGTGTAGTGTTTTCTTCGCTTGAAGATTGCCTGGATCATTATAAAGATGAAACGGAGCGAACCATTTTCATCATTGGCGGCGGACAAATTTATCAGGAAGCGTTGAAAAGTGGTGTTGTGACGGAAATGTACATTACGCATGTGAACCATGTTTATGGAGCAGATACTTTTTTTCCGGAAATCGATCTATCAGACTGGATATCTGAAGTGGTGATGGATCATGCGGCTGATGAGAAAAATGCCGTTGATTTTAGAATAATGCTTCACCGAACGGTTTGATTATTCAAGTAACAAGCGGAAACGTTCATCTACTCGATTCGTTTTAGTTGACAGACCTTATATTGCCAAAAAACAATCGTTATGAAAAACCTATACATCGCCTTTTTTGCATTTTCAAGTATCATTTCTTCACTGAATGCGCAATCTGAACTTACAGTGAATTGTTATCCTGAAAACACAATTTACAATAGTGTGTCGCTTAACAATGATATTGTAGAATACGGCCTTTGTTCAACAGAACCTGCTTTTTATCTTAGCGTTTTTGATCCTTCTACCTGCTTGCCCTGGAAAACCAATTATCAAGGTTCAAATCCAATGAATGAGTTTGGTAATTTTAATACGAATGGCGCTTGTCGGCCACGCGATGAAGCATATTTCATTTTTCAATACAGTGATTCCACGCAATTAGCAGGCATGAATGATATGATCAATCAAATCCCCAATGGATTTCCTTATGTGATTTATACACCAATTAGCTACGATTACACAACGGTTAATGGAAATAGTTCGGCATTGATTCAAACCTTGATTTCAAAATGGAACTCTGGTATTGTTGAAGGAAATCAAATAATGGTGCTGTTTGGTATTCAGGGACAGCCTTCGTCGTTCGCTGAAGATACCTTAGTTGATATCGATCACATTTCATTCACAACAACAATCTGTGATGTCACCGGTCTTGATAATCAGTTGCTGACCAATACCTCTGTTGCGTATATTGGCAATGATCAGTTTGAACTGATTGGGAATAGTGATGTAGTATCACTTTATTCGATTACAGGAGAAGAAATTGCTTTGATCAAAACAGGAAACATCTTCACCGCTCAATCAGGACTTAGCAAAGGTGTCTATTTTATCCGCGGAACGCTTTCAGGAAAAAATTGGTCTCAAAAAGTCGTTGTCTATTAATCACTTCTAGTTTTTGTTCAAATTTCGTGCTGTACGACTAGTCAGTTTCTAAGTTTCTAAGTTTTTTGAGTTTCTGAGTTTTTAAGTTTGTTAATAAGCTGTTTTGGTTATCTTAAAGTGTAAAAACAGTAACAAACTCAAAAAATGACGATACAAAATGCCCACAATTACTTCATTCAAAGAAATTAAAGTTTGGCAAAAAGCCCATTTGATTTCGTTGGAAATTTATAAACTGACAAACACCACTGAATTGACAAAAGATTTTGGTTTAAAAGATCAAATGAGAAGATGTTCGGTTTCAGTATCGTCTAATATAGCCGAAGGTTATGAAGGAGGAGGTAAGAAAGAGTTTATTCGGTATTTGATTATTGCGAAGGCCTCCAGTACGGAACTAAGATCTCAGCTGCTACTTTCAAAAGACTTGAATTATATTTCATTGGAACAGTACAGTAATTTGGATGAATCGCTGGTTGAAATAAATAAAATGATTTCAGGGTTCATCGCATACCTCAACAAGGTAAAATAACTTTAACTTTGAAGCCCCAACTGAAACTCAGAAACTCAAAAAACTTAAGTAACTGATTTTAAAAATGAAATTGTGTATTGCCGAAAAACCTTCAGTTGCCCGTGATATTGCGGAAGTAATAGGTGCCAAACAGCGCCACGACGGCTACTATGAAGGAAACGGTTATTGGGTGACTTGGACATTCGGTCATCTGTGTACACTCAAAGAACCCCACGATTACAACGAAAAATGGAAATACTGGCGTCTTGAAGATTTACCAATGATTCCAGAGAAATTCGGGATTAAACTCATCGAAGATCAGGGGGTAAAACGACAGTTTTCGGTGATCGAAAAGTTGGTGGAACAATGCGAAGAAGTGATCAATTGCGGGGATGCCGGGCAAGAAGGGGAACTGATCCAACGCTGGGTTTTGGCCAAAGCTAAATGCAAAGTTCCGATCAAACGTTTGTGGATTTCTTCCTTGACCGAAGAAGCCATTCGTGAAGGATTTCAATCATTAAAAAATGGTGAGCAATACCAAAATTTATACGCTGCCGGAAGCGCCCGGGCAATCGGCGATTGGTTATTGGGGATGAACGCAACCCGTTTGTTTACCAAAAAATTCGGTCAGGGGAAAGCTACGTTGTCTATTGGGCGGGTGCAAACTCCCACGCTGGCTATGATTGTGGGTCGACATAAAGAAATAGAAGCATTTCGTTCGGAAGAATACTGGGAGTTGAAAACCAACTACCGCGAAACGGAATTTACCGCTACCATTGATCGTATTCGTACCGAAGACCGAGCAGTGAAAGGAGTGGAATACCTGAAAGGACATCCGTTTGAGATTACATCTTTCGAACAAAAAGAAGGAAAAGAAGGCAATCCGCGGTTGTTTGACTTGACCTCGTTGCAAGTAGAAGGCAACAAGAAATTCGGCTTTTCGGCAGAAGAGACACTCAAATACGTTCAAGGATTGTACGAAAAGAAATTTGTGACCTATCCACGTGTTGATACAACATATCTATCCGAAGATTTGCATCCGAAGATTCCGAATATCATGAAAGGGCTGACCTATTATCAGCGGTTTACCGCTCCGTTGATGGAAAAACCCATTCCGAAATTAAAATCGGTATTCGATGATAAAAAAGTGACCGATCACCACGCGATTATCCCAACGGGCATTCAGCCCAGTGGTATTTCACAGCCCGAAAGTCAGGTGTATGAACTGATTGTGCGACGTTTTATCGCGGCATTTTATCCGGAGTGTAAGGTTTCTAATACAACCGTTTTAGGAAAAGTAGACCAAATCGGGTTTAAAGCCACCGGAAAACAAATCATTGAACCGGGATGGCGTGTTGTGTGGGAAGAAACCAAAGAATCCGATTCTGACGATAAAAAACCCGAAAAGGAAAAACCCGAACAAACCATGCCTGTGTTTACTGAAGGTGAATCAGGACCGCACGAACCGCGTTTGCATCACGGAAAAACAAGTCCGCCGAAACCCTATACCGAAGCCACCTTGCTGCGGGCGATGGAAACCGCCGGTAAACAGGTAGAAGATGAAGAAATCCGTGATATGATGAAGGAAAATGGGATTGGTCGACCGGCAACCCGCGCCAACATCATCGAAACCTTGTTCAAGCGAAAGTATATTGAGAAAAAACGCAAAAACCTCATGGCCACTCCTACAGGAGTAGGGCTAATCGATACCATTCAAAACGAATTGCTGAAAAGCGCCGAACTAACCGGACAGTGGGAACGCAAATTGCGTCTGATTGAAAAGGGTGAGTACGATTTGGAACAATTCAAACAGGAATTAACCATCATGGTGCGTCAACTCACCGATGAGGTGATTTTTTCGCAGGCGCCCATTCGCATTCAGCTTCATACTGACGAGCCGATAGCAACCGAAAAACCAAAGCGCGAACGCAAACCTGCCGAAAAAGTGAGCCTCGCCAACCTCGATTGCCCGAAATGCAAACAACACAAGCTCATGGAAGGTCGCACCGGAGTAGGGTGCGCGAATTACAAAGTATGCGGTTTTCTGGTTCCGTTTGAGTTATTGGGCAAAAAACTCACCGAAAAACAATTATTGGATTTGATTCAAAAAGGAAAAACCGCCAAAATGAAAGGATTGATGATTCCCGGTGCTGCTCAGGTAATAGAAGGTTCGTTGGCGTTTGATGATACGTTTAATGTAATCGTTGTAAGATAATATTACACATGAATCAACCTTCGGGTGAGTAAATCTTTGCGTGATTTCGCTACCGGAATTTCCGCGCCGTCTGACAAAATCAGCATGGCATCTTCTTTCTTAAAACGGATCACTTCCGATAGATTGACCAAGTAAGAATGATGCACCCGCATAAAAGATGATTCGGGCAGAATCACTTCAAACATTTTTAGATTTTTAGAACTGGTGATGGTTGTGTTTTTTAAGCAAACCAGGGTGTATTTTCCATCAGCTTTCAGGTAATTGATTTCGGTGGTATTCACATACTCAATTCCTTCCATGCTGGAAATGCCGATTTTACCCTTAAAAACAATTGAATCAGAAGCTTTTGCCAGGTGTTCGTTTTCCAATTCCCGCAACTCACGAATACGCTCGATGCATTTTTTGAGTTCGGTAATATTGATCGGTTTCAACAAATAATCGAAAGCACCTTTCCGGATGGCTTCAATGGCGTATTTTTCGTAGGCAGTGATAAAAATCACTTTCGAATTCAGTGAAACATCGTCTAATATATCAAAGCTCAAACCGTCTTGCAGTTGAATATCAAGGAATAATAGATCAATTTGTTCGGATTTCAAGAGTTTTTTTGCTGCCTCAACAGAGGGTACGCTACCCATGATGATTGCTTCCGGCAGGTGTGTGTTGATCAGGGCGCTTAATCCGTCGCGGCTCAATTTAACATCGTCTACAATTAATGTATTCATCTTTTTTACTTAGGTTTTACTCAATGGATGCAATCGTTGCGATCCGTCGTTGAAGTAGTGAATTATTATGCCTCTATAAAAAGTTCTTTTAAAATAGGTATGTCAAAAATCACGCGTGTTCCTGTTTCAGAATCTTCCGTGATGTCCTTTATTTCATAGTTTATAACAATGCCGTATTTTTCACGCACAATCTTTATCTTTTCAAGCACAAGATTAAATCCGTGTGAGATATGTTCATGTCGTGATTTGTTAATTTCAGTTGATGCTTCTCTTCCAATTCCATTGTCTTCGATCGTAATTCGTACCTTTTCGTTGTGCATAAAAGCGTTTATGCCAAGGGTTCTTTCTTTTTCCGAATGCAATAAACCGTGTTTCAACGCATTTTCTATCACCGGTTGCAAGATCATGGAAGGTATGTAATACTGCCCTATTTTGTAGTCAATTTTAAAGCGTGACACCAATTGATTATTGAACCGGAACTTTTCGATGGCTACATACAAACGCAGCATTTCGAATTCCTCTTCGATTGTAACAAACGACTGGTCACTTTGTTGCAGGAATTTGCGTAGTAATTGCGAAAATTCATTGATGGCCGTTTCTGCCGTTTCCAATTCTTTTAATACGATCAGGTATTGTATGTTGTTGAGGGCATTAAAAATGAAGTGCGGATTCATCTTTGCCTGTATGGCTTTCAGCTTCAATTCCAGAATGGTATTGTTGATGGAATTCAGATGACGGTCTTTGTTACTGATATAGGAAATCCGCATGCGAACAAGCAGAATAATGAGCAAAAGCAGTAGAATGATACTTGCAACCCTAAACCAGGCTGTTTCATAGAAATACGGCTTAATTTCAAATGAATAACTAATTTCTTTCGGATGACGATCATTGAAAGCGTTTACCACACGAACTTTTAAGGTGTATTTTCCCGGTGGAAGCATTTTGAATGAAACAAAAGGGTGTTTTTCAGGTTTGCTCCAATGATCCGGAAAATTGTTGCCCAACAATTTGTATTGATAAAAGGAATTGTACTTTCTGCAGAAACGTGGACTTGAAAAATCAAACTGTAGGGTATGTGTTGAGCGCTCAAATAGGTGCGATTTTCCCGAATACAAGGTGTCATTTACCCAAATGCGCAAGACTCGTGGGTTCGACTTGCTATAAGTAAATTGTTCGGGTGTGTGAATGACAACCCCTTGCAGGCCTGGGAAATAAAAATGGTGGTGTTTTGTTAAGAGGTAATTGTTTTGAAAACCTCCATTGAACTCGGTATTAAGAATTCCGGTTTCCTCACCAAAGAAAAACGGAATCAGGCGATCTAGTTTACCTGAGTAAAAATCATTCAAATCGTCTTCTGCAATTTTCCACAAGCCGAAATTAGAGGTCATATTCAGGTATCCGTACCGATCTTTGGCTAGCGTAAACACATCATCGTATAGTTTACAATTCTTTTTTTGGTTAATTGAAGTGAGTTTTCCATGATCGTAACAATACAAGCCTCCGTTATACGTGCCGATCCAGATTTTTTTGTCAGCATCCTCATAAAAACAACGCACTTCTTTGCCGATTAAACCTTGCTTTGCTCCAATTTTCTTGATCAGTCTATGCTGTTTATCTAGGATGAAAACCCCATCACTTCCGCCAATGCAGATATTGCCATTGTCAAGCTCGTAAAAGCAAATGATAACACCGGTCACCGATTTGGGTAAATACGGTTTGAGGGTTTTGAAGTTATTGCCTTTAGAGATTCCTGCCCCTGTGCCAACCCAAATTGTTCCCTGAGAATCTTTGAAAGCGGCATGCACATCTCCCGACCCTGTTCCCAATAAGGTCTTTGTTAAATGGTAAACTAGTTTCCGGTCTTTCAAAATGTAAAGGCCATCATTCCACGTACCGGCATAAACAAATGAATCGATGGCTGCCAGACTTACAAAATGGGTGGAATATTTCCAGTAATCATACGTTTCACCGATACCAATTTCCAAAATCCTGCCATCGGATCCTGCAACCAATGTTTCATTGGCGTAGGTACTGATAATTGAAGTACAGGATGATTGCAACAAACTACCTTCACCGGTGCTGCATTTGTAACTGTAACATGTTTTATGAAGTAACCGCAACAGCCCTTTTTCAATACTTCCGGCAAACAAACAATCTTCTTCCTTATTGTAATGAAGTGAAATCAGATTGTCAGAAGGAAGTACATCAGTTTGGAAGTATTCCTGATAATCGGGAGTAAGGTAGTACAAGCCCTGATTTGTAGCGATGTAATATTCGTTTGAAGAAATGGCGACCATTTCTTTAATGATGGTTTGGGGATCAACCTTGTCAATGTTTAGAGAAGGAGTTGCCGATCTGCCGGTCAGTTCATAGATTTGCCTGATCCCGGATGCAAACAGTTTTCCATTGTACGGATTCTCATAAAAACCGGTGATAGGGCCGTTGTTGAGGAACTGTGTGACTTTTTTGGTGGTCATGTTGTAAACCGTAAGTCCGGTATCCGTGCCCACATATACCAACGGAAAGGCAACATGCATGCTTATCGCTTTTTTGATCCCGGTTTTGGCAGTTTTTTTAAAGATCAGCTTTTTGGTGTCGGCCGTAAACAAATTGCCCCATTCATCTATAGAATAGAGCGTATGATTGGTCAATGTTGCTGTTCGACACGATTGCAATTTTTGATAATAGGGGTGAAAGATGAATAAATTTCCACCATACTCATTCATAAACAACCGTTTGCTGTATTCGTCCCACATCAAGTTGTTGGGATAGTGGTTTTTGTAACGTTGATCCTCAATGAACTCGGTAAATTCCTGACCGTCATACAACACAATTCCGTCGGCTGTTGCTAGCATCAAAGTTCCGCTGTTGGTTGGAATGATGTCGATAACTTGACTTTCAGGAAGTCCGTGGTTGGTAGAATAAGAAGTTACAGTAAAATGATAGTGAATGTCTTGACTGGCTTCTACAAAACGGCCTCCTTTCTGTGCGAAAGAAAGTACGCAGATCAGTGTGCAAATAATAGCAGAAATTCGCTTAAAAGCCATAGGCAATATTAACATTAAAAACGATTCGCGTTTTTATATTTTATCAGACGCAATGATCTCTGTATGCGGAAGTTGCTTGGCCAACGATAAGGCAATCATCCGTTCAGCGATTCGATTCACGTGAATGCCTCTGTATTTGCGCCATTTTCCTATAAAAAGAAAGCCCAAGCCTTTCATAAATATACCCGCAAATTTCTCGCCTAATCTGAATTCCTTGCGATTTCCCATCAAGAATGAAGGTCGAAGGATGATCGTACTCTCAAATCCAACAGCCAAACAATCACGTTCCATGTCGCCTTTTGTCCGCAGGTAAAAATTGCGCGTTTCAACCGACGCACCGATAGAAGAAATCACAATAAATCGCTTGATTCCCATAGTGAAACAGTATTGTGCAAAATCAACCACATAATCGTGATCAATCTGATACTGCCGATCTTTGCTTCCTGCGGTTTTTAAAGTAGTTCCCAAGCAACAAAAGGCGCAATCTGCATCTACTTTCGGGAAATTATCCGCTATTTGCCCGAAGTCAACAACGTGTTCTTTCACCTTTTCATTCGACCAATTCCCGGATTTACGCACGAGGCAATGTATTTCATCGTATTCCGGATGTGCGATAAGTTGTTCCACCAAGGTATTTCCAATCAATCCGGTACCACCTGCTACTAGCGCTTTTTTCATACGGATAAAGTTATACCATTTTCAATTTGAATTTACTGGTAGTTAAAAATGGGTATAATGCCGTCGTAGCTTTGGTTACGTTGGAATTTTATTCCGGCGTTATCAAAGGTAAAACGGTATTAATTGGTTTTTTGAAGTGATTTTTTTAGAAATTAATATGTCCGATACATCGGAATTCGAAACAAAACCGCAGGTTTTCCACCAAATTTCCACGAAAGTGGATGAAACAAATGCTATTAGTTGGCGATACAAAATTGCAAAATAACAGAAGTAATTGAAACCAAATAGCATTGTGAAATGAAAAAGCAAAACATTAAATTTATTGAAGAATTTGATCCGGTGAGAAAACGACGAATGATCATGAAAAGTAGTTCCCTTTCGGGAATAGTTCCAAGTACCAAAAATGAAAATGGTATTTGGTTCGAGTCCGCATTGGAAAGAGATTTTGCGTTGATAGTAGAGCATAATCCGGATGTATCTTTTTTTGAAGATCAGCCATTAACTATCGAATACTTTTTTGAAGGAAAAACGCGAGTTTATACACCAGATTTCTTCGTTCAATTCAAAGATGAGAGTGGTATCAAGTCTTGGTTATGTGAGATCAAATTCAAATCCGAATTGAGAGAGAAGTTCTCAAAACTCAAACCCCGTTTCAAAGCAGCCAAAGAGTATTGTGAAAATGAGGGTTGGGAGTTCAAAATATTCACGGATGAATATATCCGAACACCATTTTTGGAGAACATCAACTTTTTAAGCAGATACAACTACAACGACTTGGATGGAGCTTGTTATAAGTTAGTGATTCGAACAATAAGTGATCTAGGGATTACTTCCCCCAAAGAGTTCATGTTAACGGTCCAAGATGCCGAGTTTAATATAAAAGGCAGATGTTTATATGCTTTATGGTATGCAATCAAAATGAATGATATTGGGTGCGACCTTGTAAACGAGAAGATTTCGATGAACTCCGAAATCTGGTTATCGGAAAAGTTGAATTTTAACCTTGTTGATGAATGAAAAATATTGTTCCAGGATCATCGTGTTCTTTTGAAGGAAAGCGCGCAACGATTCAAAAATTTATTGATTTCAAGAAGGTAATTGTTCAGGAGGATGCTACCGGAGAATTACATGTGAGAGAAATTTCAGAACTTGATTTTGATGACAAACCAATTGTCAATGAGCAATACATAGACTCTATTAGCGATGAAGATTGGATAGAAGCCAACCGCCGATACAGTATTATAAAACCATTGATTGAAGTCGAACGTGGAATGAAACTTGAAATCAATAAAACGGTTTTGGTTCGAAATCTTTCAGAGGAACACCATGTTGGTTATGTCACGATTTATCGATGGCTGTCAGCGTATAACAACACAGGATTGTTATCATCATTGGTTCCTACTAAAAGAGATGGAGGAAAAGATAAGAGTCGTTTATCTGAAGAAGTGGTTCTTTTAATGGATAGCACAATACAAACTCATTATTTGAATGCACAAAAAAGGTCTAAGAAAAATACAGCTATTGAAGTTATTCGTTGTTGTAAAAATGCAGGCTTAGAAGCACCGCATACGAATACAATCTATAATCGGATTAAACTCATTGATAAGAAAAAAGTGCTTACAAGTAGACTGGGGCATCTCGAAGTAAGTCAAACAATTGCACCCACTCCAGGCGAATATACAGACGCAAAGAATCCGCTGGATGTAGTTCAAATTGATCATACGCTTTTGGATATCTTCGTCGTTTCCGAAGAAGATCGAATGCCAATTTGTCGCCCCTTTATAACACTCGCGATTGATGTTTACAGTAGAATGGTAGCAGGATTGTACATTTCATTGGATCCTCCGGGAGTATTAGGTACGGGTATTTGTCTGTCGAATGCAATTCTTCCAAAAGAAGACATTTGTGCAAAGTACCAGCTGAAATCTAGTTGGCCACTTTGGGGTATTATGCGTAATCTTCACATGGATAATGCAAAAGAGTTTAGAGGTAAAATGTTGAAGCGTGCCGGAGAAGAGTATGGTTTTACTATTAATTGGAGACCAAAAGCTAAATCTAGGTATGGAGCTCATGTCGAACGATTATTAGGAACACTCGCTCGAAAGATTCATTCGCTACCAGGAACAACATTTGAATTAATAAAATACCGTCACAATTATGATTCGGAAGCAAAAGCCACGATGACATTAGGTGAATTGGAGAAGTGGTTACATATACAGATTGCAGATGTTTACCACAATGAGAAACATTCTGGAATCAAGATGTCTCCTTTGAACAAATACAACGAAGGAATATTTGGTTCAGATCGAAAAGAAGGAATCGGAATTCCGTTAATGCAATTTCATCCGGATAAAGTGAAATTGGATTTTCTTCCAATGATTGAGCGAACGATCCAAAGAACTGGAGTAGTAATAGACCATATTCGTTATTTTTCAGACATCTTCAAGACTTATTTGTACGAAAGAGCTGCAGTTGGATCAGAGCAGTTTGCAAAGAATCGAGGTGGAACCAACTTTATATTTAAGCGTGATCCGAGAGATATAAGTAAGATCTATTTTTTGGATGAAAAAGAGGCTCGTTATGCAGAGGTTCCGTATGCCGATATGCGAAGACCACCAATGAGTATTTGGGAACATAGAGCTGCGCTGAAAAGAGTACAGGAATTTTATCCTCACTCAAAGATTACGGAAGACATCATTTTTGATGCCCATAACCGTTTACGAGAAATTGAAGAAAATTCAAAGGCATCGAAAAAAGAAGCAAAGCGAGTAGAACGGAAACGAAAGGTCGCTGAATTCAATGATTCCTTGAAAAAAACACAACCCGAGGTTTCTACTGATTCCGAACTGTTGCAGTTGGAACCTGTAAAGAAGAAAATGATTGAACCATTTGATTTTGATGAAGAATTATGAAAGTCAACAACAACGAAAGAATAGATCAGGTATTGAAAAACGGGTGGATCAATTATCCAAAAGCGGGTCAAATACTCAAGGCGCTGGAAATGTTACTTCGCTTTCACAAATCCGACAGGATGCAGAATTTGTTGATAATGGGTGAATCAAATAATGGGAAAACCACTTTGGCCAGACGATTTGTTAACGCACATCCTCCATATCTTGAAACGGTTGACTTCGAAGAAAATAACCTTCCAATCGAGATTGTTGTAAGACCAGTTATCATGATCCAATGTCCTCATATTCCTCATGAGAAGAGTTTGTATTATAGTATTTTGGATCAATTGAATCTTCCTTTCAGAAAGACTACGAAAGCGGAATACCTAAAGCAAATGGTGATTAATGCAATGAAAGATATGAAGGTGAAAATCCTCATTTTGGACGAGATTCACCATATCCTTTCAGGAAGTGCTGCCAAGCAACGGGAATTCCTTAATCTGATTAAGTACATTTCCAATGAGGTACAAGTTTCTATAGTCGCTTTGGGCACGAATGAAGCTAGTTTTGCATTGAAGGCAGAAAGACAGTTAGATACCCGATTCGATAAAATAGTTATCCCTAAGTGGAACTACGATGATGATTTTCTCAGACTTCTAGCAACCATTGAAAAGATTCTTCCTTTGGAGAAGCAAAGTGATTTGATCGATTACCGGTTGTCGCTTAAAATATACCAAATGAGTCATGGAATATTGGGAGAGGTTTTGAAGATCTTGAAAATGGCAGCAATTGAATCGATTGAATCAGGAGAAGAAAAGATCACTTCAAAGACTTTAGTGGCCCTTAATTATCAATCACCATTTGACAATTCAATCATTACAGCTTATTAAAGATAGACTCCCTTATTTGGTAATTCCAGGACAGGATGAAAGTCTTTCTTCTTGGTTAATTCGTTTATCAAGACGACATTATTGTAATACTAAGAGTTTTTGTGCTTTTTATGGACTTGAAAGTCTATTAAAATCTTCGATAGATGTTGAAGGCAATCTGTTGTTGATTCAGAACAATCTGAATATTCAGATAGGTTTGCCTAACGTATTAAAGGATAAGGTTCCCCATTTTAAGTGGGATCGTGGTAGGTCGAAATGGTTAATAGAGCCTAACCGAAAGGGACATTCGGGTCTTAATTCGTTTTCGAAGTTCTGTCCAAAATGTTTGAAGGAAAAAGGGTATTACCAATTAAAATGGAAGCTAAACCTTTTCGTTGGTTGTATTGAATGTGGCTGTTACCTGATTGATTGTTGCTCAAAATGTGGACGAACGTCTTCTCCATTAAAAGCAGATCTTCGATTTACAGTTGAAAGCGGTATCAATCCAATCTTTCATTGTTGGTACTGTGCGTTTGATCTGAGAAAATCGAAATCAATAAAGATGAACCTTCAAGAAGTTGATCAACTAGTTAAAATTGACCGTTCATATAATGAAGATCCTACAAATATTAGGTACTTAACATTTTTGCAATTTGGAATTATCCAGGTAAACGGAAACCATACACTTTAAGAATTCGATTGGCTATTTTTTCAATATGTTTATTGAGGGCTTTATCCCTTTTTACTGAAGTATACGTTTCGATACCATCTTTTAATTCAACTTTCTCGCTTTGTAAGTGGTTGAATTTATTATCAGGTTCTAGACGTTGTGGTGAGCTGTTCTTTTGTTGGAAAAGATACTGTTTAATTGTTTCAATTAATTCTTCGTCACCTAATGATCTAAAGTTTGATGGAGAATAAAGCCAAGTCCTTGAAGAGGTGTGAGTTTCTGAATATTTCTCAAATAGATAATAATAACGTGTATTGGAATCTGGCCCTGATACTTTTATTTCTGCCAGATATAATTCCCATTTCGGTTCGCCTTCTAATAATGTGATTGTTTTAATTTTTGTAGCATCTATTATTGTTGATTCATAATAACTCAACAAATCATCACTTATATAGGATAAATCTACCGCTAAGTGATGCTCTTTTATTTTATCGCAAACTATGCGCACTATTTCAGGGAAAAACTCAAAATAATTAGTTCGCTCAACTTCGATTTTATTTTTTGGTCTTGGTCCATTACCATCTGGATTAGATCCGGGAGGATAAACTGTGTCATCACCAGAACCTGTTGGAAAGAGAAAAATACTCCCGTCTCTATTAACACGTTTGTATAACGTTTCATCTAGAATAACATCCTGATTAGGATCGAAAAGTTTTGCTAAACCAAGAAGTTCTAAATCTACAGTATCAAAGCCCATTGTAGTAGTCACATCTTGGTTAACCTTAGGTTCATTCCCCTCCGGTTTTCCTTTAGTTCCACCACCGCCTCTAGTACCAGTTCCTGGCTTACTACCATTTTCGTGTTCTGAAACAGGAATCACGGGGGAATAAGAATGGTTGATGTAGTTTTTACAGGATTGGATTTGTAGTACTAGTAAACCATCAGCTCCGTCAGATTTTCTTTTGACTTTGACGGCAGTTACAACCATGGATTGAAAACCTGTAACAGGTAACCTATCAATGGAGTGAAATCCAAAATAGCCACCGCTATTGAGGTAATTCTGTATTTTTCGAACAGTATTCCTAAATAATGAGTAGTATGCAATGTTGCCTAGTAAATGAGCATCTTGCAAATCGTAATTTCTCATCAAATGGATGTAATGTTTTCCATTTTCAAGTTTTGATTTTTCTGCCTCGTATAGTTCATTTTGTTTGTACGAGATGTATTGTTGGTTACATAATCGATCATTTAAATCTGAAATACTTGAGGCAGTAAAAAAGTACCTGAATATCTCATAAGGATGAAAGGCAATAAATTGAGTTTTTGCCGGATTTGACCAATTAGGCATTTCTTGGAGAAGAGGGAAAACACCTTCGTTTTTCTGATGATGGAATACCATCTCATTAAGTTCAAAGCATAGTATTTGAGGGTATCTGGTTTGAAGATTTCCATCTTTGTAATACTGTGCCGCCATCGAATGGATTTCTAAGAATTCGGAAGTCTTACATGATGTCAGTTTGCTAAAGTCAATGATCTTGGAACTGAAGGAATATCGAAATAGATATTCAGGTAGAACGACTTGTGGTTTTTCCTTATTCCACCAAATGCTTCCTATTACAAAAAGTCTTGCATAAGCAATATTACTTTCTCTGAGGATAGATTCCCCTGGAAGGAATGCTCTTAACGTAAGATCTTTCTCATTAATTCGATTCCGTGCATTTTCAACTTTTTGAAAGGATAATAGTAGTTTATACACCTTATCCTTTTTAATGATTTTTTGAATATCGACTAATCGATATCCTTCATTATCCGGAAATGGGTAGTTAATAATATCAGTGAGTTTCAAAATTCGAAAGTTTATAGTGGGTTTTATTTCTTCATTGGCTTTGGTGGAATGGTTACTATTGTTTAGCAAGAAGTTGACTAATCAAACCCTGTTGAAAAAAACTCAGTAACGGAGACGCCCATCTTCTCCAGTAAATCAAACAATGTTAAGTATTCAATATTCTTTCCTGCTTCATATCGTGCATATTGAACCCTATTTACTTTTAATTCAAGGGCTGCAGCTTCAGCACTTTTGTAACCCTTACTAATACGAATCTCTTTGAGACGCGTTCCAAGTTTCTTGAGAGCTTCATTATGTTTGACCAAATTTGCTGGTTCTTTATTCATAAAACAAAGGAACATTCTGAATACTTATCGGTCAACCGCTCATAAACTAACAGCTTATCAGTATATTTTTTATATTTGAAACCAAAATGAGTGATGAGATCATCCAATTTCACTGACGAAAAGAAAAGACAAATTTTGAACGAAAGAGATCTTGAAGGGATTACAGTTCGAGAAATTTGCAAGAGATACAGAATAAGCATTCCGACATATTATTCTTGGAAACGAAGTCTTTCAGGTATCGAAGAGAAACACTCTGTTTTAATCGAATCCAACGGATCAAATCAAAGTGCAGAAAGCGAGAATCAAACACTTCGTCGATTATACATCAATCTTTCAGCTCATAATTACGAACTAGCAAAATTCTTAGAAAAATGAAAACAACCTTTTTACCACTAATTGCACTAACACTATTCCTAACTTCTTGTGGCAATGATATTGAAGAAATACAAGACCCAACAACTGGCAAGCTTCTTAAGCGTTACGAATACTACACAGATGATTCCGGACAAAAAATAAAGGACGGAGAATACGTTGAATGGGATGCTGCCGGCAAGAAGATTGCGGAGTTACATTACCAGGCTGATTCACTTCATGGAAGTTGCGTTTTTTATGCAGAAAACGGTCAAATCCATACCAACAACTACAACAATGGAAAGCTTGATGGCCAGCAGGAGACAAAGTTACCAAATGGAGTCATTTTATCCCGTGAAAACTTCTCTAATGGGGTTCTAGATGGAAAACAACAATACTTCACTGGTACCGGGAAGAAACTTCGCGAATCATATTTCGAAAAAGGTAAACCTACAGGGAAATGGACCTGTTATTTGGACGATTCAAAGGACTCATTTCAGCTCACGTTTAAAAATGAGGTTTGCCAAGAGTTTATTGGAACCTGGGATATTGAAGGTGAACGACAAACATCAATGATCTTTGGAAAGAACGGATCATTCCAACTGTGGGCTCCATATTATGACAACTTTGGGGATGCTGCTCTCAGAGTAGATGGAGAATATAAAGTGGACGGTTTCCTTCATGCAATGCACAAAAACGGAATATCCTTGGATTATGAGATATTCCATGTTTCAAAAGACACCATTATTCTGTTGAATGCACCTGGGGAAAAAGTAGCGATTACGGAATTGATTAGAAAGCAGTGAAGCATTAAAATTGTACATTCTCTGCAATCAATGTAAAGGGAGCTTTCCGACTTTTGAACATGAGATACTAAGATCATTGAATGTTTATTATCTTCATGCTTACAATTAGTAAGGCCTCTATTTATGAACATTAATCAATTGATCAATCTTGCCGAAAAGAATGAAATCAGAGTATCTAATAGGGGTAAAACTAAACGTATACCGGAATACTACTATGATTCGTTACGTCATGCGTTTAGTTATTATTTCAACACCTTTCAAACTCAAAGTCGTTTCTATGAAGAATACTCCATGGGAATGTCATACGTGTATAACAGGAAATTGAATGATCAATACCTGGATCAGGATAATACCGTGCTTACAATAATTGCCTTCGAACGATTTTTTGAGTTGTTTTTAAAGGATTTACTCAGGAAAACTAGCCCAAAGTTGACTTATACCCATTCCAAAACGGGAAATGGAAATAGAGCAAAGGCCTTAATTTCAAAAATTCGGGATAACACTTTTAAACCTAAAAAACATAACAATAAATATCTGTCAGCAACATTTAGAGATTCCCTGGATAGGTTTTATGGTTTAATTGAATTGGAAAAAGAATCTGATCCTGATCCAATAGTTAAAAAGTTCCGGAGAATAATTAATCAATATTCTTTTCTAGATTCCAAGCAATATCAAACGACACTGCATTTGCTTTCATGGTATAGAGATCGAATTCTCCATAATGGAAACAAACTTCCTTCTTTATGGTTTTTGGATTATATGATCTCACAAAGAATAATACCTATTGTCCAACAAATCATTGAAGCTAGAAAAGGAGAGTTGGGAAAGTCAATGTTTTATTTAAAGACAGTTACCGGTATTGATTTACTTGATCACATTACAAGAATCCAGTTTGATTTCAAGGATTTAAGACAAAAAAAAGAACAGCATAGGAATTTCGTTTTGTTATTGTATTTAGGTCACCTCAAAGAACTTGGCAGGGCTAATCTCAACATGAATTTATATACTCGCAACAATAAAGCAACTTACGAACTCAATTATAATGATGTGAATGGAAGAGGAATGCGATTTGCAAATGCTGAGAAATTGCATCCGGATTTCAAGAGGATATTAGGATGCCCCTGCTGTGGATTAGATTCTTTGGTACATTATCGCCATTCGATGGATGATTTTTTTCATGAAGGAGAAATCATTAATATTGATTGGGTAAAGTGCTACACCTGTGATTATTACATTCGCTACAATGTCGGGGATCCACATTTTTTTGAATTAAGTCAGGAAGAGATATTCACCTTATTGTAGTAAGAATGGACTTTTTGAAGGAAACATACAATTTACTTGCCCCTACGGCAATTGTCGGAGCCGCTGTTACTTATTGGTTCGGAATGAGACAGAAACGGTTTGATCTCAATCAGGAGCATTATAAGAAAATACGACTCACGGTTTCTGATTTACTTTTAATTTGGAATGAATACGCCAAACTTGAGCGATTCCTAAAAAGTAATGATCCTACCAATTCTGCAATTTATCAAGTACCTGAATTAGCCGAGAAGTTCTTTAGTGTAGATCAAAGGAAGTTGAAGAAAATGAACAAATCATTTCTTTTATCTATTGAAAATCTGAAAGAAATAGATATTGCACTCTTCCATAAATTGGAAGGTTCTTTGGATAGCTTTAACAAAACTAATAAAGAAGTATTCACTCCTATTTTACAGAGTCGAATTATTGAAAATGATGTCAGCAAAGAGATTATCATTCCGGTGCTGGATGAGTTATTGGAAACGATTGAAGAAATTATTTTAGATACCGTTAAACATCTTCCTCGTAAGGAAAGAAGAAGCGTGAGGAAGGTTTTGGATAAACATCTAAAAGGGGTAAAAGAACTGGAAGAGGATAGTGATCTGATCAGTGAAGTTCCTGAATTTCTCGTTAAACTGATTAATAATAGTTTAAAACCCAAAACCCCCTTTACTCAGGATGACTTTCGAGATTTTTATAGCGATAAAACCGTAAACTGGATAATGGCCAAGTTTCTATCAGTTGCAAATCTAAGAAAGACCGTTTTTTCAAAAGCAGGGGGAATCAAATTGCTTTTTGCAATGCTCTCAGGTGATCAGGATAGCTTAAAACAAACGTTCTCTTCTGTTAATGAAGATGAATTTCATATTTCGAAAGAAGAAGCGAATATTTTCATTCGAAATAAGGCATTCTATAAGTTAATTATGGGCTTTATCCAAAAGGTTGACGGGCATGTTCCTATGAAGTTGAAACGAGAGTTAGTTAAAGCCAATACTGGTCAGACCTCGTTGCATACTGAATCGAGCTCATCGCCAGTAACTCAAAATGAGGAAGAGGAATTGGTCGACTAAATAAGGCTACGAATAATTCTTCGCAGTTCATAAGCTTTAAGTTTTTACAGAATATTTTTGGGATAAGATGATTAACTTTCGTCTTGACTTTAACCACAACGCATTAGAATGGGAAAATCTAAAAAGAAAAGAAATAATAGTAAGAACGAAGATTTAAACTCACTACAGTCTAAAAGGACCGGTGGTGCGATTAACCTCCGCGGAATTGGTTTTCAATTGTTATACGCTTGTCACAGGTCATTATTAGAACTAACTGAGGCATCGGAAACAAAGATACAGTTGGAAGGATTGGAAGATGTTGATGTGGTTAATGTTCTTGGAAACGAATTTGTTCAGCTAAAAACCTCTGTTAATCCAATTGATGCATCAGGATTTTGGAACATGGGGGTTTTAAAGAACTTCATGGATGTGTTTAAGTTGGATCCAAACGCGAAATTTCTGCTCGTTCACAATGCGCAGATCTCAAAAGGTCATTTAGATGATTTGATTAAAGCCAAACCTGGTGCTGATGAATTTTGGAAACAGAAATTTCTGGAATCCTCTATAGATCTTGAAGGAATCGATTTCAGTCAATTCTTGTCTGCAGTTAATTACAAGTTCTATACGGAAGATGAGCTCAGTAAAAGTATAATTCATCAATTGACAGAAAGGTTTCAGTTAAATGAAGGAGTTCAGGACCGCTACTTGCATGCATTATTTTATAACATACTTTTCTGGTCGAAAAGCAGTGAAATAATTGACTTTACTCATCTTTCTCAGATTCTTCAAGAGGTAACCGATTCTTTCTCAAAGTCTATTGTGAATCCGGCGATACAATACAACTGGATTCGAAGTATTTCGTTTACTGCGGTATCAACAAGTGGGGAGGATGGCTATTTTGAAGGTAAAGCAGCTAAACCGCATCATATTGTGCAGGGGTTACCTGTTCGTCGCCCAACTTGGGAAGCTCAGATTGAAGAAAGCGCAAATTCATTCGATGTTACTGTAATAAAATCATCGAGTGGCCAAGGTAAATCTACTTTAGCCTGGTGTGCAGCTCAAAACTTGAAAGCTCAGGGCTATAGTATATACGAATTGCAGAATTGTGAAGATCAGTCACAAATTGCAGGCATATTTGATTTTCTATGCACCAGGTTAAAAATAGGTGAAACTCCTATTCTGGTCATCGACGGACTTAGTGCTGGGGTCGCTAATTGGAGTAAACTCATTGAACAGTTACAAGGTATTCCTGTGAAAGTAATTGTCACTACTAGAGAAGAGGATTGGTACCGTTACGGATGTGATGCTTCTAAAGTTCGTTTGCAGGTCATTAACATTTACCTCTCAATGGAGGAGGCCGAAGAAATTTTTAAACAACTTCAGTTAAAGAATAAACTGAGCGACTCCACAAGTTCATGGCAGCCGGCTTGGGAAACTATTGAGGAGAAAAAGTTGTTGATTGAGTACGTGTTCTTATTAACACGAGGTGAAATGATTGCGGAGCGCATAACTCATCAAATCAAAGAGCTCAATCGAATGTCAAGAGGAGCTGCAGCCAAATTAGAGATACTTCGATTGATTTCCTTAGCAGATATCTTAAATATCCGAATCTCTACACAGAGCTTAACCGAGTTCATCCAAAGTACTGTCCGATTTGAAGAAGATCGCGGAGAAGTCTATAAACAACTAGAAAATGAGTACTATTTGAAGTTTAGCGAGCATTATGTTGAAGGGTTACATCCGGTTCGCTCTCGTCATCTTGTAGATGCTTTACATGAAACAATTTCGTTGAATGGTTCGTTAGTATCGCTCTTTCAGATAATTGAGCAAACAGATGTTTTCGACTTCTTCGCTAACCTTGCAGTGGACAGAAATACTGAACAGATTCAGGGATTGTATAAATCATTGGCTCCAATTCTAGCCAAAAAGAGTTTCATATGGAAGGTAAAAGCGCTTGACGGCTTATTATTCTTTGATGTACATAATTATTGGAAAATAAATCAAGCTGCATTTAATGAAGTTTTTGAAACTGGCTCACTTGATCTATTTGTGATGGATATGATTCCATTCAAAAAACTGGGTATTCTTGAGAATTTAGGGAATACATTATCCGGGGTTGAAGGAAATGGTTTTCGCGACTTAAATCAACGAAAAGAAAACTTTTCATCATTTGATCTAAATACAACAGAGGTTTGGAAATTTGCCGACTCGATTGAAGATCAGTTACCTTGTGATTACGAATCCATTCAGGACTATGATTCATTGAATTTTCTTATCGGCTGGTTTACGGTATTAGGCATTCCGATCAAACATAAGTTGCCTTTTGTAGAGAGTATTTTTAGAGAATTGATTTCTGATACCGACTTTACAAAAGTGAGTGAATTATCCAAGTATTTCATTATTCTCCAAGACCAAGACTATTTCACTTTTTGTAAAAAAAATAAATCAGAAATCTTTTCATTATTAAAGAACATTACAGACTCGATTGTGATTGAAGAAATGGGTGAAGACATACTTGTAAAGTACCTGCTGGAAAATGATGAAATAACAACCTCGAACGAATCCAGTGTTTCCAGGATAGAAACTATTTACAGTTTTTTACCCTTTTACAGCAAATATAGATCAGAGGCAGTCATATTGCCATTCCCTACTATTGATATGTATAAACTTGTTCTTCAAAATGCCGAAAAAGCTATGCCTCCAGAGAATATCAACAACTTCTTTGAAATACATCTTAATCAGATATGGAGAAAAACAATTCTTGATAAATACCGTGCTGCTTCTACATTTGAATGGCAGGAGCAAATCATTAAAAAACGTAATTACGCATTCGAATTTGTAAAAATCTGTACCCGTTATTTTGAAGCTATTATTGAAAATAATTCTTCACGTATTAAAGCAACCGCGGAACCATTAATTCAATCTTCTTCCAACTTCATTGATTATTCCAAATTACTAAAAACATATCCAGAGTATAAAAGGACCTCAATTGCTGAATCATTGACCTTGGAATTAAAGAAAATTGATACATGGTCGTCAGCAATTACCAATTTTGCTAATCAATTCGTTTGGTTAATAAAACCGCAAAACGATAACTCGCGAAACGTGGCTTATCGCAATTTTGAATCGGCCTTACACGAGATTTCGAATATGCAGAAAGGTTTTGATACGATTCTCAATCTTACAACACAATATGTAAATACAGATCAAATCAATTGTGATGAACTTGAATGGTATAGACGTTTGTTCAATGCACTTGAGTACTTTATAGCAGTTTTCACCCCATCTGGCAATACTGCTATTATTAAAAACTCTAGAGATTCTTTGTTAAAATGGATTGATCAGCGAGATTTCAAAAGGATCAGTCAGTTACATTCAATAATTAGTTCTGCAGAATCCTATTTGTTTTTCCAAGAACCAAATCAGCTTCTTGAAATAGATAAAAATTTGCACGCAATTATTGGAGTCGATTACCTAGATCTGTCCGATGGCAATGATTTGATAGAAATGAGTATCAGCCTAAGGGGACTTTCTGAAACTGAGATAGACTGGTTCACTTTTGTGAATACAAAGAATGGACGTGCCATTGGCGCGTTCAGATGCCACAGAAACTATTTTGAACGTATTAAGATGTCTTATGAAAAAGATGAAGAGTTTGATCAAGGCATTTATGGAAATCCAATATCTATTGAGTTAGATAAAGTTCCTCTAGATGTTTTAGAAGGAATATTCTTCGAACCATTAGAAAGTCAACAGGAGACTGACGCATACATAACCATGATGTATGATATATGGAGATTGCAACAGTACCGCACTTATCTTAATCGTCAAAAGCCATATGAAAAACAGTTATTAGATAAAAAAGAAACCAAACTAGCTACTAATATCAAAGCTTCTTTACAAGAATTGTCTAGTACTTTGAGCGAAAAAAAATATAAACCCATTTGTCAAACTGTGACAAAATTTGTTGAAAATCGGCAGAAGATCAGTCAAGAAGAAGTTCTTTCTAACATAACTGCCTGGACCCAAGAGTTGAATGAACTCTTATTATCTAACTAGAGTATTATAGCCGTCTTTTGTGATATCGTAACTCGTTAAAAATGGCATCGATAATTCTTCTTTGATGTGAGGAGTTAACATCTCTTCTTGGGTTACAAAGAAAGATCTGATCTCAAAATCCGAGACGTCAATTTGATACTTTTTAGTAATCTGTTCGCGATTGTTTTTTATCCAATCATGCCTTATTTCATGTTTCTTCAACCACCCTTTTTCTCCACCGAAAATTTTATTGAGTTCTTCTACCATTTCTTTAATATTTCGACTTGGCGACATGCTTTTGCATTCAATGCTAAAAAGAAGTCTTCTAGATGCATCAATAATCAGAATATCAATATCTCCTATATCCTTTTCGTTCTTTAATGAATGTTTAGGACCAATGTAAACATCAGTATCAATTATTAATTCAGGTTCCTTGATTGTAGCTAAAATAGTTTGCACTAATTCTGCACCTCTTTTCTGTGCGAATGTTCCCAAATACTTTTTGACTTTACTATCTTTTAGAGCTCTAAAGCGATCGGAAAATAATTGTTCGGATATGAATCGCTTACAAAGTACGGACTGTCGAACTCCCCAATATACTATTTCTGATTCTGAATCAGGGTTTTTTACAATTACAATTGGTTTTCTTAGGAGAGATAACATTCTATTAAACCTCCAGGGGAATATATCTAAATAATCATACCCAGTAGGTATGTTTTCCACCTTACCTCGATTAGTAAGGCTTAAATACGAAATTGCGTTTTGAAATTCACTTTCGTCAAAAGATGCGTATTCGTTTATTTTATCCCGAAGTAATTTAAGTTCGAAAGACGCCCAAGCTGCTTTTTGGAAGTGACCAATTAATGCAATTGTATCGATAAATTCGCAAATTCGTGTCAGTGTAACTCCAAAATCAGCTTTAAATGCATCATCAAGTGCTATAGGTATATCCTCACCTTCGATGCCCTCTATTTGCGGGAAAACTTGACTGTAGTGATCAACGGCATCCTCGATATTTTCATTCGTTTTTCCTGTATAGTACGCCTCAAAAACATCTTTATGTCCTTTGCTGGTTCCGACTCTACCTGAAGCTAATATCCCCAAATCTATATCGACTAGATTAAAGTTAATTTGATCACTGAGTGAGCCCCAGATATTAATTTGATCCATAATAGCGATCAATTCATCAAGTCCGGCAGTTGAAACGATTTTGTTCCCTGTACACCCTTCGGCAGCGATGTGCTCTATTAAGCAACGTGTGGCAATACTTGTTCTATCCAATAAGCCCATTTCTGACGACAAATCAATCTGATGCTGCTCTACTGATACATAACAAGCAATTCGAGTAGGAGTGAAGATTCGGAGTTCTTCCTTTCTTTTTATCAGGCTTTCGTTTAAGGAAATCAGTTCCTTTAAAAGATCTTCACCATTAAACAAGTTAATTTTTTCTCTTAGTAATGGTAATAATGCCTTTTGAACAATCTCTGAGGATAGTTTTCTTTTATCATCTATATTCGTGATTTTTCCAACTGGAGGACAGTCAGTTCCTAATTTGGGGCAGATTGTATCTAGTACAATACTACAATCATATTCCTGAACAAGTCTATGATCACTTAAGTTATCTGGTAGGATTAAGATGTTGTCATTTGGATCAAGCATGAGCATTTTTTTCTTATGCCCCAAAGGAGCCTTTTGCTCGATAATTTGAGCGATCCTAACAGTATCAATTAAAGGACTACTCTTGGAATTAAATAATTCATTTAGAGCCAATAGCAAAACTTGAACTAAGACCCTTTCACCTGCATTATCGGTCCCGTACAAGTATGGCATTAGTTCTTTTGGAACAGAAATAATAATGCCATCAGATAAAACTTTGTATTGAAAGAAATCTAATAAGTTATCGACTCGTTCGATACCCATGTCATTAGCATCGAAGTCTCTTTCTAGAATTAAATCAAATAAAATCTCGATTGGTGATTCTCCGAGAAATTTTAAATCGCCCTTGATATCATCTTGTATTTGCCATAACCAATAAGATATCAGGCAATTTATCTCCCAGTAAATGTGACGAAGACGATCGTTTTTACCTTTCACCGTATTTTTTGGTCTCACCCAAACAGCTTGAGAAAATCCTTCCATCATAAATTCGAGTTCTCCACTAGCTAAACTAGATAAATCAACATATACGGGTTCATATTCATCTTTTCTCAGTACCTCGACATTAACGACCCTGCCGTTGACTTTTTTGGGAACAGAATGAGCGTCTTTTTTGAGTTTTGATTCATAAATTAATTCAGCTGCATATCCTGGTTCAATATCAATCCATGCAGATTTTGTGTTGTCGTTCCAATAAAAAGATTCATGGTGTTCTTTATAGAATTTAAACTGATCAAGAAGCGAATATGAAAGTCCTCCATTGGAAGATAATGTTTTCGATCTCGCGACCGCGAATTTCCATAAATCAATGGCTTTTGTATCACCCGAATTCCATAATACATCTATTTCGAATGGAGTTAGCGCAATACATGGTATTTGCTCATCTCCCCTTAAAGGGATCATAAATTCTCTTCCTATCGGGGAAATAACTATTAGATGAAAAAACTCGTAATCTTTGAATTCGAGGTTCTCTTTTAAATTCGTGAAGACACTTTTAGCTTGGATACTAAGACCTTTGAGATCTAATGTAAATCCTGCAGTTTTATAATTTTCACCGGAATCGTATATATATTGAACAAGTGCAATTTTGTCACTATCAAACCTGTAGAGACCAATTTTTGAATTTAACTCCTGTTCTGATGAAATGACGAAATCTAAATTGTCAAATCCAATGATTCCTAGCTGCCCTTGAAGTTGATTCCAAATAAAGTTGTGGTAGGCATCATTCACTTCCTTTATACATCCTCGTCGTTCAGCCTCAGACCATATGAAGTCCGTCAAAGCTAAACTCATAGTGGTTGGAGAAACAACTATGAACTCATCTTCAATTCTAATGATTGGTTTGTACCATATCGGATTTACACTTTCATTTGGATTACTTTCCAAATCGGAATCGAATATGAAAGGTGCCATAGCTTCAGGAGCTATTTGATTTCTTTTCAAAAGATCGATTATTTCAGTTTTGGAGAAAGAAACAGCAGACTTTAACTTATCAAATATATCCTTTGAGGGAATATAAATTTCAGTCTCCTCAATAATGCCCTTCGTGTAACGTTTAGTATCCAATCGCTGTGCAATTTGATCGGACAGTGATAAAATGAAGAGACTTAAATGAATACAATTGTTCCTGAAATCATCAGGAATACTATCTGTTGGCCAATGAAATATAGCTTTAAATAAGCTGGAAAGAGGAAAAGAGCCATATTCAGTGATTCCAGGGAAAATCAAATAATCCCCACCATAAAATGTCACCAAGTCAGTGAATAAATTCGTTGGATAATCTTCCATGAGATGATAGGAATGTTCTTCATCCAAGAAGTTTTTTAACTCCTTTTGATTTGCCAATTCAGTATTTGAATTGCTGTTTTTTGACACTAAAAATGCAAGTTCTTCTAGTCGAAAGTTCTTCCCATGATTTTCAGGAAGTAAAGAAAGACCAGCAAATGACTTTAATAAATCAATTGTGTTGTATCTTCTGAAAAAAATCTCTGAAGGACTTAACTCAGGTGGCGTCGCTTTTCCAAGACAACATTTTTTGTACTTTTTGCCGCTTCCGCAAAAGCAACGATCATTTCGTCCTAATTTCATGTCTAGATTGAATAGTATTATGGCTGGTTCAAGTATGTAGAATAGTATTTTTGTTAAATTATTGAATTCTAACTACTATGCAAGATAACAAAGAGAATTTAGAAATCAACCTAATAAAATCTATTGGAGCTTCGTATTAGAGGGTTTTAATCTTGTGAGTTCTGTCAGGTTTGAAAACTTCAAATATGTAAGTTGAGAATGTCATATTTATAATGTCATTTTTAGGGAATCTATGAGCAGGTCTACAACGTATTTTTGAATATAGATTAAAATTCGGGTATTTTCTCATTTTTTCATTGATGTATGTTTTTGTTGTTGAATCAAGTTTACATAAGTCAAAAACCAAATACGTTGAATTAACGTTAGTTAATTTGTTTTCCTTTTGTGAACCAACAATATAACAGACATCAAAGTCTTGAAATAAAATATTGATTTTCTTATCAAACCCTGCCAAGATAAAATATGATCTTATACCCTGATGATGGGCATCTAGATTTTGAAGTCGTATTAAATCCCATATAATGGAGCCAAGTGAAATCATTGTGTTACCTATCCATTTCGATTCAAATGCAAATTTCCATGATGGTTGATTGTCAGTTAAAACGAAGTCAATCTGTAGTGGTCTTCCTTGTCCAGCATTGCCGCATGGGTGATTAATTTCCGTAAGTGTTTTATATTCAGTGATACTGTTTAGTATTTGTCCTACTGGGTAGGATAAATATTTTTCATTAAAAAGATATCCTCTAAAGCAGTTGAATTCAAATAACAACCAACCTGAAACACCTTCGCTTAACTTCCTTTGTATATTTTTTAAATTACTCATATACCAAAAATAAAAAAGACTGATACATAAAGAATCAGTCTATAACAAGGAGCATTAGTGTCTCAAGCAGGAATCGAACCTACATATGATGGTTAAAAATCATCGCTCCTTGTTTAAATGCCGCCATGTTTTTTCCAATTAAACTATTGAGACATCTAAAAGTATTAGTACCAAGATAGCGCTTTTTTTTAAAACACACGGTACTTGTACATCAAAAGTCATTTGAATAAAATAGTTAACTATTTATTTAGAAATGAGACCTTTATTCTTTTTTTTTCTAGATTAGGTTTTTAATCACTATTACGTATAATTATGAAAAGAAATTTATTAATTCTTTTTTGTGCGATTTCAGCAAATTTGTTCGCTCAAAAAACTGATCTTGGGACCTCTCAAAATGATAATGTTCCACGGCCTGATGCAACCACTAAGCCAAACCTTGATGATTATCCCTATTATGCCGTGTCCGTTCTTTTTAGAAATGAGGACAAATTAAGAGATAAAGAATTTCTAGGGAAGTTCAATAAAATGGAGTTCTTTTTTGCCGAATTATCAATTACCTACAATGGGAAATCTGAAAGCTCACCATTGTATTTATTGGAAAAAGAAAAAGGAAAGTTTTCGGTAGCCATTTTTTCTGACAAGACGGTGGTGCGTAAAATCCCAATAAGCAAGTTTTCTGCGGATTTGCCTACGGTTAATGTAGGTGTAGAAACCAAATTAAAGAATGAGCCAATTGAGATCATAAAAAAAGTTTCAGATAAAGTTGGACCTATTATAGAGAATCCGGCATCTATTTATGGTCCTGCTGCTGCCAAAATGGTTTTTGGCTTTTTGAATGATGTTGTTACGAATCTTAGTTCCTCAAAAACCATTAATGCATCTGTAAGCTTTGATGCGTTCAAACCAGCAGAATTAGGAATACAACCTCATTCATACAAAGTAGTCTTTATTTGCCCAAATATTCCAAATCCTGTTCCGAAATCAGGTCTTAAAATAGCACCAGACCATGGAGGGAGATTGAATTTATACGTTAACAACACATTATATACGGAGTATCCTTATATCATTATTGAAACTGGATTATCAAATTATTTAGACGAAAAAGGCTTACCATCAAGATTTAATCGTGAAAAGGGTAGTTGTGATATTACAAAAGATGAATTGGAAAAATTGACAGCTGATTTTGGAATGATTAAGTCAAGACTTTCAGTTCAACAATTAGCAGCGGAAGAAAACCTATTGAGCTTTTACAAAAGTAAGCTAATAATTGCTGAAGGTGTTGCGGCTCAGGGAAGTGAACTTAATACTGAAAAGCTTAAATTGGCATACAATGCTCTATATGATTTCCGAACGAGGGTTAATCAAACCAAAATAAACACCATTCTTAAACAACAGCATTATGAAATAATTTATACAGATTTAACTACCTGCGTTAGCCAAACTGCAAATTCTCTTGCTATGTATCGCTTATTGTTACCTGTATTCAATATCATGGATAAGGAACTGGCGAAAGTTGACAATTCTGATTTAGCCGTCATCTCAAGCTACATTGAAACGACAAAAGAGCTTGACTTCATTCTTGAGACGACATTTCATTCAAATGTTTTGAATCTACAAAGTATGGCTGAAAACTATATCTTTTCCACAAAGTTTGAGGAATTGGTTAAATCAATTATTAGGTCAGATATTGTAAATGAAAGATTGAAAAGTGATGTAACAAATCTTATAGATTTAAAAAACAAGAATGATAAGTGCAGAAGATGCTTTGAAGAATCACAAAAAGCTGAAAAGGTTTACAATGATTTGGTTAACAACGAAAAATCTAGAAGAAACCAAATATTACAGGTGGTTGAACAATCAAACGAAGTTTATTCTAAAGGCTATGCTGCGCTTCAACGCTTATTATTTACTATTGAAAAGACTAAAAATCCTGACACGAATGCTCCAACGATACCGATTCCAGTAAATCCAACTTTATTCGAGCAAACGCTCAAGAATTTGAAGGCAAACAAAGAAATGCTTAATGAGATTTTAGCAAAACCTTATTTTTCATCGACTGATATTGCTGATATCAATAGTTTAATTACGAAATGCAATTTAGCTATTAATGAAACAAACGATATTGTCGAGGTTCGTCTTAAAACTTTGTTTGAAACCAATAAAGGAGCCTTTACAGACAAGTAGATTTTTGATTAAAAATTTTCAGTAATTAATTTGAGAGATCTTTAAAGTAGACTCTATTCTTATTCTAAGGACTGTTTCAGTAAAGAAACAGTCCTTTTTGATTATCATTTTTTTGCATCTATAAGATTTGTTTCACCATCTTCTATTCCCTGTTTCATTTTCTTTTGTATCGGACATAATATTCTAAACAAATACTTGATAATCAGATTTAAAAACGATTATAACCGTTTACAAACGAAAAATAATCGACAGTAATTGAATTTTAACCGAATCTGATTTTGAGACAACTACAACTTTGCATCATCAATCAGTTACAAGGATTGGTCGTAACAAAACAAATTATTTACAAACGTTTAAAACACAAACAGTATGAACACATTACGTAACAAAGTAAGCTTGATCGGTCGTCTTGGCAAACAACCTGAAATCACAAAATTCCAATCGGGAACTCAAGTAGCTAAAATGAGCCTTGCAACCCGTGAACCGTACAAAGACAAAAATGGTGAATGGGTTGATAACACACAATGGCACAATGTAGTTGCTTGGGGAAAACAAGTAGACAATATCTCTAAGTTATTAAACAAAGGCACAGAGATAATTGTGGAAGGTCGTTTGGTGAACAAAAGCTACGAAACCAAAACAGGTGAAAAACGCTTTAGTACAGAGATTGAAATGAGCGGGTTTTTGGTACTAACATCAAAAGCAACCAACTAAACCGGCTTTCATTATGAGTAATCATGCAATCACTACGCAGCAATTTCACATGAATCACGTAAATCTCATTGGTAAAATGACCTCCGACCCACGAATCGCAGTATTGCCCGGCGGAAGGAAAGTCGCTCAATTTTCACTCTCGACCAATGAGTCGTACCTCGATGAAGACGGGAATGTGTGTGTCAGACAAAACTGGCACCGCATGACCGCCTGGGGCAGATGGGTGAGTGTGTTGGAAGAATTGTGCACAAAAGGTGCAAGTTTGGCTATAGAAGGGAAATTGGTATCCAGGTTTTATCGTCTTGAGAACGGAAAACGTCAGATGATTTCTGAAATTGAAGTCAATGACCTGATTATCCTTTAAAATAAAAGATCATGAACGCTATTCGAAATCAGGTAACAATTGTAGGTGACTTCGGGAAAAATCCCTTGGTTACAGTTTTTGAGAGTGGTGCGATGGTAACACGTTTTTCGGTGAGGACAGACAATGACGAATCAAAACGGTTGAGCACCCGCATTCATCGGTTCAGTATGTTTGCTTGGGGTACAACGGCAGAGTTTGTCAACAAATACTGTCGCAGCGGAAAGCGTGTTGCCGTTACCGGAAGACTGGTCAACAGAACATACATGAATGCGGAAGGAATTCCGCGAAAAGTTACAGAAGTAGAAGTCCGTCAGGTGGTGATTTTAAAATCATAGACGGTATGCAGTAAAAAGAAGCGAGGTGCCCCATACTCGCTTCTTTTTCAACTATTGACACATTAAAAGCACCTTTTTTAACTGCTAAAATTATGTTTGGAGTTCTCTTCATAAGTTCTTATCTTCGTTTGAATAAGAACAATAACTTTCAATTCAAGATGCTTTACAGCCCTTCCACAGTCGCTAATTATTTTGTGAAACGATACTCTAAATTGGGTGCGTTAACCCCAATGAAACTCATTAAACTAACTTATGTTTCATACGGTTGGTATTTGGCGCTTACAGATGGTAAACGCCTTTTAAACGAATCACCGGAAGCATGGGATTACGGCCCTGTTTTCCCAACACTTTATGAGAGTTTGAAAAAATATGGTAAAGTGGAAGTTAACGAACCGATACCTTACACATCCACAGAAATCATTTCCTCGGAGGATGCTGCATTTTTAGATAAAATATGGGAAATGTATGGTGATTTTGATGGTGTTTATCTTAGTGCCCTTACACACAAAGACGGAACTCCATGGAGTGAAACTTACATAACAAAAGCCAATATAAAAATCCCAGACGCATTGATACGGGATCATTACGAGCCAATGCTTAAACCAATCAGCTAACTTCAATGGACACCACTATTCTCGATCTTGACCGGCTTCCTGGGAGAGACAATGAATCGCTTGATGAAAATTCGTTGATACGTGCTTCGAAAAGCGTTATAAAGCTTGATAAAGATCTCACCAAGGCAAAAGTTAACCGGTTTGTGACCAATACACGATTGCGGTATTATTTGGCTATTTGGGCTTCATTGCTTATCAGTTGCTGGCTTTGGAAGGTGGGCGAGTTAGTGATGAATAGTAAAAAACATGAACTCAGCGATGGTGTTCTTATAGCGTTGCTAACAACTACTACCGCCAATGTTCTCGGAATTATCGCCATTGTGATGAAAGATCTTTTTAACGGCGGCTCCGAGCAGGGAATTACCTGATTTATGGTATGTAAAAAAAGTAACCTAACAAATTTTAACGTATGTAACCAAACAAAACACCTTGACTTATCTCCATTCATAATATCTTCGTGCCGATGTTCCCAAATCACTACGCTGAAAAGGGGATAGATTGTACTATTGCATTATAAAACCAAATAAACCCAAGATCCTTGAAACAGCGTTTACTTTTTGTTCTATTATTCCTCTGCTTTTCGTCGTATGCACAACGAATGACCGTTTCAGGAACAGTAATCGACACCAACTTCAATCAACCGGTTAACAATGCCATTGTGATGGCTATGCGTGTGAGCGATTCTACTTTGTTAGATTTTAAGCGAACTGACAGAAACGGATCGTTTTCGTTTTCATTGCCGATTGATACACTTCAATTAATCATCCGCCATCCACTGTTTGGAGATTTTACCTCTTATTTCCTGGGAAGTCCTGAAAACAATTCATTTGATTTGGGACAGATTCCAATGCCTGAGAAATCAACTGGCTTGGGTGAGGTGGTTATTTACGCCAATAAAAACCCGATATATTACCGTGGAGACACGTTGATTTATGTGGCCGATTCGTTTAAAGTGAAGGAAAACGCTGTAGTAGAAGATTTGATTCGCAAGCTACCCGGAATGAAGATCGATGAAAATGGTAAAATCACTTCACAAGGAAAAGAAATAGGCCAGGTGTTGGTAGATGGAGATGAATTCTTCGGAAATGATCCGACCATCGCTACCAAAAACCTTGCGGCAGATGGAGTAGAAACCGTGCAGGTTTATGAAAAAGACAGTGAAGACGGAAGTGATGAAAAAATTCAGGTACTCGATCTCAAACTCAAGGAAGAAGCCAAGAAAGGCTATTTCGGAAAGGTAAATTTAGCCGGAGGTCTCGATAAATTTATACCTAGTAATAAAGGCTTTTACGAAGGTGATTTACTCCTCAATAAATACAACAATAAGCAGAAAATCGCCGTATACGCGTTGGGATCAAATACCCCGAAAGCCGATTTAAACTTCCGCGACCTATTTAAGTTCGGGTTTGAAGATGGCGGTGACTGGATGAATGAATCAGATGATCCGGATTATTCAGGAACTTCAGGCGGAGTCAATACGAACGAAGGTGTGCCCCAAACATTTAAGGCCGGATTTTACCTGGATCAGAAATTGTGGAAAGGTGGAAAAGTACGGGTGAATTATTCCTATGCAGATAATCAAATTACGACTGTCGGCAATAGCCGTTCACAATACAACCTTACAGACACGACTTATTTCACTGATGTGTCTTCCGCTAAAAAGGAACATTACAAGCAACACAGTATTGGCGTGAAATACACCCAGCAACTCGATTCATTGTCGCGCATCGAATTCGAACCGAAGTTAACGATCAATCAAACGGAACAATCATCCTTGTCACAAACCGATTTCCGTGCGTTTAACGATTCGCTCTCGCGTTATACAACCATTGATAATTCATCTGTTGCCGATGGACTTTCAATGAACACTACTTTGCGTTATTACAAAGACTTTAAGAAGAAAAACCGGAAATTATTGGCACGCTACAATGTGGCTACAGACAATAATAGTTCCGACGGATCATTGCTGACCGAAGACGTTGATGCGGGCACACAGACGGTAACTTCTAGTTTTGACCAGAAAAAGGAAAACCGATACGAAAGTATTTCCCAAACGGGGTATCTCAACTACGTTGAACCAATCGGAAAGAAATTTAAGGCTGAATTCGATTATGAGTTTTACGACAATCACAATGATCAACGCAAAACAACCCTGAATCCTCTAAACGGTTATTATACGGATGTTGACACAAGTTTCTCCAATCAATTTTCAACCGACAGACAACAACACCGTGCAGGAGCATTCGGTATTTTCGAGAATGCAAAAGCACGTATTTCAGTTGGTGCCCGCGTACGGACAATCGGGATCGATAACCGCAACTTGTTTACAGATTCTATTATTAATCAAGGGTTAACCAATGTGCTACCGCGTGTGATTTTAACCTTCAAGTTCACGCAATCAAGTCGTTTGAGAATACAGTATAATACCAATTCAAGTTTACCTTCTGTAACTCAATTGCAACCGGTAAGAGACAATTCAAACCCGAACTTCGTGCAAATCGGAAATTCAGAGTTGAAACCGAATTACATGCATACCATTACGGCCAACTACAATATGTGGAAAGGACTTTCCGGATTTTACATCTATTCGGGAATGTACTATTCACGTCAGAAAGATGCATTCAGTACATCAACCATATACAACGCTTTTGGAGGAACAGAGTCGCAGGCAATCAACGTAGATCATGCCGATTTCGGATCCGTTTGGGGTGGAGCAGGTATTCCGATTGAGAAAGTAAAAGACCTTCGTTTGGATATCAACATGAATGGGAATTTTTCATCCACTGAAAATTACATCAATCTTGAGCAAAACTTATCCAGAAATATGGGGGTTGGCACAGACTTCAGCCTTAATTACAACGGCGACTCATTGATGTTGGGAATTGGTGCCGGTTTTGACTACAATGCACCAAGTAACACCTTGAGTACATTTAGTAATCAGCCGTATACGAATTACGATTTTAGCGCGAATGTGAGCTGGACATTACCACATCGCTGGTTCATCAATACCGATGCAACGTACACCATCAATACAGGACGCACCAACAGCTACAACCTCAATTACGTGATTTGGAATGCATCCATTCAACGTTCGTTCTTGAAAACGGAGAATTTATTGTTCGGAATTGAGGCTTATGATATCCTGAATCAAAATATCAGTAATTACCGAACGGTAAACAATAACGTAATCGTGGATCAGCAAAGCACGGTTATCCGTCGTTATTTCATGGCGAAAATGACCTTGAAATTCAATAACAATCACATAAAAGAAGTTGAAAATGAAATGTGGTAGCATTATCTTAGGATTGATTGCGCTTTTTACGGTACAATCGGTTCATGGCCAGTTGGTACAGTACGGTAAGATTACCTACGAGCGCAGAACGAATTTGTACAAGAAGTTTGACGATGAACGCATGCGTCAATGGCTCAAAGAAGCCGATAAAATCAAAACCGACAAATTCGCGTTGTACTTCAACGATTCGATTTCGATGTTTACTTATATCACACCGGAAGAACAAGATCAAATGAGCTGGGCAACCACCAAAAATACGGTTTACGCTAATAGTTCCAGTGATGAGCGAGTGGTGTATATGGATATGTGGGGTACGCAACTCACCATTTCCGATTCGTTGGTAGATCGCACCTGGAAAATCACTGACAAAACCCGGAAGATAGCCGGTTACGAATGTACACGGGCTATTTGGCAGAAAGATGATACCACGCGTATTTATGCATGGTTTACTACTGATATTATTCCAACTGTTGGACCCGAGTCGGTGCAAGGATTACCCGGGGCCGTACTTGGTTTGGCAACAGAAGATGGTGGTGTTGTGTTTTTCGCTACAAGTGTAGATATCATAAATCCAACCGCCGAGCAATTAGCTCCTCCAAAAAAGAAAGGAAAAGATTATACTTCCGAGGCGTTAAAAGTCGAAATGACAGAAAAGCTGAAAGGTGAACCGTTCGGTGACCGTGTGGTGCAGGAATTGTTTTTCTGGTAGCGTTTCGTTAGAATCGGATGCGATTATTGATGTTTAGCGTACTGCTCTTTGCGGGATGTTCGTATTTGTCAGAAGAGCCAGCCGATTTCTATTCGTATTCCAAAGATGGTGATTTGTGGAGGGTGCCTTTGCTTGAACCTTTTGAAATTGTTTCAGCAACCAATTCCGATATGAATGATTGGTTTTTGATTGTAGAGCATCCTGTTATTTCAGGTCCCGATTTTAAGTTGTCCGGAGATGAGTTTCAGTTTAGTGAATTAACGAACGTGGGAATTAAAGATTCAATCATTGTTTTGGAAAATACCAATCAATATTGGCCAAAGTTGAGCGGTTCGTATTCAGGATTATTAATCGTTAACACCAAAACATCCGAGCTATTGATCTATTCGAAAGAGCATCATCAATCGGCTATTGATTCGACATTCAAGGAGTTAGAAATCACTGAAATTGTGATGCATGATTGGCGTCCTTTAAAAGATCGTTTTCTTGAAAAACAGGAGTTGCCAAGCGATTGGAAAAAATAATCAATTAAGCAATTTTATTTTTTTGATTCGATTTTCTTTTTCTATATTGCTCGTTCAATGTTAACGAATCACCAATTATGAAAAAAGGAATACTAATCATTGCATGTTTGGCACTAGTAGGATCAAGCTTTGCACAAACAAGCCAACATCGCATCGGAATTACAATCGGAGGCGGCTCTCAAAAGTATAGCGGCGACCTCGGAAATGGATTCAAACTCAAAAACGAAGTTTGGAGAGGTGGAGTAGGTCTCAATGTGAATGTTTATCTGAATCCGTCAATTGATGTCAGTGGATACGGTTACATTGGAGATTTCGGTTATTGCCAGCCACACGATATGGAAAATCAGGTTGTAGCTGAAGAAGACAGATGTGACGGATGCATTGATCGACTTGGGTTGGGCAATTTGAGCTCACGTATGTATGTTGCAGGTGCTCAAATGCGCTACAAATTCAATAATGGCTACATTCTTCGCGAAGATAGACGCATCAAACCTTATGTTTACGTGGGGGTTGCCGTGAATAAACTCACAGACCGAATGAAAATGAACTGTGTTGGTGCAGGAAATTACCTCACCATCAATTCAGGTATTGGCGTTCGCTATTACGTAAATGAGCGGTTTAATGTCGGATATAACCTGAATGTCGGGTATTTCACCTCAGACAAATTGGATTTCCTTTCACGCGGAGCAAGTGATATGTACTTACAAAACACGGTGTTTTTAGGAATAGATTTATTCTAAACCAGATACGATTAAAAAAGAACGCCCGGAATCTTTGAGATCTCGGGCGTTCTTTTGTTATGAAAATTGTAAGTAACTAGTTTACTTCAAGTCAAGTATTGCCTTCGTTGTAATCTTTCCTGTCCCAATCTTGTCCCAGACAATCACTTCGAGTGTCACCGGACCTTTAACACTTTTAGGTAGCTTGAAACTTCCGAAAACCTGTTTATTCGGTTGTGTGGCATCCATGGTCTGATCTTTAAGCAAATCGTCTTCGCTAAGGACCGGCTCACCGTTTTTGTCCTCAATAACCATACGCATACCGAGTTCGCAGAGATTGTTTTTACTTTTAAATCCTTTCAGATTGTCAAAAGCAAGCATTATTTCATTGTCATAAGGAATTTTGTTGGATGCGATCACTGTATCGATTTCTTCATCGTACAAATAAACTTCGTTTGCCGTGATTCCATTGCTACGGGTTTCAATAGATTTGTTCGGAATGGTGGTGAATTTGAATTTCGTGTCAAAAGTTCCCTTTCCTTTTTTGTCCCAAATATGAACGGTAGCTGTGTAAGAACGATTCGAACGGAAAGGATTTCCAATGGTTATCATTGTGCTTAACAGTAGGGGTGTTTTCGTTATCGGATCAGGATAGTCGGCATATAAATCCGGATTGTAAAGAATGGTATCTCCTTGCTTATCGAGAATCAGGAGTTCCATTCCGGGAAACACTTCGTTTCCGAGACGTTTAAAACCTTCGATTTGGTTGAAATTGATATTGAAACCTTCGCCAAAGACAAATACGTTCCGGTTTGCTTTTTCGTCATTTACTGTGAGGAAAACATCTTCGCAACTAAGCCCGGATCCTTTGGAAGTTAAGCCCGTGGTAAGGTCGACTTTTACCGATTTGTTGAATTCACAAGAGGAGAATACAATTACGGAAAGGAGTAAAAAGCAGTAGGTTATCTTTTTCATGATCAATTGGTTAATCTTCTAAAACAGTCAGTTTTGCAAAACGCAGCAACAAAGTTTTTGCTCCGGCATGCGGGAAAAAGATGGTTGCTTTTTTATCAACACCCGTTCCTTCAAGTTTGGTTACTTTTCCTTTTCCGAAACGGTCGTGTTCAACATTATAACCCACTTTCAGGTCAAGATTCATGGATTCTGAAGTGCTTGGCTTATTACTCAAATCACTCAAGCTTTTCAATGAAAGCGCCGAAGGTGCCACGGTCGTTTTGTTCAAACCGCCCACAAATCCGTGTTCTGTAACAGGTCTGCCTGAATTCAGCGACCTACCGCCACCTATCGAAGATCCGTAAGGGTTTTCAAACGTCAAGTATTCCTGATTAATTTCGGCGATAAAACGACTCGGCTCAGAGGAAACCAGATTTCCCCATTGGAACCGCGACGAAGCATACGAAATGGTACAAGTCTTTTCAGCACGCGTAACAGCTACGTAAAACAAGCGACGTTCTTCTTCCAATTCCGTTCTTGAATTGATGGATAACTGCGACGGAAACAGGTTTTCTTCCAAACCAACCAAAAACACGTGCGGAAATTCCAATCCCTTGCTCGAGTGAATGGTCATCATCGTGATTTTGTTCTTATCGTCGTCTTTATCATTATCTGCATCCGTCAATAACGCAACATCAATCATGTAATCCGAAAGAATCGCCTGTTCGTCTTCGCCTCGTTGCACGGTAAATTCTTTGATACCCGCCAAGAGTTCTTCGATATTCTGATAGCGCTCTACTTCTTCCGGACCTTTGTCTTTGTCGGTATAAAGTTCTTTTAAAATTCCGGAAGACTTGGCAATGTGCTGCGCCAAATCATAAGCCGATTGTGTAAGCAATTGCGCCGAAAAGCTTTGAATCATGGTCACAAAATCGCTGATCTTGGCGCGAGTGGCTCCCGGGATATTTACCGGATAACTCATGAAGTCGGAAATGACGTCCCACAATGAAACATTGTATTGATTCGCAGCAATGATGATGCCTTCCCAGGATGTTTTTCCGATTCCGCGTTTTGGATAATTGATCACACGTTTCAGTGCTTCTTCGTCTTTCGGATTGGCTGTCAGGCGAAAATAGGCCATCAAATCTTTGATTTCTTTGCGCTGATAAAACGACAATCCTCCGTAGATTTTATACGGCATGTTCAACCGTCGTAAAGCCTCCTCAAACGAACGCGATTGACGATTGGTGCGGTAAAGTATCGCAAAGTCACTCCATTTACTGATCTCTGCATGTTTCACATCAAAAATCTTATTGGCAATGATTTTTCCTTCTTCATTGTCGGTCATCGTGCGAATGACCTTGATCGGATTTCCTAATTCATTCTCCGTCCAAACGCTTTTCTTGATTTGTTCTTTATTGCGCGAAATAACGCTATTAGCCGCTTCTACAATGGTTTGCGTGCTGCGGTAATTTTGTTCGAGTTTAAAAAGCTTAAAATCGGGATAATCGTTTTTGAAATTCAGGATATTCTGAATGTTCGCCCCGCGAAACGAGTAGATACTTTGAGCGTCATCGCCCACCACACAAATGTTTTCGTAAACGGCGGCTAATTTTTTCACAATGAGGTACTGCGCATAGTTTGTATCCTGGTACTCATCTACCAAAATGTAGCGGAATTTTTGCTGGTAATAATGCAATACATCCGGAAAGTCACGCAAGAGTACGTTGGTTTGGTACAATAAATCATCAAAATCCATGGCTCCGGCCTTAAAACAACGAACCGTATAGCTTTTATAAATTCGAGCCAGTTCAGGTCGTTGACTTTGGCGATCTTCGGCTATGATATCGGTGTTTTCAGCGTAGGCTTCCGGAGAAATCAAGTTGTTTTTAGCTGCTGAAATACGTCCGTAGACCATACTTGGTTTGTAGATTTTATCGTCGAGGTTTAGTTCTTTGACAATATCCTTTAGTAAGCTTTTGGTATCTTGTGTATCGTAAATGGTAAAGTTTTGCGGATACCCCAATCGATCGGCATTGAAACGTAAAATGCGCGCAAAAACCGAGTGGAAAGTACCCATGGTAATGTTTTTGGCCTCGCCACCACCAACAATAGAACCGATTCGCTCGGTCATTTCTTTTGCAGCTTTATTGGTAAAGGTAAGCGCCAGAATATTGAACGGATCAACGCCCTTTTGCATCATATACGCTATACGATACGTCAATACACGGGTTTTCCCTGAACCGGCACCGGCAATTACCATTGTTGGTCCTTCAATATTCTCTACAGCAACGCGTTGGCTTTCGTTCAGGCTATCCAAATAATCCATAGTGGCAAAGATAGGAAATAGCTGCGTTACAACCTTTTCAATTTTAGTGTATCTTTCGAGCAAATACCTAATTATGAAAACAATTTTTACCACCGCCTTTGTTTTTCTCACTTTCTCACTTTTTTCACAAGTGTGGGTTGAATCAAATCCTGTTTGGCACTATAAATACTCAACCATCTCAGAAGGTGGCTTCATCAAAATTGAACAAACCGGTGATACGGTAATAAATGGTTTTTTATGCCAAAAACTCAATGGAATCAAGCATAGGTTTTTCATAACTGGACCTAACGGAGACATGGCACATGATGCTTCAGACTTTGGTGAATGGTATACACGCGCTTCAAACGATACCGTATATTATTGGAAGAATTGGCAATTTCATATATTGTATGATTTTTCTGCTACGGAGGGAGATTCCTGGTTGATTGAACACGGTACTACTTATTTTGAATGCAATGACTCATCGTACACGAAAGTCGAATCGGTTGGAACCGTTAATTTGAATGGTGAGCAAGCCATTCAACTAAATCTTGTTGATTCTATTGGTAGTTCTTTGGGTATACAAGGGCCTGTTAATTCTCACTTTGGAGCAATGGAGGAATTCTTGTTCCCAACTGGCAGAAATTGCGATTCTACTATTATTGTAGAGTGGTTTATGTATGATTTTTGTTCTTTTCAAGATGATAGCTTGACCTACAACCCTTCAGGTGAAGACTGCGAGTATTTATTGACACACCTCGGTTTAGCTGAAAACAATGATTTCGCTGGTACATTAGCTCCCAATCCGGCGAATGATGTGTTGCATGTGACACTTCCCAAAGGAAATGCAGCTTATCGCATAACGACACTTACTGGACAAGTTATGGAAACCGGAAAGCTGACCGAACAAACATCCGACCTGAACATTTCAGCACTTTCAGAAGGAATGTACATCCTGCAATTGACCGGTCAAAACGGTGAAACGAACAGTTTACGCTTTTGTGTAAGCAGGTAAGATAATTTTTCACATGGGAATAGAGAACATTGGTTACTTTTAGGATAATCAACAATCTTATGAAAAATCAACGGCGCCTTTTAATACTAATTTTATGTTTCCTTTTGGAATCAAATGCATCATCAGCTCAGCAACTATTGGCATTTCCTGAATATGCCAATTGGTCTGAGATTTACACATCTTATGATCCAGCTTCAAGCCCTCCGGAGACGAATTATTACGAATCGTACTTGATAGAACCGAGTGGATTTGGTGATTCAACTTACTTGGTGCTCGATTCCCAAAATAATGCGAGTTTAATCAAGTTGGACTCTACCCATGTATGGTATAAAAAAGGACAAGGTATCGGTCCGGCTTTTTCATTTTTTGATTTCCAACCGGATACTTGGTATTTGCTTTATGATTTCACAATGGAGGCTGGCGATACGGCGTATTGGAGTGATGACACAGGAGTCGGTGATCTTACATTGGTAACGGTAGATTCAGTTAGAATGGATCAAATGAATAATGTACCGGTAAAACATTTTTATTTGTCTAATAGTGATGAAATCATTGAAAAGTTAGGGAGTATACAAGGCTTATTCCGACCATATCTTTATCACTTTGAGTTTTCCACTTGGGTGTGTGATTATGAAGGTTATTTTAGTAACCCCGATCCGGATTATATTGAATATTTACCTTGGCCAGGAGGGTGTAGTACAGGTTTGCATGGAACTTCGGATGGTGACCACCCAATTCAGTTTTCTCCTAATCCGGCGAATAATGTGTTGCATGTGACACTTCCGAAAGGAAATGCAGCTTATCGTATTACGACGCTAACGGGACAAGTTATGGAAAAAGGAATGTTAACCGAACAAACATCCGACCTAACTATTTCAGCACTTTCAGAAGGATTATACATCCTGCAATTGACCGGTCAAAACGGTGAAACGAACAGTTTACGCTTTTGTGTAAGCAGGTAAGACGATTTGCAGAAGGAAATAGAGAACTTTCGTTACATTTGATTATCGGATGGTGATTATTACCAAATCCGGTTGTATCAAAATTCTATACGTTGAAAAGTAAAATTAGTGGCTCAGGTTCGTTTATTCCTTCTGTTAAAATGGGAAACGCTGATTTTACAAATCAGATTTTTTTTTCAAATGAGGGTTTGCCCATTGAATTGGCGACTTCGGAAGTGATCTCCAAATTTGAATCACTCACCGGAATTGTAGAACGACGTTATTTGGAAGCCGATCTAGTTTGCTCGGATATCGCTTCCATTGCAGCAGAGAGAGCCTTAGTTGATTCCGGAATTGATCGCGAAACCATCGATTTAATCATCGTGGCGCATAATTTTGGAGATGTTGCCATGGATTCAACCCAGTCTGATAACGTTCCTTCGTTGGCCGCACGTGTAAAACATAATTTAGGCATTCAAAATCCGAATTGTGTTGCTTACGATTTAATATTCGGTTGTCCGGGTTGGTTACAAGCATTAATTCAGGCACACATTAATATCAAAGCGGGTGTATCCCAACACTGTTTGGTCATCGGTGCAGAAACGTTGAGTAGAGTAATCGATCCGTTTGATCGTGATAGCTTGTTTTTTGCCGATGGGGCAGGAGCCGTGGTACTCGAATCAAATCCAGCAACAGAATCCGGAATACTGGCTTTTCGCAATCAAAGTTTTGCGCTAGAAGATGTAGATAGTTTATTTGTTGGTAAAAGCAACAATCCTGCCCAATCTCACAGTGAACGATACTTAAAAATGAAAGGTCGTAAAGTGTTCGATTTCGCAACTAAAAACGCACCCGTTGCCATTAAAGAATGCCTCGAACAAGCCAACTTATCAATTGATGATGTTTCCAAGATTTTTATTCACCAAGCCAATCAAAAACTCATCGAAGCTATTCTTGTTGAATTGTATCGTTTTTTTGATAGAAATGAAATACCTGAACACATTATGCCCATGAGTATTCAGTACCTTGGAAACAGTTCTGTTGCAACGATTCCTACGTTATTTGATTTGGTAAGAAAAGGTCAACTGCCAAACCAAGAATTGAAAGCAGGTGATGTAATTGTTTTTGCTTCAGTTGGAGCAGGAATGAATGTGAATGCGGTATGTTATAAAATGCACTAACAATCGTTGCAACTCAGATTCTGTGTTACTTTTTGTGTATTCAGTTCTGAAAATAGTTACATTTGTACTCGTTAAAACAATCACCCCATTGATGAGTTTAACCGCTCATGAGACCCCCGACTTCTCGATCAAGCGATTGTGTTAAAAACAAACTAAAAATGAGAAGTATTATTACAGGTACGGGGGCCTACATTCCAACCATCGTAAAAACCAATCGCGATTTCATGGTAAATGAGTTTTACGATGAAAAGTATGAGAAAATCGAACTGTCACCGGAAGTTGTTGCCCGGAAATTTGAATCCATTACTGGCATTCAAGAACGACGTTATGCATCTGCAGATTTACAATGTTCCGATATGGCGGCTTTAGCTGCCGAGGAAGCCATTAAAGATGCAGGTTGTTCACGCGAGGAAATCGACCAAATCATTGTTGCACACAATTTCGGTGACGTAATCAAACATACTATTCAAACGGATGCGGTTCCTTCTATCGCTTCCCGCGTTAAGCATAAATTGGGAATTGTTAATCCGAACTGCGTTGCTTATGATGTGTTGTTCGGTTGTCCGGGATGGGTACAAGGAATGATTCAAGCACATGCCTTTCTTCAAGTTGGTATGGCGAAACGCTGTTTGGTGATCGGAGCAGAAGCACTAAGCAGAGTGTTGGATCCACATGACCGTGACAGTATGATTTTTGCGGATGGTGCCGGTGCATCGATTATTGAGTTAAAAGACGGAACGCAAAGCGGTATTCTTTCGATGAGTGCCCAAAGTCATTGCATGGATGAACTGGATTACCTGCATTTAGGGAAATCAAACTTTCCGGAATCTGATCCGCGGATTCGTTACGTGAAAATGAGAGGAAGAAAGGTGTACGAATATGCCATCAAGCATGTACCGCTTGCAATGAAAGACTGTATCGATAAGGCCGGAGTTTCTATCAAACAAATCAAAAAAATATTCATCCATCAAGCAAATGAAAAGTTAGACGAGGCCATCGTTCGCGAATTGTATAAATTGTATGGAGAAAACGAAATGCCCAAACACTTAATGCCGATGAATATTCATAAATTGGGAAACAGTTCTGTAGCCACTATTCCTACATTGTACAATATGGTAAAAAACGGTAAAATGAACGGATATCAAATTTCTGAAGGAGATGTGGTGCTTTTTGCTTCGGTAGGTGCCGGAATGAATATCAATGCGGTTTGTTATAGAGTATGAAATCAAGTTTGTTCAATTAGCTTAACGCTGCTTTTGTGTTGCTTGTTATGAAATTGAATGAGTAAAATCAATGGTATTATAGCATGAGGTGCTCTATAAAGAGTATTAGGTAAATAGTTGACGATTATTTCCGTAAAGGTGGCATGAGTATCAAATCCGTACCATAATCTTGCTACTGAGGTCAAAGCACCCCAAATGAACATATAATAGAGCGATATTTTTTCTAACGGTTTAATGAACATCGTTATGGAGAACAATAAGTCTAATAAGCCTACTGTAAAGAGAAAAGCAATAGATTGTCGCTGATTGATTTCCAGTATATTTCCGCTCATTGAGATGAAATTGTCAGGCACATAATGTACACCTAAAGCATAAATACCATGTCCGATAAATGTGAGTGCTACCAGCATTTTCATAGGTATAGTGTAGTTCGATAAATTTTGTCTGCGCGAAAGCAAAAAACTCAATGCAATAATTGGCAAAAAGAGTTGCAATGCATGCTCAATAAACTGTTCCGGAACATATTTTGCATCAATGAATGTTGTTAACGTATGAATGAAAAGAGCCAGAAACGAGAGAACATAAATGAAATGTAACTTTAGTTTGATAGATAGTTTGCGAGGAATTAATGGAATAAGACTTGAAAGAATCAAGATTGAACCAACGATGATTTGGGCCAACTGACCGTTTGCAAACAAAAGATTAAAATGATGGGGGTTAAACAAGATTACGATCCCTTTAAAAAATAGAAGCAGGAATAGAGAAATGTTTAACAATTGTTGAATAACCATTATTCGTTTGATTTAGTTGAATAAGGTAAATCTAGGTTGCGTTCAACAACCACAAGAGGAAGATATTCGTGCAACAAACCTGCTGATAAATAGTTTTTCCGCATCAACAACAGATTGCCATTCGGTAAAGATTGAACCATTAGTTCATCTTCATTCGAATTAAAAGGAGCCTTCATGTTAATGGCATTGATAGGGAATCGGGAACCATTAATAACCTCATATTCCAACGTTTGATACAAATCAAATCCGCCAAACCCACCAAATCCAATATGACCGTTTGAAGAAAAATAGAATACTCCCGTTTTTTCATCCAGAAATGGAGCAATTTCGTCTTTTACAGTATTTATGCGACTCAAGGGTAAAACTGCTCCACAAGTGTTGAATTCTAAATTCAGCGAAACTTGAAACAAATCTTTAGTACCGTTTTTGTTTGAAGAGAAATAAAGCGTTTTACCATCTTCAGTCATAAAAGGATAACCTTGCCAAGTGCCGGCATTAATGCTATCGGGCAGATGCATTTCGTTAATAAGTTTCTTACCTTTTAATTGAGCAATGTAAAGCTGCGTTTTTCCTGATTCGTTTTTGGTGTATATAATCCTGCTGCCGTTATCAAAAATAGTTGACTGACTTAGTGAAGAAGTGTTTTTAATCAACTTCATCTTTGCCTTGGATTTTTGATAAAAGAGTTTTTCATTTGATACAACATAACGTTTCGTTTTTGCAACACAAAATGAGTTTAACATTACCGGTTTCGAAGTAGACAGTAATTGCCCTCTTGGAATCCAGGACTTGTAATTATAGACGAATAAAAGACTGGCGTCATAATATTCAAAATCAGTTTTGCAATAGGGATAACCCTCCTCATAAGGTGTATTGTCGTCTTTTTTTCCATAGAGTTTCTTGAAATGTTTGAGCGTATGTTTTACCCAATCGTATTCACCTAACTCCATTCCTAACTCGAAGTGCTTGAAATAATAATGAGGGGGTTGTTCAATGACGAAATCAATTCCGGAATTGTAATAGAAAAAAGCAGAATCTAAAAGTCCTTCTTCGTAAAATAGATCAGCAAGAAACAATTGTGACTCCACCAAAGCAAAATCAATGTTTATTGATTTATAAAGCGCTGATTTAGCCTTAGCTCGATCGCCATTTTTATAATGGATACACGCTTCGTTATAAAATGGTAAAGCCATTAGTTGGGATTCTACATTGCCCCGCGGATGAAGTGGGTAGTCATGTGGCACTTGAGCGAACACAACTAATTGATTTATAGCAATGTAAAAAAGGGCTATATATTTTTTCATGTTATAGAGCAAAACAAATAAGAAGCGAAATTATGTCTTAATTCAGCGAATTTCATGCTGTTCTGTGATATTTAATGGTAGATTATTAATTAATTGATTTAAAAATAACAATTTGGACTAAAACGATATAGTGATTGGCTTTTATTTTGTAGTTGCTTTACTAAATACTAGAAATGCTCATGAAAAATTCAATTACTACTTGGAAAAAACTTTGCCTGTTATTTTTTCTAATCACCTTAATAGATACCACATTCGCAGCTACAAGACGCTACAGACTTATGTTTAATAGCGATCCTTCTACTGAAATAACAATAGCATGGGATCAATATTCAGGTAGTGCGCCAGCTGTTTATTACGGTACTACTGATTTTGGAACAGCTTGGGCAAGTTACCCGGCCAACTCTGCTCCTTATCGAACTGTCAATTACATGGGTATGAACAATCAGTTTGTTAAATTGACCGGACTAACACCTAATACAATCTATTATTTCGTGATTAAAGACTCTGAAGGTACAAGTCAGCGCTATTGGTTTAGAACCTGTCCAAATACTCCATCCACCCCATTGTCATTGATTTCAGGTGGAGATTCTAGATCAGGTACAACGCAACGAATTAATTCCAATAAAATGGTTGCTAAAATTCGCCCTCATGCAGTTTTGTTTGGTGGAGATTTAATGAACACCCCTAGTAACTCAGTCATGGCTCAATGGTTAGATGATTGGAGTTATGCTACTACTAGTGACAATCAACTTATTCCTGTAGTCCATTCTTATGGAAATCATGAAAATTATGGTACTGGTGGACCAACAATTTTGTATGATTTATTCGATGTTCCAGGTGATTCTTATTACAGAGTGAATTTTGGAGGTTTATTTTCTATTTATTCTCTTAATACCGAATTAATGCCCGGGTGTGAAATCCCAAATGCAGCGAAGAGGACGGCTCAGCGGAATTGGTTACAGACGACTTTAACAGCCGACAATTCTATATGGAAAGCAGCGCAATATCATAGACCTATCGTTCCGCACGAGGCAGGTAAATCAGATTATGCAGATGAATTTAACGATTGGGCCAATAATTTCTACAACCTCGGTGTGCGTCTAGTAATGGAAAGTGATGCCCACGTGGTAAAAGTAACCAATGAGGTAAAACCTGCAATGGCTACCGCTTCTGGTAATTCAAATTCATGGTTTACAACCGCTGGTATAGCTGCAAATAAAGGAATTACGTTTATTGGTGAAGGATCTTGGGGAACCCTCAGACCAAATGATGATGATCATCCTGGATTAACTCAAGCTTCAGGAAGTTTTTATCAGTTTAGTTGGATTATTGTTGATCAATGTAAAATTGAAATACGAACAATTGATACACAGTCGCCCAATTCAGTTGCGGAACATGTTGCAGGAGACTATTTTTCTATTTCTCCTGCATTACAAGCACTTATGTGGACTCCAAGCGGAATACCTACAGGAATAAGAACGATCACTCGAGTTTCAACTCCAAGTGTTTCAATTGCCTCAAATGATGCTGATAACACAATTTGCCCAGGTACATCAGTTGTTTTTACAGCAACCCCAACTGAAGGTGGTACTACTCCCTCTTATCAATGGAAGGTGAATGGTGTGAATGTTGGAACAAATTCCCCAACCTACACGACATCCGCATTAACCAACGGTCAAATTGTCACTTGTGTGTTGACTTCAAGTAATAGCTGTGCAAGTCCTACTAATGCAACTTCAAGTGGTATCACAATGACGGTAGTAACTCCCTCAGCACCAACAATCACGGCAGGTGGTCCAACTACCTTCTGTGCAGGCGGAAGTGTTGTATTGACTTCCTCATCTGCTGCAGGTAACGTTTGGTCGACAGGAGCAACAACGCAATCCATCACGGTATCAACTGCTGGAACATATACTGTTGCCGTAACAAGTGGTGGCTGTACATCAGCTAGTTCAGCAGGAACAACTGTTACCGTCACACCGCTTCCATCAGCACCAACAATCACGGCAGGTGGTTCAACTACGTTCTGCGCAGGCGGAAGTGTTGTATTGACTTCGTCATCCGCAACCGGAAACCTTTGGTCGAATGGTGCAACCACCCAATCGATTACTGTAACATCAAGTGGCAATTATACGGTTACACGCACAAGTGGAGGTTGTACATCAGCTCCATCAACAGCAACAACCGTCACCGTAACACCTGTTCCTTCAACACCAACAATCACGGCAGGTGGTCCAACTACCTTCTGCGCGGGTGGAAGTGTAGTATTGACTTCGTCATCCGCAACCGGAAACCTTTGGTCGACAGGGGCAACAACTCAATCCATCACGGTTTCAACTGCTGGAACATATACTGTTGCCGTAACAAGTGGTGGCTGTACATCAGCTAGTTCAGCAGGAACAACTGTTACCGTCACACCGCTTCCATCAGCACCAACAATCACAGCCGGTGGTTCAACTACCTTCTGTGCAGGTGGAAGTGTTGTCTTGACTTCGTCATCCGCAACCGGAAACCTGTGGTCGAATGGTGCAACTACCCAATCGATTACTGTTACAACAAGTGGGAATTATACGGTTACGCGTTCAAGTGGAGGTTGTACATCAGCGCCATCAGCAGCAACAACCGTC
>JARWZO010000012.1 GCA_029866325.1 Fluviicola sp. | reverse complement strand
ACGTAAACCACGTTTTACCCCACTAGGGGTAAGATATACTGTCTATATGGTTGTTGTTTAGTTTCACCCCTACGAGGTGATGGATTATTTGGTAGCCTAGTGTTACCATATTTCGTCCCTACAGGACGGAAATAGAGATTGCACCACTCATTTATTAATTGGTTGTGCATTAATTCTAGAGCTTAACTTAATGACATTGCCCGTATGGGTGAGACATAAAGAGTTGTTGACGTACCGTCCCGCTGGGACGGAGTAGAAATGGAGTAGGATGCCGGTTACTATATTGGGTACCTACGGGACCAAAACAAATAACTTAGCATCCAACTATCTGTGAATATCTGAGCCATCTGTGGCTAAAATCACTTCTTAAATCAGTGGAAACTAATAGACAAAAGCACCTCCCGACAAACACTGCAAAACTACTCGCGATGTGCCGTCAGGAAGCGCTTTCATTATCGTTCAACGGGAATCAGAATCACTGTTTCCAGGCTTTTTTCGGCTACTTGTTCCGGATCGTTCAGGAAAATCAGATGGTAGGAACCACGGATTTTTAGGTTTTGTTCTGCTGCGCGCTTCGTTAGTTCGTTTACCGAAGCCGTAATGGTTTCGTAGCTGCCTTTGTGAACCTGTTTCATACACCATTCTTCCACAAGGCGTTCGTAGCGGATTTGTACCACCCAGCAATCGCGGCGCAATTCCAATGATCGCTTTATGGCTTTGTCGTAATCATTCCAAGTAACACCATCCGGCAAGCGAAGCATCAGTTTATACGATTGTGTATCACCATGAAGCGAACCGTCGAGTTTTCGCAACTGTTCAAACAAAGGGATTTCCCATTTCACACCGCCTGCATTGAGGATTTGTTGCAATTGTTCGGCTACTACCTGCATCGACCATTCCAGTTCTTCCGAATCAACATGGGTTTTTCCGATGGTAGAAATACTAAGGTAATGAATCAGTCCTTGCTTCACCAATTCGGGTTGATTCATTGAGAAATCGGTATTTGTAAACGAAGATTGGTTCTGTGTTCTCATAATTCAATGACTTTATTGTACAATAACAGATTGAATCCATTGATGAAATTCTTCCACCATTTGCTGATTAAAATGGGTGGGGAAAAGTGACCCCAATGATCCGTCAACATTTCGCTGATAGCTTTCCTCTATGGTTGGAATCATTAGGAAATTGTGATCGGTATCTGTTAATTCAAGGAACGTTGCATTGCCCGGATGATAGGTGTTGATCAATTTCACGACTTCCCGGTGCGAAAAATCATTAATTACCTGAATATCGGTTTCTCCCCAGGCAGAAAGCACTTTGCAATCGGTTTTTGCCCAAATGGCAGCAATATCCTGATCATTGAGGGTTTGACTGAACGAAATATCACGTGTAAGGAAACTATTGGTGCCTTCGTAATTCATGTCGCGACGCAAAATACGGTCGTATTCAGGATTGGTAGAAACAATGTCGAGCGGTTTCTTTTTGTTCACCAACAACTCATACAACAAGGTTTCGTACAATTTCATGTCGCGCTCGTTTTGCAGGTAATCAATTCCCAATTGCGGATTTTGAACACGGAGCATTTCCGTGAGGTATTCCAACCATGGTTTCACGGTCAATCCCATAACGATCATACCTCGAACATGATTTCCTTCGGCTACAAACGGCGCTTCCATAGCACCAAGCGAATGACCGATAATGATAATATTGTTGGTATCGACATCCGGATGTTTTTTTAGCGCAGCCAACGCAGCACGAAAAGAATTTACTTCAGTCTGGAAATCAATGTCTTCGCAAGCCGGAGTGTTGTAAGAATCGCCCATGCCCGGTTTTTCGGCACGCATTATCAAGTAGCCTTTGTTGGCCAAACCGTAAAACAGCTTGCGGTAAACATGCTGATCCCACATGTTATCCAAGCTAAAGCAAGACAACCCGGGAATGAATAAAATGGCCGGTTTTTTTCCGGGAGTAGCCGTTTGCAAATACATGGTGCTGATTTGTCCGCTCATAAACGGGAAAGAACCATACTCGAGATCCAAATCTCCTGCATCTTCTCTCGGATTGGCAACTGCTTTCCCTTTGAGTGTTTTTTCTTTGTTTTCGCGAATGACGGTAAAGGAAACATCGTCGCCTTCACGCAGTCTTAGTGAAGGTTGAAGTACATCGTTAACAGATTCAATAACCGTATTATTAATCCGAATCAAGATGTCGTTTTCTTTGATCTTGAGAGCTTCAGCCGTGAATCCGGGAATGACTTTCAATACACAAACACCTCTGTTCTCAGTAATATTGAGTTCTTTCCGACGCGCTTCCGTCAGTTTTTCAACCGCTATTCCTTTATTAGCAACGCGTTTTAGCGGTTGAGCGAAAGATGTAGCAGAAGCCATCAGGCAACATACAATCAGGTATTTTAAATACATACTTGTCTTTTTATTACTAAAGCAAATCTAAGCGATGACGAGCCGTTGTGTTTGTCAAATCCTGCTATTTACAATAAGAAACCGAATCGGTAACAGATGCTGTTATTTCAGTAGGAGAGATGGAGATGTTCCGGTGTGTTTTTTGAAAGCTTTGCTGAAACTGAATACATCTGAGAAGCCGCACAAAAAGGCAATATCCGATACCGAATGTGACTTATCGAGTAGCAATGTATGGGCGTTTTCGATGCGTTTGCGAATCAAGTATTGATGTGGGCTTATGCCAATTACCGCTTTGAACAATCGGAAAAAATGGTATTCCGACAAATGACATTCCTGCGCCACTTGTTCGATGCTAAGCGGCAGCATATAACAGCTATTGATGTATTCTTTTCCGCGTAGGACACGACGCAAAAGCTCTTTTTTTGTTTCCATTTTTACCGAACGAACAGATTGTAACTGCTTGAAAATGGGAATGTGATCAGCAATCAACTGTTCCGATAAATGATAATAAAATTCTTTGGTGAATTCATGTTTCTCAAACGGAGAATTCGATAATTCAGATCCTAGCGTAGTGAGTGTTTTCCCTAACAAGGTTTGATGAGAAGGGTAAAAACTTTCAAAAAAATCGGAGGTTGTAAAAAAACGATCCAGGCTTTGATCGGCTATAGAACAATCCGGTTCCAAATAACTTGCCACCACTTCCGAAAGAATGTTTGGTGCAATATCAATGCACAAAGCTTTTACAATCTTTTCGCTGTCAATTTCAACTGCTCCGGCAGAATGGGTGTTGGCTAACAAGTAATGCTGATTTTGTACTTGAAAACGATTGCCATTGATAGTGTAGTTTTCACAGCCTTCAAGCACGTATTTGATAGAAAAACTGCGAAAGACAATAGGAGTGGACTTGAGGTCACGCAACATGGAATAGTTGATCAGGCAGCCGTTGCGTGGAAGCTCATCAAACACCATATTTTGTTCATCAATAACGTTGTACATCACGTGCCTTTGTACAAACATCCAAAAAAATGGAATCTGACAGCTTACGAATTTGATGAATGGTTAAGGTGTCTGATAGTCAGCAAAAATGAAGTGGTGCAAGAAATTAGACGGTAGTTTTAAAGTGGAAATCAAAACTGCTCTATGTATAATTTTAGCGAATCTTCAGTAGTTAACGAGAGTTTTTTCTTTAACCGTTGACGCGCTTTTTTAACGGTATCGGGTGCAACACCTAAAATGGCGGCGACTTCTTTGTTTGAGAGTTTTATTTTCAAAAAAGCGCAATGCTTTTCTTCATTGATGGTGAGATCGGGATGTTTTTCCTGCAAGTGTTTAAAAAATTGCTGATGGGCAATATCAAAATGTTTCAAAAAATTATCCCAGTATTTATCCGATTGCAAGCCATGCTGCACAAGGTCTTTCAGTTCTTTCATGCGTGCTTCTTTTGGCAGGTTGTTCTCCATTTTGATACTCAACTCATGAAAGGTTTGCCTGGTAAGGTCAAGTTTCAGATTAGACACAGCCGCTTCTTTGTTCACCTGAAAGATCACTTGTTCTTTTTCATCGAGTTTCGTAACCAGATTGCTCGTTTCCTTTTTTTGTAACAACAATTCATCCGTTACGTTTTTACCTTCCAGCACAAAACCTTTTACGGTAGAATCATCCAATAGATTGATCACATTAAAATCGACGGATAAAAAAGGGTCTTGTTCCCAAATACATCTGAAACGCTGAGATTCGTAGGGTTTTAATGCCAGTGTCAATTCATTGAATTGGATGAAGCGTTCCGGTCCGATTGCTTTTTCAAAGGATTGTCCTTTTGCAAACAACGCCGGAATGGTTTCCATAAATGAATGGTTGTATTCGGCAATGATAAATTGTTCGTCAAGGATCACAAACAGGTTACTGCTTTTTAGTTGCATTTCACGGATGCGTAATTCCTTTTCGCTGAGTTCGGTGATTTTTTGTGAAATGGCCAAATTTGCCTCTTCCAGCAAGATCGTTTTTTGTTTGCTTTTTTGTTTTTGCCGGTAAATAAGCAAGGTGATGTAGATCAATAAAGCCAATACAATCAATGATGTAGTAACCAAGACTAAGAAAAACCGGTTCTCGTAAGCCAGTCGCTTGTTCTCAAGATCGGCTGCTTTTTTTTCGATGCCTTGCCTGTTGAGTTTGGTTGTAACAGATAATAATTCATTGTGTTGTCGGAGGTTATTGTATGCCTCAATGAGCGCATCTATATTGGATTTGGCTTTGAGTGACGTAATGGTGTTCCATTCGCTGTTTTCAAGTCGTAAAAAATAGTAGGCCGAATCTACTTGGTTTTGTTGATTGAAGTAGGTTGACACCGTTTTATAGTAGCGTTTGCGCTGTTCGGGTAGAAATGTTGAAAAGGTATGTTCTTTGGTAATGTTTCTCCAATAAGTAAATTCGGCATGATTTCGTTTGTGACTGTAGATTTCCATGTAGAGCAATCCCATATCGGCAATCCATTTCGAAACATGTGATTCAAAATACCATTTTTGAACAGGTTTTAGGTAAATCAACGCCGAATCGTATTGCTGTTGATTGATTTTTATCTGGGCAATGCCTTCATTGCCGTAGTAAGGAATGTTTCGCGTTTTAGCCGCAACCGATGAACTTAGCCGGTAATAGTACAAAGCAGAATCCTGATCATTAAGTGCGTAATGTGCTTCGGCCATGCACCAATATGCAAATGGGGGATTGGATTCTTTTGGAGGTATTTTTAGCTTTAATGCAAGTGATTTACGGAAATAATTGAGCGCACTTTTGTAGGCCTCAAAGGTGAAATACAACTCACCAATATGATAGTAAGAATGTGCATATAGATAGGGGTCAACTCGTTTGAAATTGGTTTGTGCTTTCAGGTAGTAGTGAATGGTAGAGTCGAAATTGCCGTTGTTGAAATAATAATCTCCAATTTGGTGATTCGCCAGTCCGATGGCTCGAAAGTCTTTCATTTTTGAAGCAATTGCAAGACTTTGCCTGAAATAATAATTAGAGGAATCTTTATGCAGTGAACTCGTTTGAAAGGCGGATCCGAGTTGAAAATAAACATCGTTCAGGTCTTTTAGATCATTTTTTTTTAATGATTTGCTTCGTTGAGCGTGTAATTTTTTCAATAGTTGTTTCTGTTGCGACAATGGTTGTGCATAATGACCGAAAGCAAGAATTAAGAATGCAAAAAGGAGTCGTACTGTTAACATATTTCTAATCTCGGTTCAAAATTAGAGCCTGAATATTGCCTCAGAAGCGCTATTGGATTAAAAGTATGTTAATGTCCCCCGAATGTCCCTTGGTAGTACCCGCTATTTGTCCCCCTCATGTGATTGGCGCATAGAGGTAACTCTGATGACCTTTGCCAAAACAATATTTTCTAAAACGAAGTAAGAAATTATGAAAACACGTCTAATTTTAGGGCTTTTCCTACTGTTGGTTTCTCAGGGTTTTACTCAGGCTATCCATCCGTATTTACAAGCTCCAACACCAACTTCCATGTACATCAATTGGAAAACGAGCTTTACCAATACACCTTCCATGATGTATGGAACTAGTCCACAAAACATGAATTCAACCGTTACAGGTTCCACCTCCCAATTCATCGACGGAGGTTATAGCGGTAATTATTTTTACAATACCATTCAAGCAGTTAATTTGCTGCCGAATACAAAGTATTACTACAAAGTGACATCAGGTGCCGATGTTTCGGATACGCTTAGTTTCAAAACCTTGCCATTGCCCGGACAAGCTGCTTCGGCTGACGGTCATATTCGTTTTTTGATCATGGGCGATAACCAAATTCAAACCAGCGGACGTTATGATTCATTGGTTGCATCGGCCAAACGAAAAGTATTTGAACGCTGGGGAGGCGATCCTTCCGACAATATCGGGTTGACGTTTATGGTTGGCGATCAGGTCGATTTGGGGAACTTAAATCAATACGAAAACATCCACTTTGCTTACAATCAGGGATTGTCGGGGTATGTTCCGATTCAAACCACTGTAGGAAATCACGAAACGTATGGCGCCTTGGGATTAAGTGCGTATGCTTCGCATTTTTACATCAATCAGATGACGTACCAGGGAATTAGTTCGGGAACGGAAAATTATTATGCGCTTCAGGCCGGTAATGTCTTGTTTTTGAGTTTGAGCTCAGAACACACCGGGGCCACGCAATTCAGTTGGGTTCAACAGGTCATGACCGCAGCACAGAATGATCCTACGGTAGATTGGATTCTAACGTTTAGCCATAGACCTTATGAAGCTGAACAATATGTTGGAGATATTTCTACTTGGGTAAAGAACACGGTAGTACCTTATTGCTTGCAATCTGAAAAGTACCTGATGCACGTAGGTGCTCACCATCACTTGTATGCGCGCGGACAGTTTAAAGACGATCCTGTTTATAACATTATTTCGGGCGGAACGGCTTGGGATCAATATTGGGGACAGTCCAATGAACAAGATTTTGATTGTGTCCAAAAAACCATTTCTAACTGGTGCTACCAAATTATGGACGTAGATGTTGTAAACGACAAAGTGGATATTGAAACGTATTCGATTGGTAGCCCGATGATGTTTGCCAATAACGAATGGAAAAACAATGAAGTGGTAGATCGTTTTCACCGTTACAAAAACCAAGCCGGACCGAATCAACCGGTTATTACAACCAATTTTGGTGATTCATTGGAGTTGCCTGTTACCATTACTACAACTCCTTATTCATCCGGAAATGGTGAATTGTTGAATTCCACCGAATTTCAGATCGCGCAGACCAATGACTTTTCGGTGTTGGAATTAAATAAATACCGCGATTACGAAAACCTTTTCGGACAAGCTCCGGGGCAACCCGCCGATTCGTCGCAAGATTTGAATGCGGGAGTGAATATTCAGCAATACACTGTTCCTGTTGGTTTATTGCCGAATGGTTTGCATTATGTGCGTGCACGTCATCGCGACCGCAACCTCGAATGGTCTTCGTGGAGTTTAATCGATTCGTTTACGGTTTACAATTCGTTTACGAGCGGACCTTTTGTTTCGATGGATTCCAATGAATACCAAATGGGATCACCATTGGTGGCAACGTATGTAAACGGTCCGGGCAATGCTACTGATTGGGTTGGGATCTATAAAATGGGAGATGTACCAGGTCCAACACCTTCAACAGCTTGGCAGTATTGCAATGGCGTAAGTGGAACGCTGAATTTCACCGGTAACGCACTCACACAGTCCGACCTTTATTACACAGCGTTCTTTGAACTTGACGGTTACACGGAAATTGCTGCGCGAGATACATTTTATTACGGAGCTATTCCGGTGATCACTTCCGATACCACCGTTTATCCGGTAGGTGCAATTGTTCCATTGTATGTCAGTAATGCTCCGGCAATAGCCGATTCGGTTGAAGTATTGAAAGTGGGCTTCCAGCATGGAGTGCAGGCTTCTGCTTATTGGGGTGCGGTTTCAACTACGAACCAAACACTTTCTGTAGCCGGTTTGCCTGAAGGATATTACACCGCTAAGTATTATTTTAAAGGTGAAACCGTAATTGGAGAACCGTTTTTCTTTTCGGTAGGAGATACTATTACCAATTTATGGATCGATCAGCCGATTTATGATTTGGGAGAAAGCATCATTGCAACCTGGACAGATGCACCGGGTATTGTGAAAGATTGGTTGGGAATTTACAATCAAGGGGACAATCCGAATGTTGATCCGTTGCTTATTTATACCTATTTCGGCGGACAGGCATTTGGTTCATTGACGTTAACCGATACCTTGATTCCCACACAACCGGGTGACTATTTTATCGTGATGTTTACCAATGATTCGTATACCGAAGTTTCCAATAGAGAATTGTTTACGATCATCGATCCTAATTTGGGATCAACGGAATTGGCTCACGGTATGAAGGTGTATCCGAATCCGGTGTCGAACGGTGATCAAATGACCGTGTTGTCTTCTGAATATCCGATTGATTGGATTCAATTGAGAGATATGAACGGAAAAGTGATTTATCGCACGGAAAACATTAACAATCAAAAGTTTTCGTTGCTAACGCATCAGCTGAGTAAAGGCACCTACATGCTGGAAATCCAATCGCGGAAATTGTTTAAATACCAAGTAGTGATTCAATAAGATCGCTTTGCTTGTGACTATTACAAAGAGGTTGTCTAAAAAGGCAGCCTCTTTATGTAAGTATGAAGGTTTTTAAAAAGCACCAAAATGCAAGGCGTTGAGGATGAAGCGTTGGGAGTTTACTGGAGTAAATGACCAAGGTTGAAATCCGAAAACAACGAAGCAGTTTGGTGCTTTTTAAAAACCTTCTTTTTTATTTAGTCTGAGTTCGGGTTAATTTATTCGATTCCACTACGGCTCGTCTTACACGCATTCTGCGGGTTTGAAATACAATCGGTCGACCGACTTTGGTGGCGTAAACCTTGGTGAATTTAGCGCCCAGAAAGATGATCTGCGATGAATAGTACATCCATGCCAGCAATACCAAAATGGTTCCCGGAAGCCCGATACTGCTGCCGAAGAAGTAGTTTGACAAGTAATAATGAATGAGCAATTGTCCGCCATAGAGCAAAATAGCGGTCACTAACGCTCCGGAAATGGCGAGTTTCCATTCTACTTTGCCATCATTCAGGTATTTAAAGATAATGGTAAACAACACGACATTGGTGAAAATGGCCAGCACATGCTGCAATGTTTCCAAAACAAAACCCTCGACCGCATTTAATTCACCGAAAAGGTCTGAACTCATGGAAAGAATGACTGTTTCACCGAAATAGGTTACCACAATCACCAACCCGAAAACAGGAAGCATCAATACACTCATCAAGCGTGTACCCAAGTTGTGAAAGATAGCGCGCTTGCGGTTTTCGAAGGTGAAATGAATGTCGAAAAACTCATTGATGCTGGTGCGCAACGAAGCCAATAAGGCCGAACTGGAAAGCAGTAATGCGATAACGCCTACAACATTGAGCATAAAACTTCCTTTTTCGAAGTTGACATCCTGCAAAAAAGACATGATACCACTGCTGTCTTCCAATCCCACTTCTTCGCGCAGAATTTTGTCGATGATCTTGAGCATATTAGCCTGACCAACAAATTTACCGAACGAAATCAACGATAGATAAATCATGGGAACCAACGCAAACACAGCATAGTAGGCGAGTGCCGCTCCGTGGAAAAATGAGTTTTCCTGAAAAAACTCAATAAAGGTCAACTTGATCACCTGCCAAACTTCCGGCCAAGTGAGCTTACGAATACCTTTTTGTAACTTCAATTTTTTCAACATCGTCCATGGATTGCTGTGCAAACAAAACTAGTGTTTCATTATTGCTTGTGCAAACGGTATTTCGCCAATAAGCTCCGGCAAATTGTGCAGTGATAAAACGAACAGTAATTCCTTGCCCTGATTGCACAATAGTATATTCATTCGGGCGAAAGAGTAACTCGCCTTTTTGACCTTCGTTCAACACGTTTATCTCGCCAAAAAACAAGGCTTCGTAGGCTGATGAAGGGTTGAAATAAAACGCTTCGGGGCTATCGGAACGTTGAATAACTCCGTGTTGCATAAAATGAATGGTCGAACACCACTGCAAAACATCTTGTCCTTCGTGCGAAACCAAAATACAGGTTGTTCCACGCACTTCCGAAAGCACTTTGAGGTAATTACCAATGCGAACTTTCAAATGCGCATCCAAATGAGCAAAGGGTTCGTCGAGTAAAATCACTTCTGGTTCCATTGCCAAAGAGCGTGCAATAGCCAGGCGTTGTTGTTCTCCGCCTGATAAATGAATGGCTTGTTGACCGCGAAGGTGCGTGAGTTCTACCAAGTCGAGCAACTCTTCCGAAAATCGTTGACGAACATCGGTGGGAAGGTAAAGCATTTTTTGAACCACGTTTTCTTCTACCGTATGATAGATATCAAGTCCGAAATCTTGATTCACCAGTTGGATTTCAGGATGTCCGGGAACCAATTGATCAGCCGGACCTTTTACACGCTTGTCCTTCCAGGTTACTTCCCCCGAATTAGCGTCCAGTAAACCGGCAATGATTTTCAATAAAGAGGATTTTCCGCCGCCACTCGGACCTACGATTCCAACAATGGAACCTGCTTGTACTTCAAGTGTCAAATCGTGTAGCACTGCGTGCTTGAATGCCAGATTCAACGAACGAACAGCGAGCATCGTGCTTAGTTGCGAAGTTCTTTCGGAAAGTCAGACAATACGATGTAGACTCCCGGAAGCGGATTTTCAACCACTTCATCATCGTTAAGGTAAACTTCCAACGAGTGTTTTTCGGTATCCAACACGTATTCTTCCAACGCTTTTTCAGAGAAAATAAGTGTTGTAAGACCATCTTCCGCATGAAAATTTACGGAAGTAACACCGGTAATCTGATACGAAAACGGTCGATCATCACCCAGATCACCTTTCAATTCGTACGTTTGATCGCGCAATACTTCTACTTTGGAAAAAGTACCGGTAATACGAAATTCATCTTCCCATTCGTGACGAATGTTTTCAGGAGATTCTTCTCCATTGTGCTGTTCATCAGCAAATTCCTGCGAAAAATCGCTGCTTCGTAAAAAAACATGAACGTTATATGCCATTGGGCGAAGGTAATAAATAAACGTGAATAAGCGTATTGTTCAATACTCATCCCAAGCCAACAAATTGGTTATCTTTGCGCCCTATTTAGCAACGAAAACACATGTTACCAACAGTTCAGTTATTACAGCACAAGTTTCAATCCATCGAACGCCGCCACCCGTGGATTTTTTCGGGCGCGCTGAAAGAAATGCCAGCCGGTATAGCAGACGGAGCTGTGGTTGTAGTGACCGATAAGCAGGGAAACGAATTGGCGAAAGGCCATTTTCAGCATGGTTCCATTGCGGTTCGTGTGTTGACTTTTGATGGTGAAGAAATTGATCAAGCGTTTTACAACAATCGCATTACGAGAGCGGTAGAGTTGCGTCGTCAATTGCATTTGTTTCGTGAAGACAATTCGATTTGCCGATTGGTGCACGGTGAAGGTGATGAATTACCGGGATTGATCATTGATTATTATGGCGGAGTGGCCGTGATTCAATGCCACAGTTTGGGCATGTTTCAACAGTTATCATTGATTGCGGAAGCATTAAAAGTAGCGCTGGGCGATGAGTTGATCGGTATTTATTCGAAATCGAAAGAAACTTTGCCCAACCGACAACCGGTGGAAGACGGGTATTTGTTCGGAGATATTGCCACGCCACATACGGCACTCGAAAACGGTGTTCAATACCAGCTGGACTGGATTACCGGACAAAAAACAGGCTTTTTCATCGATCAGCGCGAGAACCGCTTTTTATTAGGGAAATACGCCAAAGGCAAACGCGTGCTGAATACGTTCTGTTATTCGGGCGGTTTTAGTCTTTCGGCTTTGCAACAAGGAGCAACAGAAGTACATTCATTGGATAGTTCTAAAAAAGCCATTGAACTCACCGATGCCAATATTCTGCTCAACGGTTTTGAAGAAAAACACACCTCAATTGTAGCAGATGCCATGGTGTATGTGCGCGAAACAGGCGAGGAGTACGATATCATCATTTTAGATCCGCCGGCATTTGCCAAACACCGCGATAAACGTCACCAAGCCGTTCAGGGATACAAACGCCTCAACGCAATGGCAATAGCACATATTCGTCCGGGTGGTTTACTCATGACCTATTCCTGCTCACAAGTGGTCGACAAACAATTGTTTACCAACACCATCATCGCTGCAGCTATTGAAAGTGGCAGATCGGTGAAGATTCTGGAACAATTGCACCAACCGGCCGATCACCCGATTAACGCATTTCATCCGGAAGGCGAATACCTGAAAGGATTGTTATTACAGATCAACTAATGCTCGAAATTCGCTACAGCAGTATACTTCGGGTTGCCTTGCCGATGATGTTGAGTGGTTTCATTCAATCGATCATATCTATCAGCGATGCGGCTTTCTTGGGACATTACAGCACACTTGCTTACGATGCTTCAGGAAGTGCCGGCTTGTGGTACATTACACTGCACATGGTGTTTGTGGGTCTAAGCGACGGTTCACAGATTGTCATGGCGCAGAATATCGGCAGAAAGAATAGTACGGGTGTGGCTTCGGCATTTCAGTCCAACTTTGTTTTATTGGTGATTGCCGCCATACTCTTGACCTTTTTTGTGCAATTATTGATGCCACAGTTTTTGCAGTACATGGTTACAAACAAAGAACTGGCGGCTGCCGAATTGTCCTTTCTGGAAATCAGGAGCTATGCTTTTTGGGCAACAACCATCGGACTCACAGTGCAAGCAGCTTATTTGGCTACAGGAAAAACCACCTTGGTATTATTCGCAGCGTTGATTGTAGCGGTTTCCAACATCATTCTGGCATATTTGATGGTCTTCGGAATTGGTCCTTTTCCCGAAATGGGACTCCAAGGAGCGGCATTGGCCTCAACAATTGCCGAAATACTCGGAATGCTTTTCCTGTTAGGAACGCTATTGTATGGGAAATTGAAGCACGTCTACCCATTTTGGAATGCCATTGTGGTGAATGTAAAACAACTCAAAGAAAACCTGAAAGTTGGCATTCCTTTATTGTTTCAGGGATTGGTAGCGCTTTCCGTGTGGACCGTTTTCTTTATTTGGATCGAACAAATGGGAACGAACGAGTTGACTGTTTCACTCAATATCCGCTACTTGTATTTTCTGGCATTCATTCCTATCTGGGGATTTGGAGGAGCGACCAAAACATACATCGCTCAATACATCGGAGCTAAAGATTATGCGGCATTGCCCATCATTCAGCGTAGAATTCAACTGCTGAGTGTTGTTTTTTTGGTAGTCACATTTCATGGAGCGCTACTTTACCCTGAAACGCTAATTCGTCTGGTGAATAAACATCCCGACCAGATTCGCGAAAGCGCCCAAATCTTGCGAATAATAAGCGGTTCTATCATTATTTACGGATTGGGAAGCGTCTATTTTCAGACCATCAGCGGAAGTGGAAATACACGTGTTACCTTTATAGTAGAATGTATTGCCACATTATTTTACCTCGTAGCAGCGTATTTATTGATTAAAGTAGCCGAAGCGCCGTTGCATCTTGTGTGGCTGGTAGAATATGTGTATTTTATTACGATGGGATTAGCATCACTGGCATATCTGAAATTGTTTAATTGGACCAAAGAACTAAAAGTGTGATGAGTCAATTGCGTGTTGTATTTATGGGAACGCCCGATTTTTCTGTCGGGATTATGGAGAAAATGCTTGAACAAGGCATTCTATTGGTAGGATGTGTTACCGTAGCCGATAAACCCGCGGGCAGAGGACAACAGTTACATGAAAGTCCTGTGAAACGATATTCCGTTGAGAATTCCATTCCGGTACTACAACCGTTGAAATTAAAAGACGAAGCATTTCTAGCCGATTTACGTGCTTTGGAAGCTGATGTATTTGTGGTGGTTGCATTTCGAATGCTTCCGGTAGAAGTCTGGAAAATGCCGCGTTTTGGCACCTTCAACCTACACGCATCGTTATTACCCGATTACAGAGGCGCTGCACCAATTAATTGGGCAATTATCAATGGCGACAAACAAACGGGCGTTTCTACCTTCTTTATAGATGAAGCAATTGACACCGGGAATGTGATTGCACAAACAACCATGGATATTGCCGAAAACGAAACTGCAGGCTCTCTACACGATCGAATGATGCTTACCGGAGGTGAATTGGTTGTTCAAACTATTTTGGCGATTGAGGCAGGAACAGTAAAGCCGATTCCGCAGGAACAATTCAAGAACAGTCTGATGCGTCCGGCGCCGAAACTGTTTCGCGAAAATACACAGATTGATTGGTCGAAACCGGTACATGAAATTCATCAATTGATTTGCGGTTTGTCGCCCTATCCGGCAGCATGGACCAAATGGATCAATACCAAGGGTGAAATCAAGCAGGTGAAATTATATAGGTCCACAATTGGTAGTATCGCGATTTATCGCGATAGTCTAATTAATACCGATGACACAATTAATCATAAGGTCACAAATGCGTTATCTTCAGACAAACACACCATCATGGTTCATTGCACAGATGGAATTCTGTTAATCTATGAATTGCAACTGGAAGGAAAAAAGCGGATGTCGGCACACGACTGGTTGGTTGGAAACAGTGTGTCAGATTGGTCGATTGCAGAGGAACAATCTTTATATTGAGTGCAAAGTGCTCGTTTATGCATCTTTCAGACGTATTTAATCAACTAAACAGTTCGACGAAAAGGCTTATTTACCCGCTAAAACGCTGAAAAAACGCCACCTTTATCAACAAACGCCTCTACTTATCAACAAAAACGGTGTTTTTTTCTTGAAACCCTTGACAGGCTTGCTTATTCGGCTAAATTTGTCTCGTTAAATAATTGAAAACATTCAAAAAAAACCAAACTATGAACAAAGCAGAATTGATTGATGCTATTGCTGCAAGTGCAGGATTATCAAAAGCAGACTCTAAAAAAGCATTGGACGCATTTGTAGATGCAACTTCAGCAGCATTGAAAAGTGGAGACCGTTTATCTTTAGTAGGTTTCGGATCTTTCTCAGTTTCTAAGCGTGAGGCTAGAACTGGTCGTAATCCTCAAACAGGTAAAGAAATCCAAATTGCAGCTAAAAATGTTGTGAAATTTAAAGCTGGTGCTGATCTTGAAGGATCTGTTAACTAAGATTTCAATACGAAACATAAAAAGTCTCTTACTTCGGTAAGGGACTTTTTTTTGTAGGTTACTTTTCGGATCTGATACATTGGTTGTAAGACGTCCCATACCTACGGCATGGATGTTCATTATGTGATATTGGTGCTAAAATATTAAGTCCCTACGGGACATCAATCTAAATCAAATTTTAGGCTATTCATACGTTCTTAGTCATCCCGTAGGGATGAAATATCTTAGATAAGGTTCGTCCCATGACCAATTTACCCCTTTAGGGGTAAGACATTTCAATGAATAAATGGAACATTGATCTAAGATATTTAGTCCTTATCGAACAAAACGCAGCGTCTTTTCATTTCTTACCTTAAGTCAATGCACAGGAAAACGGCGCATTCTAATTTTGCGGTGTAATTAACATCAATCATGAACGCAGAATTATTGAATCATCAAGAAGGAACATCTCAACGTAAAGCAGCAATACTTGCGGGTTTGTTTTCACTTATTTTGGCCGCAGCTGCCGGGGTTGCCGAGTTTTATGCCCGTCAGCAATTGATCGTTCCCGATGACGCAGCAGAAACAGCTCGAAGAGTTATTGCCGGACAAGCTTCTTTTAGGATCGGTATTTTCGGTTTTGCGGTTGCGCTAATCTGTGATCTCTTGATTTCGTGGGCGCTATATGTATTTCTGAAACCTGCAAACAAGAATCTTTCGTTGCTGATAGCGTGGTTTCGGTTGATTTACACGACTATTTTCGCGCTGGCGGTAGTGGAATTGATCAACGGAAACCGGCTATTGACAGATGGTCATCTTTCTGCCGTGATGGAACCGGATCAACTTAATGCACTGGCATTGCACCATTTCCAAGGTTTTGACAACAGCTGGACGATTGGTTTTCTGTTTTTCGGATTGCATTTAGTGCTATTGGGTTACCTCGCTGTGAAATCAGGATTTATACCCAAAATCATTGGCGTTTTAGTGTTCACGGCAGGTGTTGCTTATTTTGGAAGCAATCTTGCGAAACTAGTCATGCCGAACTACGAAGATTATACAGCCGTTTTGACTGCAGTTGTTGCCATTCCGTCTGTAATCGGTGAACTTTCGTTGGCAATTTGGTTGTTGGCGAAAGGAGGGAAGAGGACAGTGTGAGTGTGGAAATGCTTCCTAACTTTCAGTAATGATGCGCTTTCTGATGCGACTCAGTGATTCGGGAGTCATGCCCAAATAACTTGCGATTTGATGTTGCGGAGCGCGTTGCAGTAATTCGGGTTGTGTCTTGAGCAAGTTACGGTAGCGTTCTTCAGGTGAAGACGTAATAAACGTGGAATAAGCTTCTTGTGTTTTACCGAAATCTTCGCTCATAAACGCGCGTGTAAAGGCTTCCAACTTGGGGAATTTGCTGTACATTTCTTGTTCGGTATCAGGTGTTCCAATAATCAGTTCACAATCTTCTACACAAACGCAGTAATGATTGGATGGAATTTTCTGCACATAACTCGTATAGGAAACTACAGCTTGCTGTTCCAAGAAAAATGCAGTGGTTTTTTCTTCACCGCCGATGAGCTTGTATTGACGAATACAGCCTTTTAGCACAAAATAACATTTTGTTGCAACTTCACCTTCATGAATTAAGATCTCTCCTTTTTTGAAGGAAAGTACCGTTATGTTTTCTGCCAGAAATTGTTTTTCTTCTTCGCTAAACATTGGGAGATCGGCGAGGTATTTGGTGAATTCGTTTTCCATGGGTACACAAATACTGTTATAAGGGGTAAAGATAAAAGGTTCTGCTTTAGTGGGCATTTTCTTTGAGTCCCTATGGGATTAGCAATTTCCCAGAATTTTTTCTCGATTTCCTGCAATAATCTTTCTGTCGGCGGTTGTTTTAGCAAGTAAAAATGCTGTTTCCAAATGTTTTAATGCTTTATTGTTATCCAAATCGGTATACAGATGCGCGAGTAGTGAATGGTACAAATGATTGTCGGACAGTTGTAGTTTTTCTGCTTCAACAATCGCTATTTCCTTGCCATCGGCTTTGGCTAGCGCATACGTTCTGTTGAGGGCAGCCATGGGAGAATATTCTAGCTGCAGCAATTTGTTGTAGAGTTGCAGAATGCTTTCCCACTTTTCGTGTGTATCGGTTTTCTGCGTATGCCAGTAGGCGATTGCGGCCTCGATGTGGTATTTGGATAATTTTGTTCCTTGCGAAGCGGCATTAAGATAATGAATTCCTTTGGCAATCAATTCCATATTCCAACTGCTTTCATCTTGTTCTTCGTAAACAATCAAATCGCCCTGTTGGTCCATTCGGGCTTCAAAACGCGAGGTATGGAAACACATCAATGACAACAACGCATTGGCTTGCGGAAGGTTGGTCTGTTCGTTTTCAACAAGCATCAGATTCAACCGCATGGCTTCAATACAGAGATCCTTTCGAAGCACGGTGTTTTGGGAAGTAGAGTAGTAGCCTTCGCTAAACAGTAGGTAAATCGTTGTGAGCACGGTTTCTAATCTGCTACTGATTTCTGTTGTGTCGGGAAGTTCGATTTTGATGTTTTCGCTGCGCAGTTTTTCCTTGGCACGAGCCAGTCGTTTGTAGGTAGCTTCGCGTGTCGATAAAAAAGCATCGGCAATTTCTTCGGCACCAAATCCGCAGAGAATGTTGAGTGACAGCCCAATTTGCGCTTCTTTAGGAATGCTCGGATGACAAATCGCAAACATCATTTGTAGCTGGCTGTCATCAAGGTTTTTACCGGATAAATCGATTTCAACTTCCTGATGGATCGATGCTGAATGGCTCAATTCCACTGACACTTTTTCGGTGAATATTTTGTGGTGTCGAAGGTAATCGAGGGTTTTGTTTTTGGAAACGGTGTACAACCAAGCGGTCGGATTTTTAGGTAAACCTTTTAATCCCCAGGTTTCGGCGGCCAACAAAAAAGTTTCGCTCACAATGTCTTCCGCAGCACGCAAATGCTGAAAACCAAAGAGTTTACAGAGAACGGAAATGATCTTTCTGTATTCGGTTCGGAAGAGATGTGGGATAAGTTCTTGTTGCTCCATAAATAATTTCCTTTGGCTTAGGATAATGATCAAAATGGGGTTAAGTTAGTTAAATGCAATATTCCATATTGATTTGGGGAGCTGGTTGGTTGACACAGTTGGTTGAGCACTCCCGAAAGTAATATACCTAACTCCTTTTCTAGTAAACAATATACCTAACTTCTTTACTAGTAAACAATATACCTATCTTCCTTACCAATAAGTAATATACCTAATTTCTTTCTCGGTAAGGAATATAACTCACTTACTAAAAGATTTTTTGACCAAACTAAAACGCCTCCCTAAAGTTACGGAGGCGTTTTGATTTTTTATGTGTTAATCCATCGGGACAATGGCTCTTACTTCCACCGAGCCTCCGACGGCTAAAATCGGACAACCTTTTGACAGTTCAGCGGCTTCTTCAAGTGAATCGGCTTGAATGATGGTGTATCCACCAATTGATTCTTTGATTTCAACGTAAGGTCCGTTGGTGATAACCGCATTGGGACTAACTACTTTTCCATCAGATTCCAACCGATTTCCGGCGCTCACCAGTTTGTTCTGAGCTGCAAGACTACCCAACCAATCTTGCCACGGTTTCATCATGGCTTGGATTTGTTCCGGTGAAGGTGGTACTTGTGTTGCCTCGCCTGATTCGGCTCTTCTGAAAACTAATAAAAACTCTTTCATCGTGGGTTGAATTAATTATTAGAGTGTAATGCTACTGTGTTTCCTTCAGAATCGGTGAAGAAAGCCATGTATCCTATCTCGTCGCTGATTTTTGTTTTCGGCATTAAGATTTTTCCGCCGGCAGCTTCAATTTTAGAAAGGGCGTTTGCCAAATCCGGATTACCATTGAGGTAAATTTTAGCTCCATCGGCACTTGGTGTATTCATTGGACCTTGTACCAAAGCACCGGAAACTTTTCCATTCATGTCTTCAGAAGGGAAGTAGGCCATTTGCATTCCCATCATTTCCTGTACAGGCATTTCAATTCCGAATACGGCTTCGTAAAATGTTACTGCACGTTTGATATCCGACACAGAGATTTCGAACCAGTTTAGAGCATTTGTTTGACTTGTCATTTTTTTAAGTTTTAAAGGATAAATATTCGTTGTTTATATGCTTATGACGATTGAGTTTTTGACATTGGACAAAGTAGTCGCTTTTTTTTTGAGTTTTTTTGTCTGAAATTTCATTTTCCTCGATTTCATAAGGATTTTGGAGATGAAAAACGATGCTAATTTTATGACCGAAAGCTACTTATTCTTTTTGAAAATGTGAAATGGGCTAGTTTTCTTAATGGAAATTTAATGGTGATCAACAACGAATCAAACGGATGAAAATTACGGGAATTTTAATCCAAGTTCATTTACATCTTCGTTAACCAATTTCCAGTGTGAATAGTTAAACGATTCGGGATCGATTACTTGTTCCATCTGTAAAAAACAACAAATGCGAGAAACAATGACTGTACGCTTATTATAGCCAAATGCTCCCAAATCATCTAGTTGAAATTCAATCCTTTTTTCAGGATCACTAACGCTTCTATGGGTGATTGTTTGTGTTTTAAAACCACTTCCGAAGTTAATAAAAGTACTTATCCGAAAACCAATTGTAGTTACAGTAATTAGAGCAAAGAACCAAATAATGAATGCTCGTCTTTTTCTGACCTCAATTGTGCTAAGTAATAGGATAAGTGGTAATCCGCTAGTCGTTATAAAGATGAAAATCAGAGTAGATAAACTGCCAGTAAACGTGATTTCAGTAAGTAAAACCGATACTGTAATAATGGTACAAATGCTCCAAAAAAGAACACCAATAATTCTGATCCATTTCATCCAATTCATCTTCCCTGTTTCCGCATTCCAAATGTAATCAACGCATCAATTCCGCCTATAAGATAAGCGATTCCCCAGCCCATAAAAATGGAGATAGCTCCTGCGAACGTGTGGTTGTGGAATTCACGAATTTCGGTACTAAACTCTACAAATATATTGGCAAATGATACCCAAGCGTAAAGCGCACAAATCACATAGAACCAACTGCGTTTGAGGTTTTTATCCACATACACTAATCCTGCACCAAACAGGGTGAAATGAATCAGAAGTAGGAGCAACCAGCTTTTGGAGTTGCGTGGATAATTCTTAAGCTGATTGTTGTCAAGAATATCGTCGAGCAGTTCTGTTTTGTTTGGCATTTTTCGAAGCAATCGCTAACTCTAGAGTGTTCAATTAGTCAAAGACGAATGGTTGAATTGGCGCAATCAATGCATTTCCTTCAGTAATTCGCGCGTAATAATTCCCTTTTGGCAACTGATCTCGTTTCACAACAACGGTGTTGCCATTTAGATGATTGAGTTCTTTTACTAATTGTCCGGATTCGTTGTATACCGAACAATCTGCATTGGTAAGAGAGGTAGAGAATTCCATTGTAACGGAAGAAGTAGCAGGATTTGGGTAAACGGTTGCCTGTTCATTACCGTTTTCGTTAAGCCCGGTGAAATCCTGATTGTTAAATCGCACAATTAAAGCATCATAAGTTCCATTAATGTTTAGCGTACTGCCCGTAACAATAATCTTACTATCAGATTGCAGAATCAATGATTTGGCGAAGTCGTTTCCTAGGCCAATCGCCGCAATCAATTTCCCATCTCCGCTGAAGGTAGAATCAAGACTTCCATCGCTATTTAAACGTGCTAGTGCAAGATCTGCGTTTCCATTCACATTGTTGTCTATGTTACCCGCAACAAGAATTTTACCGTCAACTTGCAATGTAGTAGAATAAGCTCGAACAATCGTATCGCTTCCAAAATCGATTAACTTTTTTCCATCTGTATCAAATGAGGTGTCTAAATTCCCGTTAACCGTATAACGAACAAGTGTAAAATCACCCGAATTACTGTGATAACCTGTAGTAATGACTTTTCCATCTGCTTGAACTGTAACAGCCTGTCCTAAATTGGAAGTACCGGCAAAGTCTGTCCAAACAACACCATCTGCATTAAATGTGTTGTCAATACTTCCATTAGCGTTCAAACGAACGGTTAAGCAGTCTTCATTTGCGGAGTTAGCTTTATTGCCAGCCAAAATGATTTTTCCATCATTGTGAAGCACCATATCCAACGCGTAATCACTATAAACGGTAGCATCTATGATTGCTATTCCATCCAAATCAAAAGAATTATCAAGGATGCCGTTAGTCGTAAGGCGAACCACGGCAAACTTTGAATCACTTACCGTTCCAGCAAATCCACCAAGTAAGATTTTTCCGTCTTCTTGAATGCAAACACTTGTACATTGATCATTTCCACCTAGATTTTTGATTACCATTCCGTTATCACCAAACGAACCATCCAAGCTTCCGTTTGTATTGTAGCGCGCTACGACAAAGTCACTGGAAGATCCGGGATAGTTGCCCCCAACAACAATTTTACCATCAGCTTGAATAGCTAAGTCAGATAAACTTTCGCTTGTACCAATGTCTGCAATAACGATACCGTTGTTACCAAATGTGTTGTCAAAACTTCCGTCTGTGTTAAATCTGGCCAGCATAAAGTCGGAAGTATACGTAGCAACATTAAAAACATAACCGCAGACGACCAGTTTACCATCGGCTTGAAGCGCTGCCGACTCAGCACTTACGTTATTACCAAGAACACCGAACGTTACTATACCATCAGTTCCGTAGGTATTGTCTAAACTCCCGTCTTGTGAAAAAGAGTTGGTAATGCTGCAACAAGCAATAAAAACAACCGATGATAAATGATGGAAGATAGATTTCATGAAGATGGTTTTGCGATTAAACGTACAGGTAACTACAACGAAAGTAACAACTATTTTCAGCTTTTGAGAACGGTTCAACTGATTTTACATTGAAAAAAATCACGGGTGTGGAAGCGCAATCCCGTATTTAGCAGCTAAGAACTTTGCAATCAATGCCGTGGAATTGACGTACAACAGTTGTTCGTGTTGCTTGAAATAACTGACATCCAAATCTGTGTTTTCTTCCGGATGAATAATCAATACCGGACAACCTTGATTTTCCTCACCCAATAATTCCACCACCGCAGTTCTCGGACGCGCAAAATCAACATAATCAATATCCAATTCTTCCTTTAAATGCGGATAATATTGTAAGACACCTTCAATCATTGCACAATGCGGGCAATAATAACGTTTAGAATCTCCCAGTTGAGCATCGTGAAAGCCGGGGTTAAGCAAAAATAATCGAGTCATGAACGGTCTGTATTGAAACTTTATTTCCAATTCTGCTAAAGGTAGGATTATTCAAGAGCATTGGGCAGATTTAACAATGATTGGGGGAGTTTTTTTGTGGAATTGGCTTGATTCTGTTATTCTTCATCGGGAATGCATTTTATTCTTCAAAATATAGAACCGATCTTCAATTTACAATAAAAAACCTGATTTACCGTCTAACACTAGCGTTTTCTTGTCAAGGCAAAAAAAAGGACTGCTATTTCGATGAAGCGGAAGACCGGTGTTGCATAGGTCATGAAATTTCCAAAAGACTTTGTAAAGAAAAATCCTTGAATCCCCTTCATCTGAGCCAAAATAGCGGCGTTAACAAATTCATGTACAAGGTATTGTACAAAAAACAGAAATGCTAAAAGAACGGAATAGCGTATAACCATTGATTTGGTTTGTAAGGTTCCACGATTAACCTGAATCCAGATGTTTTTAGTGATTGATCTTGCAATCAAAGCAACTGTTGCAATGCAAAAAACATTGGTTAAAACAAATAAGACGTATTCATTTGCCGGAATCACAAACCACAACAAATCTGATAAGCTCATCAGGATTTTTGATAGTATAGTCAGCATCATAAACACCACTGCTCCTATAGGTAATAAGTCAGCAATAGCTTTTGTCGGATTGTTTTCAGGAGAATCGATCAGTGAGTTTTGCATTTCTTTCAGTTTATAAGATTCAATTCTTTTTCCAATTCTTCGATTGTTAACTCTTTGAACTGTTTTAAAGTGACTGCTGTAGTTGAAATTGTAGTCCGCGATGATGCAAGAGTAGGTTTGCCTGATTTACATCCAATTGCAATTAACTTCACTTTTTTGTTAAGTGGCATATCCCTAAAAACAGTTTCATCACCTTTGGTTATGCCATTTAATATGGTTCGGTCATCTTCAAAGATCAATCGGATAGTTAAATTGGTGTTCCCAGAAGTTTTAACGATAAAATCTGTTTTTTGATCTTCGGGTAAGTTCTGAAAACGGTCACAGTTGATCCATCCTAGTTTTGTGACATTAAAGACATAATAATTCAGATCCAGTTGACTTATTTTTTTCGATGCGTCTTTTTTAGTTTCATTGAATCGATCTCTGAATTTTTTCTTGAATTTCAGCCAGTCAATTTCCTTAGCTCCGCCAACTGCGAGTGAATATTCCCAATTTTGTTCTATTCCACCTCCAAAACTTGAAGGCTCTAAATCCGGAAATGATTTAAGATAGTTGACATAAAGATTAAATGCTTCGGGAGTTATTTTTTGTCTGAGATCGCCGGAATTGTCAAATTGAGGTGGAGCAGGTTTGAAATCAACCATTTTCCCGTTCTGATCAATGTTAAAGAGTACCGAAAAGTACCATTCGTTATCAAAAAACTTTTTGGCAAAACTTGTTTTAGAGTTTTCCTGATCACCTAAAAAATCCCAAATAATTCGGTCGCTACCTTTAAATTTGGCTTCCAGAACAGCACCATTGCCTCCCCGACAATCCAAAAAATAGTCATACATGTCTTCCGTCACTTCAATCGGGTATTCTTGTTCTGTTTTGGCAAGACCTTCACCTTCCATCTGTCCGCCGCCTTCAAATTCAAACATCTTGTAGTCAAGAATCCATGTTGGTGGAGCATTTCCGACTTTCAGGCTGTAAAACAAATCCATTTCGGCATTTTTATCCGATTTCGGAAATCCCATCGCAATTGATTTTCCTTCTTTGATGACAACTTTCTTACCATCAGCTTTAGCCTCTAGATAAACCATTCCAGCCGTTTCCAAGGGTTTCCCCAAAGATTCGGTTGTCAATCCCTGTCCGATAATAGAAGCAGTAGAGTAACATTCTTTGACACTTAGCTTAATGTTTCCTGAAACGACTTTTCCATTTTCAAAAACAAATGTATTTGCCGGAATATAAAGGACTGTGCCTTCTTCGCAATGAATGACTGACTCTTCTGAATTTGTAATCTCATAAGTTGAGTTAAGCGGCTTCAGATTCGTCATGACATCTTTCACGCTTTTCATCTTAATGTATTCCCGTGGTTCCTTCACTACAGAATGATCACATGCCATAAAAATCAATAAAAGTAAAAGTAGATAGGGGATTGTATAATGGAATTTCATCGTCATTGGTTTTTGGAATCTGATCGTCGCTTCTCAAAATTAGCAATCCATACCAAACTACAATAAACCAACTTGATAATTGATAATTCCCCAATTCATAATTCCAATTAGTATATTTAAACCATGAAACAAGTATACTACCTCCTTTTTATCGTCCTGTTTTTAGGCGTTCCCATGCAGCTTTCTGCGTCAGATAATTCCAACTATTACGCCTTGGATAAAGATGGTGAAGCCCATAAAATCAATCCGGATTTAATTGTATTCGAGACCAATATGGATTTGCGGACGGTTGAACATGAATTGAAATATTATTTCGGTAGATTAACTGCAAAACCAACTCTTCAAACGCTGACAGATTATACGCTTAGATTGATTCGTGCAGGAAAACTCAAAGAAGGACTCGAGATTTTCAAACGACTGTCTGCCAAATTCCCGAAAGAACACGTGTTTCATGCCTATTTGGGAATGGCTTATGAGTTGAATGGCGACAACAAAAATGCATTGATTCACGCTAAAAAAGCATTGGAGTTAGATCGTTTTACGCACCAAGAAAGTCAATGGATTTCTATCAAAATTCTCGAAGCAAAAATAGCTCTTGAAAAAGACCCGGATTACCTGAAAAATCATTCGGTTCTTTCATTAACCATGGAGCAGAAAAAAGCGGAAAAAGTTGCCGGTCAATTATTCCTTCAAGTAAAAGAGCGTTTTCCGTTTTATAAAGGTCCCGATCCGATAATGGCCCAACTATTGTGCGACTTAGGCGATTGTTATTCCGAATCGAAGTCGTTTGAATACGGTGTGGCTTTTTATGAAATTGCTTTGAATTATTATAAATCGAATGACGGTGAATTAACCCAAAAAATCAAGACCACACGCTTGCTACACAATCAACTCAAAGAGGCGACACTTACTTCAGCCAAGCAGTTGACAAAAGAATATGGCGGGGAAGGATCTGAGATTTCTATGGTAGGAAAAGTGGACTACCGAGAAATTATAGTGTGGTTCGATGACCATTCGATTTCTTGGAAAAAACTCCCAACCGATCCGGACGAATTATTGGGTTACGTGAAAGACGTTAAAACAACCACAACTGTAATTGCCCAAGAACCCGATCCATCCGAAACGGAAGACGAAAAAAAAGATTCCAATTTGGGCTTGATTATCCTGATCGCAATGGTGGCACTGATTCCGATAATATTATTCCTAAGGAAGAGAATGCTTAAATAAATTGAAAATGTAAAATTGAAAATTTAAAAGGGGAGCGACTAAATTGGTTAAGACTCCACTTAGCTTATATGAAATCACGCTGGCACTTAAATTGAAGCCTTCTTTTAAATTTTACATTTTCAATTTTCAATTCGAAAATTGTTTATAACCCTCGCTTTTCATCTGCTGATTCGTTGGATTCGTCTTCAGAATCCTATAATTTGTCATTCATAATTAACTTGTTTTCAATTATTTAAAAGTTTATTAACAATCATCCGAAAAAAGAGCGTATCTTTGCACCGAATTTTAGATTTATATATGACCTTTAAAGAACTCGGGTTACGAGTTGAGGTTCTGCAGTCGATAGAAGCACTGGGTTTTGCAGAACCAACTCCGATCCAACAAAGTGCCATACCGCACTTACTCCAAACGGAAAGCGATTTCGTCGGACTCGCACAAACAGGGACAGGGAAAACAGCAGCATTTGGCTTGCCGCTAATACACAAAGTCACCGACCGACCTAAAGAAACACAAGGATTAATTATCTGCCCAACTCGGGAATTGTGTTTGCAAATCTCCAAAGACTTAGAAGCATTCGCTCAGTTTGACAAACAGATTTCTGTAGTTGCCGTTTACGGTGGTACCGATATTCGTCGTCAAATGTCGGATATCAAGCGTGGAGCTACTATTGTGGTTGCAACTCCTGGTCGTTTGGTCGACCTGATCAATCGCAAAGCTATTTTCTTGCAAAATGTTGAAACAGTTGTTCTCGATGAGGCCGACGAAATGCTCAACATGGGTTTCAAAGAAGATATCGATTTTATCTTGTCAGCAACTCCTGAAACCAAAAACGTTTGGTTATTCTCTGCAACTATGCCCAAAGAAGTGGCGGCCATTGCGAAGAATTACATGACCGATCCGTTGGAAGTTTCAATGGGACATAAAAACCAGAGTAACGAAAACATCGAGCACATTTACTATTCGGTAAAAGAGCGTGATCGTTATGATGCATTAAAACGTTTGATTGATGCCAGTCCGGAGATTTTCGGTCTTGTTTTCTGTCGTACACGTAATGAAACAGCTACTGTTGCCGAGAAATTGGCAAAAGACGGTTATAGCGCCGAACCATTGCACGGTGATTTATCACAAGCAATGCGTGATCGTGTAATGGATCGTTTCCGTGAGCGTTCAATTCAACTATTGGTTGCTACAGATGTAGCTGCTCGTGGTATCGACGTTGATAACATCACGCACGTTATCAATTACAACTTGCCGGATGATATCGAGAACTATACGCACCGAAGTGGTCGTACGGCTCGTGCCGGTAAAACAGGTAAATCATTGGTGTTGATCAACACACGTGAATCTTACAAAATCAAAGCAATCGAACGTCAGATTCGTGTGACATTCGCAGCAGCCTTGATTCCTGAAGCTTCCGAAATTTGCGGTATTCAATTGAATAAACTGATTTCGAAAGTAAAAGAAATTGAAGTTAAAGAAAACGATATTGCTCCTTTCTTACCGGCTATCATGGCTGATTTTGAGGACTTGAGCAAAGAAGAAGTGATCAAAAAATTCATTTCTGCCGAGTTTAATCGTTTCATCGAATACTACGACCGTGCAGGTGATTTGAATGTTTCTGCCGGAAGAGGTGATCGTGATCGTTCAGAGCGCGGTGATCGTCCTGAAAGAGGTGAGCGTGGAGAACGTACCAGAAGCGAACGCCCTGATAGAGGTGATCGTCCTGAACGCGGGCCACGTCCTGATCGTAATGACTCAAACAAAACACGTTTCTTCGTTACGCTAGGAAAACGCGACGGGTTGAACCCAGGTGGTTTGCTTCGTGTGATTTGTGATGCTACAGGTATGAAATCTGCAGCTATCGGTCGTATTGATGTCATGCCGAATTTCTCGTTTTTCGAAGCAGATAAATCGGATACCGACGCCATCTTGCAAAAGGTAAATGGTACGGATTACGAAGGTCATCGTTTGATGGTTGAAGTGACGCAAAACAAACCGGATGTTGAACGCGAGCGTTCTAGTGGAGCTCCACGTAGTGGTGGTTTCCGCTCAGGCGGTGGTGATCGCGGCGGATTCCGCAAAGAAGGTGGAGGCGGTGGCTTCCGCAAAGAAGGCGGTTTCAGCGGACGAAGAGACAGTAGCTACGGAAAAGAAGGTGGATCATCTCCGCGTTCAAGTTCAGGAAGCGGTGATCGCAGATCGGGCAGCAGTGCCGGTGGTGGCGAGCGTCGTTCTTTCGGAAAGAAATTCGGTTCGAAAAGCTATTAACACATAATTTAAAATTGAAAATGTAAAATTGAGAAAGGGGCAACCTAATGTTGATTTTACATTTTCTTTTATAACTAATAATCGAAAGAAGAACTAAAATGAAAAGCTGGAAACTGAATGTACTTTTCAATTTTCAATTTTTCATTTTCAATTGAATTCATTTTATGGAAATCAGAAACATTGCCATTATTGCCCACGTCGATCACGGAAAAACTACATTGGTCGACAAAATGATTGAAGCCGGAAACGTTGTCAATGAACGTGATCGCCCAACAGGTGACTTGATCATGGATAGCAACGATTTGGAGCGTGAACGTGGAATCACTATCGTATCTAAAAACGTATCCGTTTCTTACAAAGGAACCAAAATCAACATCATCGACACTCCGGGTCACGCCGACTTTGGTGGTGAGGTAGAGCGTGTATTGAACATGGCCGACGGTGTTTGTCTATTGGTAGATGCTTTTGAAGGTCCGATGCCGCAAACGCGTTTTGTATTGGGTAAAGCACTTTCAATGGGCTTGAAACCGTTGTTGGTAATCAACAAGGTAGATAAAGACAATTGTACACCTGACGAAGTTCACGAAAAAGTATTCGATTTGATGTTTGAGTTGGATGCCAACGAAGAACAATTGGAGTTCCCTACCATTTATGGTTCAGCTAAAAACGGATGGATGTCAACGGATTGGAAACAACCGAAAACAGACATTACCGATTTGTTGGATCAAATTTTGGACTATTTCCCGCCACGCGAAATTGAACCGGGAAATACTCAAATGTTGATTACTTCGTTGGATTTCTCTACTTACGTTGGTCGTATCGCTATCGGTCGTTTGCACCGTGGTGATTTGAAAGAAAATCAACCGATTATTTTGGCAAAACGCGATGGTACGCACGAAAAACACCGCGTAAAAGAATTGTTTGTATTTGATGGAACGGAACGTCGTAAAGTAGAATCGGTTGTAGCTGGTGATATTTGTGCCGTAACCGGAATTGAAGGATTTGAAATCGGTGACTGTATCTGTGATGCGGAAGCTCCGGATGCGTTGAAAACGATTACGATTGACGAGCCTACGATGAATATGTTGTTTTCGATCAACGATTCACCGTTTTTCGGAAAAGAAGGTAAAAAAGTAACTTCCCGTCATATTCAGGAACGTTTAACCAAGGAATTGGAGAAAAACCTAGCCATGCGCGTAAGTGATACGGATAAAGCAGACAAATGGATCGTTGCCGGTCGTGGTGTATTGCACTTGTCGGTATTGATCGAAACCATGCGTCGCGAAGGATATGAATTGCAAGTGGGTCAGCCTCAGGTGATTTTGAAAGAAATCGACGGAGTGAAATGCGAGCCGGTTGAAGAGTTGACAATTGACCTTCCGGAAGAATTTTCAGGAACGGCTGTAGAAGCGGTGACAAAACGTAAAGGTGAAATGACCAATATGGAACCGAAAGGCGCTCGTATGATCATTCAATTCCAGATTCCTTCTCGTGGAATTATTGGTTTACGTAACTATTTGCTCACGCAAACTGCGGGTGAAGCCATTATGACTCACCGTTACTTGGAGTACCAGCCTTATAAAGGTGAAATTGCCGGGCGTCAAAACGGATCAATGATTTCATTGGAGCAAGGGACTTCCATTCCGTTCTCGTTGAATAACTTGCAAGAGCGTGGTAAATTCTTCATCAATCCAAACGAAAGCATTTACGAAGGACAGGTAATCGGTGAAAACTCACGTGCAGGAGATTTGTGTGTGAACGTAACGAAAACCAAAAAAATGTCGAATATGCGTTCTTCCGGAGCGGATGAAAAAGTGCGTTTGGCTCCACCTAAAATCTTCAGTTTGGAAGAATGTTTGGAGTACATCCAACGTGACGAATATGTAGAAGTAACGCCAGAGAGCTTGCGTATCCGTAAAATCTTGTTGAAAGAAACAGATCGTAAACGATCAGGAAATAAATAATTTCAATTCTCTGAATTGATCTTGGGTCGTCAGCTTCGGTTGACGACCCTTTTTTGTTTTGGTTAGATAGGTTTTAGTAGGCGCGTGACGCATCGGGAATTAATCACAATGCGCACCCAACTCTAAAAATACTAAAAAACGGCTCTCAGATTTTGGGAGCCGTTTCTCTGTTTGAAAAAGGGGAATTACCTAGCAGACTCACCGAAGCAAAATTTCGTGAAATCAAAGAATCTTGAAAGACCTTTGTTTAAGTAAATGCGTTCACACTGAAGAAATTTTGATGCGACGGATCAATCAACTCTAAATTGGGGTCAATTGCATTAAGAAGACCAAACTGCTCTACAAAATGTTTAAACCCACTGCCTTTCGGGTAGAGACAATTGTATGCAAGTAATTGAATTTCTGGAGTCGAGAATGTTGCTCGCACAAGATTTGAATAATGTTTTTTATCTATTTTACTCGTGCAGGCACTTATAGATTTGAAAATGTAGAAGAGATTTCTGAAGTAAAACCCAAAATCATTTCCAAACTGATCATAAGTTTCTTGAAACGAGGTAGATAAAATTTCGGTTTCAGTTAGTGGATTACTTAGAAGAGCGCTTCTCATTCTGTTTCCTCTTACGTTACCTTTAAAATTCCTTTCATATAGGAAGGTAAAGACTTCTTTTCCCTCCCATTTTCTTAAAGAATTTGATGGGTCCTGAATCGATAAATTGCTTACAATATTTTGGTGAAATTCCAATAGCTTTAGAATTTTGTTTTCATCCTCAGTTGTTTGGGATTTTTCAAAAACCGCTCGAAATTGTTGGTTCTGATGATTAATAGTTAGAATTACTCCTGCTACAGCTGCAATTCCAGCCAATGGTGTAATGGTGCCTCCTAAGTATTGACCATAATTACTCCAGTCAACAGCGTTTTTAGAGATATGACTGCCTACATAGAGTGGATAGATTATAGCAACAATTATCATCCCAACCGAAGAAATTAGAATAATCAAATAGAGCCACCAGTTATTATTGCTGTTCATCTTCGTCTGGTTCTGGTTCTTCTTGAAGATACTTCCAGTAATTTGGCTCTTCCAATACAGTACATCCAAATGAAAGATATTCTGAGTAATTGTAAGCTCCAATAGGATACTCCCATAGATCGAACTGAGCTCTCATAGAGTTACCACATTTCTCACAGTCGTACTCAATCTCAGCTGAGTACGCATTTTCGGTGCCCATTGACCGCTCATCTGAACCAACGCATTCAAATTCGATTTCCGAATCCTCGAAAGAATAGTCCGTACCACATTTTTTACATTTGATCCTAATCATTCAACGTGTTGCTATCTTATCTGCTACTTCCATGCGAATAAGTATTACAATAATAATAAATGGTAACAAAACAATCCTGCATGAGTTCCATATCCTATACTTATTTCATAATTCCAAAGAACAGAAAACCCAACGACTCTTTATTCTACCAAATTCCTTTTTCTTAATTCTGCGATAGAAACTTGAGCCATCGCAAAAACAGGTTCCTTACCCATGCTTGTATAAATATCGACAATCAGTTTTATATCTTTTGTGATACTTTGGTTGATTCTTGCAGTATTACTAGAAACAGTATTAATGATTTCTTCTTTTGAGTATTCTCCAATTTCATCGTCATTGATTTCCAGATAACCTTCCACCTGAGACCTTACAAAATCCTCATCTACATTGGTTAACTGGACTATATATTCAGTATTGCCTTCTAGAACACTAATGTGCTTAATAGAGTCAATGATCCTTTTATATAAGAATCTTAGGTCAGCATAATTTGGTTCTCCACCATATAAATCTTCTGCTTCTAAAACTTGAGTGAACTGTGCGTTATACATACTTAAAATGATTTAGGATTAATACTACGAATAATTTGATTCGAAATGACCATGGTTCGAAAATGTTTTTTCTGCCTATTTACTTTCATAAAGCATGAAATTATGAATGAATCTACATTGAGGAAAATTGTGTCAGGAATGTTACGTGAGATAATTGAGGAATTTCAATTGGAAGAAGATGTAGTCGTATCTCGTGGAGAATCAGACAGAGTGAATAAAGACTCTGAATTAACGAACGATAAGACGATGGAGCAGAAATGGGCAGATGTAGAAGATACTGGAGGTGATTGGTCTTCTCACCAGGGTTATGTCAACAATGTCGATCGAGGAAGTTCGGATAAGAAATTTTAGTGGCAGAATAAGTCTCAATGCTATTCTGAGAGTTTTTTCAGGAACCAGTGCCAGAAAGCAACCCATACCAGTCTAAAGATTACAAATCCAAAGCAAGAGAACACGAACCATTTGAATTCCCAACCCAGCCACATATTGATGAACATTGCAATTGCTAAATATCCGACCGAGTACATATAGGTGGTGAAAAACCAAAATTTCGCATCATAATCCTTACTTTTCTTTGGCTTAGGAATGATACTTTCTTTGGGTTCTTGGGGGATGTCGCTGTTCTCGAGCTCTTTGTTCTCGCGCTCTTTCTGTTGTTTGATTTTTTCCTCCTGAGCTTCCACCCATTCTATCATATCCAAAGACAAGATGGCAAGCAGGAAGTTCATCAGGAACCACAACAACGCGAGACTGAAGCAGACTGCAATAATGTAGTAAAAGTCGATGTCTGAGAATGGGGTTTGCTCAACCTTTGAAATGAGCGTCTTATTGAAAAGGTAGACAATAATAAAGAAGAAAGGAACGGTGCTCAAAATGTTGAGTATGATACCTTTCGTTCCAATGTTTAGGTTCTCAAAATCTTTTATTAATGACATAATGATTTGTGCTTAGTTTACTAGTGTTTAGGCATGAATTCATCTAATTTACTCACATAATGCTTTAGTTCACCAAAAGCTTGTTTCATGTGATTCGAAATAGGGGATTCTCCATGTTCTTTTACCCGATTGTTGTACTGATTTAGCATTGAAGAATAAATGTTTATTTCATCAATTAGCTCACAAATTATCTGTTTATTGTCTGCCATGATTTTATTTTTTGAAAACTATTTACCTAAATGGAAGTAATTCGAAATATTATTCGTGAGGAAATCAAAGTAATACTCAATTCTGATAAAGAGAAGCAAATTGATTTTGGTCCTGCGTTAGTTACTGCTATTGAAACATTAATTGAGATTCAAACAATAGTTAAAGGTAAATCGTCAATTGAGGAAAAGCTTGAACAAATTGACAATACACTTAATAAGTTCTTTTAATCGTGATAAATCATTATGTATTTGACATTGTTTTCTGAACTAATAGAATATCTCTCCTCTTGCATACCTTTTTCTTTTAGAGTTGAAATTACGATCATCGTTTGAACTTTATTTTCTAGCTCATAATAAAAAAATCTACTTTTTCCAGTTTTGATTTGCGGTGAATCCGAGTAACCAATTTTCCACCTATCAAATTGTGGCGGAAAAATATCGATTTTATCTCCTTTTAGTGCAATTTCAATCGCATTAATGGTTTCAATTGTTTTTTGTGTGGGACCTGCTAATTCGCTCATGAATAGTATTGTTGGTTAACCAAATTTATCATTTTAATTCATAATTGCATCAAATCGAGCAACCCCATTCCTAATCTCACAGTCAAATATCTGATAAGGAACCTGGGCAGACTGAATCTTCTGATGCATTATCTGATCAATATCTACTGTTTCACCATCCACCTTATCAGAGCGGAAATTTGCATTAGGATGACCGATCTCAAAAAGCTCTAGATTGTGCATTCCCGACAACAATGTATATTTCTTTCTTAGTCCCTTTAGCTTATTGCTTTCGAATAATTCAACAAGGACATTTATATCCGAATATCCCTTCTTGCGTTGATTGCTCAGAAAAATGAACAAATCAAACATTCTAAATAGTTCCATCATGCTGCAGTTTTTGGGTTCATAATAAGGTCATTATATCTCAAGCGTTTTCCATAAAGACCATCCAAAAAGGTATCGACCTTTTCACGTTCTGAAATGTCTCTAATATTCCAGCGAAACTGATGTTCTTTGGCGTAACGTCTTAGATGATGAATGTCCATGTGGAAAATTGTCCCAAATACAAAACGCTCAAAATGCCCCCAAATCCCATCTACCGTATTGGTGTGAACCTCACCTCTGACATATTCTTTCTTCTTATGATTTACTGATTCACGACCTGCGAAATCGCTTTCAACACCATCGTACAAATTCGTTTCATCTGTATAGATGAAAGATGAACTATTAATGTGTCTGCGCATAATTGGGAAAATGTTCTTTTTGGTTCTATGCTTTTCACCTTTACCCAGTACTTCAATAACCGCTTTTCCTTTTCGCTCAGCCATCCCCAAGAGTATCTTGGGTTGGTAATAGGGAATCTTCTTCGGAATCTCATCTGATTTCCTTCGAGCTCCTTTTTGACCTCCACTTTTCAGAGGGTATCCACGCAGTCTCCTTCGTTTTTCTCTACTAAGACCATGAATTTCTTCCTGTTCTTTTTCATGCTTCTTCTTTTTCTTCTGAAGTCTTGTATCCCTTCGGGTGTCAGGACTGATGTACTTCTCATCGACTTCGACAATACCATTCAAGATGATATTATCGTCTTCAGTGATAACTTGTCTCAGCCGATGAAGTATAAACCAAGCAGTTCTTTGGGTGACCTCAAGAAGTTTAGCAAGCTGGCAACTGCTAAGGCCTCTCTTATTTGTTACGAAGAAATAAATAGCCCGAAACCATAATCTCAATTTCAAATTTGAAGACATGAATATTGTATTTGTGGTCAGCCTAAATTGCTTCTTACAAGCTGAGCACTTCCAAATATTTCGACTTGTAATGAAGTAGTTCATATATTGGTTTGAACAATTTTCACATGTTGGAGCCCCTTTCCATTTATGATCAATGAGGTACTGCCTGCATTTCTCTTCGGTTCCGAATCGCCTGTCATGGCTTTCCAGTCCGTATTTATCTTTTTTTGTTTCCATGATTTCTTGATTTTCTGATGTATTCCTCTATGATTGATTCTCGCACTGATTGTGGCATAACCTTAATAAATTCAATGTCAAGGAGTGCTGCATTCCTAAGTAGGTTCAGGATTAAACCGTGCTTTTTTTCGCTCTTGATTTCTTTTGAATCAATGATTGTAAGAACCTCCTTTATGGTCTCGAAATCCCTGTGACTCTGTGTGTCAAAGAAAACCAGTAGCTGAAATATTGTATAGGTGTTCATATATGTAATTTTTTTTATGAGTAATTTGACTAAATGAAAAAGGGGAATCTCATTTGAAATTCCCCTTGACACGAGCGCATAGCAATACACTGTTTATGAAAAACACTTCCTTACTTTAAATATCGTGTGGGGATTAAACATTTGCGTCGCAGATTAACTGGCTTCTTTGAATTCAAGCATTGGAATGTCTCCAACGATTTCTCCACCAATTGCCTTTACACTGCCATAAAAATCTATTGTACTTGATAGTACTTGGTCTAAATATTTGGATCGTTTTTTCCAAATAAGATTTACTCGTAATTGTTCCTGAACATGAGATTCTTGAAGCTGATGAAACCCATCTAGTATGGATTCAAAAGTTGCTCTGAAGTCTTCGGATGTGAGGTATCCATAAAGAAGGTTCATTTTATCCTTCTTGTTAGTTTGAGTCACTGTGACGGCATACGTTTTCAATAGTCCAAATCGTAGCAGCAAGGATAAGTCTCGGACATTGGTCATTGTGGTGACCCAAACACCATCAATAAGTACGTATTTGCTAGTTGCCTCCTTAGGCATCGTCTTGGTGACAATCACCATTAAATCGGCCTTGGATACCAGGTTGTCTTGACGTAATTTTTTCACGAAGGAATCACTCCAGTTTTTAGTGTTCTTCGATTCGTAAATTATACTTCCTACAATAATGCCATTCTTGGTTTTCACAGTTTGTAAACAATCAGCTCCTTTAACACCCTTTTTTATTTCACTAATTTCATCGATTGGATGAGTTTCTTTTAGCCAATTTTCCAAAATAACCTCTTGTACTTCACCCTGCAATTGAATCGAACCTTGAGAAGCTCTTTGGCGGGCGTCGTCTAGTTTGGTCTTTAATGATTCAATTATATTCTCTTTCTCCTTGAGTTTAAGAAAGCTTTCCATTTGCAATTCCTCCTTCATAGAAGTCCTAGCGTTCTTGAGACGTTCTGAAAGTTCATTCTCCATCTTCAGATGAATGGTAGCTTCTCGCTCTTCAAATTCACGGCTAAGTCGAGCCATCTTGGATTTTAAATGATTGTGCTCAATCAATTGAGCGCTTTTCTCCTGAAGTTCATTTTCAAGTTCCTGCAGCTGTTTTGATTTTTCCGACTGGACCTCCTTTCGAATTGATTCGCGAATTGATTCCTCTCGAGATTCCAATTGAGTCCTTACTCGCTGTTGGACCAATTGATCAACATCTTCTTTTTCTTGATTCAATTCAACCTGTAATCTTGCGTAACGCTTTTTCTCTTGATTGAGTTTTTCTTCTCTCGTTTTGAGTTCAGATTCCAGGTCTTCACGAACCGATTGAGCAAATTGATTGATTAATAGTTCGTCAACACTTAGGGTCGTGCTACAATTTGGACACTTAATGTCCCTTTTTACATTCGTTTCCATAAAATAAAATTTAAGGTTAAACATTCCGACCAACCGACTTTCGGTTGGTTCTCAACACACATTCCGTCACCACATTTGTTCAACCTTAAATTTTCTATTTCATAAGGCTTTTGTTTTAATTAGTGAAAAACACAATTGACTGTTAATTAATTGATTATACGCAAAACATTTATTTATGTTGCATATAATCAACAAAAATGTTGCTAGGATGCAACATAATCTAAGTTTTTACGTATAAGTTAACAGCCTAATTAACAGAGAGATATGGATAGCAAACAATACCGCAAAATACTTGGAAAAAAAATTCAAGATTTGCGAAAAAAGAAGAGATATAAGACCGAAGAATTCGCTGAAAAGTCTAAAATTGAGCGAACTACGCTCTATCGAATTGAGACAGGAAACCACAATACAAGCATTGATATTTTATGGAATATCGCAGTTGCTTTGGAGATGCCGATTGAATCTTTGATGGCAGTAGAATCTTCAAGTCGGGGCTAAGAGTTATTTTATTGGAACATATTTCCAATGTCCGTCAATCTCTGCTTTCTCGTACTTTAAAGCTTTGATAACACTTCCACCATCATTTAAAATTTCTAGCTCAATAGTATCATTCATAATACTTTGTGGTCTTGATGGAATCCCACTGAAATGGTCCTCATCAGGAATATATTGAATTGCGCTGCAATCCCAAACACCAATATTGCTTAAACTAGGTATATATTCGACCAGCTTAAAATCCAAGTTGCCTCCGCTTCGGTTAGTGATTAGATTATCTATTCCCCATTGATTGAAAATTGCAGGGTCAAATGTGAGCATGATATTTCCATTCGGATAATAGTAAGTAACCTTAAATGGAACTCCGAAATCTTCTTGTCCAGGGAAGCTGGATTTATGATCAGTCGGCATACTAGACGAAATGGTTGCGCAGAGAATCTCACAGTATTTATTGTTCGAATAGGGATAATATATCATCTTCTTTAGCAAAATATTGTCATCATAAAGCTCTTCAATACGCTGACCAAGTTCTTGGCCATTGTATCTGTAGAAGTAATACCTTATCTGTAGACCTTCTTTTATATAGTAGACTCTGTCATTGTATGGTGATATTGCTTCCCGTAATGAATCCAGTTGTGTTAGAATCCTTTTACCTGTATTATCATAACCGTAGTATTTATCAATGCTTAGGTCGTCTTGGAATTTGAACTCATGGCGAATGAGTTTTGATGTCTTATCAAAATACTCAACTCGTTCAATCACTATATCTGTTGTGTCCTTAACAATATACCCATAATCATCAGCTATTTTACCAACACGTATTCCATGATGATACTGAAATTCCTTACCATTTTCAATCCAAACACCGTGCTTCTGATTGTTGTCATCCATCATGTTTTGTGATTGAACATCAATAGCAATCAGCAAAAAGCAGATTATACTTAAACTTTTCATTACCCTCTATTTGTAGTACAAAAATAACAAAAAAACCCACAAATAGAGGGTGTTTATATAGAGTTACTCAGAATTGTCCATTTAGGGATTTTTGTTAGTATGAAATCTGATAAAAAGTCTGACACGAAAGATACTGAACAAGAGTACCTCAAAAAGTTAATGGAGAGAATTGTTAAGCTAAGAAAAGAGAGGGGAATGAGTCAGGAAACACTGGCGAATGAAAGTCATATATCCCGTTCTCTAATGAGAGGCTATGAGCGCGGAGAAAGAAATATTTCTTTCGCTAATCTTGTACGAATTATAAAGTTTGGTCTAAAGATGAAAGTTGAAGATTTCTTCTCGGAAGGATTTGATGTTTAAGTAAGATTCTTCAACATTATATTATGTGATGGTACATGGTTTTCGAACTTTTGATTAATTTGTTCTCGTATAACCATTTTATAACCAACAATTCACATGGATATTATCGAGAATAGAATTACTGAAATAATTCAAAAGTTCCCTTCTTCCCCTTATTTGTTTATAGGTTCTGGATTCTCTAGAAGGTACCTCAATTTGGAGGATTGGGAGGGATTACTCAAAAAATTCTGTTCTTCTATACGGCAGTATGAGTATTATAAATCTAAAAATGATGGCAATCTTCCCAAAATAGCTGCAAGCATGTGTATCGACTATAATGAAATGATATGGTCAGAGAATAATTCAGCTGCAATAGATTTTCGAAATACACATTTAACAAAATTACTTCATAGTTCTTCTGCACTGAAAATTGCTATATCTGATTATCTTATCAAGATTGGGGAAGAAAATGTAAATCCTCAATACTCAAATGAGATAGAGGATTTTAAGAAAGTTTCTATAGAAGGAATTATCACTACTAACTGGGATAATTACCTAAATATTCTATTTCCACATTTTGAACCTATCATTGGCCAAGATGAACTCATTTCGTCCAATTCTTTTGGGGTTGGTGAAATATTTAAAATTCATGGTTGCTCTACAAAACACGATTCTTTAGTATTAACTGATGAAGATTATCTAGACTTCAACAAAAGGTACGCATATCTGGCAGCTAAACTTGTAACGTATTTTATCGAACATCCAGTTATATTTATTGGCTACTCACTAACGGATGAAAATGTCACTGAAATCTTAAGTTCTATTATAGTCAGTTTAGGCAAAAAGGACATTGGAAAGTTGGGTAACAATTTCATTTTTGTTCAGCGAGCGTCTGACGAAGAACGAATAGACTTTACTTATAAGGATATTGGGGGTACTCAAATACCAATTATCGTGATTCAATTAAGTGATTATTCAAAACTATATAGACCATTGTCTCAAATAAAAAGAAAAATTCCTGTTAAAATCGTAAGGTATCTTAAGGAACAATTCATGGAATTTATTGAAACTAATGACCCTACTGCAAAAGTTGCGGTCATTGATATAGATGATAACACAAGTACAGATAAGTTGGAACTTGCTATTGGTGTTGGTATAATTAGGAAACTTGGAGCTGTTGGTTATAAAAACATTAAAGCAGGAGATATAATCGAAGAGGTGCTTTTTGAGAATAAAAGCTATGATGCGAAGGAAATCATCGAACAAACTTTACCAGATTCAAAAGGATTTATTCCGATATACTATTTTCTTAGTAAGGTCAAAAAGTATGATGTTTCTAAATTAAAGTCAAATGCCGAAACCAATTATAAGCACGAACTCAAGGATTTGCAAATTAAGCAATATCAGTCTCATTTTAAAACCCATTATGATAAATCTAAATTGGAAGATATATTTCTACTTCTATTAAAGGATTATGATAAAGCAATGAGGCTGATTCCTTTCTACGATTTTAGTAAAGAGACATCAGAATTAGATAAACTTGGTGACTATTTGAAAGAGCATTTTCATGATTACTTTAAGGATGGGAAAGATTTTAGAAAAGGAGGCTCATCAAACTATAGAAAAGCAGTGTGTCTATATGATATGTTAAAGTATCAGAATATAACAACTTCAAAAATTGAAGTTAAACCGAATGACATAAAGATTAAAAAGAAAGATATACTTGACGAAACAAGCAGTAATTAAAACACTTAATTAATAGAAATCTTTGAGCCAATGACCACTTACAGTAAAGAGTATTGTGAATCTCACAAAATAGCCTCTCAACCCAGTTTTAGTATCGAAGAAGAATTTCAAAAATTAAAAGAAGATACGAGGTTTAAAATTAAATGCGATGGGTATGGAATTATTGAAATAATCAATCGGGATAACGATTGTTTACTTATACTTAAGGATGGTAAAGAGATTTCCTATGAAGAGTTGACGAATAAAAGTTTAGTCAAAAAAGAAACCTATTGGCGTTTAATTCTACTTATTATTGGAGTACTAATTGCTTGGGCAATTACTGTTTCCATTCTGAAATGTATCGGATATACCGAACAGTTTTCTGGTGTTGATTCATTGTTCTCAGGACTTGCATTGGCAGCTATTATTTATACCATATTCCTTCAAAAAAAAGAGTTAAAACTTCAGCGCAAAGATTTGAAGCTTACTCGTGATGAACTTAAACTTACAAGGAATGAGTTTAGCACTCAAAACGAAACTTTAAAGCAACAAAGATTTGAAAACACCTTTTTTCAAATGTTAACTCTTCACCATGAAATTGTCGATAAACTAGTATATACGAAGATTAATAATGGGGTCTATCCACAACGTTCATCTGGAGGTGAATTAACCGTAGAAAAAGAAAAAAATGAAGATTTTGAAAAACGTGAAGTTTTAAAGCATGCTAAGGAAAATTTGATTCAAAAGTTAAAGTCACCAAGTAATGAAAAAAACAGAGAAAAAGGAAGCTTCTCGGATGATATATATAGTGCGTATAAAAAATTACAATCAGATTATGAATCTTTTTTCGATAAAGATGGATTTGAATATGTCTTGAGTCATTATTTCAGAAATCTTTATCATATTTTCAAATATATTCATTTATCGAATCTAGAAGATGATGAAAAAAAGTTTTACGCATCGCTAGTAAGAGCACAAATATCACCAGATGAATTATTCATTATCTATTACAATGTCATGATACCTGGACTTGGAAATCCTAAATTCTTGTATTTAGTGGAAGAGTACCAAATTATGGAGAACTTCAATGAAACTCCTATAGATGAATTTAATGATCACACCGAGATATTTGAAATTCTATCAAAAGAATCAAAGCATCATCCCGAAGTTTTAAAAGAGAAAGAACCTGAGCCATTTAATCTTTCAAACCACAACGTTCAAGCTGAATAAAAACTAAAATATTCTAAAAACGTCAACTTGCAATTTACAAGTTCCAGTTCCTCTACCGAGAATTCCAATTCTGTCAACATATAAAGGATTGTCCCTCCAAAAACCAGATTCAGTTACCGTTAATTCAAGTGTATCACCATTTTTGAAAGGCGAATCTATTGGTTGAACCTGGAGCCGACTATGCTGAAAATAATAAATAAATAGACCTCCTGGCTTTGAACCACTCTCAAATTTTATATCAAGTTGAATGTCTCCAAGCCTTGTGGGGTTAATCAGGAAACTTGAATTCTCTAATACGAAATCTCTCCTTTCAGAATCTACTGTTAATTCCTGATTCTTATGCAAATCCAAATCGATAATTGTTGGAGAAGATGTACGTATCATTTTTATAATTTATATTTAATAAATATAGCGAAAATATGGAAACGGGACTAGCAAGACAAGAGTTCAATCGTATTCTCAAAATCATGAAGGATTTGGGTTACAAGGATAGTGACAGTCTTGAGAAGTTTTGGATGAATAATTCTTATAAAGTAAATAATCTCGCATACGGAAACGGTGCTTATGGTTCTTTTGAGACACAAATTAAATGGCACTTTGAAGATTATCAGGTAATTCAAAAATCGATAGTAGACTATCTTAATAGTAAAACCCAGCAAGCTTTTATTCCAGAAAACTATCGCAACAGAATCAAAATAGTGGTCGATTTCACGGATTGGAGTTATCAATTTGAAGGCAAAACATATACCTCACAAGATTATGGGCGGTTAGTTAGCACCTATGACGATGAAGATGATAAACTTTATTATTTATTTGACTTCTCAGGAATCGACCTCTCAGAAGTTTCAGTTCGCAATTGCATCATTAAAAACTGTTACTTTGATTCTGCATTTTTTGATTCTGCTTTGTTTGAAAATGTGGATTTTGAGGACTGTATGCTGGATTATGCATCTTTTCATAAAGCAACATTATCAACCGTTGGTTTTGTAAATAACACAACCATAAGAGGTATTTTGCTTGACTGTGCATGGGTTGAAAATCTGAAGAATCTTAATCATAACTCCCTTCCAACTTCATTTGTTTATACTGAGGTCAAGTACAAGTGGATTATAGCAAAGCTTTTCAAAAGTATTTTTTACAAGGATGGTTTAGCCTTGAGTGATTTTCGAGGTCAAAATCATACAACATTTATGAATGTGAATGTTGAAGGGTTGACTCGTTCTCATGTAAAAACCGATATTGATTACATCAATTGGTTTCAGTCACTAACGGGTAAATTGTTCCGATTTAAGCGATTAAGATTAAAAACGAAAATTGGTTTCGTTCTATCATGTGTCACAACAAAATATTGGTCATCGTTTGCAGCACTGGGAATCTCCGCCTTTGCGATTAACATTCTTTATTCGATTGTTTATTTCTGTAATAACAGTTCTTATCATGAGTTATCCGTTGGTACTCCCGTGGAAAAATTCATAAAATCATTTTATTATAGTACTGTGACATTTATGACCTTAGGATATGGTGATGTCTATCCTGAAAACTGGGGAGGACAATTGATAGTAATTACTGAAGTAACTTTAGGATATATAGTACTCGGTTTGTTTGTTTACTTGGTAAGTAGAAAAGTAGATAAGCTATATTGAAGTACGCCACATCTTACTTATGAGTTAGCTCACATAATTCCTTGGAAACAAATTCCCAAAACCGAACATGACTATTGGGGCCATAATCGACAAAGTGAACCCAGATTCTGTTAATATTGAAGTAGTTTCCATCTCGAACACATCCGATATTAACTCGATTATCATCTTCCTCATCATCTTCCTCCTCCTCTTCAATCTCAGGATATGTGAATGTGAAATAACACTTGCTATCATCTCCGTATGAAAAAGCAGAAGTAGTTTGCGAAAGGAATACTTTGAATAACTTATCCTCAAGTTCCCTAGCGTATGTGAACATTAGATAGCTCTCAGAATCATTGTTCACAGATTTATTTATATTATATTTTTTTGAATAAAGCGTTTGAATTAGAGGGTTGCGGTTAATGGTTTGAAGATACTCAAGCACTCCATCATCAAGCTTCCAAGATTCTTCAGAGAAAGGAACCACTTTCTCATTGAAATCATTCATGTAATAGGCCTTCAGCTCAGGAGTAAGATATTTATCCATGTAGTGTTATTAGGATTAAGTGTTATTCAAAGATAAGATTTATCTCCTGTACAAATCATCCGCAAATGCCATTATTCAACTATAAAACCAATTTATAACTTCCAATTTTCTTTTTGTTATAGCGCTTGTGTGCCATAGCGAAACATATCACTTTAAGAATATTACCGAGCTAATTCGCTCGCTTGATAGTGAAGAGAAATGTTTGGACTATATAATTCAAAACAGAATTAAAAACGGAATTGAGTGCCCTTATTGCAAATCAAAACGAAAGTTTTACAGATATACCAAAAGAAAGAAACTGAAATGCGCGGATTGCAGGGAGCAATTTACACCAACAATCGGAACCATATTCTACAATAGCAATGCTGAACTCAGAACCTGGTTTAATGGCATGATATATCTCCTCCACGGAACATCAGCAAATAAAGTCTATGAATTTATTGATGTGAACCCAAAGACAGCGTGTAGAATGCTTGCCAGAATTCGATATGCAATCGCTGGCTATTTCGATGGTCTAATTTTGAAAGGAAAAGTTGAAGTTGATGAGTGTTGGTATGGGCCAAAACCTCAGGAAGATTTACGAATATCAAAGAAATGGGCTAAGTATCGCCAAAGAGTTCTATTTGGAATGAAATTACGAGAGATACGAGATAAAAAGACTGGTGAACTCATTCAACCTTCCCAGGTCGTGATTAGATATATTGGTAACAATACAGGAATCATTGACTCCAAAAATATAATACCAATAATGCAGCAATACATTCATCCAGAAAGTATCATTGTATCTGATGGTAATAACGTCTATAACCCTGTCAAAGATTCATTTAGCGACCATGAGGTAACTATTCATAATATCCCCATCAAAAAACTAAATGGCGAACATCACACATTCCACATGAAGAAGTTTGTATACTACTTTGAATTACCCGACGGAACTAAGAAAAGGGTACACACAAATGGTATCGAAAGTATCTGGAAACAATGGCATCGTAAAGATGATGACCATCAAGGAGCCTCAGCCTCGCATTTACAATCGTACATAGATGAATTCGCATTCTTATTTAATATCAGACACCTTACTGTACTTGAAAGATTTGATTTACTTCTTAATTTGTGCTGTCAAACCAGCATAAAAGTTGAAGAACTCAAAAAGCATTTTATCCTCAGAGATGTACCGTTTGTGACTAAAAATGGAAAGAAATATTTCAAAAATAAGTGGATGAGTCGTGAAAGAGAACGCGAAGCTCGTGAAACATTGAAAATTGATTTTTCGCACTATTTATAGGCATGGGTAATGTCAGAAAGATAATAGCTGAAGAAGTTGCGAAAGTCTTCGAGAACGAAGAATCATTAAGTCATGAGGACCTAGTAAAGGAACTGAAATTCGCTCGCCACTATCTTGAAATTCTGGATGCTGAGACTCACCAAGCAAGGCAAATTGTATACACAATTCAAGGAATGATCGAATCAGAACGCGATTCTTCAGACTGCCAAGAACTTCTGAATCGTATTCATCAACAAACTCGAAAGCTTAGATGATAATGTTCTAATCACCTTTATAGTGAGCTAAGAAATCGTCAAGTTTAGTAAATAGTGTAGGATTGCTATAAGGGTTATTGAAAAAGTATATATCATAATCATCACTTAACCCCAAAGCTACCATATTTTCACTTTGCTCAACGTAATCCTGATAACGTTCTGTAAATTCGGGAAGATATGCAGGTGCTGCAATTACTTTACGTATTTCCAATATATAACCCTTGAATAGCACATTTCTGCCTTCGAATTGCTTGTAAGTAGCTAGTTTTTCTAAAACCTCTTTTGAATTCATATTATGCCTTTAAATAAAAATACTAAATATAATTAGTCATCCGATTTTTAGATAGTTTAGATGCATGAAAAAGATTTGGATTTACTTAGCAGCCTCAATATTCGTTGCTTTAGTACCTGCGTTTATTTATCTGAGTTATTTTGGGATTAACCATGTGTCTGAGAATCCATCTGATTGGGGGACTTTTGGAGATTTTATCGGGGGGACAGTTAACACGTTGATAGGTATTATAAGTTTATTAGTCCTCGCTTGGCTTTCATATACTGTAGCCAAAAACTCAAATGAAGAAGCAAGAAATCATCAATTTCTTGTCAGACAAATGGATGCATACGATAGACTAACCAACTATGCGATTAACTCACCTATAATTTTTAGGAAGATTAACGCACATGCAGGTTACATTCTTAATTTGCAAGAAAAAGACTGCCAAACACATGAGCATTGGGCCGAATACAATAGAAATGTTAGCATAGAGCTAAATCCATTATTCGAGATGTGCTATTACGTTACATCCTTCGAAACCATGTCAGGGCACTTATTCTCATACGACTTTACAAGTCAAAAATTTAAGGACCTTCAGACTACTACTGCAACGTTGAATAAATATTTGGAGGAAATAGAGAAGATTTATACAGCCAAACTAACAGACATTAAAATTGAAGCAGATCAACCTGAAATAATCAATTTCTCTCTGCAGTTTGATGAGTTCATGAAATCACTCAAGAAGGAAATCTCTCATACGAAAAACCTTAATATCAAATAGGAGGAGGAAGCATTTCCTCCTCCTAATAATCCTTTGGGTGCGCATTGTGATTAATTCCCGACGCATCCCGCGCCTACTAAAACCGTCCATTCAATATCCAACATTTCAAAACGCCTCATCCTCATCCCACGGTCTGTCCACCTCAAACGTTTCCATGATTTCATCGCGTGAAAGATTGGCAAATTCCCGCATCAGATTCGATGGTTCCAAGTTGCGCGAGAGATCGGTTATTTTGTCACTTAAACTTTTGATCACTAAATCATAACGTCGAACAAAAGGTGTGTCAGTGAGATCTTTTTTCACATAATGCATGGTTGAAAGTTGTACTTCCAGCGACACGATATTCATCATTCTGCGAAATTGCCGTTGACTGATGCGTGGCGGCCCCGACTGCTTGACATATTCGCTAAAATAGGTTGTGTATTTCATTTTGATTAAATTATAGTCAAAAATAAGATTAAAAAATAATCAAAACAAATTTTTCATGGTAGAGATTTCAACAAAATACGATCCTGAAAACAACCGAAATTACAGAACGCCAAACGTAAACTGAACACCAACCTTTAGCTGCAACAAACCGGTCCAGTTTCTTCCTGTAAGTCCGGAAGTTTGATTCAAAACAGCCTCGCTATTGCGCGAAAAAAGATAGGGCGCATAACCGACTGATACAAAAGGATCGATTGAATTTTTGGCAGGAAACAATTTACGGTAACCAAACTCAGCTTCAATCAATCCGCCTATACCGAATGCTCTGACAGGAGTATCATCATCAGAAACAGGCTCGCTGTTCACTTGTCTGAACAAACCACTTGTGAGGACTGAAACGGATGCTTCTGCATACAACGCTTTTTCACCTATCTTCCAATGCATTACGTAGCCGGGAGTGAGTAAATGCAACTGCAAAATGTTTGTGAAATTGGTGTTTTCGGCAGTGCTGCGCGCATAGTTGTAAGACAGTCGAATACCATGTTTTAGCATTTTTTCATTATCATCACCAAAAAAGTAAGTCCCTGAAACGCCAGCACTATGAATAAGTAAAGGCTGAGGTTTGGTTAAAAAAGGCCTGCTAAAGTTGTAGGTTTGAATGGCTTTGTCCCACTGACCGGCATATAGATAGGTGTAAGATGCGCCAACTCGAACTTTTTGTGCAACAACACCAAAACAAAGAGAACAAGTGATGGCTAAAAAGAATCGTTTCATTTTTGAACGGTTTTAAGGAGGTTGATCACTTCACGATAGCCCGTTTCTACAGCTCCATGCACCGTTTGATGATGGCCGTTTACATTCATGGCTTCTCCCGCAAAAAAGAGTTTGTTATCTACTTGAGAAGCAGCTGTTTTTCGCACATCTCCCATGCCAACCGTACTGTATCCGTAGGCGCCTTCAATGTAGGGTTTGGTTGTCCAGTTTTCAACTTGCGAAGCAATGAAATTGGCAGTTGCCTGACCGGAATACATTGCATCTAATTCTTGCAATAAAGCGGTTGTAATGGCTGAATCACTACCCAAAGCTGTGAGATTTTCCGCCTGAACTCCCATTATAAATGCTAGCAAAATGTTGTCGTTGCCTGTTTTCCCAACGCTTTCATCAGCATAAGCTGCACAAACACTTCCTCCGATAATATTTTCGTCATAGAACTTTGTGCTAAATTTCAAAAACACTTTCATGCCGGCTCCCATACCAATTTTAGAGAAAGCGTCTGTTTTTTCAGCAGGAAGGGCAGGAGAGAATTGAATTTTATTGGCTTTTAGTTGTGTAATCGGGACAGTAATGATGACTTTATCTGCTTGATGTGTCCCTCCGTTTAAATCAGAGACAAGAATGGTGTCTTGCGCATAGTTGATTGCTGTAACTGGTGTGTTGTATTGGATGATATCCGTTACTTTCGATGCAATTTGGGTGTCAATGAAATCAAAAAAAGTTTCCTTAAATTTAAAGTCATCGTCGCCGGAAACCCAGTTTTCTTCTTCTTTGTTGTTCCAATAAACAGAAAGTGTAGCTGCAGATGCGCCCTGATCTCCCGCCAGATTTTCAACAATGTACTGGTATTCGGCACCCAAACCTTTTTGAATGGCATAATCCTTAAACGAAATATCAGGCAAGTCTTCTCCTTCAAAAATGGCGGTGTCTTGCGGCAGCGATGTTACCAGTTGATTGTTGAACCAATAAAATAGATCCGAATCGTCAAGCGTAACAGTAGTATTGGTTTGTTGAATCAGATCACCTAAAATGTTATTTCTTCCATGCAACCATTGTGCACCTGAATCAATTGGAAAATCAGCAAATCCGGGAATCTTCCCCATTCTTCCACCATGTGAGCCGGAAGCTTCAAGCACGAGCACATCAACGCCTTTCGATTTCAGCAGATAAGCAGCATACAAACCGGCCACTCCGGCGCCAATGATGATTACTTTGCCATCGTAGTCGACATCTTCTAACAATTGCTCTTTTCTACAGTTCGTAGTAAGAATGGAAGGAAGTAACAATCCGCCAATCGATACAAGCGTGGTGTTTTTGAGGAATAATCGTCTGTTCATAAGTAATTTGCTCTGCTTTTTTAATAGTCATCTAAAATAATAAATCACACAACGTGCGAGGATAAAATTGAAATCAGAATTGTAATTTAGTCAACGGAATTTAAACCGGCTCTTAATTTATTTTCAACATGACCAAGCGCGAATTACGAAAAGAGGCTTATAGTCGCATTATCAAAGAAGGCAACACGCACCAGGAAGCATTCGATGCGATGCAACATGACAAGAGCTTTTCCAAAGAAGAAATTGCCGAAAACCTCTCCAAAATTCCTTCGAAAGCGGTTATTGAGCGTGTTAAGATTTGGAAAATAGTATATATCGCTTTGATGGGCGTGATCATTCTGCTGCGCATTTTAGGGATTGCAGTGTTGGGATCTGTCAATCAAATCGAGACCCCACTTTTGGTGATTCTGGTGCTCGCAGGAATCGTAATGCCCGCATTCGGAATTGTTTCCACTGTTCAGAATAAAATTGATGCATTGAAATTTTATTCCATATTCTTTATCATCGGAGTGTTTCGCTCCTTCAAGAGTTTTCAAGGACTGGATGTACTGACAATTGCCGTTCTTGTGCCTTATGCCGCAGCAGTGATACTGGGTTTTTGGTTGCCCTATATTGCCAAAACACCTTACAATCGTGTCACCAAAGACGAAGAACAACCTGATGGTTCGATCCGCAAAACCGCTCATATTGTGTTTGAAGAACAAAAGAGTCAAGGCGGAAATGATCTGCTCGATTCTGGGATTTAATCATGAAGGTTTGAAATAACACGAAATTCAGGTCTTAACGACTCGTTTCAGGAATTGACGTTTGTACGGTTTTCCGCAACTGCGACTTCTAAAGTGCATTTTTAAGTAACGCTTTGATGCATTTGTATCTTACTTTTACGAAAATCAAAGTAATTCAGCATTCATAATTCATATAAAGATATGGCTTCTTCATCCGATAAATCCAACAAAGCACTTCACATTCTCAATGCCTTGCAAAGCGTAGAGAGTATCGTGCGAAACATCAATAACAAAACCGTTTCCGACGTTAAAAATGATCGACTTCCCATTGAATTGGGAATTTCCGAAAGCGGAACCGAAAGCCGTTTGGCGTTTTTGAAAGAAGAAATGAACATGGAATTGCCCGTTCTTTCGGGTAAAGAACCGTTTTCAGACTTATCGCGACTCGACGGAAACATCGAGAATTACATCGGCATGTCGCAAGTGCCAACAGGTGTGATTGGTCCGGTGCGTGTAATCGGATCTGCAGCCAAGGGTGATTATTTTGTGCCGCTTGCAACCAGCGAAGGAGCTTTGGTGGCCTCGTATCACCGCGGAGCAAAAGCATGTTACTTGGCTGGTGGAGCTACTTCCGTATGTTTGGTAGAAGGCGTTCAGCGCAGTCCTTTGTTCAAATTCAAAGATTTGGGTGAGTTGGGATTGTTTGTCGCTTGGATTCTGCCTATGTTGGAGACTTTTCAGGAAATCACAGCGAAAACCAGCCGCTTTGCAAAGTTGGTCGATATGAAAAGTAACATCGAGGGAAATCACCTGATTTTGACATTTGAATTTCATACCGGTGATGCTTCCGGACAAAATATGGTGACACTTTGCACCGACGAAATTTGCCATTATATCATTGAGCACACTCCGGTACAACCTGCATTTTGGTTCATCGAAGGCAATTATTCAGGCGATAAAAAAGCGACGATATTGTCATTTACCAATGTACGTGGTAAAAAAGTAACCACAGAAGTAACGCTCCCGAAAGCCATTGTGGAAAGTGTCTTGAAAACCACACCTGAAGCCATGACCGAGTATTGGCGTTCTTCGACCATCGGGATCATTCAAAGTGGAGCAATAGGAGCACACGGGCATTATGCCAATGGACTCACGGCAATGTTCATTGCTACCGGTCAAGATGCCGCTTGTGTAGCCGAAGCCGCCATCGGGATTACACGCATGGAGCTTACAGCAACCGGCGATTTGTATTGCAGTGTCACACTTCCCAATCTGATTGTTGGAACAGTAGGAGGAGGGACTAGTTTACCAACGCAGCGCGAATGCCTTGAATTGATGGATTGTTACGGAGCAGGAAATGCACGCAAGTTTGCGGAAATTTGCGGAGCTGTAGTGATTGCAGGCGAGTTGTCTATAGCAGCGGCACTTTCTGCCGGACATTTTTCTTCGGCACACAAAAAACTCGGACGAAGAAAATGAGCAACGAACGGAAACTGAATGTTCCGAATGTTTTGTCGGCTTACCGCATTTTGGCACTTCCGTTTATCGTGTGGGCAATTGTTGCGGGCGACAAACAGTGGTACATTCTCTTACTTTCCGTAAATCTCATTACCGATATCCTCGACGGACTCATTGCCCGAGCCTTTAAACTGGAAACAGAATTTGGTGCCCGTTTGGATTCTCTAGCCGATATCGGGACGTATCTCATGGCTTTTGCAGGAATGATTGTGCTGGAAAACGCTTTTGTAACCGAATACAGGTACGCATTTTTCACGTTGATGGGAATGTATGCATTGGTTCAAATTATAGCCCTCATTCGCTTTAAGCGCGCTACGAGTTTTCATTTGTATTCCAGCAAAATTGTGGGTTATGCACAGGGCATTTTCATCTTTAGCTACTTTGTTTTCGGATATGCTCCCTGGTACTTTTACCTCATGCTGAGTATAAGTTACCTCGCTTATTTGGAAGCGATCATTATTGCAAGCGTCATTCCGCAGCTGAGATCGAATGTAAAAGGCATATATTTTATGTGGAAAGAACACAAACGCATTTGCTGATGAATCTGACAATCTGGGCGATTATAACGACGTATTTCCTTATCGGAGCAGTGCTGATCATGTTGATTAACAAGAAAACAGACGATCCGCAGGCAATAAAACAACGCTGGATCAAATATGCTGTTTACATCGCCATAGTAACGATTACAGTAATTGCAACCGAATATGCTTTACCGTTTAAATTTCTCATCATGGTCATTGTGCTGATTGGTGGTTGTGAAATGGTTGCGGTAGGAAGTAAACGTTGGCATGTACTAGTTTCAGGACTTATTGTATATGCAGCGCTATCTATCGGGTTTTATAATTACGCCGTTTTATCCGAACGACCGCAATTGCTCTCCGTGTACCTTTTGGTATTTGTGTTCGATGGATTCTCGCAGTTGTCCGGTCAATTGTTTGGGAAATACCATTTCATGCGCACAATCAGCCCCAATAAGACCATTGAAGGCTTGATCGGAGGAATCGGTTTAACGCTCATCACAGGACTAATTTTGCAACCATACATCGAACTAACGGTTCTTCAAGCGCTTCTTTTTTCCCTCGGAATAGCATTAGCCTCGTTTACCGGAGATGTACTGGCATCGGTTTACAAGCGATTAGTAGGAGTGAAGGACTATAGTCAATTACTTCCCGGACACGGTGGTTTTTTAGATCGTTTCGATAGCTATATTGCAGCAGGAGCATTATATTGGCTGTTTGTATGGCTTAATTCAACAATCATCTTAGTATGACTTCAACCAACGAATTCAGTGACGAAGCGGCAAATAAAGCTTCATTTATAGTACGTTTTTATCAGTACCAAAAAGAACGGTTCCCAATTTTGGGACATGGTTTATTGGTGGCGTCGTTCAGTTTTTCGGCCATTTCCTATTCACGTATTTGCCGAGGAGCTGAAGGATTTGTAAGCTGGACCGCTTTTGCTGTTGCCATATTTACTACCATTACCTTGTTTTTACTGGTTCGTATTTTCGATGAATTCAAAGATGCGGAAGACGATGCCAAGTACCGTAAAAACTTGCCCGTTCCCCGTGGACTGATTCGCCTAAAAGAATTGTTTATCCTAGGAGTTGTTTTGGTCATACTTCAGGTCGGAATAAATGCATGGTTCTTCCCAAAATTACTGATCATGTTTGCGATTGTGGTTGGTTATTTATCGCTCATGGGGAAAGAATTTTTTATTCCCGAGTGGTTAAAAAAACACCAGTTTTGGTACGTTACCTCGCACATGTTTATCATTCCACTCATCGATATGTATGCCAGTGGAATTGATTGGATGATCGAAGGAGTAGCGCCGCCAAAGGGATTGATCTTCTTTTTCATTGTTTCGTACATGAATGGAATTGTGCTTGAAATCGGTCGGAAAATTCGCACACCGGAACAGGAAGCCGAAGGAGTTTTGACGTATTCATCCATGCTTGGTGTGCACAAATCTGTTTATTCTTGGATTGCGATGCTGGCAATTACTTTAGCTGCCGCTATAGCTGCTTCATTGTTTGCCGGACATGGTTGGTTGGGAATTGCCATTCTAAGCGCAATCTTTGTTTTGTGCGCTATTCCTGGTTTGTTGTTCTTATCAAACATGACAAAAAAACGTTCCAAAATGATCGAGATTTCCTCCGCACTTTGGACAATAGGCATGTACCTTACTTTGGGCGGAGTCCCGATGATTCAACAACTGATAGCCCACCATTAATCCAATTCCATGGTCATGAAAAACAATCTGTACATCAGCGATTTGGAAACTGAATCGGCAAGGCAATTTACCATTGGCGGAAAGGCGCGCAACTTATACCGATTAAAAGAATTGGGCATGAATGTGCCTTCGTGGATCGTGATTCCGCAGGAAACTTTGCTGACATTCATTCCGGAAGAAAAACGTTCGGAATCTTACACTGCTATTGTACAATTCATCGAACAATTGGAGATTCCTGAAACGTTATTAACTGAACTGTTGGAACATTTCCCTTCGACGGATTATTTTGCGGTTCGCTCGTCGGCCATTGACGAAGACGGAAGTGATTTTTCGTTTGCGGGTCAGTTTGAATCGGAATTGTTCGTGACGCGTCAAAATCTAGCTGAAAAGATCAAAAAAGTATGGATTTCCGCCTTTTCAGATCGTGTTTTTCAATACCGAAACACCAATAACTTAACCCAATCATTCGGTTTGGCAGTTATTGTTCAGCAGATGATTCCGGCGGAAGTAGCGGGTGTTGCTTTTGGAATCAATCCGGTTTCGGGCAATCGCAATGAGCAGTTGATTAGCGCTGTTTTTGGTTTAGGCGAAGGCTTGGTTTCAGGTGAATTGGATGCCGATAATTTTCATGTTCACGGAACGGAAATCACCCGTCAACTCGTTACCAAAACTGAGCAGATTTTACTCGATACCAAACTACTTACCGGAACCGTAAAAACAACCGTTCCTTTAGAGAAACAAGCAGCTTCCACACTTTCCGATCAACAAGTTCTTCAGCTCAAAAACATTCTACTGACTTGCGCTAAAGCTTATGGAAAACCGCAGGATATGGAGTTTGCCGTGTTTCAGGATGAAATATACCTGTTACAAACACGACCCATCACCAATCTCAATCGCATTCCCGACCTTTCGGGTGATTATATTTTGTGGGACAATAGCAATATCATTGAGTCGTATCCTGGTGTTACCACGCCGTTGACCTTCTCCTTCATTAGTAAATCGTATGAAAGCGCCTACAAGATGTTTAGTCGTTATTTAGGAGTGGAAGAGCGGGTGATTAACGCCAACGAACGCGTTTTTGCCAATACATTAGGATTCATCAACGGTCGCGTTTATTACAACCTAAAAACGTGGTACCACATGCTAGCCATGCTTCCGGGATATAGTATTAATGCACGTTTCATGGAAAACATGATGGGTGTGAAAGAACGTTTTGATATTCCTGACACGTATCGTTTGTCGAAAGGAAAGGCGTGGTGGAGCATTGTGAAAATGGTCTTTGGTATGTTTGCCCGTTATCAGGCTTTACCACGAAAAAGAAGGCAATTTATGGTGTTGCTAAATGCAACGATTGCTCATTACAAAAGCATTTTATACCAAGAAAAAAACGCCAATGAGCTCATGCAACTTTACATCGATTTTGAAAAAACCTTGTTGAATGAGTGGAAAGCACCCTTGCTGAATGATTTTTTCGCGATGATTTGGTTTGGAAGACTGCAAAAGGCCTGTCAGAAATATAAAGTAAGTTCCAATCCCAACATTCACAACGATTTGCTGTGCGGAAGCAGTGATATTATTTCTACGCAACCCATTCACCGAAGCATTGAACTAGCCACGCAAATCACTTCCAATTCAGAGCTAAAAGCTTTTTTCCTTGAAAACGACGCATCAACAGTTTGGAAACAATTGGCAGTTCACACCAATGCTGATTTTGTAGCCATTCGCAAAGAAATTGAGCGTTATGTAGAAGATTTCGGTGAGCGTTGTATTGGGGAATTGAAACTGGAAACCGTTTCCTACACGCAAGATCCGACGAAGTTTGTGAAAGTATTGCAATCGTATGTCGAAACGGGAATCACCGCCGAACGTACTTCTGGAAATACCGAAGAAACAATCCGCAAAAATGCAGAGGCAGAGGTGAAATCCGCGCTTCGTGGAAAATGGTGGAAACAGCGCAAACTCCGCAAAACCATTCGCAAAGCACGTGAATTAGTGTCTTCGCGTGAAAACCTGCGCTATGAACGCACACGAGCGTTTGGAATCGTTCGTGAGATTTTCTCGCAAATGGGAAATCACTTTTATTCGGAAGGAGTCATTAACGATCCGCGTGATATCTTTTACCTGACCAAAGAAGAAATTTTTCACTTCATCGAAGGAACCAGTGTGACACAAAACCTTCAAACCCTCATCGATTTACGTAAAACCGAATTTGCCGAATACCAACAACAAGATCCGCCATCGGAGCGTTTTGCAACATACGGAGCTGTGTATCATGCCAACGATTTCTACAGCACTGCTCGTTTAGAAGCCATTGAAGGCGATTTGAAAGGAATTGGATGCTGTCCTGGGCGAGTACGCGCAAAAGTGCAAGTTGTTCGCGATCCGAGCGCCATTTCGTCGCTTAACGGAGATATTTTGGTGACTTCCAGTACCGATCCGGGATGGGTGACACTTTTCCCGAGCGCTTCGGCTATTATTGTAGAACGCGGAAGTTTATTGAGTCATTCGGCAATTGTATCGCGTGAAATGGGAATTCCGTGTATAGTAGGAGTGACGGGATTGCTGAAGACACTTCAAACCGGTGATGAAATTGAAATGGATGGGAGCACGGGTGAGATTAAGTTGATTACGAAAGTTGGTGAGGTTAATTGAGCGATTAATGCTGAGTTTTTCTGTATAGGTTAAAGCATTGATTTCTATCTAAATAACCGTTCGTAATATTGCGAATTTACGTCCAAATAATTGATATGCCAATTTGCAATATTACGAACATTACTATGAAAATAGTTGAATCTCATGATGCTATACTTTTGATTGCTTTCGAGTCCACCAAAATCAAGGTGTTTTTGGATTTATTCATCATTTAATCTATTGAAAATCAAAAACATAGTAATATTTGGCTTAATGAGTATTTATTAGGCCGGAAACCGCTGAAACCCTTGTTGCGATTAGCTTTGAGACTTTAGTTAATGATGTAGATCGCCAATTCCACCGTCTGTTTAAGCTATCTTCACCATTTAACATTTTGATAATCAAAAACATAGTAATATTGCAATATTAATCAGCGATTCAAAAGGTGATTGGATTCAGTTATTTCAATCGAAAACTCGCCATAATATCTTCCCCAACATCTTTATAATCATCAAACTGATCTGCCTCACAGGTCAAAGTCAGCACATAAACCTTGTTCTTTTTCTTCCAGTAATAACGGTTAAACTTCAACGCACGATGATCAAATGAGGCGGTAAAAGTGGTTTTGTGCATATTCTCCCCATGTTTCCGGGAAGATTTACTGCTCAGTATTTTAGCGTTTTCCATACTCTCAAGCACCTGCTCTTCAGAGATTGCCGCGTATTTCTCCAGATCAATACCCGAATCGGCAGAAAACTCCAGAATGAGCAAACCGATATTTTCTTTGAAATCATCTTTCGGTGAAGTTCGCGCACTCATGAGCATGAATTCTGAACCGAATTTCTCTCCCGATTCCCGTTTCCATTCTTCAGGATATTGAATGGAATAATCAGGAGCGTCAATGGTTTTCCAATTAGTCGCAGGCAATGATTCTTTTTTATTTGTATCGCAACTTGTTACTGCAATCAAAAAAGAAAAAATAAGTACGAAGCTCTTCCTCATACCTCAAATGTAGTGATTTGAGTTTTGTTCTGATAATTGGAAGTACGGAGGTTACTTCAGTTGGTGTTTTGTCATTCCAGACATTACCATTTTCATGATCCTGATTCGACCCCAACGCGGCACAGTTCTCATGGAATAGACCAGGAATTTTGTTAAGAATCCGGGTAAAACGGTTGTTTTTTTTCCGAGTGCTTTTAAAATAGGAACTGCCACTTGTTTTGGCGACATAGACATACTCATTTTCATATTCGCTCGTGAACCGAATCCACTCATAACCGGTCCCGGAGCGGCAGCCAGAATAGCTACTCCATAAGGTTTCAGTTCTAATGCAATTCCTTCAACTAAGGTTTGAACATACGCTTTTGTTGCTGCGTAATTGGCTGCAAAAGGTGCACCTTGAAATGCTACCATTGAGCTCATGAGTATGATTCCGCCTTTTCCTAGTTCAGCAAAATGTTTTGCGAAATGATGTGTCAAAAACAACGTTGATCGCGCATTCAAATCAAACATATTCAGTTCGTCTTCCAACTTAGATTGGTGAAACATGCCGGAAGTTCCATAACCGGCAGAGGCGATTACAAGTCCTATTTCGTGATTCTTTGTTGTTGATAAAAGGCTTTTCACATCCTCTTCATCAGATAAATCTGCCGGAGCGGTAATCACTTGAATCGGATACGTGGACAACAATTCGTCTGCCTGTCGATTTAAGGCTTCCGAATCTCGGGAATTGATGATTAAATGAAATCCTGCCTGCGCCAATTCAAGCGTAAGTTCATAACCAATACCGGAAGTTGCGCCGGTTACCAAAGCCCAAGGTCCGTATTTTTTGAGAAGTCGTTGCTGCTGTTTTACTGAAAGTGACATGTGCATTATAGTTTTTGAATCGGTTTGGCTTGTAGTGCTTGAAACAAAGTGAATACAGCTAAAAGTCCATAGATGATACTCAATACGATAGTTAGTTTTGTACCTTTCAGAACGTAATAAGACAATATTGGAAGCACTTGCAAAGCATGCATTCCTATAAAATGTGCAATACGCAAATCACCGTATTTCATGCTCCAATTTAAGATTGGTATTCCACCGCCACCATCTGCTGCTCCTACAGTATGCGCCATTCTTGATCCCATGAAAAAACCTTCTAAAGAGAAAATCACAAACAAGATTAGACCTAGGCGAATGGACCAGAGATAGTGCGTTGAAAGTTGGGGTAACTCGCTTGTGAAAAACAAAACAGCAATATAGGCTGTGTAAAGTGAAATGATCGTTGCTGCAATTGCCATCATTGAATACATTGCCGAATATAATGGAGTGCTAACATTGAAATGTGACAATTGTCCACGCGAGGCTTGGAGTGCTATATAAACGATCTCGAAACCGAGTAAAACAATAACAGTCCAGTTGAAAAAAGAGGTGCTGAAGTTCGGTAGATAGGAGCAAAACCAACCCATTGTCCAGGAATAAAGAAAAATGGAAAAGGCAAACTTAAATGGCTTATACCATGCTTTTACGCCCAAAACGGTGTTGGAATTAACCCATGCGAGTATTATAAAAACCAAAGCTGCAAACAAGCAAAGCAACCCGAAGTAAAACAGCGTTTCATTGCGGTATTTGAGTGTAATTAGAAATTCTGACATGGATCGTTTGTAATTGATGATGCATTTATCCTGTTCATGTTCACAAAACTAACTGGCAATTTTGCATTGAACGATAACAAATGTTTATGTTTTAAGTAACTGTTTTTTTAATCTGCTCAAATGTACGGATGTAATTCCCAAATAAGATGCAATCATGTGTTGTGGAACTCTGTTGTGGATATTGGGGAAAACTTCTGAGATATTTTCATAACGCTCTTTTGGGGTTCTGGAATACTGATTCTTGATATAGTTATCATGATAGATGAAATAGAATTCGGCGATTAAGCGCCCCAATTTATCACCTTCCTTTAAATGCTGATATCCCCATTCTATTGCAGATCTTGGAATGAGAACAACTTCTGTCTGTTCGATAGCTTGTATCGTATAAAGAGAAGGATGTTTTAAAATGAAAGCCGAGTAATCGGCAATGAATTGATTTTCCATGGCAAAATAGACAGTGTGATTTACGCCCGTTTGATCAGTCACAATTACCCGTAAAAGACCACTATTGATAAAGAACAATTCATTGGGCTGTTTCCCAGGTTCGCTAAGAGCTTCATTGCGCTGAAAGGTCTTCGTTTGACAATTATTCAAAAACAATGAAAGTTCGTCATCACTTATGCGAATTAATTGACGTATAAACGTTATTAACTGTTCCATCTCTTTCTTTCACTATTAACAGAAATAAAACCCGAATTGATTGATACAGCATAGAAGGAGATTGACACATTTAAAAAATAGAACAATATATTAGCCTTTTCAAGCAATATTTCGTAAATTAGCTAATATTTTATCCCAATAATGAAATTTAGCATACAAATACTTCCAACCGATTTACTGCTTGAAATTGCTAAAAAGCACAAACACCTACGTAAACACGCCGGTTATTCACAACGTGAATTGGCTGAAAGATCAGGTGTTTCCCTAGGAAGTATCAAGCGGTTTGAGCAAACGGGTTTAATTTCGTTGGAATCCTTGCTACAATTAGCTGCTATTCTGGATCGATTGACCGATTTTGAAGCCGTTTTTAATCCACCGCAAGATTTTTCTCACATTGAACAATTGTTTACTAAAACGCCGCAAAAATGATGGTACGCAAACTTCGGGTAATTCTTCGCCTCAATAATGAACTGTTATTGGTAGGTGAATTGGTATTGGAAGGACGTTCTGTTTATTTTCGCTACGATCCCGAATTTGTTGCATCGGGAATGGAACTTTCACCGTTTAAACTGAAATTGACCGATCAGATCAAGACCGCTGATCCTGTTCCGTTTGATGGATTATTCGGACTTTTTGCCGATTCGCTACCCGATGGTTGGGGACAATTGCTCCTCGACCGTAAACTGACCGCAGAAGGCATGGCTATTGAATCGCTGACGCCTTTGGATCGCTTAGCGTTTGTGGGCGATAACGGAATGGGAGCACTCACTTACGAACCTGCAATCGGAGAAGATCTTCAGCTGGGAGATTTACCGGAATTGGACAGACTAGCCGCTGAAATGCATGTTCTCTTGCAAGGCACGCCAACAGAAATTATTGATGAATTATACCAATTGGGAGGTTCATCGGGCGGCGCACGCCCGAAAATCAACGTTGGGTACAGTAAACAAACCGGCAATCTGATGTACGGACTTCCCGAACTTCCTGACGGATATGAACATTGGCTGATCAAATTTCCTGCGGCTATTGATCGGAAAGATGTGGCGCAGATTGAATTTGCCTATTACAAAATGGCACTTGCTGCAGGATTGGAAATGGCCGAATCACGCTTGTTTGAAGGCAAAGGAGATCGGTTTTATTTCGGGACAAAACGATTCGACCGTCGGGGGAATCAACGGCTTCACATGCATTCCGTTAGTGGGTTGCTTCATGATAATTTTCGCTTGAGTTCATTGGATTATGGCCACATTATGGATGCCGCTTTCCGTTTGGAGAAGCATGTACAATCCTACACGAAGATTCTGCGCTTGGCAGCATTTAATGTATTCGCTCACAATCGCGACGATCACAGTAAGAACTTTTCCTTTCTGATGGATAAAACCGGAAACTGGAAGTTCGCCCCGGCTTATGATTTAACGTTTTCCAATTCGTCACATGGTTTTCATAGTACAATGGTGGCCGGAGAAAGTCAGGCTCCGGGAGCCAAACACCTGCTGGAATTAGCCAATCACTTTCGAGTGAAAAATCCGCACCAGATTATAGATGAAGTACGCGAAGCCGTTTCAAATTGGGATTTATTTGCCGATGAAGCAGGAGTGAGTAATAGTTCGAAAAGACTGATCGGAAAACAATTAGATCAATTATTAACGCGCTGATTTTGGAAGAAGTGGTCAATTGGAATTGGTTAAAAGCATTTGATTTTTACCGCGAATTAAACGATGGAAGATTACTTAAACAAAGAGAAGTGAATTCAAATCGCTTATAATGATTGATTATTTATAGTTGACTCGTCTTGATCAGACTACAAACCAAGTTTCGAAGAAACCAAAAGTTCGTAAATAAGAACTTCCTTTTTTGTCTAAAGCACAGGTTGCGGACAGCGCCAATTAAAGGAAGCGAAGTAAGAAAAATGGCTGTTTCGTTGTGTTTTGTCAAAAGCGCTAAAACGCACAGCGATTGCCAAATCTGCTGTGTGTTGCGTTTCAGATTCCGATCTGACACTTTTGACCTTAAAACACAGAAAGAGCCATTTTTTACGAGCGGCTTAGAATGGCGCAAAAAGGATGTTTTGCTTACTTTTTCAGCCTTGGCAAAAAGTAAGAGGAAATTGTGTTGCGATTGAGACCAGTCAAATCGTAAGTTATCACTTGATCTTTCCCAAAAGATTGCTAGTTTCGTATAGCTTGTACGACCCTAAACTGTTGAATGAAACACGAAAAACTTACCGAAAAAGTTGCTTTTGATCTAATTCGCTACGCCAATTGCTGGGAAGATGCAGATGTGCTTTTACGTGGGTTAAACCCCGATCCGGGAAGTAAAATCTTGTCAATCGGTTCGGCAGGAGATAACAGTTTTTCTTTATTGACAACTCAGCCGGAGTTGGTGGTCGCTGTAGACGTGAATCCGATTCAACTATTTCTGATTGAATTGAAACGTGCAGCTATTCAAGAGCTTTCGTATGAAGAAGTGTTGCAGTTTCTCGGATTTAGACCCTCTGAAAATCGATTGCAGTTTTTCGATCAAATCAAACAGGTACTTTCTGTAGATTGTCTGCATTATTGGGAACAGCACCGCGATCAGTTGAGTCTTGGAATCATCACTCAAGGTAAATTTGAAGGTTATTTTCAGTTGTTCGTACGTCGTGTTTTACCGTGGATTCATACGCAAAAGCGGGTAGAAGCATTGTTAGCCCCAAAATCAGAGGCTGAGCAGAAAGCCTACTACGAAAATCGGTGGGATACTTGGCGCTGGCGGTTTTTGTTTAAGCTTTTCTTTAGCAAAACAATCATGGGACGTTATGGTCGCGATCCGGAATTTCTGAAAGAAGTAGAAGTTTCTGTGGGTAAAACCATTTATACCAAAGCCGGAAATCACCTGCGAAATTCATTGGCACAGCGCAATTTCATGCTACGCTATACACTCACTGCATCGTTCGGTGAGTTATTGCCGCATTACTTACAACCGCAGCATTTCCCTGTGGTAAAAGCAAATTTGGATAAACTGCAATTGGTACAAGGTTATGCAGAAGATGCTATTAACCAACATGGCGCTTTCCGTTACATGAACCTGTCGAATATTTTCGAATACATGAATCCGGAATTGTTTCACCAAACAGCCAAACAGCTGGTCGATTCACTGGAAAAAGGAGGTCGATTGGCATATTGGAATTTATTGGTACCACGACACATAGCCAACGAGTTTCCAGCAGAAATGAAGGCGCTCAAAGAACATGCTGCTGAATTATCAGCCAGCGACAATGGTTTTTTCTACAATCAATTTTTAGTTGACGAACGTTTATGACAGCCGATTGGATCAATACAGCCATACTTTCAGCTAGTTTTCTGGCCTTGTTCGGAATTGCAGAATTGCTGTACCATTTCGCCCGTGTAAAAGTAGAATTGACACGTAAATTGGTACATCTTGGCACCGGAATACTAACGCTGCTATTTCCGCTAATGCTCAGTAATCACTGGTTTGTATTGTTGCTTTGTGGCAGTTTTGCGGTTATTCTCATTGTAAGTTTGCGCTTCAAATTATTGCCTTCTATCAACGCTATTGATCGTGTTTCGGTGGGTAGCTTGGCTTATCCGGTTTCGGTTTACTGCTGTTATTTGGTTTTTCAGGCAGAACAGCAGGATTTCACTTATTTCTACATTCCCATTCTGATGTTGGCTATTTGTGATCCAATTGCCGCATTAACCGGAAAACGTTGGCCAATGGGAAAATACAGCATTGGGAAAGAAACCAAAACACTCATGGGTTCCGGTATGTTTCTCGCTAGTGCACTCATTGTATACATTTCCTTAACAGCATCACTTCACCCTGAAACGAGTGTGCTGATGCTTGTGTGGCGAGGATTGATTGTTGCGGGAATTGCAACATTAGCGGAAGCTGTTAGCGGAAAAGGAACGGATAATATCACCATTCCCGGGGCGGTTTTATTAGCACTTTACATGACCAATTATGCCTGAACGCGTTTTACTGAAGATTCAACCGAACCAACCGGAGTTTCAGTTATTTGAAGCTGTTCCGACGAATGTTTATTCTGGTAATAGTCTGCGTTTACAGCAAACTGACGGAATGAACAAGGCATTTTTGGTAGAATGTTGGGTCGTAATGAGAAATGACACTCCGGTAGCGCGATTGGCTGTTTACCACAATCCACATCTATTCGTTGAAGGTCAGAAAGCAGGCTGTATTGGGAATTACGAGTGTGAAAACGACTCAGAAACAGCGGAATTAATCTTACAGAAAGCCTTGGAACGTTTGAAAGAACTGAATCTTTCTGTTGCAATCGGTCCGATGAACGGATCTACTTGGGACAATTACCGTTTCAGTACCCACCACAACGCTGCTCCATTTTTGTTAGAACCATATCATCACTTGTATTACAACAATCAGTTTCGCGAAAACGGATTTGAAGTAATTTCCGATTACACCAGTAGTTTCGACACCTCGTTGCCGCATGATCTTCCTGAATTAATCGAACGTGAACGGCATTTTTCAGCAATGGGAGTGACCATCCGCTCCATAGATCTGGAACATTTCGAACAGGAATTGGAATCTCTTTATCCATTTGTGAGCGCAGCTTTTCAAACCAATTTCTTGTACACACCGGTAGAATGGAACCAGTTCCGCGATAAATACATGGAGGCCATTAAAATCATCAACCCAAATTATGTGCTGATTGCTGAAGATAAAGAGAAGCGGCCCATTGGTTTTGTGTTTGCCTATCAGAATTTGTATTGTACAACCGAAAAACAATTGGTTATCAAAACAATTGCTCGAAGCTACGATAAACAATGGTCAGGATTAGGACATGTGATAGCTAATCGGGTGATTTCGAATGCAAAAAACAACGGATTTACAGCTTTGATTCATGCTTTTATGATTCAGGAAGCTACATCTACAGCTATTTCACGCAATTTTAGCGGCGAAGTCTATAAAAATTACGCTTTATACGGTCGTGAGTTATGACAAATCAGCCTTACAACATCGTCGATTTATTTACCGAAGCAGCCTACAAGAATCCGGATCGAACTGCTATTATTGAGGGAGAAAAACAGATTTCGTTCGGCGAATTGGATCGTCGAATCACGGCTACAGCGGCATATTTCCAGTCAAAAGGCATTCAAAAAGGTGATCGCGTTTTGGTATTTGTGCCAATGAGTATTGATCTCTATCGCATCGTTTTAGCACTTTTTCGAATGGGAGCAACAGCTGTTTTTCTAGACGAGTGGGTGAGTAGAGAACGTTTGAATGTCTGCTGCAAAGTAGCCCAATGTCGCGCATGGATAGGTGGCTGGAAGGTGCATTCCCTCTCATTTTTATCGAAGGAATTGCGATCAATGCCCATCAAATTAAAGCTTTCTTACGATCAATCACTAGTTTTCGAACCTGTCATCACGCATGAGACGGATACAGCGCTAATTACCTTTACTACCGGAAGCACAGGAACGCCGAAAGCAGCCAAACGCACACACGGTTTTTTACGCGAACAATTTGCTGCATTGATTGAGACCATTCAACCGGAAGAAAACGATGTAGACATGCCTGTATTGCCGATTGTGTTGATGATCAATTTGGGAATCGGCTGTACATCGGTCATTGCGCCTTATAAATCGAGTAAACCAAACACGCTAAAACCGCAGTTGATTATTGATCTGCTGAAACAACACAATGTCACTAGATTGGTGGCTTCGCCTTATTTTGTAAAGCGTGTGGCAGAAACCTTGGTGCAGCAACAAACAACGGTTCTTGGACTAACAAAAGTATTCACCGGCGGAGCTCCTGTATTTCCGAAAGAAGCTGCGTTATACAAACAGGCTTTTCCACATGCATTGGTCGAAATCGTTTATGGATCCACCGAATCGGAACCGATTAGTTCTATCGATGCTACCGAATTTACCCGTTCCGATGATTGGAGCGTTGGGCAATTGGGTGGTTTGCCTGTCGGAATTCCGTATCATGGAACGGCGGTCAAAATCATTCGCATTTCCGACGAACCGATTGCGTGTAATTCTCCTGAAGAGCTTCAAGCGCTAGAGCAACAACCGCAGCAAATTGGCGAAATCATCGTGAGTGGAAATCATGTTTTGCGCGAATACATTAACAACGAAGATGCACTGTTGCGCAACAAAATCTTCATTGATGAAGAATGCTGGCACCGAACAGGAGATAGCGGTTTTTTCGACTCGAACGGACAGTTGTTGTTAACCGGCAGATGCGCGACATTAATTGAGCATAACGGCTTAGTAATTGCGACATTTATTGTAGAAAACGAACTTCAATTATTAGAAGAAGTTGAAATGGCTACACTATTGAAAATCAATGATAAGATAGTTGCTATTGTAGAATTCAAATCGACCGGAGACAACAATGAATCGTTTCACCAAAAACTCAAAACAAAATTGCCGTTTTTAGATGAATTGCGCCAGATTCGACGTATGCCTCGCGACCCCAGACATCACTCTAAAGTCGATTACGGGAAGCTGAAGGAAGTGTTAGGAGAGATTTAGTTTAGTGAGTTTTTGAGTTTTTAAGTTTCTTCTAGTTCGATTGTAACTCAATAAACTTAAAAACTCAAAAACTCAAAAAACTGTTATTTAACTGAAAATGTGAAAAACATGTGTGTAAACTCTCTAACTCCACCTTAGAATCAACGCGAAAAGTCGTACCTTTATGCTTAAATAAGAAATCGGTCTATGTTCGATTGGGAAGAAGAACCACAAGATGGTCATTTGAGCGAAGATTTGGAGCGTTTCGAAACACAACTTGCACAAAACGCGGTTGGTTTTTATGACAGCGACCGTCTGGAAGCGATTATTGATCACTATCTCATCAATGGTAATTACACGAAATCCAATACTGCATCAGAAATAGGTATTCAGCAATACCCGTTTCATGCCTTGTTCTTTATTCGTAAAGCGCAGGCTATGTCAGGCTTGGGGCAATTAAAGGAAGCGCTGAATATCCTGGCGGAAGCCGAGAAAATGGATAGCCATTCAGTGGAATTAATCCTCACGAAAGCTGCTATATTCAGTCAATTGCGTGACAGTAAACGTGCTGTACGTTATTTCCGTGAAGCGCTCGATTTGGCCGATTCGGAAGATAAAGATGAAATTTACCTTGATCTGGCTTCTGAGTTGGAGCAATTGCGTGATTTTTCAGGCGCTATAGAAGTATTGGAAGAAGCCATGCGCCTCAATCCGAAAAATGAAGGAGCCTTGTATGAATTGGCTTTTTGCTTCGATCAGTTGGGCGATTACAAGCGTGCTATGAAGTCATATACCGACTTTTTGGACGAAAATCCATACTCATTCACAGCCTGGTACAATCTCGGAAATACGTTTTCAAAAGCAGAAAATTTCACCGATGCGCTCAATGCGTATGAATATTGCGTGGCAATCAATGCCGATTTTTCACCGGCTTATTTCAATATGGGGAATGCCTATTTGACATTGGAACGATACCACGAGTCGATTGAGTGTTTTACCCGTTGCATTGACCTCGATGGTGATGATGCGCTCACGTATTGTTACCTCGGTGAAGCCAACGAACAATTAGAAGAGTTGGAACTGGCTTGGGAATTTTACCAAAAGAGCCTGACATTGGCGCCTAATTTAGCTGAAGCGTGGCTTGGTTTGGGCATCGTGAAAGATTTGCAGGGCAAGCCGAAAGAAAGTTTGCATTACATTGAACGTGCGTTGGAAATTGAACCGGATATGGACGGTTACCACCACGTTTACGCAGGCGCACTCGAAAATTGCGATTTACTCGAACAGGCCGAAAGTGCTTACCTGAAATGTTTGGCGCTGGAACCGAACAACGAAGATGCTTTTTTCGATTATGTTGATTTCCTTCTGGAGCATCATCCGACAAAAGTTAGAGCCTTTGTAGAAGATTACCTTATTCACAACAATACATTTTTCGCGTTGTTACCTATCATGTATCTGAATTGGCTTTCAGGACGTATGGAAGAGGCAACCATTATCATTTCCGAATGCTTTGCAAAAGATCCTGAAAAAACCAAAGAACTTTTTGTGCGCTACCCTGAATTGATGAATGTGCCGGAATTTGTAAATTTGACCCGTTGAAAGCAACAAATGCAGGATTTTCCTGTGTATGAAATGACCCAATTTAGTACAAAAAATAGATGAATTTTGACTTACCGTTCATTCCCGAACGCACACAACAGCCACGAAACCATGGTTTAACCATGATGATGGACAAAGGATTAAGCCTTCGCGAAGCAGAACACTTTGTTGAAGGAAATGCGCATTTAACGGATATCGTTAAGTTTGGTTTTGGTACAGCTTATGTAACCAAAAACCTCGAAGAAAAACTGCAATTATACAAAGATGCCGGTTTGCGCACCTATTTCGGGGGCACACTCTTTGAAGCATTTTATGCACGTGGGAAATTTGAAGATTACCTTCGGTTGCTGGATAAATACAACATGGATCTAGCTGAAATTTCAGACGGTTCCATTATCATCAATCATGACGAAAAACTAGAGTTGATTCACCGTTTATCGAAAACCCGCACCGTTATGTCGGAAGTTGGGTCGAAAGATTCAGGTATTTTGATCAGCCCGGGGCGTTGGATTAAAATGATGAGTACCGAACTCGAAGCGGGTTCATGGAAAGTCATTGCTGAAGGTCGCGAGGCCGGTAATGTTGGCGTTTTTCGTCCGAATGGAACAGCTCATACGATGTTGATCAACAAAATCATCGCACGTGTTAATCCACGGGATATCCTTTGGGAAGCACCGCAAAAAAATCAGCAGGTTTGGTTTGTGAAATTATTTGGTGCTAATGTAAATCTTGGTAACATCGGTCCGAATGAGGTGATTCCGTTGGAATGTCTCCGTTTGGGATTGAGAGGCGATACGTTCTTCGAATTCCTTCCTTCCGATTACGCAGAGCGACTCAAACAAGTTGATTCAGACGAAGTAGAAGACGAAGCATAACGCATGACGTGGCGAAAATCGGTAGTTATCTCCGGACATAGCGCCCCTATTTATGCTTGTACCGTTTTCAACGAATTCATTTATAGCACTGCGGGCGACCGTTTTGTAACCCGTTGGAATACTGCAGACGGAAAACAAGATGCGTTTACCGTAAAACTCGATGCACCGGCTTATACCTTGGGAATCGTTGAATCTGAGCGTTTACTGATCATTGGTTGCACCAACGGTACCATTATTGCCATCCATACCGATTCGAAACAATTGGTTTGGGAACACAATTTCCTTGGGAAGGCGTTGTTCAGTGCGGTCGATTGTCCGGCCGAAAAATGGTTGGTTCTCGGCGATGCAGAAGGTCATTTATTGGTCTTAGATTATACCGGAAAACTCCTCACCACCTTTCATTTGGATTGCGGTAAAATCAGATCCATCAAACATACCAAAACTGGTTTGTTTATTGGGTGTCAAGACGGTTCGTGGCGACAATTGGAATTGCCCACATTTAATGAAATCCGCAAACAACAAGCGCATGAGGGTGGAGTAGTGTCGTTGTCGATCAATGAGTTTACACATACTTTGTTGTCTGGTGGAAAAGATGCGCATTTGCGATTATGGGATATGTTAACCGGAAAACTCCTGCAGGAATGGCCGGCACATTATCAAACCATTTACGGCATCGCGCAATGTGGAGACGAAATAATTACCGTTTCCATGGATAAAACCATAAAAATTTGGGACAGCACCGAATGGAAAGTCACCCAGCGCATTGAATTTAAACAAGGCGGACACAACCGATCCGTCAACGGGTGTTTGGCAATCGATCAGAACAGGTTTCTGACGTTTAGTGATGATAAATCCATTCTTATATTTGAATGTAAAATGGAAAATTAAAAATTGAAAAGGCGACTCTATCAAGAAGCTTAAACTCGTGTCTTCACCTGAAACCATTTTTCAATTTTCCCTTTTCAATTTTACATTTTAAATTTTTCATTCCTTCTCTCCTTAATAATTGATAATTCAACCAATTCATAATTAAAATTCCCCCTAATCATACTATATTTGCTTACAAGCTATGGAAAACGAGTTCAATTCACTTTACCCGCCCAAACCTTTTCTAGAAAAAGAAGAGCAACGGAAAGGGCATATCGCAGTCACGATCTTCTCGATTGTGTTGTTTGCTATGACTTTTTTATTGTTTTTCGGGCAGCAAATTGTTTTTCTAATTGAACTGATGGCCGTTCTCATTATTCATGAAATGGGACATTTTTTGATGATGAAACGCTTCGGGTACAAAAATGTACGCATGTTGTTTGTGCCGCTCATGGGCGCTTTTGTGCACGGTAGCAAAGACGAATACCGACAAAAAGAAAGCATTTTGGTTATTTTGGCAGGCCCGCTTCCCGGAATTGCTTTGGCGGTTGTTTTTTGGTTTATCGGTCACAAACTAGATGTTTTATGGATGGTGGAAGTGGCACTTTGGTCGTTTTTGATCAACGCCATCAACTTGTTACCGATTTTACCCATGGATGGCGGACGTTTACTAAATGTCTTGTTTTTTCAGCGAATTGAACTGTTTCAAGTGGTCTTTGCGTTTGTTTCGTCAATTGCCATGATTGCCTTCGGATTTTTCTTCGAGCACTACCTCTTCATGGTTTTCGGATTTCTCATGGGCTTTCAAGTGCGTAGTCACCATAGACGTTATTTGGTGCATAAATCCTTGCGCGATTCGGATGTTGAATACACAACTACTTACGAGAAATTAACCGATCGTGCGTATCATTTCATCAAAAAAGAAGTATTGGAGCACACTCCCGGATTGCGTAAATTCATGGAGAATGCCGAAGAAATGGATACATCATTGATTGTGGCAGGAGAAGTAAACAATATGCTAGAACCGCCTTTGGAAAAAGACGCAGGTTTAGGCTATCGAGTGTTCATTGTGTTTATTTGGATAGCAGCAATTCTCGGTTCTGTCTTTTTTGTGTTACAAAGTAATGGAGCAGGATTCAATGGACTTTAAAATTGGACAACGCGTTGGTTATCTCTATGAAAAGGGACATGGCGTCATCAAAAGTATGGATCGACAAGAAGCGATGGTAGAAGACGAAGACGGCTTCGAACGCAAGCTCCAACTGCGCGATTTGGTCTTTATTCACAGCGAAAAATACGATGAAAACTTTACCGTCGAGAAAGATTCGGTGGAACAGGAAGTGAGTTACCGCATTTTACAGGAAAAAACCGGACAACGCAAGCCGCTTACTGTTTGGGAGGTCGACTTGCACATCGAAGAAATCCTCGATTCGCATAATGGCATGAGCAACACCGAAATCATGTTGAAACAAGTAGGTGAATTTCGAAGTATGTTCAAAAAAGCCAAGCGCGAAGGCATTCATAAACTGATTGTGATTCATGGAGTAGGTGAAGGCGTATTGAAAAACGAAATCAGAACCTATTTGTCGCAACAAGATCAAATCGAGGTGTACGACGCCGATTTTTCGGAATACGGAAAAGGCGCAACTGCTGTTGAGTTTCATCCGAACTGGATTTCATAACTAAATCACCGCCCTCATCCGTCTATGATTCTAATTGTTTACACGACTCAATACCGCAAAGGAAGTGATGTGTTTGCGCGAATTGCCGCAACGATGACCCGCGAAACCACGGAACGCTATTCGGGTGAAGTGCGCTGCGAAGGCATAGTTGGCAAACGTGAACTAACCGAGTTGTTTTCTGAAATTGCAGTCAATCATCAGCAACTGGATGAATTTCATTTTATCGGTCACGCAGGAATGTACGGTCCCATGTATGGAACGGTCGATTATCCCGAACAATACAGTCCGTATGAGTGGAAACAACTTCCCTTGTCTTTCGCTCCGAACGGAAAAGCCTACTTTCATTGCTGTCGATCTGCACGTTGGTTTGCGGCGTTTTTCGCTCAAGTGGCAGGAGTAGAAACCTTTGGTTATCATTGGTACACCACGTTTTCAGCCGATAAAAAGATATTCAAACGCATCAACGATCAATCAGAAAATGTTTATGGCGCCGGTTGTATTGGCAAGAAATCGCACGGATGGAAAGGCTCGTTGAAAAAATACAGCGGAACTTGTGAATTGGAGGAGCTGAAATCATTCAAACCCGCTGCTTCAGAGCCCGATGCTACCTATAATCGCGTAGCACAATTATACGATGCCGTTTTCCAGGATATCAAAGTCCGCAAAGACGAATGGCAATGGATGGAACAGCATTTCGGCGATTTAAGCGGAAAAACGGTCATCGACATCGGTTGCGGAAATGGAGCTTTGCTCAAAGAATTGGCTCCACGAATAGAGAAAGGAATCGGTTTGGATGTTTCAAGCGGTATTTTGGCTCGCGCCGAAACCATGAATCAAGCCAATGAAAACATCAGCTTTAAGCAATTAACCGGTCCTGTTTTGCCCTTGGAAGATCATTCTGTTGATGTTGTGCTGTCCCTGCTTTCGTTTCGTTACCTTGATTGGGATCCGTTGATGGATGAAATCAAACGGGTGTTGAAACCCGGAGGAAAAGTAATGATCATCGATATGGTAACTGTTCCTGTGAAATTGCGTGAATACCCGAATCTGCTGCGTTCCAAATGGATGCATTACCGCCAGAAATACAGTAATCGTCCGTTTTATGATAAACTGCAGCAGTTGGTAACACATCCCGATTGGAAGGAAATGCTGCGCTACAATCCCATTCGCGCCGAACATGAAATGAAATGGTACCTCGAAAGCCGTTTTCCCGGAAGAAAGGTTCAAAAAATCAATGTAGGCTGGAATTCGTGTATTCTGGCATTCGATTCCGGTAATATCGAACAGATTCAGGACATTAGACTAACATACCCGTGAAATGACCATCGGAATTTGTGATTATGGAATTGGTGGCGTTTCGTTGTACAAACAACTGCAGACTTTTTCGGATGTAGATGTTGTTTATTTTTCGGATACCGGTGTTCCGCCTTATGGAAAATTACCCGATTCTGAACTGCGACCTCGCGTTCAACAAGTGGTTCAACACCTTTTTGATCAGGGCTGCGAGTTAGTTGCGATTGCCTGTAACGCGGCAAGTACGGCATCTCCCGATCATCCGGACGTAATAAATATGATTGAATTTGGCGTGAAAGCCGTTGAAACCGTTTCTCCAACGAGTTTGGGCATTGTTGGCGGTTACAGAACGATAGAATCTGAAATTTACAAACGACCTTTATCAACGACTATTGCTGAAATTCACCAAGAAGTAGGGCAGGCCTTGTCTGTTCGGATAGAAGCCGGTGATCTTGATTCGGAAGGAATGACAGCAGATTTAAAGCGAATTTTCGAGCCCTTGAAAAATTGTGATGCGATTTTACTGGCTTGCACCCATTATCCGGTGTTGATAGATCAAATCAACATGATCATTCCCAAGGTTCAACTCATTGATCCGATGAATCGCATGGTCGAAGCAATTCGTAAGCGTTATCCCGATATGAATGGAAACAATTCAACACGCTGGATCACTTCCGGATCGGTAGAAAAAATGCGCGTGGCTGCGAAAAAAGCCTTTGATGTAGACTTAGAAACGATAGAATATACGGAATTATGAACCCATTTACCAAACACCCGCGCGAAGTAGGGTTAAATTATTTTCAGCATTTCGCTTTTGCGTTTTATGTACAATTTAAGCTCATATTGGCAATAGTGGCATGTTTTGTGCATGCATTTTTTCCGTTCTTGTTTACGACAACCGCGAGCACTATCATCTCGAAATTAGATCGGAAAATAGCGCACCGCAAAGAGCAAGAAGAAGAATATTGACTAACTTCGAAACAATTAAACTACAGACTATGAAAACCATTTTATCCATTGCACTTATTGTCTCCGGGCTATTCATCTTGGCAGGTTGTCCGGTTAGCAGCACTTATCCCTTGGGGAAAAAGGGCGATGTAAAACTAGATACACGTCTGATTGGTACATTCTCGAATACAGCAGAAGATGTGGAAGCCAATAAAGTGATTATAAAAAAAGGCTCCGAAACCAATACCTATACTGTTTATGTGGCAGAAAAAGGTTCGTCGTTCATGGCTGATGGACCTGATTTTACGGGTTGGTTAGCAAAATTGGACGATCAAACTTTTTTAGTTTTGCAGCAAGTAATAGATGATGTGGAACAAGAAACATACTATGTCTATCATATTGAAATGATTAAAAATGGATTCACTTCATCTGATATCTCTTTGAAAGTCAATGGAACAGCTGCTATTACTTCAATTGAAGCTTACCGTGAAGAAGTAAAAGCCTCTATGGGAATGGAAGGGTTTTTGGCAGGTCAGATTGAGTGGAAAAAGGATTAAGGAAATTTAAAATGTAAAATGTAAAATGTAAAATTGAAAAGGTTGTTTTAAGTAAAAACGGTACTTTATAAGTCAAGCCCTTCTTTTCAATTTTACATTTTCAATTTTCGATTATAGCGCAAGCGTCATCTCATAGTCTTCCATCAAATACCCATTTCCAATATCGATGTTTACCTCATTTGTGATACGGAATCCTTGTCGTTTGTAGAAAGTAGTTGCATTGTTATAACGGTTCACATTCAATAACAAAGCGCTACTTCCGGCATTTTTGGCTTCTGAAATCACCTTTTCCAACAGTTGTTTTCCAATTTGTTTTCCTTGAGCTTGCGGAAGCACATAAATCTTGTGCAATTTTGTGGCGTTTTCTCCTGAGTGTTGGTGTTCAATCCCTGCAAAACCAAGTGTTTCACCATTTTCCTGATATAACCAAAACGATTGATTTGGGTGAAGAATACTCGCAGAAAGACTTTCTGTATTGTACATCCAATTCAGCATGTATTCAATCTGAGCAGGCGTAAGAATCTCTTTAAACGTATCGGGCCAGGTTTGGTGAGCCACTTGTTGAATAGCCCTTACATCGGCCAAAAATGCGCGAACAATCATGAATCAGTTGTCTTTTCCGAACGAATACATATCGTTGTGGTTAAACTCGATTTGGTCTTTGATTTTCTTGATGGTTCGGGTAAGTAGGAAGATTGTGGGGTCAGCATTCGCTTTCAGCCAACCGAAACTGGTCATTTCGCCCTCTACACCATTGGCAACATGATAGAGCAAGGTGAATTTATGCACATCCAACCAATGCAGTGCCGATTCATTTCCTTCTGAAGCATTCACCATCGCCATCAAGTGCGGATAACCGTTTTGCATCAGCCAATCACGGGCCTGTTGTTTAAGTAAAATAGCATTGGTGGTGTGAAACAATTCTTCATAGCCATTTTCCAATAACCAAAGACTGATATCGCTGTTTCCTTCCAATGCCTGACACCACGCCAGAATAATTTTCGGCGGATAATCTAATGTTGCGTGCGTGATGTTTGCCTTTTTCACCACCGCAACCTGATCTTGCTCAGAATCTTTCCCGAATATGCGTTTGATCCAACTCATTTTATTGCAGGTACTTGGTAAAATAAATAAGATACTAAAATGGCGATAATAACGCCGATTACGTCAACGATTAAACCAACTCCGGCTGCATAACGCGTGTTTTTTATGTTTACAGAACCGAAGTATACTGCAAGGACATAAAAAGTAGTCTCTGTTCCACCTTGCATTGTTGCGGCTATTTTTGATCGAAAGTCATTTACACCGTACTGTTCAATCGTTTGAACCATTAATGCTCGGGCACTTCCACCGCTAAACGGTTTCATAATTCCTACCGGTAAAGCATCAACAAATTCAGTGTGCAGAATACCAAGTTGTAAGAAAAACCACGTCATACCATCCATCAAGGCTTGCATCGCTCCTGATGAGTTAAAAATTCCGATTCCCACAAGCATGGTCACTAAAAATGGAATAATGCTAATAGCAACCTGAAATCCTTCCTTTGCGCCCTCCACAAACTCTTCGTAAACATTCACCCGCTTTAGTATTGCAAGTACAATAAACATCAAGAAGATGCCGAGGATAATGACGTTCCCGCCAATATTAGCAATGTTTTGAGTATACTGAGGAAAATAATAAAGACAAACCAATAATCCGGAAAGAAACGCAATGGCAGAGCCTAAATAAGCTATAACAACCGGAGTAAACAATTTGATTCGCTGTTTGATAGCAACGAGTATCAGAGCTGACAATGCAGAACAAAAAGTCGTAATCAGAACCGGAAGGAAAATCTCCGTAGGGTTTGCTGAATTTTTAATTGATAAGATCGAAAGCACACTTATTGGAATAATCGTCATTCCGGCCGTATTTAACGCCAAGAACATGATTTGCGCATTGCTAGCTGTGTCTTTTTGCGGATTCAGATCCTGCAACTCTTTCATGGCTTTCAACCCCATTGGCGTAGCGGCATTGTCTAATCCTAGCATATTGGCGCTAAAGTTCATCATGATCGCACCAACTGCAGGATGATCTTTTGGCACTTCAGGGAAAACGCGTGTAAAAAGAGGTGAAATGGCCTTGCTCAATATCCGAATAGCACCACCTTTTTCTCCAACGTTCATGAAGCCAAGGCACATGCAAAGTGCGCCGGTCATGTATATGGAAAGTTCAAATCCGAGTTTGGCGGAATTGAATAGGCCTTCTACCATTACTTTAAAGATGTTCACATCTTGCCAAAATAGTAGCTTCGCCAAGCCGGTTACAATGGCCACAAGAAAGAACCCGATCCAAATTCTATTTAAAAGCATGTGTAAATATCGGTTTTACAGCTTAATGTTCGTTGGAATGCCTTTCACAAATATGAACAAAGTTTTCAAGAACGATAGCGCCGTGGGTTCCGGATACTTCCGGGTGAAATTGAACGCCGTAGAGTGGGAGCGTGCTGTGCATCATGGCTTCGTTGACACAACTATCCGAAACACCTACGTGAACGAAGCCCGCTGGAATGGAAATCGCTTCGCAATGGTCTTCCATAAGCTCAATTTCGGTGGGGAGTTTGTCAAATAACGGACAGTCGACCAAGATCTCAACCGTTTGCCAATCACGATCATCGCGCTGACGGTTGGCCAAAGCCCCAAAGGTCAACCCCATGATTTGATGTCCGAAACAAATACCTAACACTGGAACCGGTGGATTTTTCAACCATGCAAAGAGTTCCAAATAAGGTTCGGGATCTTTTTCGGTGATCAAAATCGGTGCGCCTGAAATAACTGCTCCAATGCAATCTGCAAGATCAGTCTCTGGATTCAGATCGAACATCGAAATGACCTTGGTGTCGATGTGTTCATAAAGTATCGACTCAATCAATGGGGTTTTCTGACTTCCACAGTCGATCACTGCTATCATAAATCAATGTGTCCGATTCCTTGACGAACGATTTCAGCTGTTCCGCTCGTGCAGTCAACAATGGTAGAAGCTTCCAGATGCCCCAATCCGCCATCAATAATAAATGCAAATTCGTCATCGAAACGCTCATAAATCACCGACGGATCAACGAAGTAATCGGCAATTTCATCTTCTTCGTCGTGAAGAGAAGTAGTTGCCATCGGATTGCCCAAGACTTCTACAATAGCAAGCGTTATTTTATTATCCGGAATACGAATTCCGATTTCTTTTTTACTGGAATCAAATAACTTTGAAACTTCGTTGGTTGCCTGTAAAATGAAGGTGAAAGGACCTGGGAGCGATTGTTTCAATAAACGAAAAATCCCGCGATCAACCTGCTTTACATATTCCGATAATTGACTGATGTCTGAACAAATAATCGAAAAATTGGCTTTTTGCACTTTTACACCTTTCCATTTCGCCAATGCAGCCAATGCTTTTTTATTGGTAACGTCGCAACCAACAGCATATACGGTATCGGTAGGAAAGATGATGAGTTCTCCTTTGCGCAACGACTCTACTATTTGAGTGATGAGTCGCTGATCCATATTTGACGGATTGATTTCTATGAACATGCGGCAAAGATAAGGATTTGAGTTTCTTGAGTTCTCTAGTTTTTTAAGTTTAATGAGTTCCTTCTATCCCAAAACTCAGCAACCTTTAAAAAACTAACAAACTTAAGGACTCAAGAAACTGAGAAACTCAAAAACTCAAAAACTAAAGAATCTTGATCTCAGTACGCCGATTCTCCTGATGCTCTTCTTCAGAACAAGTTACACCGTCTTTACAGCGATTCAGCAATTGTGTTTCCCCATATCCTTTTGCCACAATACTTGTTTTAGGGACGCCTTTTTTAATCAGATAATCCACACAGCTTTGAGCGCGTGCTTGCGACAATTTTTGGTTGTAAGCTGCGTTTCCACGCGCATCGGTATGCGATGAAAGCTCAATTTTCAGTTTGTTTTCCGTAATGAAATCAACCAGTTTGTCAAGCGCAGCCATACTTTCAGGACGCAACGTAGATTTGTTGTAATCGTAGAAGATATTCTCCAATTTGAATTTATCGCCTTTCTTGATGGTCGGTAATTGGAGCAATAATTCGATCACTTTATCACTTTCATTATCGGTTTTGAACGTCGTCTCATCATCCACATATCCGCGTTTGGAAGCATGTGCCAGGTAATCGGCATAACGATTTACTTGTAAGGTCACCAATCCTTGATTGTCGGTCACCAAAACGGTGTCAACTCCTGTTAATGCAGTTGTAACAGTGGTTTTTGCGTACGGAATCGGTGTTTTTGTTCCGCGTTCAACCACTCTCAAGGTCACGAAAATGGTCAATGGTTTTAAAACCAATTCCCCGTGGATTGTACTGTCGCGTACAATTCCGACGGTAGAAACCGATAACGGTGATTCCAGTGCGAAGTATTCTTTTTCGGTGGTAAAACGATAGTCGTGATTCATGTGCAGTTGCATGCTGAATTGTCCTAAACTATCAGTATACAGAGGTGTATCCATTGTTCCCGCAGTCAAATCTTCAATAACCACCCATTGATTTGGCACAGGTTCTTTTTCAGCGTAACGTACCACCACGGTTCCTTCAAAATAAATAGTCGGGTCTTTGCGCTGCCAGGAATAAATGCGATCGACAAAATCACCGCGATTCGACGAGAAAAACCCGCCTTTTTCGTCTTTATTGGCCACAATTCCGAAGTCGTCGTAAGAGGTGTTGATCGGGAAACCCATATTGAGAGCGGTTCCATTGAGCGAAACGGGAATGGTGAAAATGTCTAGTCCACCAATTCCAAAATGACCTTTGGATGAAAAATAAAGGGTGTTTTCACTAATTGCAGGAAACAATTCATCTTGATCGGTATTCACTGCCGGGCCTAAATTTACAGGTGTTGACCAGTTTCCACCGGAATAATCGGAATAATACAAATCGGCACCACCTGATCCGCCATCTTGTTCACTTGCAAAATAAATGCGGTTTCCATCTGTTGAAAAGCAGGCGTGTCCTACATTGTAAGCAGGATTGTTATATGTAAACGGCTTTACTTCCGACCATTCGCCGTTGATGCGTTCCGAAAAATAGATCGCTAAAACTACCACGTCCTGATCGTTGTGTTTGCCGAGGGTATTTTTGGTGATTACCATTTTGTTTCCGTCTGGACTAAACGAAACCGGGCCGTCATGCGCACGCGAGAAAAACGCATCTTTGAGCACTTTCCCCTTCATTAGCGTGCCGTCAAGATCGTAAGTTGCGTGCAACATGTTGATGAAGTAGGCATTATCCCAACCGTAACGACCATTCAGAAATCCGGCATTTTTCGATTTGGACATGTACAAAATACCATTTTCATAAAAGGTAGGGCAGAAGTCACCCAATCCTGAATTGATCGACAACGCTTCGATGGAATAAATCGCAGAATCGGTCATTAAGTGTCCGAAATCTGAATTCCGATCTTTTAATAAAGTCACAAAATTGTTCTGAGGATACACTTTTATGGCGTCGGCTAGTAATTCATCTGCTACTTCGTATTTCCCGATTGTACGCAGCAGATCAATGTATTCAACATAATCAGATTCGGTTAACCGGTTGGTTTCGTGTAATTTACTGTAGTAAAAACGAGCGCGGTTGTATTGAAAGATTTGTTTGTTCGAAAAAGCGGCTCTACGCACATTTTCCCAATCTACTTTTCCTTTTCCTTGTATGGTTTTTTTTGCCAATTCGGCATAAATAGGAGCGCACGAAAAATATTCCAGACGATTGTAATGTTCATTGGCTTTATTCAGTTTCGCTTGACCAAATCCGGAAAAAGGAGTGGTGGAAACTACTAAAAGCAACAAAAGGAGAAGTGTCTTCATTAAAAATAGCGTGGTGAGTTGTAGATCAATTGTTTGAACGAGAAATCGTAAGTCAACAGGATTTCATGCGAACCTTGCTGATAACGCATCAATCCGTTGATTGGGAAATCATAACCGTAACCGACTTGAAACGATTTTTTGATTTTGAATAACACATTCACACCCATCGATTCATTGAAACGGTACATGGCACCTGCCCAGAATTTATCGTACAGCAGGAAATTCATATTGAAATCCATTGTTAGCGGAGCATTGGGTGTGTACTTGATCATCGTGGACGGTTTCCATTGCACCACACTGTTTAGCGGAATCACTGTTCCTGCTGTAAAGAAGAAATGGCGCTGATTCAAACCGGTAACCAACTCTGTGGCATCTTTGAATTTAGCTTCGAGGATCCGCGGAGTAGACAAACCAATGTAATGCCTATCGCCATAATAATAAATCCCGGCACCTAAATTGGGTTTGGTACTCGAAAACCGCTGTCCATAATAAGGATCATTGGGATCGGTTACCGTGAGATCGGAAAAATCAAAGGACATAAAATCAGCTCCGCCGGATAATCCGACTGCCAAACGATGTCCTTTTTTATTCAATCGAATTCCGGCACTCACATCCACATAAGCCGAAGTTCTGTTTCTGCTCCCGATTCGGTCGTTCAACAAATGTGCTCCAATTCCCATATTGTTGTTAAGGATAGGACTATGCACCGAGAACCACTGCGATTGCGGAGCTCCGCTAAAACTGACCCATTGAAAACGCGCTAACGAAACAAAACTGATGGTTTGTCGACTTCCCGCATAAGCAGGATTGTAATACAATGGATTTTGATTATAAAGCGATAATTGTTCGTCTTGCTGAGCAAAAACAAACCACGATGAGCAGATCATGCTGCCCGACAATACCAATAAGCGAATCGTTTGCATCATCTGTTTAGTATTGAAGTTCAATGTAACCTTTGTATTCATTGCCGTCGGGATCATTCAAGTGAATGAGGTAAAAATACGTACCAAAAGGAACTCTTCCGTCGCCACCGTCAATCGACAAGCCTTTGTTGGTTTCACCTTTCCATGGTTGCGTATAAGGCGATACTTCAAAAATCAGGTTTCCCCAACGATTAAAAAGCTGAACAGTAGCTTCCGGATAATTTTCCAATCCTTCAATGTCCCATTCATCGTTGTGACCATCGCTATCCGGTGTTACCAATTCCGGTATTTTCAAACATTCTGGGGTAATCACAATGGAAACCGTAATGGTATCGGTGAACGTACAACCCAACGAATCGGTAATAAACACAGTGTAATCGCCTGTTTGATTGGTTTGCACATTTGGAATAGTCACTGTTGACTGGTTGGAAGTGAAATTATTCGGCCCGCTCCATACGTAAGTAGATCCGTCTGTTGCATCCAACACAAGCGTTTCTCCCGGACATGGTGTTTCATCACCAGAAATCCCCGGATTATTGCTTGGTTGATAAGCAACATCAACTGAATCGGAAGCACTGCAATTATTGGCATCGGTGATCGTTACGATGTAGAGTCCGCTTGTCAACGCATTGATTGGTGTTACGAATGGATTTTGCTGTGTGGATGTAAATCCGTTCGGACCTGTCCAGCTTATTGAAGTGGCACTATTACTTGAAAGTTGTGCTGTTGCTCCCTCGCAATAAACCCCGGAAACACTTACGTCACTTGCCGCATTGGCAACCGGCGAAGGAGTAACCATTACTAAAATAGAGTCAACAGCTGTGCAACCGTTATTTCCGGTTACTACGTAATAGCCTTCCTGCGATTCGTTTGTAGCAACGATGTTAACAACAGAACCTGTTGCAGTAAAACCGCCCGGACCATCCCACGTATAGGTATTTCCACCGGAAGCGTTCAACGTAATTGTTTCATTGATACAAGCCGTAGAATCTCCACCCAATGCTGAAACATCAATGATCGGAAGTGGTGTGATGCTCACTGCCTGACAAGCCGGATTGCTCGGACAACCATTCACGGTAGCTGTAACACAATAATTCCCTTGATTGCTGTTATCAATCGGGTCGATGGAAATACTGATTCCGTTGGCCGTAAAACCGCCTGGTCCATTCCAGCTGTAGCTTGCGCCCACAATTGTGCTTGCTGTGGCGATAAATGATCCGCCCAGACAAGGATTGGCATTGTCGATGGTAATTGTCGGAGCAGTTGGAGTAGGGAAGTTACTTACAACATAAGGTCCGAAAATCGCGGAACAACCGTTGATATCGGTAACTGTTACGGAATAACTTCCAGCAGGAACAGTAGCTAAATCTGCAGAAACACCAACTGCATTTCCTGCCCCGTCTGTCCATAAATAAGTGAAGCCTCCATTTCCGCTTGCCACCAAACCAAGAACCGATCCCGTAGGTTGGTCACAATTGCTTTGGTTCGCAGTTGGAATAGCGGTCAAAACCGCCGGATTATTAATGTTTACCGTAATTTGATCGCTGTTGTCGCAGCCGTTTTCAGTTCCTGTAACCGTGTAAACAGTAGCTACAGTTGGTTGAACCGTAATTGAAGAGGAGGTTTCTGTTGTACTCCAAAGATAGGACGTGGCTCCCGAAGCAGTTAATGTAACGCTGTTGTTGATGCAAATAGCTGTTGATGCACCGTTTACGATAGTCACAACTGGAAGCGGGGTGATAGCAACGTTTGTTGTTCCTAATGCACTTGTACATCCGTTTACGGTTACAGTAATCGAGTAAGTTCCGGCATCCGCTGCGCTTACAGGGGTAATGGTTGGGTTTTGTGTAGAAGAAACAAATCCGTTTGGTCCTGCCCAATTATACGTTGCATTGACAACTGTAGGAGTTGTTAAATTCAACGCAGCACCGTCACAAACAATTGGATTACTGCTTGCGCTTGGAGTGGCAGGTGTGGCTGTAATGGTTATCGGTGTTGTTGCTGTTGCGCTTGGACAAGAACCATTGACAGGAATGAAATTAGTAACGGTATATGCTCCCGGAGTTGAAGCCGAAAGATCAATTATTCCGGTACTAGCATTAATTGCTAAACCACCGCCCGCAGAAAATGTACCGCCACTTGCTCCGACACCGAAAACAGGTGAAGGATCGCTGTTGTTTTGGCAATAAGTCGGTTGCGCATAGCTGAAAGTAGCACTTGGTGAACTTGAAATCGAAATAGTTACCACATCCGAAACAAACGAACAAGGCCCGGCGGGATCATTGGTTGTTAAGGTCAATATTACTGAACCGGCTGTAATATCTCCTGCACTTGGAGTATAAGTTGCACCAAGTAAACTGCTATTGTTAAACGTTCCTGTTCCGCCCGACCATGTTGCAGAACCAGCAGCACCACCAATGGTTCCTGCTAACAAAACCGGAGCGCCGTTACACGACGCAAGATTGGTTCCTGCATCTACTTGAGCCGGAGGATTAACCGCAACCACAACCGAACCAATTGCACTTGTACAGCCGTTGACAGTTGTTGTTAAAGAGTATGTTCCGTTTGTTGCTGATCCTGCACTTGGAATGGAAGGATTCACACTAGAACTTGAAAAACTATTCGGTCCTGTCCAAGAATAAGTAGCTCCGCCAACTGCAGGAACAGATAAGTTGATGGTACTTCCTTCGCAAAGCGGGGAGTTGGATGTGGGAACAGGAGTTGCCGGAGTTGGATTCACAGTAACTACTGTTGTGCCTGCTGAACTCTGGCATCCATTTACGGTTGCAATCACCGAATACGTTCCTCCATTTACCAATGCAGCATTGGAAACACTTGCATTTTGAGTGGAAGCACTGAACGAATTTGGTCCCGACCAAGTGTAAGTAGCGCCCAAAACCGTTGTTGCGGAAAGGTTAATCGCATTTCCTGTACAAACCGGAGAATTACTCGAGGCAATCGGTGCGCTTGGAGTTGGATTTACTACCACCACTGTTGAAGCTTGTGAACTTGTGCAGCCATTCACAGTCGCCGTGACAAAATAGGTTCCTGCATAACCGGCAATTGCGTTCAAACGCGAAGGGTTTTGAAGAGCGGATGAATAAGCCGAAGGGCCAGTCCAAGAATAGGTTGCGTTCACAATAGTGCTTGCTGTAAGATCAATCGATTGTCCCGGACAAACAGGAGAGTTACTTCCCGCTACTGGAGCAGAAGGAATCGGATTCACCGTAACGGTAGTTGTTGCCGCCGGACTTGTACATCCGCTAACGGTAACAGTTACGGAATAAACACCTGCATTGACCGAACTTACATTTGAAATGGAAGGATTTTGCAGTGAACTTGTAAATCCATTGGGTCCGGTCCAGGAATAGGTACCACCAATCACAGTTGAAGCTGTAAGGTTGAGTGTTTGATTGTTGCAGACACTCAATGTTGCGGAAACCGTTGGCGCAGCAGGAACAGGATTCACCGTTACAGTTGTTGATAATGTTTGTTTATAGCCGCATAAGCCGGTTACTTCTACCGAATAACTTTGTGTAGTAGGCGGAGTAACGTTTACGGACTGTGTGATAGAACCATTGTGCTGCCAATCATACGAAGTAGCACCTGCAGGAGCAGTAAGCGTCACACTTTGTCCGGAACAAATCGGTCCGACTGGAGTGATGTTTGGGAATAAAACTCCCGATTGCGCGGTAATGGTGTAATTACAAATATCGCCTGCAAAACCGTCTACCATCAAGTAATAATCGCTGCCAACGGTCAGATTGTTGGCAGTTATGGTAAATCCGGTGGAATTTTCCTTGAAATCTGAAACAGGGGTAAAGTTACAGCAACCTCCCGTACTCGAGAAAATCTGCATCTGAACTCCGCCACTCGGGTAATTTCCGACCCAGCAATCAAAGATGCTTACGTTAAGTACAGCGGTAGTGGCCGAAGCTGTAAACCGAATCCATGAATTGTTATTGATATTGACATCGAAAGCAGGCGAACCCGAACCCCAAGCACCACCCTGACCGAAAATTCCGCCGGTATTAGTGCCATTTGGTTGATCTACACCCGCATTGGTTTCGTTGTTTCCGAACATATTACACGGTCGATCAGGTGTATAAGCTGCACTCGTAGATGCGCTGTAGCCATTGATATCACAAATATAAAGTGAGTTGGCGCAATTGTCGTTGGTAGCCGTACTTACACAAAAACCAAACGTTCCGGAAGATGAACCGAATCCGAAATAACGCAGCCAAACAGTCGATCCGGGAGTCAAACCTGTAGCGCTGATGAGCGGTAAACCATCATTTGCCGCACCTGGATAAGAAGGTGTGTCATCTGAACACTGAATCTGTGTCAGCGACGAACACAATGCTCCCGAATACAAAACCATTACACCGTCGCTGATACGACCCGCTCCCATATTGGGTTTGGAGGTAATGTAAACGTTACCAGAAGAAGGAACCACCATCGAAAACCAGACGTCGAGCGTACTTCCGCTAAAACCACCGATCATAGCACCCGAACCGCCGATACAAGCAGAAGGCGCTCCCGGAGTAGCGGTGTTGGTTGCCCCAACAGTTGTGAATTCCAAGTAATTGCAATTGGAAGTGATGGCGGGCAAAGCCAACGCCGAGCATGGATTGTCATTGGTTGGAACCGAAGTGGCCGGACCTGTAACACAGATATTGAAAGCTCCTGAACTTCCGGTATAATAATCATAGACACGGATAAAATAGGTCTGACCGGCTGTAAGCCCTACAATTTGAGCCGTTTCCGGATCATCAGTAAACGTCAAATCTACACAAGACTCACTGTTTAAAGCTGCACATGATCCGCTAAAAACCTGAAAAACAAAATCCAGATCAGCACCGGTCGGAGTAACTGTAACCGTTTGTTGAGCATTGGTTGCAACGAAAGAGTACCAAACATCATCGTCTGCATTTCCCGAACAACCTGCCAAACTTTGTGTAGCACCATCTGTTGTTCCAGCGGTTGGCGTACAAACCGTGTTCACATTCAGGTTGGTGGCACCGGCGCATTCGTTATTGGAAGGAGCGGGAGGCGCTACGGTACAGCAAATCGTAAATGTTCCTGTTCCTGATCCAGCCGAATAGTGATAAATCCGAACACGGTAGACATTTCCGATAGTAAGTCCCGTTAGGTTAACTATTTCAGGATCACCGGTGAAACCGATGTCGCGACAAACCAATGAAGTAAGTGCAGCACAAGTTCCCGAAAACACCTGAACCACAGGATCCATTCCTACGGAAGGTGTAACAGTTATTTTATGCCCCGTAGCAGTTGCAGTGAATTGATACCAAACATCGTCGTCGGCTGTGCCGGAACAACCCGGTATGGATTGTGTTGCCGAAGCTGTCGTTCCTGCTGTTGGCGATGAACAATTAGCTGTAACGGGCAGCGCAGTTGCAGTGGAGCAGTCATTCGATTGCCCAAAAAGTACCGTCGGAACGAAAAAACAAGCTGCAAGAATTTTGAAAAAGGGATTGATTTGCATACTTACTATTTTGTGCGTTCCACAAAGGTGTCCGGCAATAAATCAAAGCTCAACAACAGCTGTTTTATATCCAAAATGGAGTAAAGAGGTTGTTCTTCTGTTTTTTCGGGCGACGCTGGAATGGTAAATAACAATTCACCTTTTTGACTGTCATTTTTATAACGCAGTTTTATGTCGGTATAAAAATGAAAATCTTCCATCCGCTTAAGGAATTCTGTTTGTGCTGTTTCTGAGAGATTTCCTGAAAAGCGGTAGGAATAATCTTGCGCAGTTAAGGTGAAACCCATAGAAAGCATGCAAAGCAGTAGTAGTTTTCGCATAGAAAGTTTGTTAATGGTTCGCGAAGTTACGAAAAACGGAAGTCAAAACAAGCTTTTTTGTCGACGAATATCGATCTAAAACAGTGGTTTTCATTGGCTTTATACTCAAATTGTTTGCTATATCGTTTTAGAACTAAGGTTTCTATTTTTCTGAATTTGGTGTTTTCAATTTAAAGGTCGGTTGTAGCAATACAAACAATTGTATTTTTGTACCTGAACAATTTTTCGACACAATTGTTTAGTGTCTAGTTGAAAGAAAAAGTCTAATGAATAAACTATTGGTTTTAGTGATGTTTTTTGCTGTTTTCGCTGCAGAAGCGTCAATAGATAAAGCACGTTATTTTGAGGTGTTTAGTGGAAATACACACGATAAAATTAAAGCGGAAGTGGTGCGCTTGGAAAAAATGACATCCACCTCCGAAACACGAGCCTATTTAGGTGCGATGATCATGAAAGAAGCACAATACATGCAATCGACCAAAGAAAAACTAAGTAGGTTCAACAAAGGCAAAGCGTTACTCGAAGCCGAAATAAAGGGAAATAAATCATTGGTAGATTATCGGTTTCTGCGACTTATGATTCAAGAGAACTGCCCGAAGATATTGAATTACCATAGTCAAACGAAGGAAGATGCAGCTTTAATTATAAAGGACTTTAACAAACAAAACAGTGCGCTAAAATCAGTTATTCTCACTTATTCCAAATCTTCTGCTGCCTTACCTACATCCAAATTGACAACTTAACTCATGCTTCCTGTTATCTCTATTGATCAACTTTCCATTCAATTTAAAGGTTCTGAAAATAAAAGTCTTGATTCGCTTTCATTCGAGGTGTTTAAAGGAGAGAAGTTCGGTATTTTCGGACCAAACGGAGCAGGTAAAACCACCCTTATTTCCATTCTTTGCGGATTGTTGGTTCCCGATTCAGGTAGTGTGAATTATTCTGTTAACAAGCCCTCGGAAACATTTAAACAAGTATTGAATGAGATCGGGTATGTGCCTCAGGAGTACGCCTTTTATTCGGAGCTTTCTCCGGTTCAAAACCTGAATTATTTCGGTGCTTTATACGGAATCCCGGCGATTGAACGAAAACAACGAATTGCAGAATTACTAGAGATTTTGGGCCTACAAACCGTTGCGGACAAAAAAATCAACACCTTTTCGGGTGGAATGAAACGCAGGGTAAATCTCGCTATCGGAATCATCAATCGTCCGAAAATACTTTTCCTTGACGAACCGACTGTTGGCGTAGATGTGCAAAGCAAAATGGCCATCATGCAGTACCTGGAAGAATTGAACAAACTAGGCACAACAATTATCTATACGTCGCATCATCTCAAAGAAGCGGAAGAGTTTTGCGAACGAATTTTATTGATGGATCACGGCAAAATGATTGCACTTGATCATTTAAAAACACTCTTGTTAGAACACGAAACGGTAAATTTGGAGAGCTTTTTTATTAAACTTACAGGCTCCGAATACCGCGATTGATGAACAAACTCCTTGCGACGCTAAAAAAAGAAGCACTTGTTGTGCTCCATGATAAAGTTGGACTTTTACTCATGTATGTGATGCCGATTGCCTTGGTTTTTATCATCACGCTGGTCAACGATAGTTCATTTCGGATGGTTTCAGGAAACGAAATCAGCGTATTGGTTGTGAACGATGATAATGGTGATCGCGGTGATTCACTGATCCGCTTATTGGAAAAATCCGGCTCGTTTAAATTGACCGTAACAAAATGCTTATCGTCTAAAGCTATTCAACAATCCTTATTGAAAGACAACCGGTTATTAGCCATTCAAATTCCTAAAAACTTCACCCTTCAATTAACACGAAAGGCGAGTGGAGTTACCGATTTGATGCTCAATGAATTTGGAGTAAAAGATAGTGTAGTCATTCAGCCGAAAAACGAACCTCAATCGCTGGTTGTTTTTTACGACCCTGTATTGCAAGAGAATTACCGATTTTCGATCAATAACAGCATTTATGCCTATTTAGGATCGCTCGAAAACAGCATGATTATGCAAAATTTGTATGCTGAAATGGGTTACGATAACGTTCCGGAGGAAATTCGAATCAAATTATCGTCTGAGCGTGTAATGATTGAGGAAGTAGCTGCTAGTAGTTCAGGAAAAAGCCCCATTCCGAATGCCACGCAACACAATGTACCTGCGTGGTCTGTTTTCGCGATGTTTTTCATGGTGGTTTCGCTCGGAGGCAATATTGTAAAAGAGCGGTTGAATGGCACTTTTGTGCGTTTGCGAACCATTCCGTCGTCTTTTTCACTAGTGTTATACAGTAAAATGCTTGTTTATTTAGTAGTAGCTCTGTCGCAGTTACTCACCATCGGATTGATCGGGATGTTTGTGTTTCCACTCATTGATCTTCCAAAACTGAATCTTCCTGAGAATCTGATTGCCACGTTAGTGGTAGCATTGTTGTCTGGTATGACAGCCGTTAGTTACGCCGTTTTGGTAGGGGTGTTTTCCAAAACACAAGAACAAGCCAATGGATTTGGTGCGATTTCCATTATCATTTTTGCTGCTATTGGTGGCATTTGGGTTCCATCGTTTGCCATGCCTGAGTATCTGCAATCATTCGGACAAGTTTCACCGCTACATTGGTGTCTCAGCGGATTTTATGTGTTGTTTTTGCAGAATGGTGCTTGGAGTGAATTGCAATCCACAGTACTATTCCTTGGGTCATTTATCGTTGGTTGCCAGTTATTGGTGTATTTGAAGCTGAAAGCGCAGCGGCATTGGTGAGTTGTGTCACCTTTAGTTCATTTTGTAGTCACGTTTTATTCTTCCCACCATAAAACGCGAACAAATAACCTCTTTGTGCTTGCTCAATGATGTATTCGCGATTGCCGGAAGCACTTTCAGCGGGAAAAGGTTTCCATATTGAAAATGAAACGCTATCAACCATTTCGTGGGCTTTTACCTTTTTTTCTGTTTCAGTTGAAATGAGTCCATGTTCATTTAATGCGGTCGTTTTTTCAGCGACAGAACCGTTTTCAGAAACCGTATCGATAAAATCACTATTGGTAAAAGCACTTGTTTCCAGGTTAAATACATCTGTAAAAACAGTAGGAACTTCAGAATGAATCAAGTAAACTACCGTCACCCGAATATGCGTGTCACCAACCGGAATATTTTGTGTCCCTGCATTAAAGCTTAATAAACTCCCTTCTGAGGTGCCACTTGCGGCCAGAAATGCAAAATGGAGTTCCTTTCCCTCGTGTTCCATGATCGGATGTATCGAAACGGTGTAATCATCGTTGGTAGAACAAGTTTCGTTTACCGTGTCGATCACAGACTCGTGCAACGGAACATGCAACCGATTACCGGCTCTGTTGTAAGCGATGTAATTGACCGTTATCGTCGCCATTTTACAATGTGTTTAGTCTTGCTTACTCTTTTACGGATTTTCAGCATTCTCCGAATTGTTGTTGCACGCAAAAGCACTTATACATCAACCGTGTATCCATACAATAAACCAATCTGTTTGTATTGCTCATTCAGTTAAACAGTAGTATTCACGAGTAAATTAATACTTCATCGTTCTGATAAATGTACTGAATAAACCACAAGAGAATATGGTCTTATCTGCAAAAAAGCTTAAAGATTGAGTGGTTTTGGACTTTCAGTTCGTGAAAGGAGGAATGGGGTGATTAAAAGAACTATGAATTAGTTTCATTAGTTTATTAAGTTTCTAAGTTTAGTGAGTTTGAAACTCAAAAAACTTAATAAACTCACAAACTTAATAAACTCAAAACCATTTAACGTTTCACCAACCGTTCCCGACCAATTCCATTCGCGGTTTTAACTTCAATCAAATATGTTCCTGCCGGAAGGTTGTCAATCGAAATTATAGTTGTCGTAATTAAAGATTGTTCCATTACTAACTGCCCATCCAACGAAAATAGCCTGGCAGATAACAAGTCTTTTCCTTTAACGGTAACTTCGGTTTTAGCCGGATTCGGATATAACTCAATCGCAATTGCAGCGTTTAATTCATTGATTCCAACAGGATCTTCAACGCGCACGTTGATCGAATCGAGGTACAATTTGAAAGCATCATAAGAGCGTAAACGGAAACCAATGAAAACGGTTTGATTGTCATAACCTTCTTCGGATAAATTCACCGAGCGCGTGGTCCATTCCGCATTTTCGAAGCCCATTGTTGTAATGGTATCGGTAAAGCTCGACAGCTGCGTATCTGTAGTAGAAACCATTACGTAATAACCATCCTGATAACTTGGATCGTGCGAACGTGCATTCCATTGGAGGAAATTCCCATAAGCACCCAACGTTAGCGAAGGCGTAATCAACCAACGATCTGCTTCACCGGGAACTGTGAAAAAAGAAGATGCTCCGGCCACGGTATCACTTGTGTTATCCGGATCGGCCACTGAAATCCATCCCGGTGCAAATTCAATGACCGACTGATCAAGTGTACTCGTATCATTAACCACAATGCTCCAAGTAGCCATCGGAATTCCTTGTTGGAAATCTTCATCAAGAATCACCGTTTGTGCTGTAACGGTGGCAAGAAAGCAGGTGCTCAACACACCACTGATCAGGATTTTTTTCATGGTACAAAAATAAGAACTTTCATGTATGTTAAACGTGAGAACTTGTTAAAGCGTGTTATCTATTGATTGAAAGTTGGATGGATGAGTAGTTTTTACTACAGGAAACAGAATCTAAGTGAGGATTGAGTTCTACTTCCTCCCTTGAGTGAGGATTGAGGAGGGTGACAATCCAGAGTATCCATTCATTATACTTGTCACCTCCCTTCACAAGCAGTGCTTGCTCTTCCCTCCTCAAGGGGTGATTTCCTATTTATCAGCACAACATAGTCCCCCAATAATAAACGAATAAAAATTACACATGAATTAGTAGCGAATAATGGAAACAAGTTTCCATTATGATTCGTGTAAACCGCAATAGCGGTTATTCGTAATGAATTGTACAAAGCACTTCATTCGTTAATTCGTGGTGGAAAAATACACAGTACGTCAAATTCTATCAGGCTTGTGCTGATAAATAGGAAATCACACCTCAAGGAGGGTGGTGATTTCACCTTTCAAAAATGGTTACTAATTCAAAATCACTTCGCCAAATTCACAATGACATCCTTAAAATCTTGGTAAAACGCATCAAAATGTACCAAACGGTCTTCCAGAAAGGCGAAAATGGCGGTTTTGTGGTCGGGATTAAAAAAATGGAGGTCGGGTTTTTCCCAAAGAATGCGGTTGAACTGAATTACAGTGGGTGAACTACAGTTTTCAATCCAAACGGCTTCGCCCATTTCTGCTTCAAGCACAACTTTCAGTTCGTACATCTGTTCCCAAATAATGGCACGAACTCCGGCATCTTTGGCTTGAATATCAAAGCAAAAACGAACACCATTCCAGTCGGCATCTAAGCGAATATGGATAAATGAAACATCTGACGGGTAATTGAGCCAGTTCATTTTTCGCCCATTTACCGAGCGGTGTTTCAACATGTGGGACTTGAAATCTGACCAAAAGGTCGTTTTGATTGTTTTGAGTTCTTCTTTGCTGTACATCGCTACTTTTCGTACCGGTAAAAATACGTGTTTCGGTCGATAACCGCGTAGTCGGGTAGTTGCGAGTCGGTATAATGCCAGCTCATATCGCGTACAACCGAGTTCCCGAGCCATTCTTTATAGGTCAAGATTTGGTCGCCTTTGTAGGTCCACTCTTTGATTTTCGCTACCTGACTATTGGTTTCGTTGAGCAAAAAGGCGCTCTGAGGTTTGTTGTGCTGCATGAAAACAACACTGCATTGCGCAGCTTGAAATCCGTTTTTCAACATTGGAATGGATTCTAATGCCTGAGTAATTTGCTTACTACTACTGCCTTCAGGCATAAATAGTTCAACCGAAAAAATGCTGTTACCAATTTTGCTCACAATGACTTTCGGGTGACTGAATGATCCGATAACCCAGGTAGTATCGTAGCGCTGCTGACTTTTACTGCGCAACAGTAGAAATCCATCATCGGTTTGCTGAATGCGGGTTTTCATGGCTTTCTTTACACCGAAAAACTGGGAGAACACAATTTCTCCAGACGATTGTTCAGACCGGTAGGTGATGGTTCCCTCGGTGATTAGCTTCAGTTGTTTGTCGTTTTTACAGTCTGAATAAGCGAGTTTTTTCCAATCATTGGAATAGTCGAACCGAAATTGCATCAAGGTATCTTCCGGATTTTTACCGCCTTTGGAATGGATGACGATGTGTCGAATACCAAGTTGTTTCAATGCTTCACGGTTCCAGGCTTCAGGGTAATTCACCGGTGCTTCAATCAAGCTCCCGACAATTGTGTAATGGTAAAGGGGTGTTTTTTTGAGGTTGATAGCGGGAAAATCAGTGGAAATGTCATTGTGATCAGTACAAGCTGTTAATGACACTAAGAAAAGTCCGATTATCGATGAATGGATGTATTTTGCCGACCACATAACAACAAATATAGCTGAATTTTAACAGAATACTTGTCTATTTATTGAAAACAGTACAGAGTTTAACACCAATTGTACTTTTCCTAAATCGATTTTGTACTTAACCTAATGGAAGTTAATAACTTAGATCAACTAGAAAGCAGAGGTTCTGAAATACTAGATCTGTATTTCATATTAGAGTTGCAGATAAAATATAGGAACGCGACAGCAAACAGCTATTAGAAGTAAAGATTTCCTGATTGCTTAGCTGCGAGAATCATACATGGCAATTTCAAGTCGTTTGTAATCAATGATTGAGCAAACGAATCAAATTGAGGTAATAAACTTTCCGAATGGTAGGCAATTGCAATTACATTCACACCGACTTCGCTGACGTATTGCATGATTTTCTTAGAGTAAGATCCGCCATTTTTCAGCAAGTGAACTTCACATTTCGCGCCTTTTTCATCGTATTTATTGCGGATGAGTAACACGCGGTTTTTGGTTTGAGTTGAAAGCCCTTCATCATTGTGGCGCTCACCGATCACGTGAACTGTCGCATCAAAAATTCGCGCCAAATCTCCGGCCGGACTCACAATTTGCAAACTTTCCTTCGTTAAATCAATCGGAACAACAATGTTTTTGATTTCGACATGTTTAGTGCCGTCTTGAACAATCATAAATGGTACATCGCAACTGGTGATAACCTTCATTGCGTAGCTTCCCGTGAGTTTTTGAAAACCTTTCGCACCGTGGGTTCCCATGATAATGAGTTGCGCATGTTCTTTGTTGGCGATTTTTGAGATATCCGAAAAAATATCTCCCATTGCCACATTTACCGTCACATTCACACTTGAGGGAATTTGTTTGGTAGCTACGATTGCTTCCAGCTTTTGTTGAGTAGGCGCAATTTTCGCTTTGTTGTCAACCAAATTGAGCACCATTACTTCAGTACGGACGTGATTTCCAAGAAATAAGGCATAATCAAGAGCAGTGTCACCAACCGAAGTTAAATCATGCGGAACTATATACAAATTGTGACTCATAGTGAAAAGTTTCTACCAATATAATCATAATGTTTGTTTTTGAACTTACGAGTTTTACACAGATTTATGTTAATTGAATGAAACCCTGTTTTTAACGAACATTGGCAGTTAAAATACCTGACAATGAGTAGGAAGTTTACTTTTACATCATCAAATTTTATTCGTTACTTCACATAAACATGGGCAAAGTCTTTTTATTCATTCTCACCTTCGCAATCGGCGCACAAGCATTATTCTCTTTTCAATTATTCGCAACCGGAAATCCAATAGCAATAACCATTGCAGCAATTCAATTAGTTGGTTTTATTACCGGAATCACCGTAATGATGCGCAATTTTCGTCGCTCTAGAACCACTGATTACCGCAAAGGATTTTACGGATTCGGTTTAATGATTGCTACCGGAGTTCCAACATTGGGTAACTTTTTCTTCGGTTTGCTTTTCCTCATTACCGGAAGTGCGCTCATTCAACAAATAGGGTGGAGTGTTTCAGGAAGTATTCTCATAGCCATTTTGGTCGGTATTTTCTGGGGAAGATGGAATTGGAAAACGCACGCCATTCAGTTGGATTTCGCGCATTTACCGGAAGATTTAAACGGTTTACGGATCGTGCAGATCAGCGATATTCATGTAGGAAGTTTTTTCAACCAAACTCACCGCGTGCAAAAAGCAATCGATCAGATCAATTCACTAAAACCTGATTATGTATTGTTTACAGGCGATTTAGTCAACAACATAACGGCAGAAATGCATGGCTGGGAACCCTTGTTTCTTCAGATTGAAGCCACAAAAGGCAAATTCAGTATTCTAGGGAATCACGATTACGGCGATTACGTGCCGTGGGAAGCAGAACTTCACAAACAGGAAAATCTGAAAGCCATCATTGAAATGCACCGTACCATTGGATTTACGCCTTTGCTCAATGAGCAGGTTCAAATCAGCGAAGAAGGTGATGGCGCTTATTTTATCGGTGTTGAAAACTGGGGGAAAGCTCCTTTTCGTCAGAGCGGAAACCTCGAAAAAGCAACAGAATCTATCCCTGAAAACGCGTTTAAATTGTTGTTGTCGCACGATCCGTCGCATTTCGACGAACAAGTAATCGGCACCGGCATCGACTTGACCTTATCCGGACATACACACGGCATGCAGTTCGGCATCGAACGTTTCGGGATTAAATTCAGTCCTGTGCAATTTCGCTACAAAAAATGGGCTGGATTGTACCAGGTAGGAAAACAATATTTGTACGTCAATCGCGGATTCGGCTACATTGGTTTTCCGGGTAGAGTGGGGATTTATCCGGAAATTACGTTGATTGAGCTGAAGAGGAATTGAAAATTGAAAATGTAAAATTGAAAAGAAACAATCCCTTTAACCTTTTCAATTTTACATTTTCAATTCTATTGTCCTTCTAAGCGTTTCTGCCGCTGCATAGGGTTTTCAGTCAATTTTTTCTGCTCAAATAACTGATAACGCGTTGCTTTTTGGGTCGGAGGATAAGCGTTGTTGTTGACGTCACAATCGGCCGATTCAAGGAACGGATCCAATTGGAACGACTTCACTTCTTTATCGAAGATGAATACTTTCGTTACCGTGATTTGGTCCATTTTCCAGATTTCAGCCGGAATACGAATCACTTCCGTAGTGCCATCAGTAAACGTTGCTTGAATGATTATCGGTGTTGGCAAACCGCCTTTATCCGTAAACGATAATTCGTAGAAGTGTTTCTTGCTTTCGAGGAGTTTCTTTTGTTCGGGAGTCAGTTTCGTCTGGAAATCTTCGTATTCTTTTTTGTCGAGTTTGTCAACGGCGTAGATGTCGCGTTTTCCGTAGAAATCATCGATATTCGGATCGCGCTCGTTGACCGTTTCTTTGATCGATTCTTTGTTGCGTGTATCACCGATGAATTCCGGTTTTGCGGCATCTTGTTGCTGTTGAAATGCTTTTTCCGTTTCAGGATTGTTGGTATTGAGCTGGAAGTATTTCACGTAATCCAACGAAACATCCACGTAATCAGTAGAGTAGAACCAGCCTCTCCAAAACCAATCCAAATCTACTCCCGAAGCATCTTCCATGGTTCGGAACAAATCTGCCGGAGTCGGGTGTTTGAATTTCCAACGCTCACAATACATTTTGAATGAGTAATCGAATAACTCGCGTCCCATCACGGTTTCGCGCAGGATATTCAGTGCAGTAGCCGGTTTTCCATAGGAGTTGTTTCCAAATTGGTAAATCGACTCGGAGTTGGTCATGATCGGAGTGATAAAACGCTTATCACCGCGCATGTAATCTGTTATCATATAAGCAGGTCCGCGACGCGAAGGATAATCACGTTCCCATTCCTGTTCTGTCAGGTATTGTACGAACGTATTCAAGCCTTCATCCATCCAGGTCCACTGACGTTCGTCTGAATTGATGATCATTGGGAAGAAATTGTGTCCCACTTCATGGATGATCACTCCCCACATACCATATTTTGTGTCTTCAGAATAGGTTCCGTCGGCTTGCGGACGACCACCATTGAAACAAATCATTGGGTATTCCATCCCGATTCTGTCGGTGTGTACCGAAATGGCTACCGGATAAGGGTAATCGACCGTATATTTAGAGTACGTTTTGATCGTGTGTGCTACCAGTTTCGTAGAATAGCGTTCCCATAACGGATTTCCTTCTTTCGGGTAGTACGACATACACAACACGTTTTTGTCGCCCACTTTCTGGTTTTGCGCATCCCACATAAACTTACGGGAAGTCGCAAAGGCAAAATCGCGCACATTTTTCGCTTTAAACGTCCATGTTTTCAATGATTTCTCACGATTTTTCTCGTTTTCTTCGGCTTCAGCTTGCGTTACAATCAACACCGGTGTGTCTGAAGTCAAAGCTCTTTTCATACGTTCGCGTTGCTCGGCTGTAAGAACCGTAGCTCCGTTTTGCAATTCGCCCGTAGCACCAACAATGTGATCGCCCGGAACGGTAATCGACACTTCGTAATCGCCAAACGGCAATGCAAATTCGCCACGACCCAAATATTGTTTGTTTTGCCAGCCTTCTACATCGCTGTAAACACACATACGCGGGAAAAACTGCGCAATGGTGTACAAGTAATTCCCTTCTTTCTCGAAGTATTCGTAGCCTGAACGCCCACCAACTTTCATGCGATCATTGATATTGTACCACCATTTGATTTTGAAGGAAATACTTTGTTTCGGTCCGAGAGGTTTCGCCGGATCGATGCGCATCATGGTGTGATTGATAGCATATTTCATCTTCTCACCGCTGGTTGCCGACACCGATTCGATGTTGTATCCGCCTTCGAAGACGAACAGCTTGTTTTCTACATCACGGATCGATTTAAAATCTTCCATTTTTTCCACCTCGATGAAATTCGACTCCGCATCGGGTTTGTAAATGTTTTGATCGAGCTGCAACCACAGGTACTCCAACACATCCGGAGAGTTGTTTGTATAAGTAATGACCTCTTCACCACGAACAATTTGTTTGTCATCATCGAGTGTGATCGACATCTTATAATCGGCTTTTTGCTGATAATAACTGTGTCCGGGGCCTCCGGCGGCGTTTCGGTATTCATTTGGCGTAGGAAGTTCTGCATCCAACTGAGCGAATTTTGTTTGCGCAAGTGCAGTTGTGTTGCAAATCACTAAAAGCGCCGGAAAAAAGAGTTGTTTCATTTTGTGTCGAATTTGATCGTTGATTTCCGTTTGTTTTGAACGAAAACCGCTGTGTATTTCTGTTGCCGGACATCCAGCGTAATTTTATTTTGTTGTTTGGGAAGTACGTCCATCAACCAGTCGAACTGAACATCCACCGATTCACCCAATACTATCGGAGCTGATGAAAGGTAGAAAAACACCAAACCGTTGGGAAGCACTTCCATGCCTTCTAATGTCAGTTTACCGGTAATTCCGCCTGTAGTAAGTATAAATCCCTGATTAATGAATCCTTCAATCCTACTGAGCATCGCTGTATCGGTGTAGTGATCTTCTAATTCTTTGACGGGGATTCCCGATTCGTTGAGTGCGTCTTCGGTATCATGAGCCGAGGCTTCGATGGTGATTTCGAAAACACCTTTATCTGAGTTGTAAGCAACCTCTGCAAACGAAAAAAAATACTCATGAGCGCCGGCAGACAAAGCAGAAAGCATGAAAATTGCGACAACAAGTAAGGGTTTCATTCGAATACTAAGTTTCAGCAAAAATAGCAGTTTTGACAAGAAGCGCTTGTTCATTTTGATATATCAACAGATCACATAGCTCAAAGTACACTTTAATCAGATAAACCTACAGTTTAAGTCGATGAAACGACAGGTAAAAAATGTTGCTTCCCACAAATATTCGGTTTTTCAAGCGAAATATGGGTTTTCCCATCCGCTGCGCGAATGAGAAACGGTGAAAGGTCTCCCACAGATACGCAGATTATAGCTCGGCTAACGCCCTCGCCAATGCGCTAATTCAAATATCCAATCAACATGCGTTGCCGTTAGGAGCGCAAAATCTGTGCATCTGTGGGAAACAAAAAAAGCATCCGCCGATTGGTGGATGCTAAGTATTATTATTGATGGGGAAACTTACTGTTAGCTGTTTCCTTTCGCGTGATCAGCAAGAAACTGCGCCAAACCGTTATCGGTCAACGGGTGTTTCGCCAATGCAAGGATTGCGCTCAACGGACCGGTCATCACGTCAGCACCGATTTCTGCACATTGAATGATATGCATTGGGTGACGAACAGAAGCTGCTAAAATTTCGGTTTCAAAACCGTAGTTATCGAAAATCAATCGAATTTGTGCGATCAAATCCATTCCATTGGTGGAGATATCATCCAGACGACCGACAAACGGAGAAATGAACGTAGCACCTGCTTTAGCGGCCAACAATGCTTGTCCGGCACTAAAAATAAGCGTGCAATTGGTTTTGATACCTTTCGACGAAAAATACTTGATTGCTTTGATACCTTCCGGGATCATCGGGATTTTTACCACAATGTTGCGATGCAATTCGGCCAACGCTTCTCCTTCGCGCACCATTCCTTCAAAATCAGTTGCGATGACTTCCGCACTTACCGGTCCATCTACAATGTTGCAGATTTCAACATAATGCTTTAAAATATTGTTTTGTCCTGTAATGCCTTCTTTGGCCATTAAGGACGGATTGGTAGTTACACCATCCAAAATACCCAAGTCGTTGGCTTCGCGAATATCTTTGAGGTTTGCTGTATCGATGAAAAATTTCATAATGCAAAAAGTTTTGGCAAAAGTACGCGTAGAATCGGTTTAGTAAGCCATGAAGCAATGCAAAGTTTCAGGGATTTATCCACAATCTACGAATCACTAATTGGTTTTGACAAGCTGGTGCAGCCTCTCCCGCAGATGCACAGATTTTCACTCGCCTAACGGACTCGTTTTTGATGCGTGAGACGTAGCTTTTACCACGAATGAACAAACTAACTGTAATTAATAACGAATAGTCGCCATAGCGACTTCACTAATGTTGGATTTGTGGAGTAAAAAAGGTTTACAATATTCGCTTAAAATTGTACACAGTATGTCATTTCCGCCAAAGGTAGATGGCAGAAAAAGGATGTGCCAATCGTCCTATCTATTGAAAGTGCCTTCAGACTTAGACTAGATCTAGACAAAAAGTTGTGGTGATAATTGAAAGGTAATTCCGAAAAAAAAGACAAAAAAGAGGGGTAAGCTACTTCTATCGCACCGCTACAACCTCTTACCTTTGCTACGTTCCCGTCCTGGAGGAGTCAGAGGGAGCTGGTCGTAGAAGACTTACCCCAGCCGCAAAAGTAGTCATTTATTCCAACTGCCAAAGCGTGAGGCGGAAAGTTTCAGAAATTTCAATGATAAAACGTGTGATAAAACAGCTCGAACAGATTTATAAATATCAGATGTTGCTTGAAATCAGCTATTTGATCGACAGAAAGTGTGTTTTGTTAATTCAACGAAACCATTCGTTAACTTATACGTAAATTCATCGCGCTCGTTAAATAACGTTCAATGAAAGCAGTTATACTACTACCATTCTTGTTCTCATTTTGTTTATTCGGTCAAAAAGACACGATTAACGTCACCGATTCTCTTGGCTTGAAACAAGGTCATTGGGTTTATTTCGGTGGTGACTTTCCCAATTCCGGGGTTTCTTCATCCGAAATACTGGAGGAAGGCGATTTTGTTGATAATCAGCGAGTAGGCATCTGGTACCGGTATGGTGCTCAATCGCAATTAAAAGCGGTGATGCTTTTTCGCATCGATAGGAAAACCAAAAGTTCCGTTCGCGATCAGTTTTACAACTATTCCTACCATGCTAATGGCCAACTGAAACGCAAACCGGTTGTAGGCGCTTGCCGCAGTATGAGCGATTATTTTGAGTATGACGAGGCCGGTTTACTGAAAGAAGTGGAGCAATATGATAGTTTGTGCAATACCAACTACAAATTGCAACGCATTGAAAAAGGGGAGATGGATTCCATTTCGATTTTTATCATCGATCATAAATTTGAAGAACAGGTAGAAGCAACGGATGAATCACCTGTCAATCAGGTGCATTTTGAACAAACAGGTGAGTTTTGCGTCGATTATAACCACAAGGTCTTCCAATTGGGACATTTCGAGAAAGGACAATTTACCAATGGCCGTGAATACGTCTTCGACGAAATGATGCGTGCTTTAATCGTGCGATTCTATGAGAATGGGAAGTTGGTGAAGACGGTGATGAGGAAGAGTTCCTGATTCTCGGGGATGTTTGATGCATGATGCTTGATTTTTGATTGGAACATCCCTTAGTTAGCTCGATTTTCGTTCTGTTTTTCTGATGCGTTTGATTTGGATGTTTGATTGGAGTCGCCTTTAATTAGCTCAATTTTCGTTCTGTATTGTAGATGACCACTTCCTTAGCCGATTTGATTGTCTTATTTTTCGTTTTGTTTCACGAATCCGTTTGATGACGTATTTATCGTTTTCGCGGAATAGATGCGCACGTTTATACAACTCCAACGCTTTTTCGTATTCGCGTTTATCGTAGTATTCATCCGCTTTTTTGACGATTTTGTTGTACACTATTTCTTTTTCAATTGAACGAGATTCAATTTGCCGGATTCGTTGAAGGACATGTTCATCGTTTTTTCGGAGCGAAAGCGCACGGTTGTATAAATCCAATGCTTCTTCAAATTTCCCTTCATCGTATAAAGCATCTGCCTTAGGAACTATTTTAGCATACGAATATGTGCATTCGGTATCTGAACGATTTGTAGTATCTGGAGAGATAGCGTTTGGTTCAGCGGGCACCTGTCCTGAAACTACAAATGCAAAGCTCAAATAGAAAGAAAAAAGGAAGGGTCTTTTCATACTGTTTCGTACAACCTCAGTAATCGTTGGTTCAATCTGGGCGTTGAAAGTTTCTCAGTTTTTTAAGTTTATAAGTTGATTCCCAAACTCACAGAACTCAAGAAACTTAACAACTTAAAAAACTAAGAAACGTATAAACTCAAATACTCAACAAACTTATCTGAAAATCCCAGCCTATTTTTGAAATCAATAATGCCAACTGACCTCTATAAAACGCATTATCCTGCAATAATTGAAATAGTAAATCAACGGAAAGCTGCTCAAGTTGAACACCTTCTGAGTCATGGAAGCGGATTTTTTCTTCGAAAGAGAAATCATCGAGATAAGTGATTGTATCGCGGGAATTGGCCTGTAACAGCTGTTTCCAGTGAAGTTGCGGCATCACATCGGTTAAATCTGATTCGGGAACCAGTTTTCGCAACCTGCAATTCCAGATATGATGACTGTTGATGATTTTCGAAGCCGTTAAACGGATTTCATCGGTGAGTTCGTCTTCTTTGGTTTCCAGAAAATCGGCCCACTGAAGATTGAACGCCAAATCGCGCTGCAGTATGTCGGTGTAAAACGCCTGAAACATTACAAAGCCTTCAACGAAGCGATAACAGCTGTAGGATCAGGATTATTGAATACAAAACTTCCTGCGACCAAAGCATCTGCTCCAGCTGCAACCAATGCTGCTCCGGTAGTCGTGTTGACACCGCCGTCTACCTCGATCAATGCCGAAGACCCTGATGCTTGAATTAGTGCTTTGGTCTGACGTACTTTTTCAACCGCTTGTTGAATGAATTTTTGCCCGCCGAAGCCCGGGTTTACTGACATGATCAATACCAAATCAAGTTCCGCGATCACGTTTTCCAAGACACTCACCGGTGTATGCGGATTTAAGGCCACTCCGGCTTTCATTCCGGCTTCTTTGATTCCGGCAATGGTGCGGTGCAAATGCGGACATACTTCGTAATGAACCGTAAGAATATCAGCACCCGATTTGGCAAATTGAGCAATGAATTGATCGGGATTCGCGATCATAATGTGGACATCCAATGGCTTTTCGGCTACTTTTTTCAAGGCTTCGATGATCGGGAAACCGAATGAAATATTGGGCACGAATACGCCATCCATCACGTCTACATGAAACCAATCTGCTTGCGAACGGTTGATGAGTTGGAAATCGCGCTCGAGGTTACCGAAATCGCATGAAAGAATGGAAGGTGCAATGATCACTGACATAGAAACGTTTTTAGAATGCAAATCTAGCAATTATCAATTGCAGAATTATCAATTATCAAGAAGGTGAATCTGTCTCTCCCCTTGAGGGGAGATTAAGAGGGGTGGCAATTCCACTATAATTGATAATTCATTTCCCAAACCACTTCAAATAAGCCGCATCTCGTCCGTAAATATCCGGGTGAAAGGTCAATTTACCGTCCATCGCGGCAGCCACCGTAATGTAGTCGACCTTAATCTGAACGGATTTTTTCAAGCGAATGGAACGGTGTTGCTCTTTGTAGATCATGGAGTCGAGCGAGTCGCAGGTAATGCGTTGATCGTCTCTTCGCAAGATAAAACGTGCTAAGGAATCGGGTAGGTTACAGCGGATACAACCATGCGAATAGGAGCGTACATCGGTTCCGAATAATCCTTTAGAAGGTGTGTCGTGAACGTAAACCCCAAATGGATTGGAGAACTCGAACTTAATGATTCCGAGCGAGTTCCATTTCCCCGGTTCTTGTCGCACTTTGTAAGGAAAGGTATTTTTCGGAATTTTTTTCCAGTTCACCGAATACGGATCAATTTCCACATCACCTTTCAGCAATTTGTAGTGATTTTTAGCCAAATAACCCGGATTCTGTTTTAATGCGGGCAAAATTTCTTTGCTGGTAATGGAATACGGAACGGTCCAATACGGATAGGAAATAATACTAGTAATTTTCGATTCAAGCTGAGGAGTTTTTGTATCGATTTTCCCTACAACCACGCGGTGTTGCGACAATAATGAATCGTTGTAATACAAACGCAACATGTATTCCGGAATATTGATCCAGATATAACGATCCGGAAACTGATCGCGCCAGCGCCAACGTTCCATGGAAAGAATTGCGCGGTCGATTTTTGTTTGTTATGATTATTCCAGGGCTTTTAGGGTATAATTAACAATCACGGCATCGGGTTTCAAACCGTTATCAACCTGAAATGCTTCCAATGCATTTAAAAACACCGTATCGTGCGCGTCTTTCTCCAAGTAACCTTTATCGATCAGTGATTCTCTGGCGAGGTTATAACAACGTGCAGAGTCTTCTTTCATGGTCGGTAAATCGAAATTCTGATTCGAGAACGAACGATTGTAAGCCAAATTAAACAACCCGACAGCCAATTGTTTGTAGTCGTAGTGGAAAGCTCCCATTTGAGCAAACCAGTTGCCCCAGTTGGTAACGGTGTCGATTTTCTTGTCCCAATTATTCAGGTGTGACCATACAAGAGGTTTCACTGCTTGTTTGGCTGTATCGAGTAATCCGTTGTGTAAGTCGTTTGCAGCAAAACCAAGTTGAGCGGTGAGAATCAATTCCTTGGCGATGATTTCCTGTTGTTTTTTGGTGCTCAATTTCCATCGATTGTTCGGAATTCCGATGCAGTTGGGTTTACTGAGAATGGTGTCCATTTTTTGACCGAGGTCGGTTAGCGTAGAATCGTTGGCCCACACCGGTTTGTAACTGCGTGATTTGTAAAAAGCCGTAATAAGTTCAGCATTTTCATCATTAATTCCCAACTGGCTTAGGTAGGATTTATCGAGTGCCAGTTTGATGCGTTTAGTAAGAGGTGTGTCGTTGTCGAAGATAGGATCGGTTGCCGGTAATTCGGAAGCGCATCCTGCAAACAGCAGGTAAATTGACGTTAGAAGTAATAGAGTATGTGTTTTCATTCGCTGAAAATGACCAATTTTGTGGTAAATATACAGTTAAATCCTTCGCGTTATGGATCAATTTTTCATTACTTACGTCATCATCGGAATTACCGTACTGATCTCATTAAAAGGCTTTAGCGACGAGTATTTTCGCGATCAATACCTCTACAAACCCTACAATGTCAACCACTACAAGGAATACTACCGCATTTTTACGCATGTTTTTCTACACGGCGATCCGATGCACTTGATTTTCAATATGCTGACTCTCTATTTCTTCGGACCATGGGTTGAAGTTGTTTTTCGAGACAATCTGGGCTACGTGGGTGGAAGTTTGCTGTATATCGCTTTTTTCATACTCAGCAGCATGTTTTCTACGCTTATCCAGTATGCTCGACACAAAGACCATGAGTTTTACAGAAGCTTGGGGGCATCGGGGGCGGTTTCGTCGATATTATTTGCTGTGATTATGATGTTTCCCATGCTGGAGCTACGCATTTTCTTTGCTATTCCGATTCCAGCATACGTCTTCGGACCACTTTATCTGGCTTTTGAATTTTGGTCGGATAAAAACAGCAAGAGCAACATTGCACATGATGCACATATTAGCGGTGCAATTTTCGGTATAGTGTTCATTTTAATTACTAATATTGAACAAGTGAAAACGGCATTCAACACTTTATTTTAATGGATCAGCAAGAATTATTCGTCAACAACAACGGCAAAATCATCAGTAATACCGGACCTTCCATCATGGCTGGAAACAGAGGTTACACCTACGGTGACGGGTTATTCGAGAGTATGCGTATTCTAAACGGAAAAGTATTGAACATGGAACAGCATTTTCACCGCTTGGTGGAAGGCTCGAAAGTGCTGAAAATGCGATTCCCGGTTTTTTACACGGCTGAGTTTTTTGAAGGACACATTGCCGAGTTGATCAAGTTATCTAAAATTGAAGAAGGAGGACGTGTTCGATTATCAATTGATCGTTTAGGTGGCGGAACTTATCTTCCTGATATAAATGAAGTTAGTTACTTCATTGAAGTTTATCCGTTGGAAAACAACCTGTTTGGTTTGAATGCCAAAGGATTGGAGGTTGATTTGTACCAAGACATCAAAAAAACCAAAACACCGCTTTCCAATTTCAAAACCAAAAACGGAATCATTTACGTGCTTGCAGCTATTTCTGCCAAAGAAAAAGGCTTAGACGACATGTTGTTGACCAACGAAAAAGGGCAAATTCTTGAAAGTTCGCACAGCAATATTTTTGTGGTGAGCAACGGTGTGTTGTATACACCAAGTCTTGCCGATGGTTGTTTGGCCGGAACCATGCGTATGCAAGTGATCAATCTGGCATTGAAAAACGGATTAAAAGTCTACGAATGCCCGATTTTACCATCGAATTTGCTGGTAGCGGACGAAGTATTCCTTACCAATGCCGTTCGCGGAATTACCTGGATAGGTGGTTACCGCACCAAGCGTTACTTCAACACCACAGCTCGTAAGATTGTGGCGTTTTTGAACGATACTTGGGAGAATATATGATTCCTGTTTACTTTAACTGGAGTGGAGGTAAAGACAGTTCATTGGCACTTTATTACCTGCTTCAAAATCCTGAGTTTAGCGTAAAAGCCCTAGTAACAACCGTCAACGAAGCACATCAACGGATTTCCATTCATGGTGTTCGCCGCGAATTACTGCACGAACAAGCCAAACAAATCGGTATTCCTGTTCACGAGATTTTATTGCCCGACAGTCCGAATATGAGCGACTACGAAACCGCCATGAATAAAGGACTACAACCTTTGTTGGATCAGGGGATTCGTCATTGTGCATTCGGGGATATTTTTCTGGAAGATTTGCGAAAATACCGCGAAGACAAACTCGAAGAAATAGGAGTAAAGGCTATTTTTCCGTTATGGAAACGCGAAACCGGCGAATTGATCGAAACCTTTATTGATCTCGGATTCAAAACCGTAGTTGTCTGCACGCAAGCCGATAAGCTCGATGAATCGTTTGTTGGAAGAACCATTGATCGGGATTTCCTGAACGATTTGCCAGATGGGGTAGACCCTTGCGGGGAAAATGGCGAATTCCACACGTTTGTGTACGATGGACCTATTTATAAACAGCCTTTAGCCTTTGAATTGGGTGAAAAAGTATTCAGAACTTACGGAAAATCGACTGAGAGCGAGGATGATGTGTGTGGCGACAGCACCGAGCGTATTCCGGGGTTTCATTACATCGATTTGACTATAATTTCTTGAGTTGGTCAGTTTTTAAGTTTTTAAGTTTATTCTGATTGAAAATCAACTTATGAACTTAAAAAACTCAGGAAATTGATAATTATCCTAGTTTTGGGAATCCGTATATAAACCCATGAAATTCGAACAAGACTTTAAAGACGCCATTAGTGAACTGCCGGACAAGGAAAAAGACAAACTCATCCTTCGGTTGTTGAAACGCGATATTCCGCTGGCAAAACGTTTGTATTTTGAGCTGGTAAGCACGCAGTCTGTTGAAGAATTACGCGCGGAAGTTGAACAAACGATCCAAAAAAGTCTTCAGCGCATTTCACAACCGTATTTCGGAATCGGTGATTTGATGATGGAAATACGCGGTTTGAGCGGGGAAATTTCGGCTCACGTCAATACTACCAAAGACAAAGTAGGCGAGGTGAGTCTCAGCATACAATTGCTCAATCAAGCTTTGCAGGATTTTATTCCACGCATTGACAGATCATCGCCGGTAAAAGCGCATAAAATCTGTATTTACATCGTTTCGAAGTGCTTTAAAATAGCGATCCTAATTCAGGCTTTGCACGAAGATTACCTTGTTGAATTCAGAGAAGATCTTGAGCAATTGGGGAAACGAATAGGGCAGAGCCACAACCTTTCTTTTACGGCGCTTCACAACGGTTTTGAGATCGATTGGCTCACATCAGGTGAATTTCCGGAAAATATGAAAGCGATTCATGCTGCGATTCGGAAACAAGGGTTGTTACGGTAGTTTTTTAGTTTTTAAGTTTATCAGTTAGTGAGTTCTTTGAGTTTATCAGTTAGTGAGTTCTTTGAGTTTGTAAGTAAAACTTAAGAACTCACTAACTGATAAACTTAAGAAACTTAAGAAACTAAAAAACTTGAGAAACTTCCATCATTCCTTCAACACCGAACTTCCCGACAACACCGTAAATAGCTTTTCTAGACGCAGTTTACCTGTTTTGGTGCGGATATCGGAAGCGTAATAAAACTGTGCTTCGGCTTTTTCTGAGGTCACATGCAATACCATAAATCCGTGGTCAACGCCATTCAGATAGCGCAACTGCGGGTTATTCGCCATATACGCCGCTTGCTCGGCATCCAATTCAGCCTGATTATCTGTCCATTCGTCGCTGTTGGCAGAGGTAATACTGGTTACAATGAATTCCACGGAAACGTTATCGGAAGTGTCTTTTGTGCCCGTTAAATCGTTTTCCATGGCAAAAGAAGCATGGTAATCGCCCGTAACCCAAACCACATTCTCTAATGCCTGCAAAGCAAACCAATCAATGAGGCGCTTGCGTTCAGCCGGATAGCCATCCCAACCATCCATGTACACTTGTTTTGTGTTGTTTTCTGCTCCTGTGTACATAGGTCCGAACGGAACCTGATTTCCGATAATCTGCCATTTCGATCCCGATTTCAACTGTTGTGTCAACCACTGGTATTGATCGGTTCCTAGAATAGTTCTGTCTACATCCTGAAAATGCGGATCGGAAATGCTATCTAATTGTACAGATCGACCTGCAATGCGCGTATCAAGTATGATCAGATTCAGTAAGTTTCCAACGCGAAAAGCGCGGTAAAGCTCGTGCTCTGGCGTTTCGCGCACAGGCATCCATTCGTAATAGGCTTGTTTGCCTGCGTGTTTGCGTTCGTACCAATCGCCTTCGGTTTCCTGGTGATTTTGCGCGCCATCTACATAAGCATTGTTGGCAATTTCATGATCGTCCCAAGTGGTAACAAAGGGTTTCAGTTGGTGTGCTAATTGTAAATCCGGATCAAGTCGATACTGTGCGTAACGCGTTCTATAATCCTGAAGCGTGGTAATTTCCTTTGCGGGAACATGTTTTCGACCGATGGTTGTGTCGCCGTATCCGCCCGGAGCGTATTCATAAATGTAATCGCCCAAATGCACAACCACATCGATCTTCGGATTCTCGGCAATGAAACGGTAATTGGTAAAATAGCCCCATTCGTAATTGCTGCAAGCCGCAAAAGCAATGCTCATTTCAGTAGGATTTTCAGCCAATGTTTTGGTTTGTCCTGTAATGGACCGCTTTTTCTTGTAATAAAAACAATAGTAGTAAGTCGTGTGTTCTTTCAAGCCCGTTACATCCACTTTTACGGTATAATCTTTCGCTAGCGTGGTGTTTACTTTTCCTGATTGAGCAATCACTTTAAAATCAGGTGTTTCGGATACTTTGTATGAAACCGTAATGTCTTTTTTGAAAGAGGATTCCAATGTGAGTTTTGTCCAAATAATCACTGCCGATTGGGTAGGATCGCCGGAAGCCACACCATGATAAAACGGCGCCATGTTGGGATTCAATTCGGGAGGGAGCGCATCATCGATTCGAAGTTTCTTTTGCGCAATAGCCGAGAAGCTTATTACACACACCATTACCGAGAAACCAATCAACCTAATCATCTTGTTTTATTTTGCGGTAAAGATACTCGGTTCGAGCAGACAGGATGTTATCGGAGGATTAAGACTGCTTTCAGGAGGCAATTTCCCATTAAAGCGCACATAGCAGTCTCCCATCCGCCGCGGCGGAAATGAAAATTATACATGAATTTAAAGCGAATAATGGAAACAAGTTTCCATTTGGATTAGTGAAATCAGCCTTGGCTGACCATTCGTAATGAATTGTACACAATGCTTCATTTCCGCCGCGGCGGATGGTGGAAAATACGCAGTACGTCAAATTCTACAAGGGTTGTGCGTTTAAATAGGAAATCACCTTTCAGGGGATTGCTTTTTGGGTATTTCCGATCAGATAGCGACCAAGAAAATAGGCGGCGAAAGCGGTGTTGACATGCCATAACCAATGCGTTCCCCAAGGCATGAAGTCGATGGTGGTTTTTTCATCGATGTAACGACAGACCAACGCTAAAACAAGAAAAAGACCTGTTAACAGTAGCAAAAATCCTTGTTTGAAGTGCGTTTTGCGCAAATAAAGCACACATGGCAGTAGTAACATGGTTCCACGCACCACATATCCTGCCGAAATCCGATCTTGTCCCTGGAATAATAAGCCGACGCTATAAGTCAACGCCGCAAAAATCACGACTACCGGAATTACCAGCCATTTAGGTGAAAGCACTTTCAGCCACATCCAAATACTGACGCCCAGCACCAAAGCAACGATTGGTAGCACATCCAATAACAACAACCAAACCGATGAGCGGAAGGCATGAAAGAGCGTACTTCCTAAACCACCGATAATCAACAGCGGAACACAGAAAAAAACGATGAACGGAAATGCCGTAAACTTGCCGCGTAATTGCCACAGCAATATCAGAGCAACAACGATAAACGTTAACGAAGAGTAAGCATTCCAAGGTTCAACGATAAATTCAGAAAGATCAACGGTTTCACGGTAAATGGGTCCGTTATCCGCAGGACTGATCAGCTGAGAGATGGAGAAGAATTGATTCATCCATACAAAGATTGTGAAAACTTTGATAGTGAAACAGATCGATCTGTTAATTATTGGTGATTTTACCATTAGGATTTATTCTAACAGAAGAATCTTATACATACCATTCACTTAGTTTAGTAAAATAAAAGATTCGTCTACTACTGCTTTTTTTTACCCACAAGTTAGTTTGCGGACAGCGCCAATTCAAGAAAGCGAAGTAAGAAAAATGGCTGTTTCGTTGTGTTTTGTCAAAAGCGCTTGCGTTTCAGATCCTGATCTGACACTTTTGACCTTAAAACACAGAAAGAGCCATTTTTCACGAGCGGCTATGAATGGCGCGAAAGGATGTTTTGCTTACTTTTTCAGCCTTGGCAAAAAGTAAGAGAATATTGTGGTACGTTTGGGGCCATACAATATTTGAATAACTGATTTAGATCATCAATTCCGTATTCTTTCTTTGCGATATTTGTCTTTTGATAGTAACGATTACAAACTCCTCATTTGATGCATAACCAATTATTCGTAACAAAAGCCTCCGGAGAACAGAATCCGTTTTCAGAAGAAAAAATCAGAGCATCGCTGCGCAGGTCGGGTGCCGATGAAGAACAGATCGATTCCATTCTTCACGAAGTAAAACAACAGTTGTATGACGGCATTGCTACCAAACAGATCTACCGCATTGCATTTGCGTTGTTGAAATCCGGATCGCGTCATCTGGCCGCCAGGTATCATTTGAAAGACGCCATTATGGAACTCGGACCTTCGGGTTTTCCCTTTGAAAAATATGTAGCCGAATTGATGAAGTTTCAAGGATACACAACCAAAGTAGGACAGTTCATGCAGGGTAAATGTGTAACGCATGAAATTGATGTGGTTGCTAAAAAAGGAGACGAATTGTTGCTGATCGAATGCAAGTACCACAATCAGCAGGGGATTTCCTGCAACATCAAAATCCCCTTGTACATTCACTCACGCTTTAATGATGTAAAGGCCCAGGAACTCCAAAAACCCGAATATGCCTCCTTAAAGCAACAGGTTTGTATCGTTACCAATACCCGCTTTACCGAAGATGCCTTACAATATGCAGGCTGCTCCGGAATTGAAATTCTGGGTTGGGACCGACCGTTTAAAAAAGGGCTAAAAGAGTTGATCGACCAATCCGGGCTTTATCCGGTTACTTGCCTCACATCGCTTACTATTGCTGAGAAACGTCGTTTATTGGATCGTGAAACGGTATTGTGCAATCAATTGATCACAAACAAACACCTGCTTGAAAGCATTGGTATTAAATCGGGTAGAATAAAAACGGTATTAGACGAAGCAAACCGCTTGTGTCGTGAAACCGCTATCGATAAAGGTGTCTCAGAACGATGAAAAACTACTCGAATGAAGAACGTTGGTTATTCATTCCCATTGCGGGGATACTGCTTTTCATGGTGCTTTATGTGATTGCAGCGTTCTATTATCCGGGTGGTTCAACACTAAAACCAACGCATCAGGGTTTTGACTGGATCAACAATTACTGGTGCGATCTCATTGCTCGTTACGCAAAAAACGGTGAATGGAATCAAGCCCGAACAATTGCCTTAACAGCCATGATCATTCTCTTTTCATCGCTTGCGTTATTCTGGTTTCAATTACCAAAATTGTTCCATGAGCGAAAAGCCTTCACGCTCCTCATACGTTACACCGGAAGCGTTTCCATGTTCATTCTCATTTTTATTTTCACCAGTTATCACGACAGCGTAATCGGTATCGGAACCTCCATCAGCGCCATCCCGATGGCAGCCACACTCACCGAGTTGTACCGATACAAATTCACCCGACTTTATTACTTGGGGTGGAGCTGCATCTTGTTGATTGTGATCAATTTCATCATCTATATTACAGAATGGGGAATCATCGCTTTGCCTTTCATTCAAAAAATCACCTTGCTGGTGTTCCTGATTTGGATTTTGCTAACAGATTGGAGATGCCTGAAAATGATTCGGAGCAGAGAACGGACGTTACGATGAGAATGGCCCTCATAAAAACGTCACAAACGGTAACAGCAGTTGAGATTGGAATTTACAAGGATTCGTGTCACAAAAATAGTTGTACATTCTTTGGGAAAAGGGTTTTGTCATGAGAAATAACATCGTTGATAAGTCGTAAAAGATTTTTTTGAGGACTAAAAACATAAGTTGTAAATTGAGCTGAATTTTTATTTTATCAACTGTTTTAAGCTACAAACTATTTTTTTTATGAAGAAACTACTACTGCTACTCCCACTGGTGTTGTCAATGCTTGTGGCTCTTGATAGTCTTGGTCAAGATGTAAGAGTAAATGCAATCACAAATCCAAGCTCCGGATGTAATTTAGGGGCCTTCGAAGTAATTACTTTTGAAATTGAGAATGTCGGCACAACCGATTTAAGCGGCATTCCTTTTACAGTAACCTATGTCGTGAATGCAGGTGCTCCGGTAACTGAACCTGTGGTAATTGCATCTTTCTTGCCCAATACGACCACAACCTATTCTTTTTTAACAGTAGCTAATTTGTCGATTCCCGGAGCATACGTAATCGATGGTTCATGTCTACTTATCGGGGATGTTAACCCATCAAATGATGCCATTAATGGTTATTTGGTAACAAGCGATGCCCCCACAGTAGGTGGTGCGGTTGCAGGATCAGCCACAGTTTGTTCGTCAGGGAACGCAGGCGTATTAACGCTTGGCGGGCATACCGGATCGGTAAATCGATGGGAATATTCTATTGATGGAGGTATAAGTTGGATTGTACTTGCGAATACCACTACGAGTCAGAATTACCTCAATCTTACCGCCACTACCATGTATCATGCTGTAGTGCAAAATGGAACATGTCTGGAAGCAATTTCTGTACCAGCAACGATTACGGTAAACCAAGCACCTGTGGGAGGAACGGTTGGTCCGGATGTGACCGTTTGCCAAGGAGCCAACGCTGGCACAATGACATTAAGTGGAGAATCAGGGACAATTGTTGGTTGGGAATTTTCAACAGACAATGGCACAACATGGACTCCTATTGCAAATGTCACAAATTCAGAACCTTTTTTAAATCTTTTGGTGACCACTTGGTACCGGGCAATCCTAAATGGTGGAGTATGCGGAAATACAACTTCATCCATTGGCATCGTTACGGTCGATCCTGCACCTGTTGGAGGAACTGTATCATTGTCTGCAACAGTATGCAGCTCAGGAAACGCGGGAGTTTTAACCCTTGCCGGACATACCGGATCAGTAAATCGTTGGGAATACTCCATTGATGGTGGCTTAAGCTGGATTGTACTTGCCAATAACACCACGAGCCAGAATTACCTCAATCTTACCGCCACTACCATGTATCATGCTGTGGTGCAAAGTGGAACATGTCCGGAAGCAATTTCTCTACCTGCAACCATTACGGTAAACCAAGCACCTGTGGGAGGAAGTGTTACTGCCAGCACCGAAGTTTGTGAAACTTACAATACCGGTACGCTGGCGTTGACAGGTGAATCAGGGACAATTGTTGATTGGGAATTTTCGGTAGATTCCGGTGCTACATGGACATCAGCAGGAAACATCACCAATACACTAGTTTTCAATAATCTAACTACCACAACCTGGTATCAAGTGATTGTAGATAATGGCGTTTGTGGAACTGTCAACTCCAGTATTGGCGTCGTTACTGTTCATCCGAAACCGATTCCTCTATACACCGTGGCTGATGTTTGTATTGGAGCAACTTCCAGTTTCGTAAATGGAACATCCATTGCTGCCGGAGTGACGTCATTTTATCTATGGGACTTTGGTGACGGTACATCGTCGGTCTCTCTAAATCCTGTTCACACGTATGGCGCTCCCGGAATTTATTCCGCGAGTTTGATCACTATTTCTGATGAAGGTTGTGCCGACACGGCTTTCGTGAATGCCACAGTGAATGCTCTTCCTGATCCAACAATCACCGCAAATGGTCCTGTTGCATTTTGCATGGGTGGAAGCGTTGATCTTTCCGGTGAACCGGGATTAAATTATCTATGGAGCACCACAGAGATTACTCAAACAATCACCGTAAACACATCCGGTTTATATACCTTAAATGTAGTTGATCCGATTACGCTCTGTACAAACTTTGATACAATGACAGTCACAGTATGGGCGAATCCGGTTGCAAACGCGGGGAACGACACCACCATCAGTTTAGGCTGGCTAGCTGACTTGCACGGATCCGGAGGAGACTTTTATCAATGGTCACCTGCTGCGACATTAGACGATGCGTTTATTGCCACCCCCATTGCTTACCCGCTGATTTCAACCGGTTATGAACTGACGGTAACTGATCTAAACGGATGTGTGGATATTGATTCAGTAATTGTAACTGTTTTAGTTGATTATTTGTTCACACCTGCTAACGTGGTAACTCCAAATGGGGATGGCGAGAACGATGTTTGGAATATCATTAATATCGAAAACTATCCGGATAATCAAGTTGCAATATACAATCGCTATGGCCAGGAAATTTTTAAAGCAACCGGCTACAACAATGAGTGGGACGCCACCTTTGAAGGGAAGCAGGTTCCTGATGCTTCGTATTACTATGTGTTGACATTTGACGGATCCGAGAAGATATTCAAAGGAGCAATCACTGTATTAGGTAAATAACCCCGAAATAGAAAAATTTATGAAAACTTTTATCACACTAGCAATAGTTACGTTTGGGGCCATTTGCCATTCTGTGGCACAGCAAATCCCAATGATCAATCAGTATTTCTACACGCCATTTATTTACAATCCGGCATTCGCAGGAGCTTCCGGTAATACAAATGCCTTTCTTGTGCACCGAACACAATGGTCGGGAGTTCCGGATGCCCCCATTACAAATGCGTTCAATTTTGAAGGAAGTCTAAAAGAGGAAAAGGGTGGCTTTGGATTGTCGATGTATCAAGATCGAACAGGAATTCTAAATGAAGTAGGAGGGTATGGTTCCTATTCTTACCGCGTTAAAATGACTGACGATCACCATTTATTACTTGGTTTAGGAATTGGAGTAGTGAGCAAACGGGTTGACTTCGACAAAATAATTGTTAAAGATCAGAACGATTCCTATTTACTTTCTCAAATGCAATCGAAGGCTGGATTTGATGGAAATGTTGGATTTGTCTACAATTGGAAAGATTTAAACATCGGAGCTTCCATACAGCAATTAATGACCTCTCGTTTAAATTATCAAAACGCAAATGACGTTTCCATGTATCTTCGTTCATCAAGACACCTGCTTGCATCTGCCAGCTATGACTTTCACTTAATGGAAGATAAGGTCGCTATTTCGCCTATGTTTTTACTGAGATATGCACCAGGAGCTCCCATCCAATATGAAGGCGGCTTTTTCGCTAAGTACCGCGATTTTTTAGGACTTGGTGTGTCTTACAAGAGCGATTATGCTGTATCACTCAATGCGATGATAAAACCGCATTCTCGGTTGACGGTTGGCTATTCCTACGATATCATGATCAATGACATCAGAGTCTATGCAACTACGAGTCATGAATTTACACTTGGATATACATTTGGAGGCAATAAAAATGAATCACTCAAACGAATCACTGAGCTTGAAGCCCGAGTTGATACATTGGAAATGAAATCCACAGCAACGGATGCTAAGTTGGGCGAAACTGAAACAAAAGTTGAGGTCAACGAGCAGGAGATTGAAGCACTTAAGAGTGAGCTAGATGCGAATAAGAAAACCAATGGCGAATTGACAGAGGAAGTTGATCTTTTGAAAAAGGAAATTAACGAGCTTAGAAACAGTGGCGTGAAACCAAGCGGATCAGGAACAGTTGTACCTGGAAATACTGAGTCAAATCCAAATCCAAATCTTGAAGATGGTATGAGAACCGGTTTGGCTGAAGATTATGTTGATTTACAAGGTAACTCGTTGAAGCAAGGATACTATGTGGTGGTTGGTGTATTTGCAAACGAATCAAATGCCACGAAATTTAGTAATAAGGTGAATAGTTCAATCGTCATTCTGAACAAAAAGGCCAGGTATCATTACGTGTACACGTTCTATAGCCCTGAGACTCCACCTGTCTACCCTAAACTAACAGAGGCACGACGCACTATAACAGATGAAGCATGGCTATTGAAGTTGAATTAATCGAAAAATAAATTTGGTGGCAGGCCATTGAATCTGTTGCGTTAGAGATGTCGTGGGTTAATGAAGTTCTCTTTGTTAATCCACGACCTATTTTATGTGGAGTACGTATGAATAGTGTAGTAGTCAATTCCAAAAGTTGAATCCCAAAAATCAACCACCTTCCTAAAAATCAGCAATAATCAAGCTTTTAGAGTTTTCGCGACAATCTATTAAAATGTGGAGTGGTTCATTTTTTTCCGATTTGTAACATCAGGTATTCCCTGCAATTTATCACGTTAAAAAAAGGTATTTCTACAGTTGGCTATGTAGTTTCGTTTACTTAAATTTGGTTCTAAGGCTCAGCAACACTATTCACAATGGAAAAAGATTTTCAGATCTCCACAAAATCAGAAGAAATCCCCGCTTCGCATGCTCATGAGAAAGCTACCGACTTTCAATCAGCGTATACCCGGGAGTCAATTATTTCCTTTGATTGGCTAATTCAACGGATGCACACAGTTGCAAGTTCCGAAGGTTTTGATCATGAAGACCTCTTTTTAAACGAAACAGACCATTTCGGGAAATTTGTCAGAAACTTCCATCTTGATCATGATGAAATTGTTTTGGTCATGGTAGCTTTGGCGGCGAGCATAGAACCTACGCTGCTAGATACCTTAAAATTAGAACTATCACATGGGAAAGCTTCAATTTCAGGGGGACGTGTAGATAGAGAGACTGGAATTTTCCGTCCAACAATTCGCACTGTCGTCTATTTGCTGGCAGGCAATGATCCATTTTTAAGGACGAAGGCTATTCGTAACATTCAGCCTAAATCGAGGCCTTTTTTACTCGGTTTGGTGAAGGCTTTCCCATTCGGGAAGGACATTTCCTTTCTTGATTACCAGATCAGTTTTAATGATCAGTTTTTGAATGCTGTATTATGGGGTGATTCTCCACGTCTCGATGGAGACCCCGGATTTCCTGTTAACAAGAGCACTTCAATTCATACGATGAAGGATGTGATCGTTAAGGAAAAAACAATGTTGGAGTTACTAAAACTGCAGCGGTTCGCCAGAAACATGAATAAGCTTTGGAATATGCATGGTTCGAACAAAGTCCGACGAAATTATCTCTGCGTTTTCAGTGGTGACCCCGGTACGGGCAAGAGTTTTGCTGCTGAAGCTGTTGGTAACGAGTTGCAATTACCGGTGTATCGCGTCAATTTAGCTCAGATGGTGAGTAAGTATATCGGTGAAACGGAAAAGAATCTCGAGGCAGTTTTTGATCGATTCAATCGACAACCGGGAATCCTGTTCTTTGATGAAGCTGAATCCATTTTCAGTAAGCGCATTGAAGTCAAAGATTCTCATGATCAATACGCCAATAATCTGCAATCGTATTTGCTTCAAAAAGTAGAAGACTTTGAAGGTATCATTGTGTTGGCAACGAATGTAAAGGATTTGACTCAGTTTTTTGACAAGGCTTTTCAACGTAGAATTCGCTCAATAGTAGAGTTTGAGTTCCCCGATTTTGAAGAGCGGCTTCCAATTTGGCATAATTCCTTGTTTGATCCTTTTGTTTTCGAGACGGGTATTGTTGAAACCATCGCCAAGAATTACCAGTTATCCGGAGGGAGCATCTACAATATCGTCTCTGATGCCGTAATTGAAGCGCTTGATACCGATCAACAGGTTATCTCTAAGGAAATGCTTGAATCGGCAATGCGCGTTGAATTCAGAAAAACCGGAAGGATCTTGGAAGTGTGTACAGACGAGATGGTGAAAGTGAATCCGGTGCGTCGATTTGGTGTTGGCTTTGAAAAACGAAAGAACTTTTAGTCCTCATTATGGCTGACCCGAGAACATTTGCTGAAGAAGAATTGGATGAACTGGAATTTGACCAGTTTGATCAAGACCAAGGGGATAAGGATAAAAAACCATTCACTGAGGTTGGTATGGTGAAAAGTACCATTCAAAATAGCCGGATGGTATTCGGAAGAATGACCTTTTACTCTGAGGCGTTTTCGGATATGAAGTTTGGGGGTGACTCTCCTTATTATGGAACATTATTCTCACAAACGGAATATTATTTTGCTCCACCGCAGGTGAGGAGACAAGAACTTCCTACAAAGATAAATGGTGAATACACTTATTTCTATCGGGATCCATTAGAGAAGCCTGTCATCATGTTTTACAGAATAATTGAACTAAAGCTGGATACTGGCAATTCTGTAGAGTTTGCGGTTTATGGAAGCATGCAAATACCCGATACGATTTATCCGCAAACGGTTGTCTCTATTGCGGATCTGGAACGTTACATGAATACACCGGACTCACCATTTGTTTTAGCTGGGTTGGGAAGTAAACACATGGCAGACCTATCCGGATTCAATCTGGGAATGCGTGAGGATATGAACCTAAAAGATTCCATGAATGAGGTGCTCATCAGAATGGGGTTGGGGGATATCGCAAAAGTGAGCATGACCGCCAAAGAACAGTACGATTTCATGGTTCGTTTTATTGAAAATCATCCTGCTCTTGATGGATGGTTGACTGAAAATGTAAAGAGCACAAAAACAGTACATAAACAGAAAGGGAAGGCCGAAGAAGCCATTTTTGGAACTAGAAATTCGGTAGTGACGCAAGATGATCAGGACTACAAAGCATCGATTCTGGGTATTCAGGACATGGCTGCTATTGCCGATCAGCTGCGCAGAAGAAAGAACAACCCCAACGCTGAAGGTCCCTTGGGCAAAAATGAATCGATCGTAAGTGCAAACTACCAAGGGCAATCCATTGGCGAATCGGATCTCATCGATTTGTTTTTCACCTCGGTCGATGTCGCAGTAATGGATCCTGAAGGTAAAGGTATAGCCAATGTACTGGTCTATAAAATGGAGGGAGATTACTTTGGACGACAGCGCTTGACAAAGGAGGAAGCGCACCAGCATTGGCGCAAATTGGATACAGTGGGAAAACCCGAAGATTTGAGCAAGTGGAACGTAAAAGACAAATTCGGACTCCATTGGAATGGAACGTTTCAATTTCTTTATGCACAAGGAACCATAGAGGTACACCGCGTTGATGAAAGTTATTACCGGGGGAGACGATTTTTTACAGACAATAAGAATGTACTCAATCAAACCATGCTAAACGATGCAAACGACGGCAAAAACATGGGGTATGCTGAGCTCACAGCATTGACAGGTGATGCGGGAGATCATTTTTACTGGTATTTGCGCGGGGAATTGGATCGACCTGCAACAGACGCAACTTATTTCAGATCAATCATCAACACCTACGGCACAAAGACCCTCTTTTCGGGTAGTTTTCAATCTGACTTGGGGAAATGGATTTATGACGAGGTAAACAACGATGCAAAAGTATTTGCTACAGAGAAGGTTTCAGGTATATCCTCATTCTTAGGGGAGCTTTGGCAATCTCGAGAAGCACTGGAAGTGCAATTGGGGGCGATGGCGGATCTTGATTCACAAAAGCGAAGAGATATTGTGTCCGCCTTTGGATTTGAACACGAAGCGCAGGACGAATTGGTGAATTTGTTTTCGAGCAAAACAAAGACCGCTGAATTGTTGCTTGGTGTGGAGGTTGATGGATATACTGTAGAAAAAATAGTTGCAAGAATTCAGGAATCGGCCACCAAAATGTCTGAGTTTCTGGGCGACATTGTAAATGATCGCGTAGACACGTTGGCTATGGAAGGAGAATTCGGAAACATGGTTCGTGAGCATGCCTATAAAAAAGCAGGATTCACCAAGTTAAAACACTGGGATTTTCCGCACGATGATCAGGCTAGTTCCACGTATTCTACCGCGACAGCCTACAATTACACGAACACCAAGGAGCAACTCTATGCCTATTACGTCTACAATACCGAGACATGGAAAATGGTGCTCACCATCATCGTAGTAGTCATTGTAGCGGTTATTATCGCCTTGGCCACCATGGGGGTAGGCTTGTTTGTAGCCGCTGCGGTTGGAGCAACAGGATTTGGAGCAGTGGTTGTTTCCGGTGCTGTAGCAGGAATACTTTTTACAGTAGTATCCGAGATCATTCTTCAATCCATGGGGCAAGGAACCTTAAACCGCGACAAAAACGCCTATGGAATCTGGGAATTTTTAGGGCAGATGGTTTTAAATGTTGTGATGTTCGTTGCGTTTGGAGCCTTTGGGGAGATATTTGGTTCCATGGCAGCAGCGGCAAAAGCTGCAGGAGCAAGTCGCACGGTAATGTTTGCACTCAAACTTGAACGCCTCTCTGCAATGGCCATGCTCTTCACAACCATCAGCCTCGCTCATTTTTACATTGATAAAGGTCGATTGCCGGAAGGACGTGAATGGAAAAAGTTTTGGTTAGAAAACATCCTTGCACTCGTACTGTTTGAAGTTGGGGGCGCCATTGCAAAAGGCGGCTTGATGCGCCTGCGAAGCAGTGGTAGCAGTATTTATGCGAAAAACATGAGTACCAAGTTCGACGTGGCCATGAATAACATTGTGTCTTCTCATAAGAGCATAGCAGAGATTGGAGCAGGTGCAGAAAAACCCGTTGAAGCTCAAACGGAAATCACAAAAACCTATATCGAGCGGCTCAAAGTCATGGAAGATCTCATGGCAAAGTACCAAAAGAAGGCAAATGACACCGAATGGAAAGTAACCAATGAGAAGGGCGAGAAGATGACGCTGGAAGAGGCTAAACAGTATCAGGCCGATTTGAAAGCGACACGTCTAGCCTTGGAAAATGCCTTATACCTCAAATACACCGGTACGGAAAAAGTGATCGGCACGAGTGATACACTGAGTTACAACGGCACAAAAGAAGGTGCCAAACTGATCGAAAAGAAGCACAAAGCGCAAGGAGATCGTGTCATGAAACCCGATGAAAGCGGACGCATCGTTGTTCATCTGAAAACCGAAAAAACAATTGAATACCTACCGGATTCACAGGTATCCACAGAAGGTCTGCAAGTAAGTTTAATGAAAGAAACGTCACTTTCAGGCACACTTCGCCAGATCAGTAAAAACATCATGGGCGTTGATCAAAACAAGGTAAGCACCTTGAAGCAACAATTCAGCGATGGAAAGTGGGTCGAATTACGAGAAGGGGAGATGTATTTCGGAGAGAAAGTAATCAACGGACAAAAGCAAACCCTTTTCTTTTTAGTCGAAGAAAAACTCAACATTGCCAATGAAGCCTGGTTAAGCGAGCAAAACAGCCCCGGCACCGGTCTGGGCATTATCCGAAGCAGCCTACGCAGTCCCGAAGCAGTGGAAGGCTACACCGATTACGTCGAGAACAAATGGAAATCCATGGACGAATCGTCGAAAGTCAAAGAATTCTGGGAACTGGAGCAGAAAGGGGAGGCTAAAGGCAAGCATTTGAATGAGATTTTGGAGGAGAGGGCAGTCGAGCTAAAATCCAAAATCCAAGCTAGGGAAAAAATGATTTTGGGAATTAAGGAAAGAATTAAAAGTAAAACAGATATTATTGAAAAGGCAACAGAAGAGGAATTACAATATATATTTGAGAATGAATTTTTGGAAACTGGCATTACAGAAGATATTACTCCTATTTTAAATCAAAGATTTGAAGGTAGAAGTAATGTTAAATTCAAGAATGACCCTGTTGGTAAAGAATATGACCATGTGACGGATGAATTGTTAATTGAGTACAAGAAATTCACTACTACCAGTGATAACAGTATTGGACAAAAAGTAAGAGCAGAATATAAAACACATTTTTTAGCCTGCAAAACAACAGGAAGAAGAGCGTTTTTTATTTTTGAAGGAACACATAATGAGGCTCACATTGCTAGGATCAAAGAGTATGCTGACAGGTACGAAGTCCCAACTACGATAGAGGAGAACGGAATTATTATTTACAATAAAAACTAAAAAAATGACAGTATTAAATGGTTGGATAACACTTGACCACGGAAGTTGGCAAAGCAGTGAGTTTGATCAATGGGTTGAATCTGTTAAAAACAACGGCGCTGATATGAATGTTAGTACTATCAATGCAACCCAGAACATTCGTTTTTTTTCTTGCCGGAATCATTTTGGAACACCTGCAAAAACAATTATCGATTTCTTTTTTTGGGTATCGCAATATGTTGATACTGAGGCTTACGGTTTGCTTTATATTTATGATGAAGAAGGGTTGAACGATCATTCGGATAAATTTCAGGTATTTCGGTTGGCAAAGAATCAAGTGAGTCAGGTTGAAGATCCGTTCTTTTCTCCATACAGCGAAAAAATTGCAGACTATGAGGAAGATTAGTTCTCAATGGTTCAGCTCATTACGACATTCTAATTAGCATGATACTTGAACGATTAAACAATGGACAATACGGCGTAGCAAGTTGGTTTTACGACTTCTTTGAAGCCAAACTAGAAGGAATTAGCGTTGATTCAATTGAATCTCGATTACTTTGCCTGCAAAAAATACTCACAGAATTAAATGAAAAAGAGCTGTTTAAGACAAATAAACTCGTTTTAAGTCACAGAAGAGAGGAGGAAGACCGTGTCTATTATTTGGAAAATAAAGCGCATATACCATTCGACATTTTTGAGTTCATAAGAGTACATTCTATTGAGATGAAAAGAAGTACAATGCTCTATTTCCATGGAATATCCACCATTCAAAGAGGAGATATACAAGAAATTATAAATGGAGCCATTGTTATTATGTATTCCGACATAGGGGTGAAACTAATAACCGATTCCGATGCCTGGTTGGAATATGATCTGGAAGGGAATGATCAAAAAAAATCAGCAGCTATTAACGCGAAACGATTAAAATCAGCATTGGAAGAAATCGAGATGCGGGTGGGTTTTGAACCTGTTTACGATCATTCGAAATATGCGTATGTTCACAAGTATGAACTGAAGAATTATTTTGAGTACAACGGGACACCGGAGATTAGGCTCTGAACTATAAAATAATACGAATCTAAAAATCTAAAAATTTCGATGGAGAACGATTTTAGAACGGTATTTAAAGAAAAAGTTGAACCTACACACGACATTGATGTAGCCATGTTTGGCTTTGGAGTTTGGAAAGGCAATGCCAAAACTATGCGCGATTTTTTGGATTTGAAGCAGCCTGTCGCACGATTAAAATCGGAGTGGGACAATGACACCTGACTCGATTCCATTATGGCGAAGGATCCTGATGATCCGGAAGACTTTCTATACACTTTGTCGGGAGTCCAATATCCTCTTTATCAACTAGAAAAGGCGGTCAAATTTAATCGACCTTCGTGGGTTTTCTTTTATTTAATAGGATATGTCTTGGGAGAGAAGTTTCAAGCAGATTTCACCGAGGAAGAGTATAGAATTGTCCTTGATAAAACGCTGGAAATTCTGCCTGATTCCTTGAAATCGAAGTTGATCGAAATAGAGGTTTCGTTTAACCAAAGGCGCCGGTAGTTTCAACTATAAAATTGACCACTCATCGAAACTAGCCAATTTGCAATGACCTGCAAAATAGATCTTTAAACCCTGAAAGATAAAGATTGACTTCGTTTTTGTTCAAAACAAGACTCCTTTTAGACACATCAGTCTCTATTTCACCATAAAGCACTGTTGCTTTAGTTATCAAATTTACAAGAATAACTTCTGTTGATATTAGTAAAATATGAATGTCATCAATTAGCTCAAAATAGGCATCAAACCCAGCTATTGGTAATAGAACGGTCTCTTTGAGTTTGTTTTTCAGATCAATCCACTGTAATTCACAGCAACTCAACTCTTCATGAACCACCAACGATTTGAGCCTGACAAAACATGAAGCGTCTTTAGTTGGATACCAATAGCGTGAATCATCATGCAACCTAATCAATGAACTCTCCTGATCAAGATGTAGGGGAGTAACTCCCTCTTCAGAACACAAGAAAACGGTATTATCCGGCAAACTAACGGTGTAGCCATAAATTGAAGAAACATCAAAATCTTTATGCGGAGCATCAGGTAAACTCCACTGAACAACCCGTTGTGTATCATATCCGGAACGAAACGATAAGATGTGCTCATTTGCAACAGTTGTCTGCCAATCGTGCATGCTGTCGTTTACTTCACATGCATACAGAATATCCCAAGTTTCAATGTTAATCAGAAATAACTTTTTCTGTTCAAAAAGCATGTCATCGAACGTTGAGCCGCGAAAGATGGCCAATGAAGGCGTTATTAAATAACCACCCGTTAAAAAAGGTAAAGACTTATTAATCGGCTGTTTCGTGACCAATTCATCTGAAAAGTACCATTGGTTGTCTTCGGAACGCAATAAAACACCTTTACCCACCAATGCTGTTACATAATATCCTGTTGTATCAAACTTCAGTTGTCGATCTTGGTATTTCCCGGTCGTACTAAACGGTTTAGGAAATTGCAACGAGCTTAATTCTGATTGATTTACTTCAACTAATACGAAAGTGCCTTCACCAGTAATAGAACATTGCAAATAGCGCGTTTTCTCCAATTCTTCAAAATGACAAATCAGTGATAATTCCAATGCAGAAGAATCCATATCCGCTGGCAGCCAACCGGACCAATTCAATCCATTTGAATCGGCAAATAAAGATTCACTCAATTCTCCTGAATCACCACCGTAAATGCCTGATGAAGGTTGACCATTTGGACCTAGATTTCCCATCCAATACCAATCATCGAACTGCTCATCCTTCAAATCATGAATGATGTTGATTTTCCAATTATTCCAATCAGGATTAGTTGTTTCTTGAACAGTGATATGTGCTTTCCAGTCCATAAGACTAAGGTACATCTTTTTGGAAAACGATTCCACATTTTAAAATAACTGTAGTGGTCAATTTAAAAAGTTGAATCCAACTTTCAGGCTAACTCTTTCTTTCAACTTACCCTTCATTCCTTTTCATACAGACCTTTCTCAGTATTATATTTATACGTTCCAGGTTCGTAATTGCTACCATCGGTTAATCCGGAAATATGAAAGCGTCCTTTCTGATCGATTGTTACCTCAAAGCGATAACCGAAGGTTTGAATAACATTCGTAGTAATAGCCACCTGACTTTCGCGGATATTCCTGACTTCAAATAGCTGCTGTTTCTGTTTCACATCCCAAACCTCGTAGTTTTCATAAGAATGTTGTTGACCTCCTTCTCCGTAAGGCCCCATTGTAGGAGGGGACACAAAACACGATGATCGGCGTAACAGAACTAGCTCTTTCGTACCATCCTCATTCAAATCAATTGAGTCAACAATTTCAACCGGAGACACCTCACAGGTGGAAAAATAGTTCAAGGTATTTTCCTCGGCGATAGAATCATTACCGGCAAGCGACTCAACTGCCGGATAGCTTCCAAAATTTGCTGAGAAAAGTGCAAAATCAGGGTCGTAGAGCGGCATAAGCTCAATTCTTTGGTTATTGGTGAGTTGAATAAAGTCATTGTTTACCGATCCCAAGGTATCACCGGAAATTAGATGATGTCTTCGAACTTGCGCATGCACGGAGATTGAAACTATTATTACAAATAATGCAGAAAGCACTGACTTAATCATATGAAGCTTTTAAAGTTGGAATGATTTACAGATGAAGTGGGGAATGGTTCATTGGTGGAAACATCAAGTCATACTTTCATTTAAATTGAGTTGCTCGAGTTGTAGTGTGATTTTTAGTAGATAACGACTAAAATTCTAACTTTAACCCATGAATCTTTGGACAGTAATATACATCTTCTTGGGCGTTTGGGTCATTTACATTTTCATACGCTATTTTGCTCCATTGAGAAAACGTGAAGCAGGTTTTCCTTATGTTTCAGTTGAATTAGATGGTTCTGTAAGAGAATTGTATGACGATGAGAAAGAGTATTTAAATACTGAATTTGAACCAACTGACAGCGGAAGACCTTATGTCAAAAGTCGTTATGGACAATTAACACCGGACGGAAAAATTCATGGATTTATACCTAGGCGTAGAGTTCCGTTTTGGATTGAAATTAAAATCGCTGACCAACTAGATTAAAATCACTTCATCCGTTCCCGCGCGATCTCAATCCGTGCCAAAATCCGTTCGTGATCAGGAACCAGCTTCAAACCTTCTTCAAGTATTTTTAAGGCTTCTTCATTGCGGCGTTTCCGGAGTAAATATGCACCGGCTTCTGCATAGAGCCAACCTACCTGTTCTTCATCAAGCACCTCTTTATCCTCCATGGCATTGCGGGTTCTGATAGCGAGGTCAAAGTATTTTTTACCGTTTTCGCCGTCATCATCTTCATAATAGTAATAGGAAAGTTCTTGACAACCATAAAAATAGATCATCAGAAAACGGTTGTGAGTTTCCAAATAGGGATATCGCTTAATGTAATCATCCATTTTAGACAGCAATTCCTCACCTTCGTACTTGTCTACAAAACTCTGCACGATGCTTTCTGCCAGCCACCCCTTAATATTTTGGTTTTCAAGATCATTCGAGTGGGCTAACTCGGCATATTCCAGTCGCTTTTTCAAGTTGTAAGCATTCGAAAAATATTCCGACATTCCGAAATAATACAACGCACTCAGGCTTTTAGACAAGGATGAGTCGGTGAGTGTCTGAACAAAGTAGGTGTGACTTGAATCGGCCAGTTCGCGATTGCCTTTGGTAACCAATTGTTCATGAAGAAACGAAAGGTATTGATAGTACACCTTTTTATGATCGACTTTTTCAAGGTTGGCGTAGCTTGCCAAGTAGGTAATATCCTTCATGGAATCGAACTTTGCATCAGCGAACAGCGTGCTCAGTATCTCAGCCTTAAATACCTGGATTTTCTCTACATCGTACAACTTTTCCGTCTTGCAGGCAATGTTGAATGCTTCTTCGTAATCTTCGATATTCGCCGCGACGATTGCTTCGTTAAAATACTGTATTCCGGCTAGTTGCGTTAGATCAACCACACTATTGGTGTTGTAAAATGCATGGTAAATCTGTAGTTCGCCTTTGTTTCTGATATCTTCTTCCGTGATAACATTTAACTCCAACAAGGTACCAATGGACTTAGTGATATCCTTTCTACTTGGCAAATAGTACGCATTTTTCACCGCTGTCATTTCTATAGAAATGGCTTTCGTATCCGGATACGCCATGATGTAAACATGCGTTGGTTGCTCTTGAATAGCGTAGGGGATGTTCAAGCCTTCCAATACTAATGCAAACAAGGCAGTTGCAGAAACACAATTGTACTGTCCTGTCTCAAAAATGGCATGAAACGGCGAGATGTACTGGTATTCGCCCAAAAAACGTTTGCGTACTTTTTTGTGCAATTCTTTCATGAGTTTCACTTCCGGCGCACGCATCAGTTCCGACCCTTTTATTTCGTTGATAAAAGCATCCAATTCTTTCTTTACACCAAGCGTACGCTCTTTCGAAGCACCATCACCCATGGCCATCAATTGATCCAAATGACTAGCGTTGCCGTTCAGGAGAACTTCCTGTTCGTAGGCTGTCTGGTACTTTTCGGGACCTGTTACTGCCGCCTGCGAATACACAAACGGAGCACTAGCTAGCAGGAAACAAACAACAGAAAGGTATTTCATGTGATTTTCGGTTCTTTTGATAGGTAACAAAGGTAATGAACTAAGCTTTTGTATCTGCGTGCAAGCTCAAAAAGGAATCCGATTTCTCCATTTTTTTACCGTTCCTAAAGAAAGTTGGCTGTTACTGAACTTTCTACTTTTTTGTCTTCACTGAATCTTGACATTCGCCAAAAAATAAAATTTATGAAACAACTATTCATTACAGGAATGTTATTCCTAGGATGTATTAATCAAACAACCGCACAGGTTTGGAAACACGACATTAATTTCGAGAACGTTAACCCGAATTCAGGCGACAGCCACACGTTAAAAGGTGTCGTTGATGAAAATGACCACACGTATCTCTTAAAAGAACTTACAACTACACAAGGTGTTTTTCTTTATCTTAATGAGTATTTACCTGATGGTACCAATGGCTTTCAAATCAGCCTTGGAACGGTGAATCCGATTTACACAAATGGTCATAATTCGCTTGGGATAGCAATTGATCAAAATTATATATATGTCGCTACTGAATTTCATCCGACTAATGTTGCTGCGCCTCACAATACAAAAGTTATAGCATATCCTCGTACCAATCCAACTTTTGGGATAAACCTTATGGAAATGACCGGAAATTTCTCTGTGACAGACATGGCCCTTCACAACAATAAACTTTACGTTTATGGAAATACGGCACATAATCTTGATTTTTTAATCCCGCAAACAAACTTAGCGATCATCAACAGCGGCCAAAAAGTATCGGTTTTAATGGAACTCGACGTAAGTAATGTTTCTGCAAACCAGAGTAGCACTTTAAATTGGATTACAAAAGTTACTTATAATTCGAATGTTGAGTCGGGCAATATAGCGGTAGCAGACAATGGATTGATTTACCTTTCTGGGACGGCTGAAAATAACGCTAGAATAGGCAATGGAACTGGCGGGGTTTATCATCAGATCAATTTTCCAACTGCTCAGGCAGCAGGGTTTGTGGCACGTTTTTTATCCAACGGAAGCCCTGATCCATCCTTCATTCCGATCAATATCAATAATTTTCAAAACAACCAAAATTCCACCCAGCATAGAGACAATATCGAAGATTTTAAATTGGATCCGCAAACCAATCATCTTTACTTGGTGGTGCGCAATCTTATTCGGAAATACAGTCTATCTACTGTAGGCACTCCGCCAATGATTTGGCAGCAAATACTTCCCGGACTAACCACCAATTCCAATCGTTTGGCCATCAGCCATTGCAACGAGATGTATGTTACCGGAATTCGTGTGGAAACATTTGGCCCTGCTGATTATTTACATTATTATACCCAATCGCTCAATAAACAATCTGGGGCAATAACAACTACCATGGTTTCTAATGACGGTGCCTATGGTGGTAATTCGCAAGGAGAAGTGATTTTGATTCAATCGGACGGAGATAAAGTAGTCGCAGGAGATTATAAAATCACTTCTAATTCAAGTCATGCTACTGGTCCTTTTTATGTTGATTACGAATCAATGAGCGCAGCACCGGCAAATTACCCAAGTATTACATACAATGAACTTGCATATGTTGGTTCTTTCATAGGAATTTATGAAGATGGTGTTAAAGGGGAATTGACCAATGATTTTGTCCTCACCAATAGCAATAATGTTGAAATGTATAACTTTCCGTGTTGGCAGTCAATCATTTTAAACGGGTCTGCATCGACCAATGAAACCAACCATTTTATCGATCTATGGAAACAAAACGGAGCCACTTACCAATGGTATGGTACTTTTGGCTGGCTTGGAGGTGAGGCCGGTACGGATAACATTTCCCAATTGGCTCAGGCCGCAGGTATTCAACTGACACCGGGAAATTATCAAATCAAGCTGGCGGTGCAAAACAATTGCGTAGGTTGGTTAGAAAAAGTAGTCAACTTTACCATCACAACTGAAACGTTGAATCCGTTGTTTAACATGAATATTATCCAAAGCGGTGGAACAACGTATAGTGTTGCATGTACATCTTTAGCCAATCCGCCTCATGCACAACACATGTGGTATGTTTACAATCTAACAACCAATACGATTGTACCTGGATCTATGGTTATTTGGACAGCCGGAGCTTCTAGCTACAACTATTCAGGATTATCCAAACAAAATGCCTACAGAGTTATACATGTCGTGCGAGATCCAAAAGGTTGTGCGGTTCAAGTGAATTACTATATTCAAATTTCCATGATGCGTCAGGCGAGTTCGGGAACAATTGATGAACAAACCCTCGAAGTAGAATTACAGGAAATTGAATCACAGTTGAATACCTTATCACACAACACAATCGCACCGCTATCGATTGATGATATCACTGTTTTCCCAAATCCAACAGAAGGATCTTTTACACTTGATTATCACTACGATCAGGATGCTGAAGTAACGCTTCATTCTGCAACAGGACAAGCATTTTTAGCGCATTCCATCACGTCAAATTCACGTTTGTCGTTTGATTTAACACCATACGCATCGGGCGTTTACTTTATGACCATTCGCACCATCGATGGTCATCAACTAACACAACGCGTTATTAAACGCTGATCCTCATTCATTCACAAAACCCTTATTGCCGACGGTAATAGGGGTTTTGTTGTTTGTTACCTGAAAACCACAAAAAATCCTTTTCTAACAATAACCCAAGCTCTCTCTCCAAGAAATCATTTTTTGTCTTATACTATTATTGCGGAATGTTTATATAGCTTGGGTATCAGACAGAGATTGACGGCAGGAGGGGAGGGCTAAGGTTTTACCTCAATCTTAAATAGACCGAGACTTTATTTTAACTTTAAACCATGAATCTCTGGACGTTAATCTTTATCTTCCTTTGCGTTTGGGCGATTTACCTTTTCATACGCTATTTGGCTCCACTAAGAAAACGCGAAGAAGGTTTTCCTTATGTTTCAGTTGAATTGGATGGTTCTGTAAGAGAATTGACGATGAGAAAGAGTATTTAAATACTGAATTTGAACCAACTGACAGCGGAAGACCCTATATCAAAATTCACTACCATCAATTGACACCGGACGGAAAAATTCATGGATTTATACCTAGGCGTAGAGTTCCGTTTTGGATGAAAATCAAAGATGTCTAACTACGGAATGATTCATTTTCTTTCTAACTAATGAATTTTCGATCAAATCTAGTAGGGGTGAAGGTTTGTTTCTTTTGTATTTATAGCTCCGTTTGCTTGATGGAATAAATACGGTATGTTTTTCAGAATTTGGGGTAATTCTGTTTGGAAAAAGGGGGGTAAGTTGTTTTGGGAGGCTGGTATGGAAAGTTGGAAAACTCAATAGGTTTGGTATATTTATGATCTGAAAAGATAACCATGAACACATCAGGATTGTTTCTTTCGCGAAAAACTGGAATTAGTGAAACACGATTGAGTGAATTGACGAATAATGCGAGCACGAAATTGCGGGTAGATGAATTGTACTTGATTGCTTTAGCGATAGATATGGATCCGTGTGAGGTTTTGAAAGAGGTTTGTAAAGAATTAAAATTGCAAAGCTAATAATGAAAAGAAACATTATTGAGAACTTTAATATCCTTAATCCAAAAAGGAAAAATGATGATATTGGTAATTTTTATCCTTATTATGCTGGGTTTTCATCAAGCTTCGCCAATTCTCTAATCGAATCAGCAGAATTATCTCAAGATGCACTAATCGTTGATCCATGGAATGGAAGTGGTACTACAATCATGGCAGCAGCTAATTCTGGATATAAAACAATAGGTATTGATTTAAATCCTGTAATGGTAATCGCATCTAAAGCGAATATGCTTAGTCATAATGAATTATCGAGTTTATGGCCGATCACATTAGATATCTGTCAAAAAGCATTAAGAAAGAAAAGCTACGTCGATAACTCATTCTCTGATCCACTTTGTTCATGGTTAACGCCTCAAGGAGCAATTAACTTTCGGAAAATTGAAGTATCAATTCAAAAACTATTAGTTAATAGAAGTTCATATAAATTTTTATCAGAAGAGAACTCCGATATTAATAGTCTTTCGAATATTGCGTCATTTTATTATGTCGCACTTTTCCGAACGCTAAGATTGGTTATTAGTTCATTTTCAACTTCAAATCCAACTTGGATTAAGACAACCAAAAGTGAGAACGATTTATTAGACCCGAGTACACTCGATATTATTCATTTGTTTAAAAGGATGGTCGAGGATATGATAAAAATTCGAGACAAGTCATTCACTAAAGGTGAGAGTAGTAACTGCGAGTCAACTATTAAAGTTGGTTCGTCAATAAGTATCCCAATTGAAAAAAACTCAATTGATCTCGTGCTCTCATCACCACCATATTGTACAAGAATTGATTATGCAGTTGCTACAATGCCTGAACTTGCAATCTTAGGGTATACAAAAGAACCGTTCAGTGATTTGCGAAAAAATTTAATTGGGACGTCAAAAGTTCCATCTAAAAATCCAATTGTTAAGAAAGAATGGGGGAAAGAATGTAACAAATTTTTAGAAAACCTATTTAACCATCAATCAAAAGCATCTAAATCTTATTACTTTAAGAATCATACCCAATATTTTGATTCATTATATAATTCAATTGGGGAAATAAGCAGAATTCTTAAACCAGGTGGCATATCGATTCTTGTAGTTCAAGATTCTTTTTACAAGGAATTGCATAATGATTTGGCTCAAATTAGTAATGAAATGTCATTCAATAATGGATTAATATTAAAGAGACGAGAGGACTTTGTTATTTCTCGTTCTATGGCTGGAATCAATGCCAGAACAAAGAAATACAGGCAAAAAATAGAAACAACCGAAAGCGTATTATGCTTTGTTAAAGAATGAAATTATGAGCGAGATTACTAACCCTATTGATGTAATTACTGCCATTGATGGGCAATTAAAAAAGGTTAACACACAAAGTCTAGACTTATCATTCAATGAGTTGCTTGATATGAAGCGTTCAGGCGAATTAGATGTAAGTCCAGATTATCAAAGATTATTTAGATGGTCTGAAGGGGCAAGGTCCCGTTTTATTGAATCATTATTGCTGGAAATGCCTGTTCCACCGATATATGTAATTGAAGAAGAAGATGGGAAGTATTTACTGATAGACGGTTTACAAAGGATATCCTCATATTTACATTTTAGAGGAGAATTGGAAGCTAGCCATTTAGACCCAGTCATTAACATTGGCGATAAACTTAAATTAGTAGACTGCGATATCGTTAATCAGCTTAATGGATTAACATTTGATGATTTAAGTACTGCTTTGCAAATCAAATTGAAAAGAGCCTTTGTTAGGGTAGAGGTTGTACGAAAAGGAAGTGATCCCAAATTTAAGTATCATATGTTCAAACGTTTGAATACAGGAGGGGATCTTCTTACTAATCAACAACTTCGTAATTGTACAATCAGACTGTTAGATCCCACATTCAATGATTTCATAATTAGAATGAGTGAGGATGAAGACTTCAAGGCTTGTACAGAAAACCTGTCAAGAGATCAAAAACTTGCAGCTTTTGATCAAGAACTTGTACTAAGATTTTTTGCTTTGAAAAACAATAGGGCAGGTTTTGTTCATGATGTTGCGGACTTTCTAACTGAATATATGGAAGCCGTATCAGATCCAGATATCAATGTCAGTTTTGATTATACTGCGGAAGAGATAAATTTTAAAAAAACGTTCTCTTTACTTAATAAAACATTAGGAGTCAAATCATTTGGGATTGCTAACAAAAATGGAGAAAGCATAACCAAAGGTTTTGGTGTATATCATTTTGAAGCTTTTACAGTTGGTCTTCAAGAAAGTATTGGTAAAATTGACGAGAATGATCCCGAAAAATTAAAAGAAATTGAAGCGTGTCTTATATCAATAAAATTGGATAATACTTTCATTGATCTTACAACAGGAGGTGGAAAGAATTCTAAAGGACCATTAGCTTCACGAATTGATTTTGTGACTAAAAAAATCAATGAAACAGTATGACCATTGAAGATTTATGGACAGAAATAGAGGCTGAACAGACATGGCGAACTGATGAAATTCGCTTTTTGCAAAATCAATTGAGCACATTACAATCTGAAAATGATAAAGATCAATTTCGGCGTGCTGTTATACTTATGTTATACGCTCATTTCGAAGGCTTTTGTAAATTTGCTTTTAACCTTTATGTAACGAAAATTAATGCAGAATCTTTACATTGTAAAGATGTAAATTATGCTATCGCAGCAGGCTCACTTTCAGAACTCTTTAAGGCATTAAGGAATCCAGATAGTAAAAGTGATATTTTCAGAAACGCTTTACCAAGTGATGTTAAGCTTCATATCTATGCTCGTAACCGAGATTTTATAGAGGCTTCTCAAGATTTTGAAAACAAGATTGTTAGCATACCAGATGATTATGTTGATACTGAATCAAATCTGAAACCCATAGTACTTAGGAAAAACTTGTACAAACTTGGTTTCCCTCATGATTTGTTTGAAAGCATTGAAGGTTTAATTAATCAATTATTGAACTTTAGAAATAAAATTGCCCATGGTGAAATGAAAAGTGGTATCACAGAAGTTAAGTACGAAGAACTTCGGAGCGCAACTTTTCAAATTATGAATGAGATTAAAAGCAGAGTAATGAATGCTTTAACCGAAAAGCACTATTTAAGAAATGTTTCTTAGCAGAACTCGGACTTAGTATTAATGTGTTGTTGCTATTTTGCCCTATAATTAATATTATGTTAAATAGAATAACGATCCTCATCTGACATTTATTGTGCTTCTTCAATTGTAACGTAAGATTTTATTACTATTATAGAACCATGCGTTTATCCTTCATACTCGTCTGCTTCCTGAGAATCGCATCTTCCGCTGCGCTCGGCCAAACGATCGATTCTATTCAAATCTCGCTGAGCAGAAAATCTACCGACACCTTGATCTTTGGTCAAACTTTTGCCATTGATGGTTCGTACAAAATTCCGGAAGAAAATCTGATGCGTTATCCGAAGCTCGCAGATGTTGTCCTGGTTCAGCCTGCAGCGCTTGTTGGTCCGGAAAAAATCCTGCGCATTACTTCACAGCCCAATTTTGTGCAGCAATCTCCGGCTTATGAGTTTCGCCGGTATCCGTACGTTAATATAGAACCGCCAAAAGATACTACACCGAAAACACCGCAAAATGTCTATTACGACGGTAACAGTATCTTAGACGGTATTTACATTTCCGAAAGCATTCCTTTTAAGTACGACGATACGCTGCAATTGATGTCCCGTAATCCGTCAGGCTGGAAATCTGCGTGGGACGGTTATTATGTTAAATACAACTCCGATCCTTCGGTTACAGATTCCGTAATAAATACGCTGAAAAACGACTTTGAGAATTACCGTAAAACCGTTGCTCAGCCCGTAATCAATGAGTTACTGCAACCTTTTTACCTGTCGCCACACGAAGTCACCAACGCGCAATACCGTGAATTTGTGCATTGGGTGCGTGATTCTATTGTGTTTGATCTTTTGTTTCGAGAGTTATCTGATTATGATGCCATTGAATTACTAGATTGCACCAAAAAACAACGCGCTTTATTCGATTATTCCGATCCTGATTCACTTGCCATTTACCTTACCCGCTACGGGTTTAATTACGATTATTTCAAGCAGAAAAAGATCAATATTTATAACTACTACGATAACGAAGAGTATTTTTCAATCGTTTCACAGCTATATTATCCGAAGGTCGAACGCTTTTACCAACGTCGTGAATTCAATGTCTCGAAGTTTGTCTACCAATCAACTGCGTGCTCCCCTACTCCTGTTTATCCCGATACACTTTGCTGGCTGCGCGATTCACCTTATCCTGAATACGGACCTTTTACCGATTTATACTTCTGGCATCCGGTTTACGACAATTATCCGGTGGTTGGCCTCACCGAAGCGCAAATGAAAGCTTATTGTGATTGGTTGCAACGGAAGAAAAACAAAGAATTAAAAGACGCTCCGTACACCATTCGGGTAGAATTGCCGCAATTGTTTCACTACGAAATGGCCGCAAAGCTCTGTGCACCAACCATTCTTCGAAATAAAATCGACGCACAGGCAGACGCTCCGTTTATCATCGAGCGCGCTCCGGAAGATGCCATTCGGTTTATTACCCGATGCTCTCCGATTTCGCCAAAGGAAATCATGGCGCTAAAAGAACGCTTCCCTAGACTCATCGACTGGCACACCATCAATCAAACCTACCCGATTTGGTATTTGACCGGTGGTGTTTCAGAATATTGTTCCGAATCAACTACTCCGCAAGATCAAATGACGGTTCTGGGCGGCAATCGCACCATTGGCTTGGTCGACAAACAAGAGAATCAGCTGAATACAATCTTCTATCAACAAACCGTTCCCGCAGACAAAGGAAGTTCTACCATTGGCTTCCGACCTGTGATTTACTTGGATTGGAAGTGAGGTGATCTAGTCAGAACTCCTTTGTGAACTTAACAAGTCAAACGCTTAAAAAATGGTTGCTCCTTTGAAGCTTTGGCTTACTGACGATCATCGAACGAGTAAAGGAAAAAGACAATCTTGACTGTTAAGAGAAACCAAGAGGCTTAGGTAGAACTCCTTTGTGAACTTAACACGTCAAACTCTTCAAAAAAAACTTTGCTCCTTCGCTAAAGCTTGTGCCATCGCTAGAGCTTTGGCGTCATGCGATCGGCGAAAGCGTTGTGCCTTTAGGCTTCCGCT